>CAVUUH010000017.1:0-10259 GCA_963744545.1 uncultured delta proteobacterium
ATAGTCAGTGCGAAAATAGTAATTGGCTATGCTTTCGCGCTCGCCGCGAAGAAATGTCACTATACCATCGCGTCAGGTTCGCCTGTTCCGGCTGAATCCGGATGTCCACCGTCCGCGCAAAGTCGATCATACATAGCGTCGTGATGTCCGCGATGGAGTACTTGTCGCCTGCAATGAATTCGCGATTTTCAAGGTCCGAATTCAGCCACGCGATGCGCTCGATCGCCGCGCGCTTTTGAATCTCGCCGAATTCCAGGATTCGCCGCCCGCGGCCTTCAGAGACCTTACTCAGGTGCGACCATACGTGACCGACCGGCGTAAAGATTTCGAGCTCGATCCTGCGATTCCACATCTCGACGATCGCCTTCTTGCGCGCGCCGACGCCGAACAGCGGTGGCTCGGGCTGGATTTCCTCGAAGTACCGGCAAATCGCGACGCTTCTGAAAGACAACTGCCGTCGTCGAACTCGAGAATCGGCAGAGAGCCGAGCGGATTCTTCTTGTAGAATTCGGGCGTGCGATTCGCGTTCCGCATGATATCGACTTGCACCAACTCGACGTCGATCCGCTTCTCCGCGAGGAGATCCTCACTCGGCGAGTACTCGGCGCGAGCGTGAAGTCGTACAACTTCATGATGCTTCCGCAGGCGGCTCTCCCGCTCCTGTTCCCTCCGCGCTGTACGCTCGTCGGCGGCAGTCAGCGCCCTGCCCCGCGCAATCTCGAATCCCATCGAGCCGAGAATTTCTTCCAGCGCGTTCAGTGCCAGCATCACGTTTTCGCGACGCGAACCTTCGCCCATCAGGCCGACGCGCCAGATCTTGCCCTTCAGGGGCCCAAGCCCGGCCGCGATTTCGATATTGAACAGGCGCAGCAACTCCGCCCGCACTTCACGTCGTCGATTCCCGCCGGCACCGCGATCGTCGTGAGCTGCGGCAAGCGATGCCCTTCCTGCGCCGCGAGCTGCAAACCCATCGCGCGCACGCCGGCCTGGAACGCAGCCGCGTTGATGCGATGCCGCCGCCATCGCGCCTCCAGCCCTTCCTCGACCACGATCCGCAGCGCCTCGTACAGCGCGTAGTTCATCGTGATCGGTGCAGTGTGATGGTATAGCCGGTCCGGGCCCCAGTACTGCTCGATCAACGCGACGTCGAAGTACCACGAGCGGCATTTCGTTTTACGCTTGCGAATCGATCCATCGCGCGTTCGCTGAATGTCACTGGCGATAGACCCGGCGGCGCGCCGATTCCCTTCTGCGTGCAGCTGTAACACGCGTCGATTCCCCACTTGTCAATCTCGACCGGCACGCACCCGAGCGACGTCACCGCGTCGATCGCGATCATCGCGCCGTGTTGATGCGCCAGCTCCGCAATTTCTTCTATCGGCTGATGGACTCCGGTTGAAGTCTCCGCATGAACCACTGCGACCAGCTTCGGATTCTTCGCCGCTTTCAAAGCCGCCGCGACTTTCGCCGGCTCGACAATGGTCCCCCAGTCCGCCTCGACCTTATGAACTTTTGCGCCTTGCCGCGACGCGACTTCCGCCATCCGCGTTCCGAAAGCGCCGTTTACTCCTACCACTACCTCGTCGCCGTCCTCGATCAGGTTGGCCATCACAGTTTCCATTCCGGCGGATCCGGTGCCGGAGACGGGAAACGTGATTTCATTCTCAGTGCGGAATACGATGCGCAGCAGGCGTTTGATATTCTCCATCACCTTGAGAAAGTCGGGATCGAGATGACCGACGACCGGCGACACCATCGCTTTCATCACGCGCGGATTGACGTTCGACGGCCCCGGACCGAGCAGAATCCGCGCCGCAGGCCTGAGCTCTGGAAATGAATCTGCCACTTTCTTTTCTCCTTCAGTTGCCGGAAACGGCATCCCGACCCGCCATCTCTTTCCTGAAAACAAATCGAACCTTGCTATTATGACCAGCGTGGATCAACCGCAAAAGTACCGCTCGTGGTAGAGTGCGGTTGGGAATCGAAGGCGCAATCACGAATGAGTAGCATCGACCGCAAACTTTTCGACGAGCTTCGCGAAATTGTTGGCGACGGCGGAATCGTTTCGCGCTCCACTGAGCTGAAAGTTTACGAGTGCGACGGATGGACCGTCGAAAAAAGCGTGCCCGACATACTGCTGCTCCCGCGCACGACCGCGCAGTTGAGTGCCGTCCTCACCGCGCTCCATCGGCGCGGCATCGCTTTCGTTCCGCGCGGTGCGGGCACGGGACTTTCCGGCGGATGCCTTCCGCTCAACGCGCCAGCCATGATCTGCACGTCGAAGATGAACCGGATCGTGGAAATCGATTTCGACAATCGGCGCGTCGTGGCTGAGAGCGGCGTCGTCAATCTGCATGTAACCAACGCCGTCAAGTCGAAGGGATATTTCTACGCGCCTGATCCGTCATCGCAGGTCGCGTGCACGATCGGCGGTAACATCGCCGAAAATTCCGGCGGTCCGCACACTTTGAAATACGGAGTGACCACAAATCACGTGCTCGGGCTCGAACTGGTTCTGCCCGACGGCGAAGTCGTCGAGCTGGGTGGATCCGACCGAAGAGCGATGCGGCTACGACCTCGTGGGCGCAGTAGTCGGCGCGGAGGGCACAACCGGAATCGTCACGCGCGCAATGCTCAAACTGATGCGCGAGCCCGAAAATCATCGCACGCTTCTCGCCACCTTTGCCGACGCCGACACAGCGACGCGCGCCGTGTCGATGATCATTGCGTCGGGAATTGTGCCGGCCGCTCTCGAAATGATGGATCAGCTCATTATTCAAGCCGTCGAAGAGGCCTTCCATGTCGGCCTCCCGCTCGACGCGGGCGCAGTGCTCATCATCGAGCTTGAAGGTCTCGAGGCAGGGCTCACCACGTATGCCGACGAGGTCATGAAGACCGTGAATGCGGCTGGTGCGACGAGTGTAAGGCTCGCGCTCGACGAAGCGGAACGCGCGCTGCTGTGGAAGGCGCGCAAACGGGCTTTCGGAGCGGTCGGACGCCTCGCGCCGAACTACGCAACGCAAGATGGCGTCGTGCCGCGGACCTGCCTGCCGAGGATTCTGCGGGTGATCGCGACGTCAGCCGCCGCTATGAATTGCGCATCGGCAACGTTTTCCACGCCGGTGATGGAAATCTGCATCCGATCGTGCTCTACGACGAGCGTGAACCCGATCAGGTCCGCCGCGCAATCGACGCGGGCCGCGAAATTCTCAAGGCATGCATCGAGATGGGCGGCAGCCTCACCGGCGAGCACGGAATCGGCGTCGAGAAGATCGGCGAAATGTCGCTGATGTTCTCGCCCGACGATCTTCGCGTCATGACCGAGTTGCGCCACGTGTTCGATCCTTTCGAGCGATCGAATCCCGGCAAAGTGATTCCACAGCCCGGTGCATGCGTCGAGGTTGCGGCGCCACGCCGCCAGGTACCGATTTAAGAAGCCGTGACTGCCATCACATCTTCAAACATGGCGAACCGGCTCGAGTCGATCGTCGGCTCCGATCATGTCCGTGCGCCAACCTCTATCGAAGCACGCGCCGCGAATACAATCGTCGAGCCCGCTTCGGTTGAGGAAATTTGCGATCTCGTCCGCATGTGCGAAGCGGATCGTATAGCGCTCGCGCCCATCGGCGCGGCACGCTCGCTCGCGGGAATTCGCCGCTCACCAGTCGCTCTCGGTATCTCGATGAAGCGACTGTCACGAGTCGTCGCGCACAAACCACACGACATGACAGTTGTAGCGGAGCCGGGAATCACCGTCGGCGCACTAAACACCGCGATGGCGCCTGCCCGCCAGCGGCTTCCCGTCGATCCATGTAACCCTCGTCACGACTCTAGGTTCGTTAATCGCCGCCGCGCACTCCGGGCCTTTGCGCCTCTCCGAAGGCACCTCGCGCGATCTGCTCATCGGAGTTCGCTTCGTCGGTCATGGTGGCAAACTCATTCACGGCGGCGGTCGCGTGGTCAAAAACGTCGCCGGTTATGATTTGATGAAACTGATGGGCGGCTCCTTCGGAACGCTGGGAATATTGACTGAGCTGACGTTCAAAGTACGTCCGATTCCTCCCGAGTACTGTCTCGCGCTGATTCCGTATGCGCGCCCGTCCGATGCGTTCGCCACCGCCCGAATACTCAATGATGCATTGCCACTGAGTAATCTCGATATACTCAGTCCTGCTCTCGCATCGCGCTTCAACTCCAAAAATCAATTTCTACTTCTGGCCGGGTTCTCGGGAAGTCCACTCGAAATAGGCTACCAGGCCGAACGGATTCGCGATTTGCTCGGCACGCGCGCCGAAATTCTTGACGGTGAAAGCGCCCTCAATAGCTACAAGCAGCTGCGCGACATGGATTTCTATTCGATTCCCTTGTCCGCACAAATAGCAGTTCCACCCGCGTTTCTCGCACGAGCGCTGGAGGCTTGCGGCAATGAAATTGAATTTCGCGCTCACGCCGGCTCTGGCGTCGCCAAGATTATCCCAGTCGAAAAACTCGCAGCGGAAGCCGCGGCAAAAACCGTTGCGCGATGGCGCGAAGCCGCGCATTCGGTGCGCGGGAATCTTCGCCTGCTCGCGGCCGCTCCTGCGATTCGTGAGTCGCTGGAATTCTTCGACACTCCCAACGACGGCGCCCTCGCGCTAATGCGGCGATTGAAGGTGGCCTTCGATCCGGCCGGGATCTTCAACCCCGGATGCTTCGTCGGAGGAATCTGATGGCCGACGGCGTCACATTTTCGAATCCGATTCGCGACGTTTGCGACTACGACCTGCTGTTCGACTGCGTGCATTGCGGACTCTGCGCCGAGGCATGTCCGACTTACGTTGTAACACGATGCGAGATGGACTCGCCGCGTGGCCGAATCTATTTGATGAAGTCGCTCGCCGAAGGACGCATCGACCTCGACGATGATGCCGCGCGCCATCTCGATTTGTGCCTCGGATGCCGCGGATGCGAGACCGCCTGTCCTTCCGGCGTTCATTACGGCCGCTTGATCGAAGGCGCGCGTTCATTCGTCGAGCGTAATCATCGCCGTAGCTTCGTCGATCAATTGAAGCGTCGCGCCGTCAGCGCGATTTTTCCATACCCGGATCGGCTTCGCGCGCTGCTCGCCCCGCTGAAACTTGTCGATTATCTTGGTCTCAGGACCGCTCTCAGAGCCATCATGCCGCACGTGGTTCGCGATTGGCTCGATCTTCTTCCACCGCTCCAGGCGAACTCACGCCCGCTCGCCAAGGCAGCAGCCCTCACGCCGCGCGCTGACGCACCAACTGTCGTTGTTCATCACGGATGCGTCGCACAAGTGCTCGCTGATTCGGAAAACATAAACAGTGAGCGTCTGCTCGCCGCCGCCGGCTATCGCGTCGTCCAACTCACGCCGAACTCATGCTGCGGAGCACTCGATCTGCATTCAGGCAACTCGGCGCGTGCCCTAGATTTTGCCCGCGCCAACGTTCGCGCGCTTAAGAACTCGGGCGCCGACGCTATCGTTTCGGCCGCGTCGGGATGCTCGGTGGCGATTGCCGAATACGGTGACTTGCTCAAAGACGAACCGGAATTCGCCGAAGATGCTCGCGCGGTTTCCTCGAAAGTTCGCGACCTGAGTTCCTTGCTGCTCGACGCGCCCGCCAAACCGAAGCCAGAATTTCACTGCCGCATCACGTATCACGACGCTTGTCACCTCGCGCACGGACTCGGCGTGCGCGAAGCTCCGCGCAAATTGCTCGCTTCGGTTCCGGGCGTAACGATCATCGAGATGACTGAGTCCGATCTCTGCTGTGGCTCAGCCGGTTCTTACAATCTGACCGAGCCCACAATGGCGCGGGACCTCGCGCGCCGCAAAGCCGATAACATAGTCGCGACCGGCGCCGAATACGTCGTGCTGGCTAACCCCGGATGCGAGTTTCAGATCGCCGCCGAACTGCGCCGTCGCGACTCAAAAATCAAGGTCGTCCACCTGGCGGACTTCCTCGCGATGGCGTCTCTGTGAAGCTTCACGAAATCAAGTTTTACTTCGCCTACACGAGTCCGTACTCTTACCTTGCGATGCAACCAGCCTGCGACCTCGAGGATTCTCACAGCGTGCGCGTGCGCTTCATTCCTTACGGGGTGAACATTCGAAAAGTATACGGCCCACTCGATCGCGAGGACGCCGATCGGCGCAAAGTTCGATACCTGTATATCGATGCTCGCCGAATCGCGAAGGAACGCGGACTCGTCATCTATCCGCCGAAAAGGATTTTCAGCGCGCGCCTCGCATTTTATGGCGGCCTGTATGCCGCGAAGAATGAACAGTTCCGAGCGTATTCAGATCGCGTGTTCGAACGATTCTGGAAACAGGAACTCGATGTCGAAAGTCGCGATGCGATTTCAGCGATCGTCGCCGAAGTCGGTCTCGATCCCGCCGAATTTCTTAGCTACGCCGACACCGACGCGCGCGCCGACCTGAATGCATGCTTCGACGAGGCCGATCACGACAAAGTGTTCGGCGTGCCGACCTTCATCGTGGACGGTGAACCGTTCTGGGGCGAGGACCGAATCGAATGGGTGATTCGCAAGCTCGACGGTATGGGCCTTCGCCGCTGAAATTCAACTTTGGGTGATGGGAATGTAGCGGGGCTGCGATTTCACACGCTCAAGCCACGCGCGAATTGCCGGATAGCCTGCGAGATCGAATCCGCCTTCATCGGCCACATGCGTGTAGGCATAGAGCGCGATGTCCGCGACTGAGTAGCGCTCACCGACGAGCCATTCGCGCGACTTGAGATGTCCTTCCATCACGCCGAGCGCGTCATATCCGCGCGGACGCATCATTGTATCCACAATAGTGCGGCGAGGATCCTGCACGGCGGGATGCATCATCAAGTATCGAACGCTCGCGATGTATGGTTCGTGACTGTACTGCTCGAAAAAGAGCCATTGAAAAACTTGCGCGCGCTGGAATCGATCGGCCAGGAGAAACGGCGTTCCTTCGGCGAAGTACAAGATGAGCGCGTTCGACTCGAACAACAGTTTGCCGTCGTCCAACTCGATGGCAGGAATTCGGCCGTTCGGAAATTTTCGGAGAAACTCCGGCGTGCGAGTCTCGCCTTTCGTGATGTTTAGTTCGATCCGCTCGAACGGAATCCCAAGCTGCGTCAAAAGCAAGCGAACCTTGTAGCCGTTGCCCGACGGCAGGTAGTCGTACAGGCGAATCATCAGAGCTCAGGGCTCGACGGCAGGAATGTCTCTCCCATCAAGTAGGCGTCGACCGCGCGGGCAGCCTCGCGTCCTTCCCAAATCGCCCACACTACCAGCGATTGTCCGCGACGCGTGTCGCCTGCCGCGAAAACTCCCGGCACGCTCGACATGTAGTTCTCACACTGCACGTTGCTGCGAGGGTCGAGCTTGAGGCCGAGCTCCGAGATTATTCCGTCGGGCTCGGGGCCCAGGAAGCCGAGCGCGAGCAGCACGAGGTCGCACTCGATCTCGAAATCCGTGCCCGGAATTTGTTCCATCACCATGCGCCCGTTGTCATGCTTCCAGTTGAGCCGCACGCCGTGCAGTTTTTTCACCGCGCCGTCCTCGCCGGAGAACTTGCTCGTGTTCACGCTCCAGTCGCGCTGCACCCCTTCTTCATGCGAGCTTGAAGTGCGCATGATCATCGGCCAGTCCGGCCACGGCATTTCCGCAGTGCGTTTTTCCGGCGGCATCGGGAGCAGCTCGAACTGATGCACGACGATCGCGCCCTGGCGATTCGACGTGCCGAGGCAGTCGGAACCCGTGTCGCCGCCGCCGAGAATCACCACGCGCTTTCCGTTCGCGGTGATCTCAGTTGAGGGATCGAGAGCGTCGCCGAAGTTGCGCTTGTTCTGTTGGGGCAGGAAATCCATCGCGAAATGGATCCCCTTGAGGTCGCGTCCGGGAATCGGCAGGTCGCGCGGCTTGGTCGCACCCATCGTGAGCACGATCGCGTCGTACTTCGAGCGCATCTCGTCCGCATGGATATCGATACCGACGCGGCAGTTCGTGACAATCTCGAGGCCCTCTGCCCTCATCTGCTCGATGCGCCGGTTGACGATCCACTTTTCCAGCTTGAAGTCCGGGATACCGTAAGTGAGCAACCGCCCACGCGATCCGAGCGCTCATAGAGCGTCACCGAATGTCCAGCGCGCGTGAGTTGCTGCGCGCACGCGAGCCCGGCCGGTCCAGATCCCACGACCGCGACGCGCTTTCCCGATTTGCGCGCGGGCGGCAGCGGCGCAATCCATTTTTCCGCCCAGGCGTGATCGATGATGTTCTTCTCGATCAGTTTGATCGTGACGGGATCGTTGTTGATGTTGAGTACGCAGGCTTCTTCGCACGGCGCTGGACAAATTCTGCCGGTGAACTCGGGAAAGTTGTTGGTCGCGTGCAGCCGGTCGATCGCCTCGCGCCACCTGCCCCGATAAATGAGATCGTTCCAGTCGGGAATGATGTTGCCGAGCGGACAACCCTTGTGGCAGAAGGGGATTCCGCAATCCATGCAGCGGGCGCCCTGAGCGCGCAGCTTGTCCTCGGGCATCTTGAGGTCGAATTCGCGCCAATCCTTCAGGCGTTCGCCGACCGGACGCCGCGAAGGAGTCTCGCGATTGATCTCCATGAAGCCCGTGATCTTGCCCATCGAATCTCTCAGTTCCAGGTCAAATCTGATTACTCAGTCGATTACTCACTCGGCTAAACCGCGGCCAGCCGCGCGAGATCGGAATCCATGTTGAGATGCTGCCGCTCGAGCACCATCCGATACTCAGTCGGCAATACTTTTACAAACTTCTTCGTATAGTCATCCCACTTGGCGAGGATCTTTCGCGCGACCTCGCTCTCGGTGTATTGCCCGTGCCGTGCGATTAGCGAGTGCAGCTGCTTCAGCTCGTCCTGATTGCTGACGGGGCCCAGCTCTATCATTCCGGGATTGCAGCGCGACGCGAACGAGCCGTCTTCGTCGAGCACATACGCAACGCCGCCGCTCATGCCCGCCGCGAAATTACGTCCGGTCTTGCCGAGAACCACGACCAGCCCGCGCGTCATGTATTCACACCCGTGATCGCCGACGCCCTCGACGACCGCGTGCGCGCCGCTGTTGCGCACGGCGAATCGCTCGCCGGCCACGCCGCGGAAGAACGCCTCGCCGCCAGTTGCGCCGTAAAGTGCGACGTTGCCAATGATGATGTTCTCCTCGGCCTTGAAGGTCGCTTCCTTCGGCGGGCGCACCGACATGAACCCGCCCGACAGTCCCTTGCCGCAGTAGTCGTTCGCGTCGCCCTCGAGATAGAGCGCGACTCCCGGCGCGAGCCACGCACCGAAACTCTGACCCGCGGAACCCTTGAAATGAATTTGAACCGTGTACGGCGGCAGTCCTTCCGCGCCGAAGCGCCGCGACACTTCCGCCGACAGCATCGTGCTGACGGTACGATTCACGTTGCGAATCGGCAGATGGATTTCCACCGGCTGGCGATGCTCGAGTGCGTCCTTTGCGAGCTCGATGATCTGATTGTCCAGCGCCTTGTCGAGGCCGTGATCCTGCAGCTCGACACAATGCAGCGGCTCGTCGGGGCCGACGTCGGGACGGCGAAGAATATTCGCGAGATCGACGTTGCGCCCCTTCCAATGCGCGATCGCCTCGTTGGCGTCCAGACATTCGACGTGACCGACCATTTCGGCGACAGTGCGGAAACCCAACTGCGCCATGTATTCTCGCAGCTCGTCCGCGATGAACATCATGAAGTTTACGACGTGCTCCGGCTTGCCCGCGAATTTCTCGCGCAGCACAGGGTCTTGCGTCGCAATGCCTACCGGGCAGGTGTTGAGATGGCAGACGCGCATCATGATGCATCCCGAGGCGACGAGCGCCGCGCTCGCGAAACCGAATTCCTCGGCGCCGAGCAGAGCGGCGACAGCGACGTCGCGGCCAGTCTTGAGCTGTCCGTCGGTTTCGACGTTGATCCGCCCGCGCAGACCGTTCATCACCAGGGTCTGCTGCGTCTCGGCGAGCCCGAGCTCCCAGGGAATTCCTGCGTGCTTGATCGATTGGAGCGGCGATGCGCCAGTGCCGCCGTCGTAGCCACTGATCAGCACGACGTCAGCTTTGGCCTTTGCGACGCCGGCGGCGATCGTGCCGACGCCGACCTCCGCGACAAGTTTAACGCTGATGCGCGCGCGGTCGTTGGAATTTTTCAGATCGTGGATAAGTTGCGCGAGATCCTCGATCGAATAGATGTCGTGGTGCGGCGGCGGAGAAATTAATCCCA
>CAVUUH010000018.1:0-23848 GCA_963744545.1 uncultured delta proteobacterium
GACATTTGGGCATCCTGACTTAGCTTGATTCGCGCCGGCTGCGCGGATATTTTCAACCACATCCAACACAGGAGAGATTAAAGGTGTGCGGAAGTAGTAACTCCATCGTTCGTGTCTTCGGACAACCGCTTGCGCGATTTTTTCAGCGCGCGGGCTTTTTGTGGAGCAGTTACTATGTTCGTGCGACTTTCAGGTCTCTCTTTTTCATATACCGATTCCGTTTCCACTCTCAACGACGTCACGCTCACGCTCGCGACCGGATGGACCGGAGTGGTCGGTCCTAATGGCGCCGGCAAGACTACGCTGCTGCGCCTTATCGCGGGTGAGCTGGAGCCGACGGCCGGACACGTCAATCTCGATCCGCCACGCGGAGTGATTCGCGCGTGCGCGCAGACCGTCGAGACGATGACGCCCGAGATTGCGGCGTTTGCTCGTGCGACCGACGGCGTCGCGCGACGAATCCATGGCGAACTGCGCCTCGACGCCGTCTCGCTGTCGCGATGGCCGACGTTGTCGCCCGGCGAGCGCAAGCGATGGCAAGTCGGCGCGGCGCTCGGCGCGGAGCCTGCCGTGCTGATGCTCGACGAGCCGACTGACCATCTCGACGTCGAAGCGCGCGAGCTGCTGATCGCGGGCCTCGAGCGCTTTCGCGGCGTCGGAATAATCGTCTCGCACGATCGCGCGCTGCTCGATCGGATTACGCGCTACACCGTGCGCGTGCACGACGGCGCCGCGCGCATCTGGCGCGGCGGCTACTCCGACGCGAAGTGCGCGTGGGAGGCGGAGGAGCGCGAGCGCTACGCGGAGTACGAACGGCTGAAGCATCAGCGCGAGAATCTCGCGCGCCGGCTCGCCGACAAGCGGCGCCTGGCGATGTCGGCGGAAGCGGAGGCGAATGCCGGCACCCGCAAGCGCATGAAGTTCCGCGGCGATCATGACGCCACCAGCATGCGAGCGAAGGGCAAGGCCCGGATGGCGTCCGAGAGAATCTCGCGCGACGCGGCGGTGCTGCGCGCGAGCGTCGACCGGGTCTCGGATAAACTTGGCGAGTACAAGTTTCGTAAAGACAAGGGACGCTCGATTTTCGTCGACTACGTGCCCGCGCCGGTCGCGAAGGTTTTCACGCTCGACGAGGACGCGATATACGCCGGCGATACGCAAATTCTCGAAGACGTCCATCTCGCGGTGCTGCGCGACGCGAAGATTCGCGTCGCCGGCCCAAACGGAATCGGCAAGACCACCCTGCTCGCCGCGATGATTCGCGGGGCGCATGTCGCGTCGGAGCGCATCCTCTATCTGCCGCAGGAACTTACCGCGCGCGACGGTATCGCGATGCTCGACGCGGTGCGCGATCTCAACGCCGACGAACGCGGCCGCGTGCTGACTCTGGTCGCTGCGTTGGGAATCGATCCCGAGCGCCTGCTCGAGTCCGCGGCGCCGAGTCCCGGCGAAGCGCGCAAGCTCGCGATGGCTTATGGGCTCGGACGTCAGGTGTGGGCGATGGTGCTCGACGAGCCGACCAACCATCTCGACATGCCGGCGATCGAACGGCTGGAGGAGGCGCTGATCGAGTACCCGGGCGCGATGGTGATCGTGACGCACGACGACGCCCTCGCGAGAAGATGCACCAGCATCGAGTGGCGGCTCGAGGAGGGACGAGTCGAAGTGCAATGAAAATCCCCTCGCGCTGAGAAGGAGAAGGGAGAGAATCGAAGGTGAGGGATGATCTCCTTAAGTGGCACAGGCTTTAGCCTGTGATTCTTTCGCGCGCGCTTCAAACTTCATGTCTTGGCATTGCGAATGAAGCTAGCAACCCAACCCCTAACCCCTTCCCGAGCGGGAAGGGAAACCAAAATTAAAAACTGTCACGCGATCACGCCGTCCGCGCGCAGACGCTTCAGCTCCTCCTGCGAATACCCGTGCGCCGCGAGCACCTCATCTGTATGCTCGCCGACCAGCGGTGGGCGCGTGATTTTTCCCGGCGTCGATTCCAGCTTGGCGGCCAGTCCGGTCGTCAGATATTCGCCGAGTTCAGGATGCGGGAGCTTCAGTAGCATCTCGCGCGCCGCGGTTTGCGGATGCTTGAACATTTCTTCGATGGTCAGGATTGGGCCGGACGGGATGCCCTCGCGATTCAAGAGTTGAATCCAATGTTCGGCCGGATGCGATGCGAGCGCGCGATTTATTTCTTCGGTGAGCGCGGCGCGATTTTTTATGCGGCGGCCGCTGCTTTTGAATCTCTCGTCGTCGGCTAGTTCGGGGCGGCCAATCACCTTGACGAACTTTTTCCACATCGCCTCGTTGCCGCATGCGATGTTGAACGGGCGATCTGACGCTTTGAAGACGCCGTGCGGCGACGACAGCGGATGATTGTTGCCGGCGGGCGCTGGCGTCTTGCCGGTTTCGAAATAAATTCCCGCCGACCAGGTCAGGATGCTGACGATCGACTCGAGCAGCGACGTCTCGACGCGCTGGCCGCGGCCGTCGCGATGGCGCGCTTCGAGCGCGAGCAGAATTCCCTGCGCTGAGAAGATTCCGCCGAGCAAATCGCAGATCGCGATGCCGACTCGCGTCGGCCCGCTCTCGACGGTGCCCGTCACGCTCATCAGACCCGACATCCCCTGCGCGATTTGATCGAAGCCGGGAAAATCTCGCAACGGCCCGGTCGAGCCGAAGCCCGAGATCGAGCACGTGATGATGCGCGGGTTGCGTTGGGCAGGGTTTCATAGTCGAGGCCGATCGCTTGCATGACGCCGGGGCGGAAGTTGTCGACGACGACGTCGGCGGCGTCGATCAGGCGCATCAGGATTTCGCGGCCCTCGGGTTTCTTAATCGCAAGCCGTATACTTTTCTTCGATCGATTGGTGGAGAGGAAGAAGTAGCTGTCGTGATGCTTGGGGTCGCCGCTGTCGCCGAGCTCGCCGCGCGGGTTTTCGACCGGTTCAATCTTGAGGATTTCGGCGCCGTAGTCGCCGAGGATTTGGGTGCAGAACGGACCGGCGAGGTAGCGGGTGAGATCGACAATTTTGATTCCAGCTAACGGCGGTGGTTGTGTTTCGTGCATGACAGTTCACCTTGCGCTATTTAAGCCTCGTGTCATTCTGAGTGAAAGCTGCTGTGATTGAGCCGAAGCCCTGAGCGAAGCCGAAGGGGAAGAATCTCGACGGACGTTCCGACGTCCGGCGCCTGCTGAGACGCGCTACGCGCGAGATCCTTCGCCGCGCAGACTTCGCTCAGGATGTCACAAAATACGAACCGCAGAACGGACTTCAAAGGTTGGCTCTTTTCCGACGAAACCTGCGCCCCAGCGCAACGTCTAACAGGTGATAGTTACTGGAAACAGCCGTTTGACCGGACAATAATTGAGTACCGATGAAATTGTCGAAGAATAGCGCTTGGATGCTCGCGATCGTCGCGATGGTCGATCGTTGGTGGGCTGGTACTTCTTACGGCGGGAATTCGTCGGGCGTCAGAATTGTCTCCGCCAAAGTCACCGAGGGGCCGATCGTGCGGTCGGTTACTGCCACCGGAACCGTGAATCCGGTCATCACGGTCCAGCTCGGCACCTACGTGTCGGGTCCGATCATTGCGATTTACAAGGACTACAACGCGCCGGTGAAGAAGGGGCAGCTGATCGCGAAAATCGACCCGCAGCACCTACCAGGTGACGGTCGATATCGCGCATGCGACGCTGGCGAATTCGAAGGCGCAACTGGGCAAGGACCAGGCTGACCTCGATTACAAGAAGGTCACCTACGAGCGCGACCTGGCACTGTACAAGGCCGACGCCGTGTCGAAGGACACTGTCGATTCTGCCTACAGCGCGTGGCAGATGGACGTCGCGCAGGTCAAGCTGGACCGGGCCAATATCCAGCAGCAGACGGCCAACGTCGCCGCGGCCGAAGTAAATCTGAACTACACCAATATCGTGGCGCCGGTCGATGGCACCGTGGTCTCGCGCAACGTCGACGTGGGTCAGACGGTGGCGGCGAGCTTTCAGACACCGACGCTTTTTCTGATCGCGAAGGACCTGACCAAGATGCAGGTCGACTCCAACGTCAGCGAGTCTGATATCGGCTACGTCAAACAAGGACAGAAGGCGACCTTCCGCGTCGACGCATTTCCTGATCGCGATTTCGAGGGCGTAGTCGCGCAGGTTCGGCAGGCGCCGATCACGGTGCAAAACGTCGTGACCTACGACGTGGTGGTAAGCGTTGAAAATCCCGAGCTGCTGCTGAAGCCCGGGATGACCGCGAATGTGAACGTGGTGACCGCTTCCAAGGGCAAGGTGGTGCGCGTGCCGATCGATGCGCTGCGCTTCGCGCCGCCGGGACAGCCGCCGGCGGATTCTGCCGCGCTGGACGGCGCGCCCGGCCGCCAGACTCGAGTCTGGGTGCTGGAAAATCGCAAGGTGACACCGGTCACTATCACCACCGGGTTGAGCGACGGAACCTGGGTTGAGGTCGCCGATGGTGACGTGCAGGCGGGCGACCGCGTAGTGACCGACGAAATTCGTAGCGCGACGACTCATCCGTCGGGCGGATCGCATGGCGGCGGGATGGGTGGCGGCGGGATGCCGCACCTGCCGCACTAGCAGCCGCGAGCTCATCGGGAATGAAGACTGTTATCCAAATCGTCGGGATGACCAAGACCTACGTGCTGGGCGATATCGAGGTTCATGCCCTGCGCGGGGTCAATCTGACGATCGAGCGCGGCGAGTTCGTCGCCGTGATGGGAGCGTCGGGGTCGGGCAAATCGACGCTGATGAATATGCTCGGATGCCTGGACCGGCCGACCAGCGGCCGTTACATCCTCGAGGGCGAGGATGTCGCGCAACTGAGCGAGTCGGAGCTGGCGACTATCCGCAGCCGGCGAATCGGATTCGTTTTTCAGAACTTCAATCTGCTGTCGCGAACCTCGGCGCTCGAGAACGTCGAACTGCCGCTGTTCTACTCGGCGTGGACCGCCGACGGCGAGACTCGCGCGGCCGAGCTGGTGAAACTGGTCGGGCTGGCGGGTCGCGAGCAGAACCATCCGAATCAACTCTCGGGCGGCCAACAGCAGCGGGTCGCAATCGCGCGCGCGCTGGTGAATCGCCCGTCGATACTGCTCGCCGACGAGCCCACCGGAAATCTCGATTCGACCAACTCGGCCGAGATAATGGACGTGCTCACCAATCTCAATCGGCAGCAGGGAATCACGATTATCGTGGTGACGCACGATCCCGATGTCGCGGCGTATGCCGATCGCACTGTGACCTTTCGCGACGGCGTGATTATTTCCGACACGCGCAAAGAGGGCGCGGCCGAGCGCGAAGAAGCTGCCGTCAAGGCGGCTGATGCGATCGCGGCGGCGACGGCCACGCCGAAGCAGCCGGCATTGTCGATCGTCGACGAGGTGTGGACTTCGCGAGCATGGCTGTGGTCGCGGCGGGACGCGCTATCAAGCGCAACAAACTGCGCGCGGCGCTGACGATGCTCGGTATTTTTATCGGCGTCGCGGCGGTGATCACGATGGTCGCGGTGGGCGACGGCGCGAAGTCGTCGGTCGAGGCGCAAATCAACAGCCTCGGCACCAACCTGCTGGTGGTCCTGCCGGGCGCGACCACCGCCAATGGCGTGCGTGCGGGTTCGGGTAGCACCTCGACCCTCACTGTGGGCGATGCGGAGGCGCTCGCCCGTCAAGGAGGGCCGGTCGCGCTGGTGACGTACATGGACCGGCAGCTGGCGCAGGTGGTCACCGGCAATCACAACTGGAGCACCAATATCCAGGGCACGACCTCGAACTACTTTGCGATCCGCGACTGGCAGCCGTCGATCGGGCGCATCTTCACCGACTCCGAAGAGAAGGCGGGCGCGGCGGTGTGCCTGCTCGGTCAAACCGTCGTGAACAATCTCTTCGGCGAAGGACAGAATCCGGTCGGCGCGACAATCCGGGTGAAGAATTTTCCGATGAAAGTGATCGGGGTTCTCGCGGTGAAGGGACAAACGAGTTACGGGCAGGACCAGGACGACGTCGTCATCGTGCCGTTCAACACCGCCGAGCGCAAAGTGCTGGGCGTGTCTGCGCCGCAATCGACCCCGGCGCCCGCGGCGGTCTCAACCGCGACCACCTCCAACTGCGCCACCTGCGTGTACCAGTCGGTGCCGACTACCAACTCGGTTTACAGCTCGACGACCGAGGCGACCAACGCATACGGCGCGCGCGGCAAAAATCACCGGCGTGGTTAACACGATGTTCGTCAAGGCAAGCAGCTCGGACGAAGTAGACAGCGCGATCGCGCAGATCACGCACACGCTGCACGAGCGGCATCATATCCAGGCAAAGCAGGACGACGACTTCACCGTGCGCAACTTGAGCGAGATCGCGGCAGCCTCCGAGAGCGCCACGCAGGTGATGACGATGCTGCTGTTGGCAGTCGCGTCGATCTCGCTGCTGGTCGGCGGAATCGGAATCATGAACATCATGCTGGTGTCGGTGACCGAGCGGACGCGCGAGATAGGAATCCGGATGGCGATCGGCGCGCGACGGATTCATATCATGCTGCAGTTCCTGGTCGAGGCGATGCTGCTGTCGGCGATGGGCGGGCTCGCGGGGATAGTGCTGGGGATTCTGATATCGAAGCTGATTTCAGCGCTGGCGGAATGGCCGACGCTGGTCTCGCCGGTGGCAGTCGCGGGCGGTTTTATCTTCTCGGCGGCGGTCGGAGTGTTCTTTGGATATTACCCGGCGCGCAAGGCAAGTTTGCTCCATCCGATCGACGCGCTGCGCTACGAATAGCTTAGTTCGGCTGGTTTCGCACCGGGCCGTCCCTGGTTCGTTTCGGGAGTAAAATCAAATGCTTAGCCATTAACCGCGAAGAGTTTTTACATTAGCTCAGTTAATGTTGACTGACTAATCGTGAAGACGAAGTAATCTTTTATCATTGTATCCCGGGAACAGATATGATGACGTGGTTGTTCTAATTCTGTCAGGCCTGCCTTTCGCAGTCGCCCAGGAGGTTTCCCCATAAATGGTTTCTCGTGGTACCCGCATCGTATGGAAAGTCGCGGGTGTCGGCGCGCTCGTGATGAGCATCGGACTGTTCGCCGTCACCGCCCGGGCCGGAGTAAAGCCCGGAGATGTAATCACTCCGCAGAACGCGGCGCAGGTCAAGGACCTGGTGTCGCCGGGCGTCTACTACATGGTGACGCACGGAATGCAGATGAACATTGTGCCCTCCGAGCGAATCGATTGGCCGCCGCCGTACAAGGACGCGACCGAGAAGTATTCATCGCAGGTGCGCCTGACTGACGACCACCGATCGCTTATCGGTTACGTCGCGGGTCAGCCCTTCCCGCTGATCGACACCAACGATCCGCAAGTCGGAAACAAGATCATGTGGAACAACGTGTTCCGCCCGATCAGCACCGACGACTACGACCTGCGCTTTTTCGATTGCCAGATCGAGTACGTCAATCCGGGTCATGAGCAGAAGATCATCAACGACATCCAGGTCGGCCATTACGCGGGCTACGATCTGGTGGGCCGCACTGAAGTTGAGCCGATGCCGGTAGATCCCGACTTCAAGAAGACCGGGCGCCTGTGGCTGTTCGGCCTTTATCCTTTGCTCGCGCCGCAGGAAGCGCGCGGACAGGGCCTGATTCGTTATCGCTATGCAGCGCCAAAGCAGGGCGACGACACCTGGTCGTGGAATCCGGGCAGCCGCCGCGTGCGACGCCTGAACGAGTCGCTCAACAGCACGGCGACCGGAGCGCAGAGCTTCGATCCGGATCACTATTCGGGATTCAATCCCAAGACAGAAGAGTACAACTACAAGTTCCTGGGCGAGAAAGAGATGCTCGCGGTGGTTCATGCGCGGCATTCGCCCGAAGTGACCTGCTCGACTGACGGCGGCGCGTCGGCATGCCCTGAAGATTGGGAGATGCGCCACATGTATATCGTCGAGGCGACTCCGAATCGCGACATTGGCCAGGCGGGCAACGTGCTCGACAAGGACACCGTCGTGTACATGGATTCGGAAGTATGGTTCGAGCCGTACGTGGACGGATACGATCAGAAGGGAGCGCTGTGGCGCACCAATATCTTCTGGGCCGCGTATCGCGATCGTCCGGTGCCGGATGCGAAGGTGGCAATTTATCCCTTCAAGCGCGAGTTCATCGTGGGCTCGGCCCGCTATGACGTGCAGTCGGGTTTTGCGACAATGTGCTATCTGCCGGGGCAGAATACGCCGGAGCGCGAATGCTGGTACATCAACATGGGCGCGGTGGACAAGGATTTCTTCACCACCCAATCGATGGTGAAGGCGGCTCCGTAAGCTATTTAGCCATATAAATCAGGGACTTAGGTCCCGGCAACGACCTGCGGGGCGATGCGGCGAACGGCTGCATCGCCCCGCTCTTTTTTGGCCGGCCGTCGGTCAATAAGTAGAATTAATGAACATTTTGATGATATTAGGCGGTACATACTTGACTCGGTGAAATTTCGCGACCAAGAATTGAGCCTAATCACGGAGGGAGGTGCTACCTGATGGTCAGGCATGTTTTGGGGAAGACAATGCTAAGCGTGGGGACGCTGGCGATTGGGTTATGTCTGGTTGCGGCTTCGGCCAGTGCGACGGTGAAGCCCGGCGACACTATCGCTCCCAGCAACGCGGCAGAGGTCAGAGAACTGGTTTCGCCCGGAGTGTATTACGCGGTCACTCACGGGATGCGAATGGAAATTACCGCGCCCGAGCGAATCGATTGGCCGCCGCCGTACAGGGAAGCGACGGAAAAGTATTCGCAGCAGGTCCGGCTGACCAACGATCATCGCAGCATGGTCGGGTATATCGCGGGCCAGGCTTTTCCGCTGATCGATCCGAACGACCCGTACGTCGCGACCAAGATCATGTGGAACAACGTGTTCCGTCCGATCAGTACTGACGACTACGATCTGCGCTTCTACGATTGCCAGAGCGAGTATGTTCGTCCGGGCCAGGATCAGAAAATTATCGACGACATCGAGATCGGTCACTACGCCGGATACAACATCGTCGGGCGGAC
The DNA here is from genome assembly GCA_963744545.1 of uncultured delta proteobacterium. Lineage (GTDB taxonomy): Bacteria > Desulfobacterota > Binatia > Binatales > Binataceae > Binatus. The sequence goes on from CAVUUH010000018.1 coordinate 9,045, forward strand.
CGAAGTCGAGCCGATGCCGATCGATCCGGACTTCAAGCAGTCCGGGCGTTTATGGGCGTTTGCTCTGTATCCCGTGCTTGCACCGCAAGAGGCGCGCGGGACGGGATTGATCCGCTATCGCTACTCGGATCCGAACCGCGGCGATGACAGCTGGGATTGGACGCCCGGCACCCGCCGCGTGCGCCGCCTGAGTGAGGCGATCCTATCAACCGCGACCGGTGCTCAGAGTTACGATCCTGATCACTATGCGGGCTTCAACCCCAAGACCGAGCAGTACAACTACCGGTTCCTGGGCGAGAGGGAGATGCTCGCGAGTGTGCACGCGGAGCATTCGCCTGAAAATACCTGCCCCTACGACGGCGGCGCGACCGCGTGTCCCGAGGCTTGGGAGATGCGCCATCTGTACATCGTCGAGGCGACTCCGCGGCGCGATTTGAGCGACGCAAGCGGCGCACTCGATAAATCGACCGACGTCTATATCGACACCGAATTGTGTTTCGAGCCGTACGTCGACACCTACGATCAAAAGGGCCGCTTGTGGCGCACGCACATCTACTGGCTGGCTTTTCGCGACCGCCCGGTGCCGGATGCGCGAGTTGCGATCTACCCGTTCAAGCGGGAGTTTGTAGTGGGTGCTGCTTCAATCGATACCCAAGGAAATTTCGCGACGATGTGTTATCTGCCGGGGCAGCACACGCCTGAGCGCGAATGCTGGTACATCAACATGGGGGCCATCGACAAGGATTTCTGCACGGTTAAGTCGATGGTGGCGGCGGCTCCGTAAGCGCGTCCGCATAACCAGCCTGATTGATTGCTGAAACAGGCGCGGAGCGAGGCGGCCAATTGTCGTCGCGCTCCGCGCCTGCGTTTTTCAGCCTGTGCACAGCCTTGATCGACGAGCGTTTACAAATGGCGCGCAGCGGCATATATTCTGCGGCGTATCGCGCTTGGGTTCAGGGACTTTCGCGCGATCGTTAAAAAAGGTCCCGTGTCCGACGCCGGCGCGGATGCGCCTCGCAGGTCCAACGAGTCGCTCTGCGCCGGCACTTTTTCACTCAAACCCCCCTAGGGCTGCCGGTATCGCGTCTCCCAGGAACCTGAGAGCAAAAGCGCGTCCTCGCGATTTTGCGATTTCCTTTCTTAATACTGGGTGCAGGGGTCACCCCTGCCGCCCGCCGCGCAGGCGTCTGAGTCCTGCGTTGACAGCGTCGGTTCCTCTCCACCACAATCGGCGCATTCAGCTATGGCATTCTCAGGATTCAAAATCATCGACGCGGACGGTCACGTTACCGAACCGGCGTCGCTCTACTCGACGCACATCGATCCGAAATTCAGACCGGCGGCGGACGCCCTGCTTTCGCGCATCGGTACCGGCAATCTCGGGATCGTTCCGGCGCTGCATCCGAAGTGGCGATCGGCGGAACGTCCGCTCGGCGAGGCGAACGAAATTCCCGGCCTGGGCAAACTGCCTTCTGGCCGCAACCATCCGATGGCTTCGCCCGCGGGCGGCTACGATCCAGCCGAGCGCATCCGCGATATGGACAAGGAAGGGATCGACGTAGCGGTATGCTTCGCGACCGTCGCGACCTCAGTATGCGCCGCGACCGATCCCACGATGGAGGCCGCGCTCGTGCGCGCCTACAACCGATGGGTCGGCGAGTATTGCGGCGCGTTCCCGTTGCGAATCAAAGCGGTCGGGATCGTTCCGCAGCGCGAGATGGAGCGGTGCGCCGCAGAGGTCGCGTATCTTGCGCGCGAGCCGTGGGCCGTCGGCATCATGACCTTCGGCAATCTCGACGGGATGCTTCCCGATCATCCGTATTTCGATCCGCTCTATCGAAGCGCGCAGGATGCCGACCTGCCGATTTGTTTTCACGGCGGCACCGACCGTCCGCCGTTCGCACCGGGCCGCGAGGACGTCGGCAACAACATGTTCATGATGCATCTGACCGGTCACGTGTGGCATCAGATGCGCGTGATGGCGGCGGCGGTTGGAGGAGGATTGTTCGAGCGCTATCCGACGCTCAGGCTGGGATTTTTCGAAGGCGGAATTTCATGGGTGCCGTGGTGGGCCGAGCGAATGGACGGGCACTACGAGCACTTCGCGCGTCACACGCCACATTTGAAGCGCAAGCCGTCGGAGCACATGCGCGGGGAGCGATGCTTCTTCACATTCGACCCGGACGAGGCGATGTTGCCCGAGGCGATGCGTCTGATCGGAGTGCCGCGGTTGATGTGGGCGTCGGACTATCCGCATTTCGACGCCGAGTTTCCCGACGCTGCGGAGATCGTAGTGAACAATCCGCGCCTGTCCGCTGATGAGAAGCGCGCAATCCTGGCCGACAACGCGCTGCGTTTCTTCCGGCGCATCACCGCGTAGCTATTTGTGCGTCAGTCTTGTATTGCGCCGTCGCGCCGTTCGCCGATGTGCCACAACACTCCGGATGGATCAAAGACGTAAGCGATCCGAAGGCCCCATGACTGCATGGCCGGTGCGCGCGGCGGTTGAACATTGAATTTGCCAGGCAGATCGAGCCCCTCAATGTGCGCCCACCAGGCATCAAGATCGTCGACCATGAGCTGCATCATAAAGTTCTCAGCCCAGTCTTTTTGATAGTGGCGTTGAAGTATGAAACCGCTGGAACCGGCCTTGAAGATCGCCACTTCTCCGTCCAGAAGTTTCTCGAAGCCCAGCGTCTCATAGAAGCGCTTGGAGAGATCGAAATCTTTTGCGGGCATGAATGGGCGGGCGAGTTCTGTTCCGGTCGGGACCTGCTTCATCTCTTGCTCCTCAGACCTTGAAGCGAATGTGGATCATGTCACCGTCGCGCATCACGTAATCGCGGCCTTCGAGCCGGAGCTTCCCGGCCTCTTTGACCTTCGCGTCGGACTTGTGGATCGCAAAATCCTCGTAGCTGACGACTTCAGCGCGGATGAAACCGCGCGCGATATCGGTGTGGATCACGCCGGCTGCCGCAAGCGCTGACTCTCCGCGGCGAAGCGACCAGGCATGCGCCTCGGGCTCGCCGGCGGTGTAAAAGGTGATCAGCCCGAGATGGTTATAAAGCGCGCCGATCAAACGATCGCGCGCGGGCGCGTCGAGCCCCGCATCCTTGAGCATCTCTTTCTGGCCGGCTTCATCGAGCTCCCACAACTCTGACTCGAAGGCAGCCGCGAGCCTGAAGACTTCGAGTCCGTGAGCGCGTACGGCGGCATGCTCAGCCTCGGTGACGTCAGCCGATGCGCGTTCCATCTCGCAGTTGACAGTCACCAGCGCTGGCTTGCGCGAGAGAAATCCAAAGCTCGAAAACGCCTGGGTCTCCTGTGCGGTCAGTTCGAGCAATCGCAGCACTTTGCCGTCGCCGAGCCATGCGATCACTTTTTCGAGCGCAGCGCGCTCGAAGTCGCTGCCCTTCTCTTTCTTGAGCCGCTCGAGCCGACGCTCGGCCTGATCGAAGTCGGCGAACACCAACTCGCCCTCGATACTCTCGAGGGTCGCGACCAGATCTTTTTCCATCCCGCCGAACTGCGGAATCACGATCAGCAGAGCGTCCATGTCACGCACCAGCGGCAGCAGACTCGGGTCGAGCGCAGCGCCCTCTTTCTGCTCTTTTGGATTCGGCGCGAAGTCGAGGATAGTGAGCTCGACCGGAAGTTTCTTTTTCGATCCGTACGCCTCTTCGAGAAGATCGAGACGCGGATCTGCGACCTTGATCTGTCCCGGACGCGCGCGATTGCGGCCCTCGGCGGTCCCCGGAATCGGAGCGAGTCCAGTCAATGCGTGAAATACAGTTGATTTTCCGGCGCCGCGCGCGCCGATAATGCCAGTCTTCAAATTGCGCCACCTTCGATCTTTGGAATTCTACATCACCGGGAATCTCGAGCGCGAGATAGTAGGCTGAGGTTATGAGTCGGGATCAAAGCGGATCAGCCGAACCGCTATCTCGTTCCGATGGCGTGCCTACTTCATTTTTACCATGGTCAGTGCTACTGATGGGTAAAACACTTATCTACCTAAACATATAGGTGTCTTGTGGAAGAAATAGTTCGCTGGAATATTAAGGTCTCGAAAGATACCGATCTCACTCTGCGCACCTTTCTAGGTGCTCGCGGAGCAAAAAAAGGCGACCTCTCGAAATTCATCGAGGAGGCCGTCCGCTGGCACGTGCTCCATCGCACGGTGCAGGACATCCGCGAGCGCAACGCTAACACCGACCCGGACGAGCTCCAGCGTATTATCGACGAGACCGTGAGCGAGGTCCGAGCCGAACGCCATCGCAAAGGTAGAGCCGGCAAAGCCTGATGCGCGTGGTGCTCGATACTAACATTCTGATTTCCGCCCTTATCATTCAAACCGGCAACCCGGCCGCAATCTATCGCGGCTGGCAGGAGGGGCACTTCACCGTGCTGACGTGCGCCGAGCATCTCGACGAATTGCGTGCCACGCTGCGCAAACCCGCGATCGCCGAGCGTATCAAACCGTACAAGGCCGGCAGCCTGGTGAATGAACTGAAAAAGCTGGCCGAATGCGTGGACGAGTTGCCGCGTGTCCGGCGATCGCGCGATCCCAGCGACGATTTCCTGCTGTCGCTGTCTGAAGCAGGAAGGGCCGATTACCTGGTGACAGGCGACAAAAGCGGGTTGCTCGCGCTCAAACACCACAAAGGCACCCGGATTGTCTCCGCGCGCGCATTCGCCGCGCTGCTCGCTTGAGCATCTGGAGTACGGCTGACGAGATGAGGGCGGCCGCGAGGTGATACTCGCGGCCGCCCGATCTTCTACACGATCAGAACGCCACTACGACGGCTGGCGTGAAGGTGCACTCGTCCATGACGACGCGCACGACCTTGGTCTTCAGTTTGCCGCCGACTTTCAGCTCGACCTTGATCCGATAGGTACCGTCCTTGAGCTGGTACGGGTTGCCGAGATCGCCAAAATCCCCGTGGTACGAGAACGTCGGGCACGGCGCCGTTCCGGTCACGGTCTGCAACGTCGCGTTCTTGATAGTCCTGATTGTAAAGATTCCGAATTGCTGAGCCGGAGCGAACGCTTCCTGCAGCTCGATTCTCTTCACGGTCCCCGTTACCGGGACTCCGCCCTCAGTCACCAGCACTCGCAGGCCGCGCCTCACTCCCTCGCCGCAGAACGGCACCGAAGTCGTGGTGGTAGCGCCCGTAATCGGATCGTTGACGTAGGTTACATCCACCGTGCCCGTGCTGAATTGCGCGATGGCGAATGGCGCGAAGACCAGGTCGAGGTCTCCCGATCCTAGCTGGCCGCCGGCCGGGACCGATAACGGCAAGGTCGGAACTCCTGTCAGCGAATAATCCAGGCCCGGAGGCGAGACACTCGATTGAGTCAGGCTAATGCTGTTGATCTGCACCGGGCACGTGCCCGAATTGGCGATTGGGACCCCCAGGGTTGAAGAACACGCCGCACTCGCCTGAATGAGAGTCGGCGGGAACGTGATGCCGGTCGGGAACGTCAACGACACTGAACCCAGCGCCGTATTTCCTGTGAGAGGAATAATGACAACTGGATTGATCGGGTCGTCAGTCGTGATCGTGAGAGTGCACGCCTTTGGTCCTCCCGAGGTCGGGGTGAAGTTGACCCCTACGTCGAGTGCAGAATCCGGACTGATCGCGGCGGGGAACTCAGAGGGGTTCACCAGGGTGAAGTCCGCGCAGGAGATCACTGCCGACGACACATTCAGATTACAGGTACCAACGTTGTTGATCTTCAGAGTTTGAGTTGGGGTTGTCCCGGAGCAGCTCGCAGTACCGAAGCTGCCGCTGCCGGTTACATTGATGGTTCCGTTTCCTTCGCTACCGGTCGCCGTCAGGACGGTCGTCGGCGAGCCAGGATCGTTGCTGCTGATGGCGATGGTCGCGGTTTGCGGTCCCACTATTGTCGGAGTGAACTGAATCGTGAAATCGACATGAGCATTGGGGCTGATCGTCACCGGCGTCGTTGGATTCGGCGCCACGGTGAAATCAGTAGAGCCCGCCGAGCGCTGGACGCTGTTGATGATCAAGTTGGTCGTGCCGACATTGAAGACCTCGAGGTTCAACGACACGGTACTGCCCGCGCAGGTAGGTCCGAACTCGAGGTTGTTCTCCGGATTCACCGCGATCACCGGTCCGGTCGCTGCGGCGAACTCGAAAACGCCGCGCCCAAAGGTCGAAGCGCGCAGCACTCCGGCAGTCGGATTGATCTGCAAGTCGGAGACGACTGCATTGGGGAAGTGCAACGCGTCGAGCGTCGTCCACGTAACGCCGCCATCCACCGATCGAAGAACGCCGAGGTCAGAGCCGGCGTAGATGGTGGTCGGGCTGGTAGTGCCGTCAAGCGCCAGTCCGTCGAACGGAACGTCGAGGGGCGGCGAGACATCAGTCACCGCGCCGGGCGTCACGACGCCGCCCGGAACTGTAAACTTGACTTTGAACACGTGGCCGCCAGGGAACCCGGAAAATCCCGACGTCACAAAATAGATGATCGTCGGATCGTTGGGATCGAAGGCCAGCCGGGTCATCGCCAAGGTAGGCGTCCCTGGTATGAGCGTGAACGCTGGAGTCACGCCCAAGGCGTTAACGCTGACCCACAGAGAGTTGTTTTGGAGGACTGTGACGTAGTTGGAATTGGCAGGCGCGACTGCGATAGGACCGGCATTCGCAAACGCCGTGAAGCTGGTTATCTGCGTCCAAGTTCCTCCGTGGTTCAGGCTCTGAAACACCTGACCGGGATTGTTGGTCGTGGGCGTGGGCGGCGGTACTGATGTATTCGCGGCACCACCGAAGTAGAGGACTCCCGCATTGTTGGGATCTACCGTAAGCGAATTTGCGAATGTCTGTGGCTGCTGATTGACGTTCGGGTTATTGGGGATGTTGTTGACGATGTAGGACCAGGTGCCACCGCTGTCGCCAGACATGTACGGGCCATTGTCGACCATCGCATACGCATCGGCGACATCCGTCAGGACCTGGCCGAAGACCACGTTGCAACCGTCACCACCCAAGGTGTTGACCCACTCCGGAACTCCAGTCCATTCGGCGATTCCATTGTCCTGAAACGCACCGAGCGTCACGTCCGCAGTCGCGTTGCGCTTGATATCCATGTGATAGAGCAGACCAATACTCAAACCGCCCGCGTTGATGGTCGGAGTTGGGCCGCCGGTCCCGGTCCAGGTTGCGCCCATGTCGAGGCTGCGCCAGATGCCGCCGTCATTGCCGGCGTAAACGATTGAAGGCGTGCCCTTAACGAAGGCCCACGAATGACTATCGGCGTGGATGCCGTTGGTGACGTCGGAGAAAGCGACGCCCGAGTTGGTCGAGATCCACGTATCCGTGCCGCCCCAATAGATTATGTCGCTGACGCCATCGCCCGGAGACGCCGGATCAACCGCGATCGTATTGGTGTAGAAGCATTGGCACACGCCTCCACCAGAGTTGGGACCGGTTCCCTGAAAGGTCCAGGTCGCGCCCTGATCGGCAGTCTCGAAGATACCCAATATGTTGGTGTAAGGACTCCCGGTGATTGGGAAATTTCCGCCGGTGCCCTCGATCGTTGCGTAGACCACCTGCACGCCGGCCGGATTGGGAACCGCCGTAGGAGGAGCGAGAGAAATCGCTACCTTGCCTATCCCTGCCGTGCTGGTCAGCGTGCTGTGAGCCGCCAACTGAGTTGCAACCGCGGGCGTCGAGCTGTTGAGAGACTGGGTCCAGCTCACGCCACTGTTAGTTGATTGCAAGATGCCGAGACCCCGGACTCCGGCGAACAGGACGCGACTGGCGGTGGGCGAGGATGCATCGAAGCCCAATGAATCGGCCTGGTCGCCGCTACTGCCGGTTCCCACCGTCCAGTTCTGTCCTGCGTCTGTCGAAAAATACAGACCACTGCCCGCCGCAAGGTACAGGTCGTTGCTGTTGGCAGGATCGACGGCGATTTGAAAAATATTCTGGTTTACAAACTGACTCGCGTTGCCGACGTTACTCGCCGGAAATCCGGAACCGAGCGTGATCCAGCTTCCGCCACCATCTGTGGATTTCAGAATTCCAATCGTGGTGTTGACCTGGGTCCCTTGCGCACCGGTATCTTTGAGAAAAGAGGAAGAGCCGGCATAGATGGTGTCGGTGTTGTTCGGATCGATTGCGATCGCGCCCGGCTCGCCGATCCCCAGCATCGTCTCGTGGTCGGTGGTCGGGGTCCAGGTGGCTCCCGCGTCGATCGTTTTCCAAATTCCGCCGTCGGTCGCGCCGAGGTAAATCACGCTCGGGTTATTTGGATTGATCGCAATCGCGTCGACGCGCCCGTTCCAAATCGACGAACCCGCTGTGATCCCGCTCGGTCCGAGCGGCTTCCACACTAATCCGGTAACGCTGCCGGCGAGAGTCTTGCCTTTGGGCGACGACAGCGTCGTCACCGGCGATCCGGTTGAAATCGCGGCCCACTCTTTCATCGCGTCCTGGTACGCATTGGGAGGGATCGGATTTCCTCCGAAGATGCGCTCCGCGGCCATTCTCGCTCCGGCGCCGGCAGAGTCACTGGCTACATGCTTCGGTGTTTTTACGGCGCCGACGCCGTCTTGAGAAAACGAGACGCTCATCCATAGTGTCGGAACTACGACAATCACCGTCGCGAAAATAAGTGCACGGTGCCGTAACCTCTTGGCCAGCGATGCGAATTGAATTTTCATGATCCCCTCCCGAACGTTTAGGACAACTACCCGACTTCAGCTTCGGCTGCGCGCGAGCTAGTCACGCCTTACCGATTTCCGAAATCGCAACGAGCTCTCGCAAACGATCGTTGGCTGTCACTAAAGCTGACGCGGCTCTTCGTCAGCTTTTCCTCCAAACAGCTTCGCCAAACGATCTTCTGCGAGGTACGGTGCCGCTCGTTCAGGCTTAAGTCAAATTTTTTAACGAATTGTAGGAGTCAAAGAACAATGATCAAACGCGAAGAATCAGCAGATAGCTGGGATTTGATAATTGGAACGTGAAAAAGATCACAATCTCGAAGCGGTTCGCACTGCTTTTTTATCAACAGTTATGGTAAACCGCGGAACATTACGAAGGTTTGAGAGTCATCGTTGATTCGTGCGCGAGTGCGGGGGAGGCCCAAATGCCCAAGGCGCCAGCCGACTACCAGTTGCGGTACCCGATTGATTTCGGCAACATCGACGCGTCGATTCGCCAACGGCCCGTGCAGCTTTATGCTGCCGACTTCGGCAAGTCGCGCGGCGTCCTTTATATGCCGGCCAAGGGCAAGCCGCGGACCGTCGTGATCATGGCGCATCCGCGCGCCGACTTCAGCACGCACTATTCGATTCCGTACTGGGTCGAGGCCGGCTTCGCCGCGTTCGGATTAAACACGCGCTACCTGAACAACAACGCGATGATGCTTCACGAAAATCTCCTGCTGGATCTCGCCGGGGGAATTCGATTCCTGCGCGAAGAAGAAGGTTTCGAGAAAATCGTGATGCTCGGAAATTCTGGCGGCGGATCGCTGTTCGCGTACTGCGACTCGCAGGCGCGCACACCATCAGGGAATCGCGTAGCGGCATCGCCCGGAGGCGGTCCTCCCGATCTGAACAAGTTCGATCTGCCTCCTGCTGATGGGTACATCGCGCTCGCCGCGCATCCGGGACAGGGGATGGTGCTGATGTCGTGCCTCGACGCGGCGGTGGTCGATGAATCCGATCCGCTCGCGAGCGATCCCGCGCTGGATATGTACGATGAGCGCAACGGCTTCAAGACGCCGCCGAGTGAGAGCCGCTACGCTCCGGATTTCGTCGAGCGATACCGCGCGGCACAACTTGCGCGATGCGCACGAATCGATGCGATCGCGCGCCGTCATATCGCCGAGGCGAGTCACGGCCGAGTCGCGATGCGCGCGCCCGATTTCGCCGCGTCAAGCGCAGACAACCGCAATTACTTCGCACGGCGCGCGATGGCGCCGACGTACATGGTCGTTTATCGCACGCAGGCGAATCTCAGTTATCTCGATCTCTCGATCGATCCGTCGGAACGCGCGACCGGTTCGATCATCTCACCGCGGCCCGATCTCGCGAACTACTCGCCGTTCGGGCTCGGCCGGATCGTGACGCCTGATGCGTGGCTGTCGACGTGGTCGGGACTGTCGTCGTACGCGAAGATGGCGGCGAATCTGCCGAAAGTCACGGTGCCGACTCTGGTGGTCGGCGCGAACGGCGATCAGGACATTTTCAATTCCGACGTGCGCGGCGAGTTCGAAGCGTCGGGTGCGAGCGACAAGACTCTCGCGTTCATCGAGGGCGCCGATCACTTCATGCGCGCCGGCGGCGCCAAGGCGCATCTCGGCGACCCGCGCCCACGCCTGATGAAGGTGCTGACGGCGTGGACGCGCGAACGCTTCGCTCCGAATTAGATTGAATGTGAAACCCGCGGTGGGTTTCACGCTTCCTTCGGCAGGGGTGACCCCTGCACCCAGTAATCGAAATCGCGAAATGTCGCGTACGACCTTTCGCTCTCCGGTTCCGTCCTTGTGTCATTCTAGAGCGAAGCGAAGAATCCCGAATCATTCTTCGATCCACTCTACGGATGCTCTTCGAGTTTGATACTCAGTAAATGGGGCTTATCGTCCCGCACGATCTCGATAGGCACCGTGCCCCCAGACGCCAATTGCCACAGCAGAGCTTGCACGCGCCACGGATCGCTTGTTTTCTCATTGCCAACGCTTTTGATAGTGTCGCCGGGTTTCAGGCCTGCTACCGCGGCTGGCGACCCTTTGGTAACACTCCCGACCATTAACCTCGATACGGAAAAGTTGCCTTTCGATCCTGGTATCGGAGGCATCCACATCAGATTGGCCCCTAGCGCCGCACCCGTGCCAAATCGAAAGTCGGATATTGCGAGTTGAAAAACCCCGGTATCTCCGCCGATGAAGACCCCAGTGATATCATGTCCGTCGGTGCCAAAGGCCGATAGCGGGATCGTATGGGCCTCCCAATTCTTCCCAGCTACGAAAATGATGGGTGCAGGCTTTGGCCCACCGCCTTGAGTGAACATCGACATCCAGTAAGACCTCCCATCCCCTTTGACCCAAAACGAAAGGTCTTTCACGCCAAAATAATTTACCGGAGAGAATCCCCATCCGACCGGGAAAAACATCACCCCTGCGAATGGCTCCCCGATTTTAGATCCCACATCGCCGCTGATACTCATCGTTTCGTCCGCGTGATCGGGGCCGCTATCGGTCACGCTCACGTGGACACTCGAGTTTCCGCCGAATTGGACATCGCTCCACGGCCACCATCCACGGCCGAAGCGCCGCGCCTCGTTTCTTTGCGCGATTGATTCTCTGAAGGCGTCGCGATCGAACCTGATGCCCTGCTTCCAGATTGCGACGATGTCCTTGGTCGCGCCGATGTCGACAGTCGGGTCGCCACGAACCAGGAGTAGGTCCGCGCGCAGGCCGGGCGCGATTCTGCCACGATCGTCGAGTGAAAATATTCTAGCGGGAACCGAGGTCGCGTCGGCCAGCGCTTCTAATGGTGAGAACCCAGCCTTCACTACAGTCTCCAGTTCGGCATGCATCAACACGCCCGCCGTCGCGCCGTTCGCCGCGTCAGTTCCCACCAGTATCGGAACACCCGCGCGATCGAGCATGCGCAAGGTCTCTTCGCCATTTGAAAACGCCTCGTATTGATCGGGCGTGATTCCTTTCAGACTTTCACGCTCTCGGACTTCAAAGGGTGTCGGGTTCTTGAGCTGTTCGAGGTGGTGAAGAAGCATGCCACGAACTTCGGGTTTGATCGGAGTGATTCCCTTCAGATTGCCAGCGTCCGAGGTAAGCAGATACGGCGCAAGCAGGGGATCGTCGACGATCGTCTCGCCGCCGCCGCCAGTGCCGAAGAGGAACCTGGGGATCGCGAGCGTAGTCTCGACGAACACATGGTGCGCTTTCACGAACGCGCCGAAATCCTTTGCCGGCGGCCGGTCATGCGGCAGATGGGCGAGTCCGTCGGCGCCAGCTTCGATCGCCTCGATCGCGCCCTCGTAAGACCCGATATGCACAAGCACAAGTTTGCCGCGCTTGTGTGCGGCCTTCACCACCGCGTCCATCGTCTCCCGCGACATCACCGAATAGTTGTCGCCGAAGTCGTACATAATCTTGATGTAGTCGGAGCCTTCCGCGATACGCGCGTCGACGAACGCATCCGCCTCTTCCGGCGTGCGGATGGTCGGTATGGGGAAACCTTCCTCAGTCCCGTGACCAGCGGGTGATGTAATGCACGTGCCCGCGGTTCGGAAATCGGCGATATCGAATGCGCCTTTCGATTCCTGTTCCTTCCAGTTCTTTGCCTCGCGCCAGCGCATGAACATGTCGAGCTCGGTCGTGACGCCAAATGCCAGTGCCGACGCGAGGACATCGCGGGTCCAGATATGAACGTGTGAATCGATGAGACCCGGCATCAGAGTATCGCCAGTGGCGTCGATAACCTGTACATCCGATGGCGTCTATACATTGGAGCCACGGCGGCTATTTTGCCGTCGCTTACAATCACGGTGGCGCCGGTGATTATTTTCTCGCCATCGAATACTCGCGCGTTGCGGATGACGAAAGTTACGCTCGTCTCGCCGCCGCTTACGGGTGCGGAAGCCACAATGAAGATGGTGATGATCGCCAGTATCAGCCAGCCGCTTGCGGACCGCATAAACAGATTGCAGGATCGACGAGCTCGCATAAGCGGCGGATTCATTTCAGTGCGACCGCACTTTTCGAACGAATACAGTGGAATGCTAGAATCCGATGGTTAATAGCCCCCAGGAGAAATCGAAATGCCGACGCATCCAATTCGATTCGGAATTCAAACCGGTCAGCAGCTGGTCGATTGGAAAGAACTGAGAGATTCTGGCGCAGCGCGGACGATTGGGGCTACGACTCGCTGTGGACCTTCGATCACTTCTATCCAATTTTCGTTCCCGATCCGACCGGCCCATGCATGGAAGGATGGACCACGCTCACCGCACTCAGCCAGCAGACGAAACGCGCGCGAATCGGCGCGATGGTGAACGGCAACACCTATCGCAACCCATGCGTCACGGCGAAAATGGCGGCGACGCTCGATCACGTCAGCGACGGCCGCCTCAACCTGGGGATCGGCGCGGGATGGTTCGAGCTCGAGCATCGAAGTTTCGGATCGATTTCAAGACGATTCCCGGACGCCTGCAGGCACTCGACGAATCGCTGCAAATCATCAAGGGGATGTTCGAGCGGGAAAAAATGACGCTGCACGGACGGCACTACAACGTCACCGACGCGGTCTGCAATCCCAAGCCTCTACAGAAACCGGGTCCACCAATAATGATCGGCGGGCAGGGTCAGAGAGTCCTGCTGAAAATCGTGGCAAAGCACGCCGACATGTGGAACGTCCCGAACGCGAGCGCCGAGCGATACGCAGATCTGTTGAAGGTGATCGAGCGGCACGGCGATACCGTCGGGCGCGACACCGATCAGATCGAGAAAACGATCATGATGGGGCTGACCTATCGAGCGCCGGCGGACCACGAAAAAGCGGCGCTCGGCCGAATCACCGCAATTTCGGGCGCCACGCCTGAGCAGGCGCGGCGCCAGATGATGATTGGCTCGCGCGAGGAATGCCTCGAGACGATCGACCGCTACCTCAAGGTGGGAGTGACGCACTTCATATTCACATTGCCGCGGCCGTTCTATCTCGATGAAGTTCAGCGCTTTGCCGAAGAGGTGATTCCCGCAGTGCGATCGAAATAGCGAGCAGTGATCACGACACAGTCGGCGGCGGCGGCATGGGCAGCATCGAAAGACTCGGCGATCGCGGCAAACGCACCGGAATCGAGATCGCGTTCCAGCGCTGCCAATCCTCCGCAATTCCGGCACTCGCGAGCCGCCGAAATCCCGAGATCGATGCGCGGAAACTCGAATCGAACAACAGATGAGGCCGCGTGCGTGCTGCTTCGAAAGTAAATCGCGTTGTCCCGAATAACAAATCTTCGAGCAGAGACGCGCGAAAAGCCGGCGTGAAACATCGCCGTGATCAGGCTCGCCAAGCGTCGGATGAAGCGGCAGCAGCACCTCGTCAATCTGCGGAAAATAATGGCGATACCACAGCGTCTCGAGGTTCTCGCGGACTACCGCCTGCATACGCCCCCACGCGCGCGACTCGCCTGAATTCGGCAAAGGCGGAGGGACACGCGCGGACGATGGTGGAGCAGATTCACCCCAGCGATCGCGTCCACGGATCGCGTACGCAGGGGAAGCGCCGACGCGTCGGAAAGAATCCAGCGCCCCGGGGTCTTGTGCGCGCCAATCTCAACCATCGCCGGCGAACGATCGAGCGCAGTCACCGAGAATCCGCTGGCCGTCAACGCTCCGGTAAGTTGCCGTCCCGCGCCGACTTCGAGGAGGGATCGAGCGCCCAACATCCGCAAACCCTCGACTAGCGCGGCGGCAATCGCAGGCTCAACGCACCGCGAATTATCATAGGCGGAAGTAAGCTGGCCGTAGTTTATCGAAGTGGGAACTGGCACGGCAAAAACCCGACGATGTGTCAAAACGATGCGCCCGGCGCCGCTTTGAGGCAACCCGCAAACGCAGTGCAAGTTCAGGATCAACAGACGAAGAAAGACTGCCCGAGTCTGACCGAAGTCTTTCTCGGCAGCGCCCGCTTCGCTAATCTGCTAATCCCGTCGTCAAGCACACGCGATGGAGGGCCACCCTAGCTCAGTTGGTAGAGCAGCTGATTCGTAATCAGCAGGTCGTCGGTTCGAATCCGACGGGTGGCTCCAGAA
>CAVUUH010000019.1:0-30671 GCA_963744545.1 uncultured delta proteobacterium
ACGTAGAGCTTTCTGCTCGACTCGCGGACCCTCACCGCTGGCCGCGATGCGGCCAGCGGTGACCACGTCGGCAAGGAGCGCTGCGCGATCTCCAAAAACGGTACCGGCTTCGTCTATGCGGAGCTGTCCAAGGTCCCTCCTCCCGTCGCTAACGCTCCCGTCGTCAGGATGACACAAAAAGAATACGGCGCGACTTTTCAACGATCCGTGCAAATCTAACCTTCTCCTAGAGTCGGTATATTTCTTTTCGAAGCTCACGGTAGTCCGCGACGCCCATAGTCTTGACGAAGTCCTCGAAGATGTTCGAGTTGGTGCCGACGCTGAGTTTGCCGGTGCGCTTCAGGTCGGTCATCGCGGCTCGGATTGCTTCGTATATCGTCAGCATCGTGCCGATGTGGATGGTCACCTTGAATGGATATTTTTTCAATTCGTCGATGGGCAGCAGGTCGCCGTTGTAGATTAGTGGCAGGTCGCCTAGTTTTTCGGCGTAGTGCTCCAGATCGTCGAGGGTCTTGATTCCATCCGCGAAGATTGGTTCCGCGCCGGCTTCGCGATAGGCGTGCGCGCGACGGACTACGTCGTCCATCCGTTGACTGCGAGGGCGTCGGTGCGGGCGATGATAACCAGATTCTTGTCGCGGCGCGCGTCGCAGGCCGCGCGTACCTTCGGGACCATATCTTCCATCGGGATGACCTGCTTGCCGGCGAGGAAACCGCATCGCTTGGGGAACACCTGGTCTTCGATGTGGAGGGCCGAGGCTCCCGCATCTTCGTACTCGCGTACGGTGCGCCATACGTTGAGCGGATTTCCGTAGCCGGTGTCGGCGTCGCAGATGACTGGCACGTTTACCGACTGAGAGATCGCGCGCGCGTTGGCAACCATCTCGGTCATCGTGAGCAGGCCGAGGTCAGGATATCCGCGCGCGGCTGCCGTGCCGAATCCGGTCATGTAACAGCATCGAAGCCGGCGGCTGCCGCGAGTTTCGCCTGCAGGCAATCGTACACAAACGGCGCAACGACCATTTCGGGGCCGGCGAGCAAGTCGCGCAGCCGCGATCTTTGTTCATTCATCGGGGAGGCCCCTCCTGAGACTATTTTAAGCGAAGTAATCTTCGGCGCGGATGGCGGGGATGTCGAGCTGGTAGACGCGATTGTTGCGCAGGACCTTGAGATTGACGTTTTCGCCGGGGCGATGATTGCGAAGCGCCTCGTAAAGCACACGCCGGTCGTTCACGTCAGTGTCGTCGATCGAGATGACGAGGTCGCCCTGCTGGAGGCCGGCTTTCTCGCCAGGGCCGCCGGGCATGACGCCTGCGATTACGACGTGCTCGCGCAGCGTGTACGAGAGCACGCCGAGCCATGCGCGGGGAGTGGCGGTGGTGCGGCGGCCGTGTTTGATCAGCTCGTCGCGGACGGCGAGGAAGCTCTCGCCGGGCACGCCAAGAATCGCGCGGCTCAAATCGGCGAAGTTCAGGTAGTTGATGCCGATCACCTGCGCCTGGAGATTGCAAATCGGTCCACCGCTCATCCCGATGTTGAGCGACGACGCGGTGACGCAGACGCATTTGTCGAGCACGAATTCCCAGACCGCGTCGAAGGGGCCGAGGTAGGTGATGATGCCGCAATCGGCGCATCGCTTCTCGCCGCCGAGACTCGAGACGGTGAACGCCTCCTGCCCGGCGACGCATTTTTCCGACGAGATGACTTCGACGCTGGGGAGCTTGTCGCGATCGATCTGCAACAGGCCGATGCCGGTGCTGTAGTCCTTGCCGACGATTTTCGCTTCGAGCTGTTCGCCGCCGGGCATCGTGACGATCACGTTTTTCGCGCCGAGCAGCAGGTAGTGCACGGTAAGGATCAAGCCGTCGGGGCTGACTACCGTGCCGGTGCCGCGGCGGTCGGTACCGAGGCCAATCGCGGTCGAGACGTGCGTCGGCGGAATATGCGAATGCACGCCGACGGTGGCGCGCAGAACTTTCTCGAGCAGGAATGGAGGTGCGTTCACGGCGAAGTCCTTGCGAATTAGGCTAGAACCGCGCACCCGTGGTTTCAAGCGCGATTGTGATCGAAAAAAAAGAGGCGATCCCTCGCGAGACCGCCTCGGAAATAAGAATGAGTGGCGTCTTACTTCGTGCTCTGCGTCGGTGCGTCGGGCATCGCAGTTTCATTGGCGCGAATCGTGAGGGTCTGCAGCGCTTCGCCGAGGTCGAGCTCGCTGTACTTCTGATTGGAATACAACTCGTCGAGCCGCTTGACGGCCTGGTTCGCACTAACGTCACCCATCGAGAGTTGTCCCGAGAGCTGATGGATGATGCGGCGGGCGCCCTTCCAATGAAACAGATCGGCGGCGGAATTGAGCACGTCCAGCTTGCCGACACTGACCCGCATCGCGTCGGAATAGCCGTTGACGTAACCGTCCTTCGCGGCACCGTTGAGGCGGTTCCAGAAACTGCCATTATGACTCACATTGGGGGACGCGAAAGCTAAGGCCCAACTAGCCATAAAGCCAAGCATGACGCCGGCTGCGAATTTCTTCATTTCGCGATGATTCTCCCGGATCCTATTACAATTCGTTTAGCAAGATTACGTATCTGTCGCAAAATCGTTACATCCAAGATTGGGTGTGAAGAGAACGGCAATGCTTGCGTAATCTCGCTGTAACCTGTCGAAGCCCCGCTCGCCCGGTCCTCTGACCACCACCGAGGCATCCCCGCCACCCATCAACCAACCCAAGTGTAGAACATTTTACGACCAAGGTAAATATGACGATTTAGGGCCTCAAATGGTGCTTTCTGGGACCGACAGGATTGAATGGGCGCGCGCGGCGGTGCCATGATCGAGCGCGTCCAGCCGTGGCGAGAAGCCGATGTCTATCCACAAACAGGTCCTCACGTTTATCCACAGGCCTGAGCCTGAATCGTTCGATCGGCTCGCGATGGACGTCTTTCGTCATCAATTCGAAACAGTCGACGCGTATCGGCGCTATTGCGTGGCGCGCGGCCTCGAGCCGGATGCGGTTGGCAGGGTTGATGATATCCCGGCGGTCAGCAATGTCGCGTTCAAGTATGCCGACCTGGCAGGCGCGGACGCGGAGCAATCGCCTGATGCGGCCGTCTTTCTCACCAGCGGGACCACGCAAGGGCGGGAGCGGCGCGGACGTCATGTCGTAGCACGGCCCGAGATTTATCGCGCGTCGGCGATCGCGCATCTGCGCACGATGCTATTCCCCGACGCACCCCGCATGGCGATACTCGCGATGCATCCGACGGCCGATGTGATGCCAGAGTCGTCGCTATCGGCAATGATCAGCTGGAGTATCGAAGAATTCGGGACGCGCAGGATTTTTGCGGCAGCGTCGCGCGAGCGGGTCGATGGAGCAGCGGCGATCGCATTTCTTGTCGACTGCGAGGCGCGTCGAGAGCCGGTCTGCATCATGGGGACGACGGCGGCCTTTGCGGCGCTGGTTTCCGGGCTGAGGACCGGTAATCGCAAAATTCGGCTCGCCCCGGGCTCGAGAATGATGGATACCGGGGGGGCGAAGGGGCAGCGCGTGCCGATGCCAGCCTCGGATGTTATCGCGCAGGCGGAAGATTTGTTGGCGATCGCGCCTCCGATGGTAATCAACGAATACGGGATGACGGAACTGTGCTCGCAGCTCTACGACGCGACGTCGTTCAATTGCGCGGGCGTGTCAAATACGCAGGAGAGATACAAAATTCCACCGCCGTGGCTGCGAGTGACGGCTCGGGATCCCGTTACGCTTAGGCCGGTGGCGGACGGCGCAGTCGGGATACTGACGTTTTTCGATCTCGCCAACGTCGGGTCGGTATCCGCCGTCATGACGGAGGACCTGGGATACGTCGAGCGCGGGCGGGTTCGCGTGCTGGGCAGAGCGGCGGGTGAAGCGCGAGGCTGCGCGCTGGGGATTGGGCAATTCTCGGCGACCGAGGCGGCGGAGGATACTCGATGAGCGCCATATCAGCGTCCAGGGCGATGCGCCTGCAGGAAGCGGAATCTGTCGCGCCTTGCGCCGATCGGATGGCCGACGCACTCGCGCGCGCGTTCGAGCGCTGGCGCGATCGCGATTACGTGCGGCGACGCGATACGATCGCGGCAATCGCCGACTCGGCGGGATATTCTGTCGCGATGCTCGAAAATTCGATCGACGCGCTGCTGAAACCGTTCACAAGCGACGCGTTGAAGGCGATGGCAGCGCGGGTTTCGGCGGATGATAGAGACGTCAAACCAAAGACGGTCGGATTTATCGCGGCGGGCAACGTTGCAGGCGCGGGAATCCATGAGATTGCGATCGCGCTGATTGCGGGCGCGCGCGTGCTGATCAAAACGGCGTCGGCCGAGCCGATATTTTTCGCGGAGTTCGCGCGGACACTGGCCGAAGTAGATCGCGAGGCCGGAGCGCGCGTCGAAGTGTTCAACTGGGGCCGCGCGCGCACAGACCTTACCGATGAGTTGATTGCGAAATGCGATCGCGTGGTTGCGTACGGCGACGATGCAACGATTGAGTCGCTTCGCCGCCGGTCCGAGGTTGATTGGATTTGGCAGCCGTGTCAGTGCTGCGCTTATCGACGCGTCGTGCGTCGAGGGCGTCGCAGAACTGCTGGCGCGCGATGTCGCGTTGTTCGAGCAGCTCGGCTGCTTGTCGCTCCATCAGGTGTTCGTCTTGAGTCCTGATGTTCGCGCGGCGCGCGATTTGGCGGTCCGAATGTCGGAGGCACTCGAACGCCTCGCGGTTTCGATGCTGCCGGCGCGCATTCCATTGCGCGACGCGGCTGAAATACGCGGAGTTCGCGAGCGCGCGCGTTGGGGTGCGATTGCGGGCGATCCGGTCGAACTGTTCGAGGGATGTGGATTCGAATGGACGGTGGTTTTCGAGGCCAAGGCAGATTCCTTCAGAGTCTCGCCGGGATTCAGAACAGTCCACGTGACCGCAGTGTGCGATCTCGCAGAGTTTCGCGAGTGCATCGGGAATATGTCGGGACGGATCGAAGCGATGGCGGTCGCCGGCGACGAATGCGAAATCGAAGCGCGGGCGATGGGGATACCGTACGTTTGCGCGGCCGGCGAGATGCAATCGCCGCCGCTTGATTGGCGGCACGGCGGCGGCGGTTTCCTCGACCTGATGGTGGGGGGGCGATGACGCAGCTCGGCGATTACTTCCACCAGAACCTGGCGCAGACTTCTGACTCCCCGATCGGGCTTGAGATTTCGCGCGCCGAAGGTTCGTGGCTGGTCGCGGCGGACGGGCGGCGTTATCTCGATTTTATCGCGGGGATCGGAGTGTCTGCGCTGGGCCATGGAAATCGCCGAAGTGCTCGAGGCTATCGCGGCGCAGGCGCGACGCCATCTGCACGTCATGGTATACGGCGAGTACGTGATCGAGAGCCAGGTGATGCTGGCGCGGCGTCTGGTCGAACTGCTGCCGCGGCCGCTCGAGCGGGTCTATTTCACCAACAGCGGCGCGGAGGCGATCGAATGCGCGCTGAAAGTGGCGCGCAAGTTCACTGGACGCGCGGGCTTCGTCGCGTTTGACGGCGCGTATCACGGTGACACGATGGGCGCGCTCGCGCTGGCAGGAAATCGCGCGATGCGCGAGCCGTTCGGCGCACTGCCCGGAGCGGTGACGCATCTACAATACGATGACGAAAGCTCGCTCGATAAAATCGATTCGACAATCGCCGCAGTGGTGGTCGAGCCAATTCAGGCTGAGGGCGGCGTGCGCATCCCGAATATAGGATTCATTCGCGCGATTCGTGAACGATGCGATCTTGCGGGCGCGACTGCTCGTCTTTGACGAAGTGCTGACGGGCTTCGGCCGCACCGGCAAGATGTTCGCGCTCGAGCACTTCGCCGTCGTGCCCGACATTATCGTGATGGCGAAGGCGCTCGGCGGCGGCCTGCCGCTTGGCGCGTTATGCAGCCGCAACGACGTTCTTGGCACGCTCTCGCACGATCCTCCGCTCGGGCACATCACGACGTTCGGGGGCCATCCGCTTTCTTGCGCGGCCGGATTGGCTAGTCTGAACGTGATCGTGCGCGAGCACCTGCACGAACGCGCGGCGACGATTGGCAAGGAGATCGTGCGAAGCCTGTTGGCGATGCACGCTCCGGAAATCGCGGCAGTGCGCGGACTTGGTATGATCATCGGTATCGAGTTTCGCGATTCGGCGACGGCGCATCGGTTTGTGGCTGCGACCCTGGCGCGCGGAGTGATCGTGAACTGGACGCTGAATGCGGACAACGTGGTGCGGCTTGCGCCGGTGCTGACGATCGCAACGGACGAGGTAAATTTTGCAATGATCGCAATGACGAAAGCGCTTGATGCAATCAGGTGCTGAGGTCACGATTAGGGGTTCGGGGACCGGCATGGGGAATTGCCGGGGGAGCCTTGGTGGCGGAAGGCGGCAAATACAACGGCTCATCGGAGCCGACACTTTCAGGGCGCAGCCGCGTCACTTCGGAGTTCAACTGGACCGAAGATGACGAAGAATCGCTGCGAGTCCTGAAGCTCGCCGGCGCGCTCGGAATCTTCATGCTGCTGGCGTACCTTGCGTACGATCAGCAGGTGCTGGGAAGGTCTGCGCCGGGGACTGACCCGCACTGGTTGATCCTGGCCGCCACCTGCCTGCTATTCGGTCTGTCATGGACGCGTCCGTTCAAGCGCCACTGGAAATTCTGGATCCTGCTCTACAACCTGGTTCTGATCGGGACGTTCATATTGATCAGCCGGGAGACCGGAGATCCCGAGTCGCGCTTTATCGCGATCATGCTGTGTCCGCTGGCAACCGCGGCGTTCGTTAGCTGGGGCACGCGCTGGCAGTTCACAATGGCTGCGACGGCGGTACTGGGCTACGCGGCGGGTGAATATTACGTGCCGATCGAATCGCCTTACCGGATATACCGCTGGATGGGCCTTTTCGCCGCGGTGATCTTCGCTCAATACACGTCGATCTTTATCGAGCGGTACCGCCGGCGTCTCAGGAAACAGGTTGAAGACCTCGAGGAAGCGGCGCGGTTTCGGCAGACGCAAATCGCGACGATGGCGCATGACATTCGCAGCCCGGTCGCTGCCCTGAGCGGATACGTCAACCTGCTCGAGGACGTCGACACCAGTCCAAAGGAACGGACCGACTTGCTCGGACGAATCGGTTCGACCGCGTGGAACATGGACCTGGTGGTCAGCAACGTGCTCGACTACTACGAGGCGCAGGACGACGACATCGTCGCGGCGCCGGTCGAGCTGGATCCGAATCAACTGCTCACCGAGATCGCGGACGATTGTGGGCTCCAGGCGCGGCGTCGGCGCCTCAATCTTCGCATCGAGATCACGCGGCTGCCGGCATGCATGCTCGATAGCCGCCACTTTCAGCGGATAGTGAGGAATCTGCTCGCGTATGGGCTCGGCAGGACCGCGACCGGAGACGTCACGCTGCGGGCCGGGGTGCGAAACGAAGCGATTGCGATCGAAGTCACTGACACAGGCCCTGCTCTTTCGCAGGAGCAACTTGAGGCGCTGTTCCAGCGGCCCAACAGAAACGGGAATAGCAGCGCCGCGCGCGGACTCGGACTGTATATCGCGCGCAGGATGGCGGAAGCGGCTGGAGGACGGACCCACGCCCGCTTTGCGGACGGCAGGCGAGGACTGACTCTCGTCGTGGAATTTCCGATTGTGATGCAGCCGACGAATGCGAAAGCGCGCACGCCGTGAGGAAACTGTCCGTCGCGTCCGGCAAACTCTCCAGCGAATTCGAACTGATCGCGCGACTCACGCGCGGGAATCCCTCTCAGCCGTCGCACGATTCTCGGCGTCGGCGACGATTGCGCGATCGTCTCGCGGCCGCGCGGACCGACGCTGTTTACGATCGACAGCATGGTCGAGAATGTTCATTTCGATCTGCGATGGTTTCCGCCGCAAGCGCTCGGCGCGCGCGCTCTTGCGGTCAACTTGAGCGACATCGCAGCGATGGGCGGACGTCCGACGGCGTGCGTCGTGAATCTCGG
The DNA here is from genome assembly GCA_963744545.1 of uncultured delta proteobacterium. Lineage (GTDB taxonomy): Bacteria > Desulfobacterota > Binatia > Binatales > Binataceae > Binatus. Next base: position 8,019 of record CAVUUH010000019.1, read on the forward strand.
CGTGCGCGAAGGAATTACGTCGAGGACGCTCGAACAAATTTACTCTGGCCTGCGCGAGGCGGCGCGCGAATCCTCCACCGATATAGTTGGCGGCAATGTTACGCGCTCGCGCGAGCTGTCAATCACGATCGCGCTGATGGGCGAAGTCGGACGCGGCGTGATGCGCCGGGATACAGCGCGACCCGGCGACGAAATTTTCGTGACCGGCACGCTCGGCGATGCGGCGATCGGCTGGCGTATCCTGGCGGGGAAACTGAAGGCTGGCGGAAATGCAAAAACGAGATCGCGCGGCGAGAAAATATCTCGTCGATCGATTTCTTCGGCCGCATGCGCGGCTGTATGCTGGGCAACGTCTCGCGACGCTCCGGCCCGTGCCTGCCGCGATCGATATCAGCGACGGACTCATGCAGGACCTGGGTCATATCCTCGAGCGAAGCGGCGTCGGCGCGGAAATCGACGCGTCGCGAGTCCCGGTTTCGCCGGCCTATCGCGCGGTGATGGGCGATGACCTGGTACATGCGCTCGCCGGCGGCGAGGACTACGAACTGATCTTCTGCGTGAAGCCCGGCCATAGCGAGTCCGAACTGTCGCGGCGCTTGCGGGTCGGTGTGCGGCGAATCGGCACGATCGTTCGGGGCAAGCGGCTGAACGTGATTGGTGCTAGCGCGCCGATTGTCGCAGGATGGGATCAGTTGCGGTCGCGCGGCTAAATGGAACTGATGATCTCAATCCTCCCGCTAGCGGTTCTGATCCTGATCGTACTGAGCGCAATGCTGGCTGCGTCCGAGACCGCGCTGTTCTCGATGGCGCGGCTCGAGCACACGCGCGAGCAGATGAGCCAGTCCGTGCAGCACGCGCTCGACCGCCTGATGCGCCGGCCACTCGAATCGCTGATCGTCATCATCGGGCTGAACGAGGCGTGCAATATCTTCGCCGACTGCTTCGCGACGATCATTCTGCTGGCGTGGCTTGGCAACAAATGGGGACCGATCGTCGCTGCGCCCGCCATGCTCGTGATCGTACTGTTGTTCTGCGACATTACGCCGAAGACGTTCGCGCTCGGATTTCCGGCTGCGCTGGCGTGGCTCACCGCGCGTCCGCTGGCGATGCTCACCGATTTCGTTCATCCGTTCGCAAAGTATTTCGCGCCGCTTCAAGAAGCGCCGAGCCCAGGCCCGGTTTCGGAGGCGGAGTTCAAGACGCTGCTCAGGCTCGGCGAAAACCAGGGACAAGTGGAACCCGCCGAGCGTGCGATGATTCATCGCGTGTTCGATTTCGGCGCGCGGCGCGCGTCCGAGGTAATGACGCCGCGCGATCGAATCTTCTCGCTCGACATCGAGATGCCGGTGGCGCAATTGGTGGCGGAAATCGCGCACGAAAGTTTCTCGCGGGTGCCGGTCTATCGCCACAGCCAGGACAATATCGTCGGCATCCTGCACGCCAAGGATCTCGCAGCGCGGCGCCTGGAGCCATCGCCGCCACGCGTCGAGCGGTTGGTGCGCCCGGCCTATTTTGTTCCGCCCGGCAAGCGGCTGGCGGATCTATTTGACGAGATGCGGCGCGGACGCTTCCAGATCGCGCTCGTCGTCAACGAGTATGGCCGGCTGCTTGGCCTGGTGACGCTCGAGGATCTGCTCGAGGAATTATTCGGCGAGATTCGCGACGAGTTCGACAGCGAAGTTCCCGAGCTGACCAGAATATCCGAAGACGAATGGGCTGCGTCGGGCGCGGTCGGGCTGGGCCAGCTGGCGGACGCCCTCGCTCCCGCACGCGTTATCGAAGTCTACGGCGGCGGCAAGACGCTGAGCAGCCTGATCCTTCGCCGGCTCGGGCGGGTGCCGCGTTCCGGAGAAAAGCTGAGGCTCGGTGAATTCGACGCCACCGTCGAGCGCGTGCGCGGCGCCGCCGTCGAGCTCGTTAGGCTGCATCGATGACCGCGATCTGGCTGATCGTCGCGTTGCTCGGATGCCTTCTGGTGCAGGCGTTTTTCGCCGCCGCAGAGATCGCGCTGGTATCCGCGGACGACTTGAAAGTTCGCGCTGGCAGCGAAAGCGGACACGCTCGATCGCAGGTGCTCGGCAAATTGCTGGCCAATCGCGATCGTTTGCTGGCGCTCACTCTGACCGGAACCAACGTCGCAACTGTTATTGCGGCAGTCGTGCTCACCAGCTTCCTGCATCAACTGAGGCCGCATCTCGTTTATCTCGCGCCGTTTATTCTGACTCCGATCACGCTGGTGCTGGGCGAGTCGATACCGAAGCTGCTGACTCTCACGAATCCGCTTTCGTTCGCGCTTTTCGCCGCGCGGCCGTTGCGCCTGCTCGCGGTGGTGCTCGCGCCGCTGCTCTACGTCGAGACTCTGATGAGCAGATTGCTGCGACGCCTCGCGGGCGTGCCGGCCGACGCCGAGAGCGTGTTCCTGAGCCGCGAGGATTTGGCGCGATTGATGCGCCGCCGACCGACCGACGCGTCCGAGCTGTCGCACGATGCGATCCAGCCCTCCGAGCAGCAGATGATCAGCCGCATCTTTCGCTTCTCGCAGGCCGAGGCGCGCAAGGCGATGGTGCCGCTGGTGGGCGTCGACGCGATTCCGGAGGAGACCTCGCTTGCGGCGGCGATCGAGACCGTCCGTCGCGAAGGCTTCAGCCGAATCCCGGTTTTTCGGCGTCGAATCACAGACATCGTCGGCGTCGTTCACGTTTTCGATCTCTTGCAGGCGCCCGATCTCAGCCGCCCGGTCAGCGACATCATGCGGCCGGTCAGTTATTTTCCCGAATCGATGCCGCTCGACGAAGCGCTGGTCGCGATGCAGCGCACCGGGGAAAATCTGGCGGTGATCGTCGATGAGTACGGCGGCTCGGCCGGGATTCTGACGCTGGAAGATTTGATCGAAGAGATCGTCGGCGATATCGAGGACGAACACGATCTCGGCGAAGAGCTGGCCAAAGTTATCAGTCCGCGCGCGCTGTCGGTGGTGGGACGCGCGCCGATCACCGAATTGAATGAGCGCTTCGGCCTCAAGCTTCCGGAGGCAGATGAGTATGCTACGATCGGTGGACTGGTGGTCGAACGACTCGGGCATATTCCCAAACCCGGCGAAAAATTAACCGAGGACGAGTTGACGATCACCGTCACCCGTAGCGACGCACGCGCAGTGCGCGAATTGATGCTGACACTTGCACGTCCGATCCGCCCGGAACTTCTCAAGCGGCGATGACCGAAAAACGAATCCGTGAAATCCTCGACGGTGTGGCCGCGGGCAGGATGACTCCCGGCGCGGCGTTCAAGCATATCCGCGAGCTGCCATTCGAGGATCTTGGATTCGCCAAGCTCGACAATCACCGCAGCGTCCGGCGCGGAATTCCTGAAGTGATTTTCGGCGAGGGCAAGACCGCGGATCAGCTTTCGGCAATCGGACAGCGTGTGCTCGCGTCGGGAACAAATTTGATAATCACGCGGCTCGACGCGGACAAGGCGCGCGTCGTGAAGCGCAAAATTCGCGCACTGGCATATCATGCCGATGCACGCATCGGTGTAGTTGTTAAGGAACGCATTGAGCCGTCGGGACAAGGCGTCGTGATGGTGATAAGCGCGGGCACTTCCGATATTCCCGTCGCCGAGGAAGCCGCCCTCTGCGCCGAGCTGTTCGGAAATCGCATCGCGCGCGTGTACGACGTCGGCGTCGCGGGGATCCACCGCCTGACTGCGAACCTCGACACGATCCGCGAGGCGAGCGTGCTGATTGTCGTCGCGGGAATGGAAGGCGCCCTGCCCTCCGTCGTCGCCGGCCTGGTCGACAAGCCTGTGATCGCGGTGCCGACCAGCGTCGGCTACGGGGCGTCGATGGGCGGTCTCGCCGCGCTCCTCGGAATGCTGAATTCGTGCGCAAGCGGCGTAACCGTCGTCAATATCGACAATGGCTTCGGCGCCGCCCTCGCGGCCACGCTGATCAATCGCGTAGGAATCGAGCGCGACGGACGCTGATGGCGAAACGCACGTCAATCACCAGCGGACGCGCGCGCCGCGCGATCAAGATGGGCGAGCTCGCGTCGCAAGTCGGCTCCAGCTACCTGTGGAATCAATTGCGGCGGCCGTTTCTGAGCGTGCCCGCGCGCGAGCGCGAACTGCTCGACACTCACATCCGCAACGCGCAACGCGTGGTCGAAAGCTCGACCCAGCTTCGCGGCGCGTTCATGAAGCTCATCCAGATGCTTTCGATTCGCAAGGACCTGCTGCCGGGCGAGGCCCTCGACGTGCTGCGCGCGACGCAATCGAGCGTGCCGCCGATGAGCTACGCGACCATCTCGGAACAGATTCGCAAGGAGATCGGCAAACGTCCCGAAGCGATCTTCAGGAGTTTTGATCAGACTGCGTTCGCCGCCGCGTCGCTCGGCCAGGTGCATCGCGCGGTGATGCGCGACGGTACCGACGTTGCCGTGAAGATTCAGTATCCGGGCGTCGAGGATACCGTCGAACAGGACTTGCAGAATCTCAAGCTGCTGCTGCGCACATTGCAGGCGCTTGGCCATGACGTGATGCGCCAGCAGATCGATACCGGCGCGGTCTACAAGGAACTCGAGCAGCGCCTACGCGAAGAGCTCGACTACGTCAACGAGGCGCGCAACATGACGGAGTTCGGCCGGCGCCTCGGCGCGGATTCCGAAATCATGATTCCACGCGTCATCAAGGATCTGAGTTCTCGCCGCGTGCTGACGATGACGTATGTCGACGGCTATCCGCTGGCGGACGTAATGGGGCCGGAGGTCGATGGCGATCTGCGCGAATGGGTCGCGATCAAGATTCATGAGTTCGCGTGGCGGCAGATTCTCGAGTTCGGAATGCTGCACACCGATTTTCATCCGGGCAACTACCTCGTGAGCCATCATCCTCGCCTCGGCGTGCTCGACTTCGGCTCGATTCGACGCTTCCCGGAACCGGTGCGTAAAGCCAATGTGCAAGTCGCGCGCGCGATCCTGAGCGGCGACGACAAATCGCTCGCGGCCGCGATGGTCAAGCTGGGCTATCTCGATCGCGATCAGGACGCGGCGCCGATGGTGCGAATCATCCACATCCTGTTTGAGCCGATGCGAGTCGAATCGCGCCGTCGATCCTCTCGAATACGATACTGTTGGCAAGGCCGCGATGGTCGGCGAGCTCGCGCTGGTGAATCGGCTCTACAAATCACCTGCCCACAGCGTGTTTCTGATTCGCGCACTGGTCGGCCTCGAAGGAATCACGCGCGGACTCGCGGTGAAAACCAACTACCGCAGAATCTTCGCGAACTGTGTCGAGCGAATTCCAAAATAGGCGCAGCAGGGTTGCTTAAGAGCCGCATCAGCCGAACAGTTCGTCAGCTAGATTTTCGCGATCTTTTTTAAGGTAAGCGGCTACCTCGGTCACGATCGATGCCAATGTACCGAGTTTCAAATTCCTGTGGGCCGGAATCGTCACGTGATGTTCGGTTCCCATCATCGCGGTAGTAAGGCGAATGTGGCTGCCGGTCTGTCTGCTTATTTCGTAGCCGTAGCGGCGAAGCAAACGGGCGAGTTCTGCACCTGGCAGGTCGCGTGGCAGTCTCAAGCCGGAAGCACTTCGTCCTTGACCCAGTGCAGGCGAATTACGCGAGGACGGTCAGCGTCGTCGAAATGGCACCGGACTGCGTCTTGAACCATCGCACGCAATTCTTCGACGGTGTCTGCCTGCGTAAAAATTGAATGGCCCAAGGCGTGCGCTTCGAAACCACCTTCAGGCGATTCCTCGACCGAGAAAATTATTTCGGCCGGTGGTTGCTTCTTATTCTGCTTTGTCTTCATTCCCGATCGACCGTATTCAAGCATAGCCTCTTTTGTAACGATCATCACGCAGTACGATGATGATTTACCCTAGTGTGCCGCTGGCGCTACCATCGCGCGGCATGACCAATATTCTCGACGCGCTGGAGCGTCATCGTGACCATCACTTCAGGCGCGTTGCAGCGCGACGGGTGACTGGCGAGAAGAGCGCGCTCAAGTTTATCGAGGAAGTTGGATTCTGCACCGGATTCACGGCCGGGATGGGGGTGCCGTGCCTGCGCGAGGCGATTGCAGGAACGCGCGAACCGTCGATGCCTGAGCACATCCAGCACGACTACGCGATCGGGATGACGTGGCGGATCAAAGACTCGCTGCCGCAACGACGCGCCGTTTACTACGGCAAAGTGATCGGGCGCCGCCCGAGTTTTATCGCACGCGAGATGCTAGGCGCGTTTCTCCGGCTTCGAATCGAACCAGGCGGCTATCGCAAGCTGTACCTGCGCGGCGGATTATCGAATTGTGGCAAGCTGGTGATGGACGCGCTGTCGAAACGCGGCGCGGCGGAGACCCGCGTGCTGAAGCTGTCGAGTGGCTATGCGCAACCGTCGCGGCGCGCGGTGTTCGATCGAGCGATGGCGGAGCTGCAGGAAAAGTTTCTCGCCCTCAAAGTTGATGAGCGCGCCGACCCGTTCAGCTACGTGTGGGACACGATGGAGCATCGATGGCCCGACGCGATTGCGGATGCCCGCAAGCTCACCCGCAAAGAGGCTGCGTACGCGATCGTCGCCAAATATTTCGAGACCGCAGCGTTCGGCAGCGAGCGTGCGATCTCGCGGCTGCTCGGAATCGATCCGGCGCTGGTCGAAGGAGCGGCGCGCCGACTCGAGCGCGAAGGCGCGATCGCGCGTGGCGTACGAATCGATGGACATCCAGGCGCGATCTGTCTCCTGTCCGCGTTCACGTCATAGCATACGGCGCTTGTCGCCGAAGACCGTTCCGGTCTAAGAAATGAACTGAAAGCACGCGCGACTGCTCGCGACCGATATCAATTCGGAGGGAGATTTTATGCCGCTCGACCCGCAAGCAAAGGCCCTGATGGATCAAATAGCCGCCGCCAATGGACCCAAGTTGCATACCCTCGAGGCGGCTGACGCGCGGCGCTTGACCGCGGGCATGTTCAGAGTGCCGCCGGAGCGAGCTGAAAAAGTCGCCAAGGTTGAGGATCGCAAAATTCCGGGTCCGGCCGGTGAGATTCCGATTCGAGTTTACACTCCCGAAGGCGCGGGACCGTTTCCGGTGCTGGTATTTTTCCACGGCGGCGGATGGGTCATTTGCGGACTCGATACGCACGACGGTCCGTGCCGCGCGCTGACAAAAAAGGCCGGATGCGTGACGGTGTCAGTCGACTATCGGCTCGCGCCCGAGAACAAATTTCCCGCCGGCGTCGAAGATTGCTTCGCCGCGACCAAGTGGATCGCCGCGCACGCCAAGGGATTGAATGCGGATGCGAACCGGCTCGCGGTCGGCGGCGACAGTGCGGGCGGAAATCTGTCCGCGGTAATTTCGCAGCTCGCGCGCGACGCGGGCGGGCCGAAGATCGCGTTCCAGCTGCTCATCTATCCCGCCACCGAGGCCGAGCTAGACACTTACTCGCACAAAACTTTCACCGACTACTTTCTGACGAAAGAGGACATAGTTTATTTCTGGAAGCATTACCTGCGTACTGCCGACGACCGCAAAGATCCGCGCGTCGCGCCCGCCCTGGCCAAGAGCTTCAAGGGATTGCCGCCCGCGCTGATCATCACGGCGGAATTCGATCCGCTGCGCGACGAGGGCGAGACCTACGGCGAGAAGCTGCGCGCGGCCGGCGTTCCGGTGACAGTCACGCGCTACGAAGGAATGATCCACGGATTCTTCTCGATGTACGAGGCGCTCGACAAGGGCAAGCTCGCGATCGACGAGTCCGCCGAAGCGCTCAGGAAAGCGTTCGCGAAGTAGCGAAGAGCGTCACCACTGCTCGTAATGCACGGAGCGCCGCTCGTAGCCTGCGCCGCGGAGCAGGTCGCGAAGTCGAATCACGCCTTTGCCGACGCCGCAGATGTAGAAGTGGCGAGTGCGGTCGACGTCGGCCTCGACCCATCGCGCTTGCGCCATCTCGACCAGGCGATCGTAAATCTTATCGGCAGGCGCGATCACCGTCTCGTACGTAAAATTCGGCGCGGTCCGCGCGAGCGCGTCGAGGTCGGCAGCGTACAGGATGTGATCGCGATCAGGCGCCACGTAAATCAAATGGATCTTCGACGCTGACGATAACGCCAGTGCCCGCTTCAACATCGGCCGAATTGGCGCGATCGCTGTGCCTTCAGCAATAAAGCCCAACTCTGCCTCGGGCGCATGGTCTATCGTGAAAGTGCCGAACGGTCCACTGAAATCTATCAGGTCGCCGACGCGCCGATCGAACAACCATTGCACGCCACGCCCGCTTTCGACGCGGTTGAAGCAAATTTCGAATGGGCCGCGATCTTCAGGATCCGACGCGATCGAGTATGGACGCGATCGCGTCTCGTCGCCGAGCGGAATCGTTATCGAAATGAACTGCCCGGGGACAAATCGCAGATACTTGCCGCTGGTGAGCGAGAGGAAAAGCGAACGCGTGTCTGACGCGTGGTCGAAAATCCTTTGGACGCGCGCATTCAGCGTCGAGCGCTTCGCGGCCGGAGCTGGCGAATCAGGGGTCATTCTTCGGCCGCCTCGCTGACCTGGTTGATCGTATAGCGCGGGACGACGACGACGATTTCCGCGTTGGGATCGTCGATGACGGCTTGGCATCCGAGCCGCGAGGTCGGCGTCAGCCCCGGCGCTCTGTCGAGCAGGTCTTCCTCCTGCTCGCTCGCTTCTCCGAGCTTGTTGAATCCCTGCTTGACGATCACGTGGCAGGTGGTGCACGCGCAATTGCCGCCGCATGCATGCTCGAGATGGATTCCGTGCCCGAGCATCAGGTCGAGAATCGAGCCCGGCTTGCCGTCATGATGAAACGGCGCCTTGGCGGGGTCGAACTCGATTACTTTTTCGGGATCGCCGTTTTCGAATTGGATTCGCAGTTTCGCCATGGGATTCAGTCGTCATTGAGATTATGCGCTGGATCGAGACAGGGAAACCGCTGCCTCGACCCTGAAGCCTCAACGCTTGCATCTTCGCCGGATTTTCGCCATCATCTAGGCCGCCAGGAATAACGAGGGGAGAAGCCAATGGCGACGCTGACCAAGCGGCAGAAGCAGCTGATCGACTACTTGAACGAGTATATCAGCGAACACGGCTATGCACCCACGCTGGCCGAAGTCGGCCAATACTTCGGGCTGTCGTCGCTCGCCACCGTGCACAAGCATCTGCACAACCTCGAGCAGAAGGGCTTCATCAAGCGGCAACACAATCATAGCAGAGCGCTCGAAGTCGCGGCGTCGGAGAAGCGCGAGGCGCCGACCACGATCCGATTGCTCGGCACCGTTGCGGCAGGCGCGCCGATTGAAGCGATCGAGAACGACGAAACGATCAGCGTGCCCGACGACTTCGTCCGTCGCGACAATACATTTTGCCTGCGGGTGAAGGGCGACTCGATGATCGAAGACGGCATCCGCGACGGCGATTACATAATCGTCGAAGGCCGGGACAGTGCCGACAATGGCGAGACAGTGGTCGCGCTGATCGGCAATGAGGCGACCGTCAAGAAGTTCTATCGCGAGTCGGGCGGACAGATCCGGTTGCAGCCGGCGAACTCGGCGATGCAACCGATCATGGTTGGGGAAGGCGACCTGGCGATTCGCGGCGTCGTGGTCGGACTGATGCGTCACTACCGCTAAGAGTGCGGGAACCAGGAACTTGATTATAGTGAAACCCATCCGTGGGTTTCACGCTTCCTTGGGCAGGGGTAACCCCTGCACCTTGGTGTTCGCTCAGGTACGTATCGGATGGGCGTCTCCTATTGAATTCGCAAGTGGGACGATGACGAGGAAGGACGAGCCCTGCGGCAGTTCGCTTTTGACGATAATTTTTGCCCCGAGTGCTTCCGCGTTGCGCTGAACGACGGCCAGTCCCAAGCCCATTCCACGGTGAGTGCGGATACTCGAGTGCGAGAGCTGGGCGCATCGCGTGAACGCCTGCGCCACCATCGCGGAATCGATCCCGGGGCCGGTATCACGGACTTCAAGTTCGACGGCAGAGCCAAGTTGCGATGATTGCGCGAGGCGAATCGCGATCGTGACGCGGCCTCGGTCGGTAAATTTGATTGCGTTGATCGCCAAGTTGAGCAGTATTGCGTTGATCGGGCGACGGCGCGCACGAAACACGGCAGGTGCGCCTTCCAGTTCGAATCTGATCTCGAGGCCTTTTAGATCGTTGGCTGCATCGAGCACCAGCGCGAGATCTCCAATCAAATCATGCAGGTGGATTTCTTCTTCGTCCGACGCCTCCGCCATCGCGTCCGAGACTGAAAAGTCCATCACGTTTTCGACTGTCTGCGCGAGGTCGTGCGCGTTGGCATTCATGCGATCGATAATCTGCCTGTGGCGACCGACCAATTCCTTGCTCAATTCGTCGCGCAGGATGTCGAGGTAGCCGAGGATCGCCTGCACGGGGGAGCGGAGTTCGTGGGCGAGATTGGCGAGCGCCTCCATGTGAAGACCCTGATCCCATTGCGCCGCCTGCATTGTCGAGCGGATTCCGTCTCTGGCGTCCAGCGGAACGGATGCGACGGGCGGGTGACCATTATTTGCCAGATTCGACAATCGCTTTTTTCCGATGCCTGGCGGGCTTCGCTGCGCAACCAATTTTCTGTGCGAGCTACGCGCGCCAATTGCTATCCCACGTTGCAGCAAATTTGATTGAAGATGAATCGGAAAATCACCTAGATTGATGGGGAAAAGTCCCTAGAAGCGGTCGAAAGAGTACCTAGGGAAATCAGCAACATCGCGAGCGGTTACGATGATGCGCCGCGAGCGCCGCCTTCACCGCCTTGCGCCTTTCGCGCGGTTGCATGCTCACGAGCGCGGCTGAATCGATCCGCGCGCGATTGAGCCGCCGAAGCTCGATCGCGATCGCGCCGGTTACATTTGCGAGCGTCGAGATCGCGAGTCGAACGCGCGATACAATTCGCGAGTTAACCATCATGCGGCCGCCTGCTGTGCGTTGCTCGCGCCGCCGCCGGAGCCGAGTATCAACCTCGCCCAGACGCGCGCGGAATCCACCAGCACGATTGCCACCACCGCGATGAAGAATGCGGTCATCGCCGCATCGATGCGATCGTTCCAGATGAGTCGGCTGATTTCAGCGACACGCGCGGCGCTGACGCCTGACGCTCCAGCCTCGGCCGCGAGCGCGGCGGCATGTGCGAGAAATCCGACATTGGGCATTGCGGAGAAGATCTTCTCGACGCCCGCCGTCATTGTGACTGCTACCAGCCATACCAGAGGGATCAAGGTGACGTACGCGTAGCGCGCCTTGCCGCTTCGAATCATCGCGCTGGTCGCGACGCATAGCGCGATGGTCGCGAGCATCTGGTTGGCGATTCCAAACAGCGGCCAGAGCGAGTTGATGCCGCCGAACGGATCGATCGTGCCGAAGTATAAAAAGTAGCCCCACGCGGAAACGATCAGCGCCGAGGTCGCGACGATGTTCACATAGGACGCGCTGTCGCCGAGCGGCGCGTAGATGTGGCCGAGCAGATCCTGCAGCATGAAGCGCGCGACACGGGTGCCCGCGTCGAGCGTGCTCAGGATGAACAGCGCTTCGAACATGATCGCGAAGTGGTACCACAGCGCCATCACCGCCCTGCCGCCGAGCGAGCTCGAGAAGATATGCGCCATCCCGACTGCGAGCGACGGTGCCCCTCCGGTGCGCGCATATAAGGAGGTCTCGCCGACGTCAGCGGCGAGTTCCTGCATGTGCGCGTCGGTAACGGAGTAGCCCCACGAGCTGATTTTTTCGGCCGCGGCCGGACCGGTGCCGACCACGCCGGCCGGGCTGTTGATCGCGAAATACACGCCCGGCTGGAGCATCACGGCCGCAATCATCGCCATCACGGCGACGAACGATTCCATCAGCATTGCGCCGTAGCCGATCAAGCGCGCATCGCGTTCGTGCTCGAGCATCTTGGGTGTCGTGCCCGACGCTATCAGCGAATGGAAGCCCGAGATGGCTCCACAAGCCACCGTGATGAACGCAAACGGAAACACCTTGCCGCCGAAGACCGGGCCGAGACCGTTGGTGAATTGCGACAGGGGCGGCATCAGTGCGGGCGGATGCATCGCGATGATGCCGAGCGCGAGCGCGATGATAGTTCCGATTTTGATGAACGCGGAAAGGTAGTCGCGCGGCGCAAGCAGGAGCCAAATCGGCAGTACCGAGGCGAGAAATCCGTAGCCGATGATCCAGATGGATAGTTGCGGCGCTTCCATCACGAAGTAACGGCCGATTCGCCAGTCTTCGACGTAGCGGCCGCCGAACACCGCGAGCATCACGAGACCGACGCCGAGGACCGAGCCTTCGACGAGGCGGCCGGGGCGCAGATGCGTCATGTAGATGCCGACGAGCATCGCGATCGGAATCGTGGCGGCGACGGTCGAGGTGGCCCACGCGCTGTGCTTCATCGCGTTGACGACGACCAGGCCGAGCACGGCGATCAGGATCACCATGATCATCAGCACGCCGATCAGCGCGGTGAAGCCGGCGACGGGGCCGATTTCGTCCGACGCCATGCGGCCGAGCGAGCGGCCGTCGCGCTTGAGCGAGTAGCCGAGGATCACGAAATCCTGGACGCATCCGCCGAGCACGGCGCCGATGATGATCCACAGGGTCGAAGGCAGGTAGCCGAACTGCGCGGCGAGGACGGGGCCGACCAGTGGGCCGGGGCCGGCGATGGCGGCGAAGTGATGGCCGAAGGTGATCCATTTTGGCGTCGGCACGTAGTCGCGGCCGTTGTCGAGCCGAATCGCGGGCGTGACGTGTGCGTCGTCGAGTTCGAGCACGCGATCCGCGATGAAGCGCGAGTAGAATCGGTAGCCGAGGGTGTAGACGCAGACCGCGGCGAGGACGAACCAGAGCACGCTGGGTTCCTCGCCGCGCGAGAGCGCGAGCACGCCGAGTGCAGACGCGCCGAGGGCAGCGACGGCGATCCAGAGGATGAGGCGCAGGGGTTTCACGTCAAAACCGGAACGTTTCTAACTCACCGAGTTTGCGCGAAAAGAGTATCTAATCTGAAAACCAATATGTAGTGTGGAGAACCAAAGGCGGAAGCGTGGCGGAACAAAAAAGATTTTCGGGAATTCCGACGGGCGTGATGGCGTTGCTGCCATGGGTCGTCTTCGGCTTTGCCTCCGGCTTTAATCATCGGCGCATTGCGACCGGCGGCGGGCTGATTCTCTGCCTGGTATATCTGGCGATGCTGCGCCGGCGCGGGATCTCGATCAAACTGATCGACTGGACCACGCTGACCGTTTTCGTGATCGGCGCAGTCCTGATGTTCGGCATGCGCTCGACGATGTTCCCGATTTACAGCGCGGTCCTCATCTGGTCATGCTTCGCGATCGCCGCGTGGAGTTCGGTCGTGGTCGGGCGTCCATTCACGACGGCCTACGCGCGCGAAAATGCGCCGCCGGAATTCTGGGAGCATCCGGTTTTCATCCGGCTCAATCTGCTGATGACGCTGGTCTGGTGCGGATTGATGACGGTCAATATCGGCTTCGCGGTGATCGGTGTGATAGTCGGCGGCAACCTGGCCAAGCCGCTCTTAAGTTTTGGGGTGCCGACGGCACTGTTGGTTTTGGGATTCGTGTTCAATGGGCGTTTTCCGACGCGCTACCTTGCGCGATCGGGGTTTCAGGTCCCCGCGGCGAGTGCGCCGGCCGCATAGTCAGGCGTCAGCAGAAACATAGCGGGTGATTTGTTCGACTCGGGCGGACAGATCTGAAGGTGCGATTCTTATGCATTCGTAGCCGAAGGAGCGGTACGTTTCCTCGTGAACTTTTTCAAATTTTAGGGAATCTTCGAAGCTGATTTTTCTGGCGGCGGTGGGCGCGCAGAATCCAAGATTCTCTATGAAGAACACCTGTGTCTGATAAATGCGCTCGTTCTTTATGCGTTCCATCTCATCGGCGAGAGTTATCGAGATGGGAAAGCCTAGCCATACGCTTAGTGCGTAGGTGCATAGTGGGGAGCGATCATAGAACTGCACTTCATCGACATCAGCTATGCGCATCTGGCGTTGCTTCTGCAGGTTGGTGATGTCGTCGATGAAAGAGGAGTGCGTCCATGGTTCGGCGAGGCCTTGGGCTTGGCGGAGCGCGATGATGTCGGTGGCGGCTTCTTCGACGACGGCGTAGCCGGCGACTTCCAGGGATCGAAGGATCGAGGTTTTGCCGCATCCGGGAGTACCGGTGAGGATGTATCGTTTCATTCTTTGTTTCTTTTTGAGTTTTGTCTTGTCTAGCGAATACATTCGCGGCGAAAAAACAGAATCTTGAGTCGCGCACAAAAAAATTGCGCGCTGAACACGGACCTTCACCTTCGATCCCTCTCCCTAACAGGGAGAGGGGAAGAAATGAGGACGTCAGCGAATATTGGAGGTCAGGAAACTTTGTCGGGCTTGGGGGCTTCCGCGGCTTTGACTTCGTCGGGTTTGGCCAGCGGAGTGGTCGCGTTGTCGGGCTCGTTCATCGCGCGCTTGAAGTCGCGGATTGCTTTGCCCATCGCGCCGCCGACATCGCCAAGCTTGCTGGGCCCGAAGATGACCAGAATGATCAGCAAAATGATCAGCAGATGAGTTGGGGCAAAGAGGTCCATATTTTTCTCCGGGCCGGACACATCCAGCCGTCGCATTGACAAGTCTATCTCCTTGACCAGCGGAATGGAACGGTTATTCCCGGGGTCCCGCGGGCCCTCTTGCAGCGCTCGGAACCAGAATCTTGAATGGCGGGGACCGGAGAAGAGAGGGCTTACGCGGAGCGGGCGGGTTCCTGATGCACCGGGGCGCCGTCGTCGAGGTGGTAGCGCTGGACTTTGCGGTAGAGGGTTGAGAGGTGGATGCCGAGGACCTGTGCTGCCTTGACCTTGTCGTTTTCGACCTTGTCCAGCACGCGCTTGATGTGCTCGCGCTCGAGCTCCTCGAGCGTCATCCCCGTGTTCTCGATACTCGCCATCACGGGCGATGTGCTGCGCAGCTTATCGGGCAAATCGTGCGAATGGATTACGTCGGTCTCGGCCAGAATCGCGGCGCGCTCGACACTGTTTTCGAGCTCGCGGACGTTGCCCGGCCAGGCGTAATTGAGCATCAGGCGCATCGCACCCTTCGAAAAGCGCATCGCTGTCCGCGACAGCGACTTCTCATACTTGCGCAGGAAATGATTCGCGAGCAGCGGGATGTCGTCCTGGCGCTCTCGCAGAGCGGGCAGATTGATGTTGATGACGTTGATTCGGTAGAGCAATTCCTCGCGGAAGCGGCCGGCTTTGACTTCGGCTTCGAGATTTTTGTTGGTGGCGCATAGCACGCGCACGTCGAAGGCCACCGGATCGTTTGCGCCGAGCGGGTACGCCTCGCGCTCCTGCAGTGCGCGCAGCAGCTTGACCTGCAGTGCGAGCGGAAGCTCGCCGATTTCGTCGAGCAGGATAGTGCCCTTGTCTGCCGCCTTGAGCAGTCCGACTTTGTCCTGGCCCGCGCCTGTGAATGCGCCGCGCTTGTAGCCGAAGAGTTCGCTCTCGAGCAGGTTTTCGGGCAAGGCGCCGCAATTGATCGGCAGGAATCGGTTGTTGGCGCGCTCTGAGCTGAAATGAATCGCGCGCGCCACCAGCTCCTTGCCAGTGCCCGACTCGCCCGTGATCAACACGCTCGAGTCGGTGCGCGCAACTTTTTCCATCACGCGGAAGGTGCTCTCGATCGCGTCGCTTTTGCCGATGATACTCTCGAAGCGGTACTTCTCGCGCAGTTCCTGGCGCAGAAAACGGTTCTCGCGAAACAGCGCCTTGCCCTCGAGCGCGTTGCGCATCACCTTTTTCAGATGATCGTTGGCGAACGGCTTGGTGATGTAGTCGTAGGCGCCCTGATGCAGCGCCTCGACCGCGGACTCGACGCTGGCGTAAGCGGTGACGATTATGCCCATCACCTCGGGATCGAGCTCGCGCATCTTGCGGAGCAAATCGAGGCCGCTGCCGCCGCTGGTCAGGTTAAGGTCGAGAATCGCGAGATCGATTTTTTCTTTTTCGAAGATGCTCAGCGCAACTGCCGCCGACGGCGCTTCCATGACTTCGTAGCCCTCGCTGCGCGCGAGCTGCACGATGATCGAGCGCATCAGCGGTTCGTCTTCGACGATCAGCAGACGGTAAGGTCCACGTTCCTGCGCGGTCCATGAAGCGTCGGGGTTCATCGTAGCGTCGCTGCCCATAGAACGGCTCTCAGGATGCTGCCATTTCCGCGGCCTGTTGCGCGCGCGTGGTTTCCTCGACCGCTGCTCCCAACGTGATGGTGACCGCGGTGCCGCGGCCAACTTCGCTGTCGACGCGGATGGTGCCTTGGTTCGAGAGGATCATGCGCTGGCATAGCGACAGTCCGAGGCCCACGCCGGCGCCCGCGGGCTTGGTGGTAAAAAATGGATCGAACACGCGCTCGAGATGCTCGCGCGGGATGCCGATGCCGTTATCCACGACCTTGATAAACACGCGCCGGGTTTTGTCCGCGCCCTGCCCGGGCCGCTGGTTCTCGGTGATCACTTTGATTACGGCGCCTTCGGCCGGAGCCGCATCAGCCGCGTTGAAAAGCAGATTGAGCAGCACCTGTTGAATTTCGTTGTCGTCGGCGAACGCGCGCCGTAGATCAGGCGCGAGAATCGGTTCAACCCGGATACCGCTGAAACGCTTGTTGTAGGTGATGAGCCGCAGCGTCTCCGCGATGAGGCCGTTGACGTCGACCGGCTTGCGTTGCGCGGTGGTGGGCCGCGCAAAATTTACCAGATCCTTGAGCGTGCTCGAGATGCGCGTGATCTGCGACAGGATGGTGTGCATCGTGGTGCGACGCTCGGGATCGTTCTCGCCAGTGAGAATCGATTGCACCAGCGATGAGATCGAGGCGAGCGGATTGTTCACCTCGTGCGCGACGCCCGCCGCGAAAGTGCCGGCCGCGGCCAGTCGCTCGGCCTTGAGCAGAGAATCGAGCATCTCGCGCCGCTGGGTGACATCGCGCAGGATCATCTGGATGAATTGTTTTTTGCCGTAGGTGATGAGCGCGGAATTTACGTCGAAGAAAAGCGGGCCGATCGGAAATTCCTGGGTCTGCGCTGAGCCATCGCGCAAAACCTGCTCGAGGCTGTCGACGACACTTTGCCTGAGCTCGGGCGGCACCAGATCCGGGACGGGACGACCGATGACCTCCTTGTGGATGTCGCCGCTGTCCCACTGCTCGTGATCGGTTTCCATTTTATGCAGCCGCACGGCGGCCGCATTCAGGCCCAGCACGACCCACGTGTGCGGTTCGATCTCGTACATCGGGTCGGGCGCGTGGTCGATGGTGTTGCGATATTTTTCTTCGGACTCACGCATCAGGCGTTCGCGCGACTCGATGTAAAACTGCGAGACCATCAGGCGCCGCTCGTCGATCGCGGCGACCATCAGATCGCGCACCCGTTCCATCGAAGGACCGGTCATCGTGGATTTTACGTGATTGAGAATAATTTGCTTGAGAGCGATGTGGATGACGTTGAACTGCGACGGCTTGGCCCGCGCGAGCATCCCCTCCTGGCAATGCCGGCGGAGATAAACGTAAGTGTTAATGTCGTCGGGGTCGCGCAGATGGTCAACGAAGCGGATGAGAGAATTGACCATGTTGTTTGGGCGGCCTTTCTCGTCGTACTTCGAGTGCCCGTGGACGATATAGGCGATCGATTCTCCCCACTGTTGAACGATGCCGTCGAAGTGCCGGTCGATCAGGTCGGCGGCCTCGGCGCGAATCTCGAGGCACTCGGGCGTGCGGCTCCAAGTTGTCTCGCCGAATAGACGCGATAAGGACTGCTCAATTTCATCAAGCTGTTGCCTTATGGCCAGCAGCTCTTCGGGAGTAGCTTCGATCGGCGCGTCATTTGTTTGGCGGTGCGTCTTGGACTTTGACGGTCTGCAGCATCCACAAGCGAGCGATAGTTTCATTTCGACAAAAACCCGGCGGGAGATTTCAGAGTATTTATTTCAATTGACGTATAACATTCGCAAAATAACCAATCTAGCGTGTCCATTAGTAGAGCATACGCCTGATTTAGCACCGTGCGAATTTCAGTGTTCACCGATGCGAGGACGACGCGAGGCGCAAATCGTACAGCGCCCATCCCAATTGGTTGGCGCGAGGCTCGCGTTGGCCGAAAAAGCCGCAGAACCGTTGGAGTTTTCACATGGCATGGCTCTGGCAATTAGGCTCTCATCGAGAGGACAGCCAAATCCATGCTTACCAACTCCGGATCTACTCAAGCCATCACTTCCCACGGTAAGTTCCTTTCTCGCGCAGGACAGAAATTCTTTTTCAAGGCGATGCGACTCACCGACGTGAGCGGATCGCTCGACTTTGGACAGAAGCTCAAACTACGAAAGCGGCTCGACGAACTGAAGGCATCGCACACGACTGGCCTGGTGCTGACGGAGGCGCAGTCGCAGCCATGCCTCGATATCGCGGCGCAGTCGGGGCTTGTCGCGATGGTCGAGTTGAGAATCACGGCGGATGAGCTGATGAGCCGACGCGGATTCAAATCCGTCGTCTCGAGAATCGCGCACACCGCGAATATTTTCAGCCGGCATCCGGCGCTGGTCGGATACATCGTCGATTGTGAGATCAGCCAGGACGCGTTGCGCGCGGGCGGGCTCGAAAACGCGCGGCGGCGAGTGCGCAGCGTCGTGAAGACGATCAAAGGACGCGCGCCGGAAGCGATGGTCGGAATAAAAGTGCGGCCGGAGACTCGCGCACTTTCGATTCTCGAAGAAGATTTCCTCTACGCGGAAATTCCTGCGCTCGCACCGGTCGAGATTCGCGATTTCGTCGTCGCCTTGCACAACGTCGCGGAAGCGCGGCCGGTGATGATCGAATTCAGGGATGCATCGCCGGGGCAGGACGAGGCTGTTGCAATGGCGTTTGGCACGGGTGCCGCTGGCGTGGTTGCTCCTCCCGTTCCTGCTCCGGTTTCTAACGACTGGCTCGGCGTGCGGATGATGCGCGCGTCGGATGTGATGCCGTTCGTGACGCTCAACGGTACCTGCCCGCCGCGTCCCGCGACGATGCCGATGGTGTCGGTGGTAATTTGCGCGTACAACGCCGAGCGCACCATGCGCCCGTGCCTCGAGTCGCTGCGGCGCCTGGATTATCCGAATTTCGAAGTCGTCATCGTCGATGACGGATCGCGCGATAGCACCGCCGACATCTCGATGGATTTTTCCGAGTTCCGGCTCATCCGACAGCCCAACAAGGGGCTGAGCGTGGCGCGCAACGTCGGGATGCATGCGGCGCGCGGCGAATTTATCGCATACACCGATTCAGACTGCGTCGTCGATCCGCATTGGCTGACGCTGATGATGCGCTCGAT
This sequence comes from uncultured delta proteobacterium, assembly GCA_963744545.1. Lineage (GTDB taxonomy): Bacteria > Desulfobacterota > Binatia > Binatales > Binataceae > Binatus. The sequence continues at coordinate 27,406 of CAVUUH010000019.1, forward strand.
CGTCGAAAATAATTTCGACGGATGCGGCGGACCGAATTACGCGCCGCACGAAGACGGATGGATCGAAGCGAGTTGCGCCGCGTCGCCGGGCGCGCCGTGCCACGTGCTGGTCGCTGAGGATCGCGCGGAGCATCTGGCGGGCTGCAACATGGTCTTCTCGAAGGCGGCGCTCGCGAAGATTGGCGGATTCGATGCGCAGTTCACGGCCGCGGGCGACGACGTTGATATTTGCTGGCGGATGCTCGACGCGGGATTCAAGCTGGGATTCTCGCCGGCTGCGTTCGTGTGGCACTTCCGGCGCAACACTGTGCAGGCATATTACGGACAGCAGCGCGGCTACGGACGCGCCGAGGCGATGCTGTATCCGAAGTATCCCGGGCGCTTCAATATCATGGGACAGATTGCCTGGCGCGGGACGATTCCAGGCCTCGCGCGCACGATTCCTGGCGGCAATCGCAAACGCGTGCTGTGGAACGCGACCACTCGTGCGCAGTCGCTGTTCGATCCCGGCCTGACGCTGCTCAAGGTTCTGCCACAGACGGTCGAATGGACCGTGCTCTCGGCAATCGCGATGGTCGCGTCGATCGTGCTGGGCGTATCGATTATTCCGGCGGCGGCGATGCTGGCGCTCGGACCGATTTGGGCGCTCTACTATGCATTCCATGCGCCGCTCGAAAAATCTCACGAGAGCTTCACCGCGCGACTCCTGATCGCGTATCTTGCTTACACAGGGCCGATGGTGCGAACGATGACGCGCTATAAAACGCGGGCGAAAGCTCTGACTGGACTAGGCAGTGCGGACGGCGTACGCCAGCGCGCGACGATCAACTGGCTCCGTCGCACAATGCGGCTGGACTACTGGAACAACGAGAGCATCTCGCGCGACCGCCTGATGGACAAGATGCTGAAGCTGTTCGCGCGCAGTGGGCATGGCGCAGTGGTCGACGCGGGCTGGAACGACTACGACCTCGAAGTGCGGCCGAATCCGTGGACGCGAATCGAGCTGAAGACGGCTGACGAAGAGCACGAGGCGGGCAAAGTTACGAATCACGTACTCGCGCGAATAAAGTTCACGCGAATCTCGACGATGGCTCTGGCAGCGGGCGCGGTAAGCGCAGCGGTTGCGGCGATAGCAGGACCACCTGAAATCGCGCTCAGCCTGGCAGCACTGACGATAGCCGGCGGCGTATGTATCGCAGTAAAGATGGTCGAAGCGGGACGCATCGCGCATCGCGCAACCGAAGAATGCGCCACCGAATTGAACCTGGCCCCGCTCGGCATCCTGATTCGTCAGCCTGCGACTGCGGAAGTCACGGCAGCGGCGAGCAAGCCAGAGCGCGGCGAGTTGCCTCGCAAGAACGCGCCGCGGAGTAGATTCTTTCTTGTGTCATCCCGAGCGTAGCCGAGGGATGACGCAAAACAACGTGTCTCACGTTTCGATCAGATCAATCGGACGTTGCGTTCGATCGTCTTGATCACCGAGTCCATCTTCCCGTTCAATACCTGTTTGGCGAGGCTGAGGGTGAAGCCTTCGGCCGCGTGGAAGGGAACATGCGACGGCAACGACAGTGCGTAGGGATCGACCACCGCATCCACCACGACCGGACCGCCCTTGTGCGCAAGCGCCTCGGCGAGCCCTTCTCTCACGTCGCCTGGTTCTTCGATGCGGATGCCCTTCGCGCCCATCGCCTCGGCGACTTTGGCGAAATTCGGGTTCTTGAAATCGACGCCGAACGGAACCACGCCGGCTTCCTGCATCTCGATGTTGACGAAGTCGAGCGATTCATTGTTGAGGATGATCTGAACCACCGGCGTCTTCCGCTGCACTTGCGTCAGCAGGTCGCCGAGGCCGAGCATCGTGAACCCGCCGTCGCCGCACAGCGCGATCGTCTGGCGGCCAGGGTATGCGAGTTGCGCACCGAATGCGTTGGGAGCGGCATTGGCCATGGAGGCCCAGGAAAACGAGCCGAAGATCCGCCGGTTCGTCCCGCCCTTCACGTGCCGCGCCAGCCAGATGCAGGCCGTGCCCGTGTCCGCGAAAAACATCGCGTCGTCGGAGGCCAGCTCGCTCAGCGTCGCGGCCAGGAATTCCGGACGGATCGGCTTGATCCCCGGTCCTTTCTCGACGTAATGTTGCAGAAGTTCATGGAACGAGTTGGTCTCGGCGACGTGTTTTTCGAGAAAGCGGCTGTCGGTCTTTTCGCGGACTTTGGGGAGCAGCGCGGCGACGGTCGTCTTGATGTCGCCCACAAGCGCCAAATCAACGGCGGTTCGCCGTCCGATGTGTTTCGGGTTCTTGTCGATCTGGACTTTCTTGACGTCGTCGCCCGGAAGAAATTCCGAGAACGGAAAGTCGGTGCCGAGCAGCAGCAGCAGATCCGCATCGTGAATGGCCTTATAGGCTCCGCCGTAGCCGAGAAGGCCGGTCATCCCGACGGCATTGGGATTGTCATGCTCCAGCCATTGCTTCCCGCGAAACGAGTATCCGACCGGCGCCTTCAGTCTGGCCGCGAGTTGCAGCACCTCATCGCGCGCATCGCGGCAGCCGTCGCCGCCGAAAATCGCCACCTTGTCGGCGGCCTCGATCATTTCGGCCAGCTTGTCGAGATCCGCGTCGGCCGGGCGAAACACCGGCGGAGCGGGAATCGTGACCTCGTGAGAAGAATGGTCCGGCGCGTTCGCCGATGCGATGTCGCCAGGCATCGAGATCACCGTCGGTCCCTTGTCGACAACGGCAGTCAGAATCGCGGTCGTGACCACCGCCCGCACCTGTTCGGGGTTGACGACTCGCCCGACGTAGAGGCACGCGGTATCGAAAAACTTGTAAGGGTTCAGTTCTTCGAGGGCGGCGGTGTCCATGAGCCTGGTCTCGACATCGCCGGCGATGGCGATGATCGCAGCCCCCTCCTTGCGCGCGTCCATCAGTCCATTGAAAAGGTGCGTTACGCCCGGGCCGGCGGTTCCGCACACCACCACCGGGTTGCCGCTCAGGTAGGCATCGGCGACCGCGGCGAAGACGCCATATTCTTCATGACGAACGTGGATGAACTCGATCTTCCCGTTGCGCCGCAGCGCGTCGATCACGGGATTCAACGCGTCTCCGACGATGCCGTAGCAGCGTTTGACGCCGGCCTTCGCCAGCATCTCCCACATGACATCCGCAACTTTTTGTGCCATGCGACACTCCTCAGGTTAGGCAGGCGTCCGGAGCAGAAGACAAGAGTGACTCTTCCTTTATCCCATCACTTCCGGGTTGAGGAAAACGG
>CAVUUH010000020.1:0-41682 GCA_963744545.1 uncultured delta proteobacterium
GTTGCCAGCAAATGCGTTTTGGCACTTTTCAGCCGCAACCATGTAGTGCGGCTGCTGGCCAGTCTTCCGCCAGATATGTTAATTTCGATCATTGCGTCCATGAACACTTTCTGGTCGGAGAATCTCCGGTTTTTTGCCAACTTGCTCAACCTGCCTTTTTCGATCGACTCACTATCGTAATGAGCGACCTGGGGAAGCGGGCCGGCGTAAAGGACGCGGAAGGGATCGTGATCCCAGAAATCGGCCACGAGGCCTATCCAGATGATTGGTTGTTCGCGGCCGATGGTGACTCGGCTGATTGCCGAAATGGTTCAGTCCGGGTTGCTTGCGCGCCGAGGAAAGCAATACGTGCTGCTGAAGAAGTGGGACTTTAACGAAAGTAGTCCCGGTTTCCGCAAGACGGCTCGCCGGCTTGAAGCCGTCTCGCTGGGAAGACCCACGGCATCGGGAAGATCCTCGACCCCCACGCTACCGACGGGTGCGTCGAGTCGCGGAGTCGTTTCCTACGCCGCACGAGGCTCGAACTGAGGGACCAGACGGGTCGAAATCCGGCGCAAGGTCCGATCCGAAGTGACTGATTTCCTATGCAGATGGGCGCGGGAAAGTCTCCGTCGGGTCGGAGGACCAATTCTCGTGCCCATGAGACCCGTAGGGTTCCGCTGCTCCATCCACCGAGGCCCTTCGCGTTATTTCAACACCGATGGAAAGCTGGCCTTGACTTAAATCTGTGGTCAGTTTGCACCGTAATTTCGCCCTTGGACTATCTCGGTGCACGTCAACGCCCCCCAAGATTTGCAACAAAGTCACAAGGGTTGTGTATGTCTCGCGGTTGGGGAACTGCGATTCATGGTGGAGGTTTCTGGGCAAATCTGAATCGTGCGACCGGAGGTCGGTAAGCCGTTGAAACGGAGTCGGATCCAGCATTGGGAACTCGGGAGTGTTCTCACCATCACCGAGGTCGCCGATATATTGCGGGTGCATCCCACTACCATCTATCGACTGGTGAAGCGCGGCGAACTCCCCGGCTTCAAGATTGGCGGCTGCTGGAGGATTAACCGGGCGTCTCTGGATAAGTGGCTGTCAGGTGATATAACGGGGCATCCTTAGGACGTCAGCTCAGAGTAGCGAGCAGCTTCTCGAGCCGCAGCGGGTCGACCGGTTTCGTCAGATGAAGATCGAAGCCCGCCTCGCGAGCCGCTTTCTGATCCTCTTCGCGTCCGTATCCAGTAATTGCGACCAGCAGGGTTTTGCTCACGTCGGGCATTTGACGCAAGCGACGTGCAACTTCGTATCCGTTCATTTCGGGAAGGCCGATATCGATTAGCGCAATATCTGGTTGAAATTTGCTGGCGAGCTCGATCGCGGCCGGTCCGCTTTGCGCGACTGCCACTTCGTGTCCCCAGAGTTTCGCCAGCTCCGCTTCCGACTCCGCCGTGTCGATGTTGTCGTCGACGACCAGAATTCGACGAACCGCCGATTCACTCGCCCGAAGTTCCGGAGAACTTTCTGCAGACACTTTATTCTCCACCGGTTGATTCACCGGACCGTTCCGAGTCCTGTCCTCTCGCATTATCGGCAATTGAACCCTGAATTCGCTGCCTCTGCCAAGTCCTTCACTGTAGCCTTCGATAGTGCCGTCATGTAATTCGACCATCCGCTTTGCCACGCTTAACCCGATCCCCAATCCTCCCGCCCTGCGATCAAGCGAGGGGTTGGCCTGGAAGAACATCTCGAATAGCTGCGGCATCGACTCCGGCGCAATCCCGATTCCACTATCGCGCACCGTGATGATCGCGTGATCGTCCGCGTGCCCAACGACGACGACGATCTCGCCCCCCGGGGCAGTATATTTGGCAGCGTTCGATAGAAGGTTCGCGGCCACTTGTTCCAGCCGCACCGGGTCCGCCATGACCCGAACCGGATCTGACGGCAGGAACAACGACAGCTTCTGCTTCCGATCGTCGAACAGATGGCGGGATCCTTCGATCGCAAGACTCACCGCCTTGACCAAATCAACCGGCTGCTTTCTGAGTTCGACATGGCCGCTTTCGATGCGTGCGATCTGGAGCAAGTCGTCCACCAGCCGCACCAGCCTCTGAATCTGGCGCTCGATCATGTCGAGCTGCCGGGCATTCGCTCCTGTTCCGTCACGGCGCAGCAACTGGATTCCGTTGCGGATCGGAGCCAGCGGATTTCGGAGTTCGTGCGCAAGCGTTGCCAGGAAGTTGTTCCGGCGACGGTCGGCCTCCGCCTGCTTCTTTTGAGAAATCTGGCGATCGGAGATGTCCTCGATCGCGAGCAGGATCAACTCATCACGGCCATTCTGGGCGTGCAGCCGGTGAGCGTTCAGCAGCATCGTTTTCTCGCCGATCTCGCGAAAATTGTGGGTAACCTCGAAATCCCGCATTGGGCTGCTGCCTTTGGGCAGCACTCCCTCGAGCAGCTCGCGCAGTCCGGGAATGTTCCATTGGCCGTTTCCGAGATCGTAGAGATACCGCTGCAGCGTATCCTGCGGGCGAAGATGGAAAGTTTGGTAAAACTGGTGATTGGCTTTCTGAATCCGCAGGTTGCCGTCGAGTACCAGCAGCGCTTCCCGGAGCGTCTCTGCAACTGCGTCCTGATAAGTCCGCGAGTGCCGAAGCTCATCGTTCAAATCCGTCAGCTCGCGGTTACGATTGCGCAATTCCTGGTTGGTGACGCCAAGCTCCTCGTTGGCTGATTGCAGTTCTTCCTTGGCGGTCTCGAGCTCTTCGTTGCTGCTGAGAAATTCTTCGTTGGCGGAGAGCGCCTCCTCATGCGCCGATTTCATTTCCTCGGTCGCCGCTTCATGTTCTTCGAGGGTCGCCTGCAGGTACTCTCGCGTCGCCTCGAGTTCTCGCCTTAGGCTGGCGAGCTGATTGTCTTTCTCAGTCTGCTGCGCCGAGCCCGCGCCCAGGAGCGAGGTGTACAGGCGCAGGAGCAATCCCTCGCGGCCCGATTCGGATCGATCGGCTGAGGCTTGATCGAAAATAATCAGGAAGTAGCGCGACTCGATTCCCGCCAGCTTGACCGGAAGTACTTCGAGACTGATTTCATAGTCCTCGCCGGGCAACTCGACGCGCACGCGTTCCCTGCGCACCGGCCGTTCAGTTTTTTGCGCTTCGCGGATCGCCGGCGAAAGCTCAACCAGCAGGCCTGGACGGCAGATCTTTTCCAGGTTGAGGCTCGCGGCCCCGCGCGAATGCTCGAGGTAGCGCCCGGTCTCGCCGTGGAAATACAGGACATTGAGGGCGTCATCGATGAGAATCGACGCTGGAGCATAACGGGTCAGCAGTAGTCGCTCGGTCTCCTTCTGCACGCGCTCGCTTTCGATCTGGGCCGGCTTCACCGCAGCTATGGTCTCGGCAGCGCCCGGCCGCGCGGTCGCTCCACCGGTGGAAATCCCCGGTACGACCTGGGACGGCACCGGCTGCCGTCGGTAAATCTGATGCTTCCCGTCAAGGAGTCGAAAAAATTGCGACGACCTGCCGATCGTTTCCGACGGACCGAGGATCAGGAATCCATCCGGATTCAGTGCATAGTGGAAGAGCGGAATGATCTGCTGCTGCAAGGTCTGATCGAGATAGATCAGAAGATTGCGGCAACTGACCAGATCGAGCCGCGAAAACGGCGGGTCGCGGGTCAGGTCGTGCCGCGCGAACACGCACAATTCCCGGACCTTCTTGGAAATCTGATAGTGCCCATCCAGCTGTATGAAATGGTGTTGCAGCCGCTCCGGTGAAACTTCATCGGCGATGCCATCGAGGTAAATGCCCGTGCGTGCCTTCTCGATCGCCGCATCGCTCAGGTCGGTACCGAAAATCTGGACCCGCGTCGAAGCCGCGCGGTCGCCCAGGTACTCCAGCAGAACAATCGCGTAAGAGTAGGCTTCTTCCCCGGACGAACAACCTGGAACCCAAAATCGAATCGGGTCCTGGCTCGAGCGCCGATCGAACAGCGCAGGAAAAACCGTCTCCGATAAAGCCGCGAATGTTTCCGGATCGCGGAAAAACCCGGTGACGCGAATCAGGAAGTCCCTCGCCAGCGCCTGAACCTCGTCCGGCTCCTTTATCAGCAGGTCGGCGTACTCCGCGAGTCCGTCAATCTGCCGTAAAGCCATGCGCCGCGCGAGCCGGCGCTGGACTGTGGAGCGCTTGTATCTCGAAAAATCCGTCCCGTTTCGACTCTGCAGCAATCGAAAAATTCGACGCAGACGGTCCTCCTCCTGCGTGAGTCCGTCGGGGGAGCCGGAATTCAAATACGGATGCCGCGCAATCCGGACTATTTCCCTGGCGAGCTCTTTCGGGGTCCTGACAAAGTCGACGAAACCGGTCGCGATAGCGCTCTTCGGCATTCCATCGAACTTCGCCGACGCGGGTTCCTGGGCCATCGTGATACCGCCGGCACCTTTGATTGCCTCCATGCCCTGCGCCCCATCAGAATCGGTCCCCGATAAAACCACCGCAATTGCTCGATGCCCGAGCTGCTCCGCCAGCGATCTAAACAGGATATTCACAGGCTTGCGCGGGTGTTCCTCGCCGTCGCGCGAACGCAGCCGCAGAACACCATCGGCGACGGTCATGATGGCGTTGGGAGGAATCACGTAAAGGCGATCCGGCCGCAATATCGCGCCGTCCGCCGCGGTCTCAACCGTGAACGCGGCCTTCTTCGCCAGCAGCTCGGTCAGGAAACTCTCGTGCACCGGATCGAGATGCTGCACCAGCAGAAAAGCCATCCCGGTTGTGGCCGGCAGCTCTGCGATCATTTCGGAAACGGCTTCCAACCCCCCGGCTGAAGCGCCGATTCCTACTACCGGGAAAGATTTATCGGAGGTGTCTGTCATCAACCTGATCGCGGTCGCAACCTCCCTGCCAAGACCGGCTCGTGTCAACTGGTCACAATTAGAAATTAATACATTCGCTAAAAAATGAATAGCGTTCAGGAGATGACGACGTCGAGGTAATTCCTCCAAACGATAGCTGGCGAAATTTTTTTCACGACTCACGATTGTCAGTCGCCGCGCCTTTCGAAATTGCCAACTTCATTAACAATGGCAAAGGACCAATTTGATTAATGCTTGGCAGCATCGTTGCAATGAATCTTTAAGCCAAAGATTACGATAGCCATCAAATTCAAGGAGTCTACGCGATGAAGAAAAGTGTATCGAACGCGATGTTCGCGGCCGCATTGTCGCTTGCTGTTTCCACATTCACCTCGAATGCCTTTGCGCAAGGTGCCGGTGGCACTGCTGCTGGAACCAATACTGGTACCAGCGCAGGCAACGCGGGCGTTAATGGATCAGGCGGTATCGGAGCAGGCGCTGCCGGCTCAGGTTTATCCGGCGGTCCCAGCGGCAGCGTTGCTGGCCCGGGAAGATCCGCTCCCGACAAATCGGCCACGGTCGGCGAGGCGGGAAATAGCGGAACCAATTCCACCGCAGGCACCTCCAGCAACAACGGCGCCCCGATGAACCCGTCGTATTCCAATTCAGGAAATTCGAACTCGTCCAATACGACCCCGAATTCAGACTAGGAGAACGAGCTATGGCAGATATCGTGGAAAAAGTTGAAGACTATGTGACCAGCTCGAAGATCTCGACGCGTCTGCTGATGGACAAGCTAAGCGAGTTTCTTGCGGTCGAGCGCGGCGGCATCAAGCTCTATCAGGCAGCGCTTCAGATCGTTCAGGACCGGGAGGTGTCGCAGAAATTCCGGGAATTTTTCGAACAGACCAAAAAGCACGAGGCTATTCTGACCCGCGTCATCCGCGAACTCGGCGGCGACCCCGATCACGTAAGCCCCGGAGCCGCGATGGCCGAGAAGAAGGCCAAGTCGCTGCTCGAAACTATGACGAATTCAGATGGACTCAACGGGCGAGCCGCCGAGCTCAACGCGATCGAGAACATCGTGATCGCCGAGACCAAGGATCATGCGGACTGGGAGATGATCGGCAAGATCGCGCGCCGAAGCGATAACGAGAAGATTCGCAACGTCCTCAAGCCCGCTGCGCGTGAAGTCGAGCCCGAGGAAGACGAGCACCTCAACTGGACCAAGGAGCAGATGGCGCGCCTCGAATTCGAGATGCTGTCCCAGTAATAGTTTCGATTGGGAACCCGCACATGCCGGTGAAGGTTGCGCCATTCTGCGCACCTTCCCGGCAGCCGTTTATCCTACATTGATTCCATCTAGCGTTTCGGACGTTTCGCGAACGCCTCGTCGAAAGCCTTTTCCAGTTTAGTGTTGGTGCCGCGGATCTTATCGACTACTTCTTTTGCCCAATCGAAGTATTCCTGCTTTCGCTTGAGAGGCCACTTAGCCGGAGGGTCCTGAACGACATCTCTTAGATTACAGGTTTTGTCGGCCAGCTTGACCATTCTCGCACGGGGAGAAAGCGATGGAGCGTGTTCCACCTGCCGTCGCTTCCGCACTTCCGAGGGCAAGCTCTTGTCATCGGTGAGTTCGGCCACCAGCTTCGAGATTGCCGAACCAAACTCTTTTTGTAGTTCTTTATTGGTGGTGCAGGTGTCTTCAACCGTGTCGTGAAGTAGCGCCGTCGCGATTATCGTCGGGTCGCTGACATTCGCGGTGCGGACCAACAAATCGGCCAGCGCGATAGGATGGTTGATGTACGGGATCGCCTTAACGCCTTTCCGCCGCTGATGACGATGCTTATAGGCCGCGAACGACAAAGCCTTCAGCAATAGATTTGTGTCGGATTGCGCCATAGCCGGGACTCAAGCCAGATTTGCGCGCCGATACATCGTGACTACTGCCGCTCCTCCGAGTCCTAGATTGTGCTGGAGCGCTACTTTTGCGCCCGCTACCTGGCGCTTATCCGCTTCGCCTCGCAATTGCCAGTTGAGTTCTGCGCACTGCGCCAAGCCGGTTGCACCGAGAGGATGACCCTTGGAGATTAGTCCGCCCGAAGGATTCACAACTACCTTGCCACCATAGGTGTTCGCGCCCGCGTCGACAAATTCGCCGCCTTTACCCTCAGGACACAGTCCTAGTGCCTCATAGGTGATCAGTTCATTGCACGAGAAGCAGTCATGCAGTTCGACCACGTCGACATTCTCGGGCCCGAGACCGCTTTGCTGATAGACCTTGTTTGCCGCCGCCTTCGACAGGTCAGAGCCAACCATCTTGATACAACTGCGCTCGGAAAATGTGCTGGCAAAGTCTGTAGCCATCGCCATGCCGAGAATCTCGACCGCCTTACTCTCGAGACCATGCTTCTTTATGAAGTCGGCGCTAGCCAGAATCGCCGCGCCCGATCCGTCGGAAGTAGGGCAGCATTGAAGCTTGGTGAGCGGCTCATACACCATCGGCGCGCTGAGGATTCCTTCGAGCGAGTACTCATCCTGAAACTGCGAGTACGGGTTATTCACCGAATGCTTATGGTTCTTCCATCCGATTTTTGCGAACTGCAAGGCGGTCGTGCCGTAGCGCTCCATATGTTCGCGCCCGGCGTTGCCGAACATCTGCGCTGCCGGAGGCGACGGTGCAAAACCGCGCAAGTCGGCCATCAGTTGAACATGCTTGTCCATCGGATTGATACGGTCGGTGTACTTGGCGCCGAGCGATCCCTTCTCCATCTTCTCAAAGCCAAGCGCCATCACGCAGTCCGCGAGACCGCCCTCGATGAATTGCTTGGCCATGAACAGCGCAGTCGATCCGGTCGAGCAGTTGTTGTTGACGTTGTAGATCGGGATACCGGTCATCCCGAGTCCGTAAAGCGCGCGCTCGCCGCAAGTCGATTCGCCGTAGCAGTAGCCGACCACCGCCTGCTCGACGCTGTCGTACGCGATGCCGGCGTCCTGCAGAGCCTTGGTCCCGGACTCTTTGGCCATGTCTGGATAGTCCCAGGCCCGCGAGCCCGGCTTCTCAAACTTGGTCATCCCGACTCCTACGACGTATACCTTCCGTCCCATTTGTTTTGTTCTCCCAGAGTGCCGCACTTGCGCGGCAGCACGATTGCTTAAGACCCTAATATGCTCTGATCAGGTCCGCAATTGTGTCGATTGAAGTTAGTTTCTCCGCTTTGCCATCGCGCGGCGATTCAAACAAATGCTAGGAGATGCCGCATGCGGATGAAGCGAATCTTGCTCGCCTCAGCGGTGGCAGTGCTGGCGATGATCATAGCTTGCGCGACCGGATGCGCGCGCAAGACGCCGCCGCCACCCGTGCCCAAGCCGCAGACGATCGATCAACTGAAAGCCGCAATCGCCGACGTGCTCAAGCGCACTCACACACCTGGATGCGGCTTCGCACTGGTTACAAAGGATAGCGTGATCTTTGCGGGCGGAGTCGGCAAGGCTGACCTGGCGACGAACCGCGACGTCACCGCGGACACGATGTTCCGCATAGGATCCATCACGAAGAGTTTCGTCGCGCTGTCGCTCCTTAAGTTGAATGAAGAGGGCAAGGTTGACCTTCATGCGAAGGTCGCCGAGGTCGCGCCCGAAGTGAAAATCGTCAATCGATGGGACGCGACCGATCCGATCAGAATCGTAAATCTGCTCGAGCACACTGCCGGCTTCGACGATATGTTGCTCGCCGAGACCTATGACATGAGCGGTGGCCCTGAGGTGCCTCTGCTGGCGACGTTCGCAAAGTTTCCCGAGCCTCAAGTCGCGCGATGGCGTACCGGGACGCTTCAGTCCTACTCGAATGTGGACTACGGCGTCGCCGGTTATATCATCGAAAAGCTCACCGGCCAGCCGTGCGAGGACTACATCGCGGATAACATCCTGCGTCCGCTGGGCATGACGCATTCCGACATGCACCTCACTCCCGACGTGCGTGCGGCGCTCGCGCAGGGCTATCGCGGGAATCCTCCGCTACCTGTTCCCTATTATCCTATTCTGCTGCGCCCGGCCGGCGAGATGAAGTCATCGGCGAACGAGATGGCGCGATTCGTCCGCATGATGCTCAACCGCGGCACGCTCGACGGTGTGAAGATTGTGAGCCCGGAATCAATTATGCGGATGGAGACGCCAGAGACCGGCTTGGCGGCGCGCGCCGGCTTGAAAAACGGATACGCTCTCGGCAACTACGTGACCGTCAGGCACCCGATCCTCACGCGCGGACACAACGGCGGTCTCGACGGCTTCCTTTCAGTTTACGCGTACATGCCGGATCAGGGCCTGGGCTATTTCATGTCGATCAATGCGAGCAGCCCGGCTCTAACCAAGGTCGAAGACCTGATCTTCGCCTACATCACGCGCGGAGTTGCGGTTCCACCGAAGCCCGCGGCCGCGCCGATCGATGCGGAAGCAGTTGCGGCGACCGGCTTCTACCAGTTCGCGTCGCCTCGCAATGAGAAGTTCAAGTTTCTCGACGAGCTACTGCTCGAAGGATGGACCTACACCGCCAACGGCAAGCTCTACCGCCGCGCACTAATACCAAGTCCCCGGGAGGAACAGGTCTACCTCGGGCACGGCTTTTTTCGCGGCGAGAAAGAGTCGGGAGCCAGCGGCGTCTTTTGTTCCGACAAGGACGGCAACAGCTACGGCTGCGGCGAGCTCGCCTGCTTCCGCAAGATTAGTCCGGTGTGGCCGGCTACGCGTCTCATCTTGCTGGTAGGCGCGGTGCTGGCGATGGCGACCTCGATCCTCTTCGCGCTGATCTGGATTCCGCGCAAGGCATTCGGCCGAATGAAGAGCGTGAACTATCTGGCGGTACGAGTCGTCCCTCTCCTCGCATCGCTCACTTTCCTCGCGACGCTCATTCTATGGATACACGGAGGCGGGTCGACCTTCGCGCTCGCGACTCCCAGCCCGTTTGCAGTCAGCATCTTTCTGCTGACGATTCTCTTCGCGATTCTCTCGGTCGCGGGATTCGTGCTTGCGGTTCTCTCGTACAGATACCCGATGAACCGCGCGGCGCGGCTTCACTCGATCGCGGTCGCGTTCGCGTGCCTCGGATGGACCGTCTTCCTGGCTTACTGGGGAATGATCGGCCTGCGATTCTGGACGGTCTAGAATCTCTGTCCATTTCGATAACGGTCGAACGCAGTGCGACAGAACCGATGGTTGTGATACTGGAAGGAACCAATGATCGCGTTCCTTTCAGGATTGCGCGGCAAGGACTGATGGCATGATCTCCGGTTACCAAATTGCCAATGCTTTTCTGCTCGTATACGCGGGTTTGTTTCCGATTATAAATCCGATCGGCGGCGCGCCGATTTTCCTCGGCCTGACTCGCCACTGCACCGACACCGAACGCAACGCGCTCGCGCTCGGCGTGACGTTCAACAGCTTCTTCCTGCTTCTCGGCTCGCTGCTGGTCGGTTCGTACGTTCTTGAATTCTTCGGCATCACGCTGCCGATCGTGCGGGTCGCCGGCGGACTGATAGTGGCTGCGACCGGATGGAGCCTGCTCCAGGCGAGCGATGATTTTATCGACGACCGAACTGAGCACAAGCCGAAGATACCGACCGACGCGTTTTATCCCCTCACTATGCCGATCACTGTTGGCCCGGGATCGATCGCAGTGGCCATCACGATCGGCAGCCAGCGGCCGCGACAGATACCCTTCACCGATCTCGCGGTCCTCGGCAGCGCGGCCATCGCCGGCGTCATCGCGATCGCGGCGACCATATATCTGTGTTATCGATTTGCCGAAGGCACCGTCGGAGCGCTCGGCGAGTCGGGCACCAATGTGGTGGTGCGGCTGTCGGCCTTCATCCTGTTCTGCATCGGCATCGAAATTATCTGGAACGGTTACAGCGCCCTCGCGCATATCGCTAGCTAGTCGCTAGACTCGTTCGCGAAAGTTCTGGACGGCATTGGAGAAACCAAGATGTCACTTCACAGAAAACATGACTCCGGCAGAAAGGTATCGGACGTTATCTACGCATCGAGCGATCTTTCGCTGGAGGTTCCCAAGCATAAGATTCCCCGCGACGAACGATCGCCGCGCACCGCCTACGCACTTATCCACGACGAACTGCTGCTCGACGGAAACTCGCGGCAAAACCTCGCGACCTTCTGCACCACCTGGATGGAGCCCGAGGCGCTGACCCTGATGTCCGAGTGCATCGACAAGAACATGATCGACAAGGACGAATATCCGCAGACCGCCGAGATCGAAGCGCGATGCGTCCATATCCTCGCCGATCTTTGGAATTCCCCGGCCGGCGAAAACACCATCGGATGTTCCACCACTGGTTCCAGCGAAGCCGCGATGCTCGGTGGTCTCGCCGCGAAATGGCGCTGGAGAGCCAGGCGGCGCGCTCAGGGCAAATCTACCGACAAGCCGAATCTGGTTTGCGGACCAGTGCAAGTATGCTGGCACAAGTTCGGCCAGTACTTCGATGTCGAAGTCCGTGAGGTTCCGGTCGAAGGTGACAGATTTCTGATGGGCCCGGAACAGGCGCTCGCGCGATGCGACGAGAATACCATCATGGTCGTCCCCACGCTCGGCGTGACGACGTGTTGTCAGTACGAGCCGGTTCAGGCCATCGCAAAGGCGCTCGACAATCTCGAAAAGAACACCGGACTCGACATTCCAATCCACGTCGATGCGGCCAGCGGCGGTTTTCTTGCGCCGTTTTGCAGCCCCGAGATCGCGTGGGATTTCCGTCTGCCGAGGGTCAAGTCGATTAACACCTCGGGGCACAAGTTTGGCCTCGCGCCGCTAGGTGTGGGCTGGGTGGTATGGCGCGATCACGCAGATCTGCCGGAAGAACTGATTTTCCACGTCAACTATCTCGGCGGCGATATGCCGACCTTTGCGCTGAACTTTTCGCGTCCGGCCGGTCAAATCGTCTGTCAGTATTACAATTTTTTGCGGCTCGGTTTTGAAGGCTACCGGAGAATCCAGAACGCCTGTTACCACACTGCTCAACACATCGCGGCCGAGCTCGACAAGATGGGCCCGTTCCGCGTCATCCACGACGGGCGCGGCGGACTTCCGGCGGTTTGCTGGATGCTCAAAGAGGGCAAGGACTACGGCTTCACTCTTTACGATCTTTCCGATCGGCTCCGCGCGCGCGGATGGCAGGTGCCGGCCTACTCGATGCCGCCGAAGCGCGAGGATCTCGTCGTCCAGCGAATTCTCGTCCGCCACGGCGTGAGCCGCGACCTCGGTGATCTTCTGTTGGAAGACATTCGCCGCTCGCTCGCGCTGCTCGAAAAGCATCCCATCTCACATCCGCTGACCGAAACGGAGGCCGGAGGCTACAACCACAATTGAGGGTTAGTGCATTGACAACGCTAGCTGGCGCGGGAGATGGTGTAGCACTCTCAATTTGTACGCGTGAGTGTCACAAAAAATGTTGAAGATTAGTTGCGTGTGTCGTGCGGCGCTGGCGTCGTCGATCGCGGTTGTGCTGGCGCTCGGCCTCCAGGGATGCGCTACCACCTGGAGACCGATTCCGATCACTCCGAGAGTCGCGCTCACTCCCACCAAGGGAGACGTCACGACCCAGGCGCGCCCGGGCGATCCGATCGGTGGAATCGTTCCTGTAGATGTATCGATCGCGAACGGTACCGATGAGCCGTACCTGGTCGAACCCGATCAGATTTTCGCTATCAACGGGCAAGGTCAAAGGATCATGCCGGTTACTACCAACGAAGCAATTCAGGAGGCAGGCAACGCGAACGCGCTGAAGGCGGGATTGACGGGAGCTGCGAAGAATCTCGCTATCGGCGCGATCGCCGGAGCGGCCACCGGCGCAGCTATCGGCGCCGCGGTCGGTACTATCGTGCTCTCGCCTGCGCAAGGCGCTCTGGTCGGCGCCGCCATTGGCGGCAGCGTCGGGGCGGCAGGCGGCGGAGTCTACGGAGGAGTGCGAGGTCAGGCCGCCGCTCATCACGATGCCGAGACTCAAATCTCCGCGCTATCGCTGCAAACTCGCGAGGCTCATCCTAACTACTCGATCAATGGTTACGTGTTTTTTCCCAAGGGCGAGTACACCTCGATTCAGGTGACCCTTCTAAATGAAGAGACTCATCAGACCGATACCCGTACCTCTTCATGGGAAGGCGGAGAGATCGCGACGGGCGGCATCAACGCGATTCCGACCGGAACTTTATCTACAACCGTTGTCCCGGCCACTCCACAGCCGTCTCCTGCGCTGCAATTCCAGGAGCAACGGCAGAACCAAACCGAATAGCAACTGATGATGGGCTTTCAGGAAGTCGGAGAAAGGCAGGGCAGGGTGCGGGCCACCGCGTATTGATAGACGCGTCCCGCCCACGAGAAAGTGTCAACCTGACCCATTGCACCGCCAGACTTGAGTTGCGCGAGCTGGTTGGGGTTGTTCGGATCTACCGCGATCGGAGCGTAAGCGAGGTAGCAGCTCCCGGTACTGGGAATTGCGTCAGTCAAAGGCGGCTGAAAATCCATCTTGAGAAAGTTGACCGCCGGAATCCATCCGTCCGGGCCGGTTTCGCTGTCGACGATAGGAGTCCAATGCGCTTCGTCGGTGGAATTTTGCAGGTGAAGTTCGCGGTATTCGGGCGCGCCCGCGCCACTCTTGCGCAACTCGACCAGCACCATATCCGGCCGCGCAATCGCCATCATCTGGCATACATTCCCTGAGGTCAGTTTGGCTGGAGGCGCGCTAGCCTCCCCGGTGACCGGCTCGGGATCCAGATTCTTCGCATCGGCGTCGTCAGTGCCGCTACCCGACGTGTAAAGCGAATGGGCCATGCTGATTACCGAGGGGATCGCTCCAAGCAATGGCAGGAAGCATCCCGCGGTGCCGAGCGCCATCGACGCCGTCAGCATCGCGAAGATCGCCGTCGGCCAACCGGCCTTAGGCATCGAGCGCTGGAATGATTTCCGGTTACTCCCCACCGTTCTCCCCCAACCGACCCGTCTTTCGTTGCGCAGAGAGCCTAGCAGTTCGCACAGGGCGATACTAACTGTAGGACTGTCACCCGGCATCTACTTCCAGACGGGCCGGTCCCGGCGGGAAAAGGAAGCTCTTATTTGCCGCCAAGGGCCCAGGTCTTGATTAGATGATGAGCGATTGCGATTGGCGGAGGCACTCGCACACCGTCCACCTGCTTTCCTTCGATCAGATCGCGCGCGACGCTGCGTTCCAGCCACCGCACTTCCGCCAGTTCGTTTTCATCCACCTTGGCGTCGCGGCTTTCCGCCTTCGCGAAACATCCAATCATCAGCGACGACGGGAACGGCCACGGCTGCGTCGCGTAATAAGTCACCTCGCCGACTTTCACCGACGCTTCTTCCATCAGCTCACGACGCACTGCTTCCTCGATCGTTTCGCCGGGCTCGACAAAGCCCGCCAACGCCGAGAACATCCCGGGCGGAAATTGCTTGCCGCGTCCTACCAGGCACGCCTCACCATAGGTCGCGAGCATGATGACCACTGGATCGACCCGCGGAAAATGTTCAGCGTTGCATTTGTCGCATAGCCGCCGGTAACCCGCGTCCATGATTTTCGTCGCCGCACCGCATCGCGGACAGAAGCCGTGCCTCTGATGCCAATCGATCATCGCCTTCGCCTGCGCGATTATCGCGGCGTCCTTGAGCGAAACCATCGATGCGGCCACGCGCGCGTCACGGAAGTAGCCGAGTCCCGCCAGCGGCCCGACGTTCGCAGGATCGTCCGCTTCCGAGACGTCGATCGCGAAGACCGCGCGGTCGCCATCGAGACCCAAGAAGATGCACACAGCTCCGGCATCCACGAACGAGTCCGCAATTCGCGACTCCACGAGGCCTAGCTCGATCGGAGGCCCCGACTTTTCCGACCCGAGGAGAAACGGCTCGAGCCGCCACATCGGAAGCACTAACGAAGACGGATCGCGCCGCCTGGACTCGATCCAATTCGAATCGGTCCGCTTTTCACTCGCGCGATCAAGAGGACTACCGGCAAAAGGAATCATTCTGCCTCCACCAAAAAGCCACGCCAAATTCGTTCCGTGTGCTAACAAGGTAGCGTCGCATCATGCTGGACGCCAAGCGCAAGCGGCGCCTACTATTCGCGAGCAGCCTTGCCGATGGAATCGCCACTCAACGTATTGTTCATCACCGCCGATCAATGGCGCGGCGATTGTCTCTCCGCTCTCAATCATCCTGTCGTTCGCACGCCGAATCTCGACGCGCTCGCGGCCGACGGCGTGCTCTTCCGGCGTCACTTCGCCAATGCCGCGCCATGCGGTCCGAGTCGTGCGTCGCTTCACACCGGGATGTATCTGCAGAATCATCGCTCGGGGACCAACGGCACTCCCCTCGATGCGCGCCACACCAACTGGGCCAAGGAAGCCGCGGCGCGCGGCTACGATCCGGTTCTGTTCGGCTACACCGACACCAGCCAGGATCCCCGCGGTCTCGACACCGACGATCCGTGGCTCAAGAGTTACGAAGGTCCTCTGCCCGGCATCCGGCCCGTATGCCTGATGATCGGCACTCCGACGCCGTGGACCGACTGGCTGAAAGCTCGCGGTTTCGAAGTGCCCGCGGACATTCGTTTCGCCTACGGCAATCGCGATCCCGGTCCCGACTACGAAGACGGCGCGCCGACTCCCAAGCCGCTCAAGTATCCGGCGGAGTTCGACGACACCGCGTTCCTGGTCGGCAAAACCATCGACTACATCAAGAGCGCGAGCGGTCCGTTCGTCGCGCACCTGTCGATTCTGCGGCCGCATCCGCCGTTCGTCGCGCCCGAGCCTTACAACTCGATGTACGATCCTGCGACCGTGCCGGGTTTCACGCGCCTGGCAACGCCAGAAGATGAAGCCCGTCAGCATCCATGGTTGGCGCATCAACTCGCTCGCCGACCCTTCAGAGCGACCGACAACGAAAAGCGACTTCGCCGGCTGAAGGCCGTTTACTACGGACTCATAAGCCGCGTCGACGCGGAGATCGGAAGGCTGATTCGATTTCTCAAGGACTCGGGGCGATGGGATTCGACGCTCATCATCTTTACGTCAGATCATGGCGAGCAGATTGGCGACCACTGGCTGATCGGCAAGTGCGGCTACTTCGACGGCTCCTACCACATCCCGCTAATCGTCCGCGATCCGCGTCCGCAAGCCGACGCTGAGCGCGGCGCGATAGTTTCGTCGTTCACCGAAAACGTCGACATCATGCCGACGATGCTCGAAGCGATCGGTGCCGAAATTCCGGTGCAATGCGACGGCGCCTCGCTCGCACCATTCATAGAAGGCGCAGGCCGTCCAATAAAATGGCGCAGCGAAGCGCACTGGGAGTTCGACTTCCGCGATCCCGCCGATGACTCAACCGAGCGCGCGCTAGGCCTCACGATGCATCAGTGCGCGATGAACATCATCCGCGGCGACCGCTACAAGTACGTTCATTTCACAAATCTACCGCCGCTATTTTTTGATCTACAAAAGGACCCCAACGAGTTCACAAACCTTGCCACTGACGCATCGTACGCGCCGCAAGTCCTGGAGTACGCCCAAAAACTCCTGTCATGGCGCATGAACCACGACGAGCAAACATTGACGCACATCACCTTGCGCGACGAAGGCCCAGTAACTCGCCGCGCCCCCCGCTACTAAATCTTTTCTTCCCCTCTCCCGCGGGGAGAAGATCAAAGGTGAGGGACCTCCTGAAGTGGCACAGGCTTCAGCCTGTGATTCTTCTCGCGGGATTCAAGATTCTGCTACGGCCGCTCACCTTTGCGGATGCGCCCCTCAATCGCGTCGATCGCAGCCTCGCAATCAGCGACTGCGTCGATCACTTCATGCGCCCCGGACGATGCCAGTTGAGCCCGCGCATTCTTGAGCCGAGTCGCCTCCTCTGGCGGCGCGAGTGCGGCGAAATCCTCCGTTGAGAGCCCAATCATATTGCCCGTGCGAGCGACGCCAACCGTCCACACTCCAGCGCGCAATCCTTCCTCGATATCGACAGGGGTGTCGCCGATTTTTACGATCGCTTCGAGCGGCTCGACCTGCATGCGGATTGCATTGGCATAGATCATCCACGGATGCGGGCGGCCAGCGCCGACGTCATCCGGCGTGATCGCGCAGTCAGGCGCGTAGCCCTGCGCGGCTGCGGGGTTCAGTATCATCTCAAGCATCGGCCGCGTGTATCCTGTAGTGCTTCCGATCTTGATTCCACGTTTGCGCAGCCGCCCGACGGTTTCCGCGACTCCATCGATCACATTCGAGTACTTCACCAGGCATTCGAGTTGGAGCGGCACGAAGTCCGCGAACAGACTCTCGACATCTGACTCAATTGGATTATGCCCGACAGCTTTGCTCCATCGCGCCGAGACAGTTTCGCTGAAGAGAATCTTTCTGATGTGATCGATCTTCAGCACGCCCATGTCGCGCCGCGCTTCTTCCTCCGAAATCGGCACGCCGCGCTTGGCAAACACTTCCTGCAGGACGCGCACCGGCGCGAGGCTGCCGTGATCGACCGTCGTGCCCGCCCAATCGAGAATGACGGCCTTAACCGGCCCGGAATACGACTGCTTCATTATATGTGCATCTCGCCGATCATTTGTTCGGCCAGGCCGAATGACAATGTCATGCCGGAGCCGCCGACTGCGGTGACGATCCGAACTCCGGGCGCGGCGTCGATCGCGACCCAGGATTTCTCCGGATGCTTCGCGTACACGCCGTACCATCGCTCCGCGATCGAGAGGTCCGGCGCAACCAGGAACTCGCGCACGTTGCGCATCACGAGCTCATCGATTTCGGTCTTGTTGAAGATATCGACGGCGAGGCCGTACTCATGCGAATCGCCGAGCGTCAACGCGCCGTCGGCGGTCTGTGAAACGAGCGTGTGAATTGCGAAGCGATCGTATTCGGCCATTTCGCGCGCGACGCGCTCTTTGTACTTCGGCAAAGTCTCCGTGCAGATTCCAAACGCGGGATAGAAGCGCAGCGTGAGGCCAGCGGCGAGCGCCGGGCCGAGTTCCCATCCATTTTTCTGCGGCGCGGTCCGCATCATCTGAAGCTTGCATCGATCGATACCGCTGGTCGCAAATAATTCAGGAAAAAGCGTTTCGAAATCGTCGCCGCCGCAAATGACAGCCTGCGTCGCTTCCCAGATTTCAACTCCCGCTTCAACACGCGGTAGCTGGATCGATCGCACTGCCGTGCTGAAGCGGAACTGGACGCCGAATTTCTCGGCGAGATACGCCGGCAGTTTCGCAAGTATCTGCCGCGGATCGACGGTGAGTTCCGCAGGACTCCAGATTCCGCCGAGAAGTTTTTCAGGATTAACGGATTGGCTCTTCTTCAGCACTTCAGCGGATGAAAGCCAAGTGCAGGTGTAACCGAGGCTGGGCCCGCGCTCGACGAACTCGCGCCCGACATCCGCCTCATCCTGATGATAAACAACGTGAAGCGATCCCGTCGGACGATACTGCAGCGCGGCTCCGTCAAGAATCTCTTTCCAGATTTGACGACTGCGCGTCGCCATCTGGTGCACCACTCCGGCCCGCTGCCCAATAGGCCAGATCATGCCGAAGTTGCGCACCGACGCACCCTGCGCCCGAGGCGTGCGCTCGAACACCACCACCGACCGCCCGCGTTTCGCCGCGAAGTACGCATGCGCAAGTCCTAGGATGCCGGCGCCCACGACCGCCACGTCCGCTTTTCGATTCGAGCTCATCGCAACCCCACAGCAATAGCACTTGACGCCGCCGTGGTCAGCGCCCGAACCGAGAACGTCACGAAGGTGATGGGCGAGTTCCGACTTTCGACGCGTTCGGAATTTTTGACGGTTTAGCCGCCTGCCAGCATGCTTGCGCGCCGCGACAGATCCGGAGCGCATCTACCGAGGCATGCAAGGACGCCTTGGCCTTGGGCGAGAGCTTCGAGAACGTGTTCCGCAGCTCGTACGGATCGCTTGCATAGTCGTGATACTCACGAGTCCCGTCATCGTATTCGACATAGACTGAATCGCGCGCGCGGATCGCCTCGTAAGTTGGCGGATTGCCGCTGCGCTTGGCCGGCACATCCGGGTCATCGTCTTCCGTCAACCTGTTCAGCGGCCCGTGATGCTCGATCAGCGCGAGCGTGCGCCACTCCGGAACCTGCTCTCCGCGAAGTAGTGGCACGAGGCTGCGGCCGTCGACAGTTGCCGGGACGCCAGCGCCGGCCAGCTCGGCAAAGGTTGCACAGAGATCGGTGTTCTCGGCGATCTCATCGATAACATGCGCCGGTGCAACTCCGGGCCCGGTGACTACGAGCGGTACGTGAATGTCCGTATCGAACGCGGTCATCTTGCCCGGCATCAGGCGATGCTCGCCCATGTGAAGGCCGTTGTCGGAGCTGAAAATAAAGTAAGTGTTTTTCTCCTGGCCCGCCGCTGCGACCGCGGCCCTCAGGTTGCTGATCATCTGGTCGACCGCCAACACCGATCGGGCGCGCAGGCGAAATTTCCGGTTGATCGAGACCAGGTCGGACGCCGAAAGCGGCGGGAACCTGGTCAACCACTTCGGCGCGTTGGCGTCCGGCGCGGCGTCGAAGGCCGGCGTATGCGGCGCGATCAGCCCGACGAACGCGCCCGCATCGCGCGGCGCCGGGATATAGGGCGAGTGCGGCGCAAAGGTCGCGATCTCCATGAAGAACGGCGACCCCTGCGATTTCTGAATGAACTTCACGCCGATGTGCGACAGGACATCGGTCAGATAATCGCGGCGCTGCCTGCCGTAGAAGACGACCTTGCCATTTTCATTCAGCGCGTAGTTGAACTCGTGATATCCGAGACCCGCGACATCCCATTCATTCCACCCCATCGCGCCGCCGTTCCTTGTCGGCTCGTAGCCGTTCAAATATTTTCCGAGCATCGCGGTCTTATAGCCGATCCTTTGAAGCGCCACCGCGAAGGTATTCGGCTCGTTACCATGCGCGTTGAAGCCGCCGTAACCGCCGTCCGGTTCGAGGTTGCCGAAAACTTTGGTGTTGTGAGGAAACTCGCCGGTGAAGATCGACGAGCGCGAAGGGCAGCAAAGCGAATCCGTGACAAAGTAATTCGTAAAGGTAGCGCCATTCCGCTCCATCTTGAGGACGTGCGGCATAAACTGCAGCAGATTTATCGAGAGATCGTCGGTCAATATAAAGATGATGTTCGGGCTTTTCAGCGGAGTCGGCTCCGCGGCCGGAACTATCTGCGGCCCGCCCTGTCGATCGCCGGCGGAAGCAATCTTCTTTTCAATAGGAACGTGAATCGGCCGCCTGCACGAAAGAACAAATGCAATTGGCACAAGCGCCAGCGCCAGCAGGAGGCGCAGCCGTTGTCGCGATACAGTTTTGTTTACGTGAGCAATCAGTGCCAGTCGGTCCCTTCGCGAGAACAGCCGGTGCATCTGATTCGCGGGGCGACGAAGATTCCCGCGATCAGGAATTCCTGGCTGTGCCGATTAGACGTTCGATCGACGGCAAAGGTTACAAATCCGTAATGATCGACGACACTCCGCGCAGTCGATGCACGAGATTCGATTCTAAAAGCCCAAAGCTGTGCAAGGTGATGCTTTGGGTGACCGCGGCCTTATTCGGACCAGCGCGTTTGAACCCCGCTTCAGGTTGACGGTATTAATTGCTGTATGCGGGCATTCAGCATCAAGCGCCGTGTATCTGTCCTGACCATTGTGATCGCCGCCTTGATTGCGACCCTGGCGACGTCGCGCGTGGCACAAAGCACCGATCTGACGACGCCGTCCTTTTTGGTCGCGACCCGCGATCTGCAAGACCCGCTCTTTCAGCACTCTGTGATCCTCATGGTGCCGTCCACCGAGCCGCCGCTGCTCGCCGGCCTCATCATAAACAGTCCTGCCAAACAGCGGGTGCGAGATCTGTTCCCGCAGGTTCGCGATCTCAAGGGTCAGGAGGAACCGATTTACACGGGCGGGCCGGTCGAGCTTGACGAGATATCGATCATCTTCCGCTCATCGTCGGCACAAAGCTCCGCCACACTGGTCTTCGATGACGTCTACGTCGCGACCGGCCGCGACGCCATTGCCACAGTCCTCAAGGACCCGCGGATCACCGATCTCCGGGTTATCTCAGGGAAGGCTCAGTGGCTCCACGACCAGCTATACGGCGAAGTCATGGCGGGAGCATGGTACGTGATTCCGGCGAAGGCCGACCTAATTTTCAGCGACCCGAAAGATCTGTGGGCGACACTGGTTAAGGGCGGCGACCTCGAGGAAGCGCGGGCTGGGACGGCTTCAGAACTGAATTTGCCTTACAGGCTCTTGGATGGTACAAACTGGCAGCGTCGAATCTCACCCAATTGATTTGGGAACGCGGTTGATCCTGCGCCGCGTGCAAAAACCTCAAGGGGCAGCATTCATGGCACGGACCAAGGAACGCAGTTTTGGTCAGGTACTTCGCGACCGTCGTCGGCAACTGGATCTCACTCAGGAAGAAGTCGCGCGGCGCATTAAGACCTCAACTCCTTATATAGGGCATCTCGAATCGGCCAAGCGGCATCCGTCGGACAAAATCGTCACGCGTCTCGCCGAGGTGCTCGGACTCGATCGGCGTGAGCTGTTTTTCCTCGCCAATCCGCGCGCACAGGCACTCCTCAACCCGGAGCCCGAAAGCGACTCGAAGTCGGCGTGGGAAGATTTCCGCAAGGACGAGCAGCTAAGGCGCATCCACAACATCACCGGCGACGAGATGGAAATGCTCGAGCGCGTGGCGCTTCTAGGCGAAGTGCGCTCCCCCCGCGACTTCATCTATATACTCAACACGGTCCGTCACGCCGTCGGCAGATAGCCCGCTCAGATCGCTGTTCCCTTCTCCCGCAAGAAGCGGGGGGCGGCTACCGTTCTGTTCCCCCTTTCTCGCAAGAAGCGGGGCGACTAACCGTTCTGTTCCCCCTTTCCCGCGGGAAAGGGGGTGAGGGGGATAGGACGTGGCGGAATACTTATCTCAAATCCCCTTCCCCTTTGCTGGGGAAGGGGCCAGGGGTTAGGGCTCTGTCTTAGAGAAATTTGCGGGAGATCACACTGCTGCGCCTTCTTCATTGAGATCGTGAAGCAGGCGGACCCGGCTGCGCCGATGCACTCGTCGCATCCAGCGTCTGGACGCAACTCGGTTTGCCGAGGTTTGCATCCAGGAATTGTTGCGTGGCCGTCCACGGGGAAAACAATAGATCATCTCCGTCGAGGTGGTCTGCGCCACTCACAAGATGCAACTGAACACTGCCGTCCGATTTCCGCAACGCTTGCTCCATTTCTTCAGCCTGCTCGGGCAGTACGTTCGTGTCGGCATCCCCCTGGATCAAAAGCACCGGCGCTTTAATCCGGCTAGCGACGTTAACCGGGGAAAAGCTCTTGAGGTCGGACCGGCATTCTTTTGGAGGCCAGTCATACCAAGGCCCTTGGGCGTTCGCGCTAACCAAATCGGTCGGCCCGTCATACGAGACGATTGCCCTGACGCGATGGCTGCGCGCACCGGTAAGCAATGCAACTTGGCCGCCGAATGATCCACCCATCACCCCAATACGGTCGGGATCAACACCGGGCTGTGAGGCGAGCCATTCGATCATTTGCGTTGTATCAGCTGATTGGCTGAGCCCGCAGTCGATCTGACCGCCGCCCCACCCGCGCATTAATGGCAGCAGTACGACGTAGCCATGCTCCGATAACAGCTGCGCTTCAAGTTCCAGTCCCGTTACCGCACCTCCCTTTTCGCGCCAGCTGGCGGGGTTCAAGGAGTGGAGAAGAAAGCTCACGACCAGCAGCGGATAGTGGAGAAAAAACCCCACGTCCAAAAGCGGATCGCGCAGCGCTTCGTGCCAGGTGGGATTCCAGCCGTGGAGGAGAACGATTGCCGGTTCATGCTGGGTGCCGCATCCACGCGGCCGATAGAGCGTCGCCGGAAGCATCAGCCCGTCTGCGCCCGGTGCCCTGACCAGCTGCGAATCAGGGCCCGCAAACATATAGTACACTACCGACCGAGCCTTCATGTCCGCATCGAAAATGACGATGTACGCCGACCTATCTGCTATTGGCGCCGCGTCGCACAGAAATGAATTCCTTGGGTCGGATCCCCGCAACAAATTGGGCTGAACATAGTAAACGTAATACGTATATCCTCTTGGTTTCTCAACTTGGTTAGGTTTTCCTACCCTGCGTAAAAGCTCGTCGCTCGATTCACCAACCACGAGGTCCTTGCCGATCGAAGGTGGATAGGCTGCAGTGCACTTGGCCGGCACTGTGAAGGTGAGCGATTCAAACGTAGTAGAACAGCCTCCCGCGCAGAAAAGTAAGCCCGCCAGGAGAATTCCGATTGCAATTGAAGGTACGCTAATCAGCGCGCGCCGCGATTGAGTCCGACGGCGGACGCGGTCTGGATGACAAACGGTGATCGCTCCCCCCGGCGACTTCATCTATTTGCTCGACACGGTTCGTCACACCGTCGGCAGGTAGCCCGCTCAAATCGTCTTTCGAAAGGCGTCGGCCGGCGTCACATGCATCGCGCCCCACACTGGGATCGCCGCGCTAAGCAGGCTGATCACGATTGCGGCGATCAGCGCTTCTGCCGCGGCGTCGAACGTCACCGTCAGATAGCCCGCACTCTCGAGCACCGCGCGCAGCGTCGTGCCGTTGCCGAATTGCCACAGTGCCAGCAAACATCCGAACCCGCCGCCCACAGCACCGATCAGCGCGCATTCGCCGAACAGGATGCGCGCGATGTACGTTTGGCCGAATCCCAGCGCGCGCAGCACCGCTACGTCGCGCAATCGCTCGCGCACCGTCATCGACATCGCATTCGCGGCGATCAGAAAAATCGTGAGCGCGATCACTGCGGAGACGGCGGACACGATGCCGCGGATGTCTCCGACCGTCGACATCAAACCGGAAACCGCCTCGCTTTCAGTCATCGACGCGGTCTCGAAATCCGAGTTGTGGAAGCCGCGGTCGATTTCATGAATGACCGACGGAACGTGACCGGCCGTGTCGACCCGAGTCACCAGGAATCCCGCCGGATGCTTTTCTTCCGGGATTCCGATTCTCTTTTCCGCTTCGACCAGGTAGTCGCGCCGAAACATAAAAAAATTGGGGTAGTTGTCCGCCGGGATCTCGCCGACCATCGTAAATTTGATGTCGAGCCGGTTGGAATCGGCGCGCAACGTTACGACGTCGCCCACCTTCCAGCCATGCTTGCGCATCAACAGCCGTCCCGCGACCGCGGCGCTCCGATTGTTGTTGAACTGCTCGAGCACCTGCGGCGGAAGATTGTAGTCGGGATACATCAGCGCGACTTTGTCCGCATCCAGCGCGAACGCCTGCACGGTTTCCGACGCGGTCTGATACGTGGCGCGCAGCACGACCATCGGCATGCACGCGACGACGCCGGGAATTTGCTCGACCGTCCGGCAATCGCGAGCCGGCACGCCGAGGTAACGCCCGTCGGCATTATAGGAATACACCCGCAGAGTCTCCGCGGTTTTTTTGAGAATCATGTCGATCGAACTGGGGATGGCCGCGAGCACCGTGAAGATAAAGGTGGCGACCGCAAAGGTGAGCATCGTCAGAACCGCGCGGCGCGGTTGCCGGATCAAATAGCGGAAGACTAATCGGATCGATTGCATCGCGATTAAGCCTCGCGCAGCGACTCGAGGATCGGAAGCCGCGACGCGCGCCACGCCGGCATCAGCCCGCCGATAATTCCAATCAGCAGTGCCGCTACGATTCCGCCCACCAGCGCGCTCACCGAGAAGGCCGAGGAGAAGACCACGGCGCCTACGCTCATCAGCCGATGATTCAGGCCCGCGGCAAATCCTAAAAAAATAGCCAGCAGATCGCCGACTACGCCGCCCGCGATTGCGAGGATCACGCTCTCGATCAGGAAGCTGGTCAGCACCGATCCGCGGCCGAAGCCCAGCGTGCGCAAAACTCCCACTTCGCGCGTCCGCCGCGCGACCGCGGCATACATCGTATTCATCCCACCGAACGCCGCGCCGGTCCCCACGATCAGGCCGACTATCAGCACCAGCCCGCGCAGCCGGTCCGCTACCTTGGCCTGCTCCGCGAAGAAATCCTTCTCGCTGATCGCGTCAACCGTCAGGCGCGCGTCTTCGGTGAGTGCGTTCTAAACTCCTCCTCGGTTCCGGGCTTCAGCACGACGTGAAATGACGAGTAGCCGTTTTCGAATCGCGCATCCTGCTGCAGACACGTCGATATCGGTCCAGAATTCCGACTCGAGCGCGCTGCCGCGATCGGCGAACACTCCGACAATCGTCCACGTCCGCCGTCCGTACTTGAAGGTCGTGCCCACGCCCAGCTCGGGAAATCGCGCCGCCTGCTTTTCTCCGATCGCCATCTCGTCGCGACCCTGCGCCGGCCATCGCCCCGCAACCAACTTGAGCCCGCGACGCATCCGATATGCTGCCGGCGACACGCCGCGCAACGAAGCCGGCCTGAACTGAATTGCCGGCCGGTTCGCCGCCGCGTTGAACGGCACCACCATCTCTGGCGAAAAGAGCGCCGCGCCCGACGCGTCAGTCGCTATCTCGGGCCGGCTGCGCAGGATGTCCGACTGCTCGCGAGGAATGTAGCTCTCGCCCTCGGACACGGTGCCGCGGCTGAGGATGATCCAATGGCCCGGCTCCCCCGCCAGCTCGAGGCTCTGCCGCAGCCCGCTGACAAAGCTCAGCAGGATCACGACCACCATCACGACCAGCGCTATCCCAAGCGCCGTCATCAGCGAAGTCGTTCGTCGGACCATCAGGCTCCGAAGATTATATGTGATCGGAATTACAGCCATTTACAGCCGGCGCGACATTCCGCCGCCAGAAGGAAGTCGACACCCGGTGCTGGCTGTTTTCGGTCGGATCGCGCACGGTCGCAACTCTACAATTTGGCGACCGTAGTGTGCAAACGGTCTGACCGGTACGCGATTAACTGAGGGTTGATATTTCGAGCTGTCAGATCATCAAACTGTCGCCTCCACGACGCCCTGGATTCCTTCGAGTGCCGAGCCGCTCTCAGCGCGAGCCTTGCCGCCCTTCGACGGGGTGTGGCCGACCGATTCCTCGAGCACGCCCCAATATGTACTCGTCACGTGCGCGCTCACGCGATACTCCGGCTTCGCCATCAGGATCGCGTGCAACTCGGGCAGCCGATAGAAGGGCACGCTCGGAAAAAAGTGATGCTCGATGTGGTAGTTGACGTTTTTTGGCGCGAGAAAAATCCGCTCGAGCCACGTCGGCTGCGTCGTCCGCGTCTTCGGGTACGCGCTGCCCGGCTCGTCGATCGCATGATGCTCGGCGATGCTGCGGATGCGCATGATCATCACCAGCCACGTGAACATCGGGATCACCCAGTACAGCGCGAAACCTTCCAGCGCACCGGCGTAAGCGATGATGCCCAGCGCCGCCGCGTAAAATCCGTAGCGCGCGACCAGCAGCCCCGTCGGCACAGAATCGGCGGCTGCCACCGAAGCCGCCAGCTTGAGCATCGCCGGCGCATTCAACCCGGTCGCATCACGGAAAAGCGTCTTCGCCAGATTCGGGACGGTCTGCGGAAACACCCACACCGGATCGCCCGCCCTGCGCTTCAAGTCGGGATCCTGCGCGGTGTTAAGATACTTGTGATGCCCAAAATGATTCTTGCGGTACTGCCGCGCGGTAACCAGATGCGGCCACGCCAACACTACCTCCGACACCCAATCGTTGAGCCGCCGATTCCGAAACAGCCGATAATGTACGCCGTCGTGCATCAGCACCAGCAGTGCATGCTGGCGCGACCCGATGAAGGCGACCGCGAAAACGTACAGCATCGGATGCCAGAATCGCTGGCATAGATAGATTGTCGCCACGATCAATCCCCACTCCGCGGCGATATGCATGCACGCGATCAATGGCTTGACGGTGGATAGCTCGGTCAGTTCTTCCTTCGTGAGTTTGACCGGAATGTTCGCGCCAATGTCGCCGAAGCGTCCCGTTTCCAATGATGGCTCTGTTGATGTTCCGTAGTTCATGCTTCCCCTCACGTACTGATTGGACGAATCCAATTCAGTCGCTCCGTGAAAATTTCAGTCGCTCGCAAAATTGGCGCTATTGCAGCACCGCCGCGTTTTCCGCGTGCACCATTGTTGAATCAACCGCCGGCGCTTCATCGACAAATGCCGGACGTCCGCCCGCCGATTTCCCTTTCAGGAAATTTTTGAATCGCAATACGCTGAAGTCGTCGTTGGTCTCGATGATCAGTTGCGAAAACACGCGCGTCAGCTTTGCCAGCGATTCACCCTCGAGGATCATCGGCTGCGCCCAAATCGATTCGCCCTGGAGCGTTTCGAGGTACGGATATTCGACCGGTTCTCCCGCATTGACGAAGCCCGTTGCGCGGTAGAATGGAGTCCCGTCGAACGGACGCACTCCCAGGTAGGCGAGGATCGCGCGCGCGTCGAGCAGTCCAGCAAGGATTGCCGCTCCCGCTCGCGCCAGCGCTCCTGCGCCGATCGCGCGCGACCACAGCTCGCTGACCTCCAGCACCGATCGCGGCGGCAGATGCGACAGGTCGGGCCGCGGGCAGGTTTGCGGAAACATTTCGAGATCGTGCATTACCAGCCCTGCGATCATTTTCTCGGCCGGGTCGCCGTCGTGTTCAAACAGCGCGTAGAGATTGCCGTAGTTCAGATGTATTCTGGCCAGGCGCGAGCGCGATCGTTCCTTGAAGCCGACTCCGTGCTTTGCACGAATCTGCTCGGTACGAGCGGCGAAAATTCTTCGATCGTTTTCGTTGGTGAGCAAACGCAGTTCCATTGAGTAGCTCCTTCCCCGGGGCTAGTTTCGGACGCGATTCAGTTTCCGAATGTTGAGATGCGGCTTAAGAAAAAATTGCCGCACGCGACGGAGGCGAACGTGGCATGATAGAATTGAAATGCAGCCGAAATTTCGGCGCGGGTGATGCGCGAGGTGGTCGAAAATTGGTCGTTAAAAACTCGAACATCGAGCTTAAAAATCCGCCAATTTGTAATGTCGCGGTTAGTTACACCGGAATTGCTTCGCAGCGCAACGCTCTTTTTGCTCGAATTAGGCTAAACCGAACGGCTTGTTGCCTATCTAGCATTAATTCAGTACTTTTGGTTATAATTTGGCATTGGAGATGGTTTACCGATGACCGTTAAGAAAAGGATCTCGCGCATTGTCGGGCTGACAGCAGATATCGCTAAAACTGCTGAAACAGCTTCAAACGTGCATGAGCCCGCTCCTGCCGCCATTACTGACGAAATCAAGCGTCTATGGGGTCGGGACTACGGGTACGCTCTCCGCAGTGGTCTAAGCCGGGCGGAGGTCCGCGAAATTGTGCGCGCCGCAAAGCGTACGGCATGGCCTCACCTCAATGACGAAGCAGTTCGCCTCGGTTCGATGAAAGAATTTGCCCAACGCGCGTCCGCACTCGGCGCCGATTTCCGTATCGCCAAAATGCCCTGGCCGTCAGGCCTCGCTGTGTTCGGTTTCTATTTGGGTAAAGACTCCGGTTTGGAGAAGCGTCCGCTCATTTGCCTGAACGGCGCACATCATCCGGCCGCGGTCGCAACAGCATTCCTCCACGAAGTAGGGCATCACGTCACTGCCGAGCTCTTTTCCACGCGCAACGAAATGGTCCAGATGTCACGCCAAACGGGATACGAGGCGCACCTGAACGATCCGCGCGAGCTGGCCGCCGACGTGCTCGTGAGCCTCGGTGTATACCCGCGCAATATCGCCTCGAAATTGTTCGACAACACCCGGGATCGAAGAATCCGCGCTGAGGAAAACGTCAAATGACCTTCGGCCGTAAAGGCGGTGATGGGCACGGCGCGGCGTTATGGCCTCGATTTCGAAAGCCTGCCCGACCGGAAGAAACTCCAGTACCAGGCCGGCCTTATTCATTTTACCAGGTTACGTCAGGCCCTCCTCGACGAGTACGGCTACTAGGGACGGTGGCTACCAGGGACGGCGCCAAAAATTGGGAATGCGTCCGCCCCCCGTCAAAACATTCTGACAGAGGGAATACCGCATTCCATTGCGGTCAAAACTTGCTTAACACTGCTGTGCAGAGCCCACCCCTGCCGAAGGAAGCGTGAAACCGATGATGGTTTCACCAAAAAGTATATTCTCCCTACCACACCAATAGTTATCTTTTTTAACTTGTCAATCCCAACGCTACGAGCATTTTGTCCTTAAGCGCTTGAATTGGCTCGTATTTGTGCAGATGCGCGCGCACTCCGCAGTCACGCCAAAGGCCTCAGGATCGGCCCAGAAAACAACGAAACGAAATAAATCTCTACTGTTGGTTTTGTAGCGCGATTTGAAAAGTCTCGATTTTTATCCCTGCTTGCTCAGTCCCAACGCGATGCGCAGCTTGGCCTTTAGCAGCGTGATCAGTTTGCCTTCCCAGCAAACGTAATTGTCCGGGATGTCCAGCACCACGACTTTCTCCGCGTGCACGTCGCCGAAGCGATCCCGAATATGCCGGCGATGCGCCTCCTCCATCACGCAGATCACGTCGGCTTCCTCGACCAACTCGATACTCACCTGATTCTTCGCCCACGGCTCGGTCCCTGCCGACGTCACCCACATCGGCGCGCACATCTCCGCCAGCACCATCGCAGCCGTAGGACTGCGATCCATGTTCCCGGTACAAACCATCAAAACTTTTTTCATGACGATCGGCTAAAAACTTCTCCCCTCTGTTCCCCTCTCCGGAAGGGAGAGGGGTTAGGGGTGAGGTACACTACGCCAACCCCAGCTCTTTCAGCGGTCCGCGATCTGACACTGGCCGCCGCGAAGTGCCCGACGTCAGCTTGATCGATCCCGGCGTCCGTTCGAACGCGTCGAGCAAATCGATCGATTTCGCATGTTCCTTCAGCGCCGGAATTATCTCCTGCGCGATCAGCCGCATGCTCGTTTGCCGATCCGCGTTGGCCACCGGCCCCTGCACACTGAATATCACCAGCGACCCCGGCCGCAGCACCGTCAGTATCGCCTTCAGCTTCGGAATCACCGACTTCGGCGTGCCGATCACCAGCTGTATCGCCTTCTGCGCCTTCTGGTACCCGGGAATCAGCTTCTCTCTGATCGCCGCCGGATCGATTTCCACCTCCTCGGATTGCCCGCGCATTTTGTCGCCGCTGATTCCGAGCCAGCTGCCTTGCGGCTGTTTCGCGAGTTTTCGAATCGCCTCTTTCGAGTTGTATCCGGGCGGCAGCGTATGCTCGACGCGCGCGAATGAGTTCTGCCCGCCGCCGAACAGAAAATTCTTGCCCAGCTCCTGCGCTCTGTCTTCAGTCTCGGCCACGAAGGTGGGCAGCACGTAGCCGAAATTCTCCGACCCCGCTTCGTATCCATGCTTGGCGGCTTCGTCCGCGTAGTAATCCCACAAATCGCAGGTCGGGCCGAGCGACGTCCCCAACCCAAAATATGGATACGCCTTCTCCGCGCACCATCGCACCGTCTCGGGGCTGAGCGTTCCCGGAATCCAGATCGGAGGATGCGGTTTCTGATACGGCAGCGCCCACGGATTCACGTGACGGTAGTGGAAATGCTTGCCCTCGTAGCGCCACGGCCCCGGCCGCGTCCACGCCTGCACGATAAAATCGTGCGCCTCTTCGAAGTACTCGCGGTTGTACGAGGGATTCGCGTTGTTGAAGAACTGCTCGCTGCCCGCGCCGCGCACCCATCCCGAGATCAGCCGCCCGCGCGAGATCAAATCGATCTCCGCCAGCTCTTCAGCCATGCGCAGCGGATGCTTGATCACTGGCAACGGATTCCCGATCAGCAAAATCTTCGCCTTCTTGGTCAGCCGCGCCAGGATTCCCGCCTCGACGTTCATCACGCTCCCCATGCAGAAGGGATTCCCGTGATGCTCATTCAGCGCGACAATGTCGAACCCGAGTTCCTCAGCGTAAAGGTTCTCGTCGATATAGTAGTTATAGTCTTCAGCCGCCCGCTCGCGATCGAAGTAGCTATTCGACACGGCGAAATGCCCCCCGTTACGCAGTATCACTTCCTCAGGAATCCAGCGCACCGGCCGCTCAGTGAAATATCCTACTTTCATAGTAACTCCCTATTGGCTCTTCGCTGAAAAAGACGACGAGTAGCTATTCGGCCGAGATCTTTGCAAAACAGGACTCGCCTTTCTTCCCCTCTCCCTGCAAGGGAGAGGATCGAAGGTGAGGGTCCTTATACAGCGCGCGTTATTTTGCGCGCGATTCAAGATTCTGTTCCTATCCAAAATCTGTCCGCCGACGTTGTGCAAATCTTTCCTGAAGTGACTATTCAAACTAGCTAGTCAGAAAACGACTGACTATCTTCACAAACTCAGTTGAATTTTCAATTTCCGGCCGATGCCCAACATTCTCGATCGTCGCCACCTGCGCCCCCGGAATCGCCTTCTTGTATTCGTCGATACATCCGCGCGGCACCACGCGATCGCGCGTCCCCCACACCAGCAGCGTCGGTGTTTTGGTCCCGCGCAACAGGTAGGGCAGGGCGGGGTTGTGCATGTACGGCTCCCATCCGATTCGCGCCGACTCCGCGCGCGCATCCTCGAACGCCTCGAATTGCTCCGGCGTCATCTCGCCGCCGTACAGTTTGAGAAACTCCGGCGTGCCATGCGGATCGGCCACGGTCGCCCGCAGATGCGTCCGCATCGTGATCGGAAAAATATCCATGATCTCACCTACTGAAGGTTTAATCCCCATCGGCGCCACGAGGATCATCTTCGAGAAAATCTTCGGATCAGCCGCAACCATCTCAGCCGCTATAAACCCGCCCGCCGAATACCCAATGACGTCGACTGGATCGAGCTTCAACTCGCGCACCACCTGCGAATAAAATCCCGCCAGGTCGCGGTACGTCCTCACCCACTCGATCTTCGGCGTCTTCCCAAACCCCGGCTGCAGCGGAATCAACAACTCGCGCTCATGCGCGATCGTCTCATTCCACGTCATCCACCCGGGATACCCAAGCTCATCATGAAAAATGAGGAGTGGCTTCCCCGACCCGCTCTTCACAATGGCAAGCCGTTCACCCGCAACGCTTAAAACTTCCTCGGAAGATTTGATCACGACAACTCTCCTTGGAAACTCACTTCATTAATGCGTAGCGTGGCGCACTCCAATAACCTCCCCTTGTCCGAGGGGAGGTCGCAGCGCGCCGCAGGAGCGCTGCGGGAGAGGTGCAACGCCTGAAATCGCACGGCCCCGACTCGTCTAATCTCGTTCAAACCACACGTTCCGGTTCTTGCCGCCTCGCCCCTCTCTCGAATCCGAATACCTCACCCGCCATTCTCAGTACAAACGCCAACTCCGTGACTCTTCCCAATCCCCTGGTCAGTTCATATAGAACCCGTCACACCAGCGCCAAGAATCGCGCTCAGCAGTCCAACAGCGACGGACTGGTTCCTTTGTCGAGGAACATCAATTTGTCTGTCGAAGGTGCGAATAGCTCTTCCCCTCTCCCGACGGAGAGGATTTAAGGTGAGGGACCTTACTCAGCGCGCGCCTCGCGCGCGATTCAAGATTTGAAGAATGAGCGCCCAGGAATCTTTCGATATCGGCAAGAACCTGGTCAGCGCTCGCGAGCACCTGATTATTCCAGAATCGAAGTACGCGATAGCCGCGCGAGGTGAGATACGTTGTGCGGATTTCGTCGTCGGCAGATCGATCCGCATGCTGGCCGCCATCGAGTTCGATTATCAGTCGGAGTTCTACTGAGCAAAAATCAATGAAATACGGACCGATCGGAAATTGACGCCTGAATTTAATGTTGCATAGCCGCCTGCCTCGAAGATGACGCCAGAGAATGTTCTCTGCCACCGTCTGCTCGCGGCGTAGTCTGCGTGCTGTTTCGTGAGACGACTCGGACGAAGGCATGGCTTTCAGGAATTTTGCAGTTTCGTAGAGAAACACAAGGCGCGCTGGGAACCAAAACATTGAATCGCGCGCGAAACATGCGCGCTGAACAAGGTCCCTCACCTTAAATCCTCTCCCGACGGGAGAGGGGAAGAGCGCCGCCGAGTTATGCAAAAGTCCCCGATGGGAGAGGACCGAAGAGCTACCCTGATCTTGCCGAAGGGTGAGCCCTGGAGATGCAAGGACCTTACTCAGCGCGCGCCTCGCGCGCGATTCAGGATTTTGAAGAATGAGCGCCCAGGAATTTTTCGATGTCGGCAAGAACCTGGTCAGCACTCGCGAGCACCTGATTATTCCAGAATCGAAGTACGCGATAGCCGCGCGAAGTGAGATAGGTTGTGCGGACTTCGTCGTCGGCAGATCGATCCGCATGCTGGCCGCCATCGAGTTCGATTACCAGTCGGCGTTCGATTGAGCAGAAATCGATGAAATACGGACCAATCGGAAATTGACGCCTGAACTTAATGTTGCAAAGCCGCCTGCCTCGAAGATGTCGCCAGAGAATATTCTCTGCCACCGTCTGT
The DNA here is from genome assembly GCA_963744545.1 of uncultured delta proteobacterium. Classification (GTDB taxonomy): domain Bacteria; phylum Desulfobacterota; class Binatia; order Binatales; family Binataceae; genus Binatus. The sequence continues at coordinate 33,358 of CAVUUH010000020.1, forward strand.
TCGCGGCGTAGTCTGCGTGCTGTTTCGTGAGACGACTCGGACGAAGGCATGGCTCTCACGAAGTTTGCAGTTTCGGAGAGAAACACAAGGCACGCCGAGAACCAAAACATTGAATCGCGCGCGAACAAATGCGCGCTGAACAAGGTCCCTCACCTTAAATCCTCTCCCGACGGGAGAGGGGAAGAGCGCCGCGCCGAGTTATGCAAAGGTCCCCGATGGGGCCTCCTCGCGATTACAAAACCGGAACCGGCTTCGCTGACGCGAAGCTGTCCGGAGGCCAGCAGCCAGTTCCACCCGCTCGCGTTGCTCGCTACGTCAGGATGACAAGTGATGCCGTCGTGCCTGCCTTATCTATCGTCAGTTGCTTCGGCATCCTCAAGGAAAAAGGCTATCTTGAACGTGTCGATCAAGGCTTCTCTACCAACGTATTCCGGGTGCTCCGGACAAGCCCTAATCTTACCGCGAACCATCGGCAGGTTGAGAAACCCGTACCTGTCCCATTGAAATAGTTCTATGAACCCAAACGACAATCCAGCGGTAGCGAGGGATTTAACCTCATTCCAAGCGGTATTGGATCCCTGCTTCTCGCCAATCAAGATAGAAATCTCCTGGCCCGCAGTCCGCGGCAGGATAACTATCTGATCTATACAGTGAGTCTTCACGACCATGTCTTCTATGTAGTCCGCACCGCGCGAGTAGTCACATTCGATTCCTAGTGGTTCGCAGACTAGTGCGAAAAATAGCCTCTGGTCGATTGCCTCAAAACTCTCCAGAGGTTCGCAAGCAGAAAGGTCCCCCATGATGTCCTTGAAATAGACATTCCAAAGGTGGCACTTCGCGTCAGCGTACCGAAAAATATATTTTCCTATGTCTTGCATCGACGAATCCGCGGAAGCTACCAGCTATCAATGTACGGATACTTCTTCCCGGTGCGCGGCTCGGGCGGCGCGCTCGACTTCAACCCCGCCGCGATCCACCCCCTCGAATCCGCCGGATCGATCACGTCGTCGACTCCGAAGTGGGACGCGTTGTTGATCGCCTTCCCGCGCTGATACATCGTTGCGACCATCTCGTCGAAGCGCTTCTTGCGCGCCGCTGGCTCCGTGATGGCAGCCAGCTCGTTGCGATATCCGAGCTTCACCGCGCCCTCGAGTCCCATCGGGCCGAATTCGCCGGTCGGCCACGCCACTGTGAACAGCGGAGCGTCGTAACTCCCGCCGGCCATCGCGATCCCGCCCAGTCCGTAAGCCTTGCGCAGCACGATCGTGAAAAACGGCACCGTCGCATTCGCTGCCGTCAGAAACATCCGCGACGAATGCCGCACCAGCGCGGTTTTCTCGATCTCCGGTCCCACCATGATTCCAGGTGTGTCGCACAAAAATAAAATTGGAATATCGAACGCGTCGCACAACTGGATCATGCGCGCGCCCTTGTCGGCTCCGTCGCTGTCGATCGCGCCGGCCAGATGCTTTGGGTTATTCCCGACCACCCCGAACGGATGCCCCTCGATCCTGATAAACGCCGCGATCATCGTCAGCCCGAAGTCGCGCCGAAGTCTCGAGCACCGACCCCGTATCCGCCATCGTCTCGATAACGTCGCGCACGTCGTAAACCCGGAGCCGGTTCTCCGGAATGATATTGCGCAGCAGCCGCTGATCGGCGCAGGTCCAATCCTTCACCGCGCCCTGGAAGTACGAAAGATATTTGCGCGCGACCTTCACCGCCTCCGCCTCGTCCTCGACCGCAATATCGACGACGCCGTTCGGCACCTGCACTTCCATCGGTCCGATTTCCTCTGGCCGAAAGATGCCCAGTCCACCTCCTTCAATCATCGCAGGACCGCCCATCCCGATATTCGACCCGCGCGTCGCAATCACGACGTCGCAGCATCCGAGCAACGACGCATTGCCCGCGTAGCATCGCCCCGACGTGATCCCGACGAGAGGCACCAGCCCGCTCAGCTTCGGAAAATCATGAAACGATCGCGAGTTGTGAAAGCCACCGTCGGTATCGCCCGGACGCCCGCCGCCGCCTTCCGCGAACAACACCAGCGGCAATCGCAACTCGCGCGCGATCTGGAACATCCGATCTTTCTTGCGATGGTTCTGATGCCCCTGCGTGCCGGCCAGCACGGTGTAGTCGTAGGACATTACGACGCATCGCGCCTTCTCGCCACCGAACAGATTCCCATTGACGGTCGCCAGCCCGGTGACGAGCCCGTCCGCCGGTGTGTTCTTGATCAGGTCGTCGATCGTGCGCCGACGCCGCTGCGCCGCAACCACAATCGGCCCGTACTCGACGAACGTCCCGGCGTCGCAAAGCTCCTCGATATTTTCCCGCGCTGTCCGCTGCCCGGTCTTTCGCCGACGCGCGACAGCGTCTGGACGCTCCGCGTCGAGCCCGATCTCATGCCGCTCAATCACTTCCGCCAGGTCAGCCCGCACAATCTCGCCGTCTTTTTCCTGAGATGCCACGGCCGCAGCATAGTACTGAGAAAAGAACTCTTCTACCGACGGCGCCGATTCACTATTGTCCCTCGACTATGCAAACCGACGACATCACGATCACCAGCCCCGCCATCGGCATTACCGCCCGCATTCTGTTCACCCTGATTTTCTTTCTCTCGGGCATCACCCACTTCACCTCGATGAGCGACTACATCAACCTGATGCCCGCGCCGATTCCCTTCCGCGCCTTCTGGGTCGCGATTTCCGGCGTCGTCGAACTGGCCGGCGCAGCGATGATTCTATTCAACTACCGCCCACGCCTCGGCGGCTGGCTAATCGTGCTGTTCCTCGTCCCGGTGACGATCGTCGTGCACGGCACCGCGATGCTGACGCTCGCCGATCCCATCATGCGCGCCGTCAACGTCTCGATGTTCCTGAAAGGACTGGCGATGATCGCGTGCGCCCTGTTCATTACGCAGTTCGGCGTCAGTCCCGCTAGCACTCGCTGAACCATTCACACGCATCCGCCAATCCAGATCACGCGCCCGATTATCTTCACATTCGAAACCACCATCGCTTCATATTTCGGATTGTCGCTGCGCACCAGCAGCTTCCCGTCGGGACGCCGCTGGATTCGCTTCACCGCCAGCCCGCCGTCCTGCCGCAGCAGGTAGATTCCGTCCTGTCGAAATCGCGGCTCCGCCAGATTCGCGAGAATCAAATCCGAATCCTCGACCGTCGGCGCCATCGAATCACCGATCACTTCGATCAGGATCAAATCGCGTGATTCCGTGTGGAGCGCCCGCTTGACCCAGTCCGCGCGGAACGCGATCGAATCCACCACTTGCTCGCTGCGCAGTATCCCGTCGCGCCCGCTGGAAAATCGGATACTGTTGCGCGGCATGAAGATGAAGTCGCCGTGCTCGACCGCGCGCGTCACCGCATGCGCCCCCTGCGCCGGCTCGCTCCCCGTCGCCAGCCATTCCACCGACACCCGCGCCGCCCGCGCCAGCGCCACCAGGTTCCCCACGCTCGGCTGCCCGCGGCCCGACAACCATTTGTAAATCGCGTTATCGGATACCCCGACCGCCGTCGCCAATGAGACCACCGATCCGAACGACTGGATCACCTGTGTCAGCCGCGCGCGAAATGCGGCGTCAACCACTGTAGTTGACATAAATCTCCTAGTGTGAAATAAGATTCTTAAAGCGCATGATCCCGCCTCAAGCAAATCACTCCCAGCTCAAAGCTAAACCTCCGCCAACCCCATCGAATCGGATCTCCCGCCGTTCCCATATGCCTCCATATGTCCACCAATTCGCCGCCGCTCGATCTCCCCGAGTACCCATCTTTAGCTCACTTCGTGACCTTGTGCCCGCCGCGCCTTCGATCTTTCTCCTCGACGCGTCCCTCCCACCCTCTCGGTCCCACTCCAGTTCGTCGTCGCACTGTGCATTCCCCACTCAACTCGCGCGGAGGATTTATGGAACCCGCGACCATTTCGATTCGTCCCGCCGTTTCTAATCGCTCAGTCGCTTGTCTGTGGTGTCACGAGGCCACCACTCACGCCGACCTGATGCGCCATCACGGCCTCTGTCACGCGTGCGTGCATCACATCGCCGACATCAGTTGGCGCGTGGTTTACGATCGCGAGCGCAACGTCGGCTCGATTCCGTCCAATCTCCGGGTCGCGTACGGTTTATGAACGCAGGCTCCAGCCGGATGCCCGCGCTCGATCGCGCTCCGTCGCCGGCGCCGCGTTTCAATTCTTTCGCGGACGCCGCGCACACGACGCTGTACAATCAAATAGGCCTCTCGATTGGGGGCGACGCCGCCGACAAGCTGATCGCCGACCTCGGCGGCCGCCGCTTGTATATCCCGATAACTCCCACCTCCGGCAGCACGATCGCGCGCTCGATTGGATTGCTCGCGGCACTTGCGATGGCGCGGGCGTTCGGCGGCGATCGCCTGCTGATTCCGGTCACCAGCGATCACTTGCGCCGGCGCGCGCGAATTGTCGCGATGCGCGCGGAACGCATCAGCATCTCGCACATCGCGCGGGAACTCCGATGCACCGAGCGCTACGTGTACAAAGTCCTCGCCTTGAGTCGCGTTCCCGAAAATCCGCCGCGCGGTTGCTCTCCTTCGTTAGAGGGAAGGGGCCGGGGGGCCGGTTCCTCAACAACGTCCGCGCCGATCGCAGAGCGATTGAAACGTGGACACATCAACCAGCGCTCGTGACGCGTACAGTTCCGAATTTCTAGCCGCCGTCGAACGCGTCCTCGCCGTCGAGGGCGGTTACTCGTCGAATCCCGCCGACCCCGGCGGCGCAACGAAGTTCGGAATTTCCGCGCGCTCGAATCCTGGAGTTAACATCGCGACGCTCACGCGCGAGGCCGCGGTGAAAATTTACTGGACCGAATGGTGGCTGCGCTTCGGATTTGCGCAACTGCCCGCCGCGGTCGCCGCGAAGACGTTCGATCTCGCGGTCAACATGGGCGCCGCTAACGCCATCGAATGTCTTCAGCGTGCGTTGCGTGCATGCGGTTCGCCGGTGACCGAAGACGGAGCGCTCGGGTCCGCGACTGCGCTCGCATCGCGACGCGCCGATCCTGCCGCGCTGATGGCCGCGTTGCGTTCCGAGTTCGCCGCGCACTACCGGATGGTCGCATCGAATCACAGCGGCGGCGCCGACTTTCTCAAGGGATGGCTCAACCGCGCATACGCGTGACGCAAGAGGTTTTTCAGGTGACTAAGAAAGCGTTCTACAAATCGAAGGCATTTTACGGATGCGTCAGCACGATCGTTCTGATCGTCGGCGACATGGCGTCCAACGGCGTGAGTATCGGCAACATGACCGCGCTGATGGCCGCGGGATTTGCGCTTTACGGCCGTATCGTCGCGACCGCGCCGCTCGCAGTCAGCGACCAATCGGAGTCCGACGTCGAGGATGCAAAATCAGATGTACGAAAAAGCAAGGTTCCGGTTGATGCCGATCATGGCGCTTAACCTGTTGGTCGCGGGATGTGCTCCGACTTACGCGCCGCATATCGACGCTTCCGCGACGCAATGCAGGTCAGCTGAGGACAAGATTCGCGCCGCTCGATCCGCGGCTTCTGTTGCCGGATGCGGAGCAAGCGGCTTGTCCCCCTGGTTCCGGGTTGGCGGCGTGTTTCACGCTCGACCAGGACGTCGTGCGGCAGCGGCGGTTCAAGATTTTGCATGACGATCGTGAGTACTGCCGCGATGCGTACGACAGGGCGGTGAATCGTGTTTCTCAGTAAAGCGTTTCTCGCATCGATGCTGCTGCTGACGGCCGCGGGGTGTGCGCAGGTGCATGAGAAAATGTTCACGCTCGACTGCGCTGTCGGACGCGCGCCGCTCGCGGGCGAACTCGCGCCAGGTACCGCGATGGCGCTCGATGTTTCGACCAGCCCAATCCCACTCCTCTTCCCGTCGCATCGCGCGATCGCGCGATGCGACAGCGCCGGCATCGTAACGATGAATATCGAAACTCCGGTCGACACCGGCCTGAGCCAGCTCTCAACCCCACTAAGCACTGCCGCCAGCCACATGACTTACGCACCGTGAAAGAAACGCCCGCCAAGCAAGAGGTGAGATCTATATGAGCTCGAAAACCAAAAACGTTCTGTCTGTATCCCCTCTCCCTGTAAGGGAGAGGATCGAAGGTGAGGGTCCTTATACAGCGCGCGTTTCGCGCGCGATTCAAGACTCTGCTCTTCTTCTGCTCTGCGCATTCGCTTTTGTCGCATGCGCCCAGCAGGGTGGCGGACTCCTCCAGCCGACGCCGAAACAAATCATCAGCGGCAAGAATACGATCGTGCCGAGTTCCGCCGCGCTCAGCATGGAGGCCACCAACTTCTGCAACGCGCAGGCGCAGGTCGATTACGCCGGCCTCGTGCTTTATTGCGAAGGCAAAACTCCCGCGCTGCCGCTGTCTATCAGCACCACCTATCAGACCGAGAGCAACCAGTTCTCGTGCCAGGTCTTCGGCTATACCAATTCGAGCAATCAACTGATCGTGCCGCAGACTGTGACTCTCGGTAACTGTCCGACTGGAGTGGCGCCGGCGCCTGTGACTGCGCCGTCGGGCGCACCCGCGGTGAAAACTTCCGCGGCCCCCACATTCCGGTTCCCCTTCCCGCTCGGGAAGGGGTGGGGGTTAGGTTCCTGGCCGCAGCTGTAACGTCTAATGCTGAGAAAGCGGCTTAGGCGGGTGGGTAGCGCTGCAGCGATAGCAATCGTCGCGAAGCTCGCACCGATCATTGCGGACGCGATGGCGCCGGAGGTCGCCGCGTTGTTCAAGTCGTTGCCGTTCGGACTGGTCGCGGCGGCTCCAAACTCTGACGTCGAAATCGCAGTAGCGGCGAATATCGCGCGCGCGATGCCTGCCGTCACCTGCGCAATGTTCTCAACCATCAGGAACAAGATTGGTGTCGCGGTGGCGATCTACGCGACCGAGCATCCGGGCGACGACCTGCAATCCGACGCGGCCTGGATGGATATCCAGTCGATAGCGCAGGCCGGCATCCATGCGGAAGGCCTCGACGCTTCGCTGATAGCGGTCAGCACGATCCGGCAGATGGTCGCGTCGGGGATCGAGTTGTACCGCGCCGGAATCGGCACGAAGGCTCTGACGGTGCAGCGGTGAAGAAAAGAACTCCTCCGGCCTACAAATTTATAACCCCTCCGCCTGTTCAGAGATCTTTCCTTTGCAGGTAACTGCATGTCTGGCTCCGCTGGTCCCTCTCCCGAAGGGAGAGGATTTAGGAGAGGGGACTTATCTTAAAATCAGGCGACGACTTGATTTTTTTATTTCGAGGGTCGCGATTCAAGCAATTCTGCTGAAGTGCCGTATGCAAACAAATCCGGCTTGGTCTAAATCCAAGGGGGAGGTGACGTGCTCGCAGAATCCTGTTTTCGGCACGGAGACGGCGAAATCTTGAAAATCGCGCCGGCGAAAAAAGTCGCGCAAAAGTGGGATAAGGTCCAAAACTCTAAATACCTATAAAAATCCTCTTTCGCCTGCGAGGGAGAGGCAAAGGGGAAGAGCAACGCCGTGCCCATGAAGGTTGAAAATTCAAAGTAGGCATATTCTCAAGCCTTCGGGGGAGGCGAAGGGGTTTAGGTCGCTCTGCGAGGGAGCGCGGGATCTGACAGTGATAATTAGGGGACGGGAGCGCCCATCTGATTGGAGTGGGGCAATCCCTCGCCGGATGGGTCGCCGCCTTCATCGGGTTTCTCGCGGTCAACGCGAGCACGATCAATGGCTACTGAAGCGTCGCGACGAACAACGTCAGCGCGACTCGGGCCGGGTCGATGATCTCGAAACCCAGCTGGTCGAGTTGCGCGTCAATCTGCCCCTCGAATACGTGCGCCGCGAAGATTGGATCAGGTTCAGCGGCACCCTCGACGCCAAGCTTGATGCGATGCGCGAAGAAGTCCGTGAGCAAATCGCAGAGGTAAAGGAAAGGCTATATGCCGGACGGAATTGATCTCGAAGAAAAGAATCGCGAGGAAGCGCGCTGGCGGATGCTGCGCGTGGTCGATGCCGGACGGCCGATAGCGGTCTCGGAGCAGATAATCTGGCGCGTGCTCGCCGATATCAAGCTGTCGCTGTCGCTCAACACCGTGCGCCGCGAGCTCGCATACCTGCGCGACTTAGGCTTGCTCGAACTCGAAGGTCGTAACCAGCGAGACCTGGTTCGCAAAGCTCACCGCGAGCGGCGTTGACGTGGTCGAGTACAACTTCCCGTCACCGGCGGGAGTGGCGCGCCCGCGGAAGTACTGGTGAGGGGTGGTGGGATGAAGAAGAAAGGAAAAGAGAACGGAATCTTACGACGCGCGCGGAAGACGC
>CAVUUH010000021.1:0-13330 GCA_963744545.1 uncultured delta proteobacterium
TGTAGCCCTTGTATCGGTAGCATCGATGACCGTCCATCTCCTGGACTTCGCCCTCGGGCGGCTGGAATCCGTGGGACTTCATGAAGGTGATAGGATGCTGCCGTCGCCGCCCTGATAGAACGTATAAGCGACGAGGTTCTGTTCGCGAGGCGATCGATCCGTCCGCCCCTGAGCTTGTAGCCTGAGTGTTGAAAATTCCACAGGAAGCCCGGCAGCTGGTGATCCATGTAGGCGTCGGAGAGCTTGGCGGGCGAGGTGGAATTGATATTGGGTTCGAAGTGATTGTCGAAATGATCGTAGTGGTCGATCGCGACGTCGAAGGGCGGGACTGCATGCGCGGGTGCCGGACCGCTGCCGCCATGCAATATCACGAATGCGAACACCGCGACCACGGCGATCGCGACAGGTGCCCATAGACGGGCGCGCCGAATCGAGAACCGTCCGGCGCGATCGGAGGCGGCGGAGCGATCACGCGCGTCGTGTGCGGAGCCGGTAGCGTCGGCCGCATCGGCGGCGTCCAGCGCGGCAAGGATCGATCCGCGGACAATCGGCGGCGTCCGACGCATCGCGGCACGCTCGCGCAGCAGCGCCTTGACCGCGCGTTCCTCGGCGAAGCGTGCGCGACAGTTGACGCATCCGGCGAGATGCTCTTCGACCTCGCGCAACTCCGCCGGGGTCAACTCGCCGTCAACGTGAGCCGACAGGTACTTTTCTATGTAGGTGTTACAATCCACTTCTAATCGTTAGCGGTCTGCTCCACTTCAATTGGCATCGAGTGCCGGAGTCAAGACCGTATTATTCCACGCTCCTTGGCGAAGTTAGCCAACGCGTCGCGCAAAATCGCACGTCCACGTGACACTCGAGATTTTACCGTACCTATAGGTACGTCCAGAACCCCCGAAACCTCCTGGTAACTGAGCTCTTCGACGTCGACCAGCAGAATCGCCTCGCGGAACTCCGCCGGCAATCCTCCCAGGGCGGCCTCGACCTCACCCTCCATCCCGCGCCCCGAAAGCAAGGCTTCGGGATTCGAACCGGCCGGGTCGGTTCGCAGGCTTTCGCCCTCGACCTTGCGATCGAACTCCTCGGGCGATGACGCCGGCTGCTCGCGCGAGTATTTGCGATAGCCGTTGCGGAAATTGTTGAAGAGTATGGTCAGCATCCACGCGCGGCAATTCGTTCCGGTCTCGAATTGATGAAAGAAACGGTACGCACGCAGCACCGTCTCCTGCAGCAAGTCGTTGGCGTCGTCGGGATTGCGCGCCAGCCGTATCGCCATCGTGTAGAGCGCGTCGAGATGGGGCAACGCTTCGTCTTCGAATCGCTTGCGCCGATCCGTGCCGGTGCCGATCTTGTCCGCCATATGCTGATTTCAGGAACATAGCATCCCCCATCAATGAAATCTTGCATAGGCCCGAAATGTTCCCACTAGCTCTAGTTGAATTTGGATGTTTACACTGTGAGTGAGGTCGAATAATTTCGGCTCGCGAAGCAACAGTTAAGGAGTTATGAACATAATGAGGGCGAAAATTACCGGTGCGATGCTGGCGACGGCGGTCGCGCTGATCTTTGCGGGCAACGCGGTGCAAGCGGCAGACAGCATCGACTCGAGCGCGGCGGCGGCGTCGTCGCAGGTCAAATGCGTCGGCGGCAATGCGTGCAAGGGTCAGAGTCTGTGCCAGAGTGCGGAGAGCAGTTGCAAGGGAGCCAACGCCTGCAAGGGCAAGGGCTACGTGATGACACCAACGGCGAAGGAATGCATCGCGGCCGGCGGGAAACCAGAGACGGTTACCAAGAGCGACTAGGTTCGATCGCGATAATGAAACGTTCTGACTTTCCGATGCTCGGCTACGGCGTCGGACTGAGACGACAGCACTACAGCCACGTGCTGGAGGCGCGTCCTAAAGTCGATTGGTTCGAAGTCATCTCGGAAAATTTCATGGTCGCGGGCGGGCGCGCGCTCGAAGTGCTCGAAGGCGTGCGCGCCAACTATCCGATCGCGATGCATGGCGTGTCGATGTCGATTGGATCGACCGATCCGCTGAATCGCACTTACCTGCAGCAACTGCGCGAACTCGCGCGACGCTTCGAGCCCGCGTGGATTTCGGATCACCTGTGCTGGACGGGAGTGGGCGGGCACAACCTACATGACTTGCTGCCACTGCCGTATACGGAAGAGGCTATTCGTCATGTGGTCGCAAGAATCCGCGAAGTGCAGGACATCCTCGAGCGCCTGATACTGATTGAGAACGTCTCGAGCTACATGGCCTTCGCGGATTCTGCGATGACCGAGTGGGAATTCATCTCGACAATCGCGGATGAAGCGGACTGCGGGATCCTGCTCGACATCAACAATATTTTCGTGAGCGCGTTCAACCATCGCTTCGAGGCCAATGACTATATCGACGCGGTGCCGGCCGAGCGCGTCGTGCAGTATCATCTCGCAGGGCACAGCGATCACGGGACCTACCTGCTCGATACGCACGATCATCCGGTGCGCGACGAGGTATGGACTCTCTACCAACGCGCGGCGCGGCGATTCGGGGCAGTCTCAGCGCTGGTGGAGTGGGACGACAACATCCCGGAGTTCGCGGAGTTGGCGGATGCCGCGGATCGCGCACGCGATATCTTCAATGCAGACTCAACTGAAAAACCTGCAAAGCCTGCTCTATCGGCTGATCACCGCGCCTAGCGGCGTCGCCGAGGGGCTCGCGGCCGAGCTCGATTTGAGCGCAGGCGGGCTCGATGCGATCGTGCTCGGCGACGATCGTCTGTCAGCCGAAGCTCGCGTCGATATCTATGCGAACATGTATTTCTACCGCATCCGCGACGCGCTCAAAGAGGACTTCGCCGCCACGCTTGCGGTTCTCGGCGACGACAACTTTCATAACCTGCTGACAGGCTACCTGCTCGAATTTCCGCCGACTGAGCCGTCGATCTCAGAGTGCGGGCGGTATCTCCCGGACTATCTGCGCGACCATCCGCTGCGTGAAGGCGCGCCGTTTGCTGCGGACCTCGCGAAGCTCGAACGCGCAATCGTCGAGGTATTTGTCGGTCTCGACAGCGACTCAGTAGATCCTGAATCGCTTCGCGCTACTCCACCCGAGGACTGGCCCGCGATGAAGCTCAGGACTCATCCCGCAGCGCAGATACTCGCGCTCGAATGGCGAGTGTCCGAGATATTAAGAGCCGTCGAAGAGGATCGCCCGTGGAAAGCCGCGGAGCAGGGCGCCGTCAAAGTGCTGGTATGGCGACGCAAGGCTCGCGTCTTCTATCGCGATCTCAAACGCGCCGAAGCAGATGCGCTCGAGGCGGCCTCCCGAGGCGCCACGTTCGCGGAAATCTGCGATGTCGTCGCAGCGAACGCCCACGACGACGATCCCGTCGCTGCGATGAATCGAATGCTCGCGCGATGGCTCTCCGACGGCCTGCTCGTTCGTGGATGATTTTTTGTCCGTCCGCGGCTATAAGAATTGTTGAGCGCGCGATGCGGCTCAACTGATGGCGGCAAATCCTAAAATCACCGGCGATCGTATCAGCGTCGAGCGACCGACGAGCCGCGCGCAGTTGGATGAGTTCGCGCGGCTTCCGTTTCAGGTTTACGGCGCGCGCGACGCGTGGTGGCCGCCCGACGTGCAGAACGAAATCGATCTGCTGTCGCGGCGCAGCCTGCTCTCGACCCATCTCGAGATCACGCCGTTCTGTGCGCGTCGCGGAGGCATTCTGGTTGCCCGCGTCAGCGCCGTTATCAATCGCCGCTACATCGAACATTGGAACGAGCAACTCGGACAATTGATTCAGTTCGAGGCGCTCGACGGCGAGGATATCGCGGTCGCGACGATGCTCGACGAGGCCATCCGGTCGCTGCGCGAACGCGGCATGAATGCGGTTCGCAGCGGCTTTGCGGCGTTTCTCGATTATCCTTATGCGATCGACAATTACGAATCGCTGCCATCGTTCCTGCTGCGCGGAAATCCTGCGTCGTACCATCGCTACTTCAAACAGGCCGGCTTCGTCACCGAAAAAGGGCAGGTCGATTATACCGCCCCGCTCACGCCGGAAATCCTCGCGCGCTATCGGCGGATGACAGAGGCCGCCGCGGCGAGTGGCGTTACGATTCAAAGCTGGCGCGAGTACGGTTTTCTCGCTGCGATCGACGCGTGGACCGACGTGACCAACGCGGCCTTCGACCGCCACTGGGGATGGAATCCGGTGACGCGCGTGGAAGTGCGCCCGATGCTCACGTCGTTGTGGGAAACTCCGGTCGCCGATCTTTCGATGCTCGCGACGATCGACGGCGAGTGCGTCGGCGCGGTCTTTTCGGTGCCCGATCTAAGTCCTGCGCTCGCCCGCCTGCGCAGGGGCGTGCGGCTCTCTCCGGAACGCGGGGGAGGAACGCGCGGCGCGCTCATCAATATCGGAGTGATCGAGCGCGCGCGTGGACGCGGCGTCGCGGTTGCGATGGCGGCGCGATCGTTCCTCGCGATGGCGCGGCGCAAGATGCGCTTTGCGGGCTACACGCTCGTCCTCGACGACAACTGGGCCTCGCGCCGCACGGCGCTCAGCCTGGGCGCTCACGTTACCGGCAACTTCGTGACGTATCGTCTTTCGTGATCTGCGGTTTATCGAGCAGCTCGCCGGCTTCTTCCTTTCGAGGGAACCTTGCTTCGCGATTTCTCGCGGCTTGCGGTTCGTTTCGTCGAGCTTTTTCTCGTCGGTGATTTTGCATTCGTATGATTCGATTTTTTCTCGGAGTCGCCGCCCTTGACCAGCGCCTGCATCTGCAATTCATCGAGTTTTTTCCGCGTCCAATTAAGATGTTCGTCTTCTTCGTGCTCAACTTCGGCAGCTGCGGCACCCAGGATTTCGCGCAAGCGGTCCTCGGTCGCCTGACGGGCAATTTTCCCGATCAGTTCCCAGTCCGCGTGATCCTTAGTCTCGGCCAGGACGATGTTTTCAATCGCATTCAATTCGGCCTGATCTTTCGAAAGACCATTGCGATCCATGCTGCGCAGCAGGGCCTGGGCTTTCTCGGTCGCCACCTTTGCAGTGGGGCTCTGCGCGCGAGTATTTCCGCCAAGCCGGTGAATCACATCAGTGAGGACCTTCTGATGCTTAATCGTTTGCCTGTGGAACTCGCGAAACTTGGTTCGCACCTCGGAATCGGAAACCAGTCCGAGCGCCTTCTCATAGAGTTTCTGCCCGCCCATCTCGACGGCCAGAAATTCGCTCAATACTTCCATCAGCGTGCGTTCATTGATTCGCGCACTAGAGAAGAAGTCCATTACTTTTTCAGTCAGTTCAGCCATATGAATCCTTTCCCTCCAGGAAAAGCAGGGTGAAAATATTCCAGATAACAAGCATGAAGCGCGCCAAGCATCATTTCGGACCCAAGATTCTCGGGGCGCCTCCGCGACTGACTCGGGATCACAGTCTGGTCGTCAAAACGCGCAGCGATCCGACTTGGTTGGCGTCAACACAGAGACTCTCATGCATCGCGGATCGCGCCGGATAAATCGGAAGCATGTAATTTCGCCTCGACCCGCGGCCGCTTGCCCCGATGCGACTCCGTCCGATACAAGCGGTGCTTGATGCTAAGTCTCCGCTTCGCCGTGCTGTTCGTGCACATCGTTGCCGTGATCGTCGCGCTCGGTGGGTCGCTGTTCAGCACGTTCGCGCTCGCTCCCGTGCTGGCCGCGGAACTTGATCCGCCCGCGCGAGTCCGGGTCTCCCGCCAAATCGTTCGCCGGCTCGGCGCGATTGTACTCACCTCGCTGGCCGTGCTGGTCGTGACTGGTGTGTTCAACGTGCTTTTCATCGGCGGCGTTTCGATCCTGCTCGCAATCAAATTGGTGCTGGTGGTCGTGGTGATCGGGCTCGCGCTCTATCAATACGGAAATATCGGCGCGCAAATCTGGCGACTGTCCGCCACCGGTCCGAGTCCGGAAGTCGCAGACCTGCAGGCACGCTTCCGACGCGTCGGGCTCACCGTCGGATCGATCGTGCTGCTGATTGTCTATCTCTCGATCGGACTCACGCGCGGCACTGGCGCGATTGTGACGTCGATTCGCTGACGGCTCACCGATGGCACGAAAGAAAAAACCGCGGCGAACGCCCAGATGGATCGGACGGCTCACCTTTGTCGCGATACTTCTCACCGTCGTCTTTACGCTCAGCTACGGGCTGGGCGCGCATATCGCGGTGCGATATCTAAATCCATCGTTCGGCGCGTGGTGGAATTCCAACGAGTTCGCAATCGTCGAGTGCGCCGCTGCCGCCCTTGGGATGTTGATCGGAATTCGCGTCGGCGCGCGGTTGGTGCATGGCGGTGCGCTGAAAAACCGCTCGATGGTAGCGGCGGTAATCGTTGGCGGTCTGATGCTGCCAATCGTCGCGAAGATCAGCGCACAAATCGCGCGCTTCAATTTCAGCAGCGGCGGATCCGTCACCGCATGGCTGATCGACCATTTTCGCTACGACACCGGAATGTTTCTTGACAAGCTTCTGACGGCAGGGGTTTACTCGATGAAGATCGTGGCGTTCGCGCTTCCAATAGGCATGATTCTGTTCGGTGTGGCGTTCGCGATTTTTATGACCGCCGAGCCTACTGACGATGCCGCCGATGCGACTTCTCGTGAAAGAGTGAAACAGTGAAAGAATGAGTCGAGACGATCGCAAGCCTCGCAAACCGCACGCCATAAGTCGCCGATCGTTTATCAAGGGCGCCGGTGCGGTCGCCGCGGCGGCAAGCCTGGTGCACGTTCGGCCCGCATCGGCCGATGAGAAAACGTTGCCGCCGGGAGTGGTCGAGAAGCTTGGGCCGGAAGCGACGACTATCGAACTCAACATCAACGGCAAGCCTGCGACGCTCGAAATCGAGCCGCGTGTTACCTTGCTGCGTGCACTCCGCGAGCATCTCGGACTGACCGGCACGAAACTCGTTTGCGATCGCGGCGCGTGCGGCGCATGCACGGTGCATCTCGACGGCAAGTCCGTGACCTCGTGCATGGTGCTGGCGATCGACGCGCGCGGACACCAGGTCACGACGATCGAAGGACTCGGCACGCCGTCGAATATGCATCCGGTGCAGGCCGCGTTCGTCGAGACCGACGCGCAGCAATGCGGCTTCTGCACGCCCGGGATGGTGATGTCGGTCGCGGCGGCGCTCGAAAAAAATCCGTCCGCGACGACTGACGAAATCAAACATGCGACCGCGGGCAATACTTGCCGATGCGGTACGTACCCGCATGTCTTCGCGGCCGCTCTCAAAGCCGCTGCGCCCGCACGCGCGACCAAGGACGTCTGATGTCGCGGCGCGTCACGCTCAATCTCGGCTTTCAGGGCAATACGCAAGACATCACGGTCGTCATTCCGGATGACGAGCCGACCCCGTGGCAATGGGGCGACCGCCTGTCTGTCGTCGGCAAACCCACGCCACGCGTCGACGGACCGCTGAAGGTGACCGGCGCGGCCCATTACACTTACGACATCGAGTTGCCCGGGATGCTTTCCGGCGCGATCCTGCGCAGTCCGTGGCCGCACGCACGGATTCGCAACATCGACGTGTCCGCCGCGCAAAATCTTGCGGGCGTGCGCGCGGTGCTTGCGCTCGACGATCGCGAGATCCGTTTCGCCGGCCAGGAAGTCGCCGCGGTCGCCGCGATCAGCTCGGACATCGCCGCCGATGCGCTCAAGTTGATCAAGGTCGATTACGAAACGCTGCCGTTCGTGGTCGATATGGACGCTGCCGCCAAGGACTCCGCGCCGAGCGTCTTCCGCAGTGGATCCAACGTCGGCAAGACCAAAAATTCGAGCGTCGGCGACGTGCCGAAGGGCCTCGAGATCGCCGCGAGCACCATCGAGGCGACCTACACGACTCCCGTGCAGACCCACGTCTGCCTCGAAACGCATGGCGCGGTCGCGAGCTTCAACGCGGCGGGAGATCAGCTCACCGTCTGGTGCTCGACGCAGGGCATCTTTTCGGTGCGCGACGATCTGGCCGTCTATTTCAGCCTGCCGCCCGACAGTGTGCGCGTCGTCTGCGAATATCTCGGAGGTGGCTTCGGATCGAAGTTCGGCGCGACGCCCGAAATTATCGTCGCGTCGAGGCTGGCCAAGATGGCCGGCGTGCCGGTGAAGGTGATGCTCCCGCGCGCCGACGAGCATCGATCGACCGGCAACCGTCCGAATTCCGAGCAGAAGGTCAAGATGGGCGTCGATCGCGACGGCAAGCTGATTGCTATCGATCTGGTGACGCGCGGAAGCGGCGGTATCGGCGGTGGCGCTGGAAGTGCGGGGCCGTTCGGGTCGGTCTATCGATGCGCGAATATCCGTGTTCAGGAAACTGGCATCTACACGAATGCCGGGCCGTCGTCGCCCATGCGCGCGCCCGGATGGCCGCAGGGATGCTTCGCGCTGGAACTCGCGATGGACGAGATGGCTCGCAAGGCGGGGATCGACAGGCTCGAGTTCCGTCGTCGTAACAGCGACAACCCGGTCCGCGCCGCGGAATACGAAATTGGCGCGCGCATGTTCGGATGGGCGGAGAAAAATGAGGCCGCGAAATCGAGCGGTCCGATCAAGCGCGGCGTTGGGGTCGCATCCGCCGAATGGCACGCGGTAGGAGTGTCGGGACCGGAGGCGCAAGTGATCGCGCATCGCGACGGCAGCGTCGAGGTCCGCGTCGGCACTCAGGATATCGGCACCGGCACGCGCACGGTGCTCGCGATCGTCGCGGCCGAAGAACTCGGTCTGCCGGTCGATCGCGTGAAGTCGGAAATCGGCGACACGCGATTTCTATTTTCAGTGCCGAGCGGCGGTAGTTTGAGCGCGCCGTCGAACTCGCCGGCCGTGCGCCAGGCCGCGGCGCATCTCAAGGACAAGTTGTTTCGGATCGCGGCGCCGATTCTTGGGGCGGAGCCCGACGACCTCGAGGCAGCCGACGAAATGATTCGTGTGCGCGCCAGTACCTCGCGAGCAATTTCATTTACCGACGTGTGCAAGCGAATCCCCGGCGATTCGATTTCTGCTCAGGGTGAGCGCGTGCCTAATTACGGCGGCTTTCGCAGCGATCAGGCGGGATGCCAATTCGCCGAAGTCGAAGTCGACACCGAAACGGGAATCATCCGCGTGAAGCACGTAGTCGCGGTGCATGACGCTGGCCGAATTATCGATCCGCTGACGGCGCGCAGCCAGGTCAACGGCGGCATCCTGATGGGAATCGGGTTTGCGTTGTTCGAGGATCGTCGGATGGACCCGCAGCTTGGCATCATGGTGAATCCGACGATGGACGACTACAAGCTGCTCGGCGCGCTCGACGTGCCGCAAATAGACGTGACGTTTTTCGAAGTCGCCAACGGCGTTACGAATACCGGCGTGATGGGCCTCGGCGAGGTGTCGCACGTCGCGAGCACGGCCGCGGTCGCATGCGCGGTCTACGACGCGATTGGCGTGCCGGTGCGTTCGCTCCCGATGACGCCCGACCGCGTGTTGGCGGCGCTGGGACACGTGTGAAGGATTTGCAATCGCGATGAATCGATTCGAAGTGATCACGCCTGCTGACCTCGCGAGCGCGTCGCGGCTGCTGGCCGAAGATGGCAACGTCGCATTTGCAGGCGGCGTCGACGTGGTCGATCTGTCGAAGCAGAGCATCGTGTCGCCTGTCGCGCTGGTGAATCTGAAGGGGCTGAAGGAGTTAGATGGAATCGAGGTACGTTCGTCCGGCGACCTTCGCCTTGGCGCGACGGTGAAACTGAGCGAAGTCGCCGAGCATCCTGCGATCCGCGAGAAGTTCACCGCGATTGCCGAGGCTGCCGGCGAGGCGGCGACGCCGCAGATTCGCAACCTCGGCACGGTCGGCGGAAACGTCCTGCAGCGTCCGCGATGCTGGTACTTTCGCAATCCCGACGTGAATTGCCTGAAGAAAGGCGGCGACACCTGCTACTCGATCGGCGGCCTGAATCGTTACCACGCGATCCTGGGCGGCGGTCCGTCGTTCATCGTGCATCCGTCGAATCTCGCGCCCGCGCTGATTGCGATGCGCGCGAGCGCGACTATCATGGGCCCCGCTGGGCAACGCAGCGTCGAGCTGGAAAAGTTCTTCACGCTGCCGACCGTCGATCCGAAGCGCGAAAATTCTCTCAAGCCCGGCGAGATAATCACCGAAGTGATCGTGCCCGCGCCGTCCGCGAACACGCGTAGTCACTACCTGGAGGCGCGCGAGAAGCAGAGCTTCGATTGGCCGCTGGTCAGCGTCGCAGTTGTGCTCGACGGAGCGAAGACGGTCCGCGATGCGCGCGTCGTGATGGGCGCGGTCGCGCCGGTGCCGTGGCGATCACCCGAAGCAGAAGCCGCGCTGAAGGCCGGCCCGCTCGACGAGTCGCGCGCCCGCGCCGCGGCCGAGGCTGCGCTGAAGGACGCGCAGCCGATGTCCGACAATGCTTATAAGGTGGTGATTGCGAAGGTGATCGTGCGCCGCGCGATCATGCACGCCGCGGGATTGGAGGCCGCATAATATGGCCTCGCCATTTTGCGCGCTGCTTCGCACCAAGACCGCGTATTACCGCACTCCTGACGGCGAGCGCATTTTCAAGCCCGACGATTCGACCGCGTGCTACACCTGCCTCAAGACGCAGCGGCCGGTGGGACCTGACGGACAGCCCGTCGATGCACAAGCGTGCGGCGCGGATCGCGGATGCTTCGAGCGGGAGTGAAGAATCGATTTCGGCGGGCCGTGTGCTATTCTTCGCCAGGGGAATGAATTGGGGAGTCGCTAACGTCGGAACCGAACGCTATCGCCAAATCGCGGTTGAGTTAAAGTGATACTTTAAATATGAAAAAACCGAACGGACGACGAGTCCCGCTGTCCGTCATCGCAGCTTTTTTCGCGCTGACATTTCCATTCACTCCAGCCCACGCCCAAGTAAAACCCGGCGACCGGATCACCGCCAAGAATGCGGAGCAGGTCCGCGCGCTGGTGAGTCCGGGCACATTTATCGCCGTGTCGCGGGGTATGGAGATGAACATCGTCGCGCCGAGCCACGTGACGTGGCCGCCGCCGTTCCAGGACGCGACCGAAAAATATTCCAGCCAGGTGCGCCTCGCCCCGGACCATCGCGATCTCGTCGGCTACGTTGCCGGGCAGCCGTTCCCGATCCTCGACCCCAACGATCCCGAGGTCGCGACCAAGATCATGTGGAACCAGTACTTCAAGCCGATCTCGAGCGACGATTACGATCTGCGCTTCTTCGAATGCCAGGTGGCTAAGCAAAATCCCGGCGCGGAACAGTCGCTGATGACGCAGACCGAGGTCGGGCATCTCGCGGGTTACTCCGATATCGGACGCACCGAGGTCGAGCCGATGCCTGCAGATCCGGATTTCAAGATCACCGGTATCTGGTCGCGCGCGGGGGCGTATCCCACGCTCGCGCCGGCGGAAGATCGCGGCAGCGGTGCAATCTTGTATCGCTACTGGGACGCGAACAAGGCCGACGACACGTGGGCATTCCTGGCGGGAACGCGGCGCGTGCGCCGAGTCAACGAAGTGCTCTTGAGTTCCTCGCCGGGGCTTTCGACCTGGGACGCTGATCACGCCGGCGGATTCGGCGCGAAGCCGCAGGAGTACAATTTTAAATATCTCGGCGACAAAAACATGCTCGCGTGCGTGCATGCGCAGAACGCGCCCGCGCATCCGTGCCCGACCGACGGCGGCGCGACCTCATGCGGCGACGATTGGGAGATGCGCCATCTGTACGTAGTCGAGGTCACGCCGCGGCCGGAAAGAATCCAGGGCGTGCTGCAATCGAAGACGATCGTGTACGTCGACGGCGAGGGATGGTTCAATCCGTACGTCGACAGCTATGACCAGAAGGGCGAGCTGTGGAAGACGCAGATCTACCTCAACACATATCGCGACCGCCCGGTGCCCGACGCGAAGATCGCCGTCTATCCGTTCAAGCGCGAGTTCATCGTCGCCGCCTCGAGCATCGACGTACAATCCGGCGTGTCGACGACCTGCTACCTCCCTGGCCCCGACACGCCCGAGCGCGAATGCTGGTACATCAACATGGGCGCGGTTGATAAAGGCTTCTTCACGACCGAGGCGCTGTCCAAGGCCGGCCACTAATCCGCGCTCGCGTTCATCCGTAGGACGGAATTTATTTCGTCGATTCTATATTCGTCGTCGATTCTGTTTCCTTGTGACACGGCTGACGGAATAAATTCCGTCCTACTTGATAGCCAGCGCATTCGGCGGCGAGCCTACGCCTCCTGGAATATTCAGCGGCGCGGAGGACAGGAAGAAATCGTAGTTCCCCGTCTTCCGCGCAATCGTCCGCCAGTCGCTGCACTGGGCCGCTGTCGTGGAGGCAGCGGCGTTTTCTGGTAGTATCGGCCTTCAGCTATGAGCACATCTTGGCGGTCTCTACTACTGACGCCCAAGCTCACAAGAGAGTCTCTTAGTGATTCGTGCAGACTCGCGTTCGAGCAGTCTTCCGGAATCGCTAGCGCGGAGGCGACGCCGGGCGATCCATTGGCGCTCGAGATACGAACCAAGCAGGGAAAGAGCTTGACCGTGTGGATCGACAATTTGTTCGCCGACGCGAGCCGAGCCGCACCGGAGGAACGCGAGCGTCTGCTTTCGCGACTAGTCGCAGAAACGATCCACTCGGCAGAAGGCCTGGTCGGCGAGCAAGCTGCGCTGTCGCTCGACCAAGTCGTTCCGATGATTAAAGGCGCCGAATTGATCGTACGGGCGCCAACCAAAGATCTGGCCAGCGAACATCTAGTCGCAGATCTCAATGTGGTTTACGCGTTCGATCGGCCGAACTCGATGAGCTACGCATCATGGGCCGAGTTGGAACGATTCGGACGGCCGCGAACTGAACTCCTCCACAAGGCTCTGTCGAATCTCCGAGCGTCGCCTGCCGACACAGTTTGGTAGGCGCGGAGACGATAAGAGTTTTATTTTTACCGCGGGCGGCAACTACGAAGCGAGTCTTATCCTGCTCGACGAGGTCTGGGAACAGCTCGGCTCTTCGATCCCAAAGGACATCCTCGTGTGCGTGCTTGCTCGCGACCTCTGTATCGTGACCTCGACCGCCGTTCCGGGCGGACTCGAGAGCCTCGTCGCCGCGCGCGATCGATGCTGCGCCGATGGAATGCCCTCGAACTTCATCTCCAAGACGCTCCTTCGGAGACGCGGCAACGAGTGGATCGAATTTCAGGAAATTCCTTGGTGCGAAAGAGGTGCGCTCGCTATCGCATCCGCAGTCCCTCAGCATCGAAGAATCTCGCGCTCAAAATGAGTTCTGTCTGCTGTTCGTCTCCCGCG
>CAVUUH010000022.1:0-87410 GCA_963744545.1 uncultured delta proteobacterium
CTCTGCGGCACCGCCGCGGAAAGAAGATCCAGCAGATCGGCGCGATGGAAATTGTAGTAGGGCGCGCCGAAGATGCGCTCGCACGCGTCGGCGAGAGGCTGTCGAGCGAGCTCGCGTCCGTCGTCCCATCGGCGGATGACGATCGCATGCGGACGCACTCCCATGCGGCGTATCGGATCCTCGAGGCCCAACCGATTGAGGATTCGCGAAGCGTTGGGACTTATCTGGATGCCAGCGCCGACCTCGCGCAATTCAGTAGCCTGTTCGAAGACGTGAACATCGAGGCCAGCGCGTCGAAGCGTCAGCGCCGCGGCCAGCCCGCCGATCCCGGCGCCGATGACAATTATTCGCATGTGAGATCTCCGTAGACTCCGATCATCTTGTGTCATCCTGACGGAGCGAGCAACGCGAGCGGCTGGAAGGATCTCGGACAGCTTCGCGGCAGCGAAGCCGGTACCGGTTTCTTAAAATCGCGCAGCGGTCCTTTGTCTTTAGTGGAAAGCAGCAACGCAGAAACCGGAACCGGCGGCGCTCACGCCCCGCTGTCCGAGATCCTTCCTGCCGGTCGCGTTGCTCCCTTTGTCAGGATGACAGAGACGCTTGCGTTGCTGCTTCATCAACGACATACAAGGATGGCAAACGAGGCTCGCGATGCTCGCTCAGAATGACAAGCAAGCTCACCCCCTCAAAACAAACGCGCGTACTCGATCGCGGGGCATCGATCCATCACGACTGTCATGCCCGGCTTGCTGCGCGCGCGCGCGGCGTCGAGGTGGATCACGCCGAGCTGGCACCACAGGATGCGCGCGCCTTTGGCGATCGCCGCCTCGGCGACTTGCGGGACGAATTCCGAGCGCCGGAAGACGTCGACGATCTCGACCGGCTCGGGAATCGACGCCAGGTCGGGATAGCATTTCTCGCCCAGCGCGCTGCGCAGTGCGTCGGCGTCGAGCTCCGGATTGACCGGAATCACCTTGAAGCCATGGGCTTTCAGCAGCTTCGCGATGCTGAAGCAGTCGCGCGCCGGACTGTCGGAGCACCCGACCACCGCGACCGTGGTTGGCTTCGACAGGATCTTGCGAATTTCGGCGTCAGACGGATTGTTGAATTCCATCTTCATATGATCGCGCTCAACCCATCGGGCGACTAGCGGATGAAAGATGCGATCGATGATCGCCGGGATCAGCCGCTTGATTTCTTCGCGGCATCGGCGAATACCACGTCGCCTTTTTCGAACGGGTCGTCGATGTCGCCGGTCTTCGCCGGCGAACGATCGCAGCGTGAACACCGGGCGCTCGTCAGCGCCGGGGAAACGCTCGACCAAGTCGCGCGCCTGCTGCTCGGTCATCGCGATGATAAGGTCGGTCTGCTCGAGCATCTCCGGATGCCGCTTCAGATCGGTGGAGGTCGCTTCATCGCCGATGTCGATGCCGTCTTCGCGCAGCGCCATCCGCGTATCGAGCGAGACCAGCGCGCCGTCGCGCGCATACGGCGCGATTCCTGCGGAGGTGACTGTGATGTGGTGTCGATGCCGAGCGCGTCGAGTTCGCGGCGCAGGATATGCTCCGCCATCACGCTGCGCGCGGTGTTGGCGGCGCAGATGAACAGCATGGAACGAAAGCGCGGCTCACGCGGAGCCGCGCTTTTCGGCTTTCTTCTCAGCTGTCAAAAATCTACACGCCACCGGCCATCACCTCGCCCATGCTCTCTTTCTTGGTCACGCCCTTGGCGAGCTCTTCCTTGAGCTTGGCGCCGAGTTCGGCCGGATCCCACATCGAGCCTTTCTTCGAAACCTTGGCGCCGGAATGCCATCCGCGCATCAGCCAGACGTTGCCCATGCCGACGCGGAACACTTCGCCATGGACGTCTTTGGCATCGTCGCTCGCAAGCCACGCGACCAGCGGCGCGACGTTGGCGGGCGTGAACGCGTCCCACTCGCCCGCCTTCTGCGCCATGCCGGCGGCGGTCTGCGGGGTCGCATCGACGGTCAGGCGAGTGCGCGCGACCGGCGCGATGGCATTGGCGGTGACGCCATAGCGGCTCATCTCGCGATCGACGATGACCGCCATCGCGGCGACCGCGGCCTTCGCCGCGCCGTAGTTGCTCTGTCCCGCGTTGCCCAGGATGCCCGAGTCGGAGCTGGTGTTGATGAGCCGGCCGTTGAGCATGTTGCCGGCCTTGTGCTGCTCGCGCCAGTAGGCGCTCGCATGGCGGGCGACGTTGAACGTGCCCTTCAGATGGACGGTGACGACCGCGTCCCAGTCCTCTTCGCTCATGTTGAAAACCATGCGGTCGCGCAGGATGCCGGCGTTGTTCACCACGATGTTGAGCTTGCCGAAATTATCGATCGCGCAATCGATGATGCGCTTGGCAGCCTTGAAATCGGTGACGCTTTCGAAGTTGGCGACCGCCTCGCCGCCGGCGGAGCGGATTTCCTTGACCACGTCTTCGGCCGGCGAGCGCGACTGCCCGGTGCCGTCGAAGTGCCCGCCGAGGTCGTTGACGACGACCTTCGCGCCGTGCTTCGCGATCAGCAATGCTTCTTCGCGCCCGATGCCGCGGCCCGCGCCGGTGATTACCGCAACTTTGCCTTTCAGTAGTGCCATCTCACTAATTCCTCTTCTGTTTCTCGCTTGGATTTGAGTTCGGTGCTTGTTGTTGGGCCATTTCGCCCGGTCCTTCTATGTCGAAATCTTCCTTGGGTTCCATCAGTGATTCGTCGATGTGCGCGGGCAGCTCGTAGATCAGATCGATCGTCATTTTCGACTTATCGTGATCGCTTGGATAGAGCATGATGCTGCCGGGGCGTCCATTGTAGTGAAAATCGCACGACCAGGTCCTGCGCGCCGGCATGATCAGCGACGAGGTGATGTTAAAGTCGTTCTTCTTCAGCTCCTCTTTGTAGAAGGCAACCATCTGCGGCATCGTCGAGTCGGAGCTGAGCAGGATTTCGCGCATCGCGCCCTTGGGCTTGCGGACATGCTCGACCTTGGTGCCCGGATACATCGGCATCGAGGGGAACGGATCTTTCGGTAGTTCTTTGCTCGGCTCGTCGGTTGGGCCTGTCACGACCGGCTCAGGGCGGCGGGCCGATGGGACTGCGGGCGCTGTTGGCTTGCAAGCGGAGAGTACAACTATGAACGCGGCTGCACATGATTTGAAGATTGCGGCCTTGTTCACCGTCTGATTATTGAGTGGGTGATATTTCTCAAAAGCGTCAATTGCCACAAAAACAAAGACCGCATCGCGGTCAACCGTGGGCTTGCTGTGGCAAGCTTCTGGATAGACTTGAGGGGCGCAAGAAGTCAAGGCGACCGAGGCCGTCAGCGTGCAGATTAGCGATCAGGATTCGCTAGTCGGCAGCATGGCCAACGGCGTAGAGTAAATGACAGATCGACTGGATAGTCGAGCAGGGTGCGAAGGTGGCGCAGCTTGGCGCGGTCTGGAGGGCCGCTTGAGCGCATTCGCAATTGTGGACGAAATGTTCAAAATTTCTCCTTCTGATCGGCGACCCTTGACAAATACTTTCTATTGTTGCATTCAGACTTTCCGCGCCATCACGGGAAACTTTTACCGGCGTGAGGTAGCTCAACTCGCCAAAATTGAGCTATGGACCGGTTCAGGGGTGAACCGAGAGGCATTTTGGGACAGTTATCCAACGGTTCGAGCGGGGCCAGAATTTCGCCGCTCAATAATTCAATCTCGAGAGGATAACAGATGCAAAGCCAATTCGGAATTTTGGGGATGATCCAGCAGGGCTACTACGCGACCTATCCCCTGCTGTTCATTTCGGTCGTATGCCTGGCGATCATTTTCGAGCGCGTGTGGGCGCTGTGGGGCTTGGTCCGAGGACAGCGAAGCTGGCGGACGCGCTGGTCCCGCCACTTCGCCAGGGCAAATTCAATGAAGCGCTGCAGGCGACGCAGGCGCGCAGGACGGCGGCCGAGCGTATCTTTCACACGCTGATTTCGGCCGCGCAGACAATGGATCGCGATCATCTGCTCGAGCTCGACGACGAGCGCCGTTTCCAGGAAGGCCTCGAGTTCAAGCGCTACATCTGGGTGCTCGCAACCGCGGGCGCATCGGCCCCGTTCATCGGGCTGTTCGGCACCGTCGTCGGTATCCTGGTGGCGTTCCAATCGATGGCAATCATGGGCACCGGCGGCTTCTCGGTCGTCGCGGCCGGTATTTCGGAAGCGTTGATTTCGACCGCGCTTGGACTCGCAGTCGCGATCGTCGCGGTTATTTTTTACAACTATTTTTCGGTCAAGATTGAGAACATCAGTGCGATCCAGCACATCAACGACGACCGCCTGATCGACGCAGCCCTCCAGGGGAGACAGGCGCGTGGCAATTAGCGGACCTCATGGCGGCGAGGGTGGCGGCGTATTCGCCGACATCAATATCACGCCGCTGACCGATATTTTCCTGGTTCTGCTGATCATCTTCATGGTGACGACCTCGGTCACCATCGAATCCGCCGCGCACGTCGATCTGCCCAACGCGACCAACACCTCGCCTGAGAACAAGGGCGTGATCGTCACGTACACGGCGCAGCACGAGCTGTTCGTGAACTCGAAGGACGTGCCCGAGCGCGAGCTGCAATCGAGTCTGCGCGACGCGCTCGGCAAGGTGGACCAGAAGATCGTCGTGTTCCAGGGCGATCGCAAAGTGTTGCTCGGCGACATGGTGCGAATCCTGGGTATCGCAAAGGCCGCGGGCGCCGAACAGATCGCAATCGCGGCCAAGCGGGTAACCGGTGCGCAACTGGAAAACAACCCCTCCGGCGGCGGAAGTTGATCGCTACCCGTAGAGGTATTTGCGCATGACAAAAGAAAATGGCTGGTCACACAGGCGGCGGGGTTTTCGCCGACATCAACATCACCCCGCTGACCGATATCTTCCTGGTCCTGCTGATCATCTTCATGGTGACGACAGCGGTGACGATCGAGTCGGCGGCGCACGTTGATTTGCCTAAGGCTGATGCTCCCACCACGCCAACCGACAAGCCCAAGGGCATCATCGTAACTTACACCGCCGAGCATCTGGTCTATCTAAACGACAAGCAGGTGACGGAGGCCGAGCTGGTGCCGCAACTTCATGACGCGCTCCAGAATTCAACCGACAAGATCGTGATTTTCCAGGGCGACCCGAAAGTTATATTAGGCGATATGGTTCGCATCCTCGACCTGGCCAAGTCGGCTGGCGCGGAGGCGATAGCAATAGCAGTGTCTTCGCTACCTCCAGGCGGCGGCGGTGCCGCAACGCCGGGAGGCGGAGCGTAGGAATTTAATATGATCGCAGTAATTATCATTGCGCTTGTTCTGTCGACGTTCGTCGTCGCTTTCATCTTCTACCGTGTCATCGGCAAGCGAGAGGCGTTGGCCGAGGCGAACCGCGAAGATGACGAGGCGGATGCGACCCGCCTGCAGAAAATGAAAGATGCGCTCGGTCTGTTGATCGGGCCCTTTCCGCTGTCGGTCGCGCTTCACGTTCTCGCCCTGCTCTTCCTGATCATCACGGTGCATGAACAGCGTGGCCGCGAACTGATCATGGTGAACCTCGAAGCAGGCGGCGGCGGTGGCGGCGGCAACGAGATGCAGGATCTCGACATGCCCGAAGTGCCGATGCCCGACTCGGCGCCGCAGCAGATGGAGCAGCCGACCGCGGTCGACACGTCGCAGGCGGTCGGTCTCGCAAGTGACTACGTGCGCGCAGCCGGCGGTGGCGGTATCGGAATCGGGCGTGGCGGCGGCATGGGCTCAGGCTACGGTCACGGTATCGGCTCGGGCTTCGGCGGATTCATCGGAGAGTTGCGGCGCAAGGGACTTGACGTGGTGCTGGTAATCGACGGCACCGGCTCGATGAAACTTATCATCGACGACGTCAAAGCCAAGATGGTGCAACTGGTGCAATCGATTCACCGGCTGGTGCCAATCGCGCGCATCGGAATAATCGTGTTCGGCGGCAAGGGCGAGAAGATGAACATCCAGCCGCTGACGCTGTCGCCGCAAAAGTTGAGCGACTTCCTCAACGGCATCCAGGCGATGGGTGGCGGCGAATGGGAAGAGGACACGATGGGCGCGTGCGAGGCGGCAGTAAACAAGATGGATTGGAAGCCGTACGCCAAGAAGGTGATCGTGCTGGTGGGAGATTCGCCACCGCGCAACGAGGACTTCGCGCCGCTGCTCGCGTTGATTCGCCAGTTCAAGAGCAACAACGGCACTTTCAATACGGTTGACGTCGCGGCTGAAGAGCACGAGCGCTTCGAGCGCGAGTTCTGGCTCAAGGTGCATCGCGAGGAGCCGCCGAAGATTTCGCCGCTGCCGGCGTTCTATCGGCAGACGCAGGCTGCATACAAAGTGCTGGCGAATGCAGGTGGCGGCTCGATGAAGTCGTTGACCAAGGACGCGCATATCAATCAGCAGGTGCTGATCCTCGCGTTCGGCGACCAGTGGCAGTCGCAGGTGTCTGCTTTCGGCCGCGGGCTTAACAGCGGTGGCGGCGGGAGTCAGTGAGCTAGTAAATATTTGCGTCAGGCGAATCGTCTACTATGATGGTGGCCGGGACGTTATGAAAAACCTCAAGAACCTGAGCGCGGTCGCCTTTGCGGCCGCGCTCTTTTTTCCGCTGAACACGGCGCGGGCGCATGCGTATGACTTGCAGCACGCGCGCGCGCAGAAAGACCTGACGCCCGCGCTACAGCAGTCACTGCAAGACAAACTCTCGGATGTGAGCGGGCCCTACTTTGACGAGCAGGATGAAAAGAAAGCCAAGGGTCAGGTGTACATCGACCTGCTGCAGAAATTCGAGTACCTGCCGACCTACGGACCGCACAATCACCTGGTTGTCAGCTGCAAGCTCGGCGGGGTCGAGTACAATCCCGTGAAACCGGGAACGACCAACGGCCAGGCCACCGGCAATTTGAAGTATCTCGTGTTTACCTACGCGCTCGAGAACGGGCAGTGGGTATCAGTCAGCAAACCCAAGTGGGAGACGCAGAACCTCGGCGCCGCAGGCACCGCGCAAATGAGGCAGAACCTCGCGCATGGCGAGCAGCGCAAAGCCGCGATGGAAAAAACTGCGCAGACTCACGCGGCCGCTGCAGCCGCAGCGGCAGCCGCGCAGAGAGCAGCGGACCGCTCGGGGCAGTAGCGTATTCTTTTTGTGTCGGCTTTCTTTGTGTCATCCCGAGCGTAGCCGAGGGACCCGGATCTTTCTGAACGCCGCCAACGCACCCCAACCACGGAGCGATCGAAGTGCGCCTGCCAAGCACATCACTCGATGCGTGGTTAGGGTGCATCTTCCTGCGTCGTGAAAGATCCGGGGTCCCTCGGCTACGCTCGGGATGACACAAGAAACGAAAGAACGCGGCGCGATTTCGGAAGATAAAGAGAGCTATCTCCCTGACGCGGCGGCTCTATCGACGACGTTGTTCTGGACTCTGCTGTGGTAGCGGCCGTAGCTGAAATAGATAACGAGTCCGATCACCAGCCACACGACGAGGCGGATCCATGTTTCCTCGCGCAAGCTGGCCATCAAATAGAGGCAGAAGAACGCGCCGAGAATAGGAACCAGCGGAACCAGCGGCGTGCGGAAAGGCCGATACAACTGCGGTTCCGACTTGCGCAGAATCCATACTCCGACACACACCAGCACGAAGGCGAAGAGCGTACCGATGCTGGTCATTTCTCCCAGTTCGTCGATCGGCAGAAACGCCGCTGCGAGGCCCACCGCGATGCCGGTCAAAGTCGTCGGAATATACGGCGTGCGATATTTCGGATGAATCTTGCAGAACGCGGGCGGCAGCAGTCCATCGCGCGAGACTGCGAAAAAAACGCGCGACTGCCCAAGCATCAGCACCAGCAATACGGAGGTCAATCCGGCGACCGCGCCCAGCGAGATGAGTCCCGAAATGGCATGCATCCCCCGCTGCAGGAATGCTGACGCGAGCGGCGCCGTAATGTCGATACTCTTTGCCGGCACCATCCCGGTCAGGACTCCGGCGACCAGGATATACAGGATCGTGCATACCAATAGAGAGCCGAGAATTCCCAGCGGCAGATCGCGATTGGGATCCACCACTTCTTCGGCCGCCGTCGACACCGCGTCGAATCCAATGTAGGCGAAGAAGATTACTCCGGCGCCGCGCATGACACCGGCCCAGCCCATCGGCGCAAACGGACTCCAGTTGGCCGGCTTTACATAAAATGCGCCCACCACGATCACCGCCCCGATGACAAACAACTTGATCCCGACGATGATCGAGTTGAGCCGCGCGCTCTCTGAGATGCCGATGAAGAGAACGTAGGTGATGATCAATACGATCAGCAACGCCGGCAGATTCATGATCGCACCCGGCCTCGACAGCGGTGCGTGCGTCCACTCGGACGGAAGATTTATCCCAAGGCCGCGAAGTAGAATCCCCAGGTAGCCGGACCATCCGGAGGCGACAGTGGCGGCGCCAACCGCGTACTCAAGCACCAGGTCCCATCCGATAATCCAGCCGACCAACTCGCCCATCGTCGCGTACGAATACGAATACGCGCTTCCGGCAACCGGGATCATCGCGGCGAACTCCGCGTAACACAGCGCAGCCATCGCGCAAGCAAATCCCGACACCACGAACGAGACCACGATCGCGGGTCCCGCGTATTCCGCCGCGGCGACGCCAGTCAGCACGAAAATTCCTGCGCCAACGATCGCGCCGATTCCCAGCAGCGTTAGATCAAAGGCTCCTAGAGCGCGTTTGAGGCCGCCCGAATGCGACTCGGCGTCGGCCATCAACGCCGCTATCGGCTTGCGCCGGAAAAGCTGCGCGCGCAATCCCGTTCCGTTCATCCCCGCTCCCCCTCCCGCAGCGTTCACCAAGCCTGGTATCCGCCGTCCACCGAAATTACTGACCCCGTAACGTAGCTTGAAGCGGGACTGGCAAGGAAGATCACTGCGCCGCGAATTTCATGTGGGAGCCCGAGCCGCTTCATCGGCGTGAACGCTTCCATCCGCTCTTTGTTCGCCGGCTTGGCGATTCCGCCTTCAGTCGCTTCGGTTGGAATCCATCCGGGCGCGATCGCATTGACCAAAATTCCGTAGCCTGCCCATTCGACCGCGAGCTGACGCGTCAGATTCGCCAACGCCGCCTTTGTGGCGACGTATGCCGACAGCCGGTACACCGAACTGGCAACGGTCGCATAAATCGAAGCCATGTTGATGATTCGGCCCGGCAGTTTGATCTCGATCAGCCGGCGAGCGAACCGCTGCGAGAGCATCATCGGCGCGGTCAGATTCACCGCGAGCGTTTGGTCCCACGCCTCGCGCTTGAAATTCTCGGCGCGGCCGGTCGGTGACACTCCTGCGTTGTTCACCAGGATGTCGAGGTCGCCAAGCGCGGCCGACGCTTCGGCCATCACGCGATCGAGGTCGTCCTCGCTCGTCACGTCGGCGCCGATTCCAATCGCCCTGACGCCGTGGGCTTTGGCGAGCTCGTCAGCAATTTGAACGACGCGGTCTTTGCGCCGCGCGACGAGAGCAACGTCGGCGCCTGCTATCGCCAGCGCCTTCGCGCATTCGACGCCCAGCCCGGACGATGCGCCGGTGACCAGTCCGCGATGTCCGCGCAGAGAGAACAGAGATTCGAGTGAGTCCATTATTGAAGTTTCAGTCGCCGAAAACTTCGCCAGTGGCTTGCGCGGCGGCAGCGACAGCTCGATCGATGTCGGCGCGCGAGATTCCGTTATGCGTCACGGCGCGGAACGAGGTCGCCTCGCGCGGTGAGATCAGCACGCCCCGCTCTTTCATCGCCGTCGCGAAACGGCGCGACGCATCCGCGTCGCCGTCGACGTCGAACACCACCATGTTGGTGCGATTCTTAACCGGCCGCACGTTGAGTCCCGCGACCAGCGCGAGTCCCTGCGCCAGCGCGCGCGCATTCTGATGGTCCTCGGCCAGCCGATCGACCATCGTCGTCAGGGCGACGATTCCAGCCGCCGCGATTATTCCCGCCTGTCGCATTCCACCGCCGAGCACTTTCCGTGTCCGATGCGCACTCGCGATGAATTCACGGCTCCCGCACAGGAGCGAACCGATTGGGCATCCGAGCCCTTTCGACAGGCAGAACGACACCGTGTCCGCATTGCTCGCGATTTCTTTCGGGGTCGTCTCGAGTGCGATCGCCGCGTTAAAGATTCGCGCGCCGTCGAGATGCAGCGGAATTTTCCTTCGACGCGCCGCCGTCGAGACCTCCGCCATGTGCGAGAGCTTGATCGACGCGCCACCGCATCGGTTGTGCGTATTCTCGATAACGACCAGCGACGGCTGTGCGAAATGATCGTCAGCCGGCGTCCCGAGCTCGCGCGCGAGTTCATCGGTGTCGAGCTCGCCGTCTTCGGTATTGGCGATCGCGGTGAGCACGATGCCTCCCAGAGCCGACGCTCCCCCCGCTTCGTAAAGATTGGTATGCGACTGCGAGCCGACTATCGCCTTGGTGCCGCGCGCGCAATGCGTCAGCATGGCGGCGAGATTGCCCATCGTACCGCTCGGCACCAGGATCGCGGCGTCCTTGCCAATCATCGACGCCGCCATCGCCTCGAGCCGGTTCACGCTCGGGTCTTCGCCGTAAACATCGTCGCCCAACTCGGCGCGCGCGATCGCCTCGCGCATTTCCGGCGTCGGCAACGTTACGGTGTCACTGCGCAGATCGATCAAGACGCGATGCCTGTCGCGCGAGGCTTACTGCCCCGGCGGATAGAGCGTGGTGAAATTGCCGCTGGTCGTATCGACGACCTCGACCGCATTCTCGGTGGTGTCGGAGAAATACAGTTGCTTGCCATCGCTGGTGAGCGCGCAGCCGGAACCGATATGGCCGTTGACCAGAGTCAGCTTGGTCACGGTGTTGGCGTTGAGATCCATCTTGCGAATCGAATGATTGTCGGCGTCGAGCATGTAAAGAAACGATCCATCGGTGCAGATCGCGCCGGGATTGTCGAACTGCGCCTGCAGCGCGGGACCGTCCTTGTCGCCTTCTTCGCCGGTGCCTGCAATCGTGCTGGTCTCGAGCGTGTTGATGTCGATTTTGCGGATCATGTCGTTGCCGGTGTCCGCGACGTAGATCGCTTTTTTATCCACCGCGACTCCACGCGGGCCGGCGAACAGCGATTTGTTCGCACCACCCTCGGTCTTACCCGACGTGCCAGGCCTGTCCCCCGATCGTCTTGACCTTGAAGTCGGCGAGGTTGATACGCCGAATCGCGCTGTTGCCGCTGTCAGCCACGTAGAGCGCGGTGCCGTCGGTCGCGATTTGGGTCGGCAGGTTGAAGTGCGCCGCCGCGCCGGTACCATCGTCCGTGCCGGCATATTCGCGGTGCCCGCAACCGTGGTGACGGTGCCGCTGACGGTGATTTGGCGGATGTCGGAATTGTTGGTGTCGCAAAGATAGAGATTCTGGCCGTTGATCGTCATGCCGTCGGGGCTGTTGAAGCGCGCCGCATCGCCGACCCCGTCATTGCTGCCTTGCTGGAAAAGCTTGCCCGCGACGATTCGCAGCGATCTGGTCGTCGCGTCGATCGCCTCGACCGTATTGTTACGGCTGTTCGCAACGTAAACCGCACGCCCGTCGGTCGCGAGCCCGGCAGGAAAATCCAGCCGCGGACCTGACTGAGCCTGAAGCCGTTGGCAGTTTCCTGCGCGAGCGCGAAGGAGGCGACCGCGAGCATCGCGGCCGTGGCCAGAATCACTTTGAAGTTTGCGAGGACTCTCATTACGCGACCTCTCTGAGGTTGTAGGTTATTCGCGTCGATTCACGAATCTTGCCGCAACTTATGGAAAGATCGCTTTGACCACTTCGTCGATCGCGCGCTTGCTGTCCGCTTCGTCGGTCAGCGACCACGTGACCGCGACAGTCGCCGCGCGCCGTGGCGCAATTCCCTGGCGGATCAGCTCGCCGGCGTAAATCAGCAGGCGGGTCGAGACGCCTTCTTCCAGTCCCGACGCCTTCAGATGCCGCACTTTCTCGCCCAGCACTGCGAGTTGTTGCGCGATATCCTGATCGACTCCCGCCTCGTGCGCGATAATCTCGACTTCCTTGTCCGCCGGCGGATAGGTGAACTCGATCGTCACGAAGCGCTGGCGGGTCGAATGCTTCAAATTTTTCTGGATGCTCTGGTAGCCGGGATTGTACGAAATCACCAGCAGAAATCCCTCGTGCGCCTCGATCGTCTCGCCGCGCTTTTCTATAGGCAGAATCCGCCGATGATCCGACAGCGGATGGATGAGCACGGTGGTGTCCTTGCGCGCCTCGACCACTTCGTCGAGATAGCAAATCGCGCCGCGCCGGACGGCTTGCGTCAGCGGACCGTCAACCCACACCGTCTCGTCGGCCTGAATAAGGAAGCGTCCGACCAGGTCGCTGCCGGTGAGATCCTCGTGACACGCAACTGTGATCAGCTCGTTGGGGCCGTTGGCAAGCGACGACAGTTGATGCGCCATGTGCTCGACGAAGCGGGTCTTGCCGCATCCGGTGGGACCCTTGAGCAGCAGCGGCAGTCGCGCTTTGTAGGCGGCCGTGAAGATTTCCACTTCGTCGCCAATCGGCAGGTAAAACGGTGCCGCGGCGGGATCGAGATGCTTTACCTCGGGCCCCTCAGCCTGCAGCCTGGTGTCGAATTTCTTTAACTCAATCCCCATCGGTTCCTTCTGGGCGGACGAGTTGATGCGTCAAGGGGCGATTCTAAGATTCTTTCGCGCAAGCATTCAAGGCCAAATCCACCGCCTGCAGGCCGCTGCAGGTACGGCGTTGATAAGTCGCGGTGCCGTCGCGATTGTCCTTGACCTCGTAGCCGCGCCGCTCGATTTCCTTGCGCAGCTCGTCGGCGGTGCTGAAGTCCTTCGCCTTGCGCGCTGCCGCTCGATTGTCGATCAATTGCTGCACGTCCGCCTCGATCGTGCTCGCATGCGCCGCCTCGCGATGCTTCTTCAAGTCGAGTCCCAGCACCGTGTCGAGCGCGAGCAGCGTCGGCCACGCGCGAAAATCCTTGCGCCGGTATGCTTCCGCGACCAGTTCCAGCGCGACCGCAAGCGCCTGCGGCGTGTTCAGATCGTTGTTGATCGCCTCGTGAAAGCGCTCGTAATATTCAGCCGCCCACCCGCCGCCTCGACGCCATCGGCAGCCGCGTCGTCCGGCACGCTGCGCGCGAACTCGCGAAAATAATCGAGATTGCTCTGCGCCGCGCGAATAGAATCGTCGTTGAATGCGATCTCGGAGCGGTATTTCGCGCCGTAGCAGAAAATCCGAAACGCCAGCGGATCGATTCCCGCCGCCGCCGAGATCGCTCAGCAGCGGGAACTTGCCCGCACTCTTGCTGATCTTGGTGCCCTCTTTCCCGACCAGAAACGCGTTATGCACGAAGTACCGCGCGAACGGCTGGTGCGTCGCACTTTCGGATTGCGCAATTTCGTTCTCATGATGCACCGGGATGTGATCGATTCCGCCGGTGTGGATGTCGATAGTCTCGCCAAGGTACTTCATCGCCATCGCGGAGCACTCGATATGCCATCCCGGATAGCCGCGTCCCCACGGACTGTCCCATTGCATCAGATGGTCGGGCTGGCCGAGCACCCACAGCGTGAAATCGTGCGGGCTATGCTTGTCCGTCGAATGCTCGAGGCGTTGCGCGGCGTTCTGCTCGTCGAGGCTCTGACGCGAGAGCCTGCCGAGCCGATTCTCGCCGCGATACCGCTCGACGTCGAAGTACACGCCGCTCTTGGTGACGTAAGCAACGCCGGCATCGATGATTCTTTTGGTGAGCGCGATCATATCGCCGATATGTTCGGTCGCGCGCGACCATACGTTGCGGCGGCTCGAGATTCAGCGCTGCGCAATCTCGCTGGAACTGCTGAAGATAGTAGTTCGCGACTTCGAGCGGCGATTTGCCCTGCGCGCGTGCGGTCTTCTCGATCTTGTCCTCGCCCGCATCCTCGTCGCTCGTCATATGCCCGACGTCGGTCACGTTCATCACGTGCCGCACTTTGTAGCCGTTGAACTCGAGCGCGCGGCGCAGACTGTCGACGAACACGTACGCGCGCAGATTCCCGAGATGCTGCGGCAGGTAGACCGTCGGACCGCATGAATACAGCGTTACCTCGGGCGGATTGAGCGGCTGGAACTCCTCGACCGCGCGGTTCAGCGAATTGAAAATGTAGAATGGTTTCACGAGTGCGAGCGTCAAGCTTAGCGTGCCCTCGCGGACTCGGACAAGGCGGAGATGGGAAGGGTAAATCACTTGATTAAATGTGAAACCCAGGTGGGTTTCACGCTTCCTTCGGCAGGGGTCGGACCCCTGCACGCAGCGAGAAGAGGTGGCACAGGCTTCAGCCTATGGTCTTAAGCCTGGATTTCGCAGGGGCCAGGGAATCACAGGCTAAAACCTGTGCCGCCGGATTTTAGTTCTCCTGGAGCGGTGGCCTTTCAGTCGGCCGCGCTCGTCGCGCTGGTATCGCGAGGCTGCGATTCGCTTGTACTGGCGGTCCGCGAGCCATGCGTAGCCCGGGACGTACCACAGGTACGCGAGGTAGCCCTTGAGTCCGCGCTGACGCCGCAGAATTTCGTTGATCGCCCGCGCGCCGCGATACACGCGGCCATCCTCGTCCACCGCGTGCAATTCCTCGAGCAGGTTCTCCATCTTCAATTCAGGAAATTTCGCGCGCACTTCTTCGTCATGAAGATCGAGCGGCTCCATTTTTCCCGAGTTGTCGAATTGCCGGATTCCGTCGAGACTCGCACGGCACATGTCGCACGAGCCGTCGTACAAAATCGCGAGCTTGCCCGGCGACGCCTTGCCGACCCGCGATCGCTCGCTGCGTCCGCGCTCATCGCGTCAGCGCTTCGACCACCTTGGATTCGCGTGCATCCGCCGCAGCCGCGCGTTCTCCTGGATGATTCGCCATTCGTAGCCGTCGAGCAGCGACACCCATGCCGACTCGATCGTGTTCGACGACTTGGCCAGCGTCGGTCCAGACCAGGTCGCCGTCGGCAAATTTTTTCACCGACACGACGTCCGCCTCGGTCGAGGCGCCGGTCGCATGCTGGTAGGTTTCGATAACTTTCACCGGTTCGAGGTACGGAAAATATTTCAGCAGCGCCTTGCGCAGCGCCACATCGAGCGCATGCAGCACGCCGACGCCCGAAGCCGCCTCGGTTTCCTCGACGTCGCCGATGCTGAATGATCAGCGTCGCGTCGACGGTCATCTTGCCGTCGTACACGTCGTCGATCACGCGCCGCCGCACGATCTCGAACGGCGCCAGGTAATCGCTCGAGGCGCGCAACTTCGCCAGTTCGCGCGACGCCTGGGGCGGTTCCGCTTCGTAAAAATCTGCCTGACGTTCAGTGCTCATCGGGCTTACCCGCAATTTCCGGTGATTGTTCTAATTTGATTATCGTAACCACGTCCTACCGCTTTCAAGGACAAGCACAGTTGCCATAATAGTTGACTCGTGACAGCCGTGCGTGCGAAATCGAGTCGCCTTCGTGACCAAAACCACAAATTGATGAATATCCTCGACCGATTCCTATCGCTTCTCGCGACTTGTTCCTCTCGCTTCGAGGGAAAGGCCAACGGGTTAGGTTGTGGATAATCGTCGATGCAGCGTATCGCAGTCGTCGCGCATCCCGCTCCCGCTCGCGCGTCAACAGGTCCGCATTCCACTGACCATCGACTACATCACGCTGCGCGAGGCGCTCAAGCGCAAACTCTACACATCGCCCGGCGGACGCGCCGAGCTTTGGAACGGCCTCAACGATTGCCAATTTCTCTACGCGGAAAATCCCGAGTTCTCGCATGCGACCGCGGGCGCTGCGGCGACCGTGCAACTGGAAACCGCGAACAGTCTCGGACTCGGCGTCGCGATGGGTTCGCAATGCCTCAACGCCGTCCAATGGAGCGGCATCGTGCAGGCGCTCGGCGTCCCGTACATCGCGCCCGGCCTGCAGCTCAAATTTCATTTCACCGATTTGAATGTCTTCGACTCCGCGCATCAGAAGACCGAGGTCGTCAGCCAGGGCTTCGATCTGATCAAGGGCTATCTGATTCCGCGGCTCAACGATTTTTCTTACGACCTCAATCCCCCGTCCAGCAACTGGCCGCGATGATCACCGACTCGATTCCCGCCGACGCTGCCGACCGCGTCCGCGCCGCGATCGCGAGTCTGACCGCCGAGCCGAATATCGTCGCGCTCGACGACGGGCTCCGCGTCACGCTCGTGATGACGGTCCCCGACATGCCGGCGCCTCCGCGAATCCTGCGCGCGGCCGCGTCGCCCACGCCGGCCGAGCTCAAAGCCTTTCAGGACACGCTTGATCAATGGGACGCGTTCCTGGTTTTCTCGATCAAGCAACTGGGCGGCGCGGTCGGCGACCAGCAGTTCCGCGATCAGTTGCTGCAAATCCTGCTCGACAGCCGCTACCGCCTGGTGCAGGCGCTGAACAATCCGCCGGCGGCGGCCGGACCCGATCCGGTGCGCCTGTTATTTCTCGACGAATGGCGGCAGTTGCACGATGCGGTCCGCGCTGCGGCGCGGCGCGGGATGCTCGGGGCGCACGCGCTCGAATTCATGTCGTTCATCTCGGCCGGCGACGCGCTGTTTGCGCTCGATCAGGCCGCACCTGCGCTCGGGATGCGCATTTCGGCGGCCGACCTTCGCCGCCTCGCGCACATCATGGCGCCGGGCGCGACCGGCGACCCGCTTCAATTCAACTACCGCGAAGATCCCGACATGAAAAAACTTTTTTCCGTGTCCCGAGCCGCCGCGGAGCCGCCATCCAATCGAAGAAGAGAGACATTCCGCCCTCCGCTCCCGCGCGCTCCGAGGCCGCCACCCCACTCTGCGCCGTCGCCAACTCCTCATGCGCGATTGTCCCCCTTCCCCAGGCACGGGGTTACCCCCAACAATCCGGTTCCCCTTCCCGCTCGGGAAGGGGTTAGGGGTTAGGTTGCTGGACCTCCTCTCCCCTGACGAAGCCGATGCTGCCGAAGACGGCGGGCACCTGCAGATAACCCGGCTGCAGGATGTTGCCGACCGCCTCTACCGCCTGGTCGTCAGCGAGGAAAACGCCGACGCCTATCGCCATGACATGGGGCTGCTGCTCGATCTCAGCGCCGCGTACCAACTCAGCCAGATCGCCTCCGGCCTGAATGCCCTCGATACTGACAACGGCCGCACTTACGTAACGCTGGTGCTCAGCACCGCGTGGCAGGAAAGCTGCTGGCGACAATTCGTGATGGACGGGGATCGAGTCCGATGGCTCGAATCCGCCACCGGCGATATCGGCCTGATGCAGGTGAACAAGCACGTCTGGCGCGGGTTCTACGACCTCGACCGTCTCAAGTGGGACGTGCTCTATAACGCGGGCGCGGGATGCGAGATTCTCGCGCGCATAATGCAGTTTGCGGCCATCTCGCAGCCGAAGTACGATCCCGTGCTGATCTCGAGCCATCTGGCGCGATCAGCATACGCCGGCTACAACGGCGGCCCCGGCGCATGCAACCGATGGCGCCGGCGGGAGCCGCCAGCACTAAAGCAAATCGATTCGAGCTTCCTGGAGAAATACACGCCGTAGAAAACGGAACGCAAATCGACATCCTGAGCTGCTCCCGCTCCTGGAACCACTAACGCGCGCTCTTTTATCTATCCGGTTCCCCTTCCCGCTCGGGAAAGGGGTTAGGGGTTAGGTTTTACTGCGCGACGGCAACGCCTGCCTGATATGCTCGATAACCGGCTCAACGTCGAGCATCGCATCATTCGAAATTCGGAGAACCCGTACTCCTATGCTGGCGATCACTCGGTCGCGCGACTCGTCGTATTGCCACTGCTCCTGATGCACACCGCCATCGAGCTCGATCGCCAATTTAGCGGCGTCACAATAAACACGGATTTCCGTTTTCCAAGTTAGACTACCTATTGGTTAGAATGCTCTAAATCAGGAAGACCACGGGACTTGCGATGGAAAGAAAGGGAGCGGGTTGATTGCAACCCGCTCATGAGGGCCAAATTCAATCGGTCCGCGTCAGCGTTAGGACCGGAATTTCCCGAGATGTCTTTTTCTGATAGTCGGAGAATAAAGGCAAGATCTCGGCCGCCGCGTCAAATAGCCGAGTGCGCTCGGAGCCGAAGACCTGCTCCGCTCTAGCCCTGAACTTCTCCGTACCAACCTCGACGGTCACGACAGGATTCGCAACCAAATTGTAATACCAAGGCGGATTACGAGGCGCGCCTCCCCGGGATGCGATGACTACTAGCCGATCACCATCGCGGGAGTAGCACACCGGACGCACCAGTGTCCGTCCAGTCTTGGCTCCGGTCATCGTAACGAGCAGAACGGGCCAACCCTCCAATGGGCCACTTACCCGACCCTGGTTGGCACGAAACTCCTCAATGACTGACTGATTCAGTGCGTCCACCGCGTGCGGATCCGTATTCAGCCGATCACTATTTCCGTCGCGAATTAATTGGCGCGCCAGCGCCGGGGATATTTTTTCGGGGGTGTTGGCCATCAGATGATCTCCGTTTTTCAGCTGAACGATAATTTCTGACCTAAGTAAAAGTCAGCGACGTACCCTTCAATCACTTGCTGCCGGCGGAAATGAAAGCCGTCCAGCGCATTTCTGCGAAGAGCCTCCCAAAGTCGGCGCTCCGCCGGAGTCATTTCAGGGCGTAGTCGTTTGGCGAACGCGAGCTTGTCGGGCGGGACGTTTTGGCCGCTCGTGATTTTGTAGCTGACAGTCATTGGCGCGTTGCTTGTAGCAGATAACCTAACCCCTAACCCCTTCCCGAGCGGGGAAGGGGAACCGGATTAAAAAGCTACGGGTTAGATTGCTGCGCGTCCTGTTCCTGCTGGCGTGATTCCTTCTGCACCGACTGCACAGTCCCGTCCGGTCCGTAGGTCAGCCGATACACCGTAAGCTGCTGCTCCGTGTGATGAATTCTCGCCTGATGCACGACGGTCGCAATACCGCCGGTGAAGACGCCTGCTGCGATATTGCGCGCATAAACTTTCGGCTTTACGAATTTCGAACCGTCGGGATTGAACTCGTATACGTCCTGCACCACCCCGCCCTGGTCGCTGGTTTTGTTGGGCGCGCCGAACGCAGTCGCGATTTGACTGCGCGGGACGCCCGCGCGCAGCAGAGTCGGATCTTCGTGCACGGACGTGTCCTTCATGGTGGCATTCTGCTCGAACGCCGTCGGACTCAGTCGTTGCGCGGGATCGAATCGCGACGAGTCGAACTGTCCATTCTGTTCCATAATCCCCGACGCGAGGCATCCCGCCAGCAGCACCGTCGGAACTAACAGC
Organism: uncultured delta proteobacterium; assembly: GCA_963744545.1. GTDB lineage: Bacteria > Desulfobacterota > Binatia > Binatales > Binataceae > Binatus. The sequence goes on from CAVUUH010000022.1 coordinate 19,344, forward strand.
AATCTCTTCATGCCGTCAGGCTCCCACCAACCCGAAACAACCGCAACCCGGCGTGACGCGCGGTCGCTGCGGCTACTGCGGACTCAGCAGGACGTTGCAGCTCGACGATGCGCTGCCGGCGCCGGTTCCACTGGGGAGCGCGTCGGCATACACCTCGACGATCATGTCGTAGCATCCCGCGGTCAGCGGCAGACTCATCGATAGCGGTACGTCCTGGCCGTTGGTGGCCTGCTCATTGACGATGAACGTCGGCGACGGGCCGACGGTCTCGATGCTCACAACTCCCGTAGCAGTAATGTTGCCGATATCTTCATTCGCGCTCGCTTGGACCGACCCACTCAGCGAGTAGTTGGTGTCCGACGCGATGCAGAATACGGTCTCCATCTCCGTGATGCCCTGATTCTCCGCGGTGCATAGAAGCGACGGTCCTACGCACAACGAGAGGTCCGCATCGGCGGCGGCGGATTCATTGGCTGAGATCGTAGCGCCGTCGGCTGCCGAGGTCTGCGATGCCGACGCCGACCCCGAGATCGAGACGTTGGTGTCGCTCACGCTGATACTGTCGCTGAACGACGGCGTCGAGACCGCGACTGACTGGCTGGTCTCAACCGGGTTGGCGGCGTTCGGGTTGCTCAGCGCGACCACGCCCGACGCGGTTTCCGAAATACTCTCAAGTGTATATGTCGCAGTCGACGTACCGCTGGGAGACGGCGTCGCAGAAGCAGTCGCGGTCGGGGTTGCGCCGCCGGTCGAGGTGGTAGTCGGCGTCGCGGTCGCACTCATGCTCGCGGTCGGCGTCATCGACGGCGTCGGACTCGCCGTCGACGATGGCGTCGCGACACCTTTGCCTTTGAGATCTACGGTGTGGCCGCTTTTCTTGGATTGATCGGTGAACATCAGCTTGCCCGTGAACTTCTTGCCCTTCGCCATAGGTGCGAAGCTCACACCGATCTTACACGCCCCGCCCGCCGGCACCGGGGTCGCGCAGGTATTGCTCGCCAGGCTGAAGTATTGCCCGCTGACCAGAGGAACGTCAATCGCATCGGTGGTCTTGCTCTTGTTGTGCAAGGTAATCGATTTGACCGGCGCGGCTCCGGTCTTGACGTTGCCGAAGCTCAGCGACGTCGGCGAGATGGTAAGTTTTATCGGCGGCGGCTTGGGCGTCGGCGATGGCGACGGCGTGATCGTGATTGTCGCAGTCGCGGTTGGTGTACTGGTCGCGGTAGCGGTCGGAGTCGGAGTTGATGTCGCCGTTATGGTTGCCGTGGCGGTGGCGGGTGCAGTTGCCGTTATCGTCGCAGTCGCGGTGCTCGTGACAGTCGGAGTTCCTGTCGCCGTTGTGGTTGACGTGGTGCTGGCGGTTGCGGTCGAGGTAGCGGTCTGAGTTGCGGTGCTTGTGACGGTCGCAGTTGTCGTCGGAGTGGCGGTCGGCGTGATGCTCGCGGTCGCGGTGACGGTCGCCGTCGGGGTTACAGTAATCGTAGGGGTCGAGGTGGCTGTCGGCGTTGCGGTTGGCGACGCGGCTACAGTTCCAGTCGATGTTGCAGTGGCGGTTGGCGTCGCGCTCGCGGTCGGGGTTGGCGTACCAAGGGCGTCAATCGATTCGAACGCACCGATGTCGCATGCGTTACTCTTGTCGCCCGGGTCGGGGCGTGGATCGCCGCGCTGATCGGTCGGCGGGCAATCGGCGATCGGAACTGCATTCACCGCCGGACTGTTCGCTTGCAACGCGATCGTGTCGGTTGGGCCGCCGTTGTTCTGCAGCCCGTCGGTAGCCAGCAAAGGGTTGACGTCGTCGCCGATCGTGTCGCCGTTGGCACCGACGCTGCTGCCGAAACCGCACGAAGTATCGTCGGAGATATTGTCGCCGCCATTTCCGATGACGCCGCCGCTCTGCACGCCGCAGTTGAGCCCGGTGCTGCTCGCCAGAATCGAGTTGGTAACCTCGATCGTAGTATTGTTGGCCAGGATCGCGGCGCCGGCGCCCGATACTCCGGCACTGTTGTTCGAGAAAGTGCTGCTGGTCACGGTCCCGCCGTGATCGCTGTGGATCGCACCGCCGCCCGCTCCCGCATTTCCTGAAAACGTACAGTTGGTAACGGCCAGCGTGCCGGCGCCGGAATTGAAGATAGCGCCGCCGGCCGCGGCGCTGTTCCCGAAAAACGCGGAGTTGGTGACGGTCAGAGGGCCGGTGTTGAATATGCCGCCGCCGTTTGCGGTCGTCGCGCCGTCGGCAATCGTGAGGTTGTGGAGCGTGAGCACGCCCGAGAAGTTCTCAAAGACGCGATTCGCGCCGCCGCCATCGACTGTGATCGTCTGGCCGGTCCCGTCGATTTCGAGCGTGTGCTGGACCGAAGGCAGTCCGCTCGCAAGAGTAATCGTCCCGCTCAGGTTGAAGACGATCGTGTCGTTGTCGGTGCCCGCTGCGCAGTCGCCCAGGGTGGTATCAGCCTTCGCGTTGGCATTGGAGATCGCCTCGCGCAGGCCGCATAGATGGTCGCCGGTCGTGCCCGGATCGAGCAGCGAATTGACGGTTATGGTGTTGGCGCCAGCGGCGTGAAGCGAATGGCCGACGGTGAGGATGAGCGCGGGCGCAATCAGAAGAACGAGTATGGCCAATACAGCCGGCCGCACCATCCCTCGCGCAAAATGCCGGGCCACCGCCGGCAGACTAGCACCTCTCCCCACCCGAGCAATTCCGCTTGGCGCGCGATGTTTTGTCAAGCGGAATTTCGGCCAAGCGATTAATTTCTGCAATAGTCGATCGTTTCGCACCGCAATATCGCATCAGGTACGAGCACAAGATTGAACCGCCAGAGCGAATCGCCCTTATGTTTTGGCTAGACCCAGCGGATCGATAGGCGCCAGGTCTAGTCGCCAGTTAATGACGACCAGGGAAACAGGGCGATACGAGCAAACCAACCCGGTTTTAATGGATGCGCGCAGATGGGCGCCAAGATCGGGACGGTATTGTTCGATCCGTGTAATCGCGTTTCGAATTGCGTTGGTCACGCGGATTCGCGTTCGCTCGGAAGCTGAGGAAAATCGGCGATCACGTCCGCCAAGGCCAATGGCCCTTCGCAGTTCACCTATCAGGTACTCAAGTTCGTGCGACAGCCCTTCGATGCGACCGACGTCATTGAACTCCCGTGCCTCGTTAAGTTCGCTATCTAACTCGCGAAGGCGAGCGCGATATTCTTGCTTCGCTTCAGCATCGAGCATCGGTCCAGAGTCTCCCCGACAGGAATCGAGCGGCACCTCTCCATGAAAAGCAAGGTCCATGATTTGTCCTAATTCGACAACGGGAACACCATCACCGGGTCGCGACAGCAGATAGCGGATTGCCTCGAATCCCTTCATCGGGCACAGATAAACGGATTGTCCCAACCATCCGGCTTTCCAAACTTGACCATCGCGTGCGAAGACTGCCTCTCGACCAACCGAGGAAGGATTGGTTAGTCCGCCTTCGATAGTCATCTTAGCTCCGCTCCCGAATAGCGGTCGTGCCCAGTTTGTTGGTTGATTCGATAATGCGGCAGTCTTCAAGTTGACGCCTCCAATTAGCGCAATCCCTCTTGGCGAAATCGCTTCGCACTTCTTGTTACAAAAAATGCTGGATTCTAGAAATACGCCACTTGGCGTATATCGGCCGCGAAGCTAAGCTGGCGCGCAGTACGACTGGCTAGATGCCGCATAAGTCGAAGTCGCACAGGTTAAAGGACGATCTTGCTCGCATGCCGGGCTGAGAAAGACTGATGGAACGATTGAAGGAGCGCGATCTGCGCCAGTTGTTGGAGTTCTCGCATGGACTCCTGGCTCTGCGGGACGCGAAGGCCTTCCGCGAATATCTTCTCCAGAATCTGCGGGCTATAGCCTCCAACGAATTCAGCTCCTACGGAGAAATAGATCCAACCCGGCCGCCCGGCGAGATGGGTCAAACTTGGGTTGAGCCGATTGGCCTGAATCCGCCCGAATACACGGAGTGGTCGCAAAAATTATTCCCCGAAGAGCCGACTTGGCTGCATTTTCAAAAGGCCAGGACCAGCACAGCTCTGACCCATTCGGATTTCTATTCGGAACGGCAGTATCGCGACACCGAACACTACGCTCTGTATAATGAAATGTGCGGTCCGATCAGAGATATGATCGTAGCGCTTCGAGTACATCAGTCGGGGCTACTGCTTAACTTTGGCGCGGTTCGGGGCAAACGCTACTCGGATCGCGATCGGTTAATGTTCGCGGCGATTGCCCCGCATGTTTTCCAGGCAAGCTTGAACGTGAAGGCGTTCTCCGATCTTTCAGGCGAGATTCACCAATTGCACAACGCGATAGAGACCTTGGGACGCGCGGCAGTTGTGGTCTCAGCGGACCGCCGCGTTAGCTACTCGTCGCCCGGCGCTGCGGCCTGGATGGAGGAGTATTTCGGCGGCTTTCATGGCGACGCGCTACCCGAACGAATCGATTCATGGCTGCGAGGACTGCTGGCGCGAGCGATGACCGTCGATGACTTCGCGGCTCCGGCCGATCCTCTGAGAGTACCGGTACCATCGGGAGCGATAATCATTCGATTAGCTTCCTTACCGAATGGTTGGCTCTTGCTGTTGGAGAGAGAAGGTCTCCAGCTGGATGTCCACACGCTACGGTCTCTTCCAATTACCAAGCGCGAGGCCGAAGTTCTATCCTACATTGCGATGGGCAAGACCAATCCGGAGATCGCCATAATCCTAGGCATCAGTCGGCTTACGGTGAAGAAACATCTCGAGCACATTTTTCAATCGTTGAATGTTGAGACGCGCACCGCGGCCGCTGTTGTTGCATTGGAAGTCGCATCCTCTGCTCCGAATCGATGATTTCCAACTCAGACTGAAGAAGTTCCGCCGGAGCAAATCGATCGCTCCGGCGGTTTTCGTCATCTTCGATAAATCAAGCTACATACCAGTCCCCGTCAGGCTCACATTGTGCGGGCTGGCTGCGTCGGGACTGGCGCTGATCGCGATCGACGCCGACTCGGGCGTCGCGACGCTCGGCTTGAAGGTCACGCCCACTTTGCATGACGCGCCGCCGGCCAACGTCGCGCCGCACGGCGTGAGAGCGGACGGCGTTAGCGTGAAGTCGGCGGCGTTCGCGCCGCTGATCATCGGGGTCGGGAGCGTCAACGCCGCCGTGCCAAGATTCGCGACCGTGATCGTCAGCGCCTTCGACTTGGTCAGTGCGACGTTTCCGAATGCGAGCGTCGTCGCGGGCGTCAGCCTGACCGGCGTCACCCCGGTGCCCGACAACGCGATCGAATGCGGGCTGGTCGGATCCTGATCGATGCCGACGCTGAGCGTGGCGCTCTCAGCATTCTCGGCGCTCGGCGTAAACATCACAGGGATCGCGCAGACCGTGTTGCCTGCGCAGGTGCCGCCCGGCGCGACACTGAAATCCGCACTGTTCGGACCGCTTATGCTCTGGCTGAGCGTAAGCGTGAACGGCGAGAGATTTGTCACCTTCAGCGTGCTCAGGGTCTTGCTCGCGGATTGCGCGACGTTTGCGAACGCCAGGCTCGCGGGCGCGATCGTCGCCGGAATCGTCGGCCCAGTGCTGAGAGCAATCGTATGGGGACCGAGCGGATCGGGACTGTCCGAAACCGTCAGCGTCGCAGCTTCGGTTCCCAGCACGCCCGGCGCGAATGACACCGTGATCGTGCAAGTGCTCGATGCGGCCAGCGTCGAGGTGCAGGTGCCTCCGGATACGGAGAAGTCAGCGGGGTTGGTCCCGCCGAAGCTCTCGCCGAGAGACACAGACTGCGTCTGATGATTGGTCACGCTGAAGGTCTTGAGGCCCTTGGCGCCGAACTTCACATCCGCGTACGCAAGGCTACTCACCGACGTCGTCAGATCCGCGACTCCGGTCCCGCTGAGCGCCGGATGCTGCGGGCTGGTGGTGGTGTTGTCGGTGAGCCTCAGGGTCGCGCTATGCGCTCCGAGCGCGCTCGGCGTAAACGAAACCCCGAGCGTGCAATTTCCTCTGGGCGCGACCGTGATCGGAATCGCACCGCATGTTCCCGTGCCGCTTAGAGCATACTCAGGGTCCGACGGTGTCGCGCTCGACACCACCAATGGATAGGTCGCGCCGGTATTGGTGACCGTCAGGTTCTTGGTAACCGTCTGACCGACAGCGACGTTGCTGAATGCGAGCGATGCCGTCACCGACATTGACGTCGTTGCCGTCGCAGTCGGCGTCGCGGTTGCAGTTGAGGTCGCCGTCGCCGTCGAGGTTGCGGTCGCGGTCTGCGTCGGAGTCGAAGTTGCCGTTGCCGTAGCGGTCGGCGTTGCGGTCGAGGTCGCAGTCTTCGTCGCGGTAGCTGTCGAGGTCGCAGTCGACGTCGAAGTTGCCGTCGCGGTAGCGGTGACTGTTGGCGTTGCCGTAGCGGTAGCCGTTGACGTCGGCGTCGCAGTCGAAGTTGCGGTGACTGTCGGCGTCGCCGTGGCCGTTGCCGTCGTGGTCGGCGTCGCCGTCGAGGTCGAGGTCGCAGTGGCCGTCGGCGTCGCCGTTGCCGTCGAGGTCGCAGTGGCCGTCGGCGTGGACGTCGCAGTGGAGGTCGCAGTCTTCGTGGCGGTGGCTGTCGAAGTCGCAGTGGCAGTCGCCGTCGCAGTTGCGGTCGCCGTCGCAGTTGCGGTCGGCGTCGCAGTGATCGTCGGCGTTGCCGTAGCGGTCGCAGTTACAGTTGGAGTCGCGGTCGCGGTGGCAGTCGCGGTCTTGGTGGCGGATGCGGTAGCCGTCGCGGTTGCGGTGGGCGTTGACGTAGCCGTCGCAGTTGCGGTTGGCGTTGGCGTTGCGGTCGCAGTTGCCGTTGCGGTCGCGGTTTTGGTTGCGGTTGCCGTTGCCGTCGCTGTTGCCGTTGCCGTCGCTGTCGCTGTGGCGGTAGCCGTCGCGGTCGCCGTGGGCGTGGGTGTCGGCGTGAGAGCCGGTTTGTCGTATTCGAGCACGCGATTGTTCTGCGTGTCGGCGACGTAGAGATTGCCGGCGCCGTCCGCCGCGATTCCCGACGCGAAGCACAGGCTGTCCGCCGCTCCGCTCAAGGCGTCGTAGTCACATTCATTGGAAGTGAAGCTGTTGCCCTGCCCGAAGACGAGATCAGCCGCCTCGTCGTTGCTGAGCGGAGGAGTGAATTCCAGCGCGCGGTTGTTGCGCGTATCGGCGACGTAGAGATCGCCGCTGCCGTCCACCGAAACACCGTCAGGATTGAACATGCTGGTCGCACTCACACCGGCGCCGCCCGATACGAAATCCGCCTGCCCGAGCACGACGTTGGCGGTGGCGCTGGTTAGCGGGGCCTTGTACACGAGCACGCGGCTGTTGGTGGTGTCGGCGACATAGAGAGCTCCGCTTGAATCCATCGCAACGCCGACCGGAAGGCACAGGCTCGTCGCGCTTGGGCTTCCTCCGAGGTTGCAGCTGCCCGAAGTAAAGCCGCTCTGCCCGAATACGCGATCGGCCGTAGCATCGGTGGTAAGTGGGGTGTTGTATTCAAGCACGCGGCTATTGCTCAAGTCGGCGACGTAGAGGTTGCCGACCGAGTCCACCGCGACCCCCGACGGGGAGCTGAGGCTGTTCGGGCCCAACCCGCCTTCGTTAGATGTGCCCGTAATAAAACTTCCTGCCTGCCCGAAGACCTTGCTGGCCGCTCCCCCAACGCAAGGGAATGAACCGCATCCCGCAAATGGACTGCCGTATTCGAGGACCCGGTTGTTGCCCTGATCGGCGACGTACAGGTTTCCGCTGAAGTCCACCGCCACTCCGAACGGCATGCAGAGGCTGCTCGCGCTCGGGTTCGCGTCGCCGAAGTTGCAAGCCGACGACAAAAAGTCGGGCTGGCCAATCACCAGGTCGGCCGCGCCGCCGTTGACGAACGCTGTAACATCCTTGTAGCCCAGCACTCGGTTATTAGGCCCGTCCGATACATACAGCCGGTTCGGCGACGTGCTGGTGTCAATTGCCACCGACTGCGGATTGTCGAAGCCGTGCGCATCGATCAGATTGTCTCCATTGTCGACGAAATTGAGCTGGCCCAGCACAACGTCGGCGGTGCTATTGGTAAGCGGGGTGTTGTACTTCACCGCGCGGTTGTTGCCGGAATCAGCGACGTAGAGATTGCCCGACCCGTCTGACGCGACTCCGCCCCCGAAACCCGAAAAGCAGAGGTCGGCGGCGCTGGAGATAGACGTATTCCCGGTGTCCGAATTGCATGCCGTTGACGTGAAACTCCCACCCTGCCCGAAGACGTGATTGGCGGTGGCGCTAGTCAGCGGGCTACTGTATTCGAGCACCCGGTTGTTGGATGAGTCCCCGATATAGAGGTCGCCGCTCGGGTCGAAGGCTACTCCGTAGGGGTAGTTGAGGCTGCTCGCGCTCACTCCACCATCATTCGTGGTATTCGAGGTGAAGCTCCCGCCCTGCCCGAAGACATCGTTGGCGGTCGTGTTGGTCAGCGGATTGTTGTACTCGAGCACACGGTTGTTGCTCGAGTCCGCGACATAAAGATCGCCGCTCAGGTCCAGCGCGACTCCGCTGGGACCGTTCAGCGCACTCGCGCTCAACCCGCCCTTGTTGGTGTTCGTCGAAGAAAAGCTGCCGCCCTGGCCGAACACTTCGTCAGCGACCGTGTCGGTGGTAAGCGGCGTGTTGTACTCGAGCACGCGGTTGTCGTCTTGATCCACAACAAAGAGGTTGCCGTGAGAGTCCGCTGCGACCCCCACCGGGTAGCACAAGCTGCTCGCGTTCACCCCGCTGCCATCGCAGCTATTCGAGGTAAAGCTGCCGCCCTGCCCGAAGACCAGGTTGGCGGGACCTCCAATGCATGGAAACGAACCGCATCCGGCGAACGGGGCGTTGTATTCGAGCACGCGGGCGTTGTCCGAATCCGCCACGAACAGATTGCCGCTCGGGTCCACCGCGACTCCGATTGGATCGCACAGGCTGGTGGCGCTCGGGTCGTTGCAACCGAAACTAAAGGCGGAGGTTTGGCCCGAGATAAAGTCGGGCTGTCCAAGCACCAGGTCGGCGGCGCCGCCGCTGACGAAGGTGGCGACATCCTTGTATCCCAGCACGCGGCTGTTGGCGTAGTCCGAGACGTAGAGCCGATTCGGCGTCACGCTCGAGTCAATCGCCAGGGACAATGGACTCCACATGCCGCTGGCGTCGACTAGGTTCGGGCTGTTGTGCACAAAGTCGAATTGCCCCAGCACTCGATCGGCTATCGTGTCGCCTTGCATCGCGATCGAAGGAGTTGCCAGGGTGGCGCCGATGATCGCGAAAGCGATCATCAGCTCCGGCCGGGCAAATCCTTTCGCGACGCTCCAACATCTGGCCATGAAGCTCGTCGGATTTGTCATGATGGTTGAGACGCTCCTCCCCGCTGAATCCTACATCTAGTATATAGACCGGACATCTTGTAACACGCCTGATCAAGGCAAGCAATTACACATTGATATTATCTACGCCCAGATGTTATCTGCGGTCCGGTTAAGCGCGACCAGTCGTTAAGTCACGCTCAAGCGAGGCTATAGGTGAGGTGTTGAATTCTAAGGTGCAGGGCTTAGCCCTGCCCAAGGAGGCGCGGAACCCACGGCGGGTTCCGCTAAAAGTTGAGTTCTTGCTACATCGCAAGCCCGCCGTCGACCTGGATCACGGCCCCGGTGATATACGCCGCCGCGTCGCTCAGCAGGAACGCCGCAGTAGGCACGACGTCCTCGACTTTCCCAAAGCGCCCCAGCGGGATCATCGCAAGCGCCTGTGCTCGATTCTCTTCGGGCAGTGATGCGGTCATGTCGGTCTCTATGAATCCGAGCGCCAGAGCATTGACCCGAACACCTAGCCGCCCTACTTCCTTGGCGACGGATTTCGTAAGTCCTATCAGCCCCGCCTTGGCCGCCGAATAGTTAGCCTGACCCGGCAGTCCTATAAGCCCACTGACCGACGTAATATTGAGGATCGAGCCGCGCTTCGCTTTCATCATCATGAACGCCGCCGCGCGTGCGAAGTTGAACGCGCCCGTCAGATTGACCCGGATAACCTCGTTCCAGTCTTCTTCCGACATCATCACGAACACTTTGTCGCGCGTCACGCCGGCGTTGTTGACCAGCCCATCGATTTGCCCGAATTCCTTCTTGGTCGCATTGACCATCTCGCGCACACTCTTGAGATCGCCGACATCAATCTTATATGCGAGCGCCTTCACGCCGAGCTTTTCAATTTCAGCCTTGAGCTCGGCCGCATTCTGATCGCTCTTGACGTAGTTGAACGATACGTTGGCGCCGCGCCGCGCGACTTCCATCGCAATCGCCCGCCCGATTCCGCGCGTCGCGCCGGTCACGATGATTCCGCGCCCCTCGAAATCTTTCATCTTGAGCTCCTGAGTCTCAGGCTGTGTCCGCCGCCGCCATCTCGCGCTCGAGCGTCGGCCGGTACTGATCGATGTACGACAAATAATTGTATCCGAAGGCGCGCTCAAGCTCGGCCTCGTACTTCGGCGGATCGGCGCCCAGGTCTTTCGCGAGCCACGTCAGCACCATCCACTCTTCGGAACGAGGCGCTTTGCGCAAGGCGTCGCGCCGCAGCATCACCTGCGTCGGCTTGACGCCCGCCAGATGCGCCAGCAGCGGGATCATCTCGCTCTCATTGTTCTGCATCTCGTCGCGCGCGAACAGATTCACCGAGTAAATGAGCATCGTGGAAATACACGCCGCCACTGTCTCGGGCGTCGCGCGATCGCAATACATGTGAAGCGGCCCCTTCGGCGAAAGCGCGTAGGCAAGGAAGTCCGCATTTGCGTCGAGAAGCGTCGAGACAAACTGAACTGCGCGCGGCGATCCCGCCTCATCTAGTCGTGCGCGCGTCGCATCGAGTCCCGGCTTCGCCAGCCGCCGCATAAACCGCCGCCGCGCCGGCGACAGCCAGTAGATCAATCCAGAGAGCATCGTGTCTTCGATTTAACAGCGCCCGCTGCAATAAAAAAGGCCGCTCTTTGGAGCGGCCTCGTTTTCTCTTTTTCTGGTTCCCTCTCCAGAAGGGAGAGGGGTTAGGGGAGAGGTGGTTACGCGCTAAACGACGACCCGCATCCGCAAGTGCGGCTCGCGCGAGGATTATCGAAGCGGAATCCCGCGCCGTGCAATCCTTCGACGTAGTCCAACGTCGTGCCCGCGATATACGGCAGCGAAATCTCGTCGACGAGCACCAGCACGCCGCCAAAATCCGTCACCCGGTCGCCTTCCTTCTGAGTGTCAAAGTTCAACGAATATTGAAAACCGGAGCAGCCTCCACCGACCACGCCGATTCGCATCCCATGGTCAGCGCCGAGGCCTTCTTTCGCCCGCATCTTACTGACCATTTCGATCGCCTTGGGCGTCAGGTTGACGTCCGGCAACGACGCATTATCTATAGGCTGGGCAGGTGCCTGCTGCTCGACATGCTCATGCTGCTCGTTCCCATGCTCATGCCCATGATGATCGATATGAAGTCCTTCGGCCATTTTCTCCAGAAACCTCCGGTAAGCGGCGCTTACAATTCAATCCTGCGCCTCAGTCAGAAACTAATCATAGCAAGTAGTCGAGTCAATGTATCCACAATTATTGGCGCAAGAAGCCCTGCTGGATGCTAGCGTTTTGCTGTAGGTATGGATTCTTTATCTGAAACCCTAACGCACGCCGCCCACGAACTCGGATTCGTGCTGGTCGGATTTGCGCGCCTTCATCCACTCAGCGAGCGGGAGGCCTTTTACCATCAATGGCTCGCCGACGGAGGTCACGCTTCGATGACCTACCTCGCGCGCGAGCCCGAGCGCCGCTTGGATCCCCGCCGCCTCGACGCGCGCTACAAATCGGTCGTGAGTCTCGGCTATCCATACGCCGCGCGCGCGACGCCCGACCTCGACTGGCGCGCCGAGATGCGCGGGAGAATTGCGGCGTACGCGCTCGGCCGCGACTATCACGACGTGGTCAAGAAGAGGGCGCGCGCCGTCGGCAACATAATCCGCCAGCTTCGTCCCGGCTCGGTCACGCGAACCTACGTCGACACCGGGCCGGTCTTCGAGCGCGAATGGGCGTCGGCCGGGCGCATCGGATGGTTCGGCAAGAACACGATGATCCTGAACCGCGATCACGGCTCCTATTTTTTCCTCGCCGAGATTTTCACCGACGTCGAATTCGACGTGCCGCTCGAGCCTTATCGCGATCATTGCGGCACCTGCCGGCGATGCCTCGATCTGTGTCCCACCGGCGCGCTGGCCGACGGCTATGTGATGAGCTCGGACTTGTGCATCTCGTATCAGACGATTGAAAATCGCGGCGCGATTCCACGCGAGCTGCGCCCGAAGCTCGGCAACTGGATCTTCGGCTGCGACATATGCAACGACGTCTGCCCGTGGAACGACGCGCATGCATCGCACGATGACGCGGACGATCGGCTGCCGCGCCTGCCCGAGTTGCTGGCGCTCACTGAAGAAGACTTTGGCCGCCGCTTCACGGTCAGCGCGGTGAAGCGCGCCAAGCGGCGCGGATTGTTGCGCAACGTTGCGGTTGCCCTCGGCAATACGCGAAATCCCGATGCGGTTGCTCCGCTCGCGCGCTCGATTGAAACCGAGACGGAACCGTTGATCCGCTCGCATGCCGCATGGGCGCTCGGCGAGATCGGTGGAAGTGCGGCGCGACGATCACTCGAGCGCGCGCTCCGCGACCGCGACACTGCGGTACGTCGAGAGGCCGCCGTCGCGCTCGAAACAAACTGAGCGCAGGCGCTTGTCAAAGCATCGGCGCAAAGCAACACTGGTACGAACGGTATTCTTACGATGAACGATGCCAGACGGGAATTTGCGACGATTGCTTCCAAGGAGCCGGTGCCACTGGCTCGCGGCGCGCTGCTGATCGCGAAAGAAGAGTACCCAAGTCTTGACATCGACGAATATCTCGACAAGCTCGCGACTCTCGCGCGCGAGGCCGAGCCGATCGTGCGCGCGGGCGAGGACACCGTCGAGCGCGTGCAGTTGCTATCGCACTTTCTGTTCGAGCTAAAGGGCTTCGAGGGCAACGCCGAGAATTACAACGATCCGCGCAACTCGTTTCTCAACGACGTGATCAATCGCCGTCTCGGAATCCCGATCACGCTGTCGGTGGTCTATCTCGAGGTCGGCCGCCGGCTCGGCATCAATCTGTACGGCGTCTCGTTCCCGAATCATTTCCTGGTCAAGGCGGTCGACGAGCGCGGCGAGCTGATTATCGATCCATTCGTTGGCGGAAAGATTCTCGCGCTCGATGAGATTCGTGCACGCCTGACGCAAATCTTCGGACAACCGGTCGAACTGAATCCCGCGATGTTGAAGGCGCGCGGTGCCCGTCACATCCTGGCGCGGATGTTGACCAACCTGAAGATCATTTATATGGGCGCATCGGATTGGACCCGCGCGCTGGCTGCCCTCGATCGAATCATCATGCTCGAGCCGCGTGCGCTCGACGAGCTGGTCGAGCGCGGCAGCCTGTTCGAGCGGCTCGAATGCTTCAAACCGGCCCTCGACGACTACCAGAGTTTTCTTTCGCAAGCGCCCGAGCATCCCGCGGCCGAGGCGGCGCGCGAAGCCGTGATGCGGCTGATTCGTCAGGTCGCTCTGATAAACTAAAGTTGCGCGAGAATCCCCGACAACTGACGCGCGACAACCTGGATGCCTGAATTTCCGAAAGCCCAAGATTTCTTCGAATCGAGCAGCGCCGCTGTCGGCGACCATGAACTGCGGCGCAAGCTCGAAAGCGCCAGCGCGCGCCATCTCGATCACTTCGCGCAGGTCAAAGCGGACTTCCCGCCGTACGACGACGAGCGCGAGGCGGCGCATCGAATCAAGACCGACGCGATTGCGCATCTCGACGAATTGCTGATCGATCTGACCTCGAAGCTCGAAGCCAATGGATGCAAGGTGTTCTTCGCCGAGGATGCCTCCCAGGCGCGCGACTACATCGTCGCGCTCGCGAAGGCCAAGGGGGCGACCAACGTCGTCAAGGGCAAGTCGATGACAACCGAGGAAATCGATCTCAACGATGCGCTCGCGAACGCGGGAATCGACGCGGTCGAGACCGACCTGGGCGAGTATATCGTGCAGCTTCGCGGCGAGCGCCCGTCGCACATCATCACGCCCGCCATTCACCTGTCGAAGGAAGACATCGGTCAGCTCTTCACCGAGAAATTCGGCATCGAATACACCGCCGAGCCTGAAAAACTCACGGCGGAAGCGCGATCGCGATTGCGCGCAATCTTTCTGGCCGCGGACTTCGGCGTGACCGGCGTCAATTTCGCCATCGCAGAGACCGGCACGCTCATCGTCGTCGAGAACGAAGGCAATGGGCGCCTGTCGAGCACGATGCCGGAGACCTTCGTCGCCGTGATGGGCATCGAGAAGGTCATCCCGCGCCTCGAAGACCTCAGCCACTTTTTAGAAATCCTGGCGCGCACCGCGACCGGACAGAAGCTCACGACCTACACCAGTTTCATCACAGGACCGCGGCACGAGGGCGAGCTCGACGGGCCCGGTGAGATGCACGTGGTGATCCTCGACAACGGGCGCAGCTCGATGCTTGCGGATCCCGTGCTGCGCGAGGCGCTCAATTGCATCCGATGCGGCGCGTGCCTGAACGTCTGCCCGATTTACCGGCGCATCGGCGGCCACGCGTATCGTTCGGTGTATCCCGGACCGATCGGATCAATAGTCAGTCCAAATCTTTTCGGCAGCGCCGCGGGATATCTGCCGTTCGCGTCGACCCTTTGCGGCGCGTGCAAAGATATTTGTCCCGTGAAGATCGATATCCCGCGAATCCTGCTTCATCTCCGATGGAAGGAAAGCACCGGCAAGGACCCGCTCAAGTGGCCGCGCAAGATCGAGAAGGCGCGGACGGGAGCGCGGCGGTTCGCGAAAACAGCGCGGCATCCACGGACAGTTCGCGCGCTTGGAAAAATCGCCGCGTTTCTGCTGAAGCCATTCGCGCACAACGGTTATCTGCGCCGGATGCCGGGACCGTTCGGCAACTGGACCAAGTATCGCGACTTCCCGCGGCCGCGCCCGCACAAGCGTCCGGAGCCGGAGCGCCCGCCAGGCTGACGTGGCCGAGCTGCACAAAATAATCGCGAGCGTGAAGGACGCGCTCGGCACCGGCGCGCGGAACAACTCGCACCCAGCGGATACCGTCGCCGCGGTGCCGGTGTCGCCCTCTGCGCTGCGGACCGAACTCGCATCCGCATTCGCACGAGAGCTCGAAGAGGTCGGCGGCAGGTTTCTCGGAATACTCAGTCCGGCCGAAGTGACTAATCGAATAGTCAGTCTCGCCGGCGAGCTCGGCGCGAAAACCGTCGCGCTCGGACAAGGCGTCGCGAGTGACATGGACGCGATTGGCGAGGCGCTCGAGCGCGCCGACTTCAGGATCGTTCGCACGCTGCCGGTTGCGGACGTCGAGCGCGCCGCGATGCGCTCGCGGGTCGCAGATGCCGACCTCGGAATCGCGGAGGCAGACTTCGCGATCGCCTCGACCGGCACTCTGGCCGTCGTTTCAAACGCGAATAGGCCCGGTTCGCTTACGCTGCTGCCGCCGGCGAGCCTGGTGGTCGTTCAGATCGATCACGTGATGCCGAATCTCGCGGTGGTGCTGGCCGAAATGGGACCGGCGGGCGTCGCGGCGAATCGCTTGACGCTCATCACTGGCCCGAGCCGGACGGCAGACATCGAAAAGCGAATCGTGCTCGGCGTCCACGGCCCGAAATCTTTGCACGTGATCGTGATGTGGCCGCGCGATGACTGAAGTCCAACTGTTCTCGACCTGCCTCGCCGAGGAATTCTTTCCCGAGGTCAACGACGCCGCCGCGACCGTGCTCGAGCGGTTGCGGCTGAAGGTGACTCCCGTGCGCGGCGCGTTTTGCTGCGGACAGGTCGCATTCAACGAAGGCATGCGCGAAGAGGCGGTCGATCTCGCGCGGCGATTTCTCAATTCGGTCCAACCGGACGTCCCGATCGTCGTGCCGTCGGGCTCATGCACCAGCATGCTGAAGATCTTCTACGGCGATTTGCTCGCCGACGATCCCGCGCTCGCAGCCAAGGCACTGGCGATTCGGCCGTGGGTGTTTGAGCTGTCGCAGTTCATCGTCAACGTGTTGAAGGTGAAGTATCTCGGCGCGCGCTACGAGCGTGCCGTCGCGTATCATCCGTCGTGTCATCTGATGCGCGAGCTGGGCGTTCGCGCCGAGCCGATGACGTTGCTGAGCGCGGTGGCAGGAATCAAAATTTGCGAGCTGCGCGATCGCGAGGAGTGCTGCGGCTTCGGCGGGATGTTCTCAGTGAAGTTCCCAGATATTTCGGCGTCGATGCTCGAAGACAAGATGGCGCGAATCAAGGAGAGCGGCGCCGAGGTAGTAGTCGCCAACGATTGCGGATGCCTGATGCAAATCGGCGGCGGCCTGAGCCGCGCCGGCGACAAGCTCGAAGTGCGCCATCTGGCAGAAGTGCTCGCCGCGCGATGACCTAACCCCTAACCCCTTCCCATAGTGGGAAGGGGAACCGGACGGGATGAGAACCCCGCAACCGCGACCTTTAGTGGCGCTCGTGGACGTACAGACCCGGTGCAGGTTCTCCGGCTTTGTACAACTCGCTGCCCAGCGACTTTGGCGCGGGGCGTTCGTTGCCGGAGCGCGCGGCTACCCACTTGATCCAGTGATCCCACCAGGTGCCTTTGTACTCCGTCGCGCCTTTGGCCCATTCGTCCGGATCTTCGGGGAGGCGCGTGCCGATGTAGTAGCGGGCCTTGAAGTTGCCCGGCGGGTTGACGAGGCTCTGGATGTGGCCGCTGGATCCGAGCACGAATTCGATTCGTCCGCCGAACATCCGGGTCGAGCGATAGCACGCCCGCCATGCGCAGATGTGATCGGTCATGCCGGCGACGAGATAGAGATCATTTTTCACCGCGCGCAAATCGATCGGCGTGCCGAGCACCGCGACTTCGCCGCCGTGGGTCAGTGGATTCCTCAAGAACAGATCCAGAAAGCCCTCGTGCAGGTTGGCCGGAAGATTGGTCGAGTCGGCATTCCAATAGAGGATGTCGAAAGGCGCCGGATCGTTGCCCATCAGGTAATTGTTGACCCAATAGTTCCAGACCAGGTCGTTGGGGCGCAGCCACGCGAAGATGCGCGACATGTCATTGCCGTCGAGCACGCCCTTTTCCGCCGATCGATCGCGCGCAGCGTTGATCGCGTCCTCGGTCGCGAACATCCCGGTCATCGAGGGCAGGCTCGTATCGAGCATCGTGACGAGCAGCGTCACCGCGTTGACGCGCTTGTCGCCCGACGCCGCCAGGTGCCCGAGCATCAGCGAGGTCGTGATGCCGCCGGCGCATACGCCGAGCACGTTGCAATCGGGACTGCCGGTGATCTCGCACGCCGCCTTGATGGCGTCTTTGCACGCAGTAACGTATTCGTCGAGCCCCCAGTCGCGATCGCGCGGCGTCGGATTGCGCCAGCTGATCGTGAACATCGGGATGCCGTGCTTGACCGCGTATTCGACGAAACTGCGGCCCGGCGCGAGATCCATGATGTAGAACTTGTTGATTTGCGGCGGGATGAAGAGCAGCGGGCGCTCGTAGACCTTGTCGGTCGCGGGCGCGTATTGAATCACTTCGCACACGGGATTTCGGAACACGACCGCGCCCGGCGAGAGCGCGAGATTCTTGCCGACTTCGAACGGCCGCTTATCCACCGTCGAAGGCATCCCGCCGTTGCTCCACAGGTCGCCGATAAAATTGCGCAAGCCCCACACCAGGCTCATCCCCGACGTGTCGAAGGCGCGCTTGAGCGCTGCGGGATTCAGCAGGAACGCGTTGGTCGGCGCGAGCGCTTCAGTCAGCAGCGTGAGCGCGAACTTCTGCTGCTCGACGTCCTTCCACTCGACGCTTTCATCTTCGTTGACGAGGTCGTGCATCGCGGCGCGCCATGCGAGATAGGCCTGCATCAGCCGATGGTAGAGCGGATGCTCCGTCCAGGCGGGATCGCCGAAGCGCTTGTCGCCGGCTTCAGGAGCCACCGCGGAGACTCCCGACACGATCTGTCCCAACTCGAGCGTCAACTGGAGCGCGCGCGAGGCAACCGTCACAGGTTGCGACGCGATGTGCGTCAGCAGGGTCCCCAATGTGCCGAGCACCTGCGTCGCATCGAGGCCGACGAACGGATTCGCGCCGAGCAGCGCGTTCAGCGCAGGATGGTTTTCTTCGGGAGTCTGAATTTCAGGCTGCTGCCGCTTGGCTGCACCTTCCATGTCGTACCTCCTGGTCCGGGGACTGCTTGCTACCCTAACAGTTCGAGGCCATGCTCGAACATCCGCGGCGCCGACAGCGCAGTGTCTTCCCATAACGGATCGGGCCGCTTGCCGCGTCGATGGAGCATCAGGTTGAAGCACGTGATCACGCCGAATCGGTAGCCCGCGAATGCGCGGAACCATCGCACTTCCGGAATCGAGACGGGAAAGCCCGCGGCCTCAGCATACGCGTCAACGATCTCGTCGGCATTCATCAGCGCGCCTAGCACATCGGGACCCGCGCCGCCCGCGGTTACCCAGCTTCCGGGGTCTGAAAAGAAGCAAATCCAACCGAGGTCGAGCAGCGTGGCACCGACTGACGAGAGTTCCCAATCGATCACCGCGACGACGCGTTCCTCGTTGAACAGCACGTTCGACCATTGGAAGTCGCCATGGACGCATCCGATGCGCGCGCCCGCCGGCAAGCTCGAGCGCAGTCGCTCGCGAAGCTCCGGTGCGCGTGCGACGACTTTGGGATCGAGCGTATCGCGGTCGAGCAGGTAGTCGAGGCGCTTCATCTCATCGCTGAGCGCGAACGGCTCGCCCCACGCTGCCCGGCGCGGCTCCCATGCGACGTTGTGCAGCGCGGCCATCGTCGCAATCCCATTGCGCGCCAGATGTTTCAGGTGCGCAAGCGGCAACGGAGATTCGCCCAGCTTGAATCCCTCGACAAAGCCACCTACGAAGTACGGCCGCCCGAAGAACTCGGGCTCGTCGCCGTACCAGATGATCGGCGGCACCGCGACCGACGTGTCGGCCAACGACGCCATCACGCGCGCCTGTCGCACGATGTCGGCAGGGCCGGAAATCTTCACGCCGGGCGGCGCGATGCGCACGACATACTTGCCGGCCGGCGTCGCGCCGGGATCGCTGCGCTCGAGGATGAAGCTGTAGCTGAAGCCCGCGTGGCCCGGCAGCGACTCGAGCGAATGCGCACGCGCGCCCGCGTCAACCGTCTTCGAGCGCACGAGTGCGGTCAGTTGCGCGGTTACCTGTTCGATATCTCCGGGCATCGCGACGCCATCTCGCCGGTCAGACGCCCCTCATCCGGGCTTTCGCCGAATCAGGATGCCGGCTCGACTGGGCACTCGGGCGCGAATCGACCCGCTGGAACCACGCGTTCACGTTCTTCATCGACGGGTCGATCGTCTGCTTGACGCCGGCGCCGAAATCGAGCGCGCAATATAGAATGATATCGGCGACCGTGAAGCGATCGCCCGCGATGTATTGCTTGCCTTCGAGCAACTTGTCGAGCCACTTTAGCTTGTCCTGCACGATTGCCTTGAGACCCGCGGACGCCTCGGGCAGCACGCGCATGCGGTCCTTGAACATCTGCAACCCTTCGGAGTAGCGGAACCCGTTGTAAAGATGCTCCGTGATCTGCAGCTCGACGCGACGCTGCCACTGGCGCGCCTCGGCGCGTTCCTCGGGCGTGGTGCCGATGAGCGCCGGCGTCGGATGTTTCTCCTCGAGATACTCGAAAATCGCAACGGTCTCGCCGATACATTTGCCGTTGTCGAGTTCGAGCGCCGGCACCTGCCCGCCGGGATTGCGATCGGTATAGGGCGGCTTGCGATTTTCCGCCGCCATCATATCGACGTTCGTGCTCGGAATCGTGATTCCCTTCTCGGCCAGGAACATTCGCATCGCGCGCGGATTGGGTCCTAAAGCGTCGTAGAGCTTCATGGTCTGTCGCCTCGCAAAAGATAGACTTCGGGCCGGAATATACAACAGGCCGCGTGAAACCGGGAACCCGAATTCCAGGGGCGTGTTGCGCTGGAAGGAAGCGGTAGGTAGGAATTTGTGATGCGATTTTGTCCGCAATGCGGCGCGCCGCTCCTGGCCGGAGCGAAATTCTGCGTGGAATGCGGCCGCGCGCTCGACGTCGCCGCGGCGGGCGCGGGAGAATCCGCCGCCATCCCTCGCCGGCGCAATACGATCACCAACGCATTTGTATTCGTGTTCGTCGCCCTCGCTGTCTTCGGCTTGGCCGCTGCCGGGTGGATTTATGTGAAGACGCCCGACGTCGTGCGCGAGCAAATCGCCAACGCTCCAGTCGCCGCGCCAAGTGCCGGCGCTCCACCTTCGAGTCCCGGAGCTGCTCCCAACGCGCCGGCGCCGGATCAGAATGTCAGCGCGAATCCGGCGGCGGGTGGAAGTGAGAACGGCGGTATGCCCCCCGGACATCCAACGATCGAGCTGCCGACCGAGGCTCGCACTTTTGTCGATAAGATCGAACGAGACGCTATCGCGAAGCCCAAGGACGTCACGGCCTGGAACAAATTCGGCGCGGTCTCGATGCGCGCGGCGATGTTCGATCAATCCTATTACGGCAAAGCTGAGGACGCGTACGGACACGTGCTGAAGCTGGACCCCGACAACCTCGACGCGCTGCGCGGCATCGGCGATATCGATTACGACAAGCAGCGCTACGATGAAGCGATCGCCGCCTACGAGCACTACCTGAAAAAGAAGCCGGACGATCCCGAAGTTCGCACCGACCTCGGCACGATGTATCTCTACACCGGCAACGCCGACCAGGCGGTGGTGCAATACAAGAAGGCAATCACAGCGAAGCCCGGATTTTTCCAAGCGTACTACAATATGGGAATCGCATACGCGCAGGAGAACAAGCCCGCCGACGCCGCCGCCACCCTCAAGCAGGCGGTCGCGCTCGCGCCCGACGACACCGCCCGCACCCAGGTGAAAGAGCTGCTCGCGAAACTCACCGGCGCCCCGGCTGCGAGCGCGTCGATGCAGGCTGCGTCCGCGGCGACACCTTCGACGTCGAAGAAACCCGCAGCGCCGGCTGAGTCGATAGCTGCGAAGAGTACTGCTGCCTCGAAGAGTACCGAGGCAGCAAGCGCACCTGAGGCTTCTGCCGCGATAGCTGCTAAGGGGCCAGCGTCACCGGCGGCTGCATCGACAACCTCCAACGAAGATTTTCACGATGCGGTCGAAACGATGGTGCGAGGCTTGCCGATCGCAGGGCCGAAGGTCACCACCGTCGAATGGCCCGACAAGCTCAAGGCCAAAGTCTTCATGGACAGCTTCCCGATGGATCAAATGCCTCCGTTTGCGAAGGCCAAGTTCCTATCCGATCTGAAGGCGGGAATCGACAGCGCCAAGAAAGACAACAACATTTCATCGCCGGTTGAAGTCAATATTGTTGACGGCGCGAGCGGCAACGTGATGGAAACCATTACACAGTAGCTATTTGCGCGAATTGTCAGTCGCGCAAAGGAGCCAGATGCAGGGAAAACTGGTCAGGCTGCGCGCTTACGAGAAATCCGACGCCGACGCGCTCTTCCGATGGTTCTCCGACGAGGAAGTCACGCGATGGCTCGGGCCGCCTGCTTTTCGATCGCGCGCGCATCAGGAAAAGTTCATCGAGTTGGCGCAGGCATCCAGCGACGACGCCAAATACTTCGCGATCGAGACGCTCGACGGAAAGCTGGTCGGCGATTGCGGCGTGAGATTCATCGATTGGAAGAGCCGCAAAGCAGAATTTTTCATCACCATCGGCGAGAAGCAATTCTGGGGTAAAGGCCTCGGTACCGACGCGCTCCGAACAGTGATCCGGTTGGCATTCGACAAGATGAACCTGAATCGATTGTGGCTGACCGTGCTGGTCGACAATCCCCGCGCAGTACGATGCTACGAGAAATGCGGCTTCGTCCGCGAAGGTTTACTGCGGCAAGAGAGCTACGTCGATGGAAAGTACCGCGACGTCCTCATGATGGGGCTGCTCCGCGAAGACTACGACCGAACTCGAGGTGCATAACGATGGCATCGAAATCTTTCGAACGGCTGCGCAAGGCTGGCGACCGGCAGACTCTTAAGCTGACTCACTACGGACGCAAAAGTGGCCGCCCCTATGACGTGACCATCTGGTACCTGGTCGATGACGACCGGTTGTACCTTGTCTCGGCGAATGCCGATCGCAACTGGGTGCGCAACGTCAAGGCGCGGCCTGCGATCTCGCTTCGAGTCGGCGACCAGGTCTTCAACGGCGACGTACGCTCGATCACAGACCAGCAGGAACGCGACAAGGTGAACGACTTGACGAAGCGCAAATACTGGTACGTCGCTCCGATGCTTCGCATGGGACAGTTTCTAATGTCGATGGGAATGATGCGCGACAACACTGCCGCCTTCGAGGTGATCCTCGCGGACGAGTAGCTACGACGGGTCTCCGCCTTCGGCGACGCGCTTGAGACTCTCGACCCAGCCCTGATGCCCGCGCTCGAGCATCGGGCGCAGATGCCATCCCGCAAGTTTCGGCACGAGCCCGTTCTGGCATTCCTCGGTGATGACGCGACATCCGCCACGTCCATCCGGTTCGATAAGCCAGCCATGATAAGCGCGCAGCACTCCGCGCGCGTCCCATCCAAGTTCATGCGACGGCTCAAAAGTAATCACCCGGCTGGTCACGGTTGCGCCAAAGGTCTTCCACTTGAATTCAGTGTCGGGCGCGAGATCCGGCGGATTTCCACGAAGAAAATTGACGTTGGCGGAGTTGCTATACCACTCAGGCCACTTGGCCGCGCGAACAAGCCATCGCCAGATGCGCTCAGGCGGCGCGGCAATCGCAATCTCGTTGCGCGCATAGACAGATGAGTTGTCAGGTTCAAACCCAGCAGGCCATTTCATCGCGAGGGTCGCTCCTTTCGTTTGCGCATCTCTTTTATCCACAGATCGGACGGTTTTTCCACAGAAGCACGTCTTCGGAGGCTTTCAGAACTTTGCACTCGAACGCCCGCGCACTATGATCCGCGCTCAAATGACGAAGAGGGAAGCTAAGCGCCGCCTTGAAAACCTCGCGCTCGAAACGGGGCACAAGTGGAATTACTACGTCAAACGGGCGCTGGTCGAATTCCTTGATCGCAACGAACACCTTCTAGGACACCGCCCAACGCGCACGATTGGCTTCTCGACGCTCGACCAGATCCCGTACCGCCCGAACAGATTCACATCCTGATTCGACGCCCGTAGCGATCACTCTTAATACCTCGCCCGTTACTTTACGGGAGAGGAAGCCGGCGGCAGCGCCGCCGGCAGGTGAGGGTTCTGGCCGCCATCGCCATGTCAGATCGATCACTCTGCCCGCAGCATCCGACTAATCTCCTGAACGACCCCTTCAATCTCCCGCATCACCTCATTGTTCCAAAATCGGATCACCCTGAAACCGAGCGCTATGAGTTGCTGACTTCGCAAATCGTCATAGCGCTTTCGCTCGTCCGAATGCTGACCGCCATCGAGTTCAACAATCAGCCGCGCTTCGATGCAACAAAAATCCACAATGAAGGAGTCGATCGGCATTTGCCTCCGAAATTTCCAACCGTCTAGGTTTCGATTGCGTAACAACGCCCACAGCCGCTTCTCAGCATCAGTTGATTCGCGACGGAGCGTGCGGGCGCGAGCTAGTGGTTGCTTCGCGATCAGGCGGGTCGGCGTTCGGTAGGGCATCCACACAATGTCGCACTTTTAGGTGTCGGTGTGAACTATTAGTGAACAGGTTCAGAAGTGAGGTCGCAGGATAACTGCCATAGCCAACGCCCGCGTTGCTGCCAGCACCCTCACCTACCGGCGGCGATGCCGCCGGCCTCCTCTCCCGTAAACGAACGGGCGAGGTATTCGGACGCAGCATCCGAAAAAGATTCGGGGGCTGGGATTGCTCCCAGCCCCCTGCCGTCACCACATCCGCCGCCCCACCACAACCTCTTTGGCGCGAGGTTCTTCGCGCCTGGTTTTAAGTGGGTCCCGAAGAATCCGTCATCCCCATTTTTTCCGAGCACTGGCTGAAACTTTTCGCGCCGCGCTCATGGTTGCCAGCCCCTCCGCATCCGCCCTATCGCCAGTTTCTCGAAAACCTCCCTCCACTATTCTCCGGGACCCGTGAGACTCTAATAATCGATGCCAGTTAAGGCTTCCTAGTTTTGTGAGTAGCTAGCCACCATCCGTGCCCAACGATTTTCAAAAGCTATCTTTTGAGAATTGATGACCGCAATCTTTTCCGCTCTAAGGGCGGCACAAGATAGTTTCGATCGGGTCCTCGAGTCTTCTCCTAGCTCCCAGCGCTGGTTAGAGATTCGTCGGAATTCAAGGTTTTCCCCGCACTGAGTACACGAAACCTCGAGCTTGTTTGGAACCAGTCCCAAAGCCAGACCGACCTCAAGACAGCAATCACCGTGTTGAAAATCGTGGTTACAAGCAGACAGTTGAAAGGACTCTGTCTCCATCAGTTCAGATTTCGCCCATTCAAACACTCTAGCCATGAGTTCACTGTTCACGCGCTGCAATGTTCTCTGGTACATCTGAGGCTCCTCTCCTTCCTTATGAGCACCCGCTCGTGGTGCCGCAGTTCATGCATTTGTAGCAGGCGCCGTTGCGCACCATTATGCTGCCGCAGTCCGGGCATGGCGGCGCGTCGGCCTGGTTGATGAACGCCTGCCGGATGCCGCCGTCTTTGCCGTCGCGCAGACTCGCTATGGGAGCCATCGCGACCATCGCGGGAGCCGAGTCGGATTTCGCCGACAGACTCTTTTCCGATTCGATGATTCCTACTTCGCGCTTGGCTTCTTCGTCCAGGAACTTCGACGCCATCCATCGGAACAGGTAGTCCACGATCGACTTGGCGTACGGAATCTGCGGATTCTTGGTGAAGCCCGACGGCTCGAATCGCATGTGCGAGAATTTGTCGACCAGGAACTGCAGCGGGACGCCGTACTGCAACGCGAACGAGATCGCCGTAGCGAACGAGTCCATCAGGCCCGAGATAGTCGAGCCCTGTTTCGACATCGTGACGAAAATCTCGCCCGGCGTGCCGTCCTCGTACATGCCGACCGTGATGTAGCCTTCGTGGCCCGCAATATCGAATTTGTGCGTGATCGATTTGCGCTCGTCGGGCAGCTTGCGCCGCTGCATCCGATCGTCCGCTGACGCGATCGACGCGACCGCTTCCACCGCTTTCTCGATATCCTTTCTGCCGGTGTTGAGCGGCTGCGTGCGCTTGGATCCGTCGCGGTAAATCGCGACCGCCTTGAGACCCAGCTTCCACGCGGTAACGTACGCCTCGGCGACTTCGTCGACAGTCGCTTCCGCGGGCATGTTGATCGTCTTGGAAATCGCGCCCGAGATGAACGGCTGCACCGCGCCCATCATCTTGATGTGCCCGTTGTAGTGAATCGTGCGGGCGCCGGCGCGCGGCTTGAACGCGCAATCGAAAACCGCGAGATGCGCGTCGGCGAGTTGCGGCGCGCCTTCGATAGTCTCGTTCTCGTCCAGGTACTCTACTATTTCCTGCACTTCCTTCGAGTCGTAGCCGAGCCGCTTGAGCGCGCGCGGGACCGTGCCGTTGACAATTTTCAGCATCCCGCCGCCGACCAGCTTTTTGTACTTGATCAGCGCGATGTCAGGCTCGACGCCGGTGGTGTCGCAATCCATCATGAACGCGATGGTTCCCGTCGGCGCGATGACTGTCGCTTGCGAGTTACGATAGCCAGCCGCAGTGCCTACCTTCAGCGCGTCGTCCCATGAGTCGCGCGCGGCGCGCAGCAAGTCGAGCGGAACGTACGACGGATCGAGTTTGTACGCGGCTGCCTTGTGGAGGCCGATCACTTTCAGCATCGGCTCGCGATTAGGCGCGTAGCCGGCGAAGGGTCCCATATGCTCCGCAATGCGCGCCGACTGCAGATACGCCTCGCCCGTCATCAGCGCGGTGATCGCGGCGGCGTAGTTGCGGCCCTGGTCGGAGTCGTACGGCATCCCGAGCGCCATCAGCAGCGCGCCGAGGTTCGCGTAGCCAAGGCCGAGTTCGCGAAACGCGCTGGCGTTCTTCGCGATCTCGTCGGTCGGGTACGACGAATTGTCGATGACGATATCCTGCGCCGTGATCATCACGTCGACCGCATGCCGGAACGCGCGCACGTCGAACTCGCCGCGATCATCGATGAACTTCATCAGGTTGAGCGACGCGAGATTGCACGCCGAGTTATCGAGATGCATGTACTCGCTGCACGGATTCGACGCGTTGATGCGTCCGCTCGCCGGGCAGGTGTGCCAGAGGTTGATGGTGGTGTCGAACTGCATCCCGGGGTCGCCGCATGCGTGCGCGGCGTCGGCGATCATCTGCAGTATCTTGCGCGCGGGACGAGTCTCGGCAACTTCGCTCGACTTGACGAAGTGCGTCTGCCAATCGGCATCGTCGAGCACCGCCTGCATGAATCCATCGGTGGCGCGCACGGAATTGTTGGCGTTCTGGAAGAACACCGAGCCGTAAGCGGGTCCGTCGAGCGACGAGTCGTAGCCCGCTTCGATCAGCGCCCACGCCTTGCGCTCCTCTTCCACTTTGCACTTGATGAAATCGACGATGTCGGGATGGTCGGCGTTGAGCACGACCATCTTCGCCGCGCGACGCGTCTTGCCGCCCGACTTGATGACGCCGGCGCTCGCGTCGGCCGCCTTCATGAACGATAATGGTCCCGACGCAGTCCCACCCGCCGAAAGCTTCTCTCGACTTCCGCGCAGCGCAGACAGGTTCACGCCCGCGCCGGAGCCGCCTTTGAAGATCATGCCCTCATTGCGATACCAGCTCAGGATCGAGTCCATGCTGTCCTCGACCTTGAGGATGAAGCACGCCGAGCACTGCGGCTTGGCCTCGATACCGACATTGAAATAGACGGGGCTGTTGAACGACGCGTTCTGATTGAGCAGCAGGTACTTGAGCTCGGCGTGAAAAGTTTCGCGCGCGTCGGCGTCGGCGAAGTATCCTTGCTTCTCGCCCCATCCGCTAATGGTGTCGACGACGCGCGAGATCAGTTGCCGGACGCTGGTCTCGCGCCGCGGGGTGCCGAGCGGTCCGCGAAAATATTTCGAGACGACGACGTTGGTCGCCGTCTGCGACCATGCCCGCGGTACCTCGACGTCTTTCTGCTCGAATACGATGCGGCCGTCTTCGCCCGAGATGACGGCGCTGCGGAGGTCCCAATCGACTTGGGAATATGGATCGACGCCCGCGGTCGTGAAGAATCTCTCTAGCACGATGCCGCGTCCGGGCGCCGCGGAATTCACCGGCGTAGCATTGGGGGCCGGCGCGCGGTCTGTGTTTTTTGACTTCGACTCCATCTCTAAATCAATCGCTCCCCCGCCCATCACCCGCCTCCTCCCCGCCTCAGTTACATGCGCGTTAAGCCCGCATTTAGGTCCACTATTAATGTCGTCGCTGTTTTGGTCGGCTTCGACGTTTTCCAGTGTCGCCAAGTGCGTCGTGAGGGCCAATATGCACGCGCTCCGTGAGGCGTGTCAAGCCCCGACCCCCTACAGGTAGTGTAGGACAGGTTGTTCACAACCCATATATTAGGTTGTTGATAACTTTTGGTAAATCTTCGCTCGTATTAAAAATTGTGACTGACCGATGCAATTACATTAACACTGCTAATGGCGATCGTTAGCTGAATGGACGTTGAAAGAATCCGCCAAACGTTCAAACTGTATGCGTGCGATCGAAGTGGCGCTATCGTTGAGCCTTCATGCCGACTCGACGCCACAAGGCTCCAGAACAGATCGGCGCCGCGATGCAGCCGATCCTCGACCGGATCGACCGCGAGGGTCACTTCGCGATCGTGCGGCTGGCGAAAGCATGGCCGGAGATCGTCGGCGAAACGATCGCGCGGCGCACCGAAATCGTCTCGCTGAAATTCCACACCGCGGTCGTAAAAGTGTCGGGTGCGATGTGGATACAAGAACTCAACCTGATGAAATCGCAAATCCTCGCGCGAGTGACGGAACGAATCGGCGACGACGCCGTGCGCGAGCTGCGCTTCGTGCAGGGACGACTCAGCCGCCGCGAGCGTCCAAAATTACGCACGGTGCCGCGGGCAGTGCGAAAATCCATCGAGTTGCCGGAGTTGAAGGATCCCGAACTGCGCAAAGCATTCGAGCGCTTAATCGAAGCTTGGGGACGCTCCTCGAGGTAAACGAAAACACCCCCGGATACGTCAAAATACTGTGAATCCGCTTGCTGCGGTGTTCGTACTATAGACGAGTGACCTGTCGTGGCTTTCGAAGCATCCAAGCAGGACCGCATCCTACATGTTCTCAATCGGCTCGCATTCGGGCCGCGGCCCGGCGACTTTGAACACGTCAGTGCTACGGGGCCTGAGCGCTATGTCCAGGAGCAACTGCATCCCGAGTCGATTGCTATCCCGAGCGACCTGACCGATCGCGTCAACGACCTCCACACGCTGCACATGAGTCCGATCGCGCTGTTCATCGAGTATCAGCGGCCGATCAACCTCGCGCGCAAGGACGCCAAGGCCGACGCTGGCGGCGACAAGAATGCGGTCAAGGACGCGACCAAGGACTTGAGAATCAAGCAGCGAGTCGTGATGCGTGAGGCGGTCGAGGCGCGGATGATGCGCGCGATCGAAGGGCCGCGCCAGTTGCAGGAAGTGATGACCGCGTTCTGGTTCAATCACTTCAACGTTTTCGCGGGCAAGGGTCTCGACCTCATCTGGACCGGCGCGTTCGAGGAGACTGCTATTCGGCCGCATACCTTGGGCAAGTTCCGCACGATCCTCGGCGCGACCGCGCATCATCCGGCGATGATGTTCTACCTCGACAACTGGCAGAACACCGCGCCCAACAGTCCCGGCTCGAAGGGCAAGTTCGAAGGTATCAACGAGAACTACGCGCGAGAGCTGATGGAGCTGCACACGCTCGGCGTCAACGGCGGATATACGCAGGCCGACGTGATCGCGCTCGCGCACATTCTGACCGGATGGGGACTGCCGAAGCCCGGCGGCGGCGGTGGTGCTGAAAATCGCCGCGAGGGCGGCGAGCGCATGGCCGGGATGTTTCAATTCATGCGCCGGCGGCAAAACTTCGGGCGGTTTGGCGCGGCTGCGGCCGATCCCAGCGGATTTTACTTCGACGAATCGCGTCACGATTTTTCGAGTCAGACATTTTTAGGACACCAAATAGAAGGCGGCGGGATCGAGGAAGGCGAGCATGCGCTCGACGTCCTCGCGCGCAGTCCCGCGACAGCGAAGCATCTGAGTTTCAAGCTCGCCCAATACTTCGTCGCCGACGATCCGCCGAAAGCGCTGGTCGAGCGGATGGCTCAGCGATACCTCGCGACCGACGGCGAGACTCGCGCGGTGCTCGAGACGATGTTCACCAGCGCGGAATTCTGGGACCCGCGAAACTACGGGGCCAAGTTCAAGACGCCATACGAGTACGTTATCTCGTGCGTGCGCGCGACCGGCGTGCCGATTCGCAACTACCGGCCGCTGTACGGCACGATGCAGATTCTCGGCATGCCGCTGTACGCGTGTCAGACGCCCAACGGCTACGCCAACACCCAGGACGCGTGGCTGAATCCCGACGCGATGATGACGCGGCTAAGCTTTGCGACCGCGCTCGGATCGGGAAATCTGCCGCTGGAAAATCCGCCATTCGAAGAAGACGCGGACGCCGGCGGTGGTGGCGAGATGCGTCACGAGCCACCGGCGGTCGCGCGCAACGGCGCCGGCAAAGTGAATATCAACTTCGATCCGGGACCACATGGACCCAAGATGACGCCGCCCGATCCGGTGCAGCTCGCGGCGACGCTCGGCGATTATTTTTCACCGGCGACGGCCAATGCGGTCGAAGCGTCGCCGACAAATCTGCGCGCGCCGCTGATTCTAGGCAGTCCCGAGTTCATGAAGCGCTGAGAGTTCACCATGAAGAATCCTTTTCAGGAAAGTAATGATTGCATCGAGTGTAGTCCTGCGACTCCAATCAGCCGGCGCGCGTTTTTGCGCCGCGCCGCGATTCTGTCGGCGTCCGGGATCGTGTTGCTCAGCCCGAATGCATGGGCGGCGCGCTCGCTCGACACCGAAAGCAAGCGCAGGCTTATCGTGGTGTTCCTGCGCGGCGCGGTCGACGGCCTGAACGTGGTGGTGCCGCATGGCGAGCCTGCTTACTACGACGCACGCCCGACGATCGCGATCGGACGCACCGGCGCGAACGACGGCGTGATCGATCTCGACGGGCATTTCGGATTGCATCCCGCACTCGCTCCGATGGACAGCCAGTGGCGCGAAGGCACGCTCGCGTTCGTACATGCGTGCGGATCGCCCGATCCGACGCGATCGCATTTCGACGCGCAGGATTTCATGGACAGCGGCACCCCCGGCGTCAGAACGACGCAGGACGGATGGCTGAATCGCACGCTCTCCGCTATTCCGGGGACCCATTCGCCGACCGAGGCGTTGAGTCTCGGGCCGACGGTGCCGCGGATTCTGAGCGGTAGAGTGCCGGTCGCGAATATCGCGCTTGGCCGCGCTGCTGAAAAACCGATGCCAATGGACCGGCCGATGATCGAAGCCGCGTTCGACAAGATGTACGTCGGCGACGATTCGATCAGCCGCGCATATCGCGACGGACGCCAGGCCCGCATGCGGCTGGTGAGCGAACTGACGCAGGACATGACCGAGGCCAACGCCGGCGCGCCCTCGCCGCAAGGATTTTCCGACGACACCGACCGACTCGCGCGACTGATTGGGCGCGATCCGACGATTCGCGTCGCGTTCATGGCGCTCGGCGGCTGGGATACCCACGTCAGCGAAGGCGCCGCGAACGGCCAGCTCGCGGGACACCTGAAGCCGCTCGGCGAGGGCCTCGCGAGTCTCTCCAAGCAGCTTGGGCCGAGCTACCAGGACACCGTCATCCTGGTTATTTCAGAATTTGGCCGCACGATGCATGAGAACGGCAACGGCGGCACCGACCACGGTCACGGCAACGTGATGTGGGTGATGGGCGGTCCGGTGAAGGGGGAAAAGTTTACGGCAAATGGCCCGGGCTCTCGACCGCGAGCCTCTACCAGGAACGCGACCTCGCAGTAACGACCGACTTCCGCGAACCAATCGCAACGGTCCTGCGCTCGCACATGCAGTTCACGGATTCACAAATCGATCGAGTATTCCCCGGCCGCCCGCATCCCAGCGGCAACGTCGACGGCTTGATCAAAGTGTGAACGCGGCGGAATCTCCCTTCACCTGCCGACATTCACCCAGGCGACCCGCACCTTGGCTGCGCCGGTTAGAGGATCGCGAACCTCGGCCTCGCCGACCGGCTCGAAACCCTCAGCGCGGAGGATCTCCGATGCCGACTCGGCTTCGAGCGCAGGCTTCCCGAGCAGAAAAGCGCCGGGTCGATAGCAGCTCAATATGAGACGTCCGCCGGGTTTGAGGTACCGGCGAGCGAGACGTTTGAGTAGCGTTCCTCGACTCTGCATCGGCACTGCATCCGACAGCGCAGTGACATAGTCAAATCGAATCGGCGGCTCGAACTTCATCACATTCCCGGTCCAGATCCGCGTCGCCCAATGCGGAAGTCGCAGGCGCGCCCGCTCCGCAATCCGCTCCGAGAGATCGAGCCCATAGGGTTCGATACGATGGCCGCTCTCCGCGACCCATGCCGTCAAGGTTTCCATCAGCAGGCCATTCGCACAGCCGACATCGAGCCAGTTGCCCGCCCGATCGAAAGCCAGGGCGATCACGCGGCGCTTTCCTTCCCAGCTCGTCAGGTCCCCCGTCGAGCCCGAACCACCAAAGACATCGCCTCGCTCATCTGCTGAGACGTAGGCGTCCTCAAGGAGCGTACGAATGCGCTCGCAGTATTCGTCGTCAAGATTGGAACGATCAGGATCAGACACTGTACTCACGACCTCCGAACAACCAAGGTGCGCACAACTGTCAGGTTCCGGTCGACGTGTAGTGGCGGACGCCGACGCGCCATACGCGTAGCGCTATTAACAGAAAGACAATGCCCGCCAGCGGGGACGCTTTGAGGAGCCATCCGGGCGCTGGCAGCGGTGCGCGATGGCCCAGGATGCGAAGGATCGGAAAATAAGCGACGCATCCGATCGGCACAACAAAAATTAGAAAGTCGCGGAACCATCGTGAATAGATATCCAGCGGATATTGCGCCGCTTCGACCCCGCCGTAGGTGAGAGTGTTCGCAATCTCGAGGCTCTCGACGGTCCAGAACGCGAGCGTCGCTTGCAGTATGAGGATTCCCACGAACAGCGCGACTCCGCTCGCGATCGCAGCGGCGATCAGCCCAAGCTTGCGCGCGTCCCATCCGATTCCGAGCAAGTGGGTCGCGATCGCCAGCACGATCACGCCCTGCGTCAGTCTTCCGATTTTTGTCAGCCTGAGCTCGTAGCCCAGTAGCTGAAGGATTGTTGCGCGTGGACGGACCAACAGACGGTCGAAGTTCCCGGTCTTGACGAACTGGGGACCGAAGACGTCGAAGCCGCGCGAAATGCTGTCGGCGATCGCGAAGCTGACGTTGACGGTTCCATAGAACATCGCGATCTCGGCGAAGGTCCAGCCGCGAATCTGCCCGAACCGGCGGAACAGCACCCACACCCCGACAAACTCGGTGAAGGTCACGATGAATTCCCCCATCGCCATCATCAGGAACGATCCGGGATATTGCATCTGCCCGCGAATCGACGCCGCGACATATCGGCGATAGAGCTGAAAGGCGTTCATCGTCTATCCACCCTGAACCTGCAGGCGGTTCATCGCCGTGCGCAGCGATCGATGCCCCACGAACCCGAGCACAATCGTCCACGCAAGCATTTGCGCGATTCCCGCAATCGCGATTCCTCCGGTAAGCCCGCCGAAATATATCCGATATGGGATATCGACCAGGCCGGCGAAAGGTTGAGCGAACAGCAGCGGCTGTAGCCAGTTGGGAAAGAACGGGAGCGGCACGATGCTGCCCGAAAGGCCGAGAACAAACGGCACCACCAGGGAGTTCACGCCCCGCTCCGACAGCGTGATCACGCAGCCCAGGTTGAGGAACATCACCATCGCGCTCGAAAGCATCACCGTCACCGCCATCGCGCCGATAAACAGCGCGGCGGATTCGGGCGTCGCCGGCAGTCTGAGCCGCCAGTCGCCCATCCCCAACAGCGGCACGATCAAACAGGCGAACGCGAACATCATCAGGGCTCGCGGCAATGCCCGCGCGATCATCCACGCCATCGCGCGCGCGTACCAGTAGAAGTAGGTATCGAGCGGACGCAAGCGCTCGTACGCGACATTGCCGCTCGCCACCATCTGCGCGATATCCGGATCTGAAAGCCATGGGAGCAGCGCGAGAAACGCCTGCCCCAGCCATACGTAGGTGACGGCTTCGGCAAAGTTCATCGGCTGATGCGCCGTCGTGCTGCGGAAGAAGGCCGCGAACACCATCACCTTGATAAATCCCCACCAGCATTGCGTGCCGAAACCGGCGAGCGCCGCCGCACGATATTGCAGCATCAGCACGAACCGCATCCGGAACACCGTCAGGTATGGGCGTACGCTGGTCATGCTTCGGTCGCGCCGTGCAACTTGTAGAAGTGCGCGATTACTTCCTCGATTCGTGGCTGCTCGAGGTGGAAGTCCAGCAGGTCATGCTCGGCGGTAATTCGTCCGATCAGCTCCGGCGCCGGCACCTGCCGCGGATCGAACTCCAGCTCTATCGAGTTGCCCTCGCAACTGCGCACCCGCACGCCGGGAATCTCGAGCGCCGGCGCCTTTCCGGCGAAGTCGATCAACAGCCGCCGCTCGGTCAGCACTTCCGCGCGCAGCCGCTCGAACGAAGTGTCGGCCATGATGATGCCGTTGCCGATGACAATCACCCTCTGCGCCAGCGCCTCGATATCGTGCATGTCGTGAGTAGTCAGGATGACGGTGACCCCCGCCTCGCGGTTGAGGGTGCCCACGAACTCGCGCACCGCGAGCTTCGACGGCGCATCGAGACCGATCGTCGGCTCGTCGAGGAACAGGATCTCCGGCCGATGCAGCATCGCCGCCGCGATCTCGCATCGCATGCGCTGGCCGAGCGAGAGCTGGCGCACCGGCTGATCGAGCAGCCGTTCGAGCCGCATCAGCGAGACCATCGCGTCCAAACTTTTGCGGTAATCCGCATCCTCGACGCGGTAGATGTCGCGCAGCAACTCGAAGCCCTCGATCACCGGCAGGTCCCACCAGAGCTGGGTGCGCTGTCCGAAAACCACGCCGATGCGCGCGACGTGCTGTATTCGATCGCGCCACGGAACGAGGCCCTGCACTTCGCAGCGTCCGGACGATTGCCTGAGAATGCCCGACAGGATTTTTATGGTCGTCGACTTGCCGGCGCCGTTAGGCCCGATAAAGCCGAGCAGTTCGCCGCGTTCGAGCGAGAAGCTGATGCCCTTGAGCGCCTCGATAACTCTGCGCCGCCGGCGCACGAGTCCCTTGACCGCGCCCCAGGCGCCGGCTTCGCGTTCGGAGACGAGATACGACTTCGACAGTTCTTGAACAAGAATCTGCGGCACGATCAAAGCCTCCAGGGGAAACCGTCGATTGTGTACGATGCGCTCGCGCCAATCAACGAGTGGCGAAAGGGCCGGTTCTAGCCGAGGCCGCAAATTTAATCGCAAGTTTTTCTAAAATTAACCCGCGCCTGCTCGTGCGAGCATCTCCACCTGAGGTCTGATTTCCGACTGCCGAGATTTTTCCGGCGGAGGAGATCAAATGAAATCGAGACTAGTTTCGAGGCTCACCAGCGCGGTCTTCCTGGGGTTTATGGTTGCAGCCTCAGGCGCGGCTGCGGGTACCGGGGTGATCGTAGGACCGGTGGTATCGCCTCCCTACGCACTGAGCACCTTTGCGCAGAGCGAGGGTGTATACAGCGATCCTGATTCGGTCACGTTCAACGAGAGCAATATCTTCATCGGCTATGGAAACGGCGGCGCGCCCGACGGTTCCGGCGGCGCGATGAGCACCATCGTCGAATACGACATGACTGGGAAAGTGATTACGACGTTCACGGTTGTAGGGCACAACGACGGTCTGCGGATCAATCCATCGGACGGCACCTTGTGGGCGCTCCAGAACGAAGATGCGAATCCCAACCTGGCGATAATCGATCTCAAGACTGCCAAGCAGACCGTGATTCAATTTCCGGAGCCGACTCCGCACGGCGGCGGCTACGATGACCTGGTCTTCACCGACGGCGGGATCTTCATCAGTGCCTCGAATCCGGCGAACAATCCGAATACGGGTCCCGCGATCATCAGCGTCGATCTGAAGAAAAAGAAGCTCAAAGTGGCTCCCGTGCTGGCCGGCGAAGCGTCGGCGACGAGCGTTCTCACGGGCGCGACCGTCACGCTCAACCTGCAGGATCCCGATTCGATGATCCTCGATCCATTCGGCGAGCTGGTCCTCGATTCGCAGGGCGACGGCGAGTTGGTCGTCGTGCACTTTCCCGGGCAATCGTGCCAGAGCGCCTTTGTCGTACCGCTGACTTACCCGACGCCGACGGGACCCACTCCTTTTGCGGGTTTGATGGCCGACGACACCGCATTCGCTACCTCGAACTCGGGCTTCATAATTTTTCGCTGATAAGCAGTTGCAGACGGTGTTCAAGATCACGGCTCCATACTTCTTCATCGGCGCCGCATACACCGCGTTCCAGGACGATACCGGAACATTCGGTTTCGTCGGCAGGACAGATTTCAGCACAGGCGTAAGCACGCCGATAATCACGGGTCTCGGCAATCCAGGCGGAATGGCATTCATTCCGTCGATCATCGGAAAAATAAGTGTGCCCGAAATTCCAACATGCCCAAAGTAAACGCGGCTTAAAGAGAGAGGGCGGGCGCGGCCGGGATCGCTCGGCCACGCCCGCCCTTGTTAGAGCGGCTCGGAACTCGGGGGAAGGAGTCCGTGCCTGCCCTCACTCACTGATTATCGTCGCCGCCTAAACGAAATCCCGGCAGTACTTGCGTGCCTTCCATCTGCACCGCCTGCAGGCTGTACGGATCGAGTCCCATCGCCTGCAGGATCGTCGGAGCAACCTGCGCCGTCTCGACCGGGCTGGTAACCGTACTGGCCGAGATCGACGGATTCGATACCAGCATCATCACGTTGACGTCGTCATGTGCGAAGCCGCCGTGCTCGGCCTGTTTCTTCCCGCTGTTCGAATAGGTCACGCCGATATTGGGTGTAACCAGGATATCCGGCGCGCGCGAATCTCCCGAGTTGTAGTAGAGGGCAATCGAAGGACCTGAGAAAATCTCGCCGATGCCCGCGATATTCGAAGCCAACGGAAGCGCGGGAGACATGGTTTCAAGCACGCCCACCTCAGTAGCGACGTTGCAGCCTGGCTTAAGCCACAGCAGCGCGACGTCATCCTCGGTCGGTCCGATCTGGTTAAGCTCGGAGTCCGGGAGGCATGATGAGAGATCGTCGCCGGATCGTCGGATCCGTCACGGATATAGCGGCTGGTGTCGACCGGCGATTGGCCATGCTTCGCCGTGATGATGATCAGCGTCGACTTGAGCTTATGTTGCACGTTGAGCTCGTTGACCATTGCTCCGATCGAACGATCGACAAACTCGATTTCCTGCATCAGCGAGGCACTCGGGGTTCCCAATCGAATCGGTGTAACCGCCGGCCAGACTATAACCCGCAGGAACAGTCGGCCCATCCTTGTAAATCAGTTTCTGGCCGATGCTAACCGCCTGGAAGTTCATGCCGAAGATGCTCGGCACCTGGCGTTTTGCCGGTGCCGTCGTGGTTCTTGCCATCGATCTCATTGAGGATGGCGTTCACCTTTAGGCCGTCATAGCACTGGATATTCTGGAAGCTCCCGGTGTAGTCATCGTTGGCGGCTACGGCGAATTGGTCGGGCAACGGATTGCACCCGGCCGGAATCAACGCCGGAAACGCGCCGCGTCGTCGGGTTCAGGTAGTTCGCGGAATTGGAGTTGATTTCGGGCGCGTAGTAATCGTCGACGATTCGACGTCGGTGGAACTACCGCTCGGGCCGCCAACGGACGAATACGACGGATGCTTGTCAGACCAGGCTGTGTAACCGCCTGCTGCGTGTATAACTCCGTAAATCGTGTTGACGCGGACGAAGTTCCACGGATAGACCGGATTGCAGCTCGAGTCGCGTTCCAGCCGGGTTGAATCGATCGAGTTGATCCCGCCGTCGCCGCTCGGCGCGCCACCGTTAAGATCCTCTTGAGCATGGACACCCGGAATACTGTTAAGGTTGATGCCTTCGTCGAATTCGGTGCTCGTGCCTGAAGGGGTTCCAGGCGTGCAAGGACCCGTGCCCAACAACCCATTGCCGGTGTCATTCTGCGGCGGGTTGAGCGCGCGGTCATACGCCACATCGTAATTGACGCCCATCGTGCGCGGCGATCCGCCTGTCATTAGCGCCATCAGTCCCGGAAATGAATCCGACGGCTTCGAGGTCGAGGTATTCAGGTAGTTGATGCCGGTTGTGGCCAGGGCCTTGAGATTCGGACAGGTGCCGTTGGCCGCGCAGGTTAGAAAATCCAGCGCATGCATTCCGTCGATGCTGATGAGCAGCACGTGCTGGATTTGGTTTTGGTCGCCGCCGTGATTGCCTTGGCCGTTTCCGCCTTGTCCCTGGCCATGGCCATCGGCGAGCACGCTTGAACCGGACGCCATCGCCAGAATGCATATTCCGGCGACGACGCTCACAAGCCGTCTTCTGGTTGTTGGTCTTTTCTGCTTCACCTTCGTAAATTCCTCCGCTACGGTTAGGATGCGTTTAGATCCGGAGGACTTAGCCGACGCCATCGCGCGCACCGATGACCGCGTCGTTAAGCAGAATTAAAATTCGCGTTCCTGAAATGTGACGGACGCGCAATGCTCGACAGGATCATCGGCGCAGCGAAATGTCTGCAACCGCGCGTAGATGCGCCCAAAGAACCCTGAGAGCAAAAAGGCGTCCTCGCCATTCGCGATTAGTCCTTTTCACTGGGTGCAGGGGTCACCCCTGCCGAAGGAAGTGTGAAACCCAGCGCGGGTTTCACATTCAATAGAGTGATTTACCCTTCCCCAGCGTCTGAGCCGGTTTGCGCTGGACGCTGCCGCTCGCGAATAATCGCGTGCATGGAATATGACGTAATCGTACGCAATGGCGTCGTCGTCGACGGCAGCGGCGCCCCGCGCTTTCAGGCCGACGTCGCGATCAAAGATCGCAAAATAGCCGCGGTGATCGATCCGGCCGACGCTGCGAGCGCATCCGGCGCGCGAGAGATCGATGCGACCGGATTGGTGATCGCACCGGGCTTCATTGATTTGCATTCGCATTCCGACTGGGTGCTTCCGATTGCCGATCACGGGCAAATCCTGAAGCCGTTTCTGCTGCAAGGCGTGACGACGTTCGTCGGCGGCAATTGCGGATTTTCAGTGGCGCCCGTGATGCGCGAGCGGCAGCGGATGCTCGACGAGTCGGGCCGACTGTGCGCCGAGCGGAAGTTCGATTGGGAATGGGACGACGTTGCCGGCTTCGCCGCGCATCTGAAACGCCAGGGACTCGCGCTCAACGTCGCGCATCTGGCGGGGCATGGCAGCATTCGCCTGAGCGTGATGGGTTCGGACGCGGGCGAACCGTCGGCGGATCAGTTGCGCGCGATGCAGGCGATGGTCGAGCGTGCGATGGCCGACGGCGCCGTCGGGCTCTCATGCGGTCTCGGCTATTTCCCCGGGATGATCGCGAAGCCGGCAGAGTTGGCCGCCCTCGCACGCGTCGCTGCGGCGGCAAACGGCGTCCTCACGTCGCATCTGCGCGCATACTCGGAGCGCTCGTTATTCTTCGACAGCCGCACGCCGCACAACATCCTGGCCGTGCGCGAGATGGCGAACGTCGCGCGCGAGGCGGGCGTCCCGCTGCAAGTCTCGCATCTTATTTTTGTGGGACGCCGCACGTGGAAGACGGTCGACAACACCATCGCTGAAGTTGAGCGTCACAAGAACGACGGTGTCGACATCGCGTTCGATACTTTCCCCTATACCTGCGGCAACACCACCATTCGCGTCATTTTTCCGGCGTGGGCGCAGACCGGACTCGAGGGTCTGCTCGATTCATCCGACGGATGGGCGAAATTGCGCGACGGATTCCAGCCGCTCAAGACCTTTATCGCCGATTCGGTTCAGCTCATGTGGGCGGTCAAGCCCGAACTTAGCTATCTCGAAGGAAAGTTCTTCGGTCAGATCGCCGACGAGCTGAAACTCGATCCGGTCGACGCCTACCTGACTATCACTCGCGAGAGCGGAACCCGCGCGCGCGTGTTGAATCATCTATATAGCGGCGACGATTTCGGCGACGAGCACGCGCTGCAGGAAGCGATGAAGCATCCGCTGAACCTGTTCGAGATGGACACCATTCTCACCTCGCACGGCCATCACAATCCGGCGAGCTTCGGCACCTACCCGCGAATCCTCGGCCACTACGTGCGCGAGATGAAACTGCTGACGCTGGAAGACGCCGTTCACAAAGCTACAGGGATGGCGGCAAAGCGGATGCGCCTGGGCGCGCGCGGCCTCGTGCGTGAGGGCTACGCCGCAGACCTGGTAATCTTCAACCCCGAAACCATAGGATGCGCCGCCGACTCAAGAACCCCCACGACAGCCCCAGTCGGCATCGAGCACGTGATGGTCAATGGCAGCCAAGTCGTCGCGAACAGCAAATGGTGCGGCGACGGCGTGATGGCCGGCGAGTGGATTGAACGCGGGTTAGCTTCCCGCTGAGGAAACTTCGCTCGGATTTCTTCCCCTCTCCCAGAATGGGAGAGGATCGAAGGTGAGGGTCCTTTTACAGCGCGCGTCGTTTCGCGCGCGATTCAAGATTCTGCCTCTGCTCTGAACCTGCGCGGACGTCGAGCGATCAGCGCTCCATGTCCGACATCTTCTTGTCCATCTCGCGCAGCTTGGCGAGTTTCTGATCGGTTGGCTCGTTATCTTTGTTCGTGTTCGCAGCTATCGTCTTGGCGCGCTCGGTCGGCATCTCACCACTGACCTTTTGCAGCGCTTCTTTCGCGAGCCGACGAACCATCTGACTCTGATCTTGCGCCACCACCGCATTCAGCAGCGGGACCGCCTTGTCGCTTCCGATCTCACCCAGCGCAAAAACCGCGGTGCCCCGGCCGCGCTCATCCTGATCTTCGCCCAGGTACTGCATTATCGGCAGCGTGCCCTGCGAATCGCCGATCCTGCCCAGCGCCGCCACCAGGTGCAGCTTTACTATCGGCTCGGTCGACCGCAGGAACAGCATCGTCGACATCGGCGTCACCGCGTCGTTCGCTTCGCGCGCGCCCAGGATGTCGATGGCTTTGATCTTGACCCGCACGTCCGGGTCGGACAGCGAAGTCGTCAGAAGCTGATTGACCTTGGGATCCTGGAGAAAGCGGAGTTTCTCGAGTTCGGTAACACGCACTGTGGGGTCGGCGTCTTTGAGTCCGAGCTCGACGTCCTTGATAATCTTGAAAGGCGTTTCCGTTGCCGCATTGGCCTGCATGTCGTCGACGCCGGGCTTCACCTGCCCCTGATGCGACATTGGATTGGAACTGAGCGCGCTGCCCAATCCCTGCCCGCCATACTGCGCGAAAGCCAGCCTGGGAACGGCAACCGCGACACCAAGCGCGAGGACAAAAAATAAATTTCGCGTGATAGTCATTTCCAGCACCTCCCCAATCGGCCAGAATTATTGGTGATCATGACAGGCATTGCAAGGAATCGGGCAACGAATCGCGACGTATCACCGCGGCCGGAGAATATGCGCCGCGACACGTTAGCGCGCGTTGTAATCGCCGCGTTTATGCTTGTCGTGAGCGCATTAGCAGGCACGATGATCGCATCGGGTGCTTCCGATTCGAGCCCGCCGGCGGAATCGGCGCCCGCTCACAAGCACAAGCATCGTCATCTACCGACACCGGCCCCCACTCCGATGGCGCTACCGCCGGAAATCCAGGCGAAGGTGCCAGCATACAAGCCAGGCCCGATTCCGTTTCACGACGGTGAGCAGCTGGTCTACCAGGCATCGTGGGTCGGGATTCCCGCGGCACAGGCGCGTCTCGAGTTCCACAAGGCTCAAAAGAACGATCAGAATCGATGGCTCGGCGAAATCTGGATCGAGACCAACGCATTCGCCGATCTGTTCTACAAGATGCGCGACTATATGAAGGAGAGCATGGCCGACGACACGCTCCACTCGAGCGGCGTCTACCTGGTCCAGCACGAAAAATCGCGCCTCAACTACTACGACGTGACGATCGATCGGCACACGCAGATCGTCACGATGACCAAAAAAAATCACAAGGGCACCCAGAGCAAGGAGTACATCGCATCGGATCCGTGGGGACCGATTTCGGGCGCGATGATGGCGCTGACGCAGGATTTCGCGCCCGGCAAGACCTACGCCTTCGACGTCTTCAGCGGCAGCCAACGCTACGTTTTCGCGTTCGTGGTCGATAAGCGCGAGAAGATCCACCTCGACATGGGAGACTTCGATGCCTGGAAAGTCGTGCCCGACGTTTGGTACGTCAGCGACGGCGAGCTCCGCAGCGAGGCGCACGGGACCACCTTGTGGATCTCGGCTGACGACCGCCATCTGCCCCTGCGGATTCAGTCGCAGGCATACATCGGCTACGTGCGCGCGGACTTGATCGCGATCGACGGCAAGGGCGGCGTCGAGAGGGCGCAGAACTGATGCTCGCCGCGATTCGGTGAGCTACTATAGAAGGGGGATCTGACGATGCCGAAAAAACTCGAATTTTTTTACGACTGCTCCAGCCCGTGGACCTATCTTGCCTTCACCAAGATCGAGGACGTCGCGCGGCGCCACGATGCGGAACTGATCTGGCGGCCGATCCTCGTCGGCGGACTGTTCAACACGGTCAATCCTTCGGTGTACGAGAGCCGCGCCAAACCGGTTCCGGTCAAGGCGAAATATTACGTCAAGGATCTTCGCGACTGGGCGAAATTTTACGGTATCAAAATCGGCAACCCCACCGTCTTTCCGGTCAATTCGGTCAAGGCGATGCGTGGTGCATTCGTCGCCGACGAGCATCGCGTAATCTCGCGTTACTCCCGGCGCGTGTTCGAGAGTTACTGGACCGACGACAAGGACATCAGCCAGGACGACGTGATGCGCGAAATCGTGCAGGAAGTCGGTCTCGACGAAAAAGAATTTTTTACCAAGATCGCTTCCGAGGAATACAAGGCCAGGCTCCGCGCTAACGTCGAGGAGCTGATCGCGCGCGGCGGCTTCGGCTCGCCCACGATGTTCGTCGAGGGCTCGATGTTCTTCGGCAACGACCGGCTGCCACTGGTCGAGCATGAATTGGCAGTCGGGGTCGGCGGCGCGCTGGACCAGGGATCGGGCGGCTCAACCTAGCTTCAATCGGGATCCAATGGCGCATTGGTCTGAAGATCAGGCACGAACTAATTTGCGCGACGAATTCGGGCCGCGCGAGGCCAAGGGTGTGCGCGCGTTCGTCGCGATCCGGATGAGCGATCAGGTCGAGGACTCCGTCGCGAAAACGATTGATGAGTTGAAGCGTCCGGGCGACGGCGTCCGATGGGTCCCGCGCGCGAATCTGCATATCACGCTGAAATTTCTCGGACCGGCGGTCGATTCGCATCGATTGCAGCAGCTGACCGCGGGACTTCATCAGCTCGCGATCAGGACCGCGCCGTTCGAGCTCGCCGCGGCGGGACTCGGCGCGTTTCCCGACCTCGAGCATCCGCGCGCGATTTGGGTCGGCTTGCATAATGTGGAAGCGGGCGCGCTCGCTGCTCTTGCGGCGCGGCTGGAAACGGTCGCGGCCGAGTACGGATTCGAGCGTGAGAAGCGTCGATGGAGTGGGCATCTTACGATTGGACGCGTGGGCGATCGGTCGATCGCGCGCGAAACCCGCGAGGCGTTGCGCGCGGCGCAAGCCCGCGAGTTCGGCGTCTCGAAAATCGAATCGCTTACACTCTACCGCAGCCATCTCGGCCCCGACGCCGCCCGCTACGAAGCACTCGCGACGTTCCTGTTCCAATCGCGTTAGCCGTGCACTTCGTTGCTAACTGGAAGTCAATATTTGTTCCTTTCGTAACACCAACGTCTGTTGTCCACAGCCCTGTTGACAGGGACCGCCGCGTAGATAGAGCTATCGACACGAGTTTGTGGCAAGATTCGCAGCGAATAAACAAAATTCCGCATAGGCAAAGGCGATGGCGATAGAGATCAAAAGTAAAGCGCTCGACCTGGCGCTCAGCCAAATCGAGAAACAATTCGGCAAGGGCTCGATTATGAAGCTCGGCGAGCAGGCGATTTCCGCCGACATCGCGGTCGTCCCGACCGGATCGCTCGGACTCGATGTCGCGCTCGGCGTTGGCGGATTGCCGCGCGGACGCGTCGTTGAAATCTACGGGCCGGAATCCTCGGGCAAGACCACGCTCGCGCTGGAATGTATCGCCGAGGCGCAGAAGATGGGCGGGACGTGCGCCTTTATCGACGCCGAGCACGCACTCGACGCCGCCTACGCCCGCAAGCTCGGGGTCAAAGTCGAGGACCTGCTTATCTCGCAACCCGACAACGGCGAGCAGGCGCTCGAAATCACCGAGACGCTGGTGCAATCGGGCGCGATCGACGTGCTGGTAATCGATTCGGTGGCGGCGCTCGTGCCGCGCGCGGAAATCGAAGGCGAGATGGGCGAGCCGCAAATGGGCCTGCAGGCCCGCCTGATGTCGCAGGCGCTGCGCAAGCTCACTTCGATCATCTCGCGCTCGCGCACCATCGTTATCTTCATCAACCAGATCCGGATGAAAATCGGCGTGATGTTCGGTAACCCGGAAACCACCACCGGCGGCAATGCGCTGAAGTTTTATTCGTCGGTGCGAATCGACATCCGGCGAATCGGCACGATCAAGAACGCGACCGAAGTGATCGGCTCGCGCACCAAGGTCAAAGTCGTGAAGAACAAGGTCGCGCCGCCGTTCCGCGAGGCCGAATTCGACATCCTCTACGGCACCGGCATTTCAAAAGAAGGCGAGCTGGTCGATATGGCCAGCGAGCACAACATCATCGAGAAGCTCGGCGCCTGGTACTCCTACGGCGGCGAGCGCATCGGCCAGGGCCGCGAAAACGCCCGCGACTTGCTCAAAGCAAATCCAAAGCTGGCCGAAGAAATCGAAGCCAAGGTCCGCGAAAAATTGGCCGCAAAACCCGTCGCACTCCCACCCGAGGCAGCAGTTGAGGAGCCGGAAGAGCCGCCAGCGCAGGCCCCCAAGAAAAAAGGCTAACTAATCGTATGTGAAACCCGCGGTGGGTTTCACGCTTCCTTCGGCAGGGGTAACCCCTGCACCCAGTACTAATCGCAAAATGGCGAGGACGCCATTTTGCTCTCAGGTTTCTTTTCCCGTGTCATTCACTTCTTTGTGTCATTCAGAGCGAAGCGAAGAATCCCGGCTCCTTCTTCTCATCTTCACATCCCAACATGAAAATGCG
Organism: uncultured delta proteobacterium; assembly: GCA_963744545.1. Taxonomy (GTDB): domain Bacteria; phylum Desulfobacterota; class Binatia; order Binatales; family Binataceae; genus Binatus. Next base: position 64,039 of record CAVUUH010000022.1, read on the forward strand.
CCAATATCGCCGGTCCGTTATGCGACAGTATCCGCGATAGCGCGAACAGCAGCCCGAAGAACGCGCCGAACAGCCCGCCGTTGACGCGAATCCAGTCCAGATGGGTCCGCGTCTTCGATTCGATCTGAATCCTGATCTGATCGTCCGACAGCCGCGCGAGGTTCTCGCGCACCATATGCGTAATCTGCCCGCGACTGGCCTCGACCGTCCGACGCACCAGGTTGTCGATCAGCTTCTGCGCAAATTGATTCGCGTAACTGTCGCGTTCGTGAAGCTGAGCCCCCAGCTCGTGAATTGCGCTTTCGATCGTTTCGCGCAGCTCGGGATCGTTCTGCAGCTCAGGCAGCCGTTTGCGCAGATTTGCCGCGATACGCGAGCCGATCGACTCCGCGCCGAATCGTCCCATCACCGCGTAGATCCGCGTGACCGTCTTCGGCAGCATCCGCTTCAGAACTTTCTCGAGGCGATCGCGCTTCTCCGGCGATTCGAGGTAGTTAATCGCATTGCTGATTAACCGCTCTAGACCCGCCTGCCCCAGGATGTCGTTGAGCTTCAACTCTTGCAGATACGTGCCGAGCCGCCGCACGAGATCCATGTCGCTCAGCTTGCGCCCGATCATTTGCGGCGTGAGCCATTCGTTTTCGATCGTCGCTGCGATTCCGTCGACCAGCTTCTCGCGATTTCGCGGCAGCACGCCCGAGTTGGGCAGGTACCATCGCCGCTCGAAGATCATTTTGAGCGCGATATAATCGCAGAGCCCGCCTATCAAAGCCGCCTCCGCCATCGAGACCGCAATCTCGGACGCCGTCTTGAAATGGGTAAACATAAGGGCGGCGAGGCTGACGAGGTAGACAAAGAACGAAAACGCCAGGGTCAAATCGCCCTTGTGCATCAGAAAGAAACTAGTGAAGGAGAAAGGCTCGCGGGTGCGGGTAGGAGCGTCGATACTGATGTCCATAAGATCCAGTGTGTCCGACGCATCGCATCGGGCCAACTGGTCACCGCAGTCAGAACGCTGCTTGCGTTTCTGTAGTAGGACGAAATTTATTTCGTCGATGCTTGATCCACTGGTTTTCTCGACGTATTTGACGTGTTTTCTTCTCGCTCATTTGACGGAATAAATTCCGTCCTACCAGTTTGGCTTACAATTGAGTGATTTGCCCTTCCCCAGCTAGAATCTGAACCACATGCGCTGGACCACTGCAAAAATTCGCCAATCGTTTCTCGATTTTTTCGCTGAGCGCGGTCATACGATCGTGCCCTCCGCCTCACTGATTCCCAAAGGCGATCCGACGCTGCTGTTCGTCAATGCCGGGATGGTTCCGTTCAAGGATTATTTCCTCGGCGTGCGTACGCCGCAGTACCTGCGAGTCGTGGACGTTCAAAAATGCCTGCGCATTTCCGGCAAGCATAACGATCTCGAAGCGGTCGGCCGCGACACTTACCATCACACGTTCTTCGAGATGCTCGGGAACTGGTCATTCGGCGACTACTACAAGGAAGAAGCGATTCGATGGCATTGGGAGCTCATCACCAAGGTCTGGGGAGTCGATCCGAAGCTCCTCTACGCCACAGTTCATAAGGATGACAAGGAGTCCGAGGACATCTGGATCAAGCTGAACGTGCTGCCGCGCGATCGGATTCTGCGATTCGGCGACAAGGATAATTTCTGGGAGATGGGTCCGACAGGACCATGTGGTTATAACTCGGAAATCAGCATCGATCGCGGTGAGGCTGCGTGTAGTCCCGAGAAAAATCATCCGGGCCAGAAATGTTTCGTGAACGTCGACGGATGCGAGCGCTTCATCGAACTCGGCAACCTGGTTTTCATTCAGTACAACCGCGATGAGTCCGGGAAGCTGACCCCGCTGCCGAAGAAGCATGTCGATACGGGAACCGGGCTCGAGCGTGTCGCCGCCGCGCTGCAGAGCCTCGAGACAGGAAAGATCCTCGGCAATTACGACATCGATCTGTTCCAGACCATCATCAAGAAAATTGAGATAGCGGCAAAGGAACTCGGCGACGGCCACCCGTACGGCAAAAACGTCGACAGCGACATCTCTTATCGCGCGATTGCGGATCATGCGCGCACAATGACCTTCCTCATCGCCGACGGCGTCATGCCGGGCAACACCGATCGCGAGTACGTGCTGCGCCGAATCATTCGGCGCGCCGCGCGTCATGGCCGCTATCTTGGAATCCATCGGCCGTTCCTCGCGATGGCGCATGCGGGCGTGGTCGAGGCGATGGGCGACGCGTATCCGGAGATTAAGAAGGCGGCCGCGAAGACCGCCGAAGCGATCACGCAGGAAGAATCGCGCTTCGGCGAGACGCTAGATCGAGGACTGGAACTGATCGACACCGAACTCGCGCGCATCAAAAAGAGCGGCGGTCATACTCTGCCCGGCGAGATCGCGTTCAAGTTGTACGACACTTACGGATTTCCGCTCGATCTGACCGAGGACGTCCTGCGCAATCACTCCATCGATGTCGACGTCGCGGGCTTCAACCGCCTGATGGAAGAGCAGAAAGAGCGCGGACGCGCCGCGCGCAAAGACGACGCGGCCGCGCCGGAGATCAATCTCGGCGCGGGCACCGCATCCCGCTTCGTCGGCTACCATACTTACGAAGGCGAGTCCGAAGTGCTCGCGGCGGGAGGCAAGGACGGCGATCAGGTTGCCGTCGTCGTCGCGGAGACGCCCTTCTATCCCGAGGGCGGCGGGCAAATCGGAGATCGCGGCGTAATCGAGACGGTGTCGGGCGCGATTCTCGAAGTATCCGACACGCGCAAGGCTGAGGGCTCGATCGTTCACGTCGGACGCATCCTGCGCGGCGACGCCGGCGACTTCGCACGCGGCGCGCGCGTCAAGCTCAAGGTTGATCGCCTTCGGCGCGACGCCGCGACGGCTCAATCATTCCGCGACTCACATCCTCCACTATGCGCTGCGCGACGTGCTCGGCAGTTCGGTGCATCAAGCGGGCTCGCTGGTCGATCCCGACAAACTGCGCTTCGACTTCGCGCACACCGGTCCGGTCAAAGACGACACGCTCGCGACTATCGAGGAAGAAATCAACGCGCGCATCCGCGAGAACGCAGAGGTGACGGTCGAGGAGATGGCCTACGACGATGCGCTGAAGGCCGGCGCGCTCGCATTCTTCGGCGACAAGTACGGCGACCGCGTGCGCGTGGTCAGGATGGGCGACTTTTCGGTCGAGCTATGCGGCGGCACCCACATCTCGCGCACCGGCGACGTCGGGATGTTCAAACTCGAAGCTGAATCGGGAGTCGCCGCGGGCGTCCGGCGAATCGAAGCGGTGACCGGACAAGGCGCGCTCGAAACGATCCGCAAGCGCGAGAAAATTCTCGAAGAAATCGGCGCTCAGCTCGGCGCGCGCGACGGCGCAGCAGTCGATCGTCTCGAAAAATTGCTCGCCCGCGAAAAAGAGCTCGAGAAAAAACTGCGCGCGATGGAGCAGAAACTGGCTTCAGGAGCCGGCGGCGCCTCATCCGAAGAAACCGTCAGCGAGGTCGGCGGCATCAAGATCGTGACCCGCAAGCTCGACGGCGTCGATCCCCGCTCGATGCGCGAAATCGCCGATCGGATGCGCCAGAAGCACGTCTCGGCGGTGGTCGCGCTAGGCTCCGACCTGGGCGAAGGCAAAGTCGCGCTGCTGGTCGCAGTAACCCCCGACCTGACCTCGAAAATCAAAGCCGGCGACATCATCAAGAACATCGCGCCGATCGTTGGCGGCACCGGCGGCGGCCGCCCCGACCTCGCCCAAGCCGGCGGCCGCGACGCGACGAAACTCGACGAGGCCCTGGCAAAAGTCGCGTCGCTGGTTCAGTAGCTTCTTCTTTGTGTCATTCAGAGCGAAGCGAAGAATCCCGGATTTTCTCGACGCAAACACTTCGACCTCACTGAGGGCACACCGCTCCTAATTCGTTATGCGAAAACAGTCAATCAAAAAAGCCACAGCGAAAACGACCCGAAAGGCCGCAGTGGCATCGAGTATGCGCAAGTTCTACCGAGTGCTGCACCTGTTGGTGCGCGCGTCGTCAGTTATCCAGGCCCTCATGTTGGATGCCAACAAACCCGCAACCAGACGCAGAGCGGAACGGTGGTCAAGGAGTTTGAGACAGGCTGACCGATCAACCGCTGAAGCGGTTTTAGGCGTTCACAATCAAAAACGTCACCACTTTCATACGCCGCGCGAAATGATTACCATTACCTACGCCGGTGATTGAACGAATGCCGACCGGCGGGCGACAGAAACGAAATCAGTATCTCAAGAGGCCCCGGCAATTTCCCAGTTAGCGACTGAAGACTCGCTCGAACTCCATTTCGACGATCCGCGCCTGTTTACCGATTTGCTCGGTCAGCATGACGCGCACGTGCGCACGGTCGAGACCACGCTGGGAGTTCGTATCGGCGTGACCGGCACCTCGCTCCGAATTTCAGGCCCGCATGCCGAGCAGGCGCTCGCCGGCAAAGTTATCGGCGAGATTTACGATCTGCTCAAGCACGGCTACCCGATCTATCCGAGCGACGTCGAGTACGCGATTCGAATTATCCGCGGCGATCGCAACGCCGAGCTGAAAGATATTTTCCTCGACACGATTTACGTCTCGGCCAACAAGCGCGTCATCTCGCCCAAGAGCATCAACCAGAAAATTTACATCGACGCGATTCGCAGCCACGATATCGTTTTCGGAATCGGTCCCGCCGGCACCGGCAAGACTTACCTTGCGATGGCGATGGCGCTGGCCGCGTCTCATGAAAAATCAGGTGACGCGGATGGTGCTGTGCCGCCCTGCGGTCGAAGCAGGCGAGAAGCTCGGCTTCCTGCCCGGCGACCTCGCCGAAAAGGTGAATCCGTACCTGCGCCCGCTCTACGACGCGTTGCATGACATGGTCGATTTCGATCGCGCGCGGCGGATGCTCGAGCGCGGCACTATCGAAGTCGCTCCGCTCGCGTTCATGCGCGGGCGCACCCTCAACGACTCGTTCATCATTCTCGACGAGGCGCAGAACACGACCTCCGAGCAGATGAAGATGTTCCTGACCCGGCTCGGCTACAACTCGAAAGCTGTGATCACCGGCGACGTCACCCAGATCGATCTGCCCAGCGGCAAGCTCTCGGGACTGAAGGAAGCGAGCACCGTGCTCGCCAACACTCCCGGCATCTCGTTCGTGAATTTCAACGAGCGCGACGTCGTGCGCCATCGCCTGGTGCAAGCGATCATCATGGCGTACGAGTCGTTCAACGTCGAAGGACCCGCGCCGACGCCGACTCCCGCAACTACAACTGACGGCAATCATCGGGATTGAAACGCGTGACGGTCGAGTTCCGATGCGCGACGGCGCGCGGACGCCGCTACGCACGCGGACTTCGCGACGATGCCGACCGCTGATGCACGCGGCCGGCTTGGCCGAGTGCGAATTGTCGCTGACGCTCACATCTGATCGCGCGATTCGCAGGCTCAATCGCGACTTTCGCGGAATCGACCGCCGACCGACGTCTCTCCTTCTCGCAAATCGAACAGGCAGGCGCCGCGCCACCGAATCCCCGCAGCGTGAAGAATAGTCCGGGACTTCCCCTCGGCGACGTCGTGATCTCGATCGACACTGCCCTCCGGCAGGCGCGCGAATATCGCGTCGTCCCAGCCGCGCGACTGCGCAGGCTGCTGGTTCACGGATTTCTGCATCTGATCGGCTACGACCACGAACGCTCGGCTGACGAGGCGCGGCGGATGTTCGCGCGCGAGCGAACGCTGGCGGCGAAAATCGATCAAAGGCCCGTGTCATCGCGATGAAACGAGCGCCCGCAAAAATTCCCGCGGTCGCGATGCTGGCGCATTTCACGCGCGCCTCGACCTCCGCCACTGCGCTGGACAACCTGGTCGCGATTCTCAAGGAGGCGTGATTCGCGGCGGCGTCCGGATGATTCGCGGCGCGCGTCCCGCGGTATGCATGTTCGATGTGCCGATCGCTGAGCTGCGCACGATCCTCGACCCGCGCAATCGCCGCCGCTATGAACCATTCGGGATCGCGGTCGATAAACGCTATGCTTTCGCGATGGGTGCGCGGCCGGTTATCTACATGCCATGGCGCGAGGCGGAAAAAATTCTCGCGCCGGAAGAGATTTGGCGTGTGGTATCGCTTGAATTCGCAAGACTCCGCCGATCGACTGGAGCTTCGAGCGCGAATGGCGCGTCGCCGGTGATCTCCCGTTCGAACCGCCGTTGGCCGCCGCGCTGGTCGAAACCTGGAAGGACGTGGACGAAATTTACGAGCGCTTCAACGGCCGGCCGCCCTGCGCCGGCGTGATTCCGATCGCCGAGATGTTCGCGACGACGCCCGCCTGACATGTCGTCCAACAACGCAACCCGCGCGGCGCTCTCCGTAGCCAGCGGCCTCGCGATGGCGCTGGCATTTCCCAAGTTCGATCACGGGCTGCTTGCGTGGGTCGCGTTGGTGCCGTTGTTCTACGTGATCGAAGGCGAAAGTATGCGCCGCGTTTTCTGGTGGGCGTAGCTGCAAGGCTTCGCGTCGTACGTCGTGCAGCTCTACTGGATTCCGATTCCGCTGCACGACTTCGCCGACGTGCGAATGGAGTTCGCGATCTTTCCGATGTTCCTGCTGGCAGGCATCGTCGCGATTAACACGGCGGTTGCGATCTGGGCCGGCGAGTTCATCGCGCGACGGCCGCGAATCCCCCCGTGATCACGATGCCGGTTGCGTGGACCGCGGTCGAATTAATTCGCACCTATTTCCCGATCGGCTTCCCGTGGAACCTGCTCGGCTACACCGCGTATCACAACCTGGAATTGATCCAGTTCGCCGAATTCACCGGCGTCTACGGCGTCTCGGCGCTGATCGTATTCTTCAACGCCGTGATGTACGTCGTGATTTCCGCCGCGGCGGTTCTCGCTTCAGGCTGTCAGCCTGAGCGCGCTGACCGCGTTGATGATCGTGCTGGTCGCATTCGGCGCGTGGCGAATCCGCGATCTCAAGAACCGCCGAGCGCCGGCAGCTTCAAAGTCGCGATGGTTCAGGGCAACATCCCGCAATCGCTCAAGTGGGATCCGAACTTTCTGTCGCAAAGCTACAAGGTCTACCAGGATGAGACCGTGGACGCGGCGAAGCACGGCACCGACCTGATCGTATGGCCGGAGGCCGCCGCGGCGTTCCTGTTCCAGCCCGACGATCGCTATCCCGCCATGCTCGCCAGTGACGTACAGTATCGCACTACGCTGCTCACCCTCGCGCGCAATATCGGCAAGCCAATCTTGTTCGGCGCGCCGGCGCTCGCCGTCCAGAACGACCGCGTCGCCGGATTTTACAACCGCGCGTATCTGGTCTCAGACCACGGCGAAGTGGTCGCGTACTACGACAAGATCGAGCTCGTGCCGTTCGGCGAGTACGTTCCAGCCCGCGCGCTGCTCGGCTTCTTCGTCAATCGGATCGTCGAGGGCATGGGCGATATGATTCCGGGCAAACAGCAGACGCTGTTCGAAGTCAAAGGCGCGAAGCTCGGAATTTTGATCTGCTACGAAAGCATCTTTCCCGATTTCACGCGGCGCGAGGTCAACGAGGGCGCTGATATTCTCGTAAATATCACCAACGACGCGTGGTATGGCGAGAGTTCGGCGCCGTACCAGGTGCTCGCGATGGCGGTGATGCGCTCTATCGAGACCAAGGTTCCGATGGTGCGGGTGGCGAACACGGGATTCAGCGCGACCATCGAGCCTTCCGGACAAATCACGAATCCACGCCGCTGTTCAAGCGCGGCACGACGATAGTGAACGTATCGTGGCGGCCGATGCGAACGGTTTACACAATGGTCGGCGATTTGTTCGCAGAGATCTGCCTCGTGCTGACAGCGATTGGATTGATAGTCGCATGGCGATGGCCGCGACTGCTGCCAGGGGCCCGGCTTTCGGCTGTGTGGTGGCATGAGTGAATTTGCAGGCCCGCGGCGCGCAGCCGGTCCAAGCCAGCTTTTCGCGATTTCGTGGGCTCGCGGAAGAATTGAAAGATGCTTTCGGCGATTCTGGACGCTTCCTGTGCCTTATTGCTCCCCAAGGCCGCCGAACTTGATCGCCTCCATGCTGCCGAGATCTTCCGCCAGGAAAACGGCCGTGCGCTCACCGACAAAGCCAATACCGAGCGCGCTGAGTACGCGGGGCAGAGGGTCAGCAATACGACTCGGAACCAGGTCAGAACGCTGGACTGGCCGGATTTCTTTATCATCCTGCTGCTGCTGGTGGCCAACGGCGTGGTCGGCTACACCGAGGAACGGCAGGCCGGCAACGCGATTGAAGCCCTCAAAGCCAAACTGGCGATCAACGCCCGCGTGAAACGCGACGGCACATGGATCACCGCACCGGCGCGGGAGTTGGTGCCAGGTGACGTGATCCGGCTGCGCCTGGGTGACATCGTGCCCGCCGACGCCCGGCTGCTGGACGGCGACGAGATCGAGGTCGATCAGTCCGCGCTCACTGGGGAGTCGCTGCCCGCCACCCGCGTAGCAGGGACGCCGTGTTCTCCGGATCCATCGTCAGGCAAGGTGAGATCGGCGCCTTGGTCTATGCCACCGGCACTCACACGTACTTCGGCAAGACTGCCGAGCTGGTGGCCGACGCGCACACCGTCAGCCATTTCCAGCGCGCCGTGCTCAAGATCGGCAACTATCTGATCATCCTCGCGGTCGCGCTGGTCACCATCATCGTCGTCACGGCGATCCTGCGCGGCGACGCGATCCTAACCACGCTGCAGTTCGCCCTGGTCCTGACCGTTGCCGCGATCCCGGTGGCGATGCCCACCGTGCTGTCGGTGACGATGGCCGTCGGCGCACGGCTGCTCGCCAAGAAGCAGGCCATCGTGAGCCGGCTGGTCGCCATCGAGGAACTGGCCGGCGTCGACGTGCTGTGCGCGGACAAGACCGGCACCCTGACCCAAAACTCGCTGACGTTGGGCACCCCGTTCACCATCGACAGCGTCACGCCCGAGACCGTCATCCTGAACGGCGCCTTGGCCTCCCGCGCGGACAACGACGACCCGATCGACCGCGCGGTGCTCGGCGGCCTTGAGGACGCCAAGGTCCTGCAGGCATACACGGTCACACACTTCGAACCCTTTGACCCGGTGCACAAACGCACCGAGGCCACCGTCGCCGGCGCCGACGGGACCACGTTCAAGGTCACCAAGGGAGCCCCGCAGGTCATCTTGGCGCTGGCCGCGAACGCCGCGGAGATCGGACCTGCCGCTGATAGCGCAGTCAACGATTTCGCCGCCCGGGGCTTCCGGTCTTTAGGCGTGGCCCGCGCCGACGGGGACGTGACTGGCAGTTCGTCGGTGTGCTGCCGCTGTTCGACCCGCCCCGCGACGACGCTGCAACGACCATCGCCACCGCCGCAGCGATGGGCGTCACCGTCAAGATGGTACCGGTGACGCGCTGGCCATCGCGAAGGAGACCGCGACCAAGGTCGGCTTGGGCACCAACATCCTCGACGCCGCAGCCTTGGGTGATGCGACGAAGAACGAATCGGCGGCAGTGGCCGAATCCATCTTGGCCGCAGACGGTTTCGCCCAAGTCTTTCCCGAGCACAAATACCACATCATCGACGTGTTGCAGAAGCACGGCCACATCGTCGGGATGACCGGTGACGGGGTCAACGATGCCCCCGCGCTGAAAAAAGCGGACTGCGGCATCGCCGTATCGGGCGCCACCGACGCCGCCCGCGCAGCCGCCGATATCGTGCTGCTGACCCCCGGCCTCTCGGTGATTATCGAGGCGATCAAACAGAGCCGCAAGATCTTTCAGCGAATGAACAGCTACGCGATGTACCGCATCACCGAAACGCTGCGGGTGCTGCTATTCATGACCGTCGCCATCCTGGTCTTCAACTTCTACCCACTCACCGCCATCATGATCGTGATGCTCGCGCTGCTCAACGACGGCGCAATCCTGTCCATCGCCTACGACAACGTCCACTACAAGGACGAGCCCGAAGCGTGGAATATGCGCGTGGTACTTGGCATCTCGACGGTCCTGGGGGTGGTCGGGCCTATCGCTGCATTCGGCTTGTTCTATCTCGGCGACCGTGTCTTCGACCTCGGCCACCCGCGCCTGCAGACCCTGATGTACCTCATGCTGTCCGTCGCGGGTCACCTGACCATTTTCTTGACCCGAACTCGCGGGCCATTCTGGTCCATCCGTCCCGCCCGCATCTTGCTGATCGCTGTCCTCGGCACACAGGCCATCGCCACATTTATTGCCGTCTATGGGCTATTCATGACCCCGCTGGGCTGGGGGTGGGCAGCGGCGGTGTGGGTATACGCCCTCGCCTGGTTCCTGGTCAGCGACCGCATCAAACTTCTGGCCTACCGCATCCTCGACCCGGCGCATTCCAGGATTGACGCAGAGATAACTGGAGGTTGATCATGCCGGACACCTTGGTGGATGTCGACATACTCAGGGCCGCAGTGCAGTTGGCGTGCCGGGCCCCGTCGTTGCACAACAGCCAGCCCTGGCAATGGGTTGCCGAGGGTGTGGGGCTGCACCTCTACGTCGATCGCAACCGGATTCTTCCCTCCACCGACAAAGCGGGGCGGGAGGCCCATATCGGCTGCGGCGCCGTGCTCGACCATCTATGCGTGGCGATGGCTGCGGCCGGATGGACGGCCAACGTCGACAGATTTCCCGACTCAAACAATCCCGGTCATCTCGCATCGCTCGATTTCAGCCCGATGGGCCGCGTCACCGATCAGCATCGCCACCGAGCCAACGCAATTCGGCACCGTCGCACCGACCGGCTTCCCTTCGCCGCACCGAGGAACTGGGCGTCCTTCGAACCTCTGCTGCGCAACGCCGTCGATGCTAAGGCAGTTCATCTCGACGTGATAGCCGAGGAGAGGCGCTCGGAACTGGCGAGGGCGTCACGACTCACCGAATCGCTGCGGCTCTACGATTCCTCGTATCACACCGAATTATACTGGTGGACTGGTCATTTCGAGAATTCCGATGGGATTCCGCGCAGTTCGCTGCTGTCGGCGGCCGAAAATGATCGGGTCGACGTCGGACGGACCTTCCCGGTTAGCGCTCACAACGAGCGGCCGGTCGGCATCGGACAAGACCAGTCCACAGTGCTGGTTCTGTCCACCGACGAGGACACCCGCGATGACGCCTTGCGGTGCGGCGAAGCGCTGTCCGCGGTGCTGTTGGAGTGCACGTTGGCCGGCATGGCGACATGCACACTGAGCCATCTCACGGAGCTACAGTCCAGCCGTCACCTCATCGGCACCTTGACCGGGCGGGCTGCTATGCCGCAACTTGTGATCCGCGTCGGCGAAGCCCGTGTGCTTGGCGAGGTACCCCCCATCACGCCGCGGCGGCCACTTCCCGACGTTCTGAGATTTCACCGCGATGCAGGTGGCTGAGTAATGAGCAACGAGTGCAGCCGGCCGATCATGACCTCCGGCTGATACGGGTGACGACAAGCGTCGATGGAGACAGTAGTCGCTGCGGTCACCGAGGACGGCACGACTTTCGCGGCGAAGGGCTCGCTAAGAGGCCGAATCGTCAGCGGGATGAACCCGTTGCTCACCGCTTGAACCAACCCCGAAAACCACTCCGCTTCAACGACTTTTCGTCGCCTTGTACGTTGGTCCACACACCCGGCGCGTAGCTATGCGGCTCTTTGGCGCCGTCGCGGACGACGTCGAGCGTGCCGTCGTTGTGCTTGATGTAGGTGTCACCGAAGCGCATATATTTGTCGGTGTCGCCGTCTTGTAGTGTCACAGTAACTGTCATGGTTCAAACCTTCAGTCGCGCAGACGAATTGCCCGTGCGGGGATCGTTGAGTGATGCGCCACCTTGACGAATCACTCATAAGATGTGCACACGAATCGGGAAAACCGCGTGGTCAAGAAATGCGGGACCGCCGCAGGTTCAGCGAATCTTCTCGGGAATCGAATTCAATGCCTCGAGAACATGTTCCGCGAGGTCGCTGGCTTCCTTGTCTCCGAGTTTGGTGTGAGACGTGATGGTGTCCCTGACCAGTTCGAGACGGAGGACATAGGGCGAGCGGAACGTCGTTGGTGAAGCCATTAGCTTTTCCTTTTCAATCGAGCATGTTTGCTCGATTGAGCTGCTCGATATAGCCAACGGTACGCCGATTTAAGTCATTGGGTGTGACTACGGACACGTGGGTTCATGAGGCCCGTGAGGCGGGACATGCCCGTGCGGCCCGCTCGCACGGGGACGGCTGCTTCGGCACGTCGCAGCTGGTCACTGAGGAAGCGATCGTGTTCGCGGTGTTGGCGGAGACTCTGCGGGGTACGCTCCCGAAATGACGGAACGACCGGCGACCAGCTTTCGCCGACCGACCATGACTCTCGGGCAAAGTGGCTGCTACGGGCCCGCCCCGGTGACTACATGCTGGCGTTGAGCGATGCGATGGCTTCGCTGCCCGTGGTCGGCAGGCATCTGGAGCCGCTGGGCGGCGTGACCGCGATGGGCCTGTGGGGTTACCGAATGGCGCCGGAGTTCTTGTCCGCGTCGGCCAAGTCATGGCTGACTCCCGGCATCGGCGAGACCCGCAAGGCCGAGCGTGACCAGACCCAAACGGTTTTGGACGCCGCGTTACGCGGCGTGGTCTCGAGCAAGGACCTCGATGTCGAGTGGCCGGCGCCCGACCACAAGCCACCCTTCTGGCGTGCGCTGCAACACCGTCGCTACCTGCACCGCTCCTCGGTGCGCTACGGCAAGCACCCGGTGCAACTACTGGACGTGTGGCGTCGCAAGGATCTGCCGGTGCGGCCGGCGCCCGTGTTGATCTTCGTGCCCGGCGGCGCCTGGGTGCACGGCGGTCGCCAGCTGCAGGGCTATGCCCTGATGTCGCAGTTGGCCGAAATGGGCTGGATCTGCCTGTCGGTGCAATACCGGGTTTCTCCGCACCACCGCTGGCCGTCCCACATCACCGACGTCAAAACCGCCATCGCGTGGGCCCGGGCCAACGTCGACAAGTTCGGCGGTGACCGCAATTTCATTGCGGTAGCGGGTTGTTCGGCCGGTGGGCACTTGTCGGCACTGGCCGGACTGACCGCCAATGATCCCGAGATGCAGACTGAGCTGCCGCCGGGTTCGGACACTTCCGTGGATGCGGTGGTGGGGATCTATGGCCGCTACGACTGGGAGGACCGCTCGACCGTCGAGCGGGACCGCTTCGTGGATTTCCTGGAGCGAGTCGTGGTCAAGCGTCGAATCGACCGCCACCCCAAGGTGTTCCGCGACGCGTCGCCGATCGCACGGATACATCCGGATGCGCCGCCGTTCTTGGTGATTCATGGCAGCAGCGACACGGTGATCCCGGTGGCGCAGGCGCGCAGCTTCGTCGAGCGGCTTCGGTCGATATCGCGTTCGGTGGTCAGCTACGTGGAGCTGCCGGGTGCCGGCCACGGATTTGACATGACCGACGGGGCGCGCACCGGTGCGACGTCGACCGCGGTCGGGCTGTTCTTGGGCCAGGTTTACCGCAACCGGATGATCGCGGCCAAAGAGGTTATTTAGCCGCCACGCAGTTGTAGGGTCCCACCCATGAAGCGGCTGAGCGGTTGGGACGCGGTACTGCTCTACAGCGAAACGCCGAATGTGCATATGCACACCCTCAAAGTCGCGGTGATCGAGCTGGACGCCGACCGTCGGGACTTCGACATCGACGCGTTCCGCCGCGTGATTCACAGCCGGCTCTACAAGCTGGAGCCGTTTTGCTATCAGCTGGTTGACATTCCGCTCAAGTTGCACCACCCGATGTGGCGGGAGAACTGCGACGTCGACCTGACCTATCACGTGCGGCCGTGGCGGTTGCCGGCGCCGGGCGGTCGTCGTGAGCTGGACGAGGCGATCGGCGAGATCGCCAGCACTCCGCTGGACCGCGACTACCCGCTGTGGGAGATGTATTTCGTCGAAGGCTTGGCCGACAACCGAATCGCGGTGGTCGGCAAGGTCCATCACGCGCTCGCTGACGGGGTGGCGGCGGCGAATCTGCTGGCGCGCGGCATGGATCTCGCGCCCGGGCCGCAGTCCGGCCAGACCCGGTATGCGCCCGACCCGGCGCCCTCGACGGCGACGCTGGTGCGGTCGGCGTTCGCCGATCACATGCGCCATCTCGGGCGAATCCCGGGGACCGTCGGCTACACCGCGAAGGGCATCAACCGGGTGCGCCGCAGCTCGCGCAAGCTCTCGCCGGAATTGACAATGCCGTTCACCCCGCCGCCGACCTTTATGAACCACATGCTCACTCCCGAGCGCAGATTCGCGACCGCGACCTTAGCGCTGAGCGATATCAAGGAGACCGGCAAGGCACTCGGTGTCACGATCAACGACATGGTGTTGGCGCTGTCGGCGGGGGCGTTGCGCAAGCTGCGGCTGCGCTATGACGGCGACTCCGACCACCCGCTGTTGGCGTCGGTGCCGGTGAGCTTCGACTTTTCACCGGATCGTGTTTCGGGAAACCTGTTCACCGGGATGATGGTGGCGCTGCCCGCCGACGTCGATGATCCGTTGGAGCGGGTACGGCGCTCACATGATTACGCCGTTGACGCCAAGGAGAGCCACCAGCTGCTCGGCCCGGAGCTGGTCAGCCGGTGGGCTGCCTACTTTCCGCCGGGGCCGTCGGAGTCGTTGTTCCGTTGGCTGGCTAGCCGCGACGGGCAGAACAAAGTGCTCAACCTGCCGATCTCCAACGTCCCGGGTCCGCGTGAGCATGGGCGGGTCGGCGGTGCATTGGTCACCGAGATCTATTCGGTGGGTCCGTTGACCACTGGCAGCGGCCTGAACATCACGGTGTGGAGTTACGTCGACCAGCTCAACGTTTCGGTGCTGGCGGACGGCGCCACTGTCGACGACCCGCATGAGGTCACCGAAGCCGTCATGGATGAGCTGATCGAAATCCGGCGCGCCGCAGGGCTTTCCGAGAAGCTGACCGTCATCGAGCAGGCGATGGCTCAGGCCTGAGCCTCATCCGCCACTCGAGTAGCTGGAAGTAGTGGTAGGCGATGTGCCCGCCTCCGCGCGACAACCCGCTCACGCGACCACCAAGTTGTCGCTAAGGCGGGCACAACGGGTGCCCGCTAACTTAGGGGCTGCTGGGTCCAATGTGACCGTGCAGGTCACGTCGGGAGATCTTGCCGGTGTTGCTGCGCGGCAGCTCGTCGAGCACGATGATCTCGCGGGGCACCTTGTAGTTGGCCAGGTTGTCCCGGACGTGTTGTTTGAGATCGTCCACGGTGGCCGACGCGGTCGGCGTCAGCACTACGAACGCCACCAGCCGCTGGCCGTACTGTTCGTCGTCGACGCCCAGCACGGTGGCTTCGGCGACATCGGGGTGGGTGGCCAGCGTCTTCTCCACCTCGATCGGGTAGACGTTCTCGCCGCCGGACACGATCATCTCGTCGTCGCGTCCGACCACGTACAGTCGCCCGGCCTCGTCGAGTCGGCCGACGTCACCGGATGCCATGAAGCCGTCATGAAAACTCTTGCCCGCGCCGGAGGTGTAACCGTCGAACCGGTTGGTGTTGCGGACGAAGATCTGGCCGACCTCGCCGGTGGGCATCGGGCGATGGTCGCTGTCGAGAATGCGAATCTCGGTGCCTATGGCGGGTTTTCCCGCAGTGTCCGGCGCGGCGCGCAGATCCGCCGGTGTCGCGGTGGCGATCATGCCGGCTTCGGTGGCGTTGTAGTTGTTGTAGAGGATGTCACCGAACTCGTCCATGAATTTCGTGACGACGTCGGGCCGCATCCGGGACCCGGACGCGGTGGCGAACCGCAGCGAGCGACCGCTGTAGCGGCGGCGTACGTCGTCGGGCAGGTCCATGATCCGGTCGAACATCACCGGCACCACGCACAGGCCGGTGGCCTGGTGACGGTCGATGAGTTCGAGGGTGGCTTCCGGGTCGAACTTGCGACGGGTGACCACCGTGCAGCCCATTGACGCGGCGAAGATCAGTTGCGAGAAGCCCCAGGCGTGAAACATCGGCGCCACCACCACCGTGGTTTCCTCGGTGTGCCACGGCACGCGATCCAGCATCGCTTTGAGTTCGGTTGTCCCGCCACCGGAGTGCTTGGCGCCCTTGGGATTACCGGTGGTTCCCGAGGTCAGCAGAATCAGCCTGCCCTTGCGGCCGGTGCTGACGGGTCGCTGGCCCAGGTGCGTGGTGACCAGCTTCTCGACGGTGGTGTCGTGTTTTTCCGGATGGTCGGTCCACCCGACGACGCGGGCGGTGTCGGGCTTG
This sequence comes from uncultured delta proteobacterium, assembly GCA_963744545.1. Classification (GTDB taxonomy): domain Bacteria; phylum Desulfobacterota; class Binatia; order Binatales; family Binataceae; genus Binatus. Next base: position 80,337 of record CAVUUH010000022.1, read on the forward strand.
TCGGCCAGCGCGCGGTCAACCGAATCGGTGAACTCCTCGTCGTAGATCACCGCGTCCGCGCCCTCGCGGTTGACTACGTCGGCCAGAGCGGGGCCGGCGAACGAGGTGTTGAGCAGCAGCACGTCGGCGCCGATCCGGTTGGCCGCAATCAACGACTCGACGAAACCGCGATGGTTGCGGCACATGATGGCCAACACTTCCGGCGTTCCGCCGGGTAAAGCCTGCAACGCCGCGGCCAATGCATCGGCGCGCTGATCGAGTTGGCGGTAGGTCAGGGTGCCGAGTTCGTCGACCAGCGCGGGACGATTGGGACAGCGTTGTGCTGACATCCCGAATCCGCTTGTGACAGAGAGGCCTTCGCGACGGGCGACCGCGATGATTCGCAGGTACTTGTCGGGCCGCATGGGGGCGACGATTCCCGCGCGGACCATGGTGCCCAGCAGACCGAGCGGTGCCATTGCGCTGCTAGCCGATGACCGGGAGGCGACGTTCTTTGGCCAGCCCGTCGAGCGCCTTTTGCATGACGCGTCGGACGTGGGCGTCGACCGCGTCGATGTCGGGCTCCTCGCCGAACTGGGCGATCACGTCGATCGGTTCGAGCACCTGCATCACGATCTTGGTCGGCAGCGGCACGTTGACCGGCAGCACCGCGGACAGCCCGAACGGGAAGCCCACCGAGATCGGCAGGATCTTGACCCGCATCAGCTTGTCCAGCCGCAGCGCCTTGGCCAGTCCCATCCCGCGGGACAGGTAGAGCTGGCTTTCCTGACCGCCGATGCTCACCGCCGGCACGATCGGAACCCCGGCGTTGATCGCCGCCCGCACGTATCCGGTGCGCCCGTCGAAGTCGATGACGTTCTCCGACAACGTCGGTCGGTAGACGTCATAGTCACCGCCGGGGAACACCACCACGACACCGCCGGATCGCAATGCCTCGTCGGCGTTTTCGTGGTTGGCGCGGATGAAGCCGGTGCGACGGAAGAATTCGCCGGTCGGCCCGGTGAAGATGACGTCGTGGCTCAGTGTGTAGACGGGCCGGTCGTAGCCGAATTGCTCGTAGAAGCCGGTGGCGAAGACCGGAACGTCCATCGCGAACAACCCGCCGGAATGGTTGGCCACCACCAGCGCGCCGCCCGGTGGGAAGGACTCCAGCCCGCGCACCTCGGCACGGTGGTAGCCCTTGATGATCGGACGGATCCAGCCCATCACGCGTTCGGTGAGCCCGGGGTCCCACTTGGACATTTCGCCGGGTTCGATATCGGTTGCGTTCAACGCATTCCCCTGGGGTTTCAGCTCGGGTTTGGCTGTGATGCTAGCCCAGCCACAGTGGCTCGATACCATCACCTCGCGAGACCCGTCACAAATTCAAACAAGGAGCGTCACAGCGTCGTGAGCACTGAAGAAGCCGCCAGCGAACCCGAAGTCCTCGTCGAACAGCGGGACCGGATTCTGATCATCACCATCAATCGGCCCAAGGCCAAGAACGCGGTCAACTCCGCGGTGGCCCATGGTCTGGCCGACGCGGTGGACAGGCTCGACGGAGACCCGGGCTTTCGGTGGGCATCGTGACCGGGGCGGGCGGAACGTTCTGTGCGGGCATGGACCTCAAGGCGTTCGCCCGCGGCGAGGTTCCCATCGTCGAGGGCCGCGGGATGGGCTTCACCGAGCGTGGGCCGGTCAAGCCGCTGATCGCCGCGGTCGAGGGCTACGCGCTGGCCGGCGGCACCGAGCTGGCGCTGGCCACCGATCTGATCGTGGCGTCCAAGGACGCGTCGTTCGGCATCCCCGAGGTCAAGCGCGGGCTGGTGGCCGGCGGCGGTGGGCTGCTGCGCCTGCCCACGCGCATCCCAGCGGCGATCGCCATGGAGCTGGCGCTGACGGGTGAAGCCTTCACCGCCGAGCGCGCGCACGCGCTGGGCATGGTCAACGTGCTGGCCGAGCCCGGCGGCGCGCTGGACGCGGCGATCGAGCTGGCCGAGCGGATCACCGTCAATGGTCCGCTGGCGGTGGCCGCCACCAAGCGGATCATCGTCGAATCCCGCGGCTGGAGCCCCGACACCATGTTTGGCGAGCAGAACAAGATCCTGATGCCGGTGTTCAGCTCGAATGACGCCAGAGAAGGCGCGATCGCGTTCGCCGAGAAGCGGCCGGCGCACTGGACCGGCACCTGAGCTCAGGCGGCCTGATCCTCCTCGGCGTCGGCGCTGTCCTCGGCGGTGACCGGCCCGGCCACCCCCGACGCGGCGTCGGTGGTGGGGACCGGTGCCAGACCCGGCTCAGGGGTGCGCATCATCGCCGCACGCGCGTCCAGCACGTGGCCGATGAAGAAGTCGTAGAGCAGGATGCCGGCCACTGCGCCGAACAGCGGGATGAACACCGGGATCCACCAGTAATTGGTCGTCTGCCCGTAATCACCGGGCAAAGCCAATTTCCCCCAGCCCTCCAGCCACGCGAACACCCGTGGACCGAGTTCGCGGGCCGGGTTGAGCGCGTATCCGGCGTTGGTGCCATACGAGCAGCCGATCACGGCGATGATGAAGCCGATCAGCAGGGGCGCCAGGTTGCCGGCGGGCGCCTGGTTGCGGTTGTCGATCAACGCCGCGATCAGCACGACGAGGATCGCGGTACCGACCAGCTGGTCGACCACCGGCCCGAGGTAGCCGCCGTGGAAGTACTGGGCCGGTGAGGTCGCGAAAATTCCGTAGGTATCCATCGCATCCGCTCGGGCAATACCGGCGTCATGGGCCTCGATTGCGGGCCGATACACGGCGTAGACGGCCGCGGCTCCGCAGAAGGCGCCGACGATCTGGGCCACCCAGTAGGGAATTACATTGCGCCAGTCGAATTTTCGCGCCACGGCGAATGCCAGTGTCACCGCCGGGTTGAAATGCGCACCGCTGATACCGCCGGAGACGTAGGCCGCCAGCATCACGGCGAACGCCCAGCCGAAGACGTTGATCAGCCAGTTGTCCGGGCCGAACGGAACGGTCTGCCGGCCGGAACCGGGCAGGCCGACGGTGTTGACCGCGCAGGTGCCGAGGCCGAGCAGTAACAGCACGAAGGTGCCGAAGAACTCGGCCAGCATCGCGCCCGCTATCCCGGCGCGGAGTTTGGTGAAGGTGGTGGGTGTGGCAGCTTTCGCTGCTTGCAAGGTCGTCAATGCGATATCCCCAACTCGCTTGTGGTTGCTTGGTCAACTACTGGCGGGCTCGGACCGGGGTAACCCATCGATTCGCCGGTAAACGCGGCTGGACTAGTGACGTCGGCCACGGCGCGGGTGCGATCGTGACGTCATCTAAACTGGCATGACACTTTTGACGAGCTTTGTAACGTGTCGACACCACAGAAAGTGCGAGCGTGAGTATTTCGCTACTTCTCGAGATGGCGAGTTCGAGCGATCCCGAGCGGACCGCCGTCGTCTCGGGGGACGTCCGGCTGACAACACAGCAGCTCAGCGATCTCGCCGATGGCGGCGCCGGCATCATCGCGGGCTCGGGGGCGTCGCACGTCGCCTACGTCGGCACCGGCGGCGCGATGCTTCCGCTGCTGATCTTCGCGTCGGCCCGGGCCGGGCTGACGTTCACGCCGATCAACTACCGGCTGTCCGCCGAGGGCATCAAGACGCTGATCGCCCGACTGCCCGATCCGCTGGTGGTCATCGACAACCGCTACCTCGACGAGCTGGGTGGGCCGGACGGCCTCGAAGGTGTGGCCAAGCAGGTCATCGTGTCCGACGACTTTCTGGCGCAGGCCCGCGACGCCGAGCCGGCCGTGGAATTCGCCGACCCGGACTCGGTCGGCATCGTGCTGTTCACGTCGGGCACCACGTCGCAACCCAAGGCCGTCGAGCTCACCCACAACAACCTGACCAGTTACGTCACGGGCACAGTCGAATTCGGGTCGGCCGAGCCGACCGATGCCGCGTTGATCTGCGTGCCGCCGTACCACATCGCGGGGGTCAGCGCGGCCCTGTCGAACCTGTACGCCGGCCGGAAGATGGTCTATCTCCCGATCTTCGATCCCGAGGAGTGGGTGCGCCTGATCGACGCCGAGCAAGTCACCAGCGCGACGGTGGTGCCGACCATGCTGGACCGCATCGTGACCGTGTTGGAGGGCGGACAGCATCGCCTGCCGTCGCTGCGCAATCTGGCCTACGGCGGGTCCAAGGTGCCGTTGCCTCTGGTGCGCAAGGCTCTGGAGCTGTTACCGCACGTCGGCTTCGTCAACGCCTACGGCCTGACCGAGACCAGTTCGACGATCGCCGTGCTGACTCCCGACGACCACCGTGACGCACAGGCCGCAGCCGACCCGGCCGTGGTCCGTCGGTTGGCTTCGGTTGGTCAGCCGGTCCCGAGCGTCGAGGTGCAGATTCGCGACGAGGCCGGCGCCGTGCTGCCGGCCGGGCAGACCGGCGAGCTGTTCGTTCGCGGTGAGCAGGTCTCCGGTCGCTACACCGGGGTCGGCTCGGTGCTCGACGCCGACGGCTGGTTTCCGACCAAGGACATCGCCACCCTCGACGAGGGCGGCTACCTGTTCATCGGCGGCCGTAGCGACGACACGATCATCCGCGGCGGGGAGAACATCGCGCCCGCTGAGCTGGAAGACGTGCTGGTTGAGCATCCGCATGTGCGCGATGTTGCGGTGGTCGGCGTCGACGATCCGCAGTGGGGACAGGCGATCGTCGCGGTGGTGGTACCGGCCGTCGGCGTCGAGCCTGACCCCGAGGAATTGCGCGAACACGTCCGCAAAAGTTTGCGGGGGTCACGCACCCCTGACCGGGTAGTCTTTCGCGACGAGCTGCCCACCAACGCGACGGGCAAGGTGCTGCGCCGCGAAATCGTCGAAGAGCTTCGCGCCGCCCCGGCCGAGCAGTAACCGAACCGAGGATCGAGATCATGATCAAAAACGGAACCCGTTTGGCCAGCCAGGTTTGCGACACCCAGGTCATCGTCGTGCGCAGCGCAGACAGCCTCGACGACTTGCGCTGTGGTGGGGCGCCGATGGTGGAGTTGGGTGCTGAGCGTTCCGGTGAGCTGGATCCGGCGTTCTCCGACGGCGCGGTGATGGGCAAGCGTTACGTGGACGAGGCCGGTGCCGAGGTGCTGGTCACCAAGGCCGGCGCCGGAACGTTGGCTGTCGGCCAGACCGCGCTGAGCCTCAAGGAGGCCAAGCCGCTACCGGCCAGCGACTAGTCAGTCGCGGCGATCCGGCAGTCCGTTGCGGCGGACGAATTCCCTTGCCTTGACCAGGAATTCAAGCTGCTCGTAGACCTTGTGCAGCGGTTCACTGCTGCGCGTGGATCGGCACAGCACGACGGCGCCTTCCAGCGTCGCGATCGACATCACCGCCAGCGAATCGGCGTCTGACTCGACGAAGCCGTCGGCGACGAACGCCCATGTCAGCGCCGTGCGCCAGTGCGCGAAGATCCGCGCCGCTTCGGCCGACAACCGGACTTCGTCATCGCCCGAGCCGATCGCCGCGGCGACCACCGGGCAGCCGGCGTGGAAATCGCTTTCGGCGAGCACGCGTTCCCAGAAGTCGACGAATTGCCGGAGCAGCACCTTGGCACCGCGACCGGCGGCGTCGTCGATGTCGGCAGTGATCGCATCCCCGGCGTATTGCAGCGCCTCGGCGAGGATCTGATTGCGGCCGTCCGGAAAGTGGTAGTACACCGAGCCGCGCGGCGCACCGCTACGGGTCAGCACCTCGTCGATGGTCACGCCGGCGGCACCGCGTTCGCGCATCACCTCGGCGGCGCTGATCAGCATTCTGGTTCGGGTATCGCCGCGCTTGCGCGGGGCATGCGTCGCTAACGACATCGCGGTGTGTTTCCTCTACCCGTCGACCGTCAGGCCGCGGGGGTGTGGCGTAGCTGCGGCATCCGCCATTGGATTGTCCGCGGATTGAACCGCGCGGGCCGCAGCGTGCTGCGGCGCAGCCCGGCCCACTCTCCGCTGAAGCGGTATCCGCCGACGTTGAGTTCGACGATCAGCATGATCTTCTCCTGCTGCCCCCATGCGCCGGATCTGCCGACCCATGATTATGGGTTAGACCATATAAGACTGGCGTCCAGCAAGCAAGCCCAAACGGCCTCCGTTGCTGGATAGAGACCTAAACAGCCGATCTGGCCGAACTCGACGAGCAGGGCCTTTCTGTCAACTAGGCCAAGTTTTATGCCCTATTGCATAATCCCGGTCGGTGCGCTTGACTCGGCGGATGCCTGGCTCACCTGATGCACTCCCGAACTTGGAAACCGTGACGCTCGAACGGGACGGTCATGTCCTGCTGATCGGGCTGAATCGACCGGACAAGCGCAACGCCTTCAACCAGGCGATGCTCACCGACCTGTCCCGCGCCTACGGACTGCTGGAGTCCGACGCATCGGTGCGCGCCGGCGTGCTGTACGCGCATGGCGAGCACTTCACCGGAGGTCTTGACCTGGTCGATGTCGGTCCCAACATCGCGTCCGGCGATCTCCCGTTGCCCGCCGACGGACGAGACCCGTGGCGCCTGGACGGTTCGTGGACCACGCCGCTTGTCGCCGCGGCGCACGGTTGGTGCATGACGCTGGGTATCGAACTGCTGCTGGCCGCCGACATCCGCGTCGCGGCGACGGGCACCCGCTTCGCCCAGCTCGAGGTGCAGCGTGGCATCTATCCGTTCGGCGGTGCGACGCTGCGGCTTCCCCGTGCGGGCGGATGGGGCAACGCGATGCGGTGGCTGCTCACCGGCGACGAGTTCGACGCCGCCGAGGCGCACCGCATCGGCCTGGTGCAGGAAGTCGCCGATGACGGCGCCGCTGCGTTGGCGCGTGCGCGGGAGGTCGCCCAGACCATCGCCGAACGCGCGGCGCCGCTGGCCGTGCAGGCCACGCTGGCCTCGGCGCACCTGGCCCGCGAGCAGGGCGACGCCGCCGCCATCGAGCGACTACGGCCCGACGTGGCGGCGCTGTTCGCCACCGCCGACGCCGGCGAAGGCGTGCAGTCGTTCATCGAGCGTCGCAAAGCCCAATTCCAGGGGCGCTAAACCGGGTTAGGCTCAGCCCAGGCGATTGAAAGGCGTCAGCGATGGGCC
>CAVUUH010000023.1:0-61627 GCA_963744545.1 uncultured delta proteobacterium
ACCGCACACGACGATTACACCGGGAGCTTCCAGAACATCCAGTGTTATGACGGCCTCAAGGTGATGGCCATTCTGAATGAGATCAGCGGCAAGAATCACGATGGCACCGCGAACGCGCCCGTTCCGACCATCTTCGGAATGAACTTCCAGGCTGTGAGCATCGGCAGAAGTTGATTTACCAGCATGGCGCGGTGGCGACGGGATACAGCGAGTCCGGCGGCTATGTCGATTCGATCGGGACGCCCAGCGCCTCGTTGAAAAAGAAATCGAATTCGTCGATACGTTCGATTGGACAGATGGTCGCCCAACTGACGGCACGGCATCTGATCAATTCGACGCTGATCATCATCACCGCCAAGCACGGACAGTCGCCGGTGGATACCAGCCGCTACGTCAAAGACGGGTCCGAACGATCCCGCCACAATCCTGAGCAGCTCATCTGCCGCCTTCGGAGAACAGTGCCAATCGGACCGACCGAGGATGACGTCGCCCTGCTGTGGCTCGAAAATATCAAGCGACGCTGCTGCCGCTGTTGCGGCGCTCGAGACTGCGTCTCCTCCCGACCAACAACATCGCGGGTATCGGGCGAGATTTTCTCGGGCCCTCGATTGGCCTTTACTACGATGCCGGAGATTCGCGCGCACCGGACATCCTCATTACTCCGAATATCGGCGTGACTTACTCGAACAGCGAAAAGAAGCTTGCCGAGCACGGCGGCTTCGCGCATGACGACGTCAACGTGATGATGCTGGTATCGAATCCGTCGATTAAGCCCAGACGATCACCAGCCCGGTCGAGACGGCGCAGGTCGCTCCGACGATCCTTCAAGCGCTTCGATTGGATCCGAACAGCTTCAGGCGGTGCGGATGGAAGGTACGCAAGTGCTGCCGGGATTGCGATTGGGCGGCGACGATAATCAGTGAGTGAGGGCGGGCGCGGACTCCTTCCCCCGAGTTCCGAGCCGCTCTAACAAGGGCGGGCGTGGCCGAGCGATCCCGGCCGCGCCCGCTCTCTTTTTTACGCCGCGTTTACTTCGGGCATGTTGGAATTTCCGGCACACTTATTTTTCCGATACTCGACGGAATGAATGCCATTCCGCCCGGATTGCCGAGCCCCGTGACTATCGGCGTAGTCATTCCCGTGCTGAAATCTGTCCTGCCGACGAAACCGAATGTTCCGGTATCGTCCTGGAACGCGGAGTATGCGGCCCCGATGAAAAAATATGGAGCCGTAATCTTGAACACCGTCTGTAACTGCTTATCGGCGAAAATTATGAAGCCCGAGTTCGAGGTAGCGAATGCGGTGTCGTCGGCCATCAAGCCCGCAAAAGGAGTGGGTCCCGTCGGCGTCGGGTAAGTCAGCGGCACGACAAACGCGCTCTGGCACGATTGTCCGGGAAAGTGCACGACGACCAACTCGCCGTCGGCCTGCGAATCGAGGACCAACTCGCCGAATGGATCGAGGATCATCGAATCGGGATCCTGCAGGTTGAGCGTGACGGTCGCGCCCGTGAGAACGCTCGTCGCCAACGCTTCGCCGGCCAGCACCGGAGCCACTTTGAGCTTCTTTTTCTTCAGATCGACGCTGATATCGCGGGACCCGTATTCGGATTGTTCGCCGGATTCGAGGCACTGATGAAGATCCCGCCGTCAGTGAAGACCAGGTCATCGTAGCCGCCGCCGTGCGGAGTCGGCTCCGGAAATTGAATCACGGTCTGCTTGGCAGTCTTGAGGTCGATGATCGCCAGGTTGGGATTCGCATCTTCGTTCTGGAGCGCCCAGAGGGTGCCGTCCGATGGATTGATCCGCAGACCGTCGTTGTGCCCTACAACCGTGAACGTCGTGATCACTTTCCCCGTCATGTCGTATCGACGATCGTGCTCATCGCGCCGCCGGAACCGTCGGGCGCGCCACCGTTTCCATAGCCGATGAAAATAGTGTCTCGTTGAACGTAACCCGATCGGGATCGCTGTATACGCCCTCGCTCTGCGCAAAGGTGCTGAGGGTATAGGGAGGCGATACCACCGGTCCGGACGATCACCGTACCAGCAGCCGCGCCTGAGGCTGCAAGCATAAACCCCAGAAAGACCGCGCTGGCAAGCCTCGAAACTAGTCTCGATTTCATTTGATTTCCTCCGCCGGAAAAATCTCGGCAGTCGGAAATCAGACCTCAGGTGGAGATGCTCGCACGAGCAGGCGCGGGTTAAGTTTCATAAAACTTCGGATTAAATCTCGCGGTCGCGCGGTAATGCGCGCGCATACTCGACTCGTTCTCCGCTCGTTGATTGGCGCGCGCGCTTCGTACACAATCGACGGTTTCCCCTGGAGGCTTTGATCGTGCCGCAGATTCTTGTTCAAGAACTGTCGAAGTCGTATCTCGTCTCCGAACGCGAAGTCGGCGCCTGGGGCGCATCAAGGGACTCGTGCGCCGCGGCGGCGGGTTATCGAGGCGCTGAAGGGCATCAGCTTCTCGCTCGAACGCGGCGAACTGCTGGCCTTCATCGGCCCCAACGGCGCCGGCAAGTCGACGACGGTGAAGATCCTGTCCGGCATCCTGCGGCCGACGCGCGGCCGGTTCGAGGTGGGCGGCCTGGTGCCGTACGAGACCGCGTGCGGCACGTCGCGCGCATCGGCGTGGTGTTCGGCCAGCGCAGCCAGCTCTGGTGGGACCTGCCCGTGCTCGATGGCTTCGATCTCCTGGCCGACATCTACCGCGTGGCGCCGGCGCACTATCGCCGCCGGACGCGATGAGTCGTGGCTGATGCGGCTCGAATCGCTGCTGGCCCAGCCGGTACGCCAGCTCTCGCTCGGCCAGCGCATGCGGGCGAGATTGCCGCCGCCCTGCTGCACGAGCCGGCAATCCTGTTCCTCGACGAGCCGACCATCGGACTCGATGCGCCCTCGAAGCTCGCCGTGCGCGACTTCGTGGGCAGGCTCAACCGCGAGCAGGGCGTAACCGTGATGCTGACGACGCACGACATGCACGATGTCGAGGCGCTGGCCGAGCGCGTCATCGTCATCGGCCAGGGACGCCTGCTCGCGGACGGCCCTTTCGCGAGCCTGCGGGCCGGCGTTCTGGCCGAACGGCGGCTCTATATCGACTTTGCCGGCCCCGCGCCCCCAGCTCGACATCGCGGGCGTCACGGTCCGGGCGCGGACCGAACGCTCGCTCGAGCTCGCCTTCGATCCGCGCGAAGGTCCCGACACCGAAACTGGTCGCCGCCATCGCCACCAGGCATGCCGTCGAGGACATCCATGTCGAGGAGCCCGCCATCGAGGAAGTGATCACGCGCTTCTACGACCTGCACGATGCCCGGGAAGCCTGACGATGCAATCGGTCCGTCCCTACCTCGCCGCCTTCCGGGCGCGCTTCCTGCTCATGCTGCAGTACCGTGCCGCGGCGTTGGCGGGCTTTGCCACGCAGTGCTGGTGGGGCGCCATCCGCATCATGGTGTTCGCGGCGTTCTTCGGCGCTCATCGGCGCGGCACCGATGAGCCTGGCCGACGCCGTCACCTATGTCTGGCTGGGGCAGGCGCTGCTGGCGCTGCTGCCCTGGGTCGCCGATCCGGAGATCGGGCAGGCGGTGGCAGCGGCGGCGTCGGCTACGACCGGCTGCGGCCGCTCGATTCCTATTCTTACTGGTATGCGCGCACCCTGGGATGGATGCTCGCCCGTGCCCTGCCGCGCGCGGCGCTGATGCTGCTGGCGTGCGGGTTGATCGTGTTGCCGCTGGGGCTCGGCGACTGGGGCTGTGGCGGCCGCCGACGCGCGAGCGGCGGCGCTGCTGTTCGTTCCCGCCTTCGCGCTGTGACGGCGCTGCTCGAGCGCGATCCTGATGCTGGCGAACATGGTGCGTGCGCAAGCCTCAACGAGCGCGGCGTGAACCCGTCTGACGCCGTTGGTGATCGTCTTCTCCGGCAGCCTGCTGCCGCTCGACTTCTTCCCCGACGGGCTGCGGCCTCACCTGCACGCGCAGCCGTTCGCAGGCCTGGTCGACATCCCGTTCGGCATATACTTCGCCGACCTGGCCGGCAGCGCGGCGTTGCGGGACTGGCCCTGCAGGCCGGCTGGACCCTGGTGCTCGGGTTGGTCGGCGCCTCGCGATGGAGCGCATGATGCGTCGGCTCCAGATGCAGGGCGGCTGACGATGAATGCGCTTTCCTCTATGGCCGCTACGTCGCCGCCTCGCTTCGCGCGCAGGTGCAGTATCCCGGCAGCGATCCTGATGCTCGCCGCCGGGCCATTCGCGGCGACCGCGATCGAGATCCTCGGGCCTGTTTGCGCTGTTCGATCGCTTCGGGCCGGTCGGCGGCTGGACCTTCGGCGAAGTCGCTTTGTTCTATGCGCTCGTCAACATCGCTTCTCGCTCGCCGACCAGCTCGGCCGCGGCTTCGATGTGTTCGGTCACGGACTTCGTGCGACCGGCGCGTTCGACCGCGTGCTGTTGCGACCGCGCGCCGCCGCCCTGCAGCTGGCCGGCTATGAGGTGCGACTGTCGCGATCGGGACGGCTGCTGCAGGGCTTCGCGTGCTGATCCTCGCGAGCCGACTTGTCCCGAATCGACTGGGATGCGGCGGCGGTCGCGACCGCCGTCTGGGCCGTGGCCGGCGGCGTGGCGCTGTTCTCCGGGATCCTGGTCCTCCAAGCGACGCTCGCGTTCTGGACCGTCGAGAGCCTGGAGATCATGAACATGCTCACCTATGGCGGCGTGCAGGCGGCGCAGTATCCGCTCGATATCTATTCGCGCTGGTTCCGGGATTTGCTCACCTTCGTCGTGCCGCTCGCATGCGTGGCCTACTACCCGGTGCTCCGATCCTGAGCGATCGGAGCCGCTCGGCGCCCGGATGGCTCCTGACCCGGCGCCGCTCGCGGGAGATCTTTCTGCTGATAGCGCTGCGCATATGGCGCGTCGGCGTGCGCCACTACACGTCAACAGGAACGTAACGTTTGATCGGAGGTCCCAAGAACCATGTCTGATCCGATCGTCCAATTCTGACGACGAATACTACGAGCGCATTCGTACGCTCCTCGAGGACGCCTACGTCTCGGCAGACGAGAGAGGCGATGTCTTTGGTGGTTCGGGCTCGACGGGGGACATGACTAGCTGGGAAGCCAAGCGCCGCGTAATTGCTTGCGCTTTGATCGGTCCGGCAGCTGGCTCGATGTAGGCTGTGCGAATGGCCTGCTGATCGAGACCTTGACGGCGTGGGTCGCGGAGCAAGGCCATCGGATCGAACCCTACGGACTCGAGCTTTCGCAGCGAATTCGGAGCGGGCGCGCAAGCGGCTTCCGCATTGGGCGACGCGCATCTGGACCGGGAATGTGATGAAGTTCGAACCGCCGATTCGGTTTGACTATGTCACTGCGCTGGCGGACGCGGTGCCGATTCAGAATCGAGGTGCGCTGCTAATGCGCCTCGTCCACCGGTACCTCAAACCCAGCGGACGTCTCATATTAAGCTGCTATCGACCCGGTGGTTTTCTGCTGGGGAAGCCGGCGCTCGAAGCCGAGTCGGCAGCGGCAATCATCCGCGCCGAGGGTTTCGAGCCGGTAGGCGAGGCCCAGTTCGCGATCCTGTAACCGGCGCCCCCAAGGTGCGGGTTGCCTGGATCGACGTCGCGGGGTGAAGGGGAGTTCCGCCGCGACTCGCGCGTCCAACGCAAACCTTAGCTATTGAGCTAGATCGGAATACCGACCGCCTCCGCTAGCCGACGGCGGAATTCCTCCCAGTCCGTTCCGGCGCGCCCAAGCACGTGCGCTGCGTCGAACCAGGAATTGGTAGTTGGCGATTCGGCTTTGAGTTTACGCATATCGAGACCTTTCTTGGCGATAACCGTCCAGAAATCTCTGTATCCATCGTTTTTAGCCTTCTGGTGCGATTTCTCGGCTTCGCCTGCCCGATTGTGGGCATTGCTTATGTCCGTACCTCCTTTGATTTCTATGGCCACCTTGTTGTGTTGCTTGTCTGTCAAATTCCTCCCGGACGCTAACATCGGGATTGCCCGCAAGCGCAATTGCGACAACTCGCTTCGATGCATTCCGGACTTTCAGAATACGGTCACTTCGTTCGACGATATAGGCGCTCACAATTTCAGCGATTGAAAGGAAGACGTCCAAAGTCGCTTGCTTCCCAATGGCGTTGTTGTTGCTGCCCTGGAACTGCGAGCCGAGAGCGAGCAGTGGTAGCTCGGCAAGATCGCGGTCGGTCAGCACGGGGAACATCTGCCGAACCAAATCCGCAAGACCAGAACCCATGGCTTTGCAAAACGCCGCCAACGTCTCGCTGTCTCCGGGTCGCAGGGCGCCCCCTGCTTCCAGCCGCTTGAACCGCGCCATGCCGGAATCCCGTCCATAAAACGTTTTCTGGGGCAGACCGAGCAAGAGCCGATAATATCCGATCAGTGTAGGCTTGGCCTCAAGCACTAGAGGCGTCGGAAAGACGTGTTCATCTCGAACACCCGCCGCCGCCAAAAGCCGCTGAACATCTTCTGGCACGAACTGACTTAGCTGAACCTTGAGAGTGTTGGGATCGACACGCATCAGGGCATCGCTGAGAGCGTCCATCAGCCATGTCTTACGAGCGGCGACCAACAGTTGATGAAACCGGACTTGGCGTCCGGCGGAAGGAGGTTTGATCTTGCTACTCACACCGATCAGACTTTTAAAAACGAGCAAGTAACAGTGCTGCCGACGACTATGATGGGCATGCTTCCACTTCGGATCAACGATCGGACCCTTGCGGACCTTCACAATGCAGTCGCAGGGGAAAAAGCCAATCGCATGAGCCGCCTGGATCAAATCTATGTGCGCCCACTGGTAACGGTGGTTGTGCACATAGTCCACGATCTTACAGAGCAAGAGGCCCTCTGGTTTCAGCACACGCCATGCTTCGGCAAGAAAAGAGGGAAAATGTGTAAGCGAAGCTGTAACCATTCTCTTTCGGCGATCTCTCTCCGAGACCGAATCGGACATTGAAATCCTTAGACTTGTCCCGGCCCTGGTTCGGTATGTGTGGCGGATCATATACGACAACATCAAAGGCGCTCGGGCCGAACGGCATCGCGGAATTGTCTCCGACGATCGTCGGCTCGTGCTTTCTTTGGATATCGAGTCCTACGACGCGCCTCTGACTGCCACGCCAGAAACGCCCGCCATTTACAGTCGCGTCCAGAATTAGCCGTGGCGGTTTTCGAGGGTAGAAACGAATGAGTTTTTCGAGAAGTTCGGCGTCTTCTTCTCCGTGCCAGACCAAAGCGAAGGGCTCGTAGCCGTGCCCGGGTTTTCTCATCGCCGCCATTAGCGCCAACTAGCGATAAGCGCGTTTGCGCCTTGCTCACGCCGCCCATTCCGCCCCTCCGATTCGCTTTCATACCAGCCCGACTGCCGACTCGTCACTTTCACCCGTACTCTATTACGTCTCTGATGAGTGAAGTATCAAGTGTATTTATATTGATGCACGACCTCCGACACTACCGCCGCGCGCGAAGGGTTTGTATGACCGGGCGAAGATGTGCCGCCGAGAACGGCGCAAGCGCGTTCGGTATATGAGCGCGCAAGGAGCTTTTAGCTTTGACACTCTCTGAGAGGCAAAAGTCGTCTCAGCACCAATCGTAGCTCCAGCATCCCGACGTCGCCGCGCTTCCGCGGCGTTCACACCTTGATCAAGCCGTCGACGTTGCCGCTTGAGCGTGGACGTCCCGGGAATACTCGATCGATCTGCGAATCCGTGAACTGCATGTGCGAGCGCAGGACCGTCGCGATCGGCTCGCGGAAGTCGGTCGTCACCGCGAGGTCGCGCTCCTGGTAGAGGCCGCGGTCGAGAGGCCCGGCCATCGGCCGTAAACTTGCCCCCCCTCACCGGACCGCCCATCACCCACATCACGTTGCCATGTCCATGGTCGGTGCCGCCGTTGCCGTTCTCATGCATCGTGCGGCCGAACTCCGAAATCACGAGGATGACGGTATCGCTGGTAGCCGGGCCCAAGCTGCTTGGCGAAACTCGCGAGGCCCTCGCCGAGCGGCTTCAGATGTCCCGCGAGCTGCCCGTTCGCGGCGCCTTCGTTGACGTGCGTATCCCAGCCGCCGAGCGCCATGAACGCGACGCGAATCGTTGGATCGCGCCCAATCAGGTGCGCGAGGCGGTCGGTGTCGTCGGAAAATCCGTGCGGCGAGGGCGCGCCGGCGTTGGCCTCGGTCATGTCCTGCGTCGAGTTCGCTCATCAGCCGCTTGCGCGCCTGGCGTCCGTCGCGATAGGCGCGGCTGATCGAATCGTTGCCGTCATACATCTTGATCGAAGGCCGCTTCGATAACCGGCTGGTCCATCGGCATCGGACTGCTCAGCCGCGCGACCAAGCGCGATATTCGCGACCGGCACCTTGCCGCTCAGAATTCGCGGCACCGTCGGCCCGAGACTCAACGCCTCGGTCGGCGAATGCGTCCCCGGAATAACCGCGAGCGTGCGATTCAGCCATCCGTCTTGCGTCGTTTTGACGCCGGGGGTGCCGCTCTCCATGAAATCCTGCGCATCGAAATGCGATCGCGTCGGGTCCGGCGAGCCGCACGCATGCACGAACGCGAGCGTGCCGTCGTGCCATTGGCTGTCCATCGGCGCGAGCGCGGGATGCAATCCGAAATGTCCATCGAGGTCGATGACGCCGTCGTTCGCGCCGGTGCGTCCGATCGCGATCGTCGGGCGCGCTTCGTAGTAGGCTGGCTCGCCATGCGGCACCACCACGTTGAGGCCATCGACCGCGCCGCGCAGGAACACCACGATCGAGCCGTGCGCTTGCTGTCGCCCTCGAGCGAGCGCGCCGCCCACGCATGCGGACTGAGCAGCACGATCCCCGACGCCGACAGCATCGCCGCGCGGCGCAGAAATCGCGCCGTCCGGCTGATCGGAGTCGCTTGCGCCGGACTGCACTGCGATGACACGCGATCATTTTCCTGAGAACGGAATTCTTCATTGTCGAATTCCTCTAGCGCTTCATGAACTCGGGACTGCCGAGAATCAGCGGCGCGCGCAGATTCGTCGGCGACGCTTCGACCGCGTTGGCCGTCGCCGGTGAAAAATAATCGCCGAGCGTCGCCGCGAGCTGCACCGGATCGGCGGCGTCATCTTGCGGTCCATGCGGTCCCGGATCGAAGTTGATATTCACTTTGCCGCCGCCCTTGCGCGGCACCGCCGGCGGCTCGTGACGCATTTCGCCACCACCGCCAGCGTCCGCGTCTTCTTCGAACAGCGGATTCTCCAGCGGCAGATTTCCCGATCCGAGCGCGGTCGCAAAACTGAGCCGCGTCATCATCGCGTCGGGATTCAGCCACGCGTCTTGCGTGTTCGCGTAGCCGTTGGGCGTCTGGCAGGCGTAAAGCGGCATGCCGAGAAGCTGCATCGTGCCGTACAGCGGCCGGTAGTTGCGAACCGGCACGCCGGTCGCGCGCACGCACGAGATAACGTACTCGTAAGGCGTCTTGAACTTGGCGCCGTAGTTTCGGGGGTCCCAGAATTCCGCGCTGGTGAACATCGTCTCGAGCACCTCGCGAGTATCGCCGTCGGTCGCGAGGTATCGCTGCGCCATCCGATCGACCAGCGCCTCGGCGGATCGTCGGCGACGAAATATTGCGCGAGCTTGAAGCTAAGATGCTTCGCAGTAGCGGGGCTGCGCGCCAGGATATCGAGCGCATGCTCGCCTTCCTCGATTCCGCCGCCTCGATCTGATGTCCGAGAAAGGTCTTGTGCTCGAAAAATCGTGGCGCGATTCGTCGAAATAAAATCCGCTCGGATCGGCCGCGCCGCGCCGAACCGCCCGAAGTCTCGCCGGCGGCGCATGAACGGAAACATTCCGGCCATGCGCCGCCGCCGCGCCCGGCGCTTCGCCATCATCGCCGCCGCCCCGCCGCCGGGCTTCGGCAGTCCCCATCCGGTCAGAATGTGCGCGAGCGCGATTACGTCGGCCTGCGTATATCCGCCGTTGACGCCGAGCGTATGCAGCTCCATCAGCTCGCGCGCGTAGTTCTCGTTGATACCTTCGAACTTGCCCTTCGAGCCGGGGCTGTCGGGCGCGGAGTTTTGCCAGTTGTCGAGGTAGAACATCATCGCCGGATGATGCGCGGTCGCGCCGAGGAGCGTGCGGAACTTGCCGCAGCGTATGCGGCCGAATCGCAGTCTCCTCGAACGCGCCAGTCCAGATAAGGTCGAGGCCTTTGCCGGCGAAAACGTTGAAGTGATTGAACCAGAACGCGGTCATCACTTCCTGCAATTGGCGCGGGCCTTCGATCGCGCGCATCATCCGCGCCTCGACCGCCTCGCGCATCACGACCCGCTGCTTGATTCTCAAGTCCTTGGTCGCGTCCTTGACCGCATTCTTGTCGCCGCCGGCGTCGGCCTTGGCGTCCTTGCGTGCGAGATTGATCGGCCGCTGATACTCGATGAACAGCGCGATCGGATTCATGTGGAGCGTGTGAAGGTCGTTGACGCGATCAGTCAGGTCGGCTGGAATCGCAATCGACTCGGGATGCAGTTGCTCCTGGACGTAGCGCTCAGGCCCAATCGCGCTGACGTGTTCGAAGTCGCCAGGCCGCGGCCCGAAAGCGAGCCGGTTGAGCACGTGTAGAATGCGGTCCTGCTTGGATACTTCGCCAGCCACGACAAATCTCTCGTCTATAGTACGAACCTGTCATCCAGCGGATTCAGTGTTTGGTTCCCTCGCCCCACGTGGGGAGAGGGTTAGGGTGAGGACGATTGCGCGGCGCAAATGTCTGTCGCGCCGCGCATTCTGATCTCCGGACGAAATTTGGTCCCTCACCCGCCGCGCTCGGACCCGCGTCGACGGGGCTCCCCCCACGTGGGGCGAGGCAAAGAGCCATCGATTCACCTTTTATGACGTAGCCGGTGTCATCTTCGTTTACCTGGCCGATCGCCCCCAAGCCTCGATCAGGCGCTCGAATGCTTTGCGCAACTCGGGATCTTTTAGTTCCGGCAGCTCGATGGATTTTCGCACGGCACGCGGCACTGTGCGTAATTTTGGGCGCTCGCGGCGGCTGAGTCGCCCCTGCACGAAACGCAGTTCGCGCACGGCATCGTCGCCGATTCGATCCGTCACTCGCGCGAGGATTTGCGATTTCATCAGGTTGAGTTCTTGTATCCACATCGCACCGGACACTTTTACGACTGCGGTGTGGAATTTCAGCGAGACGATTTCAGTGCGGCGCGCGATCGTTTCGCCGACGATCTCCGGCCATGCTTTCGCTAGGCGCACAATGGCGAAGTGACCCTCGCGGTCGATCCGATCGAGCAGCGGTTGCATCGCGGCGCCGATCTGTTCGGGAGCCTTGTGGCGTCGAGTCGGCATGAGGGGTCAACGATAGCGCCACTTCGATCGCACGCATACCGTTTGAATGTTTAGCGGATTCTTTCAATCTCGATTCAGCCAACGATCGCCATTAGCAGTGTTAATGTAATTGCATCGGTCAGTCACAATTTTTAATACGAGCGAACATTTACCAAAAGTTATCAACAACCTAATATATAGGTTGTGAACAGGATGTCCTACACTACCTGTAGGGGGTCGGGGCTTGACATGCCTCACGAGGCGCGTGCATATTGGCCCTCGCGACGCACTTGGCGACACTGGAAAACGTCGAAGCCGACCAAAACAGCGACGACATCAATAGTGTACCAAAATGCGGGCTTAACGCGCATGTAACTGAGGCGGGGAGGATGCGGTGATGGGCGGGGGAGCGATTGATTTAGAGATGGATTCGAAGTCAAAAATCACAGACCGCGCACCGGCTCCCAACGCCGCTCCGGTCAATTCCGCGGCGCCCGGACGCGGCATCGTGCTCGAGAGATTCTTCACCACCGCGGGCGTCGATCCGTATTCCCAGGTCGATTGGGACCTCCGCAGCGCGGTCATCTCGGGTGAAGACGGCCGCATCGTATTCGAGCAGAAAGACGTCGAGGTACCGCGGGCATGGTCGCAGACGGCCACCAACGTCGTCGTCTCGAAATATTTTCGCGGGCCGCTCGGCACGCCACGGCGCGAGACCAGCGTTCGTCAACTGATCTCGCGGGTGGTCGATACCATCAGCGGATGGGGCGAGAAACAAGGTTATTTCGCCGACGCGGACGCGCGCGAAACTTTTCACGCAGAGCTCAAGTACCTGCTGCTCAATCAGAACGCGTCGTTCAACAGCCCGGTCTATTTCAACGTCGGGATCGAGGCCAAGCCGCAGTGCTCCGCATGCTTCATCCTCAAGGTCGAGGACAGCATGGACTCGATCCTGAGCTGGTACCGCAACGAGGGCATGATCTTCAAAGGCGGATCGGGCGCCGGCGTGAATCTGTCTGCCCTGCGCGGAAGTCGCGAGAAACTTTCGGCGGGCGGAACAGCGTCGGGACCGTTGTCGTTCATGAAGGCGGCCGACGCGAGCGCCGGCGTGATCAAGTCGGGCGGCAAGACGCGCCGCGCGGCCAAGATGGTCGTGCTCAACGCCGACCATCCCGACATCGTCGATTTCATCAAGTGCAAGGTGGAAGAGGAAAAGAAGGCGTGGGCACTGATCGAGGCGGGCTACGATTCGTCGCTCGACGGCCCTGCTTACGGCTCGGTATTTTTCCAGAACGCAAACAATTCCGTGCGCGCCACTGACGGCTTCATGCAGGCGGTGCTCGACGACGCCGAATGGCAGACGCATTTCGTCAAGTCGAGCGAAGTCGCCGAGACTCGTCCCGCGCGCAAGATACTGCAGATGATCGCCGAGGCCGCGCACGCATGCGGCGACCCCGGGATGCAGTTCGATACCACCATCAACCTCTGGCACACCTGCCCCGCCAGCGGGCGCATCAACGCGTCGAATCCGTGCAGCGAATACATGCATCTCGACAACTCGGCGTGCAATCTCGCGTCGCTCAACCTGATGAAGTTCATCGACGATCGCGGCGAGTTCGACGTGCGCGCATTCCGCCACGCGGTAGACGTGATGATCACGGCGCAGGATATCCTCGTCGACAATTCGTCGTACCCGACCGACGAGATCGCCAAGAATGCCAGTGCGTTCCGCGAGCTCGGGCTTGGCTATGCGAACCTCGGTGCGCTGCTGATGGCGCTCGGGATGCCGTACGACTCCGACCAGGGCCGCAGTTACGCTGCCGCGATTACCGCGCTGATGACGGGCGAGGCGTATCTCCAGTCGGCGCGCATCGCGGAGCACATGGGACCGTTCGCCGGCTATGCGCCCAATCGCGAGCCGATGTTGAAAGTGATCGGCCTCCACAAGGCCGCCGCGTACAAGCTCGATCCGTCGTACGTTCCGCTCGACCTGCTGCGCGCGGCGCGCGACTCATGGGATGATGCGCTCAAGGTCGGCAGCGCCAACGGCTACCGCAACTCGCAGGCCACGGTGATCGCGCCGACTGGCACCATCGCGTTCATGATGGATTGCGACACGACCGGCATCGAGCCTGACATCGCGCTGATCAAGTACAAAAAGCTGGTCGGCGGCGGGATGCTGAAAATTGTCAACGGCACGGTCCCGCGCGCGCTCAAGCGGCTCGGCTACGACTCGAAGGAAGTGCAGGAAATCGTCGAGTACCTGGACGAGAACGAGACTATCGAAGGCGCGCCGCAACTCGCCGACGCACATCTCGCGGTTTTCGATTGCGCGTTCAAGCCGCGCGCCGGCGCCCGCACGATTCACTACAACGGGCACATCAAGATGATGGGTGCGGTGCAGCCGTTCATCTCGGGCGCGATTTCCAAGACGATCAACATGCCCGCGGAAGCGACGGTGGACGAAGTCGCCGAGGCTTACGTCACTGCATGGAAGCTCGGGCTCAAGGCGGTTGCGATTTATCGCGACGGATCCAAGCGCACGCAGCCGCTCAACACCGGCAGGAAGGATATCGAGAAAGCGGTCGAGGCGGTTGCGTCAATCGCGTCGGCGGACGATCGGATGCAGCGGCGCAAGCTGCCCGACGAGCGCAAATCGATCACCCACAAATTCGATATCGCGGGCCACGAAGGCTACATCACGGTCGGCATGTACGAGGATGGCACGCCGGGCGAAATTTTCGTCACGATGTCCAAGCAGGGTTCGACCATTTCGGGCCTGATGGACTCGTTCGCGACCGCGATTTCGTTCGCGCTGCAGTACGGCGTGCCGCTGCAGTTCCTGGTCGACAAATTCTCGCACATGCGCTTCGAGCCGTCGGGCTTCACCAAAAATCCGCAGATTCCGTACGCCAAGTCGATCGTCGACTACCTGTTCCGATGGATGGCGTCGAAGTTCCTGGACGAAGAAGCGAAGCGCGAAGTGGGAATCATCGAATCGGAAAAGAGTCTGTCGGTGAAATCCGACTCGGCTCCCGCAATGGTCGCGATGGCTCCCATAGCGAGTCTGCGCGACGGCAAAGACGGCGGCATCCGGCAGGCGTTCATCAACCAGGCCGACGCGCCGCCATGCCCGGACTGCGGCAGCATAATGGTGCGCAACGGCGCCTGCTACAAATGCATGAACTGCGGCACCACGAGCGGGTGCTCATAAGGAAGGAGTCTCACGGGTCCCGGAGAATTGTGGAGGGAGGTTTTCGAGACACTGGCGACGAGGTGGATGCGGAGGGGAGGCAGGTAGCAGCGCGGCGGCGAAAAAGTTTCAGCCAGTGCTCGGAGAAAATGGGGATGACGAATTCTTCGGGACCCACTTAAAACCAGGCGCGAGGAACCTCGCGCCAAAAAGGTTGTGGTGGGGCGGCGGATGTGGTGACGGCAGGGGGCTGGGAGCAATCCCAGCCCCCAAATACTTTCGACTGCGATGAAGGAGGTCTTGGTCTCATGGCGTCACATCTGCTGCGTCGTCTTCGCCGCAGCCGCACCAAACTGGAATGCAGGCGGTTAAGATGAGACGAGTGACCCCACGCTGTCCGGAAGGATGCAGTGGTGGTCGAACTTCGGGGAGATGGCTCCGGAGACCTGCTCCTCGCGAAATCGACGTGATTGGTGTCGGCAACTTGCCCGCGGCAGATCCCGGCATGAAATTCGGAAAATGCACCTACTGCGCGTGCGTGTGGATACAACCCCGGTCGGCAATCATGGGCGAGCAGGGCCGGATTCTTGGGTTCATGGCGAACATGACTCATGGCCCAGGCTGGCATCCCGTGCCGGCGGAATATTTGCCGCAAACCTCGCGCTGTTCTGTTCTTTGCCCGTAGCAACCGAGTTGGGCAATCACCCCGCGATCTGAATCCGCATCCTGCCTCGCGCTGACTTGCGCTTCTCTTGCACGCGGATGTTCACATCGCAGCCGAGTCGGGTGAGCAGTTCACACAGCCGCTCGATAGAGAATTTTTCCAAGTGTCCTCAGACGATGGCTGACACTTTGGGTTGATCGATGCCCAGCATAGCCGCGGCTTTGATTTGGCTGAGTCCGCGTCGCGCAATGATCTGGCCGATCTCGATCGCCAGGTTTGCCTTGATGTCGAGTTCATCCGCGTCGGGCAACCCGAGATCTCGAAAGACGTTCCCGCTGCTAAGTTCGTAATCGGGGAGAACGTTCTCAGCTCGTTTTTGTCGCTTCGACCGCGCCATTCTCTAAGCATATGCTCTTACGGGCATGTGCCGATATAGAAGAGCTGCGCACTCGGTCACGCAAATCAGAGATCAAATCTGGTCGGGCGGGTCGGGATTTGGTCGAAGGTTGAGAAACCGACCGTGCGCGTTGGCCGGTGGCCGAGAAGATGTTCGTTGCGATCGAGGAATTCGACCAGCGCGCGCTTGACGTAGTAATTCCTCTTGTGCCCGGTTTCGAGCGCGAGATTTTCAAGGCGGCGCTTCGCTTCCCTCTTCGTCATTTGAGCGCGGATCATAGTGCGCTGGCGTTTGAGTGCGAAGTTCTGAAAGCCTCCCTAGGCCTGCTTCTGTGGAAAAACCCGCCGATCTGTGGATAAAAGAAATGCGCAAGCGAAGGAGCGATCATCGCGATGAAATGGCCTGCTGGATTCGAACCTGACAACTCATCTGTCTATGCGCGCAACGAGATTGCGATTGCTGCGCCGCCTGAGCGCATCTGGCGATGGCTTATTCGCGCGGCGAAGTGGCCTGATTGGTATAGCAACTCCGCCAACGTTAATTTTCTTCGCGGCAATCCGCCCGATCTCGCGCCCGACACTGAATTCAAGTGGAAGACTTTTGGCGCGACTGTCACCAGCCGCGTGATTATTTTCGAGCCGTCGCATGAACTTGGATGGGATGCGCGCGGAGTGCTGCGCGCTTATCATGGCTGGCTTATCGAACCCGACGGGCGCGGCGGATGTCGCGTCATCACCGAGGAATGCCAGAACGGACTCGTGCCGAAAATCGCGTGGATGGTATTTGCGCCCGATGCTCGAGCGCGGGCATCAGAACTGGGTCGAGAGTCTCAAGCGCGTCGCCGAAGGCGGAGATCCGTCGTAGCTATTCCTCTGCGAGGATCACTTCGAAGGCCGCGGTGTTGTCGCGCATCATTCCCATCGACATTAGAAACTGTCCCATCCGAAGCATCGGAGCGACGTACCAGTATTTGCGCTTCGTCAGGCCGTTCACCTTGTCGCGTTCCTGCTGGTCGGTGATCGAGCGCACGTCGCCGTTGAAGACCTGGTCGCCGACTCGAAGCGAGATCGCAGGCCGCGCCTTGACGTTGCGCACCCAGTTGCGATCGGCATTCGCCGAGACCAGGTACAGCCGGTCGTCATCGACCAGGTACCAGATAGTCACATCGTAGGGGCGGCCGCTTTTGCGTCCGTAGTGAGTCAGCTTGAGAGTCTGCCGGTCGCCAGCCTTGCGCAGCCGTTCGAAAGATTTCGATGCCATCGTCATGCACCTCGAGTTCGAGTCATAGTCTTCGCGGAACAGCGCCATCATGAGGACGTCGCGATACTTTCCATCGACGAAGCTCTCTTGCCGCAGTAAGTCCTTCGCGGACGAAGCCGCATTTCTCGTAGCATCGGACCGCGCGGGGATTGTCGATCAGCACAGTCAGCCACAATCGATTCAGGTTCATCTTGTCGAATGCCAGCCGAATAACGATCTGAAGCGCGTCGCTGCCGAGGCCCTTGTCCCAGAATTCTTTTTCGCCGATCGTGATGAAGAATTCAGCTTTGCGGCTCTTCCAGTCGATGAATCTTAAGCCGCAATCGCCGACCAGCTTTCCGTCGAGCGTCTCGATCGCGAAGTATCTGGCGTCGTCGCTGGATGCTTGCGCCAACTCGATGAACTTTTCCTGATGCGCGCGCGATCGAAAAGCAGGCGGCCCGAGCCATCGCGTGACTTCCTCGTCGGAGAACCATCGGAAGAGCGCATCGGCGTCGGATTTCTCGTAAGCGCGCAGCCTGACCAGTTTTCCCTGCATCTGGCTCCATCGCGCGACTGGCTATTCGCGCAATAGCTACTGAGTAATGGTTTCCATCACGTTGCCGCTCGCGCCGTCAACAATATTGACTTCGACCGGCGATGAAATGTTGTTATCTTTCTTGGCGCTGTCGATTCCCGCCTTCAGGTCGGTCAGGAACTTGGCCTTCGCAAACGGAGGCATTTGATCCATCGGGAAGCTGTCCATGAAGACTTTGGCCTTGAGCTTGTCGGGCCACTCGACGGTGGTGACCTTCGGCCCCGCGATCGGCAGGCCTCGCACCATCGTTTCGACCGCATCGTGAAAATCGTCTTCGCTGGACGTGTTGATGCAGCCGCCGGTGACGCTGGCGCTTTGGCCGCTATCGCGGCAGACGGCCGCAGGAGCGCTTGCTGCCGCGGTACTCTTCGAGGCGGCAGTACTTTTTGCCGCTACCGACTCCGCCGGCGCCGCGGCGATTCTTCGCCGTCGACGGTGTCGCCGCGGACGCAGCCTGCATCGACGCGCTCGCGGCCGGCGCGCCGGTGAGTTTCGCGAGCAGCTCTTTCACCTGGTTGCGCGCGGTGTCGTCCGGCGCGAGCGCAATCGCCTGCTTGAGGGTCGCGGCCGCGTCATCGGGCTTGTTCTCCTGCGCGTACGCGATTCCCATGTTGTAGTACGCCTGGAAAAATCCGGGCTTCGCTGTGATCGCCTTCTTGTACTGCACGACCGCCTGGTCGGCGTTGCCGGTGTAGAGGTACATCGTGCCGAGGTCGGTGCGAACTTCCGGATCGTCCGGCTTCTTTTTCAGGTAATGCTCGTACGCGGCGATCGCTTCATCGTAGTGCTGCTTGTCGTAATCGATATCGCCGATACCGCGCAGCGCGTCGAGGTTGTCGGGCTCCAACTTCAGCACGTGGCCGTACGCTTCCTCGGCCTTGCCGTAATAGGATTGATCGAACATCGCCGCACGCATCGAGACCGCGCCGAATTTGTTCCACGCCGTGACGTCGTTGGGTTTCGCGATGGCGTCTCGCTCGATCTTATCGACAAAAGTGCGAGCCTCGGTCGGCAGCTCGATCGTGGGATGTCCGGGCGGCATACCGCCGTTCTGACTTCCACCCGCCGCCGGATTCGCGCTGGCATTCTGATCCGGCGCCGGCGCATTGGGCGCGGTTCCGGGATTCGAGGCGGAGCGCCGGCACTTGGCGCGGCGGCCGGAGGTGCGCTGGCGATTTGCTCGCGCACTACTTCGGGCGTCTTCACATAAATCCACGCAGCCGCGGCCAGGCCGACGACCGCGAGCGCGACGAACACGAACACAAACGTCGTTGGTGATCGTATTGCGCCCGCGAGGCGCGCCGCCGTCGATTCTCCCGCGCCCGAAGCCGCGACGTCGAGCGCGCGGCCGCATTCCACGCAGAATTTCGCTCCGGCCAGCAGCGGCGCGCCGCATTGCGGACAAAATCGCATCAGCAAATTCCTACATGACCGCTTCGTTCCAGCGCAACACGCCCCTGGAATTCGGGTTCCCGCTTTCACGTCGGCCTGTTGTATATTCCCGCCCGAAGTCTACTT
This sequence comes from uncultured delta proteobacterium, assembly GCA_963744545.1. Classification (GTDB taxonomy): domain Bacteria; phylum Desulfobacterota; class Binatia; order Binatales; family Binataceae; genus Binatus. The sequence goes on from CAVUUH010000023.1 coordinate 18,938, forward strand.
TCGCGAGGCAACCGACCATGCAGCTATACGATTCATTTGGACCCAATCCGCGCGCGATGCGAATGTTCCTGGCCGAGAAGGGAATTACCATTCCGAGCAAGAACGTCGATCTGATGGCGGCGGAAAATCGCAAGCCGCCCTACACCGATCGCAATCCCGGCGGGCAAGTTCCGGCGCTCGAGCTCGACAACGGCAAATGTATCGGCGAGACCGTCGCGATTTGGGAATATCTCGAAGAGAAACATCCGACGCCGGCGCTGATCGGCACCACTGCCGAGGAACGCGCCGAGGCGCGCCAATGGCAGCGCCGCGTCGAGCTGCAGATCACCGAGCATCTCTACAACGGCTTCCGCTACTCCGAAGGTTTGCAGATGTTCAAGGACCGCATGCGCGTGCTGCCCGAGGCGTCCGCCGGTCTGAAGGCGATCGTGCAGGACAAGCTCAAGTGGCTCGACCAGCTGCTCGAGGGCAAGCAATACATCGCGGGCGATCGCTTCACCGTCGCCGATATCATTCTGTATTGCGCGCTCGATTTCGGCGCCGGCGTCAAGCAGACGATCGATCCGTCGCTGAAGAACGTGAACGCGTGGTTCAAGCGGGTCGATTCGCGCCCGAGCGCCAAGTCGAGCCTGCATCCCGCGTCGGCGAAAACCGGGATGAAGGGGTCTAGCCGGCGAGACGACGTCGCGATGCCCGGAGATATCGAACAGGTAACCGCGCAGCTGACCGCACTGGTGCGCGCGAAGACTGGTGACGCGGGCGCGCGTGCGCATTCGCTCGAGTCGCTGCCGGGTCACGCCGGCTTCAGCTACAGCTTCATCCTCGAGCGCAGTGATCCCGGCGCGAAGCCGGCGGGGAAATATGTCGTGCGCATCGCGCCACCGGGCGTGAAGATCTCGGGCCCGGCCGACATCGTGCGGCAGGCGCGCGTGATGGCGTCGCTCGCCGACACGCCGGTCGCGGTGCCGCCGATCATCTGGTACGGCGACGAGCCCGAGTTCTTCGGGCGGCCGTACTTCGTCGGCGGCTTCGTCGAGGGATTCAAGCTCGGCGAATCTCCGTTGCCGCTCGCGCATCTGAAACGGCTGGCGCGCAATGGAATCGCGACGATGGCCGCGCTGCACAACGTCCCGTGGGAGCCGCGCCGCGACGCATGGGGCGAGCCGTTCGCGCTGAGCGAAGAGATGAAGCGCCTCGACTACCTGCTCGATCGCGCCGACGCTCGATCCCGCGGTCGTCGCGCGCGCACCAGAACTTCGCGAGCGATTGCGCTCGAGCCTGCCCGCCGGCGCGCGCATCGGATGCGTCCACGGCGACTTCCAATGGTCGAACGTGCTGTTCAACGAGGAACGCGTCGTCGCGCTGATCGATTGGGAAATCTCGCTGGTCGGCGCGACGCTGCTCGACCTCGGATGGATTTGCTTCTTTTCAGACCCCGGAAGCTGGGTACCGCGGGCGGCGCGGGCCCCGAGTGCGAGGCGCGCTGATGAACGCCGACGAAATCGTCGACGCGTATGCCGAGGCCGCCGGCTTCCCGGTCTCGATTCCCGAAGTGCGATGGTTCCGCGCATTCGCGGGCTACCGATTCGGCGTGATCACTTGCTTCAACCTGATGCTGCATCGGCGCGGCAAGCGGCCCGATCCGTTATGGGAAGAAACCGCGCTGTCGGCGCCGCGGATGTTCGAGCACGGCCTCGAACTGTTAGGCTAGACGGGCAGTTGTCGGAACCAGGAGGTACGACATGGAAGGTGCAGCCAAGCGGCAGCAGCCTGAAATTCAGACTCCCGAAGAAAACCATCCCGCGCTGAACGCGCTGCTCGGCGCGAATCCGTTCGTCGGCCTCGACGCGACGCAGGTGCTCGGCACCTTGGCGACCCTGCTGACGCACATCGCGTCGCAGCCTGTGACCGTCGCCTCGCGCGCGCTTCAGCTGACGCTCGAGCTGGGGCAGATCGTCGTCGGGCAGTTCCGCGGTGGCTCCCGAAGCGGGCGACAAGCGCTTCGGCGATCCCGCCTGGACGCAGCATCCGCTCTACCATCGCCTGATGCAGTCCTACCTCGCGTGGCGCGCCGCGATGCACGACCTCGTCAACGAGGACGAGAGCGTCGAGTGGAAGGACGTCGAGCAGCAGAAGTTCGCGCTCACGCTGCTGACCGAGGCGCTCGCGCCCACCAACGCGTTTCTGCTGAATCCCGCCGCGCTCAAGCGCGCCTTCGACACCTCCGGGATGAGCCTGGTGTGGGGGCTGCGCAATTTCATCGGCGACCTGTGGAACAACGGCGGGATGCCGTCGACGGTGGACAAGCGGCCGTTCGAAGTCGGCAAGAATCTCGCGCTCTCGCCCGGCGCGGTCGTGTTCCGCAGCCCGCTCTGCGAGGTGATTCAATACGCGCCCGCGACCGACAAGGTTTACGAGCGCCCGCTGCTCTTCATCCCGCCGCAGATCAACAAGTTCTACATCATGGATCTCGCGCCGGGCCGCAGCTTCGTCGAGTACGCGGTCAAGCACGGCATCCCGATGTTCACGATCAGCTGGCGCAATCCGACGCCGCGCGATCGCGAGCTGGGGGCTCGACGAATACGTGACCGCGTGCAAGGACGCGATCGCGGCGGCCTGCGAGATCACCGGCAGTCCCGATTGCAACGTGCTCGGCGTATGCGCCGGCGGCATCACGACCTCGCTCATGCTCGGGCATCTCGCGGCGTCGGGCGACAAGCGCGTCAACGCGGTGACGCTGCTGGTCACGATGCTCGATACGAGCCTGCCCTCGATGACCGGGATGTTCGCGACCGAGGACGCGATCAACGCTGCGCGCGATCGCTCGGCGGAAAAGGGCGTGCTCGACGGCGACGACATGGCGCGCGTCTTCGCGTGGCTGCGTCCCAACGACTTGGTGTGGAACTATTGGGTCAACAACTATCTGCTCGGCAACGATCCCGCGCCGTTCGACATCCTCTATTGGAACGCCGACTCGACCAACCTTCCGGCCAAACTGCACGCGGGCTTTCTGGATCTGTTCCTGAGAAATCCGCTGACTCATGGCGGCGAAGTCGCGGTGCTCGGCACGCCGATCGATCTGCGTGCGGTGAAGAACGATCTCTACCTGGTCGCCGGCATGACCGATCACATCTGCGCATGGCGCGCATGCTATCGCGCGACCCGGATGTTCGGCGGACGAATCGAATTCGTGCTCGGCTCCAGCGGCCACATCCAGAGCCTCGTCAATCCGCCGGGCAACTTCAAAGCCCGCTACTACATCGGCACTCGCCTTCCCGAAGATCCCGACGAATGGGCCAAGGGCGCAGCCGAGAACAAAGGCACCTGGTGGGATCACTGGATCAAGTGGGTAGCCGCGCGCTCAGGCAACGAACGCCCCGCGCCAAAGTCGCTAGGCAGCGAGTTGTACAAGGCAGGCGAACCAGCGCCAGGCCTATACGTCCACGAGCGCCACTAAAGGTCGCGGTCGCGGCGTTCTCGATCCCGTCTGGTTCCCCTTCCCACCATGGGAAGGGGTCTAGGTCGTTAGGTCATCTCGCGGCCAGCACTTCCGCCAGGTGACGCACTTCGATCTTGTCGCCGGCGCGGCTCAGGCCTCCGCCGATTTGCATCAGGCATCCGCAATCGTTCGCGACTACGACCTCGGCGCCGCTCTCCTTGATGCGCGCCATCTTGTCTTCGAGCATCGACGCCGAGATGTGCGGGAACTTCACCGAGAACATCCCGCCGAAGCCGCAGCACTCCTCGCGATCACGCAGCTCGCAAATTTTGATTCCTGCCACTGCGCTCAGCAGCGTCATCGGCTCGGCGCGCACGCCCAGCTCGCGCATCAGATGACACGACGGATGATACGCGACGGCTCGCTCGTAGCGCGCGCCGAGATACTTCACCTTCAGCACGTTGACGATGAACTGCGACAACTCGAATACCCACGGCCGAATCGCCATCGCCTTCGCCGCCAGCGCGGGATCGTCGGCGAGCAAGTCGCCGTAGAAAATCTTCAGCATGCTGGTGCATGAGCCCGACGGCACGACGATTGGAACGTCCGGCTCGACCGAGTTCAGAAATCGCCGCGCGAGATCGACCGCCTCTTCGCGCATGCCTTCATTGAACGCGACCTGCCCGCAGCAGAACGCGCCGCGCACGGGAGTCACCTTGAGCCGCAGCCGCTCGAGCACGGTCGCGGCGGCGTCGTTGACCTCGGGAAAAAATTCCTCGGCGAGGCAGGTCGAGAATAGTTGGACTTCAGTCATCGCGCGGCCACACCACGATCACATGCAGCGATTTCGGGCCGTGGACGCCGAGCACGATTCGCTTCTCGATATCCGCGGTCCGGCTCGGGCCAGTGATCAGCGTCAATCGATTCGCCGCGACGCCGCTCGGTCCCATCGCGGCGAGCACCGCCGCGAGATTCGGCATCACGCGATCGATCTGAACGATCACGAGGCTCGCCGGCGGCAGCAGCGTGAGCGAACCCGGCCGATTCGCGTTTGAAACGACGGCCAGCGTGCCGGTCGAGGCGATCGCGAAGTCGGCCTCCGCGATTCCGAGCTCGGCATCCGCGACGCGCGAGCGCATCGCGGCGCGCTCGGTGTCCGCGACCGGCAGGGTGCGAACGATCCTGAAGTCCGCGCGCTCGAGCGCCTCGCCGATCGCGTCCATGTCGCTCGCGACGCCTTGTCCGAGCGCGACTGTTTTCGCGCCGATCTCGCCGGCGAGACTGACTATTCGATTAGTCACTTCGGCCGGAGTGAGTATTCCGAGAAACTTGCCGCCGACCTCTTCGAGCTCGCGTGCGAACGCCGATGCGAGCTCGGCGCGATGCGCCGACGGCGACACCGGCACTGCAGCGATCGCGTCCGCGGGGTGCGAGTTGTTCCGCGCGCCGGCGCCGAGCGCGTCCTTTACGCTCGCGATTATTTTGTGGAGCTCGGCCACGTTCAGCCTGGCGGACGCTCCGGCTCGGGCCGTTTGTGCGGCCGCGGCCGCGGGAAGTCGCGATACTTGGTCCAGTTGCCGAACGGTCCCGGCATCCGGCGCAGATAACCATTGTGCGCGAACGGCTTCAGCACCATCGCGGCGAATTTTCCAAGCGCGCGAACCGTCCGCGGATACCGCGCCGTCTTCGCAAACCGCCGCGCTCCCCGCCGCGCCCGCTCGATCGTGCGCGGCCACTTGAGCGGATGCTTGCCGGTGCTCTCTTTCCAGCGCAGATGGAGCAGGATTCGCGGGATATCGATCTTCACGGGACAGATGTCCTTGCACGCGCCGCACAGCGTCGACGCGAACGGCAGGTATCCCGCGGCGCTGCCGAAAAGATTTGGACTGACTATTGATCCGATCGGTCCCGGATACACCGAGCGATACGCGTGGCCGCCGATGCGCCGGTAAATCGGGCATACGTTCAGGCACGCGCCGCATCGGATGCAATTCAGCGCCTCGCGCAGAACCGGATCCGCGAGCATCGCGCTGCGCCCGTTGTCGAGGATCACCACGTGCATCTCGCCCGGCCCGTCGAGCTCGCCCTCGCGCCGCGGCCCGGTGATGAAACTGGTGTAGGTCGTCAGCTTCTGCCCGGTCGCGGTGCGCGCGAGGATTTCGAGAAAATGGCTCAGGTCTTCGAGCCGCGGGATGACTTTCTCGATTCCCATCACGGCGACGAACGTCTCCGGCATCGTGCTCGACAGCCGGCCGTTGCCTTCGTTCTCGACGACGATCAGCGTGCCGGTTTCCGCGATCGCAAAATTGACGCCGGTGACGCCGAAATCCGCCGCCAGAAAAATCGCGCGCAATCGCGAGCGCGCTTCGGCGGTGAGTTTTTCAGGCTCCGCGGTGTACTCGATGCCGAACTTGTCGGTGAAGAGCTGCCCGATATCTTCCTTCGACAGATGAATCGCGGGCGTGATGATATGCGACGGGCGCTCGCCGCGAAGCTGCACGATATACTCGCCAAGGTCGGTCTCGACCGCGTCGATCCCCGCGTGCGCGAGCGCATCGTTGAGATCGATTTCCTCGGTCGTCATCGACTTGCCCTTGACGACGTTCTTCGCGCCCTTGGCTTTCGCGAGCGCGACGATATAGTCGCGCGCCTGGGCCGCATCCTCGGCGAAGAACACCTTGCATCCGCGCGCTTCGAGCTTCGACGTCAGCTCGATCAGCAATTCGTCGAGATGCGCGATCGCGTCGGTCTTGATCCGATGCGCCGCGTCGCGCTCGTCGTCGTACGGCGGGAACTCGGCTTTGACTTGCGCGAAGTGATCGAGATGGCGCGCGCTGGCGCTCTCGAGCTTGCGCCGCAACTCATGATCGCCGACGGCGGCGCTGCTCGACTCGAAGAAATCGCGGGCTTTCGGAAATTCAGCCATCCGGGTTGTCGCGCGTCAGTTGTCGGGAGTTCTCGCGCAACTTTAGTTTATCAGCGCGACTTGGCGAATCAGGCGCATCACCGCTTCGCGCGCCGACTTCGGCCGCGGGATGCTCGGGCGCCTGCGAAAGAAAACTCTGGTAGTCGTCGAGCGCCGGCTTGAAGCATTCCAGCCGCTCGAACAGGCTGCCGCGCTCGACCAGCTCGTCGAGCGCGCGCGGCTCGAGCATGATGATTCGATCGAGCGCAGCCAGCGCGCGCGTCCAATCCGACGCGCCCATATAAATGATCTTCAGGTTGCGCAGCATCCGCGCCAGGATGTGACGCGCGCCGCGCGCCTTCAGCATCGCGGGATTCAATTCGACCGGTTGTCCGTAGATTTGCGTCAGCCGCGCGCGAATCTCGTCGAGCGCGAGAATTTTTCCGCCAACGAACGGATCGATAATCAGCTCGCCGCGCTCGTCTACCGCCTTGACCAGGAAATGGTTCGGGAACGAGACGCCGTAAAGATTGATGCCGAGCCGGCGGCCGACCTCGAGATACACCACCGACAGCGTGATCGGGAGTCCGAGCCGGCGATTGATCACGTCGTTGAGAAACGAGTTGCGCGGATCGTTGTAATTCTCGGCGTTGCCCTCGAAGCCTTTCAGCTCGAACAGAAAATGCGACAGCAACTGCACGCGCTCGACGGTGTCCTCGCCCGCGCGCACGATCGGCTCGGCCTCGCGCGCCAGCGTCGCGAGCTTGTCGAGATACTCGTCGATGTCGAGATTCGGGTACTCTTCTTTCGCGATCAGCAGCGCGCCGCGCGCCAGTGGCACCGGCTCTTTGGCCGCAATCGTCGCAAATTCCCGTCGTGCATCGTTCATCGTGATGAGCACCGTTCGTACCAGTGTTGCTTTGCGCCAATGCTTTGACAAGCGCCTGCGCTCAGTTTGTTTCGAGCGCCGCGGCTGGCCTCTCTGCGCACCGCGGTGTCGCGGTCGCGGAGCGCGCGCTCGAGTGCTCGGCGCGCCGCGCTTCCTCCGATCTGGCCGAGCGCCCATGCGGCATGCGAGCGGATCAGTGGCTCGGTCTCGGCTTCGATCGAGCGCGCGAGTGGCGCGACCGCGTCAGGATTTCGGGTATTGCCGAGCGCGACCGCGACGTTGCGCAACAATCCGCGCCGCTTGGCGCGCTTCACCGCGCTGACCGTGAAGCGGCAGGCCGAACTCTTCTTCGTTGAGCGCCAGCAACTCGGGCAAACGCGGCAGCAGATCGTCCGACGCTCATCGATCGCGTCGCGTGCGTGCCGTCATTCCACGGACAGACTTCGTTGCAAATGTCGCAGCCGAAGATCCAGTTGCCGAGCTTCGGCCGCAACTCGCGCGGAATCGCGCCGCGATTTTCGATCGTCTGATACGAGATGCACAAGTCCGAGCGCATCACGTAGCCGTCGGCGAGCGCGCCGGTCGGGCACAGATCGAGGCATCGCCGGCAGGTTCCGCAATGCTCGCGATAAGGCTCGAGCGGCGCGTCGAATTCGACGTCGGTGAAAATCTCGGCGAGAAAAAAATACGAGCCGTGGTCGCGATTCAGAATCATCGTGTTTTTGCCGAACCATCCGATGCGCGCGTCCGACGCCCATTCGCGCTCGAAGACCGGCCCGGTGTCGACGTACGTGCGCGTGATCGAGCCGGGACGAAGCTGCCGGATAACGTTGCCGACCGCGCGCGCCCGCTTCTTGACGACGTCGTGATAGTCGCGGCCGAGCGCGTACGCTGCGATTCTGCCGCGCATCTCGGCGCGCCAATCGACCTTGGGCGTCGCGCGCGCGGCGTACGGATAGCCGAGACTCACGACGGACTTGTAGCGCGCGTCGAGGCGGCGCGGGTCGAAGCTGCGCTCGGGCTCTCGCGCGAGGTAGGTCATCGACGCGTTGCCGCCGTCGGCGAGCCATCGGCGATAGAAGTCCTCGCGCTCGCTCAGCGGATGAAGCCGCGCAAATCCCACCAGCACGAATCCCTGTTCGTTGGCGGCGCGCGTCAGGGTTTCATGCAGAAAATCCATGGCGGTACAGCAAAACGCTAGCATTCAGCTGGGCTTTTCGCGCCAATAATTGTGGATGCATTGACTCGACTATTTGCTACGATTAGTTTCTTGGTGAGGCGCAGGATCGACAAGTAAGCGCTCCTTACCGGAGGTTTCTACCGAAAATGGCCGAAGGACTTCATATCGAGCATCACGGGCACGAGCATGCGAGCAGCATGAGCATGTCGAGCAACAGGCGCCGGCCGAGCGAATCGATAATGCGTCGCTGCCCGACGTCAAGCTGACGCCCAAGGCGATCGAGATGGTCGCGCAAGATGCAGCGCGAAAGAAGGCCTCGGCGCTGGGCATGGGATGCGAATCGGCGTGGTCGGCGGCGGCTGCTCCGGGTTTCAATATTCGTTGAACTTCGACACGCAGAAAGAAGGCGACCGGGTGACGGATTTCGGCGGCGTGCTGGTTTTCGTCGACGAAATTTCGCTGCCATATATCGCGGGCACGACGCTCGACTACGTCGAAGGACTGCACGGCGCGGGATTCCGCTTCGACAATCCTCGCGCGAGCCGCACTTGCGGATGCGGGTCGTCGTTCAGCGCATAGCACTCTCCCCAAGCCGATAGATCTTATCAAGGGACCGCTCCGCTTACAGGGCGGCCTTTTTTTTTTCAGGCGGGCGTGTTAGACGGACACGATGCTCTCGGGATTGCTCTACTGGCTGTCGCCGGCGCGGCGGCGCTTTATGCGGCGGCTGGCGAAGCCGGGACTCGATGCGACGCGCGCGCGACTGGCCGAGGCGGGATCGCCGCGCGCAGTTCAGTTTATCTCGACGATGCTCGACGCCAATGCGGACTTCCTCGCCTACGCGCTTTCGCCGAAAGGGCCGCTTCATATGTATTGCGATCGCGCGACGCCCGAGACGGTGGCGGCATGTATCGCCACGATGCTGATTTACTCGGTGAATCTCTTCGCGCGCGACGAGATGAGAACAATGAGAGCGAGATGATCCCGCTGCTGGCGCATCTCGCGGGCGTCAAGCCGACGCAGGTGATGCTGCGGCGCGACGCATTGCGCAAGGCGCCGCGTTCCGAGGAGTGGATGGTGGTGACGTGGCTCGCGAAGGACCTGGGCGCCGAGCCGCCGAAGTACGACGCCGAGCTTGAGCGCGCCTTCGGATACAATTATCTGTCGTACATCGATCAGTATCGGCCGACGCTCGAGCGCGAGATGGCCGCGGCGGACACAGCCTGAGGTTCAGGAGCTCAAGATGAAAGATTTCGAAGGGCGCGGAATCATCGTGACCGGCGCGACGCGCGGAATCGGGCGGGCGATCGCGATGGAAGTCGCGCGGCGCGGCGCCAACGTATCGTTCAACTACGTCAAGAGCGATCAGCAGGCGGCCGAGCTCAAGGCCGAAATCGAAAAGCTCGGCGTGAAGGCGCTCGCGTACAAGGTCGATGTCGGCGATCTGAAGAGCGTGCGCGAGATGGTCAACGCGACCAAGAAGGAATTCGGGCAAATCGACGGGCTGGTCAACAACGCCGGCGTGACGCGCGACAAGGTGTTCGTGATGATGTCGGAGGAGGACTGGAACGAGGTTATCCGCGTCAATCTGACGGGCGCGTTCAATTTCGCGCGCGCGGCGGCGTTCATGATGATGAAAGCGAAGCGCGGCTCGATCCTGAATATCACCTCGGTCAGCGGGCTTATCGGACTGCCGGGGCAGGCTAACTATTCGGCGGCGAAGGCGGGACTGATAGGGCTCACGAAATCAGTCGCCAAGGAAGTAGGGCGGCTCGGCGTTCGCGTCAACGCGCTGGCACTGGGATTCATAGAGACCGACATGACCGCATCGCTGCCCGAAGAGAATCGCGCACAGGCGCTCGCGATGATCCCGCTCGGGCGCTTCGGCAAAGTCGAAGATGTAGTGCCGATGGCGGCATTCCTGCTGAGCGACGCGGCGTCATACATAACCGGCGCGGTGATCCAGGTGGACGGCGGCCTCGCGATGTAGGCAGCAACGAATCTTAGCGAAACCCGCGGTGGGTTCCACGCTTCCTTCGGCAGGGCTAAGCCCTGCACCTTAGAGTTCAAGAAGCCACCGATAGTCTCGCTTGAGCGTGACTTAGCGACTGGTCGCGCTTAACCAAACCGCACATAACATCTGGGCGTGAATAATATCAATGTGTAATTGCTTGCCTTGATCGGGCGTGTTACAAGATGTCCGGTCTATGTACCAAATGTAGGATTCAGCGGGGAGGAGAGTCTCGACCATAATGACAAATCCAACGAGCTTCATGACCAGGTGTTGGAGCGTCGCGAAAGGATTTGCCCGGCCGGAGCTGATGATCGCTTTCGCGATCATCGGCGCCACCCTGGCGACTCCCTCGATCGCGATGCAAGGCGACACGATAGCCGATCGCGTGCTGGGGCAATTCGACTTTGTGCACAATAGCCCGAACCTGGTCGACGCCGGTGGCATGTGGAGTCCGTTGTCCCTGGCGATCGACTCGAGCGTGACGCCGAATCGGCTCTACGTCTCGGACTTCGCCAACAGCCGCGTGCTGGGTTACAAGGATGTCGCCACCTTCGTCAACGGCGGCGCCGCCGACCTGGTGCTTGGCCAGCCCGACTTTATCTCGGGCCAATCCTCCGCCTTTAGTTTTGGTTGCAACAACCCGAGCGCCACCAGCCTGTGCGATCCAATCGGGGTCGCGGTGGACGCGAGCGGCGATCTGTACGTGGCCGATTCGGACAACGCCCGCGTGCTGGAGTACAACGTGCCGTTCGCCGGATGCGGTTCGTTTCCGTGCGTTGGAGGTCCCGCCAACCTGGTCTTCGGGCAGGGCGGAAACTTTAACGCCAATAACTGCGACCTGGGCGGGCCGTCGGCGAGCACGCTTTGCTTCCCCTCAGGGGTCGCAGTGGATTCTCACGGCAATCTGTTCGTTTCGGACGAAGACGACAACCGGGTGCTCGAGTACAACACGCCGCTCACCAGCGGCACTGTCGCCGACGAGGTCTTCGGCCAGGGCGGCAGCTTTTCTTCGACGACTCCGAACAAGGGCGGGGTGAGCGGCAGTAGCCTGGACGGTCCTAACGGAGTCGCGCTGGACCCAAGCGGCGATCTCTATATCGCGGACTCCAGCAACCATCGGGTGCTCGAGTACAACAACCCGCTGACCAACACCACCGCCGACGATGTCTTCGGGCAAGGCGGGAGCTTCACCTCAAATCTCCCGAACAATGGTGGAGTGAGCGCCAGCAGCCTCAGCACTCCCTACGCGGTGACGTTCGACCCGAGCGGTGACCTCTATATCGGGGATTCCGGCAATAACCGGGTGCTCGAGTACAGCAGCCCGCAGACCAGCGCCACTGCCAATCATGTTTTCGGCCAGGGTGGGAGTTTCACCTCAACCACCTGCAATTCGGACACCGGCAACGGGTCTATCTCAAGCGCCAACGACCTCTGCCTTTTGGCTTTCGGCGGCGGAGTCGCATCAGACGCGTCAGGCAATCTCTACGTCGCGGACTCCGGCAACAACCGCGCGCTCAAGTACAACACCCCGCTGACGAATACCACCGCCGACGTGGTCCTGGGCCAGCTCAATTTCGTCGACAATGGAGACAACCTGATCGACGCGCGCGGCTTCGACAATCCCCAGTCGGTGGCGATTGATACCAGCGCGTCGCCGAACCGGCTGTATGTGTCCGACGGGCCTAATAACCGCGTGCTGGGCTATAAGGACGTAACCGCCTTCGTCGACGGCGGCGCGGCTGATCTTGTTATCGGCCAGCCCGACTTTTTGTCGTCGGCGTGCAATCTCGGTAATGCGAACCCCAGCGCGAGTAGCCTCTGCACGCCGTTCGGAGTGGCAGTGGACTTGAGCGGAAACCTGTACGTCGCCGACCAGGGCAACAACCGGGTCCTCGAATATAGCAGCCCGTTTGCAGCATGCGGTTCATTCCCGTGCGTCGGGGGAGCAGCGAACAAGGTCTTTGGGCAGGGAGGAAGTTTTATTTCAGGCGGCACCAACAACGGCGGGCTGGGCGCGAACAGCCTCAGCTCTCCATCTGGTGTTGCGGTGGATTCCGTCGGCAATTTGTACGTCGCCGACTTGAGCAATAGCCGGGTGCTTGAATACAACACTCCGCTTACGACCGATACCACGGCCGACCGGGTGTTCGGACAGAGCGGCTTTACTTCGGGCAGCTGCAACCTGGGTTCGCCCGCCAGCCCCACCGCGTCAAGTCTGTGCGGTCCAGTCGGCGTTGCGATGGATTCAAGCGGCGATCTCTATGTCGCCGACACCTCCAATAGCCGCGTGCTCGTGTACAAGACCCCGCTTACCAGCGCGACCGCCAACATCGTGCTCGGGCAAACAAATTTTACCTCGGGCGATTTCAATCAGGGACTCGGGGTGAGTGCGACCAGCATGGCCAACCCGGACGGAGTCTCGGTGGACGCCAGCGGCAATCTTTACGTCGCCGACACGCGTAACAGCCGCGCGCTGGAATTCAATCCTCCGCTTACCAACGACGAGACGGCCAATCTCGTTTTTGGGCAGGGCAACAGCTTTACCTCCAACAGTGGTTGCGACTACGACGCCCTGAGCGGCGCGGCGGACAGCCTGTGCTTTGCGTCGGGGGTCGCGGCGGACGCCGCCGGCAACCTATACCTCGCCGACACGCAGAACAACCGCGTGCTCGAATACGACAAACCGGCTCTCACGCCGACACCCACGCCCACCGCAACCGTAACCGCTACAGCCACCGCGACCGCAACAGCGACAGCGACGGCAACGGCGACAGCGACAGCGACGGCAACAGCGACAGCGACGGCAACAGTGACTGCAACGGCCACCGCAACCAAAACCGCAACCGCAACTGCGACGGCAACGCCAACGCCAACCGCAACTGCGACGGCTACCGCAACGCCAACCGCAACTGCGACGGCTACCGCAACCGCCACCAAGACCGCGACTGCCACCGCGACCGCGACTCCAACTGTAACTGCGACCGCTACGGCAACGCCGACGATCACTGCGACGCCGACCGCAACTGCGACGGCGACTGCCACCGCGACTTCGACAGCCACCGCCACGAAGACCGCGACCTCTACTGCGACGCCTACGCCGACGGCCACTGCGACCTCGACGGCGACACCGACCACGACGGCAACGGCCACGGCGACGCCGACAGTCACCGCGACGTCGACGGCCACCGCAACTTCAACTGTGACGCCGACGTCAACGGCTACCGCTACGGCAACGCCAACAGTCACCGCTACAGCGACGGCAACTTCGACGTCGACTGCGACCTCGACAGCTACCGCAACGAAGACTGCGACATCGACGCCAACGCCGACCGCATCGGCAACCGCGACTGCGACGCCGACCACAACGGCAACGGCCACCGCAACTTCGACTCCGACAGTGACCGCGACCGCAACCTCAACTGCAACGGCGACCTCGACTGCAACCGCGACGCCGACTGCGACGCCGACGACGTCAATGTCGGTGACGGCATCGCTCGCATTCGGCAACGTCGCGGTCGGTCAGACGGTTACCAAGAATCTGACGGTCACCAATACCGGCGCGACCCATCCACTGGTGGTGTCGAGCGCGACACCGTCGGACCCTGAATATGCTCTGAGCGGCACGGGGACTTGCGGTGCGATTCCGATCACGGTCGCGCCCAAGGAAATTGCACGCTCGGAGTTTCGTTTACGCCGAGTGCGCTCGGAGCGCATGGCGCGACCCTGACGCTCACCGACAACACCACCACCAGCCCGCAGCATCCGGCGCTCAGCGGCACCGGAGTCGCGGATCTGACGACGTCGGTGAGCAGCCTTGCGTACGCGGACGTGAAATTCGGCGCCAAGGGCCTCAAGACCTTCAGCGTGACCAATCATCAGACACAGGCGGTGACTCTCGGCGAAAACTTCGGCGGGACCAACGTCGCTGACTTCTCGGTAACCGGAGGCACCTGCACTTCGACTCTGGCCGCCTCGAGACTTGCACGATCACGGTGTCTTTCGCGCCGGGCGTGCTGGGAACCGAGTCGGCGACGCTGACGGTTTCAGACAGTCCCGATCCGCTCGGTCCTTACACGATTGCGCTCAGCACCGGGCCGACGATTCCGGCGACGGTCGCGCCGGCGAGCCTGGCGTTCGCAAACGTCGCGCAGTCCGCGAGCAAGACCTTGAGCACCTGAAGGTGACCAATCTGTCGCCGTTCACGCTGACGCTCAGCCAGAGCATCAGCGGGCGCCGAACAGCGCAGACTTCAGTGTCGCGCCTGGCGGCACCTGCGCCGGCAACACCGTTTGCACGATCCCGGTGATCTTTAAGCCGAGCACCGAGACGGCTGAGAGCGCCACGCTCAGCGTCAGCATCGATCAGGATCCGACCAGCCCGCATTCGATCGCGATGTCGGGAACCGGGGTGACGCCGGTCAGGCTGACGCCCGCGACGACGCTCGCATTCGGAACTGTCGCGCTGACCAAGTCGAAGGCGCTGACGATCACGGTCGCGAACCTGGGTGCCGCGACGTTGACGCTCCCGACGCCGGTGATTAGCGGCGCGAACGCTGCCGACTTCTCGCTGACGGCGTCGCCACTCACGCCGTGCGGCGCGACGCTGGCCGGTGGCGCATCATGCAAAGTGGGCGTGACGTTCCATCCGAGCGTAGCAGCCGGCGGAGTCGGCGTCGGTCGCGATAGGCGCCAGCCCCGACGCAGCCAGCCCGCACAATGTGAGCCTGACGGGCACCGGCATGTAGCTGGTCTACCCAGATGACAAAACCGCCGGAGCGAATTTGATCGCTCCGGCGGTTCAAACTTCATTGTCGCACTTCATGCGTTATTGAGGTGCGAATCGATCGCACAATTGCAGAAATATTGTTCGCTTAGCCGAAATTCCGCTTGACAAAACATCGCGCGACAAGCGGAATTGCTCGGGTGGGGAGAGGCGTCAGTCTGCCGGCGGTGGCCCGGTATTTTGCCGAGGGATGGTGCGGCCGGCGGTGTTGGCCTGATCTCTTTCTTCTGATTGTCGCCCATCAATCATCCTCGCGGTCGGCCATTCGCTCCACGCCGGCGGCGCCAACACGATCACCGTCAACTCGCTGCTTGATCCGGGTGTCGACCGGCGACCATCTGTGCGGCCTGCGCGAAGCGATCAACAACGCCAACGCGAAGGCCGATACCACCGGGGGCGATTGCGCAGCCGGCACCGGCAACGACACGATCGCCTTCAGCGTCAGCGGGACGATCGCGCTCGCGAGCGGACTCCCCTCGATCCAGCACACCGTCGAAATCGACGGGACCGGCCAGACGATCACGATCGATGGTGGCGGCACGAATCGCATCTTGCTGAACTTCTCCGGCGCGCTCACCCTGAACAACCTGACAATTTCCAACGGCGACACGACCGGCAAATGGCGGAGGCAAACTAAACAGCGGGACCTGACCGTCACCAACTCTACTTTTCTCGGGCAACAGTGCCGCGGCCGGCGGCGCCATCTTCAATTCCGCTTCCGGCGTGCTGAGCGTCACCAACTGCACCTTTTCAGGCAACATCGGAAGCCGGCGGCGGCGGCGCTATCCAAACCAACCACGGCGGGACGGTCACCAGCAGCACTTTCTCGAACAACAGTGCCGGCGGCGTTGCGGCACCGGCGCGGCGATCCTCGGCAACAGCGCCGATCACAGGTTACCAACTCGATACTGGCCAACAGCATCGGGCTCAACTGCGGGGTGCAGGGCGGCGGAGTCATCGGAAATGGCGGCGACAATATCTCCGACGACAGTTCGTGCGGCTTTGGGAGCAGCACCGGCGCCAATGGCAAAACGATCGGCGACAACGTCAAGCCGCTGCTGGAACCGACGGGCTGCAGAACAACGGCGGCTCGACCGACACGATCGCGTTGCAGCCGAACAGTCCGGCGGTAAACGCGGTCCCGATTGCCAATTGCCTGCCGACCGATCAGCGCGGCGACCCGCGCCCGATCCGGCCGATAGCAGCGGCGCATGCGATATCGGCGCGTTCGAATCGATCGACGCTGGGACGCCGACCCCGACCGCGACCGCAACGCCCGACCGCGACTGCTACCACGAGCCGACTGCAACCGCGTCGCCACCGCATACGGCCACCGCGACGGCTACGATTACCGCAACACCGACTGCCACCCGACGACCGCCAGCACCGCGACCGAAACCACCGACCGCAACATCGACCGCAACCGCGACCGCGACGAGCACCGGCACTGCAACTGCAACTGCGACCGCCGACCGCGACGCGCCTACTGCAACCACCACGGCGACTGCGAACTCCGACGTGCGACGGTTACCGCGACCGCGACCGTACCGCGACCGCGACAATCACGATTACGCCGACTCGCCATCGCCGACTCCCAAGCCGCCGCCGATGAAACTTACCATCTCGCCGAAGTCGTTGAGCTTCGGGAGCGTCAAGACCGGAGATGCGCCGATCAAATCGGTCACCTTGCACAACAAGAGCAAGACGAACGAATACGATCACGTTCCGCAGGTCACCGGGCAATACTTCAGCCTCGCGAGCAACACCTGCGACGCCGGAGTACCGCCGGGCGGAACGTGCAAAATAGGTGTGAGCTTCGCTCCTTTAACGAAGGGCAAGAAGTTCACCGGCAGTCTGACGTTCAGGATCAATCGAAGAAAGCGGTCACAAGATAAAGCTCAAGGGCAAGGGCGTCTGTACGGCCCACGCCGACGGCGACCGCGACGCCGTCGATAACTGCCACCGCGACTCAGACTGCGACTGCGACGCCGACCGCCACCTCGACCGGCGGCGCCACGCCAGCCGACCGCGACTGACTGCGGCAACCCCGACTGCGACCACCACCGTAACGCCGACCCCGACCTGTACGTCGACCGCTACATATACGCTCAATGAGTATTTCTGAGACGGTCTCGGGCATGGTCATCTTGACCAACCCGAATGCCACACCCAACCCGGTTCAGACCATGCAGGCAGTCGCGGTCTCGACGCCCTCATTCAGCGACAGCGTCAGCGTGAGCGACACCAACGTCTCGGTATCGGGGTCGGCGTCAGCATCGCAGACCTCGCAGGCCAACGGGTCAACGATATCAGCCACCGAATCCGCGGCCGCCGCCGCGGACCTCTCGTTGTGCGTCGGCCCTCTCCTTCTGTGCACTGCGGAGAATCAGGGTATTACCGAGTTCGACGCGGAATTCTGCATTGCGTCGAACACGAACTATTCGCTGACCGGTTCGGTTCAAGCGAGCGCGAATCAGGATCTCGGTAACATCCCTGCGACGGGAGTCGTGAGCATCGAAACCGTCGGCCCGATCGCCGATGTTCATCGTCAACGAGCAGGCCACCAATGGCCAAAACGTTCCAATATCGATGAGTCGTGCCTTTGACTGCGGGATGCTACGATATCGATCGTCGAGGTGTTTGCCGATGCGCTCCCCAGCGGAACCGGCGCCGGCAGCGCATCGGCGAGCTGCAACGTCCTGCTGAGTCCGCAGTAGCGAAAGCGACGTCGGTCACCAGGTTGCGGCGGTTTCGGGTTGGTGCGAGCCTGACGGCATGAAGAGATTGCTCTTAGTTCCGACCGTGTTGCTCGCCGGATGTCTCGCGTCGGGGATTATGGAATCGGAGGGTGAGTGGGAATTCGTCGCGATTCGATCCGGCGCAGCGCCTTAGTCCGACGGCGTTCGAGCAGAACGCCACCATGAAGGACACGTCGGTGCACGAAGATCCGAATCTGCTGCGCGCGGGCGTTTCGCGCAGTCAAATCGCGACTGCGTTCGGCGCGCCCAACGAGACGAGCGACCAGGGCGGCCAGGTGCAGGACGTGTACGAGTTCAATCCCGACGGTTCAAAATTCGTGAAACCGAAAGTTTATGCGCGCAATATCGCAGCCGGCGTTTTCACCGGCGGTATCGCGACCGTGGTGCATCAGGCGAGGATCCATCACACGGAGCAGCAGCTTACGGTGTATCGGCTACGTACGGACCGGACGGGACTGTGCAGTCGGTGCAGAAAGAATCGCGCGAGCAGGAAGAGCAGGACCGCTCAGGCCAACCTAAACCGTGGCCTTCTTAAATCCGGTTCCCCTTCCCGCTCGCCTGGGAAGGGGTTAGGGGTTTGGTTATCTGTCATGCAAGCGACACGCTCATGACTAGTGAGCCGCAAAATCACGAGCAGCGAAACGTTCCATCCCGACAAGCTCGCGTTCGCCAAACGACTACGCCGTGAAATGACTCCGGCGGAGCGCCGACTTGGACGGCCCTTAGTGAAATGCGCTGGACGGGTTTCACTTCCGCCGGCAGCAAGTGATCGATGGGTACATCGCCGATTTTTATTGCGACGCTGCCAAATTGGCGATCGAGCTCGATGGCGGTGTGCATCAGGAGCAATGGCAATACGATGAATCGCGCGACAAGGCGATCGCCAGCGTCGGGGTCGGTGTGCTATGAATTTCAATGACGCGATGCTCGATGTTGAGGCGGTTGTTGAGCATATCCGGCAGGCGCTGCGGTAGCACCGAACAACCTAACCCCTAACCCCTTCCCAGCGGGAGAAGGAAGATTGGGATAAATGAGAGGTTTCCACCGCGAGGGAAGGGGGACAATCGCGCGTTAGTGGCTCCAGGAGCGGGAGCAGCTTAGGATGTCGATTTGGGTTCCGCTTTCTATCGCGCGGTATTTTTCCAGGAAGCTGTAGTCGATTTGCTTCATTGCACGGCGTCGCGCCGGCGCCATCGATTGCATTTTTTTTTTTTTTTTTTTTTTTTTTTTTTTTTTTAAAAAAAAAAAAAAAAAAAAAAAAAAAAAAAAAATCTGCTGCAACCAACACGCCAATGACTGTCAGCCCGCAAAATCACGAGCGGCCAAAACGTTGATCCCGACAAGCTCGCGTTCGCCAAACGACTACGCCGTGACATGATGCTGGCGGAGCGCCACTTTGGAAGGCTCTTCGCAGAAATGCGCTGGACGGCTTTGATTTCCGCCGGCAGCAAGTGATCGACGGGTACGTCGCTGACTTTTATTGTGACGCCGCTAAATTGGCGATCGAGATTGATGGCGGTGTGCATCAGGAGCAGTGGCAATACGACGAATCGCCCGACCAAGCGATCACCAGCATCGGAGTACGGGTACTCCGAATTTCGAATGATGCGATGCTCACGTTGAGCGCGGTTATCGAGCATCAGGCATGAGCTGCCATCGCGCAGAAAAACCTAACCCCAACCCCTTCCCGAGCGGGAAGGGGAACCGGATTATATAAGAGATCGCGCGTCAGTGGTTCCAGCAGCGGGAGCAGCTCAGGATGTCGATTTGCGTGCCGTTTTCTACGGCGTCGTATTTATCCAGGAAAGCTAAATCCATTTGCTTTAGTGCTGGAGGTTCCCGGCGGCGCCATCGGTTGCAGGCCGGGGCCGCCGTTGTAGCCGGCGTATGCTGATCGCGCCAGATGGCTCGAGATCAGCACGGGATCGTATTTCGGTTGCGAGATGGCGGCGAACTGCATCATGCGCGCGAGAATCTCGCATCCCGCGCCCGCGTTGTAGAGCACGTCCCACTTCAGGCGATCGATGTCGTAAAACCCGCGCCAGACGTGCTTGTTCACCTGCATGATACCGATGTCGCCGGTGGCGGATTCGAGCCATCGGACTCGATCCCCGTCCATCACGAATTGTCGCCAGCAGCTTTCCTGCCATGCGGTGGCGAGCACGAGCGTTACATAAGTGCGGCCGTTGTCAGTATCGAGAGCATTCAGGCCCGAGGCGATCTGGCTGAGTTGGTAAGCGGCGCTGAGATTGAGCAGCAGGCCCATGTCGTGGCGATAGTCGTCGGCATTTTCGTCGTTGATGACCAGGCGGTAGAGGCGGTCGGCAACGTCCTGCAGGCGGTTAATCTGATGTGCGCCGTTGTCTTCGGCGGCGTCGGCCTCGCAGGGGAGAGGAGGTCCAGGAACCTAACCCCTAACCCCTTCCCTCGAGGGAAGGGGAACAATCGCGCGCTGGGGCTCGGCGCGACAGCGCTTGAGTGACCCGACGAAGGCGGTGGATTGGGGGGTGGCGGGCGCGCTGGAGCCGGAGGGCGGTATGCTCTCCTCTTCGATTGGATGGCGGCTCCGCGGCGGCTCGGGAACTGAAAAGAGTTTTTTCATGTCGGGATCTTCGCGGTAGTTGAATTGCAGCGGGTCGCCGGTCGCGCCTGGCGCCATGATATGCGCGAGGCGGCGAAGGTCGGCCGCCGAGATGCGCATCCCGAGCGCGGGCGCGGCCTGATCGAGCGCAAACAGCGCGTCGCCGGCCGAAATGAACGACATGAATTCGAGCGCGTGCGCCCCGAGCATCCCGCGTCGCGCCGCAGCGCGGACCGCGTCGTGCAACTGGCGTCCATTCATCGAGAAACAAAAGGCGAACCGGATCGGGCCCGGTCGCAGCCGACGGATTGTTCAGCGCCTGGACCAGGCGGTAGCGGCTGTCGAGCAGGATTTGCAGCAACTGATCGCGGAACTGCTGGTCGCCGACCGCGCCGCCCAGGTGCTTGATCGAGAAAGACAGAAACGCGTCCCATTGATCAAGCGTGTCCTGAAAGGCTTTGAGCTCTGCCGGCGTGGGCGACGCGCCCGCGGCGGGAATCGCAGGCGCCGGCGTGTCGGGGACGGTCATCACGAGCGTGACGCGGACACCGTCGTCGAGCGCGACGATGTTCGGATCGGCGGTGAGGCTCGCGATCGCGGCGCGGAAGCGGTCGGCAGCGTCGGCGGGAATCGAGTCGGTGATCATCGCGGCCAGTTGCTGCACGGCAGGGATTGAGATCGTAAGAAAAATCGTTGAGCCGCGGAATCAGATCGCCCTTGATCAGATCGAAGCCCTGGCTGACGACCTCAGTTTTCTGATGCGCCGAGTCGAAGACATTCAAATCCGTGAAATGAAACTTGAGCTGGAGGCCGGGCGCGATGTACGGGACGCCGAGCGCCTGCACGATGCCGCTCCACTGGACGGCGTTGAGGCATTGCGAGCCCATCGCGACGCCGAGCCCGAGACTGTTCGCCGTTTCCAGTTGCACGGTCGCCGCGCGCCCGCGGTCGCGCGCGAGAACTCGGGATTCTCGGCGTAGAGAAATTGGCAATCGTTCGAGGCCGTTCCAAAGTTCGGCGCGTCCGCCGGGTGCGGTGTAGAGTTTGCGCTTGAGCGCCTCGCGCAGAGTGATGTAGTCGATGGTCATTGGAATGCGGACCTGCGCTGCGCGCGCGGCAGTGGCGGGGGCGAGCACGATAACGCTCGCCATCGTCAGGATTATCCACAACCTCGTTGTTGACTGTTTATCTTGATGAGACCGGGAAGTCGCGTCATGCGATAGAATACGGTCGAGGATATTCATGAATTTGTGGTTTTGGTCACCCGAGGAGACTCGACTGCGCACGCACTGCTGTCACGAGTCAACTATTATGGCAACTGTGTTTGCACTTGTAAGCGGTAGGACTGCTCATAATAATCAGATTAGAACAATCACCGGAAATTTTAGGTAAGCCGGATGAGTACTGAACGCCAGGCAGACTTTTACGAGGCGGAACCGCCCCAGGCGTCGCGCGAACTGGCCAAGCTGCGCGCCTCCGCCGGCTACCTGGCGCCGTTCGAGATCGTGCGGCGGCGCGTGATCGACGACGTGTACGACGGCAAGATGACCGTCGACGCGACTCTGATCATCAGGATCGGCGACGTCGAGGAAACCGAGGCTGCTTCGGGCGTCGGCGTCCTGCATGCGCTCGACGTGGCGCTGCGCAAGGCGCTGCTGAAATATTTTCCGTACCTCGAGCCGGTGAAAGTAATTGAAACCTACCAGCATGCGACCGGCGCCTCGACCGAGGCCGACGTCGTGTCGGTGAAGAAGTTCGCCGACGGTGACCTGGTGTGGACGACACTGGCCAAGTCGTCGAACACGATCGAGTCGGCATGGGTGTCGCTGCTCGACGGCTACGAATGGCGGATCATCCAGGAGAATGCGCGGCTGCGCCGGATACACGCGAATCCAAGGTGGTCGAAGCGCTGACGCGATGAGCGCGGACCAGCAAGCATCGAGGGTCGGCAAGGCGTCGGCGGGCAAGCTCGCGATTTTGTACGACGGCTCATGCGACATGTGCCGTGCGAGTCTCGACGGAATCCGGCAATTCGACAATTCGGGAAAAATGGAGCCGCTCGATCTTCATGACGAAGAAGTGCGCGCGAAGTTTCCCGAATTGAAGATCGAAAACCTGCTCGAGGAATTGCACGCGGTGGACGAAGACGGCCGCGTGTATCGCGGCGCGCGGGCGATCAACGAAATTCTGCGGCGTCAGCGCGGACTCAAGGGCTACCTCGCGTATCTGTGGTACGTCCCCGGTTACGCATGGCTCGCGGACCGTCAGTACAAGCGAATCGCGGCCTCGCGCTACCAGCGCGACGAGCGCGGCAGGTTGAAAGGCCAGCCGCTCCAGGAGAAATAGAACCCGGTGGCACAGGCTTTAGCCTGTGATTTTCTGGCCCCTGCAAATCCAGGCTTAAGACCACAGGCTGAAGCCTGTGCCACCTCTTCTCACTGGGTGCAGGGGTCCACCCCTGCCGAAGGAAGCGTGAAACCCACCGTGGGTTTCACATTTAATTAAGTGATTTACCCTTCCCTCTCCGCGCCTTGTCCGAGTCCGCGAGGGCACGCTAAGCTTGACCTCGCACTCGTGAAACCATTCTACATTTTCAATTCGCTGAACCGCGCGGTCGAGGAGTTCCAGCCGCTCAATCCGCCCGAAGTGACGCTGTATTCATGCGGTCCGACGGTCTACCTGCCGCAGCATCTCGGGAATCTGCGCGCGTACGTGTTCGTCGACAGTCTGCGCCGGGCGCTCGAGTTCAACGGCTACAAAGTGCGCCACGTGATGAACGTGACGGACGTCGGGCACATGACGAGCGACGAGGATGCGGGCGAGGACAAAGATCGAGAAAACCGCACGCGCGCAAGGGCAAATCGCCGCTCGAAGTCGCAAACTATTATCTGAAGCAGTTCCAGCGAGATTGCGCAGCGCTGAATCTCGAGCCGCCGCACGATATGGTCGCGCGCGACCGAACATGTCGGCGATATGATCGCGCTCACCAAAAGAATCATCGACGCCGGCGTTGCTTACGTCACGCAAGAGCGGCGTGTACTTCGACGTCGAGAAGTATCGCGGCGAGAATCGTCTCGGCACGGCTCTCGCGCCAGAGCCTCGACGAGCAGAACGCGGCGCAACGCCTCGAGCATTCGGCGGACAAGCATAGCCCGCACGATTTCACGCTGTGGGTGCTCGGCCAGCCCGACCATCTGATGCAATGGGACAGTCCGTGGGGACGCGGCTATCCGGGATGGCATATCGAGTGCTCGGCGATGGCGATGAAGTACCTCGGCGAGACTATCGACATCCACACCGGCGGCATCGATCACATCCCGGTGCATCACGAGAACGAGATCGCGCAGTCGGAAAGCGCGACGCACAAGCCGTTCGCGCGCTACTTCGTGCATAACGCGTTTCTGGTCGGGAAAGAGGGCACCAAGATCAGCAAGAGTGCGGGCAAGTTCCCGCTGCTGAGCGATCTCGGCGGCGGCGGGAATCGATCCGCTGGCGTTCCGGATCTTCTGCTTCGGCGCGAAATACCGCTCCGAGATCGCATTCAACGACGATGCGATTCAAGCGGCGCAGAACAATCTCGATTACTTTCGCGAGTTCGCGCGCAGCGTGCCCGACGACGCGGCGGCCGAAGGCGTCGAGGCGGCGGGTGGCGGCGGAGTACTACGAGCGCTTTCACGATGCGATCAATAACGATCTCAACACGCCGCAAGCGCTGGCGGTGGCTCTGGAACTGATCGCGGAGGCGTACCGGCGCAAGGATCTTCGCGCGTGGCCGACGCTGCGCGCGCTCGACGCGGTGCTGGGGCTCGACTTGGTGAAAGCATCGCGAGGCGCGCGCAGCCGGCGCGATCCGCGGACGTGCAGAAATTGATCGACAATCCGCGGCAGCGCGCAAGGCAAAAGACTTCAGCACTCGCGGACGAGCTGCGCAAAGAAATCGAGCGGCGCGGCTACGAGGTCAAGGACAATCGCGACGGCACCGCGACCTATCATCGCCCGTACCTGAACGGCCCGCGAGCGCTTCTGCCATTTGGGTTGAATGCTTGCGTGTAAGTATCTTAGAATCGCGCTACATCTGTTCGTGCAGAGTAACCAATGGCGATTGAACTGAAGAAATTCGACACCGTTTCCAGACCGAAGGGCCCGAGGTCAAACATCTCGACCCGCATCATGCGCCGTATTACCTGCCGATTCGGGACGAGGTCGAAATCTTCGAGGCCGCTTACAAGGCGCGCCTGCCGATTCTGCTCAAGGGCCCCACCGGATGCGGCAAGACCCGCTTCGTCGAGCATATGGCGCATCGGCTGTCGGCGCTCGAAAACGGCCCCAATGAGCTCATCACCGTCGCATGCCATGAGGACCTGACCGGCAGCGACCTGGTCGGACGCTTCCTGATTCAGGCCGACGAGACGGTGTGGGTCGATGGACCGCTGACGCAGGCGGTGCGGCGCGGCGCGTTGTGCTACCTCGATGAAATCGTCGAGGCGCGCAAGGACACCACGGTGCTCATCCATCCGCTGTCGGACCATCGGCGGCTGCTGCCGATCGAGAAGCGCGGCGAGACGCTGGAGGCGCATGCGGGCTTTCTGCTGGTGATTTCGTACAATCCCGGCTATCAGAGCATCCAGAAAAACCTGAAGCATTCGACCCGCCAGCGCTTCATCACGATCGAGTTCAACTATCCGCCGGCGGACAAGGAAGTCGAGATCGTCGCGCATGAGTCGGGCGTCGATCGGGACATGGCGATGCAACTGGCGGTGCTGGGCGAGAAGGTGCGGCATCTGAAGGCGTCGGGGCTGGAGGAAGGCGTGTCGACGCGCCTGCTGATATATGCGGGCGAGCTGATTCGCCAGGGAATCACGCCGCGGCGCGCGGCCACCGTCGCGGTGACATGGTCGTTGACCGACGAGAACGACAGCAAGCGCGCCATCGACGAAATAGTAAAGGCCATCTTTCGCGGCTTGAGGAAGATCAACAACACGAATTGACCACTGCAGCTTCAGCGAGGGGGTAATGAGATGTCCAGCAACATTCGGCGTTTCGGGACGGCTCTGATTGGATGCGCATTCGCGGTCGGCGTCGGGCATCCGGCGCATCGCGCAGGCAACCGCGAAGCACATTCAAACGCGGGCCGCGGCTGGATTTTCCGGCCGGTCTCGCGACCGACGGGCGGCGCTGTACGTCGCGAACAGCCGCAACAACACCATCGACAAGATCGATCTCGACGGGGCATTCGATGCGGATTGTCGCGGGACAGCTATTCAAGGAGGGCAGCGACGACGGAACCGGAGACTCGGCGATGTTCAGCAGTCCCGGCGGCATGGCGATGGTCGGAAGAATCTCTACGTGAGCGATACCAACAATTCGACCATTCGCCAGATCACCGTTCGAGCGGCGACGGTCACGACCGTTGCGGGAACGGCAAATATCGCCGGCACCGACGACGGCAAAGGCGCTGCCGCGCATTTCAATCTGCCCACCCAGATTGCCGCGATCCCAACGGCAGCCGGATATTCCTCACCGACAGCGACAACAGCGCGATTCAGGATGATTCAGTTGCCGATTCGATGGTGAAAACCATCGCGGGACAGGCGCGGACCGACGGGCAAGGCTGATGGTCCCGCCGAACAAATCGCCGTTCAACTGGCCCGCGCGGAATCGCGACGGACGGCAAATTCGATCTACGTCTCCGACACCGGCAACGACATCATCCGCAAGATCGATATCTCGCACATGAGACCTCCACATTGGCCGGCACCGGCGAGGAGGGCGATAAGGATGGCGCCGCGCACCGAAGCGCAGTTCAACAATCCCGGCGCGATGGCGACCGACGGCACCGAGCTTTACGTCCTCGACGCCGACAATCACGCGGTTCGCAAAATCGATCTCGCGACCGGCGCAGTGAGCAAGGTGACGCTCGTCAATGGCCATATCGGTTCGGGATGCACGATCAGCAAGGACGGCAAGATGCTGTATTTCTCCGACACCACGGAGAACTCGGTCAGCAGGTCGTCGATATGAGCAGCGGAAACGTCTCACCACGTCTATCCCCGGGGCAGTAGCGCTCGCGCGACAGGCATCGCGTCTTGATCGACCTTCGCAGTGACACCGTAACGTTGCCGACGCCCGAGATGCGCGAGGCGATCGCGCGCGCCGAACTCGGTGACGATGTTTACGGCGAAGATCCGACCGTCAATCGCCTCGAGGCGATGCCGCCGCGATGATGGGCAAGGAGCCGGGCTGCTCGTTCCAGCGGCACGATGGGCAACCTCGATCGCGATGCTGACGCATTGCGCGCGCGGCACCAAGGCGATCGTCGGCAACCAGTCGCATACCAATTGTTACGAAGCGGGCGGCGCATCGGCTCTGGGCGGCATCGTGCTCGCGCCGATCGCCAACACCGAAGACGGCGAGCTCGACACTCGACGAACTCAAGGCGCGAGAGCTCGCGACGCCGGAGGATGATCATTCGCGATGCCGTCGCTGGTGGTGCTCGAAAATACCCACAACCGATGCGGCGGCTCGCCGGTCAAGCTTTCGCATATGGCGGAAGTCTCGCGACGGCGGCGAATCGTCGCAACATTCCGATGCATCTCGACGGCGCGCGAATCTTCAACGCCGCGATCGCGCTGGAGACCTCGGCGAAAGAAATCGCGAGCAACGCGGACACGGTGACGTTTTGCCTGTCGAAGGGCCTCGCGATGCCCGGTCGGCTCGGTCCTGTGCGGCAGCAAGGAATTCATCGCGCAGGGCGCATCGGACCCGCAAGGTGCTGGGCGGCGGGATGCGGCAGGCGGGAATAATCGCGGCGGCGGGAATCGTCGCGCTGACCACGATGGTCGATCGGCTGGCCGAGGATCATCAGAATGCGCGCGCGCTGGCCCAGGGACTCACGCTGGTCGCGGGCATCAACGTGCGGCCGGTCGCGAATCGCACCAACATGGTGGTGTTCGACGTCGACGGCGACGCGGAAGCGTCGCGGCCGTTTCGCAGCGGCGATGAAGGAGCGCGGCGTGCTGATCTCGCCGCGCGAGGCGACGTCGTTTCGCGCGGTGACGCATAATGGAATCTCGCGCGCCGATATCGATCGAGCGGTCGCAGCCGCAGCGCAAGCTGCCGGCGAAGTTTTCGGCGACTGAAACTTCAACAATGGATTCACTCGAATCATTGTTCGTCTCTGCGCGGGCATCGCGGACTGGTCACCGGCGCGTCGTCGGGACTGGGCGTCGAATGCGCGAATGCGCTGGCGATCGCGGGCGCCGACGTGGTGCTGGTCGCGCGGCGCAAGGACCGAGTCGATGCAGAACTCGCGGAGGAGCTCGCGAAAGCGCACGGCGTCAGCGCGATTGGAATCGGCGCCGACGTGACGCGCGAGGCCGACCTCGATCGCGTAATGGCGAAGCGCGCGCCGCGACTCGGCGACGTCGATATACTGGTGAACAACGCGGGCGTGTCGCCGACCGGTCGCGCCGAAAATTTCAAGCGCGAGGCGTGGGACAAAGCGCTCGCGGTGAATCTGACCGCGCCGATGATGCTCTCGCAGCGGGTCGCGCGCCGGCTCATCGAGACCAAACAGCCGGGCCGAATCATCAACATGGTTTCGATTTACGCGGCCGTCGCGAGTTCGGTTTATCGGCTGTCGGCATACGTGGCGACCAAGGCGGCGTTGGCGAATCTGACCCGTCAGCTCGCGGTCGAATGGGCCGGCTACAAAATTCTGGTCAATGCGATCGCGCCCGGATGGATTCCGACCGAAGCGACCGAAGGCGGAATCGCGAAGCCGGCCAACAAGGAGCGGATGGAAGCGTTCACGCCGATGAAGCGGCTCGGGCTCGCCGCACGAGATTCGCGGCGCGGTGATTTTCCTTGCCAGCCCCGCTTCAAGTTACGTTACCGGGTCAGTAATTTCGGTGGACGGCGGATACCAGGCGTGGTGAAAGCTGCGCGCGAGGGGGAGCGGGGATGAACGGAACGGGACTTGCGCGCAGCAGCTCTTCCGGCGCAAGCCGGTAGCGGCATTGATGGCCGACGCGGAGATCGCATGCGGGCGGGCTCAAGCGCGCTCTGGGAGCGCTCGATCTGACGCTGCTGGGAATCGGCGCGATCGTCGGCGCCGGAATTTTCGTGATGACCGGCGTCGCCGCGGCGGAATAGCGGGACCCGGCATCGTGGTCTCGTTCATAGTGTCGGGATTTGCGTGCGCGATGGCCGCGCTGTGCTACGCGGAATTCGCCGCGATGATCCCGGTCGCGGGCAGCGCGTATTCGTATTCGTACGCGACGATGGGCGAGCTGGTCGCCTGGATCATCGGATGGGACCTGGTGCTCGAATATGCCGTCGGCGCCGCAACGGTGGCGTCCGGATGGTCGGGCTACTTCGGCGATTCTACTTCGGGGCCTCGGGATCAATCTTCCGTCCGCGTGGACGCATGCGCCGCTGTCGACGCCCGGCGCAATCATGGATCTGCCGGCGTTGCTGATCGTGTTGCTGATAACCTACGTGCTCTACATCGGCATTTCCGAGAGCGCGCGCCTCAACTCGATCATTGTCGGGATCAAGTTGTTCGTCATCGGGGCCGTGATCGTGGTCGGCGCATTTTATCGTGAAGCCATGCCAACTGGAGTCCGTTTGCGCCGATGGGATGGGCGGGCGTCATGCGCGGCGCCGGAGTTATTTTCTTCGCCTATATTGGATTCGACGCGGTGTCGACAGCAGCCGAGGAAGTGGTGGATCCCAATCGCGATCTGCCGCTGGGAATTCTCGGCTCGCTGTTGGTGTGCACCCTGCTGTATATTCTCGTCGCCGGAGTCCTGACCGGGATGGTGCCGGCGAAGAGTATCGACATCACCGCGCCGCTCGCGTCAGCATTCCTGCAGAGCGGGATGCATGCCATTTCGGGCCTCATCTCGCTCGGCGCCGTAGCCGGATTGACCTCGGTACTGCTGGTGCTGATGCTCGGGCAGTCGCGCGTATTTTTCGCCGTGTCGCGCGACGGTCTGCTGCCGCCCGCGTTCAGCAAGATCCATCCGAAATACCGCACGCCGTACATTCCGACGACCTTGACCGGGATCGCAGTCGGTCTCGCCGCGGCGTTTTTGCCGATCGACGAACTGGGAGAAATGACCAGCATCGGCACGTTGTTCGCGTTCGTGCTGGTGTGCATCGGAGTCTGGATTCTGCGCAAATCGGAGCCGCAACTGAAGCGTCCATTTCGCACGCCGCTGGTTCCGCTGGTTCCGATTCTCGGCGCGTTCTTCTGCCTCTACCTGATGGCCAGTCTGCGGGAAGCCACATGGATCCGCCTCGTCGTTTGGCTGGCGATCGGACTCGTCATCTATTTCAGCTACGGCCGCTTCCACAGCAAAGTGCAGGGCAACGTCGTCGACAAGGCAGCCGCGTCAGGGAGGTAGCTGGATACTAACCTCTCCTTGTCCGAGAAATCTTTGCATAACCTCGCGCGGTATGATCAAAGGATAGGTGCGCGGGAGGCGCGGGGCGGATGTGGCATGAAGAGGAGCGGCAGAGGAGTTTCGCGGAGCAGGAGATATACGGCAGCGGGGGCGGCAACCGTCGGCTACTTGAGATCGCGAAGTTGCTGGACTGGGGCGCGATTGAGGGGCAGCTCGGTGAAGTGTACGCGGCTGGCGAGGGACGGCCGGCGTATCGGCCCTTGTTGATGTTCAAAGCATTGCTGTTGCAGCAATGGTATCAGCTCTCTGATCCGGCTTTGGAAGACGCGCTGCTGGACCGTTTCAGCTTCCGGAGTTTTGTCGGCTTGGGATTTAAGCAGCGGGTGCCCGATCACAGCACGATAAGCCGCTTTCGCGCGCAGCTGTCGCGGCGCGGTCTCGGCGAGCGGCTGATGGCCGAAGTTAACCGCCAGCTTTCAGCGCAAGGATTGATCCTCAAGCGCGGCACCATCATCGATGCGACCGTAGTTCAGGGGGCGGTCAATCCGCCCAGCGGGCCCAAGGGCACGGTTGCGCCGGGGACCAAGGCTCCGCAGGATCCCGATGCCGAATGGAGCACGCGCAAGGACGGCAAGGTGCGCCACTATCACTTCGGCTACAAAGCGCACGTGGCAGTGGACGCCGGTTCGGGGCTGGTGCGCAAAGCGATCCTGACCGGGGCCAAAACCAATGAAACCGTGGTGGCCGACGATCTGATCCGCGGCGACGAGCAAACGTGTATACGGCGACAAGGCTTACGATAGTGTGGCGCGGCGCGAGCTGCTGGCGCGGTTGGGCATCGCCGACGGCATCATGCGGCGTGCATGGTGGGGCACTGCCCGCAATCCTGATCCGGAGCTGGCCGCGCGCAACCGAAGTCAGCCCCGCACCCGCTTCGCGGTCAGCTAGCTTCGCCTGGATGAAGCGCTGGTACGGATACCGGCGGGTACGTTATCGCGGACTGACGCGCAATGCGCTGCAGCTTCACCTGATGTGCGTCGCTCTCAATCTGCGCCGGGCGCTCGTCTTGCGCTCCGCTTAAGCGCGGCGCTGAGGCCGAACCGCATCCGCCACCCGAAAAACAAGAAGCCAACAACTCTGCAGGGGACTCCACCTCCCTCACCTCAGCGCTTCGAACTGAATCAAAGCACCACCTGTTACTGCCGAACACCCGCGCCGGTTGTGCAAAGCTCTCTCGGACAAGGAGAGGTTAGAATCCATTAGCCGGACAGCGTCACTGTGATACTTTTTGAAAATGGCACGGCGCAAGGCCGATTCGTCGCAGAGTCTCTTTCCACCGCGCACTCCGCTCAGCCAGCCGCTGGCCGACCGGATGCGTCCGCGCACGCTCGACGAAATTGTCGGCCAGGAGCATCTGCTGGGCCCGGGAAAGTTCCTCAGCCAGATGGTCGCGGCGCACGTGCTGCATTCGATGATCCTCTGGGGTCCTCCGGGCACCGGCAAGACCACGCTCGCAATCGTGCTCGCGGAGCAATCGGGCGCGGTGTTCCGCAAACTCGCGGCGGTGACGTCGGGCGTCGCCGATCTGCGCGAGGCGGTCGAGGCGGCGCGCCACGATCTCGAGGCGGGCAAGCGCACCGTGGTCTTCATCGACGAGATCCATCGATGGAACCGCGCGCAGCAGGACGCGTTCCTGCCGCACGTCGAGAGCGGGCTGATCACGCTGATCGGCGCGACCACCGAGAATCCGTCGTTCGAGGTGATCTCGGCACTGCTCTCGCGCATGCGGTTGCTGGTGCTGCATCCGCTGTCCGAGGAAAACGTCGCGACTCTGGTCCATCGCGCGCTGGCCGACAAGGAGCGCGGGCTCGGCGACAGCGGACTCAAGCTGGGAGTCGGCGCGATCGACGAGATCGTTCGATACGCGGGCGGCGACGCGCGGCGTGCGCTCGGCACGCTGGAGATTGCGGCCGAGTTCGCGCAGAACGCGGGCGCGACGCTGATCACTCCCGAACATATTCGCGAGTCGGCGCAGCAGAAGGCGCTGCTCTACGATCGCGCGGGCGAGGAGCACTACAACGTCATCTCGGCGTTCATCAAGAGCATGCGCGGCAGCGATCCCGACGCCGCGGTTTACTGGATGATGCGGATGGTCGAGGCGGGCGAGGATCCGCTGTTCATCGCGCGGCGGATGGTGATCTTCGCGTCCGAAGATGTCGGCAACGCCGATCCGCGCGCGCTGCAAGTAGCGATCGCGGTCAAGGAGGCGGTGGACTTCGTCGGGATGCCCGAAGGCGTCATCCCGCTCGCGCAGGGCGTGACCTACCTGGCCAGCGCGCCGAAATCCAACGCGTCGTATCGCGCGATGCGCGCGGCGAGCGAGGATGCGAAAACGCTCGGCGCGCTGCCGGTTCCGCTGCATCTGCGCAACGCGCCGACGCCGATGATGAAGGGACTGGGCTACGGCAAGGACTATCGCTATCCGCACGATTTCGAAGGCGCGCTGGTCGCGCAGAACTATCTGCCCGACGAGCTCGGCGAAAAGATGTACTACGAGCCGTCCGAGCGCGGATACGAAATCAGGATCCGCGAGTTTCTCGCCCGCGCGCGCGCTGCGCGCAACCCGCGTCGCGGCGCAAGCCGGGCGGGAGCGACTGACAGGAAAAAAGCGAACCGCGAGAACCGGAGCGCATCCGTTCTCGCGGTTCACAAAATCAGTCGAGAGATTACTTCGTGCCGAGAACCGAGTCCTTCAGCGCTTTGGCGGCGGTGAAGCGAAGCCGGGTGCGCGCCGGAATCTTGATCTCCTGGCCGGTGGCCGGATTGCGGCCCATCCGCGCCTTGGTCTTGCGCTTGCGGAAAATCCCGAGGCCGGCCAGCCGCAGCGATCCTTCCTTCTTGAGCTCGCGGACGACCAGCGCGTTGAGTTCCTCGAGCGCCGACTTCCCCTGCTTCTTGGTGAGTCCGATCTTGTCAGCCAATAGGCTGCTACCTGCGATTGCGTCATCATCCTCCTCCTTGCGTCCGGGGTTGCGGGCTTTCAGTGAGGGTGAACGAGTGGCGCGACAATTTCAAGTGCGCGCGGCAGAAAAACCGCTCTTTTTTCTAGGGATCGTGATGGTTTTTGCACAGGCCGCTCGCGTCCGCATTGAGCCCCAAGGGTTTTACGCAGGCGGATCGCGCAAACAGCGCAATTGCGCCGTCAGTAGCGGACTTCGACGAGGTACAGACCGCCGGGCGGCGCGTTGGCGGGAGCCGCTGCGATCGCGTCCGTCGAGAATCGTCGCGACTTGATCCGCCGCGAGCTTGCCGCGTCCCACATCGACCATCGCCGCGACCATCGCGCGCACCATGTGCCGCAGGAAACTGTTCGCCTCGACGCGGTACAGAAAGACGTCGGCGTCGCGCGTCCATTCGCTCGAAATCACGCGGCGCATGGTGGTCGTCACGTCGGTGCCGAGAGATCGGAACGCGGCGAAATCGTGCTCGCCGACGAAGATGTGCGCGGCGCAGTTCATCGCGGCGAGATCGAGCTGGTCGCGGACCAGCCAGCTGTAGCGATACTCGAAGGCGGACGCGATCTTGCGATTCAGCACGCGATATTCGTACACGCGCGAGTGGGCGTCGCGCCGCGGATCGAAATCGTCGGGCGCGTGCGAGATGTCGAGCACCACGATATCGGCAGGCAGAATCGAGTTCAGAGCGCGCTGCAATTCGCCGGGTCGAACGGGCGCGGAATCGAAATCGACGCGACCTGTCCGCGCGCATGCACGCCGGCGTCGGTGCGGCCCGAACCGAACACGCGCACCGGCGCGGCGAAAATCCGCTCGAGCGCGGCTTCAATCCTTCCCTGGATCGAATCGTGGCGCGGCTGAAGCTGCCATCCGGAATAGTTGCTGCCGTCGTACTCGAGCGTGAGCTTGAGGACCATCGCGCGGCGATCAGGCCAGAGTCGGCGAGCTGAGGGCCAGCGTCTCGGCAATCCAGAGCGCTCCCAGAGCCGCCAGGCGCGTATTGTCGAACACGCACCAGAGAGACAGCGAGTCGGCGCGCGTCTCGACGCTGACGACGATCGCCTCCTGGCCGACCGCGTCGATCACGCCGAGCGGCTCGCCTTCCTCGGCGATCAGGATGCCGGGCGCGGCCCGCAGCATCTCGACAGGATCTTCGCCGTTGCCCGCGCGATCGCGCGGCCGCTGGATATCGATGGTCAACCCGGAACCGTGAAGGACGGGAATTGCGACGACCTGCACCGAGAGCGGCGGCGCTTTGCCGAGCAGCTTCGCGACTTGCGCGGCGATTGCGGTCGCGACAGGGCGTTCGTGCTCGCGCATGAAGGCGTTGAACCCGCGCTGGACTTCCTCGTCGTCGAGATCGAGGCGCGCGCTCAGAAGATCGGTGGTCTGATCGACGGTGGCTGTCAGCATTTCCATGCCGCCCGCACTCGCGCCGAGCATCGCGGTCGCGGCGACGAATCCACTGCGCGCGCCGAGCGCTTTGAGACAGGTCGCGAGCACGTGCGCGGCCGGATGCGGAATCGCGAAGACTTTCGAATTGCGCAATTGCTTGAATGCCTCGCGCGGAGTGAGCCCGGGCGCGACCATCGGCAAATCCGAGGGCGGGCGATTCGCCGCGCTCAGATCGATCAGAATCGGACCGGGCTGTGCGGCGATAATTTCGGCGGCGCGCGGCGCGGGAATCGCCAGGAACGCGATATCGAAGTCGCGAAGATCGGCGGGACTCTCGAGCGCGTCGACCAGACGCTCCTCACCGCCCGCGTCGACGGTCTGCATCGCGCCCGCTTCTGTGGCGAAGAGTTTCAGTTCGCTGAGCTGAAAGCCGCGCGCGGCGATCAGATCGACTAGCTGGTTGCCGACCGTGCCGGTGGCGCCGACAACCGCCACTCGCGGTTCGCGGGTATTACTCATTCGCCTTCGCTTTCGCTGCTCTCGAGTTTTTCGCGCACCAGCCGGCCCATCGCCTTGCATCCCACGATCTGCGTGCCGGCGCCGCCGTGAAGGTCGCGCGTGCGATAGCCGTCGCGCACGACGGAATCGACCGCCTGCGCGATCAGCTCGGCCTCGGAGCGCATCCCGAGCGAATGCTCGAGCAGCATCGCGGCCGACAGGATTGCGGCGAGCGGATTGGCCTCGTCGCGGCCCGCGATATCCGGCGCGCTGCCGTGAATCGGTTCGTACAGGCCGACGCGGAAACCGGCGCTGTTGAGCTCCTCGCCGAGCGACGCCGACGGCAGCAGGCCCATCGAACCCGCGAGCACCGAGGCCTCATCGGTCAGGATATCGCCGAACATGTTCTCGGTCACGACCACGTCGAAGTCCCTGGGGCGCCGAATCAGATGCATCGCCATCGAATCGACCAGCTGATTTTCGAACGCGACGTCTTTGAATTGCGCGCTCAACTCGGTTGCGATTTCGCGCCACAGGCGCGAGGTCGCGAGCACGTTGGCCTTGTCGACCGAGGTCAGTTTCTTGCGGCGCTCGCGCGCCAGCTCGAAACCATAGCTCAGCACGCGCGCGATTTCGGCTTCGGTGTAGAAGCAGGTATCGACCGCCTCGCGGCCGTCTTTCCCGTCGCGCTTTTCGCTCGGCTTGCCGTAGTAGATGCCGCCGGTCAGCTCGCGGATGACCACCACATCGACGCCGCTGATCACTTCGGCCTTGAGCGGCGACGCCGCCATCAGTTCCTTGACGGTCTTGACCGGGCGCATGTTGGCGAACAGTCCCAGCTCTTTGCGGAGTCCGAGCAACGCCTGCTCGGGCCGCTTCTCGGCGTTGGGCTTGTCCCATTTCGGTCCGCCGACGGCGCCGAGCAGAATCGCGTCGCTATCCTGCGCGTGCTTGAGCACTTCGTCGGGCAGCGGAGTGCCGGAGGCGTCGAGCGCATGGCCGCCGATCATGCCTTCCTTGAACTCGAGATCGACCGCCGATCGGCGCGCGACGATCTTGAGCACCTGAAGGCCTCGCCGACGACCTCGGGACCGATGCCGTCACCTTTGAGCACTAAAATTTTATAGGCCATGCGAAAGCGCTGAACGCCTGGACGTGAGTGATCGGGAGGAGCGTCAAACAGTCTCGACCCGTCAGTGTATAGCCTCGAAGATTACGACCGCAGATCGGCGCGATGGCGACTGTAGCAAACCTCGCCACAATGGCGGGAGCCGCCGGAAACCGCACATCGCGCTGGATGAAGAGCGAATTCAAGTTCAAACTCAAGCTCTCAAAGCACTTAGCCCAAGTATCATGTTGCGGCAAGCCCCATTTCGACCCGGCTCACGGAACGTCGGTGGTCGGCTTGAGCGGGGCATGCTTGCGCGCCTTCAGGCGGTTGAGCGCGTTTACCAGCGCGAGCGCGCTCGCCATCACGATATCGCTATGCGCACCCTGGCCGGCGACCGTCATGCCGTTCTCGCGAACCAGGCAGCTGACTTCGCCGAGCGCGTCGGTGCCGCCGGTGATCGCCTTGACCGAATAACGCTCGAGCGCCGGATTGATGCCGGCGATTTTGTAGATCGCCTTGTAGCAGGCGTCCACCATCCCGTCGCCGTCGCCCTCGGCCGTGCGCTCTTTGCCCGCCACGCGCATCGTGACTTCCGCGTGCGGCGTGCTCTTGCTCGACGAGCGTACGTTCAGATCGACCAGTTCGAAGTGATCGGCGGTGCGGCGCGCTCTCTCGTTGACGAGCGCCAGGATATCGTCGTCGTAAACGATTTTCTTCTTGTCGCAGAGCTCCTTGAACTCGGCGAAGGCCTTGTTGCACGTCGACGTCTTCGGGATCGACGCCCAGCTCCTCCAGCCGATTGATGAACGCGTGCCGTCCCGAATGCTTGCCCAGCACCAGCTTGTTCGACGGGATCCCGATGTCCTCGGGCTTCATGATCTCGTAGGTGAGCTTGTTCTTCAGCACGCCGTCCTGATGGATTCCGGCTTCATGCGCGAATGCGTTGTCGCCGACGATCGGCTTGTTGGGCGGCACCGACTGTCCGATGATCTGCGAGAGCAGGCGCGAGGCCGGATAGATCTGGCGCGTGTCGATGCGCGTGCGCACGCCCATCAAATCGTGGCGCGTCTTGATCGCCATCACGACTTCTTCCATCGAGCAGTTGCCCGCGCGCTCGCCGATTCCGTTGATAGTGCATTCGATCTGACGCGCGCCGTTGCGAACCGCCGCCAGCGAATTCGCGACCGCCAGGCCGAGATCGTTATGGCAATGCGCGCTCCAGATGACCTTGTCGGCGCCGGGAACTTTCTCGCGCATGTACGCGAACATGCGGCCGAATTCCTCGGGGATCGCGTGGCCGGTCGTGTCGGGCAGATTGATGACGGTCGCGCCCGCGCGAATCACCTCGCTGCAAACGTCGACCATGAAATCCCAGTCGGTGCGCGACGCGTCCTCGCACGAGAACTCGATATAGTCGAGATGCTTTTTCGCGCGCGTGACCGCCCAGGTCGCGGCGTCGAGCACGTCCTCGCGCTTCATGTTGAGTTTGTACTTGAGATGGATTTCGGAGGTCGCGATGAAGATATGAATGCCCGGATGCTTGGCCTTATCGACTGCGCGCAGCGCCTGATCGACATCCTCTTCGCGGGTGCGCGAGAGACTCAGCACGATCGGCTCGGTCATCGCCTGCGCGACGCGGCGCACCGACTCGAAATCGCCCGGCGAAGACGCGGCGAAGCCCGCCTCGATGATATCGACGTTGAGGCGTTCGAGTTGGCGCGCGAGCGCGATCTTCTCCTCGACGTTCATGGTGCAGCCGGGCGATTGCTCGCCGTCGCGCAGCGTCGTGTCGAAGATCCGGACGTAATCGTTGGTCGTCGTGCGTAGCCGTGTTCGTGTGCGCCATCGTCATTCCTCCCGCATCATCGCCGCGGGATCAGCTGCCGATCGGAGCCGGGAGCGGAGTGTGAAAAGTGAAAAAGAAAACGCCCCGGGCGGCTTCGATCGGCCCACTGCCCGGGGCGTGTGTCTCAGTTTAATCAGGCTGTTAAACCTGTCCGGACGCGCGCCTGGCGTGGGCCCCTGTAAGGGCCAGGCTAAGCAGCAGCTCCGGTAGCAGGTTGCAATACATCGTGTACGGATTGTAAGCGGACGCGGAGACGTCAGTCAAGCAGTTCTAGCGCGGGGCGGGTTGGTGGTCGCGGAGATTGCGGGTGCGGCGGGCGGAGTCGGGTTCCTGCGCGGCGCCGTTGGCATCGTGGGATTTAGCGTGCGACCGGGTGCAGGACAGAGACTTTGGCGCTCAGGCGTTCGCCGCGAAGCATCAGCACTGGACCGGATAACACGTACGCAGACGAAAGCAGGAACGCGGTGAGCTGCGGCATCGCGAACAACATCGCTGCAACCACCATCATGGTGATTACCAACTCGACCTGCGCCCGCTTTTCGAACTTCATCGTCTTGAAGCTGGGGTAGGGCACGCGCGAGATCATCAGTCCGCCGAGGGCGAGCGTGAACGGCACCATCAAGGTGCAAAGCATCCGCGGCGACTCGAATTCGAAGTAGCTGTAGGCGAGCGAGGTCGTTGCGATCATCAGGGCGGCGCCGGGAACCGGCAAGCCGACGAAGCGGCTCTTGTCGGCCGTGGCGGTCTGCACGTTGAACCGGGCCAGGCGAAGCGCCCGCATAGGACGTAAAATCCGCCGACCGCGATTCCGATGTGAACCTACCGGCTGCAGCGCCCACGAGAAGGTGAGCATCGCGGGTGCGACGCCGAACGCGACCACGTCGGAGAGGCTGTCGAACTCGACGCCGAACTGGCTCGAGGTGCGCGAGGCGCGCGCGACGCGTCCATCGAGGCCGTCGCAGAAGAAGGCGATCGACGATCATCACGGCGGCGACTTCGAAATGTCCAGTTGACCGAGGAAACCATCGAGTAGAAGCCCGACAGCAGGCCGATCGAAGTGATGGTTGCGGGCAGCAGGAAAACGCCGCGGCGAAACGGCCCGTCGGCGTTGAGCGGTTGGGTCGTGCGCTGCGGTCCGGATAGATTTCCATCCGCAAACGAGCGTCGCGCGAACGGCGGGAATTGCGGCTCATTGATCGATTGCTCCGATGATGGATTCTCCGGCGCGAACGCGCTGTCCGACCGACACCGTAACCCGGTACTCGGCCGGAAAAAAATGATCGACGCGGCTTCCGAACATGATCAGGCCGATCCGCTGACCTGACCTGTATTCTATCATGCGCACGGAGCCGGCAAACTATCCGGCGGGCGAGATAGCCGGCCATTTGTAGCATGCCGAACATACGGCCCGACGGCGTCGGTCATCGCAATCAGGTTGCGCTCGTTGTGCTCATTGGCGTCGTCGCGAAAGGCGGCGCGGAACTCGCCCGCGGTGTGCTCGACCATCACGACTTCGCCGCCGACCGGAGCGCGATTCACGTGGACGTTGAGCGGGGACATGAACACCGACACGCGATGGTAGAGTCGGCCCGACGATCCCGGAAAGGATGCGTCGGAAATATCGGTGACCTTGCCATCGGCGCCTGAAATTACGACGTTTTCGGTTCGCGGCGGGAAGCGTTCAGGATCGCGAAAGAAAAGCGCAATCGGGATCGCGAGGATTACCAGGATCGCGCCGATCGACTTCAGGCCGAGGACGATCAGAACGATTCCGACGACCGCCAAGCCGAGCGACATCGCCACGCCTTCTGTCGCAATGCCGATCGCACCTGCGATGCGCGCGAGAATGGGGCCCGGCGCCGGGCGCCCGCTGTCGGTTTCGCCCGCCATGCGAATCTAGTTCCTGGACTGATCGACTAGTCGATCGCTCGCGAGCCATGGCATGAACGCGCGCAGCTTGCGGCCGACTTCTTCGACCGGATGCTTCTCGGCTTCCTTGCGCAGTTCGCGGAAGCGCGGCAGGCCCGCCTTGTAGTCGCCGATCCATTCGTTGGCGAATTTGCCCGACTGGATGTCGGCGAGGATCTGTTTCATCGCCGCGCGCGAATCCTTGCCGATGACCTTGGTGCCGCGCGTCATGTCGCCGTACTCGGCCGTGTTGCTGATCGAGTAGCGCATGTTCGAGATTCCGCCCTCGTAGATCAGGTCCACGATCAGCTTCACTTCGTGCAGCGTTTCGAAATACGCCATCTCTGGCGCGTAGCCTGCTTCGACCAGGGTCTCGTAGCCGGCGCGAATCAGCTCGGTGAGTCCGCCGCATAGCACGGATTGTTCGCCGAACAAGTCGGTTTCGGTTTCCTCTCGGAACGAGGTTTCGATAATCGCCGCGCGGCCGCCGCCGATTGCACTGCCGTAGGCGAGACCGACTTTGGTGGTGTCGCCCGACGGATCCTGCTCGACGGCGAGCAGGCACGGCACGCCGCGGCCCTTGGTGTATTCCGATCGCACGAGATGGCCGGGCCCCTTCGGCGCGATCATGAAGACGTTAACGTCGGCCGGCGGCTTGATGAATTTGAAATGGATATTGAAGCCGTGACCGAAGGCCAGGTACTTGCCCTTGGTGAGATGCGGCGCGATTTCGGCCTCGTAAATTTCGCGAGCCCATCTCGTCTGGCACCAGCACCATGATGACGTCGGCGCGCTTGGCGGCTTCCGCGGTGTCGAACACCTGAAGGCCCTGCTTGGTGGCCTTTTCGCGTGACGGCGACTTCGCGCCCAGCCCGACGCATACGTCCATTCCGCTGTCGCGCAGGTTAAGTGCATGCGCATGGCCCTGGCTTCCAAAGCCAATGACTGCGATCTTCTTGCCTTTGAGCGCGGACAGGTCCGCGTCGCGGTCGTAGTAAACCTTCATTTGAATCTTCTCCCGAATTTTCTCGCTGTCAGATTATTCAGCTTCGCGCGCGCGCCGACCCTGATGGTTGTCGTGATTGAGCTGGACCGCGCGCGCCATCGCAATTTTGCCCGAGCGCACCACTTCCTTGATCCCGAGCGGGCGCACGATCGCGATGAACGCCTTGATCTTCTCGTTGTCGCC
Organism: uncultured delta proteobacterium; assembly: GCA_963744545.1. Lineage (GTDB taxonomy): Bacteria > Desulfobacterota > Binatia > Binatales > Binataceae > Binatus. Next base: position 59,858 of record CAVUUH010000023.1, read on the forward strand.
CGTCAGCTCGACCGTGATTGCGCGCGGGCCGATATCGATGACGTGGGCGCGAAACGCCGTGACGATCGAATCGAGCTCGGAGCGCGTGCGCTCGTCGACCGAAACCTTGACGATCACCATCTCGCGATCGATCGTCTCGACGTCTTTGAAGTCGGTAATCTTGATCACCGACACCAGCTTGTTGAGCTGCTTGTTGATCTGCTCGACGATCTGATCGTCGCCGGTGGTAACCAGCACAATCCTCGAGACCGTCGGATCGAGCGGATCCTCGTTAACGGTCAGGGACTCGATGTTAAAGCCGCGGCCCGAAAACAGCCCGGCCACGCGTGCGAGCACGCCGAATTCGTTTTCAACCAGAACCGATATCGTATGACTTGTCATGTGGTGGAGTGCGCGCGCTCATGGCCGAACCCTTGGCGTCAGCGAGCCTCTTGTTGATAGCGGCCGAGAATCGCCATCATGCGGTCTTTCGAGGCCAGTTTAAGCTTCTGAATCCGTTTTTCTTCGAGTTCCTCTTCGTTGGTCAGATAATGTTTGTGTCTAAAGACTTCGAGTTTTTGCTTGAGCGCTTGATGCTCCGTGTAGAGGGCCCTCAGCTCCTCGTCATGGGTCAGATGCTGCCGAATGAGTTCTTCCTCTCGATGCTCCATACGCCCTCCGTGCCTAAGCCTGCCGGATTTTTTGAAGTGGGCTTGAACGTAGCCTCCGGCGTCCTGATGTATAGCGGCTCCAGCGAAGCCGCTCGATCCGTTTCACCACGGGCAAACCGCGCTCCGCCTATCGCCGCGACGCAGACTCCGCGCAAATCGAGCATCCCTGTATCGAAAACCGCCACCCTATGACCCCGCGATGCCACAAGGGCCGCCGCATCCTTCGCTCTGTCGTCACCGACGAACATTACGTCCTCAGTGATGCGCGATGCCAGGTGTTCGAGCGCGATAACCAATTCCACTGACAGTTTTTCTAGCCCATCGGCCACGACTCGGTAAAGAGCCGCGTAAACTTCGCCTTTGCGAGCGTCGACAACCACGCAGACCAGCCGTCCGTCGACGATATTGTTGCGCTCGAGCGCTGCTAATGCCATCGCGTCGAAACCGGGCACGCCGACCAGCGCGCATCCCGACGCCATCGCGATTCCCTTCGCGTAGCTGAGCCCGATGCGCAGACCGGTGAACGATCCCGGGCCGGTGCCGACCGCGATCGCGCCGACATCACGAATCGACAATCCCGCCGCGCCAAGAAGATCGTCGACGGCGCTCGGCAGTGCGGCGCCATGCGAGGTCGCGGGCCGCTCGATCGACGCGGCGACTCGGCCGCCGGCAATCACCGCGAGGCTTGCGATTGATGTGGAGGTATCGAGTCCCAGGACGGGGCGCGTTGCGGCCGCCTGATCGAGCAGCCGATTAACCCTGCACAATACGCGAGATGTCATTGAAGATTACGAACGCCATCAGTGCCACGAGCAAAAACAGTCCCACCTGGAGCATCGCCTCTCGATAGCGAAGTTCGAGCGGCTTGCCCTTGATGCCCTCGAAAACAAAGAACAGCAGATGTCCGCCGTCGAGCAGCGGCACCGGCAACAGATTTATGATGCCGAGTTCGAGGCTCAGCATCACGGTGAACATCGCGAGGTTGGCGAGCCCGCGATGAGCTTCCTGGCCGGCCATTTGCGCGATCATGATTGGACCGCCGAGCGCGTCTTTCACCGGAGTGCTGCCACTGAAGATACTGGCGATTCCGACCACCATCTGCACGGTCATCTCGACCGAA
>CAVUUH010000024.1:0-12500 GCA_963744545.1 uncultured delta proteobacterium
GAACCCGAAGGAGATAGCCGATGGCGGATCTCAATAACTTCGAGCGAGTGATCAAAGAAGACCGCGCTGCACGCGAGTCGAAGCAGTGGCGCGGCACTTTGCTCGAATATCTCGAGGTCGTGAAAGCCGACCCGATCATGACCAAGCTCGCGCACGCGCGGATCTACGACCTGATTATCTCGATAGGTCTTCATCCGCTGTCGGACACCGACGATCCCCGTACCAAGCGGCTGTTCAAGGATGAGCCGCTGAAAGTGTTCGATTTCTTCTCCGAGGAGTTCTTTGGAATCGAGCGCACCATCGCGCAGATCGTCCGCTATTTCCATTCGGCCTCGCTCAAGGGCGAAGAGAGCCGCCAGGTCCTCTACCTGATGGGACCGGTCGGCTCGGGCAAAAGTTCGCTGGTCGAGCGGATCCAGCGCGGGCTCGAGCAGGTCGGGGTTATCTACGCGATCGAAGGATGCCCGATGAACGAGGAGCCGCTGCATCTCGTCCCGCGCCATCTGCGGCGCGAGTTCGAGAAGATGCTCGGGGTGCATATCGAGGGTGACCTCTGCCCCGTATGCCGCTATCGGCTCAAGTCTGAGTTCAATAATCGCTACGAAGAATTTCCTGTCGCCGCGCGCAACTTCTCCAAGCGCAACCGCGTCGGCGTCGGCGTGGTGCCGCCGGTCGATCCGAACAACCAGGACACTTCGGTGCTGATTGGATCGGAAGATATCTCGAAGCTCGATCAATATTCCGAGGGCGACCCGCGTGTGCTCGAACTGAACGGCGCGCTCAACGTCGGCAACCGCGGAATCGTCGAGTTCATCGAAGTTTTCAAGAACGAGACCGAGTACCTGCACGCGATGATCACCGCGACGCAGGAAAAAGTGATTCCGGCGCCCGGCCGGCACGGGATGGTCTACGTCGACACTTGCATCGTCGCGCATTCGAACGAGGCTGAGTGGCAGAAGTTCAAGGCCGATCACACCAACGAGGCGATCCTCGATCGTATCGTCGTCGTGAAAGTGCCGTACAACCTGCGCCTGTCGGAAGAGGTCAAGATCTATCAGAAGATCATCAAGAACTCCGATTTCCGCGCACACGTCGCGCCGCACACGCTCGAACTCGCCTCTATGTACGCGATCCTGTCGCGGCTCGAGCCGACTTCGAAGTGCGATCTGATGACCAAGCTGCGGCTCTACAACGGCGAAGAAGTGGTGGAGAAGGGAAGAACCAAGAAAATCGACGTGCAGGAGCTGAAGGAAGACACCAAGCGCGAGGGCATGTCGGGGATTTCGACTCGCTTCATCATGAAGGCGCTCGACAACGCGCTGTCGGACAACGTCACCGGCAACTGCATCAATCCGATCAACGTGCGCGAGGCGCTCATCTCGATGACCAAAGAGGGCGACCTGCCCGACGACACGCGCAAGCAGTACCTCGAGTTCCTGCAGGACACGCTGCACAAGGAATATCTCGACCTGCTGGAAAAAGAGATCACGCGCGCATTCGTGTACTCATACCAGGAGCAGGCGGAGTCGCTGTTCCAGAACTACCTCGATCACGCTGAGGCATACGTCAACAAGACTCGCGTGCGCGACCGCAACACCAACGAGGAACTGTCGCCCGACGAGGGCTTCCTGAAGTCGATCGAGGAGCAAATCGCGATCATCGGATCGGCGGCCGACGGATTCCGCCAGGAAGTGATCGCGTACCTGTGGGCAACCTCGCGGCGCGGCGAAAAGATCAGCTACAAGAGCTACGAGCCGCTGAAGGAAGCGATCGAGAAAAAGCTGATGACGTCCGTGCGCGACATCTCACGCATCATCACCAAGGCACGCACCCGCGACGAGGAACAGGGCGAAAAGTACAGTTCGATGGTGAAAAACCTGCTCGAAAACGGCTACTGCGAATCGTGTGTAGATGTCGTGCTGAAGTACGCGGCGAATAATCTGTGGAAGGACTGAACCGAGAGGACTGTCAGTGCTGAGCCATGTGTCATTCAGAGCGGAGTCCGCGGAGCGAAGAATCCCGGCTCCGGAAGCAGGATGCGAAAAACATCGAGCCGCAAAAGCTACTACGTTTATATAATGAGCAGTCCGTCTCGTACTTTGTACACCGGCGTGACTAACGACCTCGAGCGACGCGTCAATGAGCACAAAACTGGAATGTTCGACAGCTTCACCAAGCGCTACAGAGTCAATCGACTGGTCTATTTCCAGGAGACGAACGACATTAACGAGGCGATCGCAGCAGAGAACCGGATCAAGGGCATGTCGAGGTCAAAAAAGATCGCGCTGATCGAGGAAGAGAATCCGAGGTGGCAGGACTTGAGCGCTGAGTCACAAACTTTCGTTGAATCAGGCGAAAAGACCGGGATTCTTCGCCGCAGCGGCTCTGAATGACACAAAGGAAAAGATGAGCGGCGATACTATTTTTCGCGAGTACCGGGTCTCTGATGCTGAGCGATCTGATCGCTCCGCGGGCGACCGGCTGCGGCATCGGCAGAAAGTTCGCGAATCGATTCGCGAGAATATCGCCGACATCATCGCCGAAGAATCGATCATCGGCAAAAACAAAGACCGCGTCATCAAGGTTCCGCTGCGCGGAATCAAGGAATACCGGTTCGTGTTCGGCGACAACTCACCCGGCGCGTCGCAGGGCGACGGCGACTCGCGCCCCGGGCAAGTCGTCGGCAAGACCGGCAAGGACGGCCCCGGCAAGGGCGACGAGCACGCCGGCGATCGCCCCGGCGTCGACTACTACGAGACCGACGTCACCCTCGAGGAATTAATCGAGATCATGTTCGAGGATCTCGAACTGCCCAAACCTCGAGCGGCGTGCGCTGCGCGAAATCCAATCCGACTACTCCTCGCGGCGCAAAGGATACCGCAAGGTCGGCATCCGCATCAGGCTCGACAAAAGGCGCACGGCCAAGCAGCGCGTGATGCGGATGCTCGCGTCCGAGAAGCGCAGCGACGCCGTCGCGCGCGCACTGGAAGACTCGAAAGCCGACCGCGAGATTGGCGCCGATGCCGACGTCGAAGGTGCGCTCGATGAGATCGCGCTCGAGGAAGGCACATTAGATCAAGCTTCGCTCGACGAAGAGGCGCTTGCGCCTTCGCCCGCGACGGCAGCGTTTCAGCGCGTTCGCCACCGGTACCCGTTCCATCAGAACGATCTGCGCTACAAGCACGTCGAGGTCGACACCAAGGAAGAATCGAACGCCGCGGTCATCTGCATCATGGATACCTCGGGCTCGATGGACACGATGAAGAAGTACCTCGCGCGCAGTTTCTTCTTCCTGCTCTACCAATTCATTTCGACCCGCTATCGCAACGTCGAAATCGTTTTCATCGCGCATCACACGGAGGCCAGCGAGGTCACCGAGGAAGAATTTTTTCACAAGGGCGAATCGGGCGGCACGTTCATCTCGTCGGGCTATGCGAAGGCGCTGGAAATAATCGCCGAGCGATATCATCCGTCGTTGTGGAACCTTTACGCGTTCCATTGCTCCGACGGCGACAACTTCGATTCCGACAATCCCGCCGCGCTCAAAGACGCCGAAGAGCTTGCCGAAATTTGCAACCTGTTCGGCTACGGCGAGATCAAGCCGCTGGGCTCGCGCTACTACGAATCCTCGATGCTCAACGTGTTCCGCCGAATCCAGGCGCCGAATTTTCACACCGTGCTCATCGAGCGCAAGGAAGACATCTGGCCGTCGTTCAAAGCGTTCCTAGCCAAGGACAGGGTGAAGGAAGCATGAGCGCAACTCCGCTCGCGGGCACGTCGCCGGGCATCAAGCCTTGGGACCTGCGCGACCTCGTCGAATGGGATCGCAAGATTCGCGACAAGGTCGCCGAGTTCGGCCTCGACTGCTATCCGCAGGAGTTCGAGCTTTGCGATCACAACGGGATGCTCGGCTACATGGCGTACTCGGGCATGCCGTCGCATTACCCGCATTGGTCGTACGGCAAGTCGTACGAAAAGCTCAAGACGCTTTACGATCACGGCGTCAGCGGTCTGCCCTACGAGATGGTGATCAACTCGAATCCCGCGATCGCCTACCTGATGCGCGACAATTCGCTGCTGCTGCACATCCTGACCATCGCGCATGTGTACGGGCACAACGACTTCTTCAAAAACAATTTCACGTTCAAGTCGGCGACGCGCGCCGAGCTGACCATCGAAAGCTTCAAGGCCGCGGCGATGCGCGTGCGGCGCTACGTCGAGGATCCGTCGATCGGAGTCGAGAAGGTCGAGCGCATTCTCGACGCTGCGCACGCGCTGTCATGGCAGTGTCGCCGCAATTTTGCGATCAAGAAGCTCTCGCCGTTCGAGCAGATGGCTCGCGCCGAAGACACCGCGCAGGGATCGCCCGATCCGTTTCAGAAAATCCACGCGCGCAAGACTGTCGAGGTTCCCGATTTCCACAAGGTCCCGCTCGAGCCCGACGAAGACATCCTGCTCTTCATCCGCGATCACAACCCGTTCCTCGCCGACTTCGAAAAGGATCTGCTCACCATCGTCGATCAGGAAGCCAAGTACTTCATCTCGATGATGGAGACGAAGATCATGAACGAGGGCTGGGCGAGCTACTGGCACAAGAAAATCCTCGAGTCGCTCGATCTCGACCAGGGGCTTCATCTCGAATTCATCGTCAATCACAACCAGGTCGTGCGCCCGATTCCCGGCCAAATCAATCCGTATCATCTCGGCCTCAAGCTTTGGGAAGACATCTATCGCCGCTATACGAACCCGAGCGCCGAGGAAATCAAGCGCGACGGCAAGCCCACAAAATCCGGCACCGAGAAAATCTTCGAGGTTCGCGAGGTCGAGCGTGACGCGTCGTTCCTGCGCCGGTACCTGACCGAAGACCTCATGCGCGAGATGGATATTTTCGAATACGAGGCGCGCGGCGAGGAGTTGGTCGTCAGCAAAGTGGCCGACGACGACGGTTGGAAGGAAGTCAAGGCGACACTGATCAAGAACGTCGGCACCAACTCGATTCCCGTCCTCAAGGTTGACGACGCCGACTTCGGCCAGAATCGCACTCTCTACGTTAAGCACGATCACGACGGCCGCGACCTGCATATCGAGTACGCCGAGAAGAGCCTCAACTACCTGCAGCGTCTATGGGGCCGCGAAGTCGTGCTCGAGACGGTGCTCGACGGCAAGCGCTCGCTGCTCTGCTGCAACGATCGCGGCTTTTCGGTGCGCGCGCTCAAGTAGCCGTCACCTGCCCGCACATCAATCGCGCTCAGAACGCGTTCCGTCACGCCTCACGACGGCTTCGCGGCACGTTGCTTTAGATTTGGTGGTCGGATAATTTCAGGCACGAACGATGCGGTTTTCGGGTCGGCTGAAAGGAGGCGCGGATGATGGAGTGGCCGAAGTGCCAGAAGTGTAACGCGGGCGCGTTGATTCCCCTGTCCGACTACGGACAGGAAGGCGCTTCGGTGTTGTTCAAGGCATGGGTATGCACCAATCCTGATTGTGGTTTCAGCCTGCGCGTGGACAAGGGCGAAGTGACGTACGGCAGGCGAATCGAAACAAAACACTAATTGCTTTCAACGTTTCTAATGACAAGGCAGTCTGCGAGGGCTGCCTTTTTTCATGATCTCTTCGCCTTTTTGAAACATTCGGCGATCCCCGTCGTCTTTAGGTTATGCGCAATTGGATACCAAATTGCCGAGGCGGGTTATCGTTCGCGGTGGTCGCGGCGGCGGCATGCTCGCTGGCCGGATGCATGTCGTACGGCGAATCGGTCGCTTATCGGCTCTACCAGACTAATGCCGACCGATGCGCGCAAAACGAAACTGACGCTTGCGTCGCGATGCTCCAGTCGAGTTGCGAGGCGCCCGCCCGCCTATGCACCGCCTACGTCCCTGACTTCCAGGCGCAGGCCAGCAAACAGCTCTCGCAGAAGTGTCAGGCTAACGACGAAGCAGCCTGCCAGGCGCTCGACACAGTCGCATGCGATGGGGGCGACACGGCGGTATGCGATCGCCTCGGCGAGAAATACGCGAATCTCTACCCGTCGTGCAAAGCGGGCGACGCGAACGATTGCAGAATCGCTCTCGCAGTTAGTGTGGCCGAAAAAGCAGACTGAGGTCGCCGACACCGCGTGCAAGAACGGCGATTCAATCGCGTGTCGCGTCGTCAGCTCCAGCGCCAGCGGAATGAAAGTGAACGTCAACAAGAACGCCCAGTTCGCGATGTTCTAGCGGGGCGAAAACCTCTCGCCTACACTCGGGCGTGAATCCGAGCGCCCCATCGCAGCCAGGCGAGCGAGCCGTCGGGATTTCGGATGAACTCACCCTGGATGTCCTTGAACGCCGGCTCGACCATCGCGATGCGGTCCTCACTGATCAGCCCAATTCGAAATGGCGGCGGCGTCGGGCCGGGTGGAATGTCTTGGGTCGGAAATCCGCCGATTGGATAAAGCTGCATCATCAGCTTGTTGCCTTCCGTCTTGACCTCGATATCTCCACCTAAGGCTCGTGTGTAGCGCCCCGAATATTCCGTCATCTGCGCGGGAGTCATCGGGATTTCGGCCGGCTCCGCCTCGTCGTTGCCTAGGAACTTCGCGACGAGGCCTTTGGTCACATCGAGATTCAGAAGTGAGCCACTCATCGAATTGGTGTCGAGCGCGAGTGCGAACTTGCGCGCCGGCGTCATCGTGAAGGCCGTTAATTGCCCATAGGTTCCGCCGCCGTGAAATACGCGCCGGACTCCGCCGATGTCGCGCGTCATCCACGCGAGTCCCATCTTGATGTCGAGCATCCCGGCGTCACCCGGCGTCTGCATCATCGCAATCGATTCGAGGCTGAGGATGCGAGCGCCGTCCTCCGCGGTCCCGTCGCCAAGATGAAACCGCGCATAGCGCAGCTGATCGATCATCGACGCCGTGACTCCGCCTGCCGGCACGTTCCCGCGGGCCAATTGCCATGGACGGAGAACGATGGTCTTGTCGGCGATTGTCGCGTGACCGACAGCGAAGCTGTGGGTCATCACATCGGTGGGGAACAGAAACGAATGCTTCAGTCCGAGCGGCTCGAGTACCAACTCTTTGAGCGCAGCTTCGTAAGTCTTGCCCGTCACGACCTCGATCACTCGGCCGGCGAGCGAGAACCCGGCGTTGTTGTACGAGAGGATCGTGCCGAGCGGAGTTCGTTGCGGCAGGTCCGCCATCAGCTTGACGTAGCGCGCGAGCGCGTCGTCGCCGTTGCCGGTATCGGGGAAGAAATCGCCATCCCAGCCGCCGGTATGCGTCAGCAGATGACGCATCGTGAGCCGCGCCGTGACCTCGGGATCGCGCATCGTGAAGTCCGGCAGGTACGTCCGAATCGGCTCGTCGAGGGCAAGCTTCCCGTCTTCGACTAATCGCATCACGGCCGTGGCAGTGAAGGTCTTGGTGGTTGAGCCGATTTGAAAGAGCGTCTTTTCATCAACGGGCAGTGGATGTCGGACGTTGGTGACGCCGAATCCCTTCATGAACTCACGCCCCTCGCAAACGATTCCGATCGCGACGCCCGGAACCTTGTGCCGGACCATGGCGTCGGGAATGCGATCGCAAATCCCGGTGAACAGTTCTTCGACGTCCATCACGAACCAGCGTCCGTGTAAGAAAATCTCGTCTTGATTTCTTTCTGCGGCACCGCTGATCCGTCGATCTCAGCGTAAGGATAAATCAGGTAGTTGAGCGGCTCGCCTTGCTGCGGGGGCTTCAACAAGAGATCGCGGCCTATCGTGAATGCGATCCGCGCCGCATCGAGATGCCCGAAGTAGTAGTCGTGGCGGTCAGGATGCTTCGACGCTTCGGACGCGTCGACCGGTACCCAAACTCCACCCGAGTAAAATTCCGCCCAGCAGTGGTATCCAGGTACGTCGTGCGACTTCGCCGAGCCAATCGGAAACCCGATCGTGAACCGCGCCGGTATTCCTCGTGCGCGCGCGAGGCCGATGAACAGCGAATGGAAGTCAGTGCAGTTGCCGCGTCGCACGTCGCATGCGTAGAGTGCGTCGCCGCGGCCCCATCCCGTGCCGGTCTTGTCGTACTTCATGATTGAAGTCACGTACTCGTAATCGACGCGCGCCTGTTGGAGCGGCGTCACATCGGTCTCCGCCAGATTCGCGCTGACTTGTGCGATTCGACCCGTCAACGGAACGAGACGGTTCGGTTCGAGGTATTCAGCGAAGTGTCCGTCGGTCGGCTCAGGTAAATCCCGCGCCGCCGCAATCATATCGGCGGCCTCCTCGCGCCTGATTGTCGCGAACGTCATCGTAACGGGCACAGAAGTCGGCAGCGGCGCAGTGGCCTCGAGATGCGCGACGCGATTTCCGTTCGAACCCTGGTCGACGATTTCAAAATGCACCGGCGTCTCGATCTTAAGATCGCGAATCTGCTGGAAAGCGTCGTCGCGCGGGAGCGGAATCCATGCTTCGAACTTTTTCGCCGCCGGATTCGAGACGGGGATGTCCGCGTGATAGGTGAAATTGAAGTTGCGCACTCGATCAGGCGGCGCGCTCGACTCGGTCGGAGACTCGGCGCGCGCTCCTGCGCTGAGAGCCAGCAGAAGAATCACTCCAATGAACGAAGTGGATAGCTGTTTCGCGTTCATGGTCGACCTTCCTACGAGAACGAATAGACGGTGGCGTCGGTGACCGGTTCGTAGCCCATTTTCTGATAGATGTGATTCGCGATCGGGTTAGCAAGGTCGGTGTATAGAAAGCAGAATTTGCGGCCGTCATCGAGCAGCTTTTGGCTGAGCGCTGCGACGCACGCGCCGGCAAATCCTTTGCCACGATTCTCCGGCGGCGTGTAGACCCAAGCTACGCGGATACCGTTCGGCGTTCGTCCGGAGTATCCCGCCATCGAAACTGCGGCCCCTTCGACTTCCCACAAGAGCAGATGCGTCGATTTCCGCAACGGCTGTGCTGCGGCCTCCCTGGCTTGTTCGGGATCCATGCCCTCGGCGTCCACCGAAAAACCGGCGCGCCATTCACGCAGCAATGCGTCATCGGATTGCGTAGGTTCGCGGAGGCGTCCCGCCGCTCTCGTTTCGTTTGTGACTCGGCTGAGCTGGTGAATCCGCTGCGCCATCTGAACGCGATAGCTGCATCCCGAGAGTTCCGACCACCTCAGCGCGAACTTTTGCGCGATGTCAGCCGAACCGTTCACGCCGGGAACCGCGACGCCTTTTGCATGAATGTCGACGGCTATCAGGTCGAGCGCAGAGTCATCGGCCGTCCACGAAAGGATGAGATTATGCGGCGGCGTCATCAGCATGACGGCCGTGACCTCATCGCGATTTTCGACCGACGCCATCAGCGGCGGCTCGGTACCCCATTGCTCACCCGCTCGAAGCCCATCGAGCAGGCCCAGGATCAAGCAATGCTCAGCTTCGCGCCTCAAGAGAAACGGCTGAACGCGTTCAAGAAACTGGCCGGCATCCGAGAAGAACTTTATTTGATTGGCCGAGGCCACAATGCTGAACAGTATTTTGCGATCGCGGCGGAGGCAAATATCATCGGCCGTACTTGCGCATCACGTCGGCCAGGCGATCGTGCGGGATGGCCTCGACGCGATAGCCGTTGATTCCGACCATCGTGCGCGCCGCCACCAGCGCGTTGACGATCGCTTCTTCGGTCGCCTGAACGGCCGCGGTGAACAGCGGATCCATCCGCGAGTTGCGGAGGATCTTCACGCTCTCGACGTCGGAGCGTTTCCCGCCGACCGATTTGGCGGTCGAGAATGCGATAAACAGGTCGCCTGAGCCGTTGCCCGACACGCTGCCAGTGCGCGCGAGTCCCATCGTGAGGCGCCGCGCGATTCGTTTGAGTTGATGCGGCATCAGCGGCGCATCGGTAGCCGCAACGATAATGATCGATCCAAGTTCCTGCGTGCTGAACGGATCGTGGCCGGGGCGAAGCTCTTTGCCGACCGGGACGCCGGCAATTGTCAGCTCAGTCGGACGTCCGCAATTGATCTGAACCAGGACTCCCAACGTATAGCCGCCGGATTTGCGATCGAGCTGGCGTGACGCTGTGCCGATTCCGCCCTTCCATCCGTAGCCGATCATCCCGGTGCCACCGCCGACGCATCCTTCGACGACGCGCCCGCCGCGCGCGCTATGAGCGCCGCACCACGCGTGCTCGGCAGTGACATGGAATCCGTCGATATCGTTTAGCAATCCGTCGTAGGTTTCGGCGACAACCGGCAGCGACCACGGCTGCGTCATCTTGCGACGCCGCACCTGCCACGCGATCACTGCGTCGCGGACGACGCCGACGCTGTGAGTGTTGGTGATCATGATTGGCGTCGTCAGCAGGCCCGACTCTTCGATCCATGCAGTACCGGTCATCTCGCCGTTGCCGTTGAGCGAGAAGTATCCCGCAAACACCGGAGATGCGTCCCGTCTTCCGCGCGGCAGGATCGCCGTGACGCCAGTGCGAACCGGCCCGCGCCCAACGACGAGCTTGCCGTCGCCGCGAATGATCGTAGTGTGACCAACCTCGACTCTAGCGACGTCGGTGATCGCATTCAGCGGCCCGGGCTCGCCATCAAACGGAATCCCAATGTCCCGCGCGCGAGACACTCTGGATGCGACCGAATCACCATTGACGAAAACTCATAGCGGAGAAGCCTAGCGAGTGACAGAATTCAATACGTGATTCGAATCAACATCACTGAGGCCAAGAATCACCTTTCCAAGTATCTGCGTCGAGTAAAGGAAGGCGAGACTATCATCCTCTGTGAGCGCAACGTGCCGATCGCCGAAATTCGTCCGCTTGAGCCTGAGGGTCGGCAACTACGGCCGATTGGTCTGGACAAAGGTAGATTCACTGTGCCTGCGAGCTTTTTCGAGCCGCTTCCTGATTGGCTGCTCGACGCATTCGAGGGCAAGAAGTCGGAATGAGAATTCGCCGATCGCAGGTGCTGGCGCTCCTGGTAGCACTGCTGGTCGCCTCGCGTGCGAGTGCGAGCGTGGTTTTTATTTCGCAGGAGGATAACGGCCGCGAGTTCGCACTCGATCGTGGCGACGCGCTCGAGATTTCCCTGCCTGCTACTTCGGGCACCGGGTACACCTGGCAGGCAGAGCCCATTGCCGGCGGATTCGCCAAACAGATCGGGGAACCGGCTTACACGCTCGACAATGCGATGCCCGGTGCGTCGGGGCATCAGATTTTCCACTTCGGAATCGAAGCCAGCGGGAGCGGCACGCTCGAGATCCGTTACCTGCGTCCGTGGGAGAAGGGCTCGAAGCCGGCCAAGGTCTTCAAGATCATGCTTATCGTCCGCTAGCACACGCCCGCGACAATGATCCTGAAAAAAGAAAGGGCGGAGTCTTTCGAATCCGCCCTCTCGAGATTCCCCGGCCGCGTCCTACTCTCCCGTGACGCCTTCGGTCACAGTACCATCGGCGCTGAAGGGCTTAACTGCCGTGTTCGGGATGGGAACGGGTGTTTCACCTTCGCCATGGCGACCGGAAACCTGTCGCGCTCGCGGCTAGGCGAGCGCCAAGCTCCGACAAATCTGAATAGTAGGGTCTGCAAGTGCAGTGGTTCGAACCTTATTTGTGACTCGACCTTTGCCGTCCCGTCCGGTTAGCGATTGAAACCCGGACAAGTATGCGGCGACTATTCCAACCTGAGTTGAAATAGGTAGTGGTCAAGCCTCACGGCCGATTAGTACCAGTCAGCTCCACGCCTTACGGCGCTTCCACCCCTGGCCTATCAACCTCCTGGTCTAGAAGGGGCCTTTAGGATCTTACGATCGGGATACCTAATCTTGAGGTGGGCTTCCCGCTTATATGCTTTCAGCGGTTATCCCGTCCGTACATGGCTACCCGGCGATGCGGCTGGCGCCACAACCGGTACACCAGAGGTACGTCCGTCCCGGTCCTCTCGTACTAAGGACAGCTCCTCTCAAGTATCCTTCGCCCACGGCGGATAGGGACCGAACTGTCTCACGACGTTCTGAACCCAGCTCGCGTGCCACTTTAATCGGCGAACAGCCGAACCCTTGGGAGCTACTCCACCCCCAGGATGTGACGAGCCGACATCGAGGTGCCAAACCTCCCCGTCTATGTGAACTATTGGGGGAGATAAGCCTGTTATCCCCGGCGTACCTTTTGTCCGATTAGCGATGGCCCTTCCATACGGGACCACCGGATCACTATGACCTGCTTTCGCACCTGCTCGAGCCGTCGCTCTCGCAGTTAAGCTCTCTTATGCCATTACACTCAACGGCTGGTTTCCACTCAGCCTGAGAGAACCTTCGCGCGCCTCCGTTATCTTTTGGGAGGCGACCGCCCCAGTCAAACTACCCACCATGCAGTGTCCCACACCCGGTAAGAGTGATGGTTAGAAGCCAAGAATCACAAGGGTGGTATTTCAAGGTTGGCTCCACCTGAGCTAGCGCCCAGGTTTCAAAGCCTCCCACCTATCCTACACATGAAATCCCTAGATTCACTGCAAAGTTATAGTAAAGGTGCACAGGGTCTTTC
>CAVUUH010000024.1:17500-409855 GCA_963744545.1 uncultured delta proteobacterium
TTGTGCGCGCCCTGCCCCGGCGAGAGTTCTCCCCTGAGCGCGACCGGCCCGTCGGGCGCATCGCTGTAAGATTCATTTTCGAGCGTGATCGCGAGCGCCATTCCTTTCTCGCGTCCCGGCGGCAAATCCACCGGCACCATCGCAGTTCCTTCATCGCCAACTAAAAAATCCGCAGCCCAAATCGGCACGCCGCGCCTCGGCATCCACCAGATTCGGTAAACCTGGAATGGGCCGGTTGGCTGGAGCCCGCTTGCTTCCAGCATCGCGGAGTCGGCCGACTCGCTCATCGCAAGTTTGCCTGCCGGTAGATCGAACACTCCGGATTGCGGTATCGATTTTTCCCTCGCCCTGTCTTTCTCAGTCGGTGCGGCCAGCTTGATTGTGCGCAGGTCTGAAGCGAAGAGGATTTTCTCGAACACCTCGCCGACGCTCGCACGTTCGCGCACGTCGCCCAGCTTGCGCTGCTCGCTGGCCGTTTGATGGCGGAGGCTGCGAACGGTCGCATTCAGCGTGGCGACGCGCCGATCCATGTAATGGCTTTGCCGCACGACCCTTCCGGTAAGTTCGGACATCACGATGAGCAACCAGATCGTGATTGCGACGCACATCCCGGCCACTGCCTGCCACAGCCGGAGGCGAAAGAGTCGCGGCGGACGGCCGTCAGTCGGCACGTCTCCGCTCTGATGCTCTTCAGAAACCGGTGCGGTTTCGCCCTGCTCCATCACAGTATTGCGCTTATCCGTCGGTATTATGCCGAATGGATGGCGTCTTTGTTAGCCGCATCCTTTCTTATAGAAATAAGCATTACCTATGCGCCGAATTCAGGACGTACATGTCCTCGCCACGGAACCCTTGATCGCACCGAATCTACTCAAGAACGAGATGCCGGTGGACGAGGGCATCGCTCGCATCGTGGTCGAGGCGCGTGAGACGATTCGCGAAATCCTGGCCGGTCGCGACCGCCGGATGCTCTGCATCGTCGGTCCCTGTTCCATTCACGATCCCGATGCGGCGCTTGATTACGCGCGGCGGCTGGCGAAACTGAAAGACACCACTTCTGATCGGCTCTACATAATGATGCGCGTGTACTTCGAAAAGCCGCGCACGACCGTCGGGTGGAAGGGTCTCATAAACGACCCGCACATGGACGACAGTTGCGACATGCGCGAAGGATTGCGCATCGCGCGGCGCTTGTTGATCGAAATAAATCGGATGGGTCTCGCGGCGGGAACCGAACTGCTCGATCCGATCACGCCGCAATACATCGCGGACCTGGTCGCGTGGGCCGCAATCGGTGCGCGCACGACCGAGTCGCAGACCCATCGCGAGATGGCCAGCGGCCTGTCGATGCCGGTTGGATTCAAGAACACCACCGAAGGAAATCTGCAGGCCGCAATTAACGCGATTCAGTCGGCGCGGCGTCCGCATTCTTTTCTCGGCATTACGCAGGAGGGAATGTCCGCGGTGATTCGAACCTCGGGAAATCCCGATACGCACGTCGTGCTTCGCGGCGGACGCAAGCCGAACTACGACGCCGGCAGTATCGAGGAGTGCCGCAAGATACTTGCGAGCGCCGCGCTCGAGCCGCGCATGATGGTGGATTGCTCGCACGCGCAGACCAGCAAGGACTACACCAAACAGCCCGAGGTATTGCGGACGCTGGTCGACCAGGTATGCGCGGGCAGCAACGCAATCATGGGCGCGATGCTCGAGAGCAATATCGAAGCGGGCAGTCAGCCGGTCAGCTCGAATCGCGCCAAACTCAAATACGGCGTCTCGATCACTGACCCATGCATCGACTGGCCAACCACCGAGCGATGCCTCCACGACGCCGCCACCGCACTTGGGTAGTCCCCGGAAATCTCTGCCTGAGGGAGGCGGGAAGATTCCAGAACTGGCAGGCCGATTTTCGATCCAACGGATCGGGCTGTGGCTGTTCGCCGTCACGTGCGTGATATTCCTGTGGTCGCCGGTTTGGGTGCTCGCTGATTCCAACTACTCGATGCTGCTGAGCGAGAACCTCATTCGCAACCACACCTCCTATTTGAACGCCTACCAATTTCCCGAACCGATCCCGGCATCTGGGCGTTGCGCATCTCATTCGGGACCGCTCCAGTCATCGTTTCTCACCTACCAACTCGAACGAGTCCGAGGAAACATTGTTTATTGCTATCCAAATGGGACCTCGATCCTTTCCATACCCTTCGTGGCACTGATGAATCTGCTGGGTCTGCATACCTACGCGCCGGATGGGCGCTGGCTGCTCTCAGGCGAGGGAATCATACAGCGGCTCCTGGCTGCGCTGCTGATGGCCGGGTTCACCGTGGTCGTACTCAATACCGCGGCTCAAGTGCTCGAGGTCGGATCGAGCCTCGTAGTTGCAGTCGGTACCGCATTTGGCACTCAAATATGGAGTACGGCGTCGCGAGCTATGTGGTCGCAGACGTGGCTTATATTCCTGGGCGGACTAGTCGCTTATTACATGTTGGGACGCGAGACTGGCCGCGTAAAACGCGCGCATCCGATTGCTCTCGGGACGTTGGTCTCGTGGATGTACCTAGTGAGACCAACCGGCGCGATACCTGTGTTATGCATCACCATCTATTTCGTCGCATTCTGGCGGCGCGACTTTATCGCCTATTCGCTGACCGGTTTGGCGTGGTTCGCCGGATTTGTCACTTATTCATGGTTCACTTTCGGAAAGTTGATTCCCGACTACTATCTGGACTCTCGTACTGACTTTGGAAATCTGAAGAACTTACCCGCCATCCTCTTCAGCCCTTCGCGAGGCCTTTTCGTCTTCGTCCCTGTAATTGCCTTCGTGCTGTACTTGCTCGTCAGGTACCGCGAGACGCTCAAGTACGAGAGGTTAACCGCTCTCGCTCTTTCAATGGTGATCCTTCAAATCTTGATGGTCTCGCTGTGGCCTGTCTGGTGGGGTGGCTACTCCTATGGTCCTCGGCTCCTCGCCGACGCGCTACCTTGGATGGCGTTGCTCGCGATACTTGGGTTCGCTGCCCGATCGCAAGCCGTACTGAACTCGGACAGGGGACGGACGGCCAGAGTTGAAATTGCGATTGCGCTCGTTCTTCTGGCGTTGGGGATTGTAATTAATGGCCGCGGCGCCTGGTCATTTGCGACGAGCGATTGGAACCCGGTTTACGATATCGATAGGCATCCGGATCGCTTGAGCGATTGGTCGCATCCTCAGTTCATGGCAGGGCTCATTCCGGCGCCTGACCGGAATCGTCCTTGATCGAGGGCCGTCAGAAACGATTGGCCAACGACCGAGCGATGCATCCTCGACGCCTCCATGACGGCCGCTACCAGTGGGCCGCGGCGTTCCTGTTCTTCCTTGCATTTTCGATTCTTGTGTTCGGTAGCAGTCTGGCAGGCCACCTGACGACGGCATACATCGGGCACGACGAAGATCCACGAATCTACATGTGGTTCCTGCGATGGTGGCGGTACGCACTCGATCAGCGCATCAACCCTTTTTTCACTGACCTGTTGTGGGCGCCGCGCGGATTCAATTTGGCATGGTCGGCGTTCGTACCGTTTCCGGCGTGGATTGCAATTCCGATCGGGCACACGTTGGGCGAGGCCGCCGCTTACAACGTCCTCTGTATCATCGCGCTCCCGCTCGCCGCACTTTCCGCCTTCCTGCTATGCCGCCGCGTCACTGGCACGTTCTGGCCCTCAATCCTCGGCGGTTACATCTTCGGTTTCTCACCGTACATGCTGGCTCAGATGCTGGGCGGCCATTTGAATTTGATATTCGCGTTCGCGATTCCGCTCGTGGTGTTGGCGGGGCTTCGGCGCCTGGATGGCGAGGTCTCGACGCGGCGTTTCACGCTCGAGATTGCCGCGCTTCTGGTAGCGCAATTTCTATGCGGGATCGAACTCTTCGCTACGATGACGCTCTTCGGCGGATTCGCTCTGTTAATCGCGCTCGTCTTCTTCGACGGCGACGCGCGCGCGCGACTCGTTCGATTGATCGGCCCGCTCGCCGCGGCCTACGCAATAGCGATGCTGATTGTCTCGCCGTACCTCCACTATCTCCTCGTGCGCGGTTCCGCTGGCGCTCCGGCCTGGCCGCCCGGCAGGTTCACGGGAGACCTGCTCAACTTCATCATTCCGACCGAAGTGAATCTCCTGGGCACGTTTGGATTCGCGCGCGCGATCACCGGACAGTTCAGCGGCGACCTTTACGAGAAGAGCGTTTACATCGGAATCCCGTTGCTCATGGTGATTGAGTCGTACCGCCGGATGAAATGGCGCACGCCGGCGGGCAGGTTTCTGATTGTGATGCTCGCGATTACGGTCGTGGCTTCATTCGGGCCCGCTCTGCGTGTGGCTGGGCGCGCGGTACTTCCGATGCCGTGGGCGATATTCACGATACTGCCGGTGTTGTCGGGCGCATTGGCGGCAAGGTTCGCGATCTATACGTCGCTCGTGATTTCGATAATCGCGGCAATATGGTTCAACGACGCGCCGGCGCGAACGTCAACAAAAATAATCGCCGCCGCCGCGGTCGCCTTGTTCCTAGTCCCAAATCTCGTTCCGTCGTTCTGGATAAGCAGGCTCGACGTACCCGCATTCTTCACCGACCGCGCTTACGCAAATGAACTCGCACCGCGCGAGATCGTTTTGCCGCTGCCATTTCCGGACAGCGGCAAAAGTATGTACTGGCAGGCGGATAGCGACATGTACTTCAGGATGGCAGGCGGATGGACCGTGACCTCGCCGTTCGAGTTCACAAGAATGCCGGCGGTCAGATACTTTTACGGCGCGATCGATCTGCCCGAAGCCTGCGATCAGCTGAAAGCCTACATCGCGCGGTTCGGTGTGCAGGCGGTAATCGGGGATCCAGCGGAAACAAATTTTCCGATATGGCAGCAGACTCTCGCTCCGCTTGGAGTCACGGCACAAAACGAAAAGGGGGTGTGGATTTACAAAATCCCGGGCGATTCGTTTTCTGCTTATGCCAAACTGCCGGCTGCGCAGGTTGAGGCGCGCGCTAACGCTCTGCGATTCGATGCGATCGTCGAGGCTGCGGGAAAATATCTCGCCGATGGACACGATCTGTCGAAGCTCTCTCCGCTTGAACTCAAACGACTCGATCTCCTGCCGCGCGACTGGCGCGTCGATGCTGCGCCCGACGCCTATCGAGACTGGCAAATCGCGCCGGCCTCCGGCAGCCAGGTCGGTATCATCGTCATTGGCTCGTATGAAGGAGTGCGGCCGCTGATCGAGCGCTACCGCGCGATTGCCTCCGAGATCGACTATCCTGCGCCGACGCGATGGACGCCGGATTCGCATCCACGCCTCGATGTCGTCAAGCCGTTGCTGGTGACCTTCGATTCTGTGCATCTCGCTGCCGCGGCGCAAAGACTTCGCGATTCGCCGCCGCCCGAACGGACCACGCCGTTCGTGGCCGGTGTGACGGCAGGCTTGTAAGGATTTAATCCTGGCGTTTCTGCGCGCGCAGCTTTTCGCTGATCGTCAGCGCGCCGAGCGCCGCGGTCGGCCGCACCGGAAACTCTGCCGGTCGCCGCAGCGCCTTGTAGCGGGCGTCGAGGGTCGTGAGTCCGTTCATGACTCGCTCGCGCGCCTCGGCCAGTGTCGGGCGCGGCATGATGCGGCGGCCATTTTCGAATACAGTCTCCATCAACAGAACCGTTTTCGATGGTACCGGCTTGAATTCGCGTGCAACCGTCGTCGCGCCCTCGTCCACAATTCCGATCATGTCGGCAAAGAACGATCCGCTCGGAGCGTAGCCGCGGAACAATTGCTTGCGGCCTGGCGTCGAACTCTTGCCGGTCGAAGTTTTGAGCCGCGCGCGATCCTTGTACTCGACCAGCTTGTAGACGAAATCGGCCGACGGAGCATCGTCGCTGACGGCGAGCGCGGTGCCGACTCCGAACGCGTCGATCGGCGCACCCGCGTCAACCAGTTCCGCGATTCGGTATTCGTCGAGGTTGCCACTCCCGACGATCGCAATATCGCCGAGGCCGGCCTGATCGAGAATCCGGCGCGCCTTGCGACTCAAATCATCAAGGTCACCGCTGTCCAGCCGCACCGCCTGGATTTTCACCCCGGCCTCGCGAACCTTCGCAGCGACTGCGGCCGCGTCATCGACGCCGCGGATCGTGTCGTAAGTATCCACCAGCAGCGTGCTGAGGGTCGGGAAGCTCGCGGCGAAATCGGCGAATGCCTCGCGCTCGCTCTCGTGTGCCATCACGAAGCTGTGACTCATCGTGCCGAAAACCGGAACGCCGTAACGCTTGCCGGCGAGCACGTTGGCGGTGCCGTGAAAGCCCGCCATGTAGCTCGAGCGCGCCGCGATAAGAGACGCGTCTGCCCCTTGCGCGCGTCGCGGACCGAAGTCCACCAGGCGCCTGCCGCCCGCGACCGCGAAGCATCGCGCCGCCTTGGTCGCGACGACCGAGGCGAAGCCGACCTGATTGAGCGTCAGCGTTTCGATCAGCTGGGCTTCGATCAGCGGCGCACGGATCTCGACGATCGGTTCACCCGGAAAATAGATCGTGCCTTCGGGAAGCGCGCGGACCGATCCGGTGAAGCGAAGATTGGAAAGGAATTCCAGAAACGCAGGCTTGAAGATCTGTAGCGACTCGAGATGCTCGATTGCGCTCGCGTCGAAACGATATTCCTCGAGCGCCTCGATCAACCGCTCGATTCCCGCGGCGATCATGAAGCCGCGTCCCGGCGGCATCCGGCGCATCGCAACTTCGAACGACGCCGTGTCGTTGAAGCCATGCTCGAAAAACGCAGCGCCGACCGTCAGCTCGTAGAGATCGGTGAATAGCGCAACCTCCGCGGAGTCGAGTCGCAGATCTATCGGCATCCCGGCGGTCCTTCTAGCTCGGAGGCTCGGGCGGCGCCGGCGGTTTGGGTGCAGGAGTAATTGGCGCAGGTTCCTGCACCACGCGAGTTTCGCCGAGCGGACGATCGCGCAGGATGTTCGCCATGTTCTTGAGCCGCTGATCGACAAGATAATTGATGGTGCCCGGCTGGTCGATCGTTCCGGCGCGCACGCCGGTCAGAGCCTCGATGCCGCGATCGATGCTATCAATCGGGTAGATGTGGAATTCGCCGCGCTCGATTGCGGCGGACGTCTCCGGATCGAGCATCAGGTTAGAGACGTTCGTGCGCGGCACCATCACGCCCTGGCTCCCGGTCAAGCCAATCGCCTTGCACACTCGGTAGAAGCCTTCGACCTTCTGATTGACGCCGCCGATCGCCTGCACCGTGCCGTACTGATCGACCGAGCCGGTCACCGCGAGGTCCTGCCGAATCGGAACGCCCGACAGCGCCGACATCAGCGCGTACAGCTCGGTCGAACTGGCGCTGTCGCCGTCGATTCCCGAGTACGATTGCTCGAAGCAGATGCTCGCCGACATTGCGATCGGATGCTGCTGTCCGAATCGCGCGCGGAGAAATCCGCTCAGGATCATGATGCCCTTGTCGTGCGTCGATCCAGACATCCGCGCCTCGCGCTCGATGTTGATAACGCCCGCCTGCCCGAGCGCGACGGTCGCGGTCACGCGCGACGGCCGCCCGAAGCTGTAGCCGCCAACATCCAGCACGGCGAGGCCGTTGATCTGTCCGACGCTCGTGCCGCGAATATTTACGATGAGCGTGCCTTCGGCGATCAGCCTGCGGATTTCCTCTTCGATAAAATTGAGCCGCAGCATCCGCTCGGTGAGCGCCCGATCGACATGCGCCGCAGTCACGCGCTGGGCTCCTTCACTGCGCGCGAAGTACGCCGACTCGCGCGCGAGGTCGTCGATCGGCTCGAGCATCGCCAGCACTCGCGATCTGTCCCCCGCCATCCGCATGCCGAATTCGACGATCTTCGCCAGCGCTCCCGCATCGAACGGCGGCAGATTCTCCGTGCGCGCCAGCGCTCCGACGCGCGCGGCATAGTGCGCGGCCGCGTCGGCGTCCGCGGCCACCGACGGCCGCATCTCGGCTTTGACTTTGAACAGCCCTGAAAAATCCTGATCGTAAAAATAGAGCATGTTGTAAAGGTAGGCGCCGCCCAGCGTCACGACCTTGGTGTGAATCGCGATTGGCTCGGGCTTCAGCCCGCTCATCGAAAAAAACGGCAGCGGCTCGAAAGTCTCGATCGTCATGCGCCCCGACTTGAGCGTGCGCTTGAGCATTTGCCAGACTCCCGGCTCGACCACCGCGTCCTCGAGATCGAAGACCAGGAAACCGCCGTGCGATTTCAGAAACGATCCACCGATGATGCGCGTGAAGTTGGTGCCAGACCGGCCCAGCGGATCGATCCACCGCTCGATCGTGCCGAACAGATTGCGATATGTCGGCGCGTCCTCGAGCACCACCGGCGCGCCGTGCGTCGCCGAGTTGTCGACCATCACGTTGACCTGGTAGTCGAACCATCGAGCTTCCTCGGTTGCAGGAGGTCTCGGACCCTGCCCCTGCTCGGGCGGTTGTTCGCGGAAGCGATCGAGATTTCCCAGCATGTGTTCCGCAACTTGATCGAGGTATTTGTCGACCGCGGGATTATTAAAGTGATGCTTTAAATCCTCGACCGACGGCGTGATAAGCCGCGCCGCGAACGCCCGCTCGATCGCGCGGATGTCGTCGATCAGCTCGCGCATCATTTCCTGCTGGCGCATCGTCAACGTCGCCAGCTCGTCCTGCAGCTCTCCCTGCGCTTTCGTCAGTTGCTCGCGCTCGGCGTCGGTCTTCGCCGCCATCGCCTTGTTGAGCGCGTCGGGCGACTCGGGCATCTTGCCGTCGATCAGCGGAATGAAAATTACTTGCCCGGTCGGCGCGGTCTGGATCGCGAAGCCTCGCTCGCGCGCCTTCGCTTCAAGATTGCCGAACAGTTCCTGTGCACGCTTGTTGTACTTGTCGCGCAACGCCGCTCGTTCCTGATCGAAATCCTCGCGCCGAAACGCCTTCGGCAGTTGCTCGAGCACGAAGCTGACCAGCTCCGCCATTCGCGCCCGCAGCTCAACCCCCTGTCCCGGCTTCAGGCAGATGGCGACTGGAGATTCAGGATTGCGAAAATTATTTACGTAGACCCAGTCGCCCGGCGTCGGCATCGTCGCGGCTTTTTCTCTGAGTAAGCGCAGGACCGATTCGCGCTCATGACGCGAGCGCAAGCCGCTTACATAAACGTTGTAGCCGGGAGCGTCGATCCCGATGGCGAGTCGTATCGCATCAAGCGCGCGGCTCTGCCCGAACAACTCACCGTTGCCGTCGCTCGCCGCGGCGCGCTCCAACGAGGCCGCGTCGAGTGGTGCGCGCCCCCTGAGATCCGAACCGGTGAGCTCCGGCGGCGGCGGCACGTGAATCAGCGCGGCGCTTGCGTCGTTAGCGATGAGGTCGCTCTTGTCGGTCATATTTGCCTGCGGTGTTTCGCGGCGCGCGATCGCTAATGATTGAGCGCGATTCGCCGGGCTTTCTTTTTCGGCACGGTGATGACGAGCGTTCCTTCGGCCCATTTCGCGGTCGAGGCTTCGCCGTCGATCGAGTCGGAAAAAGCAAATGAACTCTCGAGAGTGCCGCCGAGTTTATCCGGCATCCGAAGCGCAAGCCGCTGACCCGAAACCTCGGCCTGTATCTTTGCGGGATCGACGCCGACCGCGGCTACTCGCACTTCGTAATGATCGGGATGATCGATAATCTGCGCGCGCTCGAACTCAACCGCAGGCGTTCCGCACTTCCATCGATCGATCAGCAGTTCATCGAAGAACTCGTCGAAGGCGCGCTCGAAGTCGGCAATCCCAAATCCGCGACTGGTAGGCATAGTGTCTTAGTTTCCCACGATTTTGCGTAAATTGTAATGCAGCGCCACCGCGTGGGTCGAGTCCGCGCGCCGATCAAACGTCCCTTGCCACGATTGCGGTCCCGGCGTTATGGTTTCGGTGTGCCAACCTTTTCAAAAATTGTCGCCGCCACCGATTTCTCGGAAGATTCGACCCTCGCGCTGAGCTACGCCCAGGAGCTTGCTCTCAAGTTCTCGGCCGATATCGTGCTGCTGCACGTCGATCAGCCGCTCGCGCCAGTGATGATGACGCCGGAGCTGGGACCGGCGATGGACGTGGGTGCGATGGGCCGGATTGCCGAAGAGCAACGGATGCTTGCGCAGAAGGAGCTCGACAAACTCGCAGGCAACCTGCGCAACGCCGGATTGAAGGTCAAGGTCCAGCTCAAGGTTGGTTCGCCGTTCCTCGAAATTCTGCACACGTCGCAGACCGAGAACGCAGACCTGATCGTGCTCGGCACTCACGGACGCACAGGCTTGGCGCACGTCCTGATGGGCAGCGTCGCCGAGCGCGTCGTCCAAAAGGCGCCATGCCCGGTGCTCACGATTCGTCATCCCGACCGCAAGTTCAAGCACCCGCTGGACAAGTAGGCGTAGCGGACTGACGGAATAAATTTCCGTCCTACACTTCTCCGTAGTAGGACGGAATTTGTTCCGTCGATTCTCTTTTATCTCCCAAGAGGCTCCGCAAAGGGGGAGACACGTCGCAGGAACCTACTTCCCTGTGAACTTTGGCGCACGCTTTTCGACGAATGCCTTCACGCCCTCTTTGAAATCCTCCGAATGCGTCATCATCTCCATCGACGCGTCGTCGTCGCGCACTCCGGTGGCGAGGTCGGTGAACAGATGCTGGTAGATCATCTTCTTCGCCTGCGCGACTCCGAGCGGCGAACATTTGGTCGCGATGCCCGAGGCGATCTCGCGCACCGTCGGCATCAACTTGTCCTGCGGCACGACGCGGTTCACCAGCCCCATCTCGAGCGCTTCGTTCGCATCGACCAGCCTGCCGGTAATCGCCAACTCAGTCGCGCGCGCCAGGCCGATTATTCGCGGCAGCATCCAACTGCTGCCATGCTCGATCGCGAGACCGCGCTGCGTGAAGATCAATCCCATCCGCGCGTTCTCCGATGCGATGCGAATATCCTGGTAAAGACACGTCGTAAATCCGAGTCCCACGCATGCGCCATTGATCGCGCCAATCACCGGTGTGTTGAGCGCTAGCGGCCACGAGTACGAAGTGCGGTAGTCGGCGCGCTGCGCGGCCAGCCATTCGTCGGGCGCCTCCGCGGTGCGCGCTCCTGCGTGTCCCGCCGCGATATTCGACAGCGCTCCCATGTCCGCGCCCGCGCAGTACGCACGGCCCGCGCCGGTCACGATGATCGCGCCGATCGACGGGTCGCGTTCGGCATCGAGCATCGCCGCGCGCATCTCGGCACCCATCTTTGGCGTCCACGCATTCATCTTCTCCGGCCGGTTCATCGTCACAGTGGCGACGCGATCCTTCTTCTCATAAATGATTTCGGCGAAATCCATTTTGTCCCTCCGATTTTCTGATGCCTCGTCCCGCTACTTTAACGCGAGAGAAGGCCGTCCGAACAGGTTTGAGGAGCCCCGAATAAAGTCGGCACGACGATCTGAGACCGCCGCGCCGAAATTTTATGAGCTGCCAGTCGCTGAACGCGGACCTACATGATGAACAGCATCTCCTGGTAGGTCGCCAGCGGCCACAAGTCATCAGCGACCATGCCCTCGAGCATGTCTGCGCTCTTGCGCACCGCCGCCATCGCAGGAAGTACCGCGTTGCACAGATGCTTGGCATGATCGAGTTTGCTGTGACCGCCGCCCTCGGCCATCATCCCTTCGAGCTTCACGATTCCGTCCTGCAGATCCTTCACCAGCACGGTAACTCTGTCGAGCGTGTCAGTGTCGAACACGTAGCCAACGGCCTTCAGATGCGCGCAGGTCTGTGCCAGCTCGCCCTGGTAGCGAATCGCCGCCGGAAAGATAATCGTCCTCGCCATTTCGATCACGGTGCGCGCCTCGAGTCCGACCACGAGGCAATATTGCTCGAGGTCGACATCCATGCGGCCGTGCGTTTCGCGCTCCGTCAGCACGCCGTACTTGGCGAATAGGTCCGTCGCCTCTTTGGTACCGAGCAGCGGTAGTGCTTCCACGCACGATCGCAGGTTAGGCAGGCCGCGGCTTTCCGCTTCCTTGTGCCACGCCTCGGAGTAGCCGTTGCCGTTGAATACGACGGCGCCGTTCTCGGCAATGATCTCTTCGAGGATCTTCTGCACGGCGCCATTAAGCTTCGACGAATCGCCGCCCACCGCTGCTTCGAGCTTGCTTGCGATGTAGTCGAGCGATTCCGCCACGATCGTATTCATCGCGATCATCGGTCCCGCGATCGACTGGCTGGATCCCACGGCGCGGAATTCGAAGCGGTTACCAGTGAACGCGAAAGGACTCGTGCGATTGCGATCGCCGGCATCTTTCGGAATGACCGGCAGCGAATCGACCCCGACCTTCAGCGTTTCCCCGCCCTTGGAGTTCTTGGCGCCGCCCTTGGTCACCTGCTCGAAAATGTCGTTGAGCTGCTCGCCCAGGAAGACCGAAATTATTGCCGGCGGCGCTTCGTTGGCGCCCAGCCGATGATCGTTCGATGCGGACGCGACGACCGCTCGCAACAGCCCGCCCCATCGATGGACCGAGCGGATCACTGCCGCGCAAAAAATCAGGAACTGCGCGTTGGCGTGCGGGTTATCGCCCGGATCGAGCAGGTTGCCCTGGGTCGCATTGCCGATCGAGAAGTTCACGTGCTTGCCCGACCCGTTGACGCCCGCGAACGGCTTTTCGTGCAGCAGGCAAGTCATCCCGTACTTCTCGGCCACTCGCTTCAGCGTGACCATCGTCAACTGTTGATGGTCGGCCGCGATGTTCCCGTTCTCGAACATCGGCGCCAGCTCGAACTGCCCCGGCGCGACCTCGTTGTGCCGCGTCTTGGCTGGAATCCCAAGCTTGAACAGCTCGCGCTCGCTCTCGAGCATGAAGGCGAGCACGCGCTCGGGGATTGCGCCGAGGTAATGATCTTCGAACTCCTGGCCCTTCGGCGGCGGCGATCCGAACAACGTCCGCCCGGTCGCGAGCAGATCCGGCCGCGAGAAATAGAAATGCCGGTCGATCAGAAAATATTCCTGCTCGCAGCCGGCGTAGGAGACTACATGAGCGGGATTCTCGTGTCCGAAGAGTTTCAGAATTCGCTGCGCCTGCTTGTTCATCGCCTGCATCGAGCGCAGCAGCGGCGTCTTTTTGTCGAGCGCCTCGCCGGTCCACGAGACGAACGCAGTTGGAATGCACAGCGTCGTGCCGTTCGGGTTCTCGAGGATGTAGGCGGGACTGGTGACGTCCCACATCGTGTAGCCGCGCGCCTCGAAGGTGTTGCGGATGCCGCCGTTGGGGAAGCTCGACGCGTCGGGCTCACCTTGCGTGAGAGTCTTGCCCGAAAATTCCGCCAGCGCGCCGCCGTCGGCGTCGGGCGACAGGAAGCTGTCATGCTTTTCGGCGGTGAACCCGGTCAGCGGATAGAACACATGCGAATAGTGCGTGGCGCCTTTGGATATCGCCCAGTCCTTCATCGCCGCCGCTACAGTATCCGCGATCGCCGGGTCGAGGTGCGATCCCGTCTCTATCGTCTTCATCAGCGACTTGAAAACGGGCTTGGGTAGCCGTTCCTTCATCACCGTCTTGTTGAAGACGTTCGAACCGAATAGTTCGCTGGCCGAAACGTTGGCAAATGACATGGGCGCCGCGGTGGGACGGTAAGTCGTAACGGCCTCGATAGCCTGCAAGCGAGCCGAGCTTCCGCTCAATATCGTATCCTCCAAAATTTTGAGTTGCTGATCTCGCAGGCGACGATCCTGACGAGGTCAACCTGACAAGTCGTGCAAGGATCGCGCCCCAGCGGAACGATCGAAGGATCAACCAACAGATGGAGATTTCGATTTCTCGCCGCGCCCGATGCCTCAAATTCCAACATGATGCGCGGCAAACAAGCGGTAGTCGCTTGCGACAACCAGATCCGTTACGAATGATGTTGAGCGGGAAGAAATTCGAATCGTGCAAAACGCAGTCACGCGGAGAGTGATGTGATCGAAGCAGTGATATGGGATTTCGGCGGCGTGTTTACGACCTCGCCCTTCGAGGCTTTCGCCCGCTATGAGCGCGAACGCGGCATACCGGTCGGCGTGATCCGCAAGATCAACTCCACCAATCATGAGAACAATGCGTGGGCGATGTTCGAGCGCTCGGCGATCGACTTCGCCGGCTTCGACGCTGCGTTCGCGGCCGAAGCCATGACGCTGGGCTACCAGATCCCGGGACGCGACGTCGTCGCGTTGCTGGCGGGCGACTTCCGGCCCGAGATGATCGAGGCGCTGCGACGCATCAAGACCAGGTTCAAGACCGGATGCATCACCAACAACATGCCTGCGGACGCGGCCGCGGCAGTCGCCACCAGCCGCTCGATCTATTCGCGCGAGATCATGGAACTGTTCGACGAGCTGATCGAATCCTCAAAGATCGGAATCCGCAAACCCGATCCCCGCATCTACCTGATGATGTGCGAGAAGCTCGGGGTGAAGCCGGAGGCTTGCGTTTACCTCGACGATCTCGGCGGAAATCTCAAACCTGCGCGCGCGCTCGGTATGACGACGATCAAAGTCGAGAGCGGCCCGCAAGCGATTTCCGAACTGGAAGCCGCCACCGGAATGAAATTGATCTGATCTGATCGCCACACTCCCCTGTAGCTCTCTACCCCACAATCAATCCGTGAAATTTTTTCACGCTTCCCCAGTATTGGGCAAATGTGACGGTAAATAGTCATGTTTTCGCTACTCGTCGTTTTGGCAACGCTTTTGCTCACACAGGTGAAGCTGAGAGATGACGCGCTGATACGCGGAGGAGAATCATGGAAGCCACCACATACGCAGCCCACGACGACCTGCCAAACATATTTAGCGGCGTGGGTATCCTGCCGGTTCAATTCGGCGAGTCTCGACGAAGGAAGCTGCCGTCGGAAGGCGAACGCAAGCTGCTGTTCGCAGTGCTCGAGGACGCCATCCGGACCTACCTGCGACATCGCGACGCCGGCCCATCGGCGCGCAATAACGAAGAGTTCCTCGAAGCGGTCGAATGGCTCAGTGTCGATGACGATTCCAGTCCGTTCACGTTCCTCAACGTCTGCGACGCCCTGGAAATCGACCCTGATTGCTTGCGCCTGGGAATTTCAAACCATACCGGCCGGCTGGAAGAGATTCGGACCTGATGAACTGACTTATTAACCCAGGGCGCGGGTAAACTCCTCGAGGAGGTCGCGCCAGTGCTCGGTGCCGACGGAGATGCGGACCAGCGCCTCATTGATTCCCGCGGCGGACATCTCCTCCGGTGACAGTTCGCTGTGAGTGGTCGTCATCGGATGGCATACGAGAGTTTCGACGCCGCCGAGGCTGACCGCGTTCTTGGCGATTTTCAGACGGCGCAGAAACTCGAATGCGCCGGTCTTTCCCCCTTCAACTTCCAATGACAACAGCGAGCCCGGATAGTCGGTCTGCGCGTCGCGAATCTTTATCTGCGCGTCGTCGGTGAACAGCGAAGGATAGATGACGCGCTTGACGCGCGCATGCTTGGCCAACTGCTCGGCGATTCGCTGCGCGTTCTTGCTCTGCCGATTCATCCGCAACGCGACAGTCGATAGCCGCGAGTCGAGCATCCAGCATTCGTCCGCCTGCAGGATATTGCCGAGCAGAGCACGCATGCCGGTCAGCGTCTGAATCAGTTCGGGATCGGTCGCGACCACCGCGCCGGCCAGCAGGTCGCTGAATCCGCCGAGGAACTTCGTCGCCGAGTAAATCGCGAGGTCCGCGCCGTGGATCAGCGGATGCTGAAACGTCGGACCGAGCAGAGTGTTGTCGATCGCGAGCAGCGCACGCTTCGGCCTTTTGCGGATCGCGGCTGCCGCTTGCGCGATATCGGTCATCATGAGCGTGGGATTCGCGGGAGTCTCGATCAGAACGAGACTCAGATTGTTCGCAGTCTCGATCGCCTCGGCCAGCGCCTGCGTATTCCCAGCCGGCACGCCGCGCGCCTCGAAACCCAGCGGCTCGATCACCTGGTGGATCAGGTGCTGGCTGCCTCCATACAGCGGCTGGGTGTAGATGAGCGACCCGCCGCGCTCGAGGAACGTGAGCATCACGGTGAAGATCGCGGCCATGCCGGAATTGAAGATGGCGGCGGAGTTTGCGCCGCGCTCGAGCGGCACCAGTTGCTCCTCGAGGATTTCGGCGTTGGGATGATTCAGCCGCGCATAAATCAGGTCGGGACGATCGTCGCCGAGCGGCTTGATTTTCCCGAGCACGATCCCGAACGCGCGCTCAGCCGCCTCCGGACTTGGAAAGACGAAGGTCGAACTGCGATAGACCGGCGGCCGCGCCGATCCGACCGACAACTCCGGGTCGAAGCCGCGCGTCAGCACCGCGGTCTCCGGCCGCACTCGATATGAAATTTTTGGCATCAGCGCTTCTCGCCGAGACTCGCTCTCACTGAGACGTCCGCATAGCCGATTCCAAGATGCATCTTGTAGCCCACGAGGTCGCGCACCTTTTTGTCGAGTGTCCGCGCAATCTCGCCGGGCACGTCGATATACTGATTCTCCTCCTGCCGCAGCCATCCAAGCGAGTACGACAGGAAGACGCCGTAGCGCCAGTCGTCGGTTCGATTCGCGCCGGCGCCATGCAGAGTGCCGCCCATCCAGAGCAGCACCGACCCAGCCGGCATCGCGGCAGCAACGACTTCATCGGGCCGCGCGACGCGATCCGCCGGCCACAAATGGCTGCCGGGGACTATATGCGTCCCGCCATTGGCCTCGGTGAAATCGGTGATCGCCCACATGCTCGCGAGAATCATTCGCGGCCGAGGCACCTTGAAAAACTGGTAGGGATCCTCTTCGCGATGGAGCACTTGCTCGCGCGCGCCGGGACCGATTTTGAGAGCCGCGGTCGCATGCACCTGGTAATGCACGCAGTTGGGTTTCAGAATCGCGTCGCACGCCGACAGCATCAACGGATGCGTCACGAAAGTGCGGAAGGTTTCCGAGCGGGCGACCAGCGCGGTGATCCGCTTGGTCTTGCCGGGATAGAAATTAGCCGCACCGCCGTCGGCCTCATAAACCTTGTTGATGCTGGCGTCGGGATCCACCACTTCGAGATGCGGCGCGAGCTCGCGCAGCACAGCGTCCCGAGTGGCGCGATCGCTCACGTCGGAGACGACGACTGCACCGTCGCGCTCAAGGCATCCGATGACCTTGGCGGGAGAATCCTTGGCACTGACTACAGGGATTGAAGGCATCGACAAGTCCTCCGGTTTTTTAGCGCGCGCGAGCATCGACGCGCGCACCTCCCATCTATTTCCTTATCAACTAGCACAGACCGACGACACTGCCGTTTGTCATCCTGACGAAGCGAGCAACGCGAGCGGATGGAAGGATCTCGGACAGCTTCGCGGCAGCGAAGCCGGTTCCGGTTTTGGACCGCTGCGTCCGACATCACGTCGCTTCACCCTTACATCGAGGCGTA
Organism: uncultured delta proteobacterium; assembly: GCA_963744545.1. Classification (GTDB taxonomy): domain Bacteria; phylum Desulfobacterota; class Binatia; order Binatales; family Binataceae; genus Binatus. The sequence goes on from CAVUUH010000024.1 coordinate 34,955, forward strand.
AACCGCGTCGATCAGCGCGGTCGCGCGCGGATCGATCAGCAAGCTGTTCTGCATCTTGTTCATCGTGTAGCCAAATCCGATCTTCGCTTCGGGATCGGCGTATCCGACCGAGCCGCCTGCGCCCGGATGTCCGAATGACTTTGGATTCGGCCCGAACGACGCGCCCGGTTGCGACATCATGAAGCCGAGCGAGAAGCGTGTGTTGATTACCAGCAACGCGTCGGGTCCGTTCGATTGCTCGATCGAGCACTTGGCGATCTCGTCCTTCGACATCACCTGAACGCCGTCCAGTTCGCCGCCGCGCGCCAGCGCGCCATACAACTTCGCCAGGGAGCGAGCGGTGCCGTGCCCGTTGGCCGCGGGAATTTCTGCCGCGCGCCATTCGCGCGAATTGACCAGCCCCGGCTTGGTCAGCACCGGTGGATTCATGAACGCCTTGGCGCCAGCCGATTCCGGGTTCTTCATCATCTCGGCGAACATGTTCGGCTCGCCCGGTCCCGGAGGCGCCGCAGGGATCAGGCCCGCCACGCGAGCATCATGCTTCGCGTCCAGGCCGATATGAAAATCCAGCTCGAGCGGCCGCGCGATTTCGTCCCGCAAATACGTTCCCGGACTCTTGCCCGTGATGCGCCGAATCACCTCGCCGACCAGGTAGCCGAACGTGACCGCGTGATAGCCATGCGCGGTGCCGGGTTCCCACCACGGCTCCTGCTCAGCCAGCGCAGTCGTCATCGTGTTCCAGTTGAAGAGCGCGTTCTCTTCCAAAACTTTGCGGACTGCGGGAAGACCTGCGCGGTGGCTTAGCAGAAACCGCACCGGCAGCTTGTCCTTGCCGGCCTGCGCGAACTCGGGCCAATACTTCGCGACGGGAGCGTCGATGTCGAGCAGACCTTTGCCGGCCAGCCGATGCGCACAAATCGCGGTGACGCCTTTGGTGGTCGAATAAACGTTAACGAGCGTGTCGCGCGTCCACGGCTTGGTCTTCGCTTTGTCGGCGTGTCCCGCCCAGATGTCGACGACGCTTTTGCCGTCGAGCATGACTGCTGTGGCAGCGCCAACCTCGCCGCGCTTTTCGAAATTCTCGGCGAACACGTCCTTGACGCGATTGAATTTAGGATCGCAAGTACCTTCGATTTTCACCGCCATGAAACAATCTCCTGTGGATTCTGCGCCAATCGTCCGCGCAGCGTTCGTTCCTCATATCATTTAAGTGAAAACAGGACCAAAGGCGGGCGTGCTATGCAATTGCGCCGCCGCAGCTCGAGCCCGCGCCCGCGGTGCATCCGAAACAATGCGATCCGGTCGCGATGCGCGCGCCAGCAAGGTTGCCCACATCGTCGACGTCCCAAATTGTCGATGCAGCGTTGGCGCCAATCGGAATTTCCAGCATCTGGTTGAAGTCGCAGTCGTAGAGCCGCCCGTCCCATCCGACGCTCACGAGGTCGCGGCACATCAACGAGTCCACGGTCGCGGGATTGAAGTGATTCACCAGCAGACTCATGTAAGCGGCGTGATTGCCGGCGAGGCTCAACTGGTTGGCAAAGCGGGCGATCGGCATGTTCGTGATCGTCAGCAGGCGATCGAAAACGATTCCGAAATTGCGGGCGAGCTCGTCGCGATATTGTGCCTCAAGCTCGGCCTGCGGCGGCGGCAATGACGCGCCAATCGGGTTGTAGACGAGATCAAGCCGCAGTGTGCCGCGCCCGAACCCGGCCGCATTCAGATTCCTCAATGCCACGATGCTCTTGTCGAAAACGCCTGCGCCCCGCTGACGATCGGTGTTCTCGGCGGTGTAGCATGGCAGCGAGCAAACCAACTCGACGCCCGCCCGCCGATAGAATTCCACCAGCCATTCCATGCCGGGTTCCAGCGTCACCGTCAGATTGCATCGAACGATCACCTTGCGGCCGAGCGCGCGTGCCCGCTCCACCAGCATCGCAAAGTTCGAGTTCAGCTCGGGCGCTCCGCCGGTGATGTCGAGCGTCTCGACGCGAGGACTCGACGCGAGCACTTCGATCACTCGCTCCGCCGTCTCACGCGTCATCCGTTCGGTGCGGCGCGGCCCCGCATCGACGTGACAATGGTGGCACGCCTGGTTGCACCATTTGCCGACGTTTACCTGGAGGGTCGCGGGCGATTTGCGGCTGAGCCCTCGAATTCCATGACTCGCGAGGGTCGCGCTGAAGTCTGGCGACACTGACTCAGATACCACCGCCATCGCGTGACTCTAACACGCACTGGGTCTGATGGTCACGACAGGATTCCCTCACTGAAAAAGAAAAAGCAGGAGACTGGGCGGCCAGCCTCCTGCGCTAGTGGGGGGAATCAAACGGTTGCGAGGTTAGTGATTGTGATGCTTGTTGTAGGCTTCCGCGCGATGCATGAAACGATACGGATGCGACTTGAAGTCGTGCTTCACGCTGGGATTGGCCTTCAGATACTCGTGAAGGTCCGGATGAGCGTCCAGGAATGCCTGGTTGTCGACCAAAGTCGGATCTTTCCGAAGCTTCTTCGAGATGTCGGGATGTGAGTCGAAAAAACTGGTGTCGGCACTTGCGGCAGCCGGACGCATCGGCTCTTCCGCCAAAATAGGACCTGCCATCGCAAAAGTCAGCGCCACCGCAGAAAAAATCATCGTTGCTCGTTTCATTTTTGTGGACCTCCTCCGCCCGCTAAGTTAGTACGATCAGTTGTAATGACTGGTTTCAGAATACACAGCCAATATAGCTGAAGCGATTTACATGCCACAGCTACGATAGCGCTTTTCCTTTGAAAATCAGCCCGTTTTCCGGCTGAAGCAAGCGGTAGCGTGGCGAATTTACGCGCTCGAAATCGGTCAATTGATGACCCTTTTCCTACACTCCGGCGGGTTTCCCTTGTGGCGAGTGCTACGTTAAAAGAGCGCTGATGAAAAAAACGGCAAACGAAAGAACCTACCGTGGAGGATGCCATTGCGGACGCGTCCGCTTCGAAGTCAGGGGCAAGCTCGAGCGCGTGTCGGAATGCAACTGCTCGATCTGCACGAAGAAGGGCTACGTTCACTGGATCGTCGAGCGCGCCGCGTTCCGGCTGCTCACGCCGTCGGACAATATCGCCGCATACACTTTCAATACGAAAGTCGCGAAGCATCTCTTCTGCCCGAATTGCGGCGTCGCCTCGTTTTACATTCCTCGGTCCGATCCCGAGAGCATCGACGTCAATGTCCGATGTCTAGAAGGCGTGAATCTGGACAAGCTGGAGCACGACCATTTCGACGGGCGTAACTGGGAAAAGAGTTTTCAGGAGCGCGAGCGCGGCCGAGCCGCGAAGTGAAGTTGGATTCAGATTGATGGCGACGCTGGGTTTTCTGCGCCGCGACTTCGACGTGTTCGCGATTGACGATTTCAGCGCACGCCTGGCGAAGATCGACGAGCTGCTGACGCCGCGCCTGATGCAGCTCGCCCAGAATTTCAACCGGGATCTGTCGCACAACCTCGATGTGGTTCTCTATCCTCATTACGCTCGCCATATGCGGCACGCGGCGAGTCCTCCGGCTGAAACGTGGGCAGCATTCGGGCCGTCGCCGACTGGATACAAGCGCAACGGATATCTCGCGCTGTGCGTTTCGGGTGTGGGGATCCATGCGCGCGCCGTGGTGAAATCAACCGCCGACCATCGGCCCGAGATGGTGCGAGCGATCAAATCAAAGTCGGCCGATCTGGAGAGATCGTTTCGTGGCACCAAAATTCAACAGTACCAAAACTGGGAGGGCCGCGAATTGCCGAAATCGATCGCAGCCAGCGCCGGATTCTTCGACAGACTCGGCGACGCGCTCGCGAAAAAGTCCGGCAGCATCGACGTCGGCTTCGGATGGCCGGTGCGCGACGCGCTTACTGTGGATCGCGCCGAAGTCCTCGACGCGTTTCGCGAGCTCGGACCACTCTACCGCGTGATCCTCTCGGCGGCATCGTGACTGCGCGCGTCGGGACATTTGATGATGACCGGTCAGTGACCCCCGAGGGCACGATCACACGGCTGGCGTACTCCTGCATGCTGATGGTGGGCATCAACAGCGGCTGGATTGGCCCCTTCATACCGGAGATCTCGCGGACGGTTCATCTACCGATCGAGCGCGTCGGATTGATCGTCAGCGCCGCGGCGGCCGGTTCTCTCATATCGGTGCTGGTCGCCGGCGAGATCAATCAACAACTGAGCGCGCAGAAGATCCTGGTCGGCGCGATGGCGTTCTTCACGGCAGGATTGGCCGGGCTCTCGGCGTCTCGTGGACTTGCGGGACTGCTGTGCGCGGGATTTATGCTCGGCCTCGCCAACGGCGGGATCGACGTCGGCGCCAACGCGCTGATCGTGGAGCTCAATCGGGAACGGCTCGCCTCCGCGCTCAACTACCTGCACGTCCTGTTCGGAGTCGGAGCTTTGCTCGGACCGCTAATCGTGAGCGCCGCGTTCGCGAGCCACGTGCCGTACTGGTGGGTGTTCGGTGGAGGCGCGCTGGTATGTGCCACGATCGCATTTCGTTTAGGTGTGACGCCGGCGCTCGAAGTTCGACTGGCGCCAACCCCCGGTGATGGATTCATCGCGATGCTTGCGCGTCCGCAAATTTGGGTCATCAGCGGAGTGATGTTCCTTTACGTCGGCGCCGAAATCGGAATCGGCGCGTGGCTTTTTCTGTACCTGCGGATGGCGGGCGCGCTCGGCCCGATACTCGCGTCGTCCGGCGTCTCGCTATATTGGCTGGGACTGGTGTGCGGGCGCGCGTTCGGCGGACGACTGGGACATCGCATCGCATTGCCGCAATTCACGATGCTGGCTTCCACGCTATCTGCCGCAGCGCTGGTGCTATTGATCGCCGCGCCGGCGGCGGGCGGCCTTGCAGCATCCGCGATATTTCTAATCGGCTTCGGATACGGCCCGGTCTTTCCCAACATGATCGCGGTTGGCGCGGCGCGATTCCCGGCTGAGGTCGGCAGGATGACTTCGATCGTAGTGGCAGGCGGCGCACTCGGCGCAATCGTCGCGCCCTGGATCATGGGCCAGGCGATCGCGCACGTGAGCGCCCGCGCCAGCATGGAGATAGCGCTGGCATTCACAATCGCAATGGCGGTGCTGTCACTCTCCCTGCGCGCGTTCGAGGCCCCCAGCGGAGAGGAACTCTAATCTAACTCGCCAGAATCTTGATCACAAAGCCGATAAGAACGAATCAATCTCGCCATCGTTGGACAATCTTCGGAGCGGAACATCGGGACCGTGCGCAAGTCTTTGCGCCTCTATCAGCGGACGGTTGATTCGATCGAAGTTCCAGATGAATCGTAGCACCTTGGGTATGCTGCCGATTCGATGCGCCTCGCCCGGCTGAAAGACTCTGGTGATTGCGCGCCGGGCGCAGAACATCTTGGGGTGATCGAGTGATATCACGAGAGTTGCGCGAGGCAGCCGGATATCGAAGGTCGCGGCAGCAAAGTTGCCGTCGCTGATCCAGGTATCACCTGCGTGCGCATCTTTCATCAACGTTCGAAAAACGGGGACGTCGTCTTTTCCCCAACACGGATTCCAGATTGCGTCGAGGCAAATCACCGGCGCTCCGGTGATCTCAGCCGAGACGTCGAGCGAAGGTAGTTTTGCCGCTGCCCGCGCATCCCAGAACGACGATTCGCGACATCGCTGGCTGATGCATTTCGAGTTAGTGCTCGGGCGCTGCCGCGCAAGACCTTTCTGGATCCAGTTCCCTCTCCTTGTCCGAGGAGAGGGTTAGGGAGAGGTGCAGGGCTGGGCGACTGCACCACTTTCAGACTTTCGAAATCGAGTATGCGTCGGCGCAGTGGCGAGCTTTGTACCTCTCCCGGCGACACCACATTTCATGTGGCTTACGCCGACCTCCCCTCGGACAACAGGAGGTTAGGATGGAGCCAACGCTCATTAAGACAGTCAGATCTTCTGGTTGGTCTTGCGCCAGTCTGCCAGGAAGCGCTCGAGGCCCAAGTCGGTCAGCGGATGATGCAGGGTCTGCTTCAGGACTGCGAACGGGACGGTTGCGATATCGGCGCCGACTTCGGCTGCGCGGATCAGGTGCGTGGTGCTGCGCACCGATGCGACCAGCACTTCGGCGGGGTAGTCGTAGTTCGACAGGATCTGCACCATGTCCTCGACCAACGCGAAGCCGTCCTGACCGATATCATCGAGGCGCCCAATGAACGGTGACAGGAACGACGCGCCCACCTTTGCGGCTGCCAGCGCCTGAAGGGGCGTAAAAATCAAAGTGACGTTGACGCGGATGCCGCGTTTGGCGAGCGCGTGAGTCGCCTTCAGGCCCTCGATGATCATGGGGCACTTGACCACGATGTTCTTGTGGAGCTTGGCGAGCTTCTCGCCTTCCTCGATCATCGCCGATGCTTCGGTGGCGACGACTTCGGCGCTAATAGGGCCGTCGACGATTTCGCAAATCTCCTTGAGCACGTCGTGATACGGGCGGCCGGTTTTCGCCATCAGCGATGGATTGGTGGTGACGCCGTCGATGAGTCCCCAACTTGCGGCCTCGCGAATCTCGGCCACGTCGGCAGTATCAATAAAATATTTCATCGGGATGCCTCTTTCTTTGGGGGTTGCGGCCTTAGCAAGTCCGCTCTCGCGAGAGTAACACGAAACGGCGACTTAAGTCCTGCCAGCATTTCGGAAATTGACGCGTTTAGTTTCGGATGGATCAGCGCGGGCGCCAGCTCGCTCATCGGAGCGAGCACGAAGCGGCGCTCGTGGAGGCGCGGATGCGGCACTTTGAGGACTCGAGTGTCGATGGTTTCTTTGTTGAAGAACAGCAAATCGAGATCGATGATTCTTGGCCGGTACTTGCCTCGCGTCTGCTTGCGGCCTTTGACCCGCTTGCGGCCCATAATGCGCTCGAGCGCGAGCATCCGGCGCATCAGGACTTCGGCGGGGAGCTCGGTCTCGACTTCGATGACGCCGTTGAGGAAAGCGCCCTTGAGATCGCCTATCGGCTCGGTCTCGTAGATCGAGGATTGGCGCACGACCCTCGTGTCCGGGATCGACGCGATCCGTTGAATCGCCTCACGATAATTGGCGGCTCGATCGCCTAGGTTACTGCCTATTCCGATAAAAGCCCGATTGGGCATTCTCGCCGTTACAACCGCAGCGCTTTTAGTCGGTCCACCGCCTCGACCAACCGTTCGCTCGTAAGAGAAAAGCGAACGTAACCCTCACCACCCTTGCCGAACCCAGAGCCCGGCGTAATTGCGATGCCGGCTTCCTTCAAGACGCGCTCGGTAAATGAAACCGAGGTGTAACCACGTGGAACTTTGGTCCAGACGTAGAAGGTCGCGCGCGGATTCTCACATTCGAGCCCGAGCGCTCTCAGAGCCTTGACCAGCAGGTCGCGGCGTTCCTTGTAGATTGCGCAATATTCGGCGAGCTTGTCACCGTCGCCCCCTGCAAGGCCAGTCATCGCGGCTTCCTGTACGGCCTGGAAGACGCCGGAGTCCATGTTGGTCTTGACCTTGCCGAGCGCGCCGATCAACTTCGCGTTGCCGATTGCGAAACCGACGCGCCATCCGGTCATCGAAAAGGTTTTCGACAACGAATGGAACTCGATTGCGCATTCGCGCGAGCCTTCGGCTTGGAACACGCTCGGCGAGCGATAGCCGTCGTAGGCAATCTCTGAATAGGCGCTGTCGTGCGCGAGGATCACGTCGTGCTTGAGGCAGAATTTGACGGCGTCCTGGAAGAACGAAAGGTCAACGGTCGCGGCGGTCGGATTGTTGGGATAGTTGAGCCACAACACTTTGGCGCGGCGCGCGATTTCAGCGGGAATCGAAGCGAGGTCTGGCAGGAACGCGTTTTCTTTTCGGAGGGGCAGGAAGTACGGCTCGCCGCCGTTGAAAACGCATCCCGAGTAGTACACCGGATAGCCCGGGTCGGGAATCAAGCACGATGTCGCCGGGATCGACGACGGCAGTCGCGAAATTCGCGATGCCTTCCTTCGAGCCGATCAGCGCGCACACTTCACGCTGATAGTCGAAGCTGACGCCGAACCGGCGCCGGTACCAATCCGCGGCGGCCTCGCGAAATTGCGGCAAGCCTTCGTAGTCGGGATAACGATGATTTTTCGGGTCATCGGCGGCGCGCTTGAGAGTTTCGACGATGTGACGCGGAGTGGGCAGGTCAGGGTCGCCGATCGAGAGGCTGATGACGTCGACGCCCTTGCTCGCGACCTCTTTCTTGAGGCGATCAAGCTCGGCAAAAAGGTAGGGCGGTAAAAGAGCCAGTCTGGAAGCAGTCTTGATTTCCACCTGTCGAAGCAGCCTTAAACCCTAATGACCCAGTCATAAGTAACATAGTTTCGTCAGCGTCGGAACTACCTGCCGCAATAAATCGGCGTTCTCGCACAATGGGAATCCACAGGCGGTTGCTTCCCATAAGAAGCGGCATTATCGCCAGTACTATTAATTTTACTTGATTAGCGACGGCACCATTGTTAGAAATTTTGACTGTCGCACGGTGGCCATCGGCTCTGTTTCGGATTACTTTCGGATAATTCACCAAATCTGAATCGTCAGCATGAACCGGACAATCCTGCCGCTGGCTCTCTTGATGCTCGCTCTTGGCGGCGCCGTCATAGCGCTCTCGCAGAGGCCGTGGGCGCCCCGCTCTGACGTCGTCCAGCCGATACCGTTCAGCCATCGGATTCACGCCGGGGTGAACAAGATTCCCTGCCAGTACTGCCACGCATATGCGAGCCGGTCGTCCGAACCGGGAATTCCGGCGGTGGCGCGATGCGTCGGATGTCACGGCAACGGGATTGCCGGAGGCGGAATCGCGGCCGGTAACGCGGCCGTGGACCGACAACACGCCGGAGGCGTTCGAGATTCAGTGGAATCGCGTGTACACCTTGCCCGACTTCGTGCGCTTTACGCATCGGCCGCACATTCATGCGGGTATCGAATGCCAGAGTTGTCACGGGCCGGTGCAGACGATGGATCGAGTGGTGCCGGTGCATGAAATCAACATGGGTTTTTGCGTGGACTGTCACACGGAGAAAAAAGCGACGCTCGACTGCGTCGGCTGTCATCACTGAGCGAGGAACGTGAAGATACAGAAGCACGAGGGGACGTCGATATCCCGGCGAGCGTTTATCAAACTGGCCGCGACCGCGGGTGCAGCGGCGGCGATACCCGGCTGCGAGCCGGCTGCGCGCAAGCTGATCCCGTACGTCGTGCCCGATGAGAACGTAGTCCCCGGAGTCCCGAGTTTTTTCGCGACTACCTGCGGCGAGTGCCCTGCGGGATGCGGCGTCGTCGCGCGAATTCGCGAGGGGCGCGTGGTCAAGCTCGAAGGAAATCCCGAGGATCCTATTGGTCAGGGCGCTTTATGCGCGCGCGGTCAGGCCGCGTTGCAAGGCCTGTACAATCCGGATCGGCTGGCCTATCCGCAAGTGCGCGGCGGCGACGGCGCCCTGCGAATCGTGTCGTGGTACGAAGCCGGGAAAATACTCGGTGACAAGCTGGCGGCAGCGTCGAAGGCGGGCAAGGATCGCGTCGCATTCTTCGGGTCGCCCAATGGACCGACCTTCGCAAAAATCGCGCTGGCGTTTCTCGGCAGTTTCAATTCGTCACGCGCGATATTCTATGAAGCGATCAACAATGAGCCGGCGCGCGCCGCGGCCAAGACTTTGTTCGGCCGGCGCGATTTGCCGGTCTATCGAATCGATCAGGCGGAAGTGCTGATTTCGTTCGGCGCGGACTTTCTCGAGACCTGGCAATCTCCGGTGGAACTCGCGCGACAATACTCGCTGTTCCGCACGCCGCAGAAGCGGCGCGGCGCGCTGACCATCGGCCGCGCCAACTACGTCGGTCCGCGGCTCAGCATGACAGCGTCGAAGTGCGACGACTGGATCGCGACGGCTCCAGGCGCGGAGGCCGACGTTGCGTGGAGTGTGCTCAACGTCCTGGTCAAGAATGGCAAGGTCTCCCCGAATTCAGGCTTCGATCTCGCGGCGCTGACCAAGGCGGTCGAGAATTTCGATCCGACCGCGACGAGCGCGCGCACCGGCGTGCCGGTCGAAAAAATCACTCAACTCGGCGAGGCGTTTGGCAACGCGGACGGCGCGCTCGCGATCGCGGGTACCGACGATTCGTCGGCGCATCTCGCGGCGATGATCCTCAACTCGGTCACTGGCAACTTCAGCAAGACGATAATGTTCTTCGAGGACTCGCCGGCCGAAGCGACCAGCACGCCGGACGAAGTCGACGCAGCAGTCGACGCGATGCGCAGCGGTCAGATCGACGTGGCGTTCCTCGCCGGCGGAAATCCTGTATTCACGATGCCCCCATCGGCGCGAATCGCAGAGGCGCTGCAGAAAGTTCCGTTCGTCGTATGGGCGGGCGGCGTGCCGGACGAAACCGCTGCGATGGCGAGTCTGCTGTTGCCGGCGCATCATCCCCTCGAATCATGGCGGGACACTGCGCCGCGCGCGGGAATTCGCGGACTCGGACAGCCCGTCATGCAGCCGGTGTTCGAGAGCAAGGCGCTCGGCGACATCCTGCTCGACGCGGCTGCAAAAACGTCGAGCACGAAACTTCCATGGGCTATTACCGCGGAGGCCGTCAAGGCTGAATGGCTCGCGCTGGCTCCCAAAGCAGACAACGCGAATCCTCAAGATTTCTGGACAACCGTTCGGCGCGAAGGAGGATTGTTCGAAGAGCAGCATCTGTCTGCGCTAAAACTCGACACCTCGCCGTTCAAGGCTGCCGTGCCGACCGCGGCGCAGATGGAACTTTCCGTTTACGCCTATCCGCACATTTTTCTTTACGACGGGCGCGGCGCCGACAAACCGTGGCTGCAGGAATTGCCCGAGCCGGTCACGCAGATTGTTTGGGATAGCTGGGCCGAGATACATCCCGAAACGGCGCGCAAGCTCGGCGTCGCCAAGGACGACGTCATCGAGATCAAAACAGAGCATGGCGCGATCGAGGCGCCGGTGCTGGTCGAAAGCACCGTGCGTCCCGGTGTGATCGCGGTGCCGATTGGGCAGGGACATCGCGCGTACGGCCGCTATGCGAAAGACGTCGGCGCAAATGCATGGGCGATCCTGGCGAGCGGCGCGACCTACTCCGCAGTGACCGCGCGCGCTACCGGCAAGACTCGCGCGCTGGTTACGCCGCTAGGCAACAGCGACATGATGGGCCGTTCGATCGTCGAGGCAATGAGTATTGAGCAGCTGGCGAATGGCGTCGTTCCACCGAGCGAGGCGGAAGAAGTCATCGGACCGTCCGAGATGTATCCGCCGTGGAAATACGCGGGGCACAAATGGGGCATGACGATCGACGTCAATGCCTGTACCGGATGCAGCGCGTGCGTGACGGCGTGCTACGCGGAGAACAACGTTCCCTGGGTCGGCAAGCAAGGCGTCGATAATGGCCGGATCATGTCGTGGATTCGAATCGAGCGTTACTTCCCGAATGAGAAGGAAGTCGCGGAGGCTCCCCTGCTCTACCTCGCGCCGATGCTGTGTCAGCAATGCGATCACGCGCCGTGCGAGCCGGTCTGCCCGGTGTTCGCCTCGTATCACACTGAAGAAGGGCTCAACGGCCAGATTTACAATCGATGCGTCGGCACGCGCTATTGCGAAAACAACTGTCCGTACAAGGTGCGCCGATTCAACTGGTTCGTGCCGGAGTGGCCGGCGCCGATGAATCTGCAGCTGAATCCCGACGTGACCGTGCGCGGCGCCGGCGTGATGGAGAAATGCACTTTCTGCGTGCAGCGAATCCAGTTCGCCGAGCTCAACGCGAAGACCGAAGATCGCCAACTGCGCGACGGCGAGATCGTCACCGCCTGCCAGCAGGCCTGTCCGACGCGCGCAATCACGTTCGGCGACAGCAACGATCCCGCGAGCGCGATGATGCGTCGTCGCGACGACAACAAGCTGCGCAACTATCGCGCGCTGGAAGAACTCAACACGAAGCCCGCAATCACGTATCTGCGCGATCTCTATCACGAGAAAGGAAAGGCTTAGGTGGCAGCGGCGCCGAAAATACCGACTGAGCCGACTTATCGCGACATCGACCGCAGCGTGCTGCGCGTGATGGAACCTGCAGGCCCCGCGTATTGGGCATGGATCGGATTTTGCTTCACGCTGGTGGGGATCGCGGCTGGGTTCTGGGCGCGCCAGATCTACTCGGGACTAGGCGTGACGGGCCTTCGCCAGCCCGTGATGTGGGCGATATACATTACTAACTTCGTTTTCTGGGTCGGTATCGCGCACTCGGGAACGTTGATCTCCGCAATCCTATTTCTGTTCCGCACCAAATGGCGTACCGCGGTTTATCGCGCTGCGGAGACAATGACTATATTCGCAGTAGCTACTGCGGGACTCTTCCCATTAATACATCTTGGCCGCGTGTGGTTTTTCTACTGGCTATTGCCATACCCTAATGAGCGTTCCCTGCAACCCGACTTTCGCTCGCCATTAGTATGGGACGCTTTCGCAGTTAGTACCTATCTGACTATCAGCGCGCTGTTCTGGACGATGGGTCTGATTCCCGATATCGCGAACGCGCGCGAGGCCGCGACCGGCTGGCGCAAGAAGTTTTACACGGTGCTGGCGATGGGCTGGCAGGGTACCGATCGCCAGTGGCGCCATTACTCGATGGCGTACTTGCTGATGGCGGGCCTCGCGACTCCGCTGGTGCTGTCGGTGCATTCGGTCGTGTCATGGGATTTCGCGATGGCGATAAATCCCGGCTGGCACAGCACGATCTTCGCGCCCTACTTCGTCGCGGGCGCGATTTTTTCCGGCGTCGCGATGGTTATCACGCTGCTGATCCCGATGCGCAGGCTGCTCGGCATCGAGGACCTGCTGACGGAGTGGCATTTCGACAACCTCGCCAAGGTCGTGCTGCTGACCTCGCTGGTCGTCTCATACGCGTACATCACCGAAGCTTTCATGACCTGGTACGCGGGTGATCCGATAGAACAAACCACATTCCACATGCGCTACTTCGGGCCGTGGGGATGGATGTACTGGGTAATGGTGTTATGCAACTGCGTAATACCATTGTTGCTATTCTCGCCGCGCATCCGGGTTAACCTGAGAGCGCTCTGGGTAATCACAATTTTCGTCAACATCGGGATGTGGTTCGAGCGCTTCGTGATTATCGCGGGTTCGCTGACGGCGAACTTCGAGCCGTCGCAGTGGGCCAGCTACCGTCCGTCGATCACCGAAATCATGATCACGATCGGCAGCTTCGCATGGTTCCTGGGATTGTTCTCGTTGTTCTCGAGGTTCCTGCCGATCATTTCGATGACGGAACTCAAGGAAGGAATCGTCTGGCTGCGCAAGGCGCTCAAGATGGATCGAGTCAAAGCCGCATGAGCACGGTCGCGATCATAGGTTCGTTTGCAGACGATGTGCAGGCGGCGCATGCGATCGAAGAACTGCGCGCGGCGCAGGTCGGCGACTTCAAGACCTTTTCGCCGATTCCGAGCCACAGAATCGAACACGCAATCGGCCTGAAGAAAAGCCCGGTGCGGTGGATCGTTCTCGTCGGCGGAATTTCGGGCGTGCTCACCGGGCTCGCGATAACGATTGGAACCACTTACGAGTGGCGCCTCAACGCCGGCGGCAAACCGCTGCTGTCATGGCCGCCCTTTATCGTGATCTGTTTCGAGTTGATGGTGCTGCTGGGCGGAATCTTCGGCTTCCTCGGAGTGCTGGGACTGTCGGGAATTCCCGCGACCGAAGATCGAGCCCGGATACAACGGGCGCTTCGGCGAGGATCGATTTGGAATCGTGGTGCGATGCGACGAGGCGGAAGCCGCGCGCGTCGAGACGATGATGAAAGAATCGGGCGCAGAGGACGTCATTCGTGAAGGCGTGTACCAGCGGCGATGAGCACCAATCCTCAAACAGCGCATCGCGAGCGCGCGGCGATGAAGCCGCAAGCGGTGGAGTCGGTGGCCGGTGCGACGATGCAGATTGTGGCGGGCGCGATGATCGTCGTCGGCGCGATCGCATTCGTACTCGCGCTGTTGCACGGCGGCGCCGCGATCGCCTGGCAGGCCTATCTCGTCAATCTGCTGTTCTTCCTTGGCGTCGCGCAGGGCGCGCTGGTCGCGTCGGCGGCCTTCTACCTGACGCAGGCGAAATGGGGCGGCTCGACGCCGTATCGGCTCGGCGAGGCCTTCGCGCCGTTTCTGTGGGTGGGATTTTTTCTATTCTTCGGATTGTATTTCGGCCGCAGCCTGATTTTTCCCTGGGTGACGCATCCGATACCGCAGAAGGCCGCCTGGCTGAACGTTCCGTTTCTCTTCGCACGCGATGGAATCGGGCTTGGCGTGATTGCGGCCGCGAGCTTCGCGTTCATCCGGGTCTCGCGCGGCGACGATGCGCGGGCGTGGACGATAGCCACCGACGACATCGAATTGCCGCCGCATTCGATCCGGGTACTCGCTCCTCTGGTCGCGGTGCTGTTCGCGGTCGTCTATACGCTCATCTCATTCGATCTGGTGATGTCGCTCGCGCCGGTGTGGCGCAGCACACTTTTCGGCTGGTACTTCTTCGGCGGCGCTTTTTGGAGTGGACTAACCGCGATGGCTCTGGTGGCGACCGTGATGCGTGGCCGCCTGGGCGATCACAATCTCTTCACGAATCCAACCGTCATGCACGACTTTGGCAAGATGGTCTTCGCTTTCTCCGTCTTCTGGATTTACCTGATGTTCGCGCAGTACATCGTGATCTGGTACGGCGACTTGCCGGTCGAAACTTTTTTCATCGTTCAGCGAGTGCATCACATGCCATGGTCGCCGCTGTCGGTGGCGTGCCTGATTTTGATCTGGCTGATCCCGTTCACCGTGCTGATGAGTGTGCGGACCAAGAAGACCCCGATGATTCTCGGCACCGTGTCTGCCTTAGGGCTCATCGGAATGTGGCTCGAGCGTTACGTGCTCGTGGTTCCGTCGTTGTCGCTCGATGCGATTCCGTTCGGACTGACGCAGTTTCTAATCACGATCGGCTTCCTCGGCGCATTTCTCTTTTCGGCAGTGCCGGGACTTAACCGCGTCGCGCAAGCCGCGACCTCGGGAGAGCCGGTTGGAGATGATGAGGAATGATCCGGCGCAGTCTCAAACAGGCATTCGATCGCGTCAGTAGCTATGCGAGTGGCTATTGCACTGGCTATTGCCGGATGCTCGGACACCGACCGCCCGATGACGACGCTCGCGCCCAAGTCGGACCTCGCGCAGTGGATCCAGAGTCTCTACATCCAGGTGACGGTGTGGGACGCGATCATTTTCGCGATCGTGATCGTCGCGTTCATCCTGGCCGTGTTCGTCTTTTCTTCCCGTGTCGGCGAAGCTGCTCCAGCCTCGACCGCGTCGTCTGACCTGGGTCTTGAAATCGCGTGGACGCTGGGCCCGACGCTGGTATTGCTGATGATCTCGGTGCCGACGATACGCACGATCTTTCGCTCGCAGCCGGCGGTCGCACCCAAGGGCGCGCTGGAAATCAAAGTAGTCGCGCATCAATGGTGGTGGGAGTTTGACTATCCCGACGGCGCGAAAGCCAGCAACGAGCTGCATATCCCGGTCAATCGGCCGATTCGCCTGTCGCTCGAATCCGGCGACATCATTCACAGCTTCTGGGTGCCGCAGCTCGGCGGCAAGCGCGACGTGGTGCCCGGCCAAATCAACGAGCTGACCTTCGTCGCGACGGTGCCGGGAATGTATCCGGGGCAGTGCGCGGAGTTTTGCGGCCTGTCGCATGCGAACATGCGCTTCCGAACCTTCGTCGACTCGCCGGATGAGTTCGCGAAGTGGGACAAGGACCAACTGGCCGGGCCGGTTCAGAGTTCGTCGAGCGATTCGTTGGCGTCCGATGGTGCAAAAGTTTTCGCCGACAGTCCGTGCACGACCTGCCACATGATCCAGGGCGTCTCGAAGGGATACATCGGACCCGACCTGACCCATTTCGGCGCGCGCACTACTCTCGCCGCCGGAGTGCTGAAGAACACGCCCGAGAACGTCGCGAAGTGGATCGAGAATCCGCAGGAAATCAAGCCGGGCGCGAACATGCCCCCGTTGCTGTTGCCGGGTCCGAAGCTGAACGCGCTCGTCGCTTATCTCGAGAGTCTGAAATAGGGAGCGTCCAATGGCTGCGCAACCGAAACCATTGCCAGTGCATCAGCCGAGCTACCTCGAAGGCGGCGGGATCGTCGGATGGCTGACGACCATCGATCACAAACGCGTCGCCGTGATGTATCTCGCGAGCGCGCTGTTCTTCATGGCGTTCGGCGGAATCGAGGCGATGGCGATTCGCGTACAGCTATGGCATCCGGACAATCACGCGCTATCGGCGGCGACCTACAACGCGTTTTTCACGATGCACGGGACGACGATGATCTTCCTCGTCGTCATGCCGCTGCTGCTTGGATTCTTTGGCAACTTCCTGATCCCGCTGCAAATCGGCGCGCGCGACGTCGCGTTTCCCGCGGCTTAATGCGGCGAGCTTCTGGCTCGCGCTGACCGCGGGCATCCTGCTCCATCTCGGCTGGATTCGCGGCGGACTCCCCGACGCCGGATGGTTCGGTTACGCGAACCTGACCGAGCGCTATTTCACGCCCGGCCTCGCGATCGATTGGTGGGTGATCGGTCTGCTCGTGTCCGGAACCTCGACGGTCCTCACCGGCCTGAATTTCCTGACGACGATCATCGCGATGCGCGCGCCCGGCATGACCTACATGCGCATGCCGATGTTCATGTGGGCGATGTTGGTGACGTCGATCCTCATCCTGATCGCATTTCCGGCGCTCACGATCGGTCTGATCTTTCTGCTCTTCGATCGTTTCTTCGACACGCACTTCTACATCGCATCCGCCGGCGCGACGCCGATTCTCTGGCAGCATTTGTTCTGGCTATTCGGACATCCCGAGGTCTACATCATGGCGCTGCCGGCCTTCGGGATAATTTCGGAAGTCGTGCCGACGTTCTCGCGCAAGCCGCTGTTCGGCTATCCGATGATGGCGTATTCGATCTGCCTGATCGCATTCCTGTCGTACGGCGTGTGGGGGCATCACATGTTCGCGACGGGGATGGGCCCGGTTGCGGACTCGGCGTTTGCGATCACCTCGATGCTGATTGCGATTCCCACCGGCGTGAAAGTCTTCAGCTGGATCGCGACGGTCTGGGGCGGCTCGCTGCGCATGACGACCGCGTTTTATTTCGCGCTCGGGATGGTACTCGAGTTCACCATCGGTGGCCTCAGCGGAATCATGCACGCGTCGGCGCCGATCGATCTCCAGCAGACCGACTCGTACTTCGTCGTCGCACATTTTCACTACGTGCTGTTCGGCGGCGCGATGTTCGCGATCCTCTCGGCGTTCTACTACTGGTGGCCGAAGATCAGCGGTCGCATGCTCGGCGAGACGATTGGCAAGTGGCAGTTCTGGCTGACGGTCATCGGATTCAACATGACTTTTTTCCCAATGCACATTCTCGGGATGTGGGGGATGCCGCGGCGCACCTACACCTACGGCGCCGACATGGGCTGGACGCATCTCAACCAGCTCGAGACGGTCGGCGCGTTCATTCTCGGCATCGCGTTCCTGCTTTTCTACATCAATATTTTCAAAAGTCTCATCAACGGCGAGCTGGCTCCTGCTGACCCGTGGGACGGACGCAGCCTCGAATGGTCCACGCCGTCGCCGCCGCCCGCGTACAACTTCGCGAGGATTCCGCAAATCCGCGGCCGCGACGCATGGTGGATTCTCAAATACGGGCGCGCCGGCTCGCGTGGCGTCGCCGCATACATGTCGGGACAGGCGCCCTCGCAACCACAGCCGAGCGAGCCGGTTGACGTCGATCACATCCACATGCCGGCGCCTTCGATCTTCCCGCTGGTGCTGAGTCTCGGCGTCGGCATGATGGGCCTCGGGCTCATCATCGACTGGTATCGCATCGTGCTCATCGGCGCGGCGGTGGTCGTCATGTCGATCATCGGGATGGGATTCGAATACCCGAACTTCGGCGAGGAGTCGCACGATCCGGAGCACGCGCCGTCTTCCGGCGGTATCGACGTGCGCAAAATCGGCGTGTGGTCGTTCATCGGATCGGAGTGCGTGTTCTTCGCGAGCCTGATCTCGACCTTCATCGTCTACAAATCGCGCAGCGTCACCGGCCCCGGGCCGGAGATTCTCAACATCCCGCTGACCTCGTTCAGCACTTTCATTTTGTTGATGAGTTCGCTGCTGATGGTGCTGGCGCTCGCGGCGACTCAGCGCGGCGATAAGCGATGGGAGCGAATCTGGCTCGGCGGCACGGTCCTGTTCGGCCTGATTTTTCTCTGCGGCCAGGTTTACGAATTCACCAGCTTCTACCACGAGGGCATGGGGCTGACGACCAACCTCTTCTCGCAGTCGTTCTTCGTGCTGGTAGGATTTCACGGCGCGCACGTTGCGATCGGAGTGCTGTGGCTATCTGTCCTGCTGGTCGCCGCGATGACCGGTAACCTCGGCAAGTCGCGCGCGACGTCAGTCGAGCTCGCGGGACTTTACTGGCATTTCGTCGACATCGTGTGGATCATCATTTTTACTCTCGTCTATCTGATGCAGGCGGTGCCCGGAGCATGAGCGACATTGCAGACACTCACAGTGGGCAGGTTCGTCATCCCGGTGCGGCTACATATCTGATCATCGCCGCGTTCCTGGTCGTGCTGACTGCCATGGAGATCACCGTCTTCTACGTGCACGCGCTCCGTCCCGTGCTGGTGCCGGTGCTGATCGTACTGGCTGCAGCCAAGTTCGCGCTGGTCGCGATGTTCTACATGCACCTGAAATACGACGGTTGGCTGCTGACGGGAGTGTTCGTTTTCCCGTCTGATGATCGCGACGGTTTTGATGGTCTCGTTGATCCTGCTGTTCGCATATCTGTCGCGACACATGGCGCCGATCGGATAGCGACATCTTTTTGACGATGGACATCTTCGGCGAACATCCGAGCATCCCGATAGGCATCGCGATTCTGATCGCGATTTACCTGGGCGCATGCCGCGTGACCGGCCGCCGACCGACGCGGCGTCAGGCGATGTGGTTCGCGATCGCGATGGGCGCGATCCTGTTCACGCACACCGAGCTGGACGAACTCGCGGACGCGCGAATCTTCTCGATGCACATGCTGCAGCATCTGATGCAGACCTTCCTGATCCCGCCGCTGATCCTGCTCGGGACGCCGGGCTGGATGATCCGACCGTGGATCCTCAGCCGGCCGATTAAGCCCATCGCGCGCTTGCTGACGACACCGGTCGTCGCGTTCCTGATTTTTTCGGCAGTATTCGTCACCGCGCACTTTCCGCCGATCTTCGACAAGATGTGCCGCGACGAGAACTTTCATATCTTTCTGCATCTGCTCTTCATGGCGGCCGGCATGCTGCTGTGGTGGCCGATCCTCAGTCCGCTCCCGGAGTTGCCGCGGCTCTCGTACCCGGCGCAAATCCTTTACCTGTTCCTTCTGATGATCCCGATGACCGCAGTCGCCGCGCCAATCACGCTCGCAACCCGCGTCATCTATCCGTGGTACAGCGAGGGCGCGCACGGATGGGGCCTCAAGCCGCTCGAAGACCAGGTGCTGGGCGGGCTGATCATGTGGATCGGACAAGGCACCTACCTGATGTTCATCTTCACGTTCATCTTCTACAAATGGCAGCAGCGCGAAGACAGCGACATTCCTGTGGTGCCCTCCTCGACGACGCCCGATCTGCGCGTTGTGCCATCGCGACGCGTCGCCCACTCATAAAATTTCCCCCTCTCCCGAAGGGAGAGGATTGAAGGTGAGGGACCTTATCCAGCGCGCGATTTTTTCGCGCGCGATTAAAAGATTCTGCTTCTGACTGAGGGAGCAAACACGAGAACACTAATGTTCTGGCTGGCGACAGCCGACCTGGTAACCGTGATTCACGCGGCCTACGTCGCGTTTGTAGTGATCGGATTCGCGGCCATTCTTGTTGGCTGGGCAGGGGGATGGCATTGGGTCCGGAACTTCTATTTTCGGCTTGCCCATCTCGCAATGATACTGTTCGTGTGTTGCGAGGCGCTCATTGGCGCAACCTGTCCACTCACTCTCCTGGAGAATACGTTGCGAGTGAAAGGCGGCGAATCCGGATACTCGCGGGATTTCATCGGATACTGGCTCGATTGGCTGATCTTCTATCAGGCGCCGCCCTGGGTATTCACGATCGTCTACCTGACCTTCGGTGCCTTGGTGCTCCTGACATTTTGGATCGTGCCGATGCAAAGGCCGACGGTTAAGGTTTCGCGAGCAGCGCGTTCATGAACGCGGGGTCGTCAAACAGTTTTGCGACTCCTTGCTCGAGCGCGCCGCTGAGTGCGTCACCGAAATCCCTGGACACGCTGCCGAAGACCGCGGGATGGGTCGTGGCCGTCTCGTCGAAGCTCTGCGCGTAGGCGATCACCTTGCCAGGACGCACAACCTCGACGTGCATCTCCAATTCAGCAGTGTAGGAGGAGTAGAAAAGCGAACTGATGAAGTGGCCGTTCAGCCTGAGTACCTGAACGCGAACTTCCGCAGTCGCTGGTCCATTGTCGATGACGAATCCGCGCGCCCTCAATTCCGATTGCACCGCGTCCCGCGCGGTGTCGCCGACATTGTTGCTGGTAACGACGCTCTGTTGGTCGTACTGACCGACACTGTTCGTGTTCGCGCGCTGATCTTCGCCAACGACTCGCACTCGAACTGAAGACGCGCCCGGAACCGGCGTGACGTTCGATTCAGGCTGATAAGTGATCGGCACCGACATTGGACTCATCAGGCATCCACCGACTGCCGTGATCATCAGCAGCATAAGAGCGGAGATCCGAACGGAGCGCGCCGGCATCATGGATTTACGGCTACTCTGCGCAGTTTCCGAAGTCAAAAATCGTTCGGTTTGCGATGCTTGCCGGATGCGGATCTTGTGGGTTAGTAGTTGAAACGTGGAACACTCGAGGACGCGGATCATTATCGACGGCGCGATCGCCGGACTCATCGGCGCCGTCGTTGTCGCCGTATGGTTCCTGATCTTCGATCTGATTCGCGGACATGCCCTCGAAACGCCTGCCCTGCTGGCCGCCACTATTCTACACGGGTCGCACAGCCACGAGGTGCATCACGGGCTGGCGCTGCTGGCGCTCGAGTATTCGCTGATCCATTTTGGTGCATTCATTACGTTCGGAATCGCCGGCGGGTTGCTGCTCGAGGCTTGCGAGACCGAATCGTCGCTGCTGTTTTCGCTGGTAATTTTTTTCGTCGCGTTCGAGGTCTTCTTCATCGCGGTCGTGCTGTTCCTCGGGCCGAACGTGATGGTCGAGCTGACCTGGTGGGGCATCATCGTCGGCAACCTGCTCGCGACCGGCGCGATGCTCTCGTATTTTTTCTGGCGGCACCCGGCGCTCGCGTTCAATTTGCTCGGCGGCTGGATCACGATTGCGCGCGAAGGTATTACGGCCGGCCTCGTGGGCGGTATCGTTGTCGCGCTCTGGTTCATGGCTTACGATTTCGCGTCGGGCAATTCATTTCATACCCCGGCGATTCTCGGCGCGATGGTCTTTCAGAACGCGACCGTGAGCGACGGTATCCAGGCGACGGCGCCTCTCGTGCTCGGCTACTCGATTCTGCATTTCTCGGCATTCGTCGGGTTCGGGCTGGCGCTGGCGGTTCTACTCGCGGCGTCGGAATGGGAACCGTTCATGGTGCTGGGCGCGCTGCTGCTACTGGCAGTGTTCGAGGTTTTCTTTGTCGGATTTGTTTCCCTGATCGATCAATCAGCGCTGGAAGTACTGGGATGGTGGAAAATCGTCGCCGGAAACATCCTCGCGCTGATCGCGATGGCGACCTACTTCATCCGCGGCCATCGCGGCCTCGGGGTCAAGCTGGTCGAGCGATGGGCGATGCTCGATCACGAAGGCGCCGAGATGGGCGACCTACCGCCTCGCCCGCCGCACGATCACGAGCCCACCCATCCGTCACATCTTTAGAGCGGTTCACTCGCCTCCGTACAGCGAGGCGTAAGCGCCGCTGGTTCCGGTTCTGAACTGCTGCATCCAGATGGAGGAGGAGTCTGACGCCGATTCATCTGCCCGATGCCCTCGCGCCTGGTCGAGGACTATTAGATCTCAGAAGCGGACATGGATCCATCGCTGTGTGCCGCGGCTGCTAGGCCGCGCTGTAATCCATATTGCGCAAATCGGTCAGCAGGTCCGGCCCGGTGGGTTTCCAGCCTAGCCGTTCGCGCGTCAGCGCGCTGGAGGCGGCTAGATCAATTGTGACAAGGGGTGCCAGCCCACCGAAATACGCCGGCGCGCCTTCTTGCGTGATCGACTCGACCGGCAGTCTCATCCCTGCACCTATCACCTCGGCAATGTCGCGCAGGGCCACACCTTCCTCTCCTACTGCATGGTAGTGCGCGCCTGGCTGGCCCTTCTCGAGCGCTATCCGGTAAAGCCGAACGGCGTCGGAGACGTGCACGGCCGGCAAACGGTTCTTGCCCTCGCCGACATACGCCACCCGGCCCCGTTGCCGCGCCAACTGGATATGTTGTGTGATCCGGCCCTGCCTGCGCGTGTTATGCACCTGTGGCAGTCGCATCACCATCACGTGGCGGCCCTTGGCGATGAGGATGTCGGCAGCCTCCTCTGTGGCTGCGCGGGGGAACTCGGCCGAGGTGACGTGATCGTCGGTTTCTACCGCCGTGCCGCCGGTCTTTGACCGGACAAGGCCGGTGCCGGAGGTGATGACGAGCGGCCGATCCGAACCTGCCTGCACCTCACCGAGCGTCTCGATGACCTTGCGGTCGTCTTCGCTGTGCTGCTGCAGGTTGGAGAAGTCGTGGTTGAAGGCTGCGTGGATGACACCTTCGGCCGCCTCTGCAGCGATGCGCAGACGGTCCAGGTCGTTCACGTCGCCGCGGAAGACCTCCGCTCCTGCTCGTTTGAGTGCCTCAGCGCCCGCGTCCGAACGGCTGAGCCCGACCACGTGATGGCCTGCGTTGATCAGTTCCGGAACGAGAAGGGAACCGATAAAGCCCGTGGCGCCTGTCAAAAATACGCGCATCGTGCAGCTCTTGTCTGGGATGGCTTCAGAGTCTTCACGCCGTCAGCGATTGGATGAACAGCGGATTCCAATAATCCCGGATGTTCTTGATCTTCCCATTTTCTACCGTTGACCTCGACGTAGCTTTGATTGTACGGCTGCCCGTTGCTGCGTAGGTGTCCGGTGATGCTGAATTCCAGGATGACAAACAAACAGATTAAATTCCGAGGACGTCGCGCATTGTGTAGAGGCCTGGTTTGCGGGTTACCAGCCAGGCGGCTGCTCGGAGGGCGCCGCGGGCGAGTGAGTCGCGGCTCTGCGCGCGATGAGTCAGTTCGAGGCGCTCGCCCTGACCGCCGAAAATCACGGTGTGGTCGCCGACTGCGTCGCCCGCGCGCATCGCGAGCACCGCGATCTTGCCGTCGGGTCTGACTCCAGTGATTCCTTCACGGCCGTAAATCGCATTCGACTCGAACTCTGCGCCGCGCGCCGACGCGATCGCCTTGCCGAGCGAGAGCGCGGTGCCGCTGGGCGCGTCGATTTTCGTGCGATGATGAATCTCGAGAACTTCCGCATCGAAGTCGGGAAGGATCGCAGCGACCTCGGCGACAATCTTGGCGAGCACGTTGACCCCAATGCTCATGTTGGGTGCGATCACGGTGCGCGTCTTCTGCGCGAGATCGCGCGCGCGGGTTTCCATCTCGGGCGTGAATCCGGTCGATCCGATTACGATCGCGGCGCCCGCTTTCGACGCGACTTCGAGATGCTCCATCGAGGCCGGGGCCGTCGTGAAGTCCAGCGTGACGGTGTCGGGCTTTGCGAGCATCGCGTAGTGGTCGGTGATTTTCACACCGATCTTGCCGACGCCGGCGAGCTCTCCCGCGTCGGAGCCGATAGCGCTGTTTCCATGCGCTTCGAGCGCGCCGACAATCTTGTGCTGCGGATCCCGCGACCCGAGCGCAACCAGCAGACGGCCCATCCGGCCCGCTGCTCCAGCCACGATTAGATTAGCCATCGGAAGTCACTGTTTTCACTTCACGCTGCCCGCATGACGGGAGCGCGATTCGGACGCAGTCGCAGTCTCAGGCTGCCGGCGCTGCTTCGGCCGCGGGCGCGGCCGCTGCTGCATCTGCCGGCTTGCCGTGCTTGGCCTTGAAGTGCTCGTCGCACAGGCTCGAGGTGCCGTGGCGATGCTTGCGGCATTTCTCGAAGGTGCAGGTTTTGTAGCGCGCCTTGGGCATCTCGCCGGCCTTCCACAGCCGAAAATGCTGGCGGCAATAACCCTTGCCGACCGCCTCGCGCGCGCAATCTTTCGCTTTGCAATTTCCTTTAGTCGTCATGAATCCCTTCTTGGAGGCCGCTTTCCCGAACGCGAGCGCCGAAAATCGCGGCTGAGCAATCCGTCTACAATAGTGTTTGCGCCCGATGCTTCATAGGGGGACGCGATATTGGGTAATGTCCCAATTTCAGGATGCGTTTTCGCCAATCAGCTCTGTCTGTCCAATTTATGCGGACGGGGGAACACTCGGATTGCTGCTAGTAGAAAGGGGGGAATCGTCCTCCACCTCCACCAGTACGCAACAAAATAAAGGACTACGATTGAGAAAAGCGCATCGAAGAACCAATCTACCGCCCTTACTACCCACTCAGGCAGGAACCACACAAAGAAGCACCAAGCTAGAGTGACGATGGTCGCAATGACTGCAACGACTTGAAACCGGCTGGACAGCTGCGCAGGAGTATTCGGCAGTTCCGGCGGCATCAATCAATTCCTCGACCGACCATAGCCGACCCGTAGTGTTTGGCGAAGCTGCTTCATAGAGGACGGCGAGTTTGGTTAGTGTCCTAAGTTCGGCTATCTGCTTTTTCTCTCCGTTCCATCCACAAAGCAATCACCGTTCCTACCAGCGCCCAACCCACGATCGGAGCAATCAAATAGAGATCGTTCCATCGCTCTGGGAGAGTGGGAAGGAGGCGGTCCGGCCAAAACCCCAGAAAATAGATAGCCGCAAACCCCCAGTGTGTCCCGAAGTCTTTGACCCCGGAAAAGGCAACCCCGATGAACAACGCGGCGAACTCTAGAATCGCACCCAGGAATATAGATAGGGGCACAATATAGGCTGATTTCAAGTAGGAGCCACTGCCGAGCGCTCTGCGATTAGACGATCCAACTCGGCGCGCAGCTTTGGGAGCACTTCTTCGTAGCCGAAATAACCCAGCTTGCGATCTTTCTTTTTGAGATTCACCGTCGTTGGACCGCACCACAAGCCGAGGTCGGCATCGTCGGTCTCGCCTGGGCCGTTCACGCGGCATCCCATGATCGCAATCGTGATCTTGTACTGTTCGGCGTAAACCGTGAGTTCTTTCACCTGCTGCGCCAGCTCGACGAACTTCATGTTCTCGACGCGCGAGCACGACGGGCACGAGATGATATTCAGCCCCGCGCCGAAGTCAGGCACCGAGATGAACCGGCCGGCCGCCACATCCTCGATAATCTTGTGGCCGACCAGCACTTCCTCATGCTTGCGCTCGTTGGGCAGCGTCAGCGAGACGCGAATCGTGTCGCCGATACTCTGCGCGAGCAGTTTCTCGAACGCGATCCGCGTCTTGATGATGCCGTCGGGCGGCAATCCCGCCTCGGTCACGCCGAGATGAATAGGCACGTCGGGCCGGCGCTTCGAAAAGCGCCGATTCGCGTCCATCACCTTGTTGGGATCGGAATCCTTCAGCGAGACGACGAAGCGGGTGAAGCCGAAACTGTCCATCAGATCGCAATGGTACGCGGCCGACTCGACGATCGCGGCGAGCTGATCGCCGGGGTACTTGTC
This sequence comes from uncultured delta proteobacterium, assembly GCA_963744545.1. Lineage (GTDB taxonomy): Bacteria > Desulfobacterota > Binatia > Binatales > Binataceae > Binatus. The sequence continues at coordinate 60,862 of CAVUUH010000024.1, forward strand.
CAGGAACGCGGGAGCGACCGATCCGCAGTTGACGCCGATGCGAATCGCGACGTCGTTGTCGCGCGCCACGTCGACCAGCCATTTCACCTTCTGCTCGATTGTCTTCGATTTCTCGATATGGTGAAGATGCCCCGGGTTGTAGCGAATCTTGTCGACGTGCGGCGCGACCCGGTCCGCGATTTTGTAGTTCTCCTGCAAATCGACCGACAGCACGATGCCTTTGGTCTGCCCGCGGATTTCCTTGACCGCCGGGATTTCCTTCTCGCTGTCGATCGCGATGCGCACGATTCCAGCACCCGCGTTCGCCAACTGATGGGCCTGGGCCACGGTCTCGTCGACGTCGATAGTCCGGGTCGCGCACATCGATTGCACCACCACCGGCGCGTTGCCGCCGACCTTGGTGCCGCCAATCGTTATCTGCCGTGTTCTTCGATCCTTGAGTGCCTGATCCATTGCTACCTATGCTGCCGAATGCGCTGGCCTCTTGCTAGTGCTTGTGTTCGTCCGCCACCGCCATCGCAATCGCGCCATGACTGAACGCCGCTCCCGCACGCATCGCGGCCGCAACGAATACGGCCTCCGCGATTTCCTGGTCGGTGCATCCTTTCTCTTTGGCGCGCGTGACGTGCGCCTCGATACACCACGGGCATTGCGTCACATGGGCGGCAGTAATCGCCATCAGTTCTTTGGTTTTGCTTGGAATCGCGCCGTCCTTGAAAACTTCCTTGTCGAATTCCAGGAAGCCCTTGAAGGCGTCCGGCGCATTCTGGCGGAGGTTGCGGAGGTACTTCGAAGTTTCCTTGCCATAAAAATCTGCCATCGTAATTTTCTCCTAAAGGGTTTCGGCTGTTGCTTTTTACTATACCCAAACGCGCAGGTTCATATAGATAAACATTTGTTTATCTCAGTTTCGGCCGTCGCCTCCTTTACTCCTGCCCTCATTGTGAGACAAACCTTGCTTACGTTAGGCGCGCGACGGCAATTTTTATCTCTGACCTTTCCCTTGCAATAAGTCACCGTTCCGATTAGTTTTCTTTGACGTCAGGAATTACATTAGAAGGAAAGGGGCTCCCGCATTAGAGATGGTCATTTTCGTCCATCGATTGCTGCTGACGTTTTTAGTTCATGCACTTCGCTCGGGGGAGGGAGGATGCTGAACGATGAGTACGGTAGTATCCACAATCGCTGCTGCTGCTGACCCGCGCCCGTTCCCGGACGTCATTCTTCGCAGCCAGTTCTTCGAGATGGTCGGGACGCGATCGCTTTCGAGCGAACAGCGCCTGATGCTTGCGGTACTGGCCGACGCGATCAACGTCGTGCAGGAATTCGGCGGCGCGTCGAGCATGCGCAAACGCAACTCGTTCAACGAAGCCTGGAACTGGTTCTTCACCAAGGGCGTCACGTGTCCGTTGTCGTATGACAGTGTATGCGACGCGCTGGGTATCGACGCCCAGGGGCTGCGATGGCGCCTGTCGGAGCTGGTCGCAGGACGGGGAGGCACTCCGCTGCGCCTGCGGCTGAAGGAAGCGAGCCGGATGCAGCGCCTGACGGTGAATCGAGTACGTCGTCGAGACCCGCGCCGAGTGCATCGGGCGACGCGAGCGCGCTAGAGCGGTCACACACAATTGCGTTACTCAGCCGCGCGCGGAGAAATCCGCGCGCGTCTTCCTCATTCAAAAAGTTCTACCAGGGACCCTACGAGAACTCAGGGTAAGCTCCGTCCCGCATCCTTCTTATCACTAAGGTGCAGGGCTTAGCCCTGCCCGGGAAGTATGAAACCCGCGGCGGGTTTCATTACAATCAAGTTCCTATGGATTTTCCCCTGCAAGCCATCAAAGTAGTCGAAGTCGCAATGTGGGTAGCTGGCCCCTCCACCACTGCCGTGCTCGGCGATTGGGGCGCCGATATTATCAAGCTCGAAGATCCGACAAGCGGCGACCCGATTCGCGGCTTCGTGACGCGCACGATGGGCGATCCCAACGCGCGCATCCGTCCGCCGTTCGAGCTAGACAATCGCAACAAGCGATCGGTCGCGGTTGATTTGCGCACCTTGGACGGCCACGCGTTCGCGCTCAAGCTGATCGAACGTGCCGACGTTTTCGTCACAAGCCTGCGCCTCGACGCGATCGAGCGGATGACGCTCGACTACGCAACGCTGTCCGCGAAAAATCCGCGGCTCATCTACGCGTCGATCAACGGCTATGGGCATCGCGGGCCGGATCGCAACCGCCCTGCCTACGACTACGCCGCCGCATGGGCGCGATCGGGCCTGATGGCGACGATTGCGGAGCCGGGGCAATCGCCGCCGGCGCAGCGTCCCGCGATGATCGATCATGCGGTTGGGCTCGGCCTGGCGGGCGCGATCTCCGCCGCGCTGCTCGCGCGTGAGCGCACCGGTCGCGGCCGCGAGGTCAACATCTCGCTCTTCTCGATGGGCCTATGGATGAACGCGTCCGACCTCACGGTCGGCCTGATGACCGGACGCGCGCCACATTCCGAGTCGCGCACCGAGCGCGTGAATCCGCTCTGGAGTTCCTACAAATGCGCCGACGCGCGATGGATTTATTTCGTGATGATCCAGAGCGATCGGCACTGGCCGGATTTCTGCCGCGCGCTCGGCAAATCTGAATGGCTCGACGATCCGCGCTTCAAAGATTCGACCGCTCGCGCGCAAAACTGCGCGACGCTTACCGGCGAGATCGATCGCGCCGTCGCCGCCCGAACCTCGGACGAATGGGCGCCGATTTTCGATCGCCACAACCTGGTGTGGGCGCCCGTCCGCACCGACGCCGAAGTGCTCGACGATCCGCAGGCTCACGCCATCGGCGCTTTTGCCGCCGTCGATCACCCAAATATTCCCGGATGCCGCGTCGTGAACAGCCCGGTCGAGTTTGGCGACGCGCCTTCGCAGCCGCATCGCGCGGCGCCCGAGCTCGGCCAGCATACCGAGGAAGTTGCGCTGGAACTGGGGCTCGCCTGGGACGAAATTGCGCGCCTGAAGGCCTCCAGGACGCTGGGTTAGGTTCATCTGCATTAAAGAATTAACCCCCGCCCGGATTAGCTAATTCGGACTTACCCACAATCAAACGTCAGTATAAAGTCACATTTCAGCAACTTTGTTTGACTCTGGCGAACGCCCTTCCATATGATCTTGTTACCCGTTCCCGGAGGTCGCCCACTCGTGCGAATGATTGTCCCTCCTGTCGCTCATCGCCGCGAAATTGATCGCAATCTTGCCGAATTTTTCCGTGGCCATCGCGCCGCGCATTTCAACCGCGCCGTCTCCTCGATATGCAAATATTTCAAGTTGCGCCGCCCGCGCGTCGAATGGTTCGAGTATATTGATTGGGGCAAGACCGCCGGCCGCACCTACGAAGACGGCCGCATCCACCTCGTGCATCCCGAAAACTGGAAACGCGGACGCATCTACTTCAGCGAGCGCAAATGGATCCAGATGATCTACCACGAGCTCGGCCACTTCATGCTCTGGAGCGATCCCGAGCGTAAGGCCGACTTGTTCTCGCGCCGAATGATCACCGGCCTGAAAGTCCGGAATCGCCGCGCCGCATCGCGGACGCGCGGCCGCACCGGAATTTCGAGCACGCGCCGCTCGGCCAGTCGCCTCCGCAAGCGCCGTCCGCGCATCGCGAGTGCCAGAAAATCGCGACGGGCCACGCGTGTCGCATCCCGGCGCAGCACGACTCGCAAATCCCGGCGGGTCGCCTGATGCCGCAGAAGCCGACCGTCGAAAATCGCTGGTGGGTCGAGACCACCAAGAAGCCGAAAAAGGCCAAGTCCGAAACCGAGATGCCGCAGTTGCCGGTTGCGATGGCCTTTTACAAGGTCGCGCAGGATTACGATCAGGATCGCGCCAAGGAAGATCTCACCGACAACAACCTTCGCATCGCGCGCGAGGCCAATCCTCCGCCGGGCGGCTGGGCTTACCTCGCGATGACCGAGCAGCACGCGCCGGCCAACGTGATCAAGCGCGTCAAGGACGAGTTTCGCATCCCGCGCGAGGCGCGCGGCATCGTAATCGATCACGGCCGGGTCGTGCGCCTGCTGATTTGCGGCCCGCAACTCGAGGACTGGATGCTCGACGTCACGCTCGGCGACGAACCGTCAGTCGATGCGTACGTATGGTCGGTGATGTACCGCGAGAGAATCTTCCGTCGCGCCGAAGACGCACTCCGCCAGGCCCGCAAATGGGCTATCAACCTGCTCCAGTTCCCGCCCCCAAGAGACGAACCCTTCCGCGGCGCCCTACTGGTGTAATGAATCCTAAGTAGGACGGAATTTATTCCGTCGATTCCATATCGCTCGTCGATTTTTGTTCATTTGTCGCGGACTGACGGAATAAATTCCGTCCTACGGCTCACGACTGCAAACGCGGCTGGGTTTGACTAAGATTAAATCCTCCGATGAACTATCTCTCCCTCGTGCTCCGAAACCTCACCCGCAACAAGCGCCGTACGATTCTTACGACCTTGTCGATTACCGTCTCGGTTTTTATCTTCGCGTCGCTCATCAGTCTGCCCGGTCTGCTCAACAAGGTCCTGCGCGATCGCGCCAACTCGTTGCGCCTCATCTGTCACAGCAAGGCCAGTCTCTTCTACATGCTGCCCGAGTCTTATCGCCGCCGGATAGAAACCTTGCCGCACGTTCAGGCGGTGGCCGCCTACAGCGTGTTCCTCGCGACGTACCGCGATCCCAACGAACAGCTTGGCGTGCTGGCCGTGGATGACGACCATATCCACGAAATCTTTCCCGATTGGGATATCAGCGCGGAAGCCAATCACGAATTCAAGAGCATGCGCACCGCGGCTCTCGTCGCGACCAACCTGATGAAGCTTTACGACTGGAAAGTTGGCCAGACGATCATGCTGCGCGGCACGTTGTATCCGGTCGATCTGCAACTCACGATCGTCGGCGTGCTGAACGAGGAAGCTGCCGGCCCCCGCATCATCTTCCGCCGCGACTACATGGAAGAACTGCTCCACCGGCCCGGCACCGCCAACCTGTTCTGGGTGAAAATAGACAGCTCGAAATCGGCGCCCGAAGTAATTGCCGCGATCGACGAGATGTTCGCCAACTCGCCTAACGAGACGGCCACCGAAACCGAAGTCACGCTGATCAAGAACCAGGTCGGGAGCACGCTGAGCCTGATGCTCAATGGCGCAAAATTTCTCGCGGCGATCGTGATTTTCACGATTGCGCTGGTCGCAGCGAACACGGCTGCGATGGCGGTGCGGGAGCGTCGTCACGAAATGGCGGTGATGCGCGCGATTGGTTTCACGCGCGGCTCGATCGTTGTGCGAATCCTGATCGAAGGTCTGATCGTCGGCGTGGTGGGCGGTGCGTTCGGATGCGTGCTGGCGCTGCTGGGCTTCGACTTACTCCCGCACGTCTCCGGAGCGCTGGGTCCGCTGGCACTTGCGATGACGATGCAGCCGCGAATAGTAGCCTACAGCTTCATGATTGCCGTACTAATAGGAGCAGCCAGCGGCTTCATCCCCGCAGCTCTTGCCACTCGCGGCGACATCGCAACCGAACTCCGCGCGATCTGAACCTGGAACTGCTCGATAGCGATCAGCAGGCGAAATCGATAGCATGGGCATGGGAGTTTTGCGCGAGTTAATCTGGTAGCAAGACAGGATGTTTAGAGATGGGGCGCGCGAAAATCGACATACCGACGGAACGCGTTCGCAGCTTCTGTCAGCGCCATCACATTCGCAGGCTAGCGCTGTTCGGCTCCGTTCTGCGCGACGATTTTCTGCCCGAAAGTGATGTGGACGTAATCGTGGAGTTCGAGTCGGGTCACGTACCCGGCCTCGACTTCTTCGCGATGCAAGACGAGCTGTCGACCATTTTGGGACGAACCGTCGACCTTAACACTCCTGGGTTTTTGAGCAGTCACTTCCGCGACCGGGCACTCGCAGAGGCCGAGGTTCAATATGTCGCGCCATGAGAGCATGGTGCGACTTCGGCACATGCTCGATCACGCGCGCGAAGCCGTTGCGATTGCGAAAGGCAAGACGCGCGACGATTTACATACCGATCGCATCCTGAACCTTGCCTTGGTGCGGTTGTTGGAAATTGTAGGTGAAGCTGCGAGCAGAACGCTGCTTGACGAGCGCGCTCAACATAGCGACATACCATGGGCCCAGATTATCGGACTGCGGAACAGGCTGATTCATGGCTACGACTCGGTGGACTTCGAAATCCTGTGGCAAATCGTCAACCACGACTTGCCAAACTTAATCGTGAAGCTCGAGCAGATCGTATCGTCGGCGTGAAGCTACTTCCTGAACTCGACCGTCGCCGTCCCGGTCACGAGGCGCTCGGCCTCCTCGTTCTCCATCCAGACGTCGATCTCGGCTGTGCGGTCTGCGGGATTCTTGTTGGTGATGAAGCCGTGAATCGTGATCGTATGATCGGGCTGTACGGGAACGCGGTAGGTCGTGCTCATCTGCTTCAGCCACGCGTTGCTCGAGCCGATCCAATCGGTCACCAGCTTTGACAGCAGGCCGAGGCTCATGTTGCCCGGCAGGATCATCCCGGGCAGGCCTTCTTTCTTCGCGGCTTCGTCGTCGGTGAAACGGCCCGCGATCTCGCCCATGCCCATCAGCTTGGCGTACGCGCGACACTGATCCTTGCTGACCAACAACTCGAGCGGCCCGAGCGTGTCGCCGATATTGATCTCGTCGAAGTTTTTCACGGTCGGTTCATGAAGCGATGGTCGATATGGGCCAGCACTTCGTCCTTCTGGTTTTTGAGCGTCGAGCGGATCACGACGAACACCATGGTGCCCGTTCGTCCAGTCTTCTCGAAAATTTCCTTCACGTGCGAGGTCAGCGTCACCTTGTCCCCCGGCCTTATCGGCGAGACGAACTCGACGTCCTTGCCGGCGTCGAAACCGCGGCGTCCGAAGCGCGGGACGTTCTCAAAAAAATGCCGCCCGTTGCGAAACGTCACCGCGAACGATGGCGGCGCGACGATTCCGCCGTACGGCCCTCGCTTAGCCGCCTCCTCGTCGGTGTAGATCGGATTGGTCTCGCCGAGCGCCGTGCAATAGCGCTGGATCTTGTCGGCCTTGACCTCGACCGGCTCCGTCACTTCGAAGACCTTGTTGATCAGCGCAGGATCGTAGTTGACTGCCATGATGATCGTCTCGCTGGTTACCTGGTTTCCATCGCAACCGCATGCGGCACGGGTTTGCGCCGAGGCCTGAAATCCACCGCTTCGTAGTTGCCGGTTTTCAATTCCTGCACCAGGTCATCGATCGTCTTGATATAGGCACTGAACTTGGTCGCGCACAGTCCTATCAGGCTGACTAGATGGCTGTCGGATCCGCCGGTAGCCGCAAAACCATATTTCGCGATCAGCTCCGCGCTGCGCTCGTCCTCGCCCTTGCGCGATCCGCCGTTGAGCGCCTCGACCGCGACCACATTCTCCAGCGGCCCCTTGCTCTGATAGTGCTCGTAGAGCCCGATATTCGGCCGCCCCGGATGGCACGGGACGACGATCCCACCCATCCGTGCGACTTCATCGATCAGCGTCTGCGCGTCGAGATGCACGTCGGCGAAATCGAATCGCCTGGTCATGTCGTCATTCACGCCGAACACCAGCATGTGCCCGTAGTTGGTCTCGACTTCCGACGCGCGCAGCACCATCGTGCCGAACTTGTCTTCGAGCGCGCGGTAGTCGGCGTCGCGATTGAACTGGCGATGCTCGGTCAACACGATTCCATCGACCGGGCGCTCGGCGGCACGCAGCTTGATCCAGTTAAGGTAGGCCTCTACCGGTGCGCGGCTGTCTTCCGAAGCTTCACTATGAGTGTGCAGATCAAGGATTGTACTCACCAGGAATGTGCCCTCACCTCGCCGGGCGAAATTTCGCGAGCGTCACTGCGGGCGTGACGTCCTCGTATACGACCTCGACGGGCATTCCTATCTTAGCCTGTTCTGGCGCGCAGTCGATAATGTTGGTGAGCATTTTAACGCCCTCGTCGAGTTCGACGTACGCCATGATATACCGGAGCGATTCGCGAAATCCCGGCGCCTGGTTCTGATAGGTGGTGGTGAAGGTATAGACCTTGCCGCGCCCGCTGCACTTGATCCATTGCGTATCCGACGACATGCAATTGGTGCACAGCGCGCGCGGATAGTAGCGGACGTCGCCGCATTTGCCGCATTTCTGAATATAGAGCTCGTGCCGCTGGAGCGCTTCCCACCATGGACGATTCTCTTCGTCGAGATGCGGCAACGGCTTCGAATATTTCTTCGGTTGCGTCTGTTCCGCCATTATTTCACCGTACCGTTTTACTGGTTGCTCAAGATAAGCGTCGCGCCCGAATGCCGCGTGCCGAGGGTGCCGCCGGTGCCGTGCGCGAGCGCGATTTTGCAATCCTTGACCTGCCGCGGACCACATTCGCCTCGCAGTTGTTTGGTCGCTTCAATCACTAAAAAAATTCCGCGCATCCCCGGATGGTTCGACGACAGTCCGCCGCCGTCAGTGTTGATTGGGAATTCGCCGTCGAAGCGCAGCCGTCCGCCCGACACAAACGCGCCGCCCTCGCCGCGCTTGCAGAAGCCGAGATTCTCGAGCGTCGACAGGACCGTGATCGTGAACGAGTCGTAGATCATCGCCATGTCGATATCTTTGTGCGCGACGCCCGCGCGCTCGAACGCGAGCCGCCCCGATTGCGCCGCCGCAATCTCCAGGAAGTCGCGCTGCCCGCGCGCCGCGTGCCGTACCGTCTCGCCTGTGCCGAGGATGTAAACGGGCTTCTTCTTCAAATCGCGCGCCCGCTCGGCCGAGGTGATCACCAGCGCGCCGCCGCCGTCGCTGATGATGCAGCAATCGAGCAGATGCAGCGGCGACGAAATTACCCGCGACGCGAGCACGTCTTCCACCGTGATCGGATCGCGATACTTCGCCGCAGGATTCATCGACGCATGCAGCCGCATCGTAACCGCAATCTCAGCAAGCTGCTCCGAGGTCGTCCCGTAATCATGCATATGGCGCTGTGCGATCATCGCGTACGAGCCGACGGTTGTGGGTCCGAACGGAATCTCGTACTGGTCGCATGGATCGCCTCCACCGCCACCACCGCCACCGGTGCCGATCGCAAACCGCGACGACGACGCCGTCGATCCATAAACCACGACGCATACGTCGCACAGTCCGGCATGAATCGCCGCGGCCGCGTGCGCGGTATGCGCGACGAACGACGACCCGCCAATCGATGTCGAGTCGACGAAGTTCGGCGTCAGGTTCAGGTAATCGCACAAGCTGACGATCCCCATCCCGCCCATGCCCATTCCGGTCGTGCACAGCCCGTTGACGTCCTTGATCGACAAACCGGCATCGTCCAGCGCGCCACGCACGCTCTCGCCCATTATCTGGAACAGACTTTTATCCGGCGCGAAGCGCGTGGGATGCTCAAACACTCCGGCCACTGCAGTCTTGCGGCTTAAACTCATCTCGAATCCCTCATTAATGAAAGCATCGCGCAACGTTCTTCCCCTCTCCCGAAGGGAGAGGATCGAAGGTGAGGGACCTTATTCAGCGCGCGTTTTTTTCGCGCGCGATTCAAGACTCTGCTTCTGTTCTGATTCTGTCCGGCGACTTTACGCAAGGCTCCCTCTGTTTCATCCCTTCAACGAATCAACAAACTGCTCGATCGCGGCGTTGTACTCGGCTGGCCGCTCGCGCGGAATCAAATGGCCGGCGTCCGCGATAACTTTGCACGTCGCACCGCGAATCTTACCCGCGATAAACTCCGCGTCAGCCGGCGTAGTGCCTTTGTCGTCAGCACCCGCGATCACGAGAGTCGGCTTGTCGATCTTTGCGATCGCGTCGCGCAAATCGACCTGCTCGCACGCCAGAATATCGGTGTAGCGCACCCGCGGATCGGTCTTGATTTGTTCCATCCATCCTTCGCGCACGACGTCGAAATTTTCCTTGACCGTCTTCGGCGAGTAGCCGTCAGTGTTGAAGGCCTGCGGCGCACGCCCCATCGTGATTGCCCGCAATCCCTCGATTCTGTCGGGAGTCAGGTTGAACTTCGGCGCCGTGCAACTGAGGACAAGAGCCTCGACCCGCGCCGCATGCCGCAGCCCGAGTTCCATCGCAATCGCTCCGCCCATCGAATGCCCCAGTACCACGGCCGATTTGATCTTCAGCGCATCGAGAAACGCTGCGACGAAATCCGCGTAATCGCCGACAGTCCGCAGCCCCTCGACGCCCGCCGATCGTCCATGCCCCGGCAGGTCGAGCGCGATCGGACTGTGCTGAGCGCCAAACGCTTCGATCTGCCGATGCCACGTGTGCCCGTTCGACCCCGCCCCATGCACAAACAAAATTTTGCGCCCGCGCGAAAAATCCGGCACCACATCCGGCAGCGTCGTCGCGCCGTTATAATAGTAGTAAGTCGCGTATCCCTTGACGTCAGTATATTTCGTCTGCGTAGGCATCGGCGCAAAACTCTCCGCCACTAGCTTTGGTCGTTAGCTACTAGGTTAAACCCGCCTTCGTCAAACCCGCAAATTTGTCATCTCGGCGAAGCGAGCAACGCGATCTCATACTGTCACCCTGACGACGGGAGCGTTAGCGACGGGAGGAATGGGCCTCGGACAGCTTCGCGCACGCGAAGCCGGTACCGGTCTCAAAAACGCGAAGCGTTCCTTTGTAGCTATTCCCGCCTACCGATGATCAGCGGCTCATGCTGCGTCAGAGTCTGCGGGACACCTGCCTTCGCCAGCTCCGCGAGCATCGCATCGGCACGACCGCGCTCCGCTTCGGGTATCAACGGCATCCATCTGATTCTGATCCACTCGTCGATATTCGCCCAAGTAACGGTGAACGGGGCCGCGCGTTCCTCGACTCGTAGGCCCGCGCTGGCGAACGCATTCTGATAGCGATCCTTGGGACGCGCATCGGCTTCGCGACGCGCCGCCCGCCGGAAGATCACCTCTCGATATTCACGCCATCGCTCGTCACCGACGATCGCGTTCAGCATCTGTCGCACGCCATCGTCGCGCTGCCCAGTTGCGATCAGCACTCCGCCCGGTTGGAGACATCGCACGAACTCCGCCACGACGCCTTCGACGTCGCCGACGAACTGGATCACGTGACTCGCGAAGATGAAATCGAACGACTCGGGCTTGAACGGCAATTGCGCGACGTTCGCGCGAGCGAGCGGGCATGGCGCGCCGACTCGATTGCGCGCCGACAGCAGCATCTCGAAGGTCAGGTCGACTCCCGTGACGCTGCGACTGCCCGGCGCTGCGACGAACTTCGTCAGATAGGCGCCGTTGCCGCATCCGACGTCGAGCACCTCGCGCGCGTCCGCAAACTCCGGCGCGATCGCCTCGAGCACGGCCCTGCGCCGATTCCCGTAGTACGCGCCGTCGCCGTAAGTGTCGGACAAACGGCTGAAGTACGCGGCTATCTGTGAAGGCCTTCGGTCGAGCGGAATTTCGTCTGCGGCCATACCGCCGACAATGACAGAAAAGCGGGCGCGCGGAAAAGTTTGCGCTACTTGCGCGGCTTACGGCCTTTCGCTTTGCGCGCGGGCGGCGCGGTGTGTCCGTCGCCGTCGATTGGACCGACTTGCTCGTGCTCCCACACTTCGATTGCCGCGCGGCTGAAACGCCATGCGCTACCGACTCGGAATCCTGGGATGCGTCCCTCGCGCAGCAGGCGGTAGATCGTCGTCGGATGAACTCGGAGATGTGCGGACAACTCGGCGATGGTCAGGATGTCTTCGGCGGATGCCATGGTAACGTCCATGGAGATTTCTCTCGCTTCCCCTTTGACGAACTGTATCGCTCAATGTCTCACGCAGACCCGTTTACCAGCCTCTAACCGTGCCAATGTTAAGTCAATACTGACGATTCGCGCCTGTCAGGTGTCGCGTATCTTGGCGAAGGTGCGTCAGGTTGCGTTATGGTGAGCGAGAGGTCGGCAGAAGAAATCAATGCCGCGCGATGGAGGCGACTTGCGATGGAATACCAGGCGATTGAAATCAAAAACGACGGCGCGGTGGCGTGGCTGACGCTGAACCGTCCGCATAACCTCAACGCGCTCAGTGCACAGATGGTTGCCGAGCTCGAGGACTTCCTGCATCGGCTGCCCAAACAAACCGAGACGCGCGTGGTCGTGATGAAGGGTGCGGGGCGCGCGTTTTGCGCGGGGCTCGATCTTAAGGAACAGAATCGCGGCGGCACCGGCCTTGGCGCATCGACCACCGACACGGTCGAGAGTCAGCGCCGGATGAGCGATCTGGTGGTCGCGATGCGGCGCGCACCGCAGCCGTTCATCGCGGCGATTCGCGGACCTGCGGCCGGCGGCGGCTTCGCGCTCGCGCTCGCATGCGACGTGCGTATCGCAGGCGAGTCGGCGCGCTTCAACGCCGCGTTCATTCGTATCGGGCTGACCGCATGCGATATGGGCGTGAGCTATTTTCTGCCGCGCGCCGTCGGTACGTCGGTCGCATCCGAGCTGATGCTGACTGGGCGCTTCATTAACGCGCAGCGAGCCTTCGCCACCGGCCTCGTATCCGAGCTGATGCCCGATGCGGAAGTGGATGCCGCCGCCGCGAAGCTGGCGCTCGAGATGACGGAAACTTCGCCGCTCGGTTTGCGTCTGACCAAGGAATGTTTGTCATTGAGTATCGACGCCGGCAGCCTCGAGCAGGCAGTCGCGATCGAGGATCGCAATCAGGTGCTATGCGTTCGCGCCGGCTACATCGAGGAAGGCGCGCGCGCATTCCTCGAAAAACGTAAACCGCGCTACGCGCCACGCGCGTGATTTTATGGCTGAACCTGACAAATGGTCGCGATGGCTCGCCGAGACGCGTTTCGGCGGCGATCAGAAGGCCGCCGAAATCCAATTGCGCGGTCTCACGATGCTGCGGAAGCGGCTGCTCAAGAAGGCCGGACTCGCCGAGGGCAAAGTCGTGCTCGACGTCGGCGCGGGCGAAGGGCTGATCGGATTCGGCGCGTTGGATTTGGTCGGCCCGACGGGACGCGTAATCTTCTCGGACATTTCGGAACGGCTGGTCGAATTCACTCGCACCGCAGCCGAACAGATGGGAGTGCTCGATCGATGCTCGTTCGTGACGGCAGGCGCCGAAGACTTGAGTGCTGTCGAAAGTGAATCGGTCGATCTCGTCACGACCCGTTCAGTCCTTATCTATGTCGACGACAAGCCGCGCGCTTTCCGGGAATTCTTCCGCGTGCTGAAGCCCGGAGGACGGACAGCGCTATTCGAGCCAATCGACGATCGCCGCATGACCGAGTATTCCGAATACTGGCGGAGAAGGTTTTGGGCCGATCCTGATTCCGCTGAAGGCGTGGCAGTCAAGGATTTGATCGATCGCCTCGATGAACATTGGAAACGCCGATATGAGCACGTCAACGATGCGATGCTCAACTTCAACGAACGCGATTTCGTAATGATGTCTGTGGCCGCGGGTTTCGCGGGCGTGCACGTTGAACTCGATCTAGGCGTCGGTCCGATGCCGCCGATGAATTGGGACACGTTAATGAAGTCATCGGGGAATCCGTTGATTCCGACCAACGGAGAAGTGATTCGGGAAATTTTCACTCGGGAAGAGCAAGCGAGATTCGAACAGCACTTGCGCCCGATCGTCGAGCGCGGCGGCAATCTGTGGCGCGCGCACGGCTCCTTCACGTGGGCGTTCAAGGCGCCGATTCCCGAAAAGCCCTGGCCGGAAGACGAGTAGATTCGACGCAATGGAATAATTCCATTCGAGGAAATTCCAGATGACGGAATAAATTCCGTCCTACTCAGAAAACGTCAAAATAAGAGAAGAGCCGAAAAAGAAAGGGGCGGCTCGAATGAACCGCCCCTCAATCACCCTGTGGCACAGGCATTAGCCTGTGATTCTAGCGGCTCGCTACCGTCGTCACTTCGCCGAGACGAGCAACCAGGTATTCGGGCTGGCCGTTATGCCATACGCGGAACTGCACCCGCTGCCCGGGAGAATAGTGCGTGACCAGCAGGTCGAGGTACTTCGCATCGGGAACCGTATTTCCGTCGAATTCGCTGATCACGTCGCCCGGCTTGATTCCCGCCTTGTCGGCCGGCGATCCGATAATCACATTCTTCACCTTCGCGCCCCAGATTGCGGGAGCTGACGTCGTTGCGACGCCGAAGAAGGCCGGGCCGCCAGCGGGCCGAACATCCGGATGCAGGAAGTGAACCCGATTCACGCCGTTCACGTTGTGCACGATATGCGAGATCTTGCGCGCCTCATCCAGGCTGTAGACTTCGCCCGCCAGGTACGCGTCGCCCTTGGTCGATACCGAGACGCCAATATCGGGGAAGGCGCGCACCTTGAGCGTGTCCTTGATGCGAGCCTCGAGCTCAGGGGCCTTGACCGGCGGCGGCCCCGACGCCTCTTGCGCCTGCGCATCCGGCACGATGACCAGCGACGAGATCAGGTCGTCCGTATCCTGGACCGAGGAGGACGCCTTAAGCGCCGGCGTCGCGATGCTTTGCGCCATCAGGATCGGACGGTTGTTGTTGTTGACGATCGGCACGTGCATCACCAGCACCGCCACCAGCACCATCAGCGCAGTGCCCATCGCAGTGAAAGCGTAGTCACGCATCATTGCGTGCCGATTCGCCTCGTGCGCCATGAGATCCATGTCGCCCGCTTCGAGGTCGTCGTCATCCTCGACCTCGGCACTCTCGAGCGTCGGCTCGGGAAAATCCTGGTCGTAGGCCTTCTCGGCGGCCGCGATTCTCTCGAGTTCGGCGAGCGAGCGCGGAATGCCGTCGATCACCGCGACGATATCTTCGTCCGCCGGAGTGCCGGCGTTCGAGTCGTCGTGCTGAGCGGAAACACTCGCGTCTTCAAATGCCGATCCGAGATAGGTGGTCGCCCTACCCTTCTGCTCGTACTCGACCGTAGGTGAAAAGTCGACGTAATGAACGTTACCCTCAGCTACGCTCTCGACCCTGGTTTGTGCGCCAGCTTCGTCCCTCTTCCGCTTGTAGCGCATGAGCGCTTCTTCGAGCGTCAAGATGGCATCAGTTGGCTGGCCGCCTCCGTTCTTGCCCATCGCAGCACCGCCTCCTTAATGATTGGCCGCTCCCAATGTTTATCGAAGCGCCCCCACTACTGATAGCAGGGAATTGCGTCTAGGCCAACCATGGATCGCGAAGTTACCAACAGCAACTGCGAGACGCTTCTGAGGATTTCTAACTACCGTTAGATAGCTTCACTCACTGCATCTTCGCGCTGAGTCGGCTTTGGCCGCGATCCCAGCTCCGAGTAGTGCCTGATTGGTTCACCGACGTAAATCTGCCGCGGCCGCGCGATTTTCTGCTCCGAATCGCGCACCATCTCGGCCCACTGCGCCATCCAGCCCGAGGTCCGCGGAATCGCGAACAGGACCGGGAACATCGTCATTGGAAATCCCATCGCCTGGTAGATAATTCCCGAATAAAAATCGACGTTTGGATACAATTTGTGCGAGATGAAGTAGTCGTCCTGCAGCGCGATCCGCTCGAGCTCGATCGCAATGTCGATCAGCGGGTTGCGTCCGGTCACTTCGAACACCTTCGCCGCCATCTCCTTGAGAATTTTCGCGCGCGGATCGTAATTTTTATACACGCGATGCCCAAAGCCCATCAGCCGGCGCTCGCCCTCCTTCACCTTGCGGATCATCGCGGGAATATTCGACACCGATCCGATTTCCATCAGCATCCGGATCGCGGCTTCGTTCGCGCCGCCATGCAGCGGACCGTAGAGCGCCGCAACTGCCGCCGCCGCGCACGCGTAGGGGTCCGGCTGCGAGCTGCCCACCGCGCGCATCGCATTGGCCGAGCAGTTTTGCTCGTGGTCGGCATGAAGGATAAACAGCACGTCGAGTGCGCGCTCGAGCACCGGGTCGGGCTTGTACTGAAGTTCCGTCATCTTGAACAGCATCGAGAGCAGATTGCCGGTGTAACTGAGATCGTTGTCCGGATAGACGTACGGCAGTCCCTTCGTGTGCCGATAGGCGAACGCCGCCAGCGTCGGCATCTTGCCGATCAGGCGGCGCGTCTGCAGCCGGCGCGATTCCAGGTCGTGGATGTCGTTGGCGTCGGGATAAAAGGTCGAGAGCGCGCCGACCGTCCCCAGCAGCATCCCCATCGGATGCGCGTCGTAGCGGTAGCCCTCCATGAACTTCTTGATATTCTCATGCACCATCGTGTGAATCTTGATGTTGTTCTCCCAGCGCTCGTAATGCTCGCGGTCAGGCAACTCACCCTTCACAATCAGGTACGCAACTTCGAGATAGTTACTCTTCTCGGCCAGCTCCTCGATCGGATATCCGCGATAGCGCAGGATGCCCTTGTCGCCGTCGATATACGTAATCCGTGAGCGGCACGATGCGGTGTTGGTAAACGCGGGGTCATAAGACATCAACCCGAAGTCATCCTTGCCGACTTTGATCTGCCGCAAATCCGCCGCCCGAATCACGTCGCCTTCCTCAATCGGCAGCTCATATTTCTTCCCAGTCCGATTGTCCGTCACACTCAGCGTGTTGTTTGCCATCAACCTAGCCTCGACTTGTGTAAGCTGCCCCTGTTCAACATAAATACAGTAGAAGTCATTTCATGTCCAAGCCAGAATTCATTCCGAACGTAGGACGGAATTTATTCCGTCGAACCAGAACATCGAAGCTAACGTCGAATCGAAACATTCGAATTGGACATTGAATCGAAAAATTCGACGGAATAAATTCCGTCCTACTTTGGAATCTCCAGCCACGTGCAGCCAGGATCTTCGAAATAGTGAATCCTTGGAAATCACCAGAGTTCAGTTTCCGCAAACGCAGATCATGCGCACGCAATTGTGAAGACGTACGATTCGAAGCCGGAATAAAGTGAGGTCAAAATTGGGCGGCACAGGCTTCAGCTCGTAACTCTCGCAACCGATGCTGTGACATGGCACTCTGTCCCCGATGCTCGATAAGTTGATCTCGGGACTCTCCGCGTTCATCGTCGCGACCATTTCCACGCTCGGCTATGGCGGGGTCGTGCTGATGATGGCGATCGAGAGCGCATGCATTCCGCTGCCCTCGGAAATCATCATGCCGTTCTCGGGCTACCTGGTCGCGACCGGGCGCTTCGGACTGCAGATGGTCGCGATTGCGGGCGCGGTCGGATGCCTGCTGGGATCGTACGTAGCGTATTTCGTCGGACAATACGGCGGCCGGCCGTTCATCGAGCGCTACGGCAAGTACGTCCTGATCGCGGAGCACGAACTCGAAACCGCCGACCGCTTTTTCGAGCGATGGGGTTCGCACACCGTCTTCTGGAGCCGGATGCTGCCTGTAGTCCGCACCTTCATCGCATTTCCCGCGGGCGTGTCGAGGATGAAGCTGCTGCAATTCACCATCTACACCCTGCTCGGGTCATATCTATGGTGTCTCGCTCTCGCATACATCGGGATGAAGCTCGGACAGCACTGGAAGGACCTCGCGCCGTATTTTCACCGCTTCGACGCATTGATCGTGATTCTGTTGATAGTCGGCGCCGCCGCCCTCATCTATAATCGGGTAAAGGGAATGACGACCGCATCGACCACTCGCGAGCAGGAAAAGAAACGAAATGCCCGACAATGAGACGCCCGACCCGGCCGAACTCGAGGAAATTTTCGCCAGCATCGATCCGACTCCGGTTCGGATGGCGCATGACTATCTGAACGAGGCCGGCATCGAGTCGTTCGTGTTCGACGCGGCGTCGTCGCGGATGCTCGGCACGACGGCCGGCGTTCCAGTGCGCCTGATGGTCCATCGCGACGCCGCCAAGGATGCGCGCGACCGCCTGAACGATCTCGGCTTCACGGAGAAGTGAGGTAGGCGATGAGCGACGGCACCGATCACGGAATTCGCTTTGGACGAATCGCCGCGATGCTCCCGGTCAAGGACATCGACCGAGCCTGCGACTTCTACACCAAGGCTCTCGGCTTCACCAAGGTTTTCGAGAACGGCACCCCGGTCGGCTTCATGATCCTGAAACGCGATCAGGCCGAGTTGCACCTGACGCTTCAGCCGAATCATCAGGCCGCGTCATTCAACGTCGCGCACATGATGGTGGACAACGTCGATGCGCTCCACGCGATATGCCAGCAGCACGGACTGCGCATCATCAAGAGCCTCAAGGACAAGGACTACGGTCTGCGCGCCTTTGTGTTCGAGGATCCCGACGGCAACCGTATAGATGTAGGCCAGCCCATCTGAGGCGTTTCATACCAGCTCTGTACGACGCGCTCGTCCTTCACTATCTTGAAGACGAAACGCGCAGGCGGTTTACGCCGCGCGAATTCTACGAGCCGAGGTTATCGCGATGCCATACGCAGAAGGTCGAATCTTCAATGACGCCGACAGTCACATCATGGAGACCCGCGACTGGCTGATTTCTCACGCTGATCCTGACATCCGCGAGAAGCTGCATCCGTTAGCGATTGGATCGGGCGGCAGGATGGTCGAGAAGGCGATCGCACATGCGAACGATCGTCAGAAAGATCCGGCCGCGGTCGCCGACGCGGAAAAGAACCTGATGCTGCGCAAGGGATGGGAAGCGCTCGGCGCTTTCGATCCTGATGAGCGCCGACGCGCACTCGATTTGCTCGGCTTCAGCTCGCAGTTGGTCTTCACCACTTTTGCGATCACGCATTTCTGGGGCGAGTTCGACCAGGTTCGATCGACTCCCGAAGTTCTCTACGGCGGCACTCGCGCGCACAATCGCGCAATCGCCGACTTCTGCCGCGGTGACAAGCGCCTGCTCGCAGTCGGCTTCATCCCGCTCGACGTCCCCGAGCTCGCTGAGAAAGAAATCGACGAGGCGATCAAGCTGGGATGCGCCGCGATTCACATCCCGTCGTTGCCGCCGGCGAAAAAATCTCCAACGCATCCCGACTTCAACGGCGTGTGGGCGCGCCTGCAGGACGCCGACGTTCCGTTCATGCTGCATGTCGGTGGAGGCGGCCGCGCGATCCCGCGCGCGTTTCACAACAACGAACGCCCGGTGACCGACTTCCTCGGCGGCGGCGAGAATATTCGCTCGAAGGATTTCATGGCGATCCACATGATGCCGGAAATTTTTCTCTCGACGATGGTCCTCGACGGCATCTTCGAGCAGTTCCCGCGGCTGCGCGGCGGATGTATTGAGCAGGGCGCGATGTGGATCGTGCCATGGCTGCGGCGCCTCGACATCTCGCAGGAGACGTTCGTGAAGTCGGAAAAATATCTGAGCCTGCCGATGAAGGCGTCCGACTACGTGCGCCGCAACCTGCGCTTCACGCCCTTTCCGCACGAGCCGGTCGGATGGATCGTCGAGCAGGCCGGGCCCGAACTGTGCATGTTCTCGTCGGACTACCCGCATATCGAGGGCGGGCGCAATCCGCTGAAGCGGTTCGAGCTGTCGACGCCGAATCTGTCGGAGGCCGCGCGCGAGAGATTTTACGCGACCAACTATGCGGACATGATGGGCTCGCGCGCCGCCTGATCGCTCGACGGCTCCGCGATGGCTCTTCAATGGTGGCAGCGCGCGGTCTTCTACCAGATCTATCCACGCTCGTTTGCCGATTCCAACGGCGACGGCATCGGCGACCTCGACGGCGTCACCGCGCATCTCGACTATCTCGAGTCGCTCGGCATCGATGCGATCTGGTTGAATCCCATCAACCCGTCGCCGCTCGACGACTGGGGCTACGACGTCAGCGACTACTGCGGCATCCATCCGGATCTCGGCGATCTCGCAGCGTTCGATCGCTTGGTCGCGGAGGCGCATCGGCGCGGCATCCGCGTGATCGTCGACCTGGTGCCCAACCACACTTCGAATCAGCATCCGTGGTTTGTCGAGTCGCGCGCATCGCGCACTAATCCCAAGCGCTACTGGTACATCTGGGTTCCCGGTTCGCCGGATCGTCCGCCGAACAACTGGCAAAGCACCTTCAGCGGTTCCGCGTGGAAGTACGATCCGACGACGGCGTCGTGGTACCTGCATATGTTCCTCGAGCAGCAGCCCGACCTGAATTATCGAAATCCCGAAGTGGTCGACGCGATGCACGACGTCATCCGCTTCTGGCTCGAGCGCGGCGCCGACGGTTTTCGCATCGACGTGATCGCCGGTCTCATCAAAGATGCCGAGCTGCGTGACAATCCTATTCGCGCGGTCACCGATCCCGATATTCCCTGGCACGCGAAGGGTACGCAGGATCCTCTCTACAGCCACGATCGGCCCGAGGTTCATGACGTCATCCGCGGATTTCGCCGCGTCTCTGACGGTTACGAACAACGAATCCTGGTGGGAGAGACCTGGCCGCGAGCGCATGAGCGGCTCGCCGATTTTCTGCGGCCGGACGAGCTTCAGCTCGCGTTCAACTTTCGATTTTTACTGGCGCGCTACGACGCGAGCCGTTTCCGCGCTGCGATTGAGCAGACGGAGAGATCTTTCGGACCCGGCGCGTGGCCGACCTGGACGCTGTCGAATCACGATTTCCCGCGGCATATTTCGCGCTACTCGCGAGACGGCGACGGTGAGGCGCGGGCGCGCGTCGCGGCCGTGATGCTGTTTGCGCTGCGCGGCACGCCGTTCATTTACTACGGCGAGGAAATCGGGATGCGCGATGCGGCAATTCCCGCCGATCGCAAACGCGATCCGGTCGGGCGCGACGGCTGCCGCTCGCCGATGCAATGGTCCGACGCTCCGAATGGTGGATTCTCCACCAGCACCGATACGTGGCTGCCATGCGGGGATTTCAAAGCCATCAACGTCGCGCGCCAGTTGAACGATCCACACTCGATGCTCTCGCTCTACCGTCGGCTGATCCAGCTCCGCAAATCGACGCCGGCGCTGGTCGAGGGAAGCTATCGCGCCTTCGAGGGTGCGCCCGAAGATTGTCTTGTCTTCCATCGCGATACGCCGCAGCAGCATCTGATCGTCGCGCTGAACTTCACCGCTGAGCCGCGCGCGATCGCGATCCCAGCCGGCAAAATTCTGCTGAGCACATTGCCCGATCGCTCGAACGTCGCGAAGTCACCGCTGATGCTTGAGCCGAACGAGGGCGTGATCGTGATGCTCGATCCGAAAATCACCGGCTAAAGCCGGTGCCACTTCAGGATCATAGTGCACAGGCTTAGCCGGTGATTCTCCGGATGATCATAGTGACACAGGCTTTAGCCTGTGATTCTCCGGATGATCATGGTGCTACACCCTAGCCTGTGTTCTCTGGATGATCATCGTGGCACAGGCTTTAGCCTGTGATTCTCTGGCCTCTATCACTGGGTGCAGGGGTCACCCCTGCCGGGGGTGCGGGGCGCGGAGCCCCGCATTCAATTTTCCCGTTTGCGCGCGGCGGCCGCGGTTCATAACATCACGGCCATGCATAAGCCGCGATTTTTAGATCAATTGGCAGAGGAGCTTGGTGACCGCGAGGCCTTTACTGTCGCGTTCGCCCGTGGACGCCGCGCGTTTCAGCCGGCGCACGTCGAGGCAAAATGGGCGCGCGACCGCGCCGCCAACATCAAGTCATATCAAGCTCGAGGTCGCGCTCGACTTCGAAGCGAAAAAGATTTCCGGCACCGCGACCCATCGGCTGTCCGCGATCACAGGCCCGCTTGATCGCATTGAGTTCGATGCCACCGAACTCGATATCAAAGCAGTTCATGCGGGTGGAGAACCTGCGACCTTCAAAACTTCCGATGGCAAGCTGAGGATCGCGCTGCCGCGCGCACTCAAGGCCGGCGAGGAAATCGAGATCGCGATCGATTACTCGACTCAGCCGCGCCGCGGACTTTATTTTGTCGGCCCCGACGACGGGTATCCGAACAAGCCCCGGCAGGCGTGGACGCAGGGCGAAGACGAGGACTCGCGCTACTGGTTTCCATGCTACGACTACCCGAACAATCGGACCACCAGCGAAGTCATCGCGACCGTGCCCGAAAAATTCACCGCGGTTTCCAATGGCGGATTAGTCGGCACGTCATCGAACGCATCGGCGAAGACTCGCACCTTTCACTGGCGTCATGAGGTGCCGCACTCGTCGTATCTGATCACGCTGGCAGCGGGCGAGTTCGCGCTGATCGAAGAGCGCGCAGGCAACACTCCCGTCACCTACTACGTTGCGCCCGGCCGCGAGGACGATGCGCGCCGCGCGTTTGGCAACACGCCGAAGATGATCCAGTTTTTCGAGCGCGTGATCGGCGTGCCCTATCCTTACGCCAAGTATGCGCAGGTCGCGGTCAGCGATTTTATTTTCGGCGGAATGGAGAACACGTCGGCGACGACCCAGACCGAGAGCACGCTGCACGACGCGCGTGCGCATCTCGATTTCAAGAGCGATCCTCTCGTCGCGCACGAGCTGGCGCATCAATGGTGGGGCGACCTGCTGACTTGCCGAGACTGGGCACACGCGTGGCTCAACGAGGGCTTCGCGACTTACTTCGAGGCGCTCTGGTGCGAAGAGAATCTTGGGGCCGACGAGTTTGCGTGGAACGTCCGGCAGGATCGCGAAAGCTATCTCGACGAGGACGCCAATCATTACCGCCGCCCGATCGTATGCAACCGCTATCGCCATCCGATCGATTTGTTCGATCGCCATCTCTACGAGAAAGGCAGCCTGGTGCTGCACATGCTGCGGCGCGTCACCGGCGACGATCTGTTCTTCAAATCGCTGAATCTCTATTGCACGCGTCATCGCGGCGCCAACGTCATCACGCAGGACCTGCAGCGCGCGTTCGAGGAGACGACAGGGCGCAACCTCGATTTTTTCTTCGACCAGTGGGTCTATAAGGAAGGGCATCCCGAAATCGAAGTCTCGAGCTCGTTCGACGACAAGAAAAAACTGCTCAGCGTCACGGTCAAGCAGACCCACAAGACCGGCGACACGATTGCCTCGGCGTTCACGTTTCCGGTCACGATCGCGCTGATGGATGCAGATGGTCACGAGACGCGGCATCGCGTCGAGGTCAAGGAGCGCGAGCAGGGTTTCACGTTTGCGATAGACAAGGCGCCCAAGGCCGTGCGCTTCGATCCCGAGCACGACATTCTGAAAACGCTCAAGCACAAGCGCGGACGCGAGGCGCTCGAAGCCGCGCTGCGCCATGCTCCCGAAGCGATCGGCCGCGCCAATGCAGCCCGTGAGCTCGGCAACGAGGGCAGCCCGCAAGCGACGGCGGCTCTGCGCGACGCGATGCTCTCCGACAAATTCTGGGGCGTGCAGGCCGACGCCGCGACCGCGCTCGGCGCGATTCGCACCACGCGCCGCGCTCGACGCGCTGATCGAAGGACTCAAGCTGCCGCATCCGAAGGCGCGGCGCTCGGTCGTGCGCGCGCTCGGTAATTTTCGCGGCGACGCGCGAGCGGCGTCGGCGCTTGCGGACGTCGCCACCGCCGGTGACGCCAGCTACTTCGTCGAGGCGGAGGCCGTGCTCGCGCTCGGCAAGACCCGCGACGAGCGCGCGTTCGCGCATCTGACTGAAGCGCTGAAGCGCGACTCGTATCTCGACGTGATTCGGACGCATGCGCTGTCCGGGATGGCCGAGTTGCGCGACGAGCGCGCAATCGACGTTGCTCGCGAGTTACTCGGCGTACGGCAGACCGTCGCGCGCGCGCGTAGCCGCGGTCGGAGCACTCGCGCGATTTGCAGCGCTGAAGGACAACCGGCGCGTCGAAATTCTCGATTTCATGACGCCGCTGGTCGACGACCGCGAATTCATGATGCGGATGCGTATCCCGTCCGCCTTCGCCGAGATTGGCGATCAGCGCGCGCTGCCCGCTCTGCGACGGCTGGCCGATCGCGATCTCGACGGACGCATCCAGCGCCATGCGAACGACGCGATCACGTCGATCAGCGAAGGTCGCTCGCGCATCGAGGAAGGGCAGCGGTTGCGCGAGGATATCGACAAGCTGCGCGACGACAACAAGAAGCTGCAGGAGCGGCTCGAAAAGGTCGAAGCGCTCGCGCGCGACAAGCCGGCCTGAACGGGAGCGATCGCGATGGAGCGTGAAAAATCTGAAAAAAGATCTCCGTCTGCCTGACCTTCGACTTCGACGCCATCTCGCTGTGGATCGGCGGCTTCCGCGCCAGCTCGCTGAGCGCCATCTCGCGCGGCGAGTTCGGCCGCGTCGGCGCCGAGCGGCTGATCGCGATGATGCGCGAGTGGAAAATCCGCTCGACCTGGTTTATCCCCGGACACAGCGCCGAGACCTATCCGCAAATCGTCGAGCGGCTGGTGGCCGACGGGCACGAGATTGCAAATCACGGCTACCTGCACGCGCATCCG
Source organism: uncultured delta proteobacterium (assembly GCA_963744545.1). GTDB lineage: Bacteria > Desulfobacterota > Binatia > Binatales > Binataceae > Binatus. Next base: position 85,179 of record CAVUUH010000024.1, read on the forward strand.
AAGAGCCCCGAGGACGAGGCCGCGATTCTCGATCGCGGCAACGAGGTGCTCACGCGCATGACGGGACGGCGCCCGCTCGGTTACCGCTCGCCCGGCGCCGGACTCAGCTACAACATGGTCGAGCTGCTGCGCGATCGCGGCTTCGTTTACGACTCGAGCCTGATGGGCGACGACTTCTCGCCCTACTACCTGCGCTCCGGCGACCAGGCTTCCACCGACGGCCCGTACATCTTCGGCAAGAGTATCGACGTGGTCGAGATTCCGTTCACCTGGGGACTCGACGACTTTCCCGCCTTCGAGTACGTGACGAGCCGTGCGGGAATCCAGCAGGGACTGTCGTCGCCGTCGGCCGTTTACGAAATCTGGGCGGGCGACTTCGACTACCTTTACGATCGCCTCGGCGAGGGCGTGTACACGTTGACGATGCATCCGCAGGTTATCGGCCGTGGACACCGCCTGTTGATGCTCGAGCGGCTGGTGCGCCACATCCGCAACCATAGCGGCGTCGAATTCGTCACGATGGTGGAGGTTGCGCGAGCGTGGCGGCAGGCGCATCCACTCGTTGCTATGCAAACGTGAGGCACGTGCTGCCTAACGACTACTTATTGTAGTCGGCGCTTGTCTTGGCTATTCTTATCGGTAAATTAGTCGCTACCCTCTATTTTTGCCCTTCTGATTAGTCCTATTGCCACAAACGAACCTAAATGATACTTCTCAGGGAATTCACCTGTTGGAGCGTCGCTCTCGAAGATTGGGGAGGTCTGAGATGAAGCGCACAGTGTTGTCGCTATTGGTTTTTCTGGCGGCGGGCCTGGTCACGCTGGCGTCGCCCGCGCTTGCGCAGGAGGCCGTGCAAATGCCCCAGCCCCCGCTGGAGGGATATTACACCTACGGAAAGCTGCGTGGCGTCTCCACCGACGAAGCGATGCGCGGGGCGGCTGCTGCCACAACGGTGCCGATGTGGGGGTACACCGTAACCTCGAGCCGCGACAGCAACACGTATTCGGGCGTAATGGTCGGTCGCAGCCCGTTTTTTCACGGCGCCCGTACCACCACTATTCCCGTCGTTATTATCCCGGTTAAGTTCACGATGACCGATCATGACGTCGGCGCGCAGGTGTTCGATCCCACTGCCGCCGATCCCACCTGCTCGCCGCATGGCTCGGCGGTCACGGTCTTTCAGAATTCGCCGATCTTGAATGCGGTCAATTTCACGATGCCTTTCAGCGGCGGGATCAACGTAGGCAGCGGACAGTACGTCGACGAATTCCAACGCGCGAACTTCTGGTCGAACGTATCTACCACCGGAAACCGGTTCCATACGACGCTTTCGCCGGTGACAACGTTGCCCGTGCAAGCAGTGACAGTGCCGACCGGCCATGGCAAGGGATACCTCGCGAGCGATTTCGTCGGCAGTTTCTGTGGATCTTTGGGCGGACTGGATGGCTCATGGTGGGATCCCGTGATTTTCACCGGAGGCAGCGGCGGCGAGGCTCAAACCTTGATCAGCTCGTTGACGACTGCGGGAAAAATTTCTCCGACCCAGTTCCCAATCTTTCTTTTCTACAACGTGGTCATGAACCAGACCGGTGAATCGGCCTGCGGCAGTGGCTGCGCACTGGGCTATCACAACTCGCAAGGATTTCCGGTCCAGACCTATGGAGTAGCCGATTGGGATACCACTTTACTGTTCGATCAGCCTGGTAGCACTACCGGCAACAGTTCCGTGATGTCGCACGAGGTCGCGGAGTGGATGGACGATCCTCTGGGCAGCAACCCGGTCCCACCATGGGGACATATCGGACAACAGCCGGGGTGCCAGGGTAATCTCGAAGTGGGCGATGCCCTCAGCGGCACAATCGTTCCACAAGTATTGCTGAACGGTATGGAGTACGACCTGCAGGAGTTGGTGTTCTTCTCCTGGTTCTACGGCGCTCCGTCGATCGCAGTTGACGGCACATTTTCCGACAACAATACCTTCACGTCGGATGCGGGTGCGCCATGCACTTAAGGCTTGATGCTCTCGGGGGGAGGACCCGAACGATGGGACCGTCAATGCATAAACTCGGCTTGCGGAGCGCTGTCGCTGCGATACTCATGATACTGATCGCGACCGCCGCTGCACGCGCGGATAGCGTCGCGGTGGTTACCAGCCTCGGCGCTTTGGGCGCCAACGATACAATCGTATGGTCGCAATTAGGCGCCGACGCGACCGTGCTGTCTGCGGCTCCTCCTTTCACATCCACCAATGGAGTGACTGGATCGGTCTCTCTGATGGGTCCGAACAGCCTCGTCGCCGAGGTATGCCCGTCGGCTGCTTGCAGTTGGAACCTGGCCGGCCTTAGTGGATTCAGCGCGGGCGACAGCCTGATCTGGACCGCAGACACCGGCAATAGCGGCAACGGTCCGCTCTCCTTGATCTTCAGCTCGAAGAACTTGGCAGGTGCGGGCGCCTTCATCCAGTCCGACGGCCCCGCTCAGTTCACGGCGTCGATTCAGCCCTTCGACAGCAGCATGACCTCGCTCGGAGGTCCATTCACCGTTGAGAGTGACGTCGCCGGCGACGCTACCTTCATCGGCGTCCTCGACAACACCGCGGGCAACATCCACGCCGTCACTTTCAGCATCACAAGCTGCACGGGCGATTGCAGCGACTTTGCGATCGACACGGTATCGTTGAAAGTACCGGGTGGCGCCACGCCGACCCCGACCGCCACTTCTACCGGCCCAACGCCAACGCCCACGAGGACTGTGACGGGAGCAACTCCGACACCGACTCCGACCAGGACTGCCACCCCAACCGAGACTACCACGGTAACGCCGACATTGACCGCGACTCCGACCGCAACGTCAACTCCGGTTCCCGCGCGCTTGAAAACCAAACCGACACACGAGAATTTCGGTAGAGTCTCGGTGGGTCATGGCAAAGTGTTCACGTTCACGCTCAGCAATTCGGCCAAGAAGGGGTCGCCTATCACCTTCGCGAGCCCGATCTCATTTATGGTCACGCCGGCCAGCCCGCAGGAATTCGGATTCCCCGCGGGTGCGACGACTTGCACGCAGAATCTGTTCCCGAAAAAGAAGTGCAAGCTTAAAGTGGCATTTGCTCCGCAATCGCCGGGGGCCAAGACCTCGACCCTGACCATCTTCGACAACGCGACGGGCGGTCCGCAGACGATCCCGCTGTCAGGGACGGGGCAATAGAGTTGGCCCGGATCTTTCGCTGAACGCCAAAATAAAAGCGGCGGGCCGTGAGGCCCGCCGCTTTCTGTTTTGTCGGCGCGAAGTGGTGTGCTTACGCGTCGTAATAGAGCGCGAATTCGTACGGATGGGGCCGCAACCGAATCGCGCTGACTTCGTTCGCCATCTTGTAATCAATCCACGTCTCGATCAGGTCCTCGGTGAACACGTCGCCTTTCAGCAGAAACTCGTGATCCCGCTTCAGGTTCGCCAGTGACTCATCGAGCGACGCGGGCATGCTCGGCACTTCGGCCAGCTCGGCCGGCGTCAGTGCGTAGATGTCCTTGTCGAGCGGCTGGCCCGGATCGAGCCGGCGCTGGATTCCGTCGATTCCCGCCATGAGCATCGCCGAGAAAGCGAGGTACGGATTGCAGGTCGGGTCGGGGAACCGCACTTCGATTCGCTTGGCCTTGGGCGATGGCGAGTACATCGGGATTCGCACTGACGCCGATCGGTTGCGCGACGAGTACGCCAGGTTAATCGGCGCCTCGAAGCCCGGCACCAGCCGGCGGTACGAGTTCGTCCCCGGATTGGTGAAGGCCGCGATGGTCGGCGCGTGATGCAGAATTCCCGCGATGTAGTGCATCGCAGTCTCCGACATCCCGGCGTAGCCGTTGCCCGCGAACAGCGGCGTCTCGCCCTTCCAGATGCTCTGATGGGTATGCATCCCGGTGCCGTTGTCGCCGAAGATCGGCTTGGGCATGAAGGTCGCCGTCATCCCGTGGCGCACCGCGACGTTCTTGACGATGTATTTGTACCAGGTCAGCCAGTCGGCCATCTTGGTCAGCGTCTGGAAGCGCATGTCGATCTCAGCCTGACCGGCGGTCGCGACTTCGTGATGCTGCTTCTCGACGCGGATGCCAACCCGCTCCATCTCGAGCACCATCTCGGTGCGGATGTCCTGCAGGGTGTCGACTGGAGGCACCGGGAAGTAGCCGGCCTTGTTCTTGACCTTGAAGCCGAGGTTCGCGCCGTCCTTGACCGCGCCCTCGCGCCCGCTGTTCCAGTTACCCTCGTTCGAATCGATAAAGTAGTAGCTCGAGTTCTGGGTGGTGTCGTAGCGCAGCGAGTCAAAGATGAAAAACTCCGGCTCGGGCCCGAAGTACGCCGAGTCGCCGATGCCGGTGGTCTTCAGGTATGCCTCGGCCTTGCGCGAGATGTTGCGCGGGTCGCGTGAATAGTCGGCGCGAGTGATCGGATCGGAAATGTTCGCGATGATGCTGAGTGTCGGATCCTTGGTGAAAGGATCCATCACCGCAGTCTCGGGGTCGGGAATCACCAGCATGTCGCTGTTGTCGATCGCCTGCCATCCGCGAATCGACGACCCGTCGAAGCCCAGGCCTTCATCGAAGGGAGCTTCATCCTTGAACTCGGAGATCGGGGCAGTGAAATGCTGCCACGTGCCGAGCAGGTCGATGAATTTCACATCGACCATCACCACGCCCTTTTCCTTGATCATTGCCAATACTTGTTTTGGCGTCATCTAACCCGTAACCCTCCTGGCCGCTTCACGGGGCGGCGATATTTGTACCTGTTGGTTGATCGATTTCGGAATCTTTTTTTCTGTCACGAAAGCACCGCTAACGCAACGCTCACGGAGCGGGCAGCTGACGCATATTCAATCAGCATCACATGTCCGGAGAGGTCGCGCCTCGATCAAGGATCCCGTGCATTCTGCAACTATTTCTCCCCTAGTCAGCCCATTAATTTGATTACAGCAAAATAAATGCCGAGCATCACCAGCCCCATCGGCACGCCGATCTTCGCCCATGCCGCGCTGCCGATTCTGAGCGCGCCCGCGCTCACGATGTTCGGGATGTTGCCCGGTATCAGCATCCCGCCGGAGACCAGCAGCGACAGAATCGCCTCGCGCGCGCGCGGCAACGACATGCTGTGGACCTCGAGCGCAACCAGGGTCGCGTTGTCGAGCGCGGCCGACACGGTGTTGGCCCAGAACAGAAGATCGTTGCTCATTTTGCTGACGTACTCGTTCGCAATCGGGCCGTAGGCGCTGCTGATCATCACCAGTCCCGCGATAAACGCGAACACCTTGCCCGCCTGGAAAAAAATCGCGCCGTAGGTCTGCCGCACGTGCGCGCGCTGCGGGCGCTTCGTCGTATTCGCCGCGCGCAAATACGCCCGCGACGATCGAACTCACAATCACGCCCGGAAATACCCACGGCGCAAGCAAATCGAACAACCCCAAGAAGTCGCAGATTGAGCGCTCGCGCCGCCAGCGTCGAGAGCGGCTCGCCCAGCGGCGTCAGCGCCGCGCCCATGCCGATCGCAAAGCATCCAGCGACCGTCACGCGCACCCGCTTGTCGCCCGCCAGATGAAGCAGGCCAATCACCTCGACCAGCACCAGCGCGCCGACGATCGCCGTGATGACGCTTGAGATGGACGCGATCACGAAAATCGAAGCCGCGGTCAGCACCGGTCGCGATACTCGCTGACGCAGCCGGCTCGAAGACCCGGTCGAGCCCGCGGCCGGGCCCATCCGAACAGTAGAGCCGCGACGATCACCGCGATGCTGATAGCGACCGGCTCGTGCAACGCCTCGAGGATCAACTCGTGCGTGAAGCCGGTGCCGAGCAGCGTCGCGAGCACGCCGAGCGCGAGGCAATAGAGCTCGATATTGTGCTCGATCTGCGTAACCGCGAGCGGCCCAAACAGCAGCAAGGCGAGGATTACGACAGCGGATGCGTGATTCATGAGCGGCGCGCGAACTACTATCACGCATCGATCGCGTGCATCCAGCTATCACAAAAGAGAAGCGGCGGGTCCGGTTATTCGGACCCGCCGCTTTGGCGCATCGCTGCGCGCCTGATGCTCTAGCTCCCCGCCACGATTAGAAGGCGTAAATGATATTTGCAGCCAACGTATCCTGTCCGTGCCACAGATGCTGCGCGCCGGTCACCGGGTTGATGAAATTGTTGTTCGTGAACGAGTTCTGACTCGAGTTGTCATGCCGATATTCCAGGCGTGCGATCAGCCCCGTCACTTCGGGAATCTTGTAGCTGATCGTCTGGGTGATCTCCCACAACGGTCTGCGCCTCGCCGTCGGTGCGCGCTCCGTCCATGTCGTCGAAGAATTCGGCGCGCGTCGCCGACTCCAGCGCAGGAGTGAAATCGTATACCACGTACTCCGCCGCGCCCTGCCACGATGCGCTGTGACCGTTGATCACCGGACCCGCCTGCGACGCGTACAGGTATTCGGCTTGCAGCGTCAGGTTGGGTATGAACGACGGCTTCCAGGTCCCGATCGGATCGATCGCGCCCAGGTTGGAATTGGAATGACCCTGCTTACCAGTTCGGCCCCGGGACAGCATTCGGCCCCCAGATGCCGTTGATCACAAGGCTCAACGACTTGTCCTTGTTGTTCAGGGTCAGCTCGCCTTCGTAGTTCGGGACCGCCGTTGCTGTTCGCCGCAGGATCATCCCAACCGTTGTTCAGACCGGCCGTCGCCGATACGTAATCGTTGAACGTGTAGCTCGCGCGGATACCGGTATGAGTCAGCGGTTCGCCGAGGTTGAACAGCAGGCCGCGACTCTCGTTGAAGTTCTGGTTGTTGTAGACCGGAATGATTTCGGCGCCGAGCAGCGTTACGAAGCGGCCGGCTTCAAAACTCACGCCCGATCCGATCGGCGCGGTGTAGGTCAGGTAGTACTGCGTCGCATCGATCCATTGGCCACCGACCGGCGCGACGTTCGAGTAGTGCGTCACTGCGGAAATCGAGTTCGCGACCTGGCCGACGTTGATGTCGGTCACGAATCCAACCGTTCCGTCGCGCTCGATGTGCAGGTTGCCCTGAGTGAGCTGAAATCCATCCTCGTCCCACGCGCGGAACACGTTGACGTTGGCGGTTCGGCTGGTTGAAGTTATGCTCGTAGCCCGCATCGACCAGCGCGTGCACGCTGATACCAAGGTTGTCCGACAGGTTCTTCTGGATCGCGGCGATGTTGGTCTCGGCCAGACCGACATGCTGGCCGATAGTGACCGGCTGCCACGTTAGCCGCCGGCGGTGCGACGACCATCGCCGCCTCTATCTTTTTAACCTCGCTGGTGGTGTCGTCTTGCTGCTTCTGCAGATTGCCGACCTGGCCCGACAGCGCATTGAGCCGCTGCTCCTCGTCGGGGCCTCGGTCAGTAGTGGTCGTGGTCGTGGTGACCACATGATGGTGGTGATGCCTCCTCGTCGTAGTTGTCGTCGTGGCTGGATCCGGATCTGCCGCCCAGCGCATTCGCGTTGCACAGCAATCCGATCAGTGCGACGCCGGCAACCAGGCGAATCCAGACAACGCCCCGGGTCGTTCTCGTTCTGTTCACTATCTCCTCCCTCCCGAGATGCGCGGCCTTCAAGCCGCGGCTTACTGCGCCCACACGTAGCGGGCTACGGTGATTAACCGGCTGCCTTGGTTACAAGATTCATACCGGTGTAATAATTGAACGACGCCGAAAATCCTTTGTATTAATAAGGATTTTCGGCTATCGGTCAGCGATATGGTGATGCCCTTATATAATGCATTTGCCGCGTCTTTAATCAGTTTAGCCCTAGGCCTTCAAGTTCTAACGGGTGCATTCCGATTTGAACATGAACTCTTAAGCCTGACCCTCACTGACTTTCTATGCTAGCGCATTAGCCATGCGCGATCTGCTGAAACCCCCAACTTCGTCGGCCTGCCCCGTAAATCGGCCGGCAACCTCTGCTTCACGCCAAAGTAATTTTTGACGGAACGAAGCTACCCTTGGTGGGGAGTCATTTCAAGACACCACCTATTGTATGAATCCACACACCTACTCTCTGTCCTATAGGCCTCGACAGATGCCCTAGGTTTTCAGCCAATCGACGTCTCGCCAAAACCGCGCAAAGATTTCAATCTCGAAACGGTTGGAACACAAATGAATTTCGAACTGACAGAAGCTCAGGAAGAGATCGTCAGGCAGGTCCGCACCCTGTGCACAAACTTTCCGGACGAATACTGGCGCGAGCACGATCGGCGCGCCGAATTCCCCCACGACTTCTTCGCCGCGGTCGCCGCCGCCGGCTATCTCGGCGTCGCGATTCCCGAGCGTTACGGCGGCAGCGGCCTTGGAATCACCGAGGCGGCCCTCGTGATGCGCGAAGTCGCGGCCTCGGGCGGCGCGATGGCGGCGGCCAGCGCGGTTCATCTGTCGATCTTCGGCGTCAGCCCGCTCGTCTTCCACGGCAGCGAGGAGCAGAAGCTGCGCTATCTGCCGAAAGTGGTCAGCGGCGAGATGCATGTCGCGTTCGCCGTCACCGAGCCCGACGCCGGCAACGACATCACACATATCAAGACGGCAGCCCGCCGCGAGGGCGACAACTACATCATCAACGGCCGCAAAGTTTTCACCACCAAGGCGCGCGAGGCGAAACGGATGCTGCTGCTCACGCGCACCACGCCGTTCGAGCAGGTCAGAAAGAAGACCGACGGCATGAGCCTGTTCTTCGCCGAGCTCGAACCGTCGGCCGTCGAAATTCGCGAGCTCGAAAAACTCGGCCGCGCCGCGGTCGATACCAACTTGCTGTTCATCGACAACCTGAAAGTGTCGGCGTCGGATCTGATCGGTGGCGAAGGCCGCGGCTTTCATTGCCTGCTCGACGGAGTTGAATCCCGAGCGTATCCTGGTTGCGGCCGAAGCGATCGGAATCGGCCGCGCCGCGGTCGCAAAGGCGGTCCAATACGCAAAAGAACGCGTCGTCTTCGGCCGTCCGATCGGACAGAACCAGGCCATCGCGCATCCGCTCGCGGATTCGTACTCGAAGCTCGAAGCGGCGGAACTCATGATGCTGAAGGCGGCGTGGCTGTTCGACAATCGCAAGCCATGCGGTCCCGAGGCCAACACCGCAAAGCTGCGCGCCGCCGACGCCGCGTTCGAGGCTTGCGATCGCGCGGTGCAGACGCTCGGCGGCTACGGCTACGTTCGCGAGTACGACGTCGAGCGCTACTTCCGCGAATGCCGTCTGCTGAAGATCGCGCCGGTGTCGCAGGAGATGGTGTTGAACTCGATCGCCGAGCACGTGCTCGGCCTGCCGCGGTCGTACTAGGCGCGTCGCCGATGCGTAAAGGCGCGATCATCGTTCTGCTCGGCGCGCTATGTTTCGCGGTCTACGTGTTCTACTCGCTGACCGGTGTGGAGCCGGTCAAGGTGGCCGACACCCGCCTGGTGCGAAGCGGCGACCGGGTGTCGGTCGAAGGCGAGGTTCGCAACACCGGCGACGACACCGGCCCGCTCCAGCTCGAAGTGCGTTATTTCGATCGCGATGGCCATTCGATCGGCAAGGACGTGGTCTCGATGGACGGCCTCCGCCGCGGCGCCGCCGCACATTTCAAGAGTTCGGCGCGGCCCGACGACGGCGTCGCGGATTTTTCCATTTATCTGAATCATGGCCGAAATCCCTACGGAAATTGAAAAGAGCCGACGATCCGGCTTATTAACGATACTGAATATTTTCGAGCGACCGTCGCGTCTAAACAGTTTGTAGGGTTATACTATCTGAATGTGTGATGCGGCCGAACGAGTCGAAATAATCCTGCATTAGTACGCTTGCCTTTAAGTCGTCTTGATGGTACTAACTGTAAGTGTCGAATAACACCATTTTGGTGGACGTGTGTTCGAATCGATCGAATCGACCGCAAAATCGGCACATAAAAAGGGGAAGAGGTTTCAACATGGCACGCAACAAGGAACGTACATTCGGACAGGTCATTCGTGAGCGGCGACGGCAACTGGATCTCACCCAGGAAGAAGTTGCCCGCCGCATCAAAACCTCCACGCCGTATGTCGGACATCTGGAGTCCGGCAAACGCCATCCTTCCGACAAGATTCTGACTCGCTTGGCGGAAGTGCTCGGGCTCGATCGCCGCGAACTGTTTTTCCTCGCCAATCCTCGCGCGCAGGCCCTGCTGAGCCCCGAGGTCGAGACCCCGGCCGAGTCGGCCTGGGAAGATTTCAGGAAGAACGAGCAGTTGCGGCGCGTCCACAACATTACCGCGAGCGAGATGGAAATGCTTTCGCGGGTGGCGTTGCTCGGCGACGTCCGCTCGCCGCGCGATTTCATCTACATTCTCAATACCGTCCGTCACGCCGTCGGGAGATAGCGCAAGCGTCGATTCGACCACACGTCCCACAGATTCGATCAGGACGCGGGAGGTTCGCCTCTCGCGTCTTTTTTTTTGCGCATCGCGCGGCCTAAGCTCGATCGCATCATGGGCGAGCCTGCACGATGCGCGCGTCACCGCGCCTGGAATTCCGCGATGGCCGCAGCGCTACACGGTCGTCGCGCTGTTCTTTCTCGGCACCGCGCTTTGCTACATCGATCGCATCAGCATCTCGGTCGCGATAATCCCGCTCGCACATCAATTCGGCTACAACTCCGCCGCGCAGGGACTCGTGCTCTCGGCGGTGTTCTGGGGATACCTGTGGACGCAACTCGTCGGCGGATGGATGGCGGATCGATTCGGCGGCCATCGCGTGCTGGCGGCCGGCGTCGCGATCTGGTCGCTCGCGACCTTCGTCACGCCGATCGCGGCCGCCGCGTCATTCGGCGCGCTGCTCGCGGCGCGCGTACTGCTCGGCCTCGGCGAGGGCGTCAACTTTCCTTCGATTCACAGCCTGACCGCCCGCTGGACGTTGCCGTCCGAGCGCGCGCGCGTGCTGTCCGTGAACTACAGCGGGATGTACGTGGGAACGGTCCTGGCGTTGAGCGTGAGTCCGCTGATCATCAAGGCGTTCGGATGGCCCGCGCTGTTCTACATCTCGGGCGCGCTCGGTTTGGTCTGGGTCGCCGTCTGGATGTACGTCGCCGCCGACCGGCCCGAGACGTCGTCGCGCGTGACCGCGCCCGAACTCGAGTTGATCACGTCGATGCGCACTGCCGAGCCGCGCGCGATGCGCGTGCCGTGGGCCGCAATCGCGCGCGAGCCGGCAGTCTGGGCGATCGTCGTCGCGCATTTTTGCAGCAACTTCGGATTCAACATATTGCTGCTCTGGATGCCGACCTATCTGCATCACACGTTCAGCGGTGCCGCTCGAACGCGTCGGCGTGTATTCGATCATTCCGTGGATCACGACGTTCTTCACGATAAGCTTTCTCGGGCTGGCTCGCTGACGCCCTGATCGCGCGCGGCCTCGCAGTCGGCACCGTGCGCAAGTCGATGCAGACCGCGGCTTTCGCGCTCGGTGCGATATCGCTGGTCGTCGTGCCCGCTGCGCACTTCGCCGGCGATAGCGGTCGCACTGCTTACGCTCGCGGCGTCGTCCAACGGCATCGGCTCCGCGGCCTTCGGCGTGAATCACCTTGACGTCGCTCCGACCTACGCCGGAATCCTGATGGGAATCTCGAATACCTTCGCGACCGTCCCCGGCATCATCGGCGTCGCCGCGACGGGCATGATCGTGCAGGCGACCAAATCTTTCAGCGCGGTCTTTTATCTGATCGCGGCGGTCTACGGCCTCGGGATGTTCTTCTACATCCGATGGGCCAGCGGCGATCAGAAGATCTGAAGTTTTTGCGGTGGCGCACAGGCCGACGAGTCGCGATATACCCGAGAGCACAAACGGGAGCGCGATCTGCCGATGAGCCAAACGAGCAAACTCTCGCCCTACCGATGGGTTATCGAAGTCCTGCTGCTGCTGCTGCTGACGGCGCAGTCGTTCGCGTGGCTCGCGCCCGCGCCGATACTCCAGGAAATCAGGAACGGGCTCGGCATCTCGCTCAGTAGCGCGGGCCTGATCATCTCGATCATCGCGCTATGCATCGGCATCTTCTCGCTGCTCGGCGCGGTCGTCGCCGAGCGTATCGGACCGCTGCGCGCGCTGATTATCGGAATCTGGCTGATGGCTATCGGGCAGGTCGCGAGCGGCTACGCACCGAATTTCGTCGCACTGCTCGCATGCCGCGTGCTCGAGGGCGTCGGCTACGGCCTCGTGATCGCGCCGCCGGGCACGCTGGTCATGCAATGGTTCGGCGAAGGCGAATGGCCGTACATCAACATGGTCAACTTCTCCTTCGGCTACGTCGGACTCACCGCGGTCTTCCGCTCGACGCCGTCGCTGTTCGCGGCGGTCGGCTCGTGGCGGATGACCCTGCTGTGGTACGGCGTCGGCTCGGCAGGCGTCGCGCTGTTGTGGTCGATCTTCGGACGCGAGCGTCGCACCGAGATCACAACGCCGGCGCCCGGCGCGGTCGAAGCGCCGGCTGAACGCGGATCGGCGCTGATGGAAGTCGCGAAGATGCGCAACGTGCTGCTGATCGCCGGCGGGCTCTTCGGCGGCATGTGGGTATTCCAGATTTACACCGCGTTCCTGCCCGAGTTCTTCCGAACCTACCGCGGCATGTCGCTCGCCGAAGCCTCGCTGATGACGCAGGTGCTGCCGTTCACAGGACTGTTCGCGGCACTGGGCGGCGGAATCGGCACCGGGATGTCGGGACTGCGCAAACCGTTCACATGGCCAATCGCATTTGCGACGCTGGTCGGATGCGCCGGCGCGCTGACGTTTCCCGATCCGACATGGATTCGCCTGTCGTTGGTGCTGGTCGGGATCGGCTCCGCGGGATCGCTCGCCGCGATCACGACACTGCTGATGGAATTGCCCGGAATGAATCCGACCCGCGTCGGCGCGGCACTGGGCTTCGTCTGGGCGATCGGCTACTTCGGCGCGTTCATCTCGCCATTCCTGGGCGGCGCACTCGCCGCGCACATCGGACTGCGCACCGTGATGCTCGGCTTCCTGGTCTTCCAGTTCCTGCCGATCGTAACGATGTACTTCCTCCCCGAAACCGGCCCCGGCCGCACCCGCTACGAAATCGCGACCGCGTCCGCAGGGTAGCTCCCGCTTTATTTTGTTCCCTTCCCTCTAGGGAAGGGGTTAGGGGTTAGGTTCCTAACGCGCCCTTCGGCGCGACTTTCATCAACGCCGCGTGCAGGACCGATTGTCCGCGATCAACCCTTCGAGCTTCACATTACGTTGATTGAACCGAAGCGCACGTCCCTTGATGTCCGTGATCGTTCCTCCCGCCTCGGCCACCAGCGCCGCGCCCGACGCGATGTCCCATTCACTTTTCGGCGAGCGCGTGAACGTCGCATCGCCTTGCCCGCCGCGACCATCGCGAGCTTGTACGCGACGCTGCCGGTCGGGCTCACTATCAGCATCCCGTGAAACACCTGCCATTCGCCGCGCGCCGTTTCGCTGCGGCTCGCAAGCACAGTCGCGCGCTTGAGCGTCCGCAGTGCGCGTGACCCGCACCCGCCGCGTATTCAGATGACATCCGACGCCGCGCGCCGACCAGTACATCTCGCGCTTGATTGGATTGTAGGTGACGCCGAGAATCGGCACTCCATCTTCGATCAGCGCAATCGCGACCGAGAACTCGGGAATGCCGTTGATGAACTCCTTGGTGCCGTCGAGCGGATCGACGATCCACACGCGCCGGCATTTCAGCCGGTCGTCGTTGTCGACCGTCTCTTCGGAGAGCCATCCGTACGAGGGAAACGGATCGCGCAGCGACTTCTTGATCGCACTGTCCGCCTCGAGGTCGGCCTGCGTGACAGGATTATCGTGCCCCTTCGATCCGACTTTGAGCCCCTCGCGCTTGCCAATAACCGCGCAGGATCTCGCCCGCCTCCCGCGCCGCCTTCTTCGCGAGCTTCAGCTCGCGCGTCAAATCACTTTCTTCCATCGTTCCTTCCAGCGCGCGAAATCCTAGCTGCACCTCGATGCCGATTCCATCGCGAAGTTTGTTTGCCCTTTTTGCGATCATGAACCTAAGATGGCGTCCGGGGACGAAACTCGCCGGCTCGGGGAAAGCATCGATGGCGGTTATCGCGATTAGTCAGCAGATAGGCAGCAGGGGTATCGAGCTCGGTGAGCTCACGGCGCGGGAACTGGGGTATCGCTTCCAGAGCGGCGAGCAGTTGATCGCCGAGACGGCCAAGCGCTTCAACGTCAACGCCGAGCAGATGAAATGGTTCGACGTGCACAGTCCGCATTTCTGGGAGCGCAAGACCGACACCGGCCGTTTCGCCGCGTACTATCGCGCCGTCTTCCTGCAGGAGGCTGCGCAGGACCGGATCGTCGTCGCGGGACGCGGCTCGTCGCATTTTCTTCCCGAAGGCGGATGCGGCATCAGGGTGCGCACGATGGCTCCAGTGGCCGATCGCATCAAGCAGGTCGCCAGCGAGGAAAAGCTCTCTGCAGGCGCTGCCGACAAGCGCGTTCGTGACTTCGACACGGAAGTGAAGGCGCGCATTCAAACTCTCTTCGGCCAGGACATCGAAGACCCCGCGATTTACGACCTGGTGATCAACACCTCGCGGCTCTCGCTCGCGTCGCATGCCAACACTCTGGCGGCGCTCGCGACTCATATCGACAGCGAGAGCAATCCGGAGCGAACCAGGTGCATGGCCGACGCCGCGATCGCCGCGCAGGTGCATGCGGCTTTGGTGGCGCATCCGAAAATTGGCGACACGCAGATGTCGGTCAATTGCTCGTCGGGATGCGTGCGCGTGAGCGGTCCCGGACTGGTGCCGCCGTGGGACAATCTCGTGATCGGAGTCGCGCAGACTGTCGCAGGCGTCGCATCGGTCGAGGTCGGCGCCGAAGAAGATCCCGTGACGTTGACTACAAGCTGACACCTGCAGGATGCGCGCACTCATCATCTTCTTCGCCACCGGAATATATTCCGGCTACGCTCCGATCGCGCCGGGAACTGCAGGCTCGGTGGTCGGGCTGGTCGTCGTGTGGCTCGTGTTCGGGCCGCTGTGGAAGCATTCGCCGGCGCTGTGCTTGATGGTCTTCGCGATCGCATTTGCGATTGCGTGCTGGATTTCCGATCGCGCCGAGAAGATTTTCGACAATCACGACGATTCGCGCATCGTGATCGACGAAGTGCTCGGGATGGCCGCGACGATGTTCGGCAATCCGATCACGTTCGGCTGGATGATGGTCGGATTCCTGCTGTTTCGAATCGCCGACGTGATCAAGCCGTGGCCGGCGAGCCTGATCGATCGCCGGATGCGCAACGGCGCGGGCGTGATGCTCGACGATTTGGCGGCCGCGATTTATGCGAATATTGTGCTGCAGGTGCTCGTGCGCATGCTCTGAAGGTACACGCCCGCAAGGAGTTCACGATGATTCAAAACGCTGTGATTCTTTCCACCGGCGACGAAATCACCACCGGCAAGGTCGTCGATACCAACGCCAACTACCTTTCCGACAAGCTCGCGGAAATTGGAATCGATCTGGTCGCGGTGATTACGGTCGGCGACGTTCCCGATCGCCTGGAATGGGCGTGGCGCACCGCGATCGAGAAAGGCGACGTCGTGATTTCGACCGGCGGCATCGGGCCGACTGCCGACGACCTGACCACCGAAACGATCGCGCGCGTCGCGGGCGTGAAATTGCGGCGCGACGAGGCCGCCGTCGATCACATGAAGAGATTGTTCGCGTCGATCGGCCGGCCGATGCCCGAGAACAACCTCAAGCAGGCGGAGTTTCCCGAAGGCGCGACGGTCATTCAGAATCCGCTCGGCACCGCGCCCGGCTTCAGGATGCCGGTGACGCTCGGCGGTCACACCGCGCATCTGATCGTGCTGCCGGGCGTGCCGCGCGAGATGAAACCGATGATGGAAAACACGGTGATACCGTGGATCGCGGCGAATCGCGGCACCGACCAGGTTTACGCGGTGCAAGATTTTCCAGACTTTCGGGATGAGCGAGTCGGCGCTCGACGAAGCGGTGGCGGGATTGATCAAGCCGGATGAAGCGAAGGTCTCGTTCCGCGCGAGCTTCCCGCAGATTTCGCTGAAGATCAGAGTCGAGGGAAAACCCGGCGAAGTCGATCGCAAGCTCGACGAGCTGGCACATCGCGTGCGCGAGAAAATCTCGCAATTCATTTACGCCGAAGGCGACACCTCGATGGAGGAAACTGTCGGCCGTCTTTTCATCGAAAAAAAGCTCACAGTCGCGGTTGCGGAATCATGCACCGGCGGACTGATCGGACATCGCATCACCAACATTCCCGGCTGCTCGCAATACTTCGTTGGCGACCTCGTCACCTATTCCAACGACGTGAAGTCGGGAGTGCTCGGAGTTTCGGAAGACACGCTCAAAGCGCACGGCGCAGTGAGCGAAGAATGCGTGCGCGAGATGGCGGCCGGCGTTCGCAAGCGCACGGGCGCGAGCGTATCGGTCGCGACGTCGGGAATCGCGGGCCCCGACGGCGGCACGCCGGACAAGCCGGTCGGCACGGTATGCATCGCGCTGTCCGCCGACGATCAGAACTTCACGCGCCGCTACCAGTTCCGCGGCACTCGCGACTGGATCAAGCTGATCACGTCGCAGGTCGCGCTCGACTGGCTGCGCCGATACGCGCTGGGTCTGCCGATCGCGGACTCCGCGCTGTTCCGCCGCTAGACGCTCATCTGACGCGCGCGTAGTTGATCTGATCGCTGCCGTTGCCCGCGAGGACCAGCTTGCCATTCGCCGGCGGCGCATTGGACGGCACTCGCCGACGATGCGTCGGTGCATAGCACGACGTTGGTGTCGCCGGTGAAGCACGCATCGTTGACTGTCGCGTTGCCTTGAGCGAGTTGCACCCGCCCGGCGCAGAGATTGGCCGTCTGTTTCACATCGACGGAACCAAAGACGCTGTTTGCCCACACACCGGTCACATCATTTGACCCGGCGCCCGATTCGCCTTTCGAAGCGCCAGACTCGCCGTTCGCCGGTGGAGGCCCAGGATGCGGCCCACGACCGCATCCAGAGCCAAGCAGCGCGAATAGTGAGAGTGCCGCAACAATTGTCGTTCCTGTTTTCATATTTCCCAATCTTGGTGATTGATCAAGCAAATTCAGCACTCGCCCGCTTCACGGTGACGCCTCCGAACATCGAGTACGCAAGAATGTCCAGCGGTAGAGGAGCGTCCTCGTCGTCATTTATCGTAGCGCTCGACTCCGAACTGTTCGCGGCTGTTTGCCGCCTGCGCAGATCGATGTTGCGCCCTCCGAACACACTAAAGCCGTCGCACACCACTTCTTCGTCGGGGCGCACTCTCACTCTGGCACCGCCGAATATCGCGACGACGGTAACTGCAAGCTCGGGCGGCGCATAGGTGAGGTCCAAATCAAGTCCTCCGAAAAGAGCAAGGCCAAAAAACGACTCTCCACGATGGAGCATGCTCCCGTCGATCTTGTTTCCGGAAAAGATGGCTAGGCTCACCATGATCAGCATCAGTTCGCGTGCTTGATGTCGCCGTTGGCGGCGGCGTTGGCCGCTGCGGTGAAAATATCCATCGGCGCCAGCGGCGGACGGCGCTTGCGCTTCAGGTCCGCGAGCTCGGCCTGGGCCTTGGCCTCGGCGTTGCGCAGGCGGATTGCCTCGAGCTTGTCGCCCAGCTCGGAGCCTGCGATTTCGTGATTGACGCCCGCCTGCGCGAGCATCCGCTGAATCGACTCGCGCACTTCTTCGAGCGCGCGGACGTCGTCGTCGTACGAAATCTCTTCGAGCGCGCGCTGGATTCGCACCCGGGCCTGCGCGTTCCTCATCCGTGCGATCATCCGAACCTTCTCGACCTTGAGCTTTTCGATCTCACCCTTGAACGAGATCAGATTCTTCTTCGCGTCCTCGGCTTCCGTCGTCAGCTCGCCGAGCTCTTCGCGCAGCCGAGTGCAATCGCCGTCGAGGATATGCTTGCGCTGAATCAGAATCAGCGCGCATTGATCCTCGTTCATGTCGGCGGCCTGCCCCGCTTCTTCGTCTACTTCCTTCATCTCGGCGAGTTTCTCGCGCAGCTCGCGCTCGAGCTTGTTGCGCATGTAGATCACGCCGGCCGCCGCAGTTTTGAGCTGATGATAGCGGCGCACGCGATCCGAGATTGCGGATTCGTAGACCGCCTCGGGGTCGCGCGCCTCGCGCGCTTTGATCCAGCGGCTGAACTTGCCTCCGATCAATTTGAAAAACCTTGATAACACTTTCGTTCTCCTTTTCAGCCGCGAGCGCGATCCGCTTGCGCAGCCGACTGTTGCTGAATTTTCAGACCCAACGCCGGACGCGGTACGTGTAGTCGCGGTACTGCTGGCCGAACAGCCGCTCCATCGTTTCTTCCTCGCGCGGAATCACCATCCGATCGATCACCGCAAAGAAGACGGCCGGCGCGAGCAGCATCACGATCGATCCGAAGAAAATCGCCAGTCCGAACAACGTCATCGCGAGGCCGAGATACATCGGATTTCGCGTCCAGGTGTACGGCGCCTGCACGACGAACGCGGTCGGCTCGCCCCACGGTTTCCTGGTGGTTTCGCGCGCCTGGAAAATCGCGGCGGCGAAACTCGACAATCCCACGCCGGCCGCAACGAACAGCAAGCCGATAAACTGCTCCCATCCCACCGCGCGCTCTTCGGGCAGCATGAAGTGCAGCGCCAGCGTGACCAGCAGAAGCGCGCCTGCCAGCAGCGGCGGATGAATCTTCATGGTCGTGAGCGTGGTGCTGCTCGAGGCCTGAGGTTCTGTGGTGTTCATTGGTAATAGTCTCCCCGTTTACTCGAATCAGTTAGCGTCGCTCTTGGGCGCGAGCCCGATATCCGCGAGCGTGATCCCAAGTTCGCGCATCTTTTGTTGAAAACTCTGCCGGTACATCCCGGTTCGTTCCGCGGCGCGCGAGATGTTTCCGCCGGTCGCCCGCAAATGCGCGAACGAAAGTAATCGCGTTCCCAATCGCCGACGAATTTTTCCTTCGCCTCGCGAAACGTCAGTCGCCGATTCGCCGCCGTTGTCACTGGCCGCCGGTGCATGATTCGACGCACTCGGAACAGGCGCGCTCTGCGTGGTCGCCTTCCGGCTCCGATCCGGCGAAAAGATCTTCGGCAGTAATATTCGCGCCCGATGACAAGATCACCGCCTGCTCGATTGCCGCCTTGAGCGAACGCGCGTTGCCCTTCCACGGCGCCTCGACGCACGCGCGCATCGCCTCGGGCGTGAGCTGCTTCTCAGGTGCGGAGAAACGTTGGCGCGCCTCCGCGATAAAATGCTGCACCATCAGCGGTACGTCTTCGCGCCGCTCGCGCACAGGAGGCACGCGAATCTCGACCACCTTCAGTCGGTAGTAGAGGTCCTCGCGAAACTTGCCCTGCTCGATCATCGACTTCGAGGTCCTGGTTGGTCGCCGCGATTATCCGCACGTCCACGTTCAACGGCTGATTGCCGCCGATACGCTCGAACACCTGCTCCTGCAGCACGCGCAGCAATTTGGCCTGGGTCTCGAGCGCCATGTCGCCGATCTCGTCCAGGAACAACGTGCCGCCGTTGGCCGCTTCGAATTTGCCCTCGCGACGCGCGACGGCGCCGGTGAACGCGCCCTTCTCATGGCCGAACAGCTCGCTCTCGACCAGCTCGCGCGAGAACGCCGCGCAGTTCACGGCGATGAACGGCTTGCGCGCGCGCGGACTCCGAAAATGTATCGCGCGCGCGACCAGCTCCTTGCCGGTGCCGGACTCGCCGCGAATCAAAACCGTGACGTCGGTCGGCGCGACCTTGTCGATCGTCTCGAACACGCGCATCATCGCGCGCGATCGCCCGACCATATTTTCGAAAACTCCGGTCTCGAGGCGCACTTGCTCGAGCAGCTGGTTGTGCTCGCGCTTGAGCAGTTGCGTCTCCATCACCTTGCGCACTTTCATGCGCAGCTCGTCGTTGTCGAACGGCTTGGGCAGATAGTCCTCGGCGCCGGCCTTCATCGCTTCGACGGCGATTCGCTGCGTGCCGAACGCGGTGATCATCAGCACAGCGCAGGCGGGATCGAGCTCGCGGACGTGCTTGAGCAATTCGAGCCCGCTCATTCCCTTCATGCTGAGGTCGGTGATGATCACGTGGAACAGTCCCGCCTTGACCTTCTCGAGCGCTTCCTCGCCCGACTCCGCGGTCTCGACTTCGTAGCCCTCCTTGGTGAAGAGCCCCTTGAGCGCGATGACGATTCCGCGCTCGTCGTCAACTACCAGCAATCGGCCTTTCAATTTCGTAGCCTCGAGGTCTGCGCGGACGGCCCGCCCGCTGCGAGCGGCATTATCGGCGTGGTAACCGCACCGCTGTTGTTGTCTTCCTGCGTTGTTTGGCGCCGGTTCGGCGGCCGCTTCTCCCACGATGTCCGGCGATTCGGGCCGCTCACTCGTCGCGCACGGCGCCATCGTGGTCGGAGCGGCCGACGACTGGACGACGTCGTCGCTGTCGCGCACCGAGTCGCTGAGCGGGATCGCGAGCACGAACTCGGTGCCGTGCCCCACTTTGCTGTGCACCTCGATCGTTCCGCGATGCGAGTCGATCACTTTTTTCGCGACGCCCAGGCCGAGCCCGGTGCCGTTGGTCTTCGACGTGTAGAACGGATTGAAAATTTTCGCGATCTTGTCGTCGGCGATTCCGCAGCCGTTGTCGCGAATCCTGACCGCCGCCATCCCGGCGCCGTTGTTCTGAATCGCGAACTCGAGCCGGCGCTCGCCGGTCGTCGATTCCATCGCGTCGATCGCGTTGTCGATGATGTTCGAGAAAACCTGCCGCAGCTTGTCGGCGTCGGCGCGCACGGTCGGGCCGCTCAGGTATGCGCGCGAGACTGCCACCGAGTTTGCCTCGAGCTTGCTGCGCATCTGCGTCAGCGCGCCGTCGAGCACCCACGCGAGATTCACGTTCTCGAACTTGTAGTCTTCTTCCTTCGCGTATTTCAGCAGATGCGACACGCTGCGCTCGACGCGTGCGAGCTCATCGAGCGCGACCTTCGCGTACTCGACGTTTTCGTGCGAGGTGGGATCCTCGCCCATCTGCTGCACCAGGCTCTTCGCCGCTGCGATTGGATTTCGGATTTCGTGCGCGAAAGTCGCAGTCAACTCATCGAGCGACGCCTGCTTCTCGGTCCGCAGCTGCTCCTTCTCCTGCAGAACTTCGCGCTGAACTTCGCGCGCGACCGCCGGCTGGAAGACGCGATCATGAACCCATCGCCAGCCGTACACCGCCGAGAAGTGGCTCGCGATTCCAAATCCCCAGCCGAGCGCCGGCCAGATGAACCACGGATATCCGCCGAACCCGGTCGTCATCAGGTTGATGATGAACAGGAAGCCGATGATGATTCCGTACCACATCAGATGTACGAAGAAGCCGGCCTCGGCCTGTGCGCGTTTGCGGGCGCGCTCGTAGGTCTGGCGCTCGGCGTCGTTCTTGAATTGCGGTGGCGGCGGCATATTCTCCGCTGGATCGACGCTGACGCCGCTGTATTTTTGCGTCTGCTTGTCGAATCGCGAGCGCATCTTGCGCTCGAATCTCTCGGCCTTGGCCTCGAACTTCCGCGCCATCTTGGAATCGAAGTCGCGCTTTATCTTCGAGTGAAGATCGCTGGCGAAGCGCTCGGCCGACGCCGTGGTGGACGCCTTCGCGTCCTCCGCCCACTTCGACCAATCGCGCGACCCTCGCGAGCGCCTGCCGTATCGCGACCAGTCATGCTTCGACCAATCGTACTTCGACCAGTCGCGCGTACTTCATCCAGCGCATGCGATTTCGTTTTCGATGTTGCACGACCGCGTAAATGATTAGTGCTACTAAAAAGATGCCGAACATCCTGCCTCACCTGGGGCCGGAAATGCCGGTCCGTCTAATTGACCTATCGAGTCGCCGGAACTAAAACAATCGTCTTTCATTTGCTGGTCCTGACCTCTAAGTGCAAAGCGGATGCCGACGCGTGAGTGCGCGAAAAGTCCAGCATCCGCGCGGATTCCACAGATAATGCGCGCATAGCCGGCGTCCTGGTGCAGTCGCGGCATTGCAGCCCCCGCACTGCATCGAGCCTCGAACCATCGCGGCTTCCTTGACTTCGACCGCGATCGGAATATTTTCATTAGGGCGAGCTGGCCGGGTTGCCCGCGATTGAGGGATTCGATGACTCAGTACTGGCCATTTTCAGGTCTGGTGCGACAGAACGCTCTGCGCGAGCGGCTGATCGTCTCGATGGACCTGCGCGACCGGGCCGACGCGCTCAGGCTGGTGGACCGCCTCGCGCGAGTGGTCGGGATGTTCAAAGTCGGGCGCGCGCTGTTCATCGGCGGCGGCCCGGATTTCATTCGCGAGATACGCCGGCGCGGCGCCGAAGTTTTTCTCGACCTCAAATTTCACGACAGCCCGCAAAAGGTGCTGCGCGCCGCGGTCGAGGCGACGCGGCTCGGCGTCAAGATGTTCGACATCCATCCGTACGGCTCGAATTGCGGCTCGACCGATATGATGACGCGGACGCGCGCCGAGGTCGCGCGCATCTGCAGGACCGAAGGACTGCGCCGGCCGAGTATCCTGGCGGTCGCGACGCTCGCAGATACGAAGTCGCAAAATTCGATCTCGCGCCTTCCCGGCTCACCCGACCGCGTCACCGAAATCGCGCGCTTCGCCGCCGACGCGTCGCTCGACGGCGTCGTCACCTGGCCGCATGAAGTTACCCGCGTGCGCAACACTTGCGGACGCCGATTCATCATCGTGACCTCGGGCGTGCAGCTTCGCGAGCCACGGCAGCACGAACTCGAATACGATCACCGCCGCCGACGCGATCCGCGCAGGCGCCGACTATGTCGTCATCGGCAGTCCTATCTGGCGCGCCGCCGAGCCGCTGCACGCCGTGCGCGAGATTACCGACGATATCGAGCGCGGATTGCGCAACAGTCCCCGCCGCACGTTTGAAATTCTCAACCCCCGTCCCGTATAGTCGCGCTTCGATCTGTCCGCGATTGTCATTCTGATTCGACCGAACTACGAATGCGCGAGATGCGCGCGCCCGGAGCCTGTGCTTGCTCGAAATCCTGATTAACCTGTTGGCGCTGTCGATCGGCGCGGGATTCATCGGCGCAATCTCGGGCCTCGGCGGCGGCGTCTTCATCGTGCCCGCGCTGGTTGTTCTCGCGCACATGCCGATGAAGGTCGCCGTCGGCGCGAGCCTGATCTCCGTGGTCGCGACCAGCGCCGGCGCCAGCGTCGCATTCGTGCGCGACGGATGGACCAATCTGAAAGTCGCGATGGTCCTCGAATGCGCGACCGTCACCGGCGCCGTGATCGGCGCTTATCTGGCCGGCGTCGTGCCGACCGTACGTGCTCGAATTGCTCTTCGCCGCGATGATGCTCCAGTCGGCATACTTCACGCTCACCAAGCGCGGCGACGACATCCTGACCAAGGGCGACGCGCTCGCCGAGCGGCTCGAACTCGCAGGCGAGGTGCCCGATCTCAGCGGCAAACCGATCCACTACGAAGTCGTGAAAGTTCCGCAGGGCGGCGCGCTGATGGTGGTCGCGGGACTCATGTCGGGCCTGCTCGGGATCGGATCGGGCGCGCTCAAGGTGATGGCGATGGACTACATCATGCACCTGCCGCTCAAGGTTTCGAGCGCGACCAGCAACTTCATGATCGGCGTCACCGCCGGCGCCGGCGCACTGGTGTTCCTCGCGCGCGGCGACGTCGCCACCACTATCGCGGCGCCGGTCGCGATAGGGGTCACCGCGGGCGCGCTGACCGGCAGCCGCGTCCTGCCGCACGTCAAGGTGGAGTCGCTGAGAATCGTTTTCGTGATAATTCTTCTGCTGATCGCGGCCGAGATGGGATGGCGCGCGTTGTCGGGAATCTGAAGCGATGCCGAAGCAGGAAGAAGATCGAATACTCAGGGAATGGACGCCGATTCTGCTGCGCTCGATTCTGATCGCCGCGATGATCCTGCTGGTCGCCGGACTCATACTGACTTACACCTTCGCGCCCGACTACTACGTCGAGCGCTACCACGCGGTGCAGCAGGGTCATCTGATCGGCAAGGAAAAGTTCGGCCTGCTGTTCGACCGGATTCGCGAGGGCAATCCGCACGCGGTGTTGACGCTCGGGCTGTTCGTGCTGACGCTGGTGCCGCTCGCGCGCGTCGCGTTCTGCTTCATCCTCTTCATCAAGGAGCGCGACTACACTTATGTTGCGCTCACGGCCTACGTGCTCGCGGGATTGATCGTCGGCGTGCTGGTTGGGAGTGTCGGTTAGCGATCGATTAGTATTTTCGATTTTTTCGGACGGAGGATCGCGCGATGGAAATCAAAGGAAAAGTTGGCGTCATCACCGGCGGCTCATCGGGAATCGGGCGTGCAACGTCGGAGCGACTCGCGAAAGAAGGCGCAGCGATAGTAGTCGCCGACCTCGACGAAACGGGCGGCGCTGAAACCGTCAAACGAATCGAGAGCGCCGGCGGCCGCGCCGTCTTCGTGAAGGCGGACGTCACCAAGCTCGAAGACGCGCGCCGGATGCTCGACACCGCGGTCTCGAAATTCGGCCGCCTCGACATCCTGCACAACAACGCCGGCATCGGCGTCGGCGCGCCCGGCTTTCCCGACGCGCCGCCCGAGCGATGGCACCTGGTGATCGAAATCGATCTGCAGGCAGTGATTCTCGGCACCGGCCTCGCGGCACCGCTGATGCAAAAGAACGGCGGCGGCGTCATCATCAACACGGCCTCGATGGCCGGCCTGTATCCGCATCGCCAGGACGCAGTTTACGGCGCGGCCAAAGGCGGAGTCGTGAACTTCACGCACTCGCTCGCATCGTGGGAAGCGGAACGAAAAATCCGCGTCAACTGCATCTGCCCCGGAATCGTCGACACCCCGCTGGTGCGCCGAGGCCTGGAGCTGGCGGAGCAACACGGCATCAAGAGCTGGATGCCCTCAAAAATAATCCAGCCCGAAGAAATCGCCGACGCAGTAGTAAGCCTGGTCCGCGACGACTCGCTATTCGGCTGCGCGCTAGAGGTGCGCCCCACCGGCCGCCAGATAGTAGACCCCCGCCCAGCCCCCGGCTCGCGAAGATGAATATCCTGTCGGCTGCATCCGGGGAAATTACCTCGCCCGTTTACGGGAGAGGCGGCTGGCCGCATCGCGGCCAGCGGTGAGGGTTCTGGAATTCAACCACAAAAGCCGGCCCGCTCACTTTACCGAGTCATTCTGAGTCGCTGCGGCGAAGAATCTCGACGGGCACTCCGGTGTTCGGCGTCGTCAACACGCGCATATGCGCGAGATCTTCAAAAAGCTCACGCTGACACACCATCACCGCACCGCTTCTTGCCAGAGCCAGCCACTATTGCTCAGGCAGCGGAGGACGTTCTGTGAACTGGAATTCGTTCAAGTTCAGAGCGGAGTTCACGCTCGGCGCGCCAGAGATCACAGGCTTGCTGGATTCGCAGCCAAATTCCAGGTCCGTTACCGCAGAAGCGGCCGAGCCGCGCGGCCATCTCGGGCGTGACAGATACCTTCTCGGCCAAAATCCGATGAAGCGTTTGCCGCGTTATGCCAAGCTGCCGCGCTGCCTCGCTAATCGAGAGTCCTAGTGCGGGCAGAACATCCTCTCGCAGGATCGCTCCGGGATGAGTTGGCTTTCGCTCGGTACCAACTTTCACTGCTCGCTTAGTGTTCACAATTTGTTCTCCTGATCGCTCGCCGCGCGCTGGCTGCTCCTGCGAATTCCGCTTGAAACGCATTCGAGCTTTCCCTCAGCTTTCGTATCATGTTTCCTACAATGATCGCAGCATGTAGTGGTCGCCTTCCTGATCGGCGACGTACTCCTTGTTCGCACCCAAGATAGCCCTAGGGAGAGAAACAGTCGCAAGTGGATTGTGCACAGCGGTCAAATCAATACCGTTCCTAAGCATGTCTTTCTGCCAGCACCCCATGATGGCGCTCACGTTAGAATAGTTCGGATCAAGAAAATTTCCGGTCCGAACTTCAGATTTGTTGGGCTTTTGAATCGTATATCGCGTAATGTTGATCGGGTCGCCGGCAGGCTCGCCTTCTGTA
The DNA here is from genome assembly GCA_963744545.1 of uncultured delta proteobacterium. Lineage (GTDB taxonomy): Bacteria > Desulfobacterota > Binatia > Binatales > Binataceae > Binatus. Next base: position 111,269 of record CAVUUH010000024.1, read on the forward strand.
GTAATTAGGAAAGCAATCGGGCCGATCGGAAACACCGCCTCGACGGCAAACGGCAATCCGCTGATTCCCAAATCGTTCATCGCATAATCTTGAAGACGGCACGAGTTCACGGCGATGACAGTGCAATCCGTCGCGTTAATGATGTTCTGCGTTCTGTAGTATTCCAGCTTCTTGCGCTTGTCGCTCAATACCGAGGTCCACCGAAGAAGTCTCTCTTCCTGGGGCACACGCCTAACTCTAACCACGCCCCTTTTTGGCGGTTCGAGATAGTCGGACGGTATACCGTTCGGGGCCGGAGTAACCGCTTCAATCCAGATTCTAATCCCTTGATGCATGATGCCGAAATCTGGTCCGCGCTGCCCCGCCTTTGTCACTCCTGCCGTTTGAGGCTTAAACCCCAGATTCAACAGATGCCGGTAGAGCATGGCCTCCCAAACATGCCCCCAGAGCTTGCCATCGTCGCCGGGTGCAACTTCTGACTCCAAGTTCGGCGGTGCCAGCCCGGAATCCTGATATGCGGATAACAGTTCTACGAGATGACGCGCGTAGTTTTCTGGAAACCGCTCGAGCAAGTGCTCATTAGTCCGCAACAAGCCTGCCTAACCTCTCGCCGCTCCGTCCAGATTCTCAGCTCAATTGGCACCACACCGCGCAGCAAATACTCTTTCGCCGTCAGGTTAGCGGGCACCCGCTGCTGCCGGATTCTGCCTGGTACGCCTTCGAGCTTGCGCTTAGTTTCGGCATCACGTGCTTGCCGATTAGGTCGACCGTCTGCATTACCTTTTCGTGCGGGATTGCGCCTACTTGCACCAGCATCAGGATCAAATCGACTCCTGCGGATTCGTAAATCTTTGCGACCTTCAGGCAGTCTTCCGGGTCGCCGACCATTACGGCGCCTGCTTCGATTCGTTTGTCCAGGTCGGCGAGCGAGAGGCGGTAGTCGCCGATTGCGACCGCCTGCTCCGCCATCTTCTTGTAGTACTCGTAGCCCTTCACTTCCTGCTTGGCGAACGGCGTGAACAGCTCGGCGGCTTTGCGCGTGGTGAAATCGATCGCGTCCTTCGCGATCACCTTGGCTTCCTCGCGCGTCGGCGCGCATACGCATACCGTCGCCGCGGCCGTGCGATCGTTCACGAACGCGCCGACCGGCTCGCAGGTGCTGATCGCTTTCTTGTAAATCGCGATCAGCTTGTCGAGCATCCCCGGCTCGGAAATTCCGAAGCCGAGCGCGCCGATTCCTTTCTGACCCGCGATTTCCCAGGTCGAAGGCTGCGTCGCCGCCACCCACATCGGCGGATGCGGTTTCTGAATCGGTTTCGGGATTACCTCGCGCTCCGGCATCTTGAAGAACTTGCCGTCGTGGCTGAACGTCTCATTCATCCACATTTTCGGGATCGCGGCGACCGCCTCTTCCCACATCGCGCGCGAATCTTCCGGATTGACCTGGAAGCCGCCGAGTTCCTGCTCGGTGATCGATCGGCCCGATCCGAATTCCACGCGCCCGTTCGACATGATGTCGAGCACCGCGATTCGCTCTGCCACGCGCACCGGATGGTTGAACGGGATCGGCAGCAGGCAGATGCCGTGGCCGAGCCGAATCCGGCTCGTCACCTGGCTGAGCGCGCCGTACCAGACTTCGGGCGCCGACGAGTACGACCATTCGCTGAGAAAATGATGCTCGACCGTCCAGACCGAATGGTACCCGAGCCGGTCCGCAAGTTTCACCTGCTCGGTCGCCTGGTGGTAGATGTCGTACATGAAGCCGGGATAATGCGGGCGGCTCCGCTGAATCTCATACTGCAGCGCAAATTCCATCAGTTCTCTCCTCCGTCAGGCTAAGCCTGTCAGGCGTGAGCCGCGTCTCGGGCGCCGGCTGAGCGGTGCCGGTTGTGCGGCGTGATTCCGCCCGGCGTTTTCCACGAATGAATCTCGTCGAGCGCGTGGCGGCCGATAAGCTCGATCGACTTCATGATCCGCTCGTGCGGGATGCCGCCGTACTGCAGAAAAAATAAAACCTGGTCGGCGCCAAGCTCGCGGTAGCGGTTCGCGACGCGCACCGCTTCGTCTGCCGCCGCCGACTGCGATCAGGTCGCCGTCCTTCAGGAAGTCGTAGTAGTCGGTCGTGAACTTCGCGGGATCGAACTTCGACGCGGTCTTCAGATATTTGTACGACTCGTCGGTCTGGCTCGCCGCCGCCACGCTCGACACCAGCTCGAAACCCTTGCGCACGTACCACAGCACCGCTTCGCGCGCGAGATGCTCGGCCTCGTACGGGTCGTCGCCGACGAGTCCCATGATGTTCATCGAGACCTGGTTGTTAATCGTCTGCCCGACCGGCCGCGCGTTCTTGATTCCCTCGCGATAAATGTTGATTCGCTCCGCCACCTGCGCCAGCTCGACGCCGAGCGTGAAGCACAGCACGCCCAGCCCGCGCTCCGCGGCCAGCTCGAACGTGGTCGGATTGGTGGCGGCCACCCACATCGGCGGATGCGGTTTCTGAATCGGCTTGGGAATCACCGATACCGGCGGATCGACGGTCCAGTACTTGCCGTGCATCGTGAACGGATCCTCGCGCCACATCCGCGGGATCGCCTCGACCGCCTCGGCCCATCGCGGCCGCGTCTCTTCGGGACGCACGCCGAAGCCGAGCAGCTCATCCATCGTGGTCGCGCGGCCGGTGCCGAATTCGACGCGTCCGTTCGACATGATATCGAGCATCGCGATCCGCTCCGCGACATGGACCGGATGGTTGAACGGCAGCACCACGACGCCGTGACCGACGCGAATCTGCTTGGTGCGCTGCGTGACGCAGGCGAGGAAAACCTCGGGCGCCGAGCAGTACGAAAATTCGTTCAGGAAGTGATGCTCGACGGTCCAGACCGAGTCGAAGCCGAGCCGATCGGCAAGCTCGATCTGCTCCATCGTTTCCCAGAACACGCGATATTCGTGATCGGCGGCGTGCGGCTTGATCGACTCGATTTCGTAGATGAGTCCCGCCTTCATTTTGCGACGCTCCATTGGCGCATGAACTCGCGCGCCTGGCGTCGCAGCGATCGGCGCAAATCGAATCGCGGCCCGTGCAGATACCAGAGCATCGCGAGTCCAAGGTAGCTCGAAAAGATTTGCGTCGCAGCCCAGGTCGGATCGAGCTCCGGGTCAAAAATTCCCAACCGCTGCCCGCGCTCGACCAGGTCGCGAAAACTCGCGATGCCGTCCAGGTTGGCCTTGCGCATCGAGCGCAGCACGCGCGGCCCAATTTTGTGCGACTCGAGCGCGATGATCAGCAGCAGCCGGCTGACCCACGGATTTTTCTCATTGAGCTCCGCGATCGTGTCGAACAGCCGCCCGAACTCGGCGCGGAACTCGACCGCGTTGGTCGCGTGCGCGGATTTTTCAAATATCAGGTCCCATTCGCCGAGCACCTTGGCGACGACCGCGATGAAGAATTCTTCCTTATCGGCGAAATGCCAATACAGCGCGCCCTTGGTGACTCCCGCTGCGCGCGCGATTCGCGCCAGCGACGTGCCGCGATATCCGTACGACGCGAACAGATCCATCGCCGCGTCGATCAGCACCTGATCGAGCGATCCGCGCCGACGGACCTGCGGCGGCGCCGGCGCCGCATTTTTGCGAGCTGGTGAAATCATCTGAACGATCGGTATGGTGAGACAGCGCGGGTGCCGCGGTCAAGGCGAAGTGACACGACCAGCAGTCACCGAAACTAACGGATATTGAATCGCCCGACTACGCTGTGACGGGAATTGCCCCGTGCTCGCGAGATGACCTGTCGCGATCAGATGCGATCAGATGATCGCGTGCGTCAGTTCTGGCTGGAAGGCCCGCCGTCGGGACCTTTCATGTTCCGCTCGAGGCACCAGCGGTCGATCACCTCGGCGTTGAAACGCCAGTCGGTGCCGATCCTGAAGCCCGGCAGCTCTCCGCGACGGAGCAGCTTGTAGATGGTTGATGGATGCACACGCAGATATTCGGACAATTCCTTGACCGTCATCACGCGCGGCAAGCTATACTTTGCTTCATTAGCCATGATATCTCCCGGTAACGTAAGCCCCGTCACCCGCCTACTGCCTGGATTTGATGCTTTTTTTCGCATCGTTCGAATGTTTCATCCGCCCCTTACGCCCACCATGAGTCTCTTAGAATGTCTCAAAATCATCGCTGGGGGTCAAGAGCAGCCTAAGGGGATTTGCGATACTTTTCGCTCGCTTCTTTCTCTTTTATTTCGTGCGAAATCACTATTTCTTGCAGAGATAACCGATACAAAATGCCTATCAAAGCTCCAAACTGTGCCTGCGAGCACTTGAAGAGATCTTAAGTATGCGAAATCTTCACCTAATCTCAGTAGCCCTAATATCTACTTTATTTGCTTACGCCCGTCCAGCCCAAGCTCAATTTATACTGACCAGCCCAGCCATCGCCTCCGGAGCCGCGATTGCTCCTGACTATGCGTGTACCGGCTCCGATAGATCCCCCGCACTCGCATGGAGCAACGCACCGCAAGCGACGAAATCGTTTGCGTTGATCGTTCAAGATCCGGACGCACCCGGTGGCACATTTATTCATTGGGTAGCGTACAATATTCCGGCTCAAATGAACTCGCTGCCCGCAGGCGTGCCACAAACCGCGGAAATTGCTGGCGGCGGAAAAAATGGAATCAACAGCTTCGGCAATGTCGGCTACAATGGCCCGTGTCCTCCGCCGGGGAAAATGCATCACTATCATTTTCTACTCTTCGCGCTGGACTCGACGTTGAATCCCGGCGACAACGCCCGATGCGGCCGCGGTCGAGACCGCGATGAAAGGTCACGTGCTCGCGACGGCGGAATTGGTCGGCACATTCGAACGATGAGGTGAAAGCGAATCAACGATGAAGACGGTACTCAAAATTCTTGGCGGAGTGATTGTTCTCGCGGTCGTCGCGATCGTCGGATGGCACTACTATCAATTGCATCGCGCGCGGCAGGCCGGCCTGCTCACCGAGAACATCACGCATGACGGCGATATCTGGAAGGCGGATTTTACTGCGCGCATCCCGGCTCCCGAGCAGACCGTCTTCGATGCGATCAAAAATGTCGAGACCACTCACAGCGACCAGGTCAAGGCGGTGCGCGTCGTATCGCAGAACGGGAACAAGAAGACCGTCGACATGGACATTGATGGACCGGGCGGGCAATTGATCACCACCGAGCTCGCGTTCGAGTACATGCCCGACGAAAAAAAGATCGTCTACAACACGGTCAACAATCCGATGTTCGATACCCAGGCCGTCTACCAGCTCAGCGATGAGGGCGCGAGCACGTTTATCGACTATCATCAGAATACTCATATGCTGCAGTCGCTTCCCGTTCCCGACGGCGTCATCAAGCAGGTGATTCGCGGCATCTTTGTCGCGCAGCTCGAGACCTTGAAGAAGCAGCTCAACATCAAGACCGCCGACGAGTCGAGACGACGACGAACCCTGAGCGGCGATTGTCGTAGCCCGTGAATCCGCGAATATCCCGATGAACGAAATCGACGCGCAACTTGCCCTTGGCGTCGAGCTGTTCAATCGCGGCGAATTTTTCGAAGCGCACGAAGCGATGGAAGATGCGATGAACCTGCTCGATGACGACACCGCCGACTGGGATTTCTATCTCGGGCTGCTGCGCGCGTCGGTCGCGAATCACAAGCTCGGCGACGGCGAGCTCGCGAGTGCTCGATTGCATCTGCGCGCCGCGCTGAAATTCCTCGCGCCGTATCCCGACCGCCATCGTGGCATCAAGCTGCGCGAGTTCCGCAGCGCGCTGACGGCGGAACTGGCGCGCCTCGATTCTCAGGCATCAAAGGTCACGCCGCCGCGCATCGAGCTCACTGGCTGATGATTCCCTTCACCACAGAATTCGTAGCGTCTGCATTCACGCTCGACGGATGCCCGCGATGGAAACGCGCGGAAGTCGCGCTCGCCGGACGCTCGAACGTCGGCAAGAGCTCGTTGCTCAACGCACTCGCCGGCGTCAAGGGCCTCGCGCGCACCAGCAAAACTCCCGGCCGCACGCGAGCCCTCAATTTTTTTTCAGTGAACGACACGCTCGCGCTGTGCGACCTGCCCGGCTTCGGCTACGCAAAAATGAGTCACGACGACGCGGCAAAGATCGCATCGATGATGCAGGAGTACATCCACGGCCGCACCAATCTCGCCGCGATCGCGATCCTGATCGATTGGCGCCGCGGTCCGCAGCAAGACGAACTCGATCTTGCCGCGATGGCGACCGAACGCGGCCTCGAAGTGATTCCCGTCGCAACCAAGTGCGACAAGTTGCGCCGCTCGGAGCGCGCCTCCGCACTCAAGCGTTTCGACCCGATGCGCGTGCCGCCAATTTTCTGCTCCGCAACGTCCGGCGAAGGAATCGACGACCTGCGCCGCCGAATCCTCGCCGTCGGTCGCTCCGGCACCGCGAAACGCGCGGAGGCGCGATGACTCCCGAAGTCTCGGTGATCATCCCGACGTATAATCGATGCGCGATGCTGCTCGAGGCGATCGATTCCGTGCTCGCGCAGACTACCGAGGCGTTCGAGTTAATCGTCATCGATGACGGCTCGACCGATGGAACGGAAAAGGAATTGACGCGCCTCGGCAAGGCGATACGAATCGAGCGAATTGAGCATGGCGGTCCTGCCGCGGCGCGGAATCGTGGCGTTGCGGCGGCGCGGGCACCGTTGATTGCGTTCCTCGACTCCGATGATCTCTGGGCGCCGACCAAGCTCGAACGGCAGCTCGCGTTCATGCGCGCGAATCCGGCCTGCGCGATTTCGCAAACCGATGAAATCTGGATCCGCAACGGGCGCCGCGTGAATCCTGGTGTGCGGCACCGCAAATGCGCCGGCGATATTTTCATCGATTCGCTGCGCACCTGCCTCATCAGCATGTCCGCCACGATCATCCGCGCCGATCTCTTCCGCTCACTCGGCGGCTTCGACGAGATCATGTTGGCCGCTGAAGACTACGATCTGTGGCTGCGAATTCTCATCGACCATGAAGCCGGCCTGTTGGACGAGCCGCTGGTGACGCGGCGCGGCGGGCATGACGACCAACTCTCGGCGACGACTCCCGCTATCGATCGCTTTCGCATTCTCTCGCTTACCAAATTGCTCACCGACGATCGGCTCTCGCCTGAGCGAAGAACTGTGGTGGTCGAAGTGCTCGCCGAGAAATGCCGCATCTACGCGGGCGGCCTCGCGCGACGAGGCAGAATCGAACAGGCTCGTCTCTACGAACGTATCGCGGACCAGGCGCAGAACTGGCGAGCTGCCGAGCTTGCTTGCGCAATCAAATCGATCCGATCGGCGCTTCACGAAATTCCACATGAATGCTGACGAGATCGACGCGCAGATTCGCCAGCTTGCCGCCGAGCGGCGGCTGCCGCAGAGCCATATCGATCGATGGCTCGCGATGGATCCGCCGTCGCGCGCCGCGATGCTCGACATCGCGCGTTTACTGCGTCTCCGCACTGGTCAATTGATGACCGCGCTCGACACGCTGGACGAGATCGCAGTACGCGATCAGATGACAGCCGCCGCCATTCTCGATCAACCCGAAATTCGGCGCATCGCGAACGGCCCGGGTTCGGCGCCGACGCGCGCGAGCGCGCTGCTCGAAGCATTGCGAACACTACGGTACCCTCTCCTGAAAAGAATGCAGGATGAGCTACGCTCCGAGGTCTCGGCTCTGCACCTTCCGCGTGGAATTTCGATAGACTTGCCCAAAGAGCTTGGCTCTGATGAGCTCACGGTTTCGTTGCGAGTGCGGAGCGGCGCCGACTTGGCGCATCTGCTCGACACGCTCGATCGCTCGCGCTCCGGACTGACGCGGATTATTGAAATGCTCGGCGGTAAGCGTGAAAAGAATGAAGTTTGATCTCGACGCGGTCTTTGTCGAAGACGGATGCGCCGACTCCGCGCTCGCGACTCGCGTCCTTCATGCGCTTCCGCGCGATATGCCCGTGACGCATGTCGCCGATGCGCGCGAGGCCGTCCGACCGATATCCGGCGCGATAGATACTTTCGGTGCAGGCAAGCGACGGCTGGTGATAGCGCGCCGCAAGACTCCGTTCCTGATGCCGTGCCCGGCGGGCTCCTCGAAGTTCGCGTGCTGCGGATACCTCGTGCTCACGCTCGCGTCGAACTGCCCGATGGATTGCTCTTACTGCTTCCTGCAGGAATATCTCGCCGATAATCCAGCGTTCCAGATTTATGCGAACTACATCGATTCGTTCGACGAGCTCGACCGGCTCTGCGCCAACGCTCGCGGACGCAGCTTTCGGGTCGGCACCGGTGAGCTGGCGGACTCGCTCGCGTTCGATTCAGTGACTGCGATTAGCCGCGACCTGATCGATTTTTTTGCCACGCGCGAAAATCTTACGCTCGAGCTCAAGACCAAGACTGACGAAATCGAGAATCTTCTCGACCTCGACCCACGAGGCCGCGTGCTCGTTTCATGGACGCTCTCGCCCGACGCCGTCTACCGAAGCTCGGAGCATCTGACGGCTTCACCATCGGCGCGAATTGCGGCGGCGCGCTCCGTGCTCGACGCCGGCTATCGCGTCGCGTTCCATTTCGATCCTCTGATCGCGTATCCCGACGCCGAGCGTGACTACCTGCTGTTGATCGACGAGCTACTCGACGTTGTTCCTCCGAAACAAATCTCGTTCATCAGCATGGGCGGTCTCCGGATGACTCCGCGGTTGCGCGGAGCCGCGCGCAGCCGTTTTCCGAACGATCCGATGCTCTGCGGCGAGGACGTGCTCGCCTCCGACGGCCGCTTCCGTACTTTCACACCACTGCGGCTGAGTCTCTACCGCGCGCTGGCCGAGCGTTTCAAAAAAGCGGGCGCTGAAATTCCCGCATATCTGTGCATGGAGCCGGCCAGCGTTCACGAACATGTCTTTGGCGCGGTGCCTGCGCGACCGGCTACAATCGGCGAGCGCCTCGCACGCGCTTAAGCCCGAAAAATGCCGACACGCAAAAAATCTCCCTCACGACCGAGCTCGATCGTAGCTTCGAACGGAAATCTTCGCGGCTCGCGCGCTGCGATCGACCGGCCCATCGGCGTGTTCGATTCCGGCATCGGCGGACTCACCGTGCTCAAGGCGCTGACCGCAGCTTTGCCGGCCGAGGACTTCATCTACCTCGGCGACACGGCGCGCCTTCCCTACGGCACCAAGTCCAACGAGGTTATCGTACGTTACTCGAAGGAGAACACCGGCTTCCTGCTCGCCAAGGGAATCAAAATGCTGGTGGTCGCGTGCAACACCTCGAGCGCGGTCGCACTAGATGCAATCGCTTCCGACACGATGGTGCCTGTCATCGGCGTGATCGAGCCGGGCGCTCGCGCAGCAGCTAAGGCCTCGCGCATCGGCAAAATTGGCGTGATTGGCACTGAGGCGACAATCGCATCCGGCGCGTATACTCGCGCGATCCAGCGGCTCAGCCCGCGCGCCGAAATCTACACGCGCGCATGCCCGCTGCTGGTGCCGCTGGCCGAGGAAGGGTGGACCGACAACGCGGTCGCGGAACTGACCGTCGCGCACTATCTCGAAAGTCTGAAGCAGAGCGGCATCGACACGCTATTATTGGGCTGCACGCACTACCCGCTGCTGCGCGATATGTTCGCGCGAATTCTCGGGCCCCGTGTGAAGATCGTCGACTCCGCGACTGCGACCGCTGCCGACGTGCGCGATCGGCTTCGAACTCTCAAGCTGGCGCGACGCAGCCATGACGGCGGTCAGAGCTTTTTCGTCACCGAGACTCCCGATCGCTTCGTCCGCGTCGGCCGCAGGTTTCTCGGCCCCCAGGTCGAGTCCGCCGTCCGAATCGAGCGGTAGGCAAAAACCTCTCTGCTGGATCCCAATTTCGCGATAGGATGATTTCAGTAAAAAAGCTAAAATCGTGGATCGCACCGCGCCCCAATATAACTTCAAACTTCATGGTTAAATTGCTCATATAAGATGGCTTCAGCTTTTTCCCTCGTAGCGCGAAAAATCTTCGGCTCGAAGAACGAACGCGAAATCAAGCGGCTCCGTCCCGACGTCGACGAGATCAACCGGCTCGAACCCGAGATCTCGGCGCTCAGCGACGACGAGTTGCGCGCCAAAATTGTCGAATGGAAAGCGAAGATCAGCGCAATCGAAGATCGCGAGGAACGCGAAGAGGCGATGCTCGAAATCCTGCCGCAGGTCTTCGCCGTCGTGCGCGAGGCGGCCAAGCGGACTATCGGCCAGCGCCATTTCGACGTGCAGCTCATCGGCGGCATGATCCTACACCAGGGGCGAATCGCCGAGATGAAAACCGGCGAGGGCAAGACTCTCGTCGCGACTTTGCCCGCCGTGCTCAACGCGCTGTCGGGACGCGGCGTGCACGTCGTCACCGTCAACGACTACCTGGCGCGGCGCGATTCCGAATGGATGGGTCGCATCTACGGATTCCTCGGCCTGACGGTCGGCGTCGTCGTGCACGGCTTGACCGACCAGGAGCGCAAGGTCGCCTACCGCGCCGATATCACTTACGGCCAGAACAACGAGTTCGGCTTCGACTATCTGCGCGACAACATGAAATTCAACATCGAGGATTACGTCCAGCGCGAACACAACTTCGCGATCGTGGACGAAGTCGACTCGATTCTGATCGACGAGGCGCGCACGCCGCTGATTATTTCAGGAGCGTCTGAAGAGTCTACCGACACATATTATGTTGTCGACCGCGTCATCCCGCGCCTCAAGCCCGAAGAGCATTACACAATCGACGAAAAGATGCGCACCGTCTCGCTGACCGAAGAAGGCGTGACGCGCGTCGAGCAACTGCTCGGCGTCGAGAACCTGTACGACCCGCGCAACATCCTGCTGCTGCATCACGCGAACCAGGGCCTCCGCGCGCACACGCTGTTCAAGCGCGATGTCGATTACGTCGTCAAAGAGGGCGAGGTGATCATCGTCGACGAGTTCACCGGGCGGCTGATGCCGGGACGGCGATGGAGCGACGGGCTGCATCAGGCGGTCGAGGCGAAGGAGAACGTCAAGATCGAGTCGGAGAACCAGACCCTCGCGACCATCACATTTCAGAACTACTTCCGCATGTACAAGAAGCTGTCGGGGATGACCGGCACGGCGGACACGGAGTCGGTCGAGTTCAAGGAAATTTATAATCTGGACGTAGTCGTGATTCCGACCAACCAGCCGATGATCCGCATCGACAACCACGACGTCGTTTACAAAACCGAAGACGAAAAATTCGACGCCGTCATCCAGGAAATCCAGGACTGCCATGAACGCGGCCAGCCCGTGCTGGTCGGCACGGTCTCGATCGAAAAATCCGAGCGCGTCGCCGAGAAGTTGAAAAAGACCAGCGTCAAGCATTACGTGCTGAACGCCAAGAATCATGAGCGCGAAGCGGAATTCGTCGCGCAGGCCGGGCGCTTCGGCGCGGTCACGATTTCGACCAACATGGCCGGCCGCGGCACCGACATCGTGCTCGGCGGCAATCCCGAGTTCATGGCGGCGGCGGAAGCCGGAACCAAGGACCCGGCCGATCCAAATTTTCAGGCAGCGCTAGCGAAGTACGTCGAACAATGCAAGGGCGAGCGCGAGAAAGTGCTCGAGGCCGGCGGCCTGCACATCCTCGGCACCGAGCGCCATGAGTCGCGGCGAATCGACAACCAACTCCGCGGCCGTTCGGGACGCCAGGGCGATCCTGGCTCGTCGCGATTTTACATGTCGCTCGAGGACGATCTGCTCCGCATCTTCGGCGCCGATCGGCTCAAGGGCCTGATGGGCCGAATCGGGATGGAAGACAACGAGCCCATCGAGCACCGATGGATTTCGCGCGCGATCGAGAACGCGCAGAAGAAAGTCGAGTCCCACAACTTCGATATCCGCAAGCATCTGCTCGAATACGACGACGTCATGAACAAGCAGCGCGAGGTGGTTTACCATCGCCGGCGCGAGCTGCTCAGCGGCGCGTCGCTCAAGGATGACGTGCTCGACATGTGCGACGCGCTGATCGAAGAAATCGCTGAGGCGCACGGGAATAACGAGATCGATCCCGCGGAATGGGACTGGAAAGCGATCGACGACGCGTTCTTCAAGCAATTCAAGTTCCGCCCCGGCTTCAGCGCGCAGACCGAAGTCGAGGGCAAGCCGATCCACGGCTCGGACGATTTGATCGAGATAGCTGAAGCGCGCGTGCGCGAGCTCTACGATCTACGTGAAACCGAATTCACCGAGCCTGTGATGCGGCAGATCGAAAAGATCGTGATGCTGCAGACGCTGGACGCGTTGTGGAAAGACCATCTGCTCGCGATGGATCACCTCAAGGAAGGAATCGGACTGCGCGGCTATGCGCAGGTGAATCCGCTGGTCGAATACCAGAAAGAAGGGTTCACAATGTTCGAGGCGCTGATGGCCGTCATGCAGCAGGACGTGGTCGAGAAGGTTTTTTCAGTCCAGGTGCAGCGCCAGCAGGACGTCGAGCAGATTCAGCAACCCAAGCCGCAACGCGTCGTTATGAGTCATGGCGGCGAAACCGAGGCTCAAGCGGCAGCACCGGCCAAGCGCGAAGAAAATAAAGTCGGGCGCAACGATCCATGCCCCTGCGGCTCGGGCAAGAAATACAAACGCTGCCACGGCAAGTGACGCAGCGATCCGCATCCAGATGAAAGTCGCTCTCGAGCCCGCCGCCGTGCGCGGATTTCGATTCGCCGGCGTCAGCGCGGGACTGAAGACCAAGGCTGGCGCGCTCGACCTGGGCCTGATCGTCGCCGAACGCCCTTGCGCCGCAGCTGCGGTGTTCAGCGCTAATCGCGTGAAAGCGGCGCCGGTGTACGTGACTGCGGAACGCGTCAGATCGGGACGTCTACAGGCGGTCGTTGCGAACTCCGGATGCGCCAACAGCTTCACCGGCAAAGAGGGAATGCGGCTCGCGCGCGATTCGTGCACACACGTCGCGCAACTCCTCGGATGCGTGCCGGAACTCGTCGTGCCATCGTCGACCGGCGTCATCGGCCATCTCTACGACTTCGAGAAATTTAAAAACGGCGCCGCCGAAGCCGTGCGATCGCTGCGTGAGGAGGGGCTCTCCGATTTTGCGCATGCGATCATGACGACCGACACGCGTCCCAAGACGGCCTCGACAACGTTCAAGGCCGGAGGCGCGACGATCACGCTCGCTGGCGCGGTGAAGGGCGTCGGAATGATCTCGCCGAAGATGGCGACGATGCTCGGCTATCTCGTGACCGACGCGATGCTCGCCCCCACTCTCCTGAAAAAATCGCTCAAGGCCGCGCTGCCGACCAGCTTTAACGCGATCACTGTTGATGGCGACATGTCGACCAATGACACGGTGATAATTATGGCGAGCGGCGCCGCGGAGAATCGCGCGTTCGGTGCGCGCGATCAAGCGGTGTTCGATCGCGCAGTCGAGGAAGTCTCGGCGGCGCTCGCGCGCGAACTGGTGCGCGACGGCGAAGGCGCGACCAAGCTGGTCACCGTCGAGGTGCGCGGCGCTCGCAGTTCCGCGGACGCCGAGCGAGCGGCTCGCCAAATCGCGAACTCACCGCTGGTCAAGACCGCATTCTTCGGATGCGATCCGAACGTCGGCCGCATCCTGATGGCCGCGGGATCCTCTGGCGCGTACGTCGAGTCCGACAAGCTGGTACTGTGGATCGGCGGAGTGAAAGTCGCCGCGCAAGGGCGGTTGCTGACAGAGGCACTCGCGGATGCGGGCGCTGCGATGAAAGCGCGCGAATTCGGAGTGCGGCTCGATCTGCGACTCGGAAAATCGACCGCCACGATTCTGACTTGCGATCTGAGTTACGATTACGTGCGAATAAACGCGGAGTACACGACCTGAGCGGAGGCAAACCCGGATGGCAAGTTTCGTCAAAGTTGCGAAGGTGGCCGACGTGCCTGAGGGCAGCGGCAAACTGGTCGAGGCTGGAAGCAAACAGATTGCGCTGTTCAACGCGGGCGGCAAGTTCTACGCGATCGACAACACCTGCAAGCATCGCGGCGGCCCACTCGCAGAGGGCGAACTCGACGGCACCACCATTGTCTGCCCGTGGCATGGATGGGAGTACGACATCACGACCGGCGCGAACCTCGACGACGCGAGCGTCAAGCTCGGGTGCTACGCGGTGAAGACCGAGGGCGACGACATTTTAATTGAAGCGTGACGTGATTCAGCGCGCCGCAAACATCCTGCCCGCCGCGTAGGTAGCGCCCGCAGCTGCTATTCCCACCAACATGCTTTCCAGTCCGCTGCGCCACCACGAGCGGCTCGTGATGATCGTCTTCAGCGCGCCGACCGCGAACAGCACAACGACAGTCGAGATGGCAGACACGCGCAAACCCTGCGCGGGCTCGAAAAAAATGTACGCCCAGACAGGAACCGCCGCGCCGGCGAGATATGACAAGCCGACCGCGAACGCGGAGCGGAGAGGGCTGTCGAAGGATTCTTCGTTGAAGCCCAGCTCCTCGCGCATCATCACGTTGCTCCAGCGCGCCGGGTCTGACGTGATGTGCGCGACGATCTGATCCAGCAGCGGCCCGGTGAATCCCTTGTTCCGGTAGATGGTGCTGATCTCTTCGCGTTCGCGATCCGGCCATCGGCGGATTTCCTCGCGCTCACGTTCTATTTCGCTTTGATAGAATTCGATTTGCGATCGCGCCGAGATGTACGCCGCGAGTCCCATCGCGACCGCGCCGCCGAGCATCTCGGAGAGTCCCGCCATCATCGCGGCGTTGCCGGTAGCGAATGCACCGGCGACGCCCGATGTGACCGCGAACGACGCCACCAGTCCGTCGTTCAGCCCGAGCATCACGTCGCGCACCCAGCTTCCGCCGGCGGCATGCACCTGCTCGGTGTGATGGTCGTACTCGCGCATGCGGATCGAGAAAGGCACTAGCGCGTTCCTCCGGCGAGTGGCGCGACGACGCGTTCGGTGGCTGGCATCTCGCGACGCTTGCGGCGATCGATCGATTCGCGCGCCGCTTTCACTTCGGCGACAATCTTGCGCGCATCCGCGCGATCGGGACGACGCCCCAAATAAGAATAAAGAAAATCGAGCCGCGCCGCGCGACAGAGAAATCGCCCGATGCTGCGATCGAGATGCACCAGGTTCGTAATTCTGCGTTTCCACGAGACGTTGGCGACGCGGCGGAAATCCTCGAGGTCGATAAAGTACACGTTGAAGCCGCCGTCGCCGTCATCTTCGACCATGATGTTGGTCTCTTGCAGGTCGCGCGTGTAAAGCCCCGACTCGTGCAGGCGCCGGATTTGCGCCGCGACCGTATCTGAGATTTGTTTGCGACGATGCACGTTGCGTCCCTTGATTTCTCCGGGCCCGAGCATGAAGCGGCTCAGAGAGTCGGCGTTGACGAGCGCGCGGCTGACGAGATACGACGCTCGAATCGCGCCCATCTGATACAAATCCATAGCTGCCAACGGTTCCGGATGCGCGAGGCCGTGTGCTTTCAGCATCGCCGCGCCGGCGAGAGAACGCGCGGCTCGAGATCCGCGGATGCGCTCGAACACGCCGCGTCCCCACGAAGAAACCTCGACCCGCTTTATGAACGCGGGATCGGCGCCGGGCACGTCGAGGAAACCTGCGCGCGTCCGCGCCTCGGACTTGAGCACGCGAAAATCCGGCGAGGCCATCAACTCGTCGGCGCGCTCGACAACTTCACGCCAATCCGGCGAGCGCGCATAGAGGACTACCGTGCGCATGCGTGATCAAGCCTAGCCCTTTCACACGCCGTCGGCATCGGGGCGCGGTAGGATAGCGCCCTACTTCTTGGGTTCGACGATCAGCGAGCCTCCGATATGCGCGGGATGCAACTGACACGAATACTGAAAAACTCCCGCCTTGTCGGCGACGAAGGTAACCGTCTTCGGCTCGCCGCGTGTCACGACTTCAGTGATGTTGTAGGCGGGAATCGTGAAGCCATGTTGGTTCACCGCTCCGGGCACCAGGTTCTTGAGCGTGAGTTTCACTTTGTCCCCCTGCTCGACTGCGATCACGCTCGGCAGCCAGATCTTTGCGTCATCCACTTCGACCGATACCAGGGTGAAGCTCCTGGTGCCGGGTTCGTCCATCGCCGGAGCCGGCGCCGCGGGAGCCGCTCCCTGAGCCATCGCGATTCGGTTCGCGCCCGAAATCATAAACGAAGCCACGACCGCAATCGCGGCCATCGTTTTCAACATTGCCTTAGTCATCTCAAGTTTTCTCCTTGTTAACGGAACAATGTATCACGACAATGGCGCGCAACTCAGCCATTAAAGTGCTTCGCAAGTTTGGCCCATTCGGCGTCGTCGGTCCCGGCTCGATATGGGATATAAAACGCGACGCGATCGAGCAAGCCGTCGTAACGCTCCTTCACCTTGTCCGCGATATCATCGAAGGTGCCCGAGACGGTGTAAACGTCGAGCATCTCGTCGGTGATTTCTTTCGCCATCGCGACCCACTCGCCCTTGGCCGCCTTCTCGTTCAGCCGCTGCGCGACGTCGCCCCATCCGTGCATGTCGAGCACGATCTTGTAGGTTCGCGTCGACGCATAGAACGAGATCTGCTGCCGCACAGCTTCGCGCGTCTTTTTGATTTCGTCCTGATTTTTGCCGACGATCACGAACGCGGTCGATTGAATTTCGAAATCCTTGCGCGCGCGCCCGGCTTTCTGAAGTCCCTTCTCGACGTTCGGCAGCACATATTCGCGCAGGTACTTGGGGGAGTTGAACGGATGCGCGTGCAGACCTTCGCACAGTTCGCCGGCGAGCCGGATGATATGTTCGTTCACGCCCGCGATGTGAATCGGCACGTTGGGGAAGTTGTGCCGGGCGGGAGTGAAGAACGGCGTCATCAGCGAGAAGTTGTAGTACTTGCCCTGGAACGAAAGTTTAGCGCCGCCTTCCGACCAACATTTGAAAATCGCGCGCAGCGACTGAAGGTACTCGCGCAGCCGCGGCACCGGCGCTTCCCATTTCGTGCTGTAGCGCCGCTCGATATGGCCCTTCACCTGCGTGCCGAGCCCGAGGATAAAGCGGCCTTCGGAAAGTCCCGCGAGATCCCACGCGGTCGCCGCGGTGATCATGGGGCTGCGCGGAAACGCAATCGCGACCGACGTCCCCATTTTGATTCGCTTGGTATGCTCCGCGATCAACGCGGCCGGCAGGAAGCCGTCGTTGCCAGCCTCAGGAATCCAGATCGCATCGAAGCCTGCGGTTTCTGCAGCACGTGCCGCCGCCGGAACATCGCGCAAATTGCGGGTCGAGAGACCGGTGTCGAGCTTCATAATTTTCGCTCCCGTGTAGATTGTTGGACGAGCGGGCGGAATCGTAACAAAGACCGCGCCAAACTGAAAAGAGCGTTCAGCGCTGCGCGGCTGCGCGTCGGCGAACGACCTCGAGCGCGCGTCGCGGATAGTCGGTAATTAATCCGTCGACGCCCATCTCGAGCAGTTCCGACATCTCGGCTTCTTCATTCACCGTCCAGACGTGCATTTCGATTTCGAGGCTGTGCGCAAATTCGACACTCCGGCGCGTGACCAGCTCCCATTTTTCGTAGAAGTGCGAGATTTGGACCGCGTCGGCGGGCGGCCGATAGTTCGGGTCGCGGGTGCCCATCGCCTGAATGAACAGGCCCGATTCGAGGTACGAAAAGTTGGTCGGAATTTCCGGCGCCAGCTTACGAATCTCGTCTAGCGGCTCCTGATGCTCGCTGGCGACGAGGACACTGCGGCGCATCCCGGCGCGATCGATCAGTTCGAGCATGGGCGCGACGACGCTCGGCGCGATTTGTTTGACCTCGACGATCATGCGCTGTTTCGGAAATGCCGCGAGCACCTCGGCCAGCCGCGGCACCCTGATCCCCTTGTCCCTGAACGGGAATGTCGCGCCGTCGAGCGTGAACATCCGGCCCGCGTCGGCAGCCTCAAGCTCTGAGTACGTCATCTCGGGGATCGTGCGATCGAGTCCGCACATCCGCGCGAGATGATTGTCGTGAGCCACGACGACCTCGCCATCGCGGGTCATGTGGATGTCGAATTCGAGATACGGGACGCCGCTTGCTACCGCGGCGCTAAATGATTCGAGCGTATTTTCAGGATGCGTCCCAGCGGCTCCGCGATGCCCAAAGACGCGAGGCAGAGCGGGCGTAAAAAAATCGGTATTGAGGTGCTGGTGCATGACAGGTTCGACGCGTCGCAATCTCAGCACTAGCCGGGAAAACTCGAACTCGCAATGGCGAAGGAAATTGTGGGGAGAAGGGTAAGCCGTTCAGGTCAGAGCGCGCCGTCGGTGCTGTAATGGTCGCTCGAAACTCGCGGCTCGCGCAGATGTCTGACCTTTCCCACGCTGTGATCGATAGTCACGTGGTACAAGTCGCCGAACTTCGAAATTGCCGGCTTGCGCTGCTCGCTGGCGATGAAATGGTTGCCCAGGTCAGGCAACTCCGCCAGCGCAGATTGGTATTGATCCTTGATTTCGTCGAAAATCGCCTTCATCCGGGGCGATACCTGGTGATTCTCGCCCAGTTGCTCAGTCAGAGGATTGACCCAGACGCCGTCTTTTTCCATTCCAAAGTGCAGATGCGGCCCGGTCGAGAGGCCGGTCGAACCGACGTTTCCAATAAACTGTCCCATATGAACGGAAGTGCCAGGCTTCACGTCGGGACTAATCTTCGACAGATGTCCATACATACTGACGAGCTGATGCTCATGCTGGATACGGATACAGTTGCCGAGCTCGCCCGCCCAGCCGGCGCTTATGACGGTGCCGTCGGCGACTGATTTAACCGGCTCGCCGTATTTCGCGACCAGATCGACGCCGAAATGGGGACGGTACTCGTGCAGGATCGGATGCCAGCGATGGAACGTGAAGCCTGAGGATATATACTGAAAACTGAGCGGGAACCGCAGCGATTGCGGACCGAGCGCGTGACCCTGTTCGTCATATAGATGAGGGCGGCCGTGCTCATCGCTGAACGAAATCGCGGTCAGTGTGCGACTGCCAAAACGGATTTGCGCCGCCTGCACACCGCCAACCAGGGTGTAGGAGCCGTCGCGGCTGACCTTCTCCTGGTAAATCAGCTTGACCGCAGAGCCGGGCGCGAGCCGGTTCAGATCGTGACGACTCGAGAACGCGTCCTGCAATGATTCGACGATCGGCTTCGGAATACCGTGCTCGGCCGCCCCGCGCTGGAAGCTGTCCTTGACCGCGAACGTCAGCATTACCGGGCGAATGTAATAATCGATGGGCCGAATGGCTGCCTTGAGCACGCCCGCGCCGAGGCTTGCCCCGATTACAGTGTTGTTCTGGTCGAGATCATACTTGAAGCCGCGCATCTCGCCGGTCTCGGGATCCTTGTACAGCGTCAGCGGGTGCCCGCTGTGGAAATACCGGTTCGAGGTAATTTGCTGGATATACGAGGCCCACTGATGCGCGTCGTCAGCTTCCATCCCTGATTCGCGAAGGTAGCTTTCGATAGGCGCGGTGCGGTCGAGCATCGTGCTGATGGTGATCGACGGAGGCGCGGGCTGAGCAGACTCCGACTGCTCGACTACGTCGGGAACGTCCCTTCCGGCGTCCATCTGGTAGCTGAGCGAATCGATCGGGGAGGAAAAAGTCTGCGGATTTGCTTGGAAAAACAGAAACAGCGCGGTGGTCGTCGCGATCAAAGCAACGACCATCCCGGTGAATGCGCGTGGATATCCCACGAAGCTTCTCCCCCGAGCTGCCATCACGACCGAAACTAGGTGATTCGGCTACCCAACGCAACCCTTGGGTGTCAGCTCTGTGCTGTTCCGGTTACGGCAGCGACCGGAATTCACGCATAACTGGTTACAAACGGTACAAATTGACCGCGACCGCGACGCGGCGTCGCAGGGGTCGCTAAGGACAGTTGCGAGCCGCTCGATAACCATCTTGCTCAGCAGCTTCGCGGCTCTGGAAAACGACGCGATTCGCCGGCGCCATCCGGTCGTAGCTACCACATCCGGGCCACGCGTAAATTTTACTTCGACGATTGCCGACAAAAACGATTCGGCTGGCGATGGTCGTCGATGGAGGAACTTCCGCGGGAGCTGAACTCCCTGTCGCATGCGTCGGCGCAGCCGGCTGCGTCCAGATTTCATTCAACAGGCTCGCAAGCCTGAATCCCGCTTTCGCCAGCTGATGACCGGCGAGAGTGTCGGCATGATCCAGGTAGGAAGAGTCGAGTTCGATTGGATGGCCGGCGGGATTGACGCAGACATTCGCGGTCGGCTGGCATGGTTCGATCGGGATTTGCAAAGCGCCGTAAATGTCGGTCCGCGCCACCTGATTCGATTCCCACGCGATATCGTCGGGGGCGATCCACGAATCGGCGCCCTTCTCAGCCGCATAGATCTGTTCCAACTTGTGGGCCGTCGTCTCGGGCCTTCCGGAGTCGATGGAGTATTCGAGACCGCGCACGACGGTGGTATCCCAGATTGCGTGAAGATTCGTTTCTCGCGAACGCGCATCGACCGGAACGCAATTTCCACCACGGTCGGCGTCGTTGGCCGCGTGCAGCGGTTGATGGATATCGCCGACGAAATGGATCAGAAATGCGAGATCACCCTTCGCACCCCAGCGGTCGTATCGGCTCTCTTTCAGGCGCTTGGCGTATTCGTCGATTTTCGCCGTCACACATTTTCCATCGGGGCATCGCGCCGCAACGCCCGCTCGATGGTCCTGCAAACAAATGTCGATGAAGTGCCATGGCGCCGTCGATTTATCTTCCTCGCGAAACTCGGTGTCTGGAAGAATCGAAGCCGCCTCCATCGCATATGCGATTGCTCTTTTGTCCGCGGGCGCACCGAGCATGTCTGCGACGTGGCTCGATGCCGCCGGGGTGAGATTGTTGGCCGCAATCACCGCGATGATTTTGTGTCCGTCATCACCCCACCCCCATGCCGCCACCGGACAGAGCAGGAGCGCGAAAATGACGTTCGCAATTCGAAGCGCTGATGAACGCATGCGGAACCTATAGCATCAACTGTCCTGAAAATTGTTACTGTCCAAGGCATCCGCTGAGAATCTCAATGAATCGCGAGTACCCATCGCCTCCAATTCGAACGAACGGTCCCATCGATGCCAATCGCAGCGCTTGATCTCGGTCGAAGACGAATCGGGGTCGCCGTTACCGATGCGGCTGCGATGGGGGCGCATCCGCTGGGTATCGTCGAGCGGCGGGCACTCAAGCATGACCTCGACGCGATTGCCGCGATGTTGCGCGATCGTCACGTCAGCACGATCGTCGTCGGCCTGCCGCTCAACATGGATGGCACTGAAGGCTCGGCGGCTCAGTCAGCGCGGAAGTTCGCCGAGCAGCTGCGCGAAGTGCTGGCGGTCGACGTGGAGATGTTCGATGAGCGGCTGACCAGCTTCGAAGCGCGGGAACGCCTGGCGGACATGCCGGCGCGAAAAGGTACCCGCAAGACGGGCCTCGATGCGCTCGCGGCGGTCGTCATCCTCGAAGGCTGGATGCAGGCGCACCCGGAGAAAATCGCGCGCCCGAGCAGTTAATGAAAAATCACGGCTTGGAATATAATTTCTTATTAGATGAGGCGTGCGGCGACAATTCTTGTGATCGCGATCGTCATTGGCGCGTCGTACGCTGCGCTTTCGTACTACTGGATTAGTCCGACCGAAAAGTTTGCGCCGCCGCGCGAAGTCACGATTGAAAAGGGCGAGTCGTTTCGACAGATCGCGCGAGCGCTCGCTGACGCTGGCGTCGTTCGGAGCGAAATCGCGCTGCGCGTATACGGCCGGATGAGCCGGACTGCGAGCCAGATCAAGCCGGGCGACTATGCGTTCAAGGGCGACGAGCGCATCCCCGACGTGATACGGCATCTGGTCAAGGGCGATTTTATCGTCGTGACGGTTACGATTCCCGAAGGCCTGACCGTCCATGAAATTGCGGAGCGAGTCGCATCGACCGGGCTGGTCTGCGAAGACGAATTCGAGAATGCTGCCCGCGACGGCGAGATCGTACGCGCGCTCGGGCTGATGCCGCTCGGTGCGGAGGGCTACCTATTCCCCGCGACCTACAAATTTTCACCGCACGCGAAGACCAACGACGTGCTGGCCGCGATGCTCGCGCGCTTCTACCAGGTCCTGACGCCCAAGGTGGAGGAGAGGATGTTCGACCAGGGCCTCGACGCGCGCCGGCTGGTCACGATGGCGTCGATCGTCGAAAAGGAAGCGAAGGCGCCCGATGAGCGGCCGCTGATTGCGGGTGTCTTTTACAATCGGCTGCGGCTCAATATGCCTTTGCAATCCGATCCTACCGCCGAGTATCAACTCGACGGCGCCAAGGAGTCGGCCGCGAGCGCGGTTCACACCACGTCGGCTTTCAATACGTACGATTTCACCGGCTTGCCCCCAGGACCGATTGCGAATCCGGGATTGAAATCTATCGAGGCCGCGCTGTATCCGACGCAGACGGATTTTCTTTATTTCGTAGCGCGCGAAGGCGGCACTCATGTCTTTTCGAAGTCGTACGACGAGCATCGGCACGTGATCGCGCTCGAGCGGAAAGACCCCGTCGGCAAACCACCAGCAGCCCGGTAGAAAAGGCTTCTTGCGGCCATCGGTTGTACGGTCGCATCTGCGTCGAGTACGCTATAATTTCTATTCCTGTGGACAATCCGGTCGAGACAATCGGCACTGCGAGCGCGCGAATCGCGCGGCTGGCGGCAATTCGCACAATGCTGTGTGCAGTTGCGCCTGCGCTGACCGCGATTGCGCTCGGAATATTGCTCGCGCCGATCGGCGACGCGACGTGGGCACAGTACGGATACTCGCTGGCGCCGGATCGCGCCAACTTGCTGAGCCTCGTGCTGATAAGCGCGGGCGTCACGGTGATTCTCGCCGGATTGGTGATGGCGTTTCGCGCCTATCGGCGCGCCAACGACTTCGTTGCGGCCGCCGCCGAGCTCGACGACCTGCTGGAATGCAACCAGGAGATCGTGACATTCGCCACGCTGGCGAATCCGTCGACGCCGGAAAGCAGTCGCGCGCGGCGCACGCCGCTATTCCCGATTCTGTGGCGGCGCGCGATCGCGCTGTTCGGCGGTCTCGATATCCGCCGCGAATTCAAACTCGAAGTCGGCGAGCCGTTGAAGCGCTCTTCGATTTTCGCCGGCGTGGTCGCGCTCGCGATGGTGCTGGCCACATTGGGATTAGTCCGCGCGCCGACGCCCGAGAATAGAGAAGCCGCCAAACTGCGCGCGATCGCCGAGGAAATCGCGCGAACCTCGACGAGCGCCGACGATACCGCGCTCGCAGACAATATTCGCAAGGCGGCAGATGCGCTGGAAAATTCCAAGCTGCCGCCCGAACAGAAAAAGGCGCGCCTCGAGGAAGCGATGAAGCAGGCCAGGAAGGCCGCCGAGAAGCGCAACAACAGCCAGTCGGGAAAAAATCAAGGCAACGGCAAATCAGCCTCACAGAACGGAAAGGGCAGCGGCAACAGCAAGGGCCAGGGGAATTCATCGGGCACCGGTAGCGGCCAGGGCAAGAGCGGGACCGGTAGCGGTCAGAATGCGGGCGGCAACAACTCGGGCTCGGGCAAAGGCGGCACCGCCAACAATTCGGGCAAGAACCAGGGCGGAAACGGGTCGGCGAAGAACGACAAGAACAAGAGCGACCAGACCAATATCGAGCTCCAGAACGAGCTCGCCAAAGCCGAAGCGCAGGTCGAGACGGCAAACGCAAAAAATCCCGGCCCCGACAGCCAGCCCGGCAACGACAAGAATCAAGGCGGCGCCAACAAGCCCGGCGACAAATCCAATCAGAGCGGCAGCCAGCCCGATCCTAACAAGCCCGGCGACATCCCGAAGCCGGGTGCCAACGGCGATCGCAATCTTCCCAACGCCGGTGGCAATCCGAAAAATAACACCGACATGGGCTCGAACCTCGGCGATACGCATCTCGGCGAGATGCCGACGTCCACCAATGCGCAGCGCTTTCTGAAGCCCGGCGAGAAAGGCTCGACCGTCGATATCAAGGATGCGCGCTACGTCATGTTCCGGCTGCCGGGCGCGCCAACCACCGGTAACGGCGGGAAAACTGTGCTCGACACTGATCGGCCCAAGGCGACGACGGCGTACGTCAATGCTCCGCTTGCGCCGACCCGCGACGACGCGCCGCCCGACGAGCGACAACTCGTGCCGCCGCGCTATCGGGACATGATTCACTAGCTTCACGATAAGGAAGGACAACGGATGGGAGCGGCTCCTCAGCAAATTTCACCCGATCAGCGGGTCGCGGATTTTCGCAAGATTTTCTCGCGCGCCGAGAGCGAAGTCGCGCGCGTAATCGTCGGCCATCGCGAGGTCGTGAGAAAAATGCTGACCGCGCTGTTTTGCGGCGGCCATATTTTGATCGAAGGCGTGCCCGGACTCGGCAAGACCCTGATGGTCAAGGCGGCCAGCGAAACGCTCGGACTCAGCTTCAAGCGAATCCAGTTCACGCCCGACCTGATGCCCTCGGACATCATCGGCACGCAGGTGCTGACCGAGGCCGAGGGGCATCGCGAGTTCCAGTTCAAGGAGGGCCCGATCTTCGCGCACATGGTGTTGGGCGACGAGATCAATCGCGCGACGCCGAAGACGCAGTCGGCCGTGCTCGAAGCGATGGAGGAGCATCAGGTCACGGTCTTCGGCACCACTTACGTTCTCGATCCGCCGTATATCGTGCTCGCCACGCAAAATCCGATCGAGCTCGAAGGAACCTATCCGCTGCCCGAGGCGCAGATGGATCGGTTCATCTTCAAAGTCGTGATGGGATCGCCCAAGCCCGACGAATTGCGCGAAATCCTCAACCGCACCACCGGCACCGCGCAAAACAAAATCCAGCCGCTGTTCGAACCGTCACGACGCGCCGCGCGCGATCGAGGATCTCAAGGCTCTCGTGCGCGAGGTGATGGTGGCCGAGCCGCTCGAGCGCTACATCATCAGCGTGATCGGCGGATGCACTCCGGGCGGTCCCGGCACGCTTCCCGAGGTCTCGCAATATCTGCGCTTCGGGCCGAGTCCGCGCGGTGCGCAGGCGCTGATTCTATGCGCCAAGGTTAACGCCTTGCTCGCCGGCCGCGTGAGCGTGAGCTACGACGACATCGACGACGCCATCATCCCGTGCCTGCGCCATCGCCTGCTGCTCAACTTCCAGGCCGAGGCCGAGAGCGTCACCTCCGAATCGATCCTCGAGCAGGTGATAAAGCGGCTCAAGAAGCCGCGCACGTAGCAATGTTCGGATTGCCGGATGAGTTTACGCCGGGATTTCTCGCCCGGCTCGAAAAGCTCAGGATCAGAACCCGCCAGCGCTATGCCGGGCTGGGCCGGGGCATGCACCTGTCGCCCAAGCGCGGCTCGTCGCTCGAGTTCAACGACTATCGCCATTACTCGCCCGGCGACGACTTCCGCTACATCGACTGGGGACTCTACGGGCGCAGCGACAAACTCTACATCAAGCTTTTCCAGGAAGAGGAAGACCTGCTCACCTACATCTTCGTCGATGCGAGCGCGTCGATGGGATATCCGGCGGGCGACCGCAAGTTCGAATCCGCGATGCTGACCGCGCTCGCGCTCGCCTACGTCGCGCTCGCGAGCGGCGATCGCGTGATGCTGCGGGTGCTCGGCGGCAAGGGCGCGAAGGTGAATCCGTCGTTCGTCAACGGGCGCCATCGAATCGTCGAGCTTGCGCGACGCCTCGCCGATCTCAAGCCCGGCGGGCAGTTCGACTTCGCGACTTCGCTCGCGACCGAGCTGCTCTCGATTCGCCGCGCCGGCAAGGTGTTTATCGTTTCCGACTTCCTGATGCTGCTCAACTCGGTCACGCGCGGGCTTGGGATGTTCACCGCGGCCTCGATGGATCTCACGGCCGTGCAGATTCTTGGCGGGCGCGAGCTCAATGGACAAGGACTCTCCGGCGACGTCGAGGTGATCGATTCGGAATCGGGCGAGCGGCTGCGCGTATCGATCGGCGAGCGCGAGCGCACGCAATATCGCGAGACGATGCTGCGGCTGACGCGCGAAATAAAATCGTTCTGCCTCAAGCGCGGGCTGCATTACTCGCTCTACACCACCGACAACGACTTCCAGCAATTCTTCGTCCGCGCGGTGCGCGACCTCGGCCTGGCGCATTGAAGAGTTATCCGATGGGACTGCTCTATCCAGGCGCGCTCGTATTTTTCGCCCTCGTGCCGGCGCTCGTGCTCGCATACCTGGCCAGGGAGCGGCCGTCGCGGGTGACGGTCTCGAGCGTGCTGGCGTTCCGCGCGCTGCGCGGTTTTCGGCGCGAGCGTTTCGGCGGATGGCCGCGGCTGGACTGGATGTTCTTCGCCGAGGTTTTGATCCTGAGTCTCGTGGTGCTCGCGATGGCGGGCCCGTTCATCTGGAAACGAAGTTCTCCGCTCGCCGTCGTGATCGACAATTCCGCCGCGATGCAGGCGCTGACGCCCTCGGGCAAGAGCCGTTTCGATATCGCGCGCGAAAAGCTCGACGCCGAATTGTCGGCCGAAAATGGCGGCGGCGAAATTTCCGTTTACGTCACCGCGCCGCAGCCGCGCCGGGTCGCGCCGCCGTTCATCACGCTGACCGAGGCGCGGCTGGCGCTGCGGCGAATCAAGCCGACCGACGCGCCCAACGATCAGACGACGCTGGAGAACTTTCTCAGCAATCTCGCGTCGGAAGCGCGCGTCGCGAAGGTGATTTTCGCCGGCGCCAACGCGCTCGCGGCGCCGGTCCCTGCGCGGATTCATCCGATTGCGGTCGGCGACGCGGTTGCGAACGCCGCGATCGGCTCGTTTACGCTTGCGGCGCGAAGTCCTTGGCGCAGAAGCACTTCATGCGAGTCTGACCATCGCCAACTTCAGTCCTGAAACGCGCACGCTCGATCTCGTCGTGACCGGCGACGGCAAGGAAGTCGCCCACGCCAAGGAGGCGCTCGGCGCGCGCGAGACCGCGACGCTCGAATTTCCCGCGATACCGCCCGCGCGGATCTACCAGGCGAAACTCGCGCCCGACGACGCGCTCGCGCTCGACAACGTTGCGTACGCGACGGCAGGCTCCGTCAAGAACGTGTCGATTCTCTTTATCAGCCCGACTCCCGCCGATGCCGACGGACTGAATTCGATTCCCGGCGTCGCGGTTACCGCAAAGAGTCCCGATTCGTACTCACCCGACGAGCTCGGCAACTACGATCTCGCGATTTTTGAATACGCGACGCCCAAGGAAATTGCCGGCGGTGAACACGATGCTCGTGATGCCGCCGCCGGGCGATCCGGTTTTCGGATTGACGGTGACGCCCACCGCGAAGGTCGAGATTGCCGGATGGCGCACGACCGACACGCTCACCGATTCGGTGAATTTCCGCCTGCTGAGTCTGCGCGGCGGCGAGTATTTCGGGACGCATCCGTGGATGAGCCAGGTGGTCGGCGGCGACGGCGGCGCGCTGTTGCTGAAGGGCGAACGCGGCGCGCATCGTTTCGTCGCGACCGGCTTCAATCCGTTTCCGTATCTCGGACGGCGCAACCTGCCGATGTCGGTGCTGACGCTCAACGCGATCAGCTATCTCGCCGGGCTCGGGCGCGAGCAGTAGCGGCTACCGCACCGGACAGCCGTGGCTGGTGCCGGCGGGAGTCGAGCGCGTGATACTGCCGTCGGGAAAAAAGAAGACGGCGCATCCCGGCACGCTCTTCACCGACGTTTCGGAGCAGGGAGTCTATGAACTCGTCGGTCCCGGCGGTGCCCAGACGCCGCGCGCGGTGAATCTTGCCGACCTGACCGAGTCGGATCTCTCGAGCTCGCCGCTGCTCAAAGTCGAAGCCGCAAATTCCGGCTCCGCCGCCGAGCCGGTGATGGAAAAATCGTCGCTCAGCGATTACATGCTCTTCGCGATCATCGCGCTGACGGCTCTGGAAGCGCTCATCGTCTATCGGCGCCGGCCGAATCGTCGAGGCCGCGCCATGATTCCCGCAGGCATGCCGCACGATTTGACCTTCGCGCATCGCGAGGTGCTCTACCTGCTCGCGATTCCCGCGGTCGTCCTGCTCTGGGGTCTTATCAACGCGCGTGAGCTTCGCCGCGTGTTTGCGCCGCTGATGCGCGCGATAGTGCTCGCGCTGTTCGTCGTCGCGCTCGCAAATCCGCAGCAGGTGATGCATTCCGAGGGCGCGGCGCGCCCGGCGATCGTCGATGCGAGCGCGAGTATCACGCCTGCGATGCGCGCGTGGACGCTCAAGTTGCTGCGCGACGACCTCGGCCTGCGCGCGGGAGATCCCGCGTACATGTTCGCGAGTGACGCGGCGCCGCAATCGATCGGCGCCGTCGAATCGGCGTTCGCCAACGGAACCGGATGCGCCGAATGCGGGCCCGGCGCGACCAATCTCGAGAGCGCGCTCTATCGTATCGCCGCCGATCCCGACGCGCATGGCGGGCCGGCCGTGATGGTCACCGACGGATGGCAAAATCGCGGCGACGCGGACCGCGCGATCAGCGCGATCGTCAACGCCGAGATTCGCCTCGACATCTTCACGCCGCCGGGTGCGCGCTCGATTCCCAACGTCGCGATGACGGCGCTCTCGCTTCCGCCCGCGCTCGAGAAAGCCGCGCCGTTCGAGCTCGGCGTCACGATGGAAAATCTCAACGACGCTCCGGTGACCGGCACAATCGCAATCGAGCGCGACGGCGCGCTGATCGATCAGCGCAAAGTGACGCTGCCGCGCGGCTCGCAGCGCTTCGACTTCCCGGTCCGCACCGAAACCGCCGGCCTCGCTTCGTACTCCGCGACCTACAAGCCCGACAATCCCGCGTTCGACGCTTACCTCGAGGACGACTCTCTCAAGGGATGGGTGGGTGTCGGCACGCGGCGCAAAGTTCTGATTCTCACCGACAGCGCGAAGGACGCGAACTATCTCGGCACCGTCGTCAATCGGATGGGCTTCGATCCCACCGTCGTGCCCATCACCGGCGGGACGTGGGACGGCGCCGTCACCGGATACGACGCGGTGCTGATCAACAACGTGCCGAGCGAACGAATCGCGCCGGCCGCGCAGAATGCGATGGTGGCGTACGTCAGCCGCGGCGGGTCGCTCGCGATGGTCGGCGGCGATTCGAGTTTCGGTCTTGGCGGTTATGCGGACAGTCCGCTCGCGCCGGTCATGCCGGTGACGATGAAGCCGCCGCAGCACAAGGAAAAGAAACGCGCGCTGGTTTTGATTATCGATAAGTCGGGCTCGATGGGCCGCAACGACAAACTCACCTACGCCAAGGCCGCCGCCGAGACCGTCACCAAAAATCTCAAAGACAACGACCTGATCGGCGTCATCGGATTCGACTCGCAGCCGTTCGTCGTAATCCCGCTGCAATCGGTCGGGCAGAGCCGCGCGTATTTCAATCAGATGATCGACCGGCTCTCCGCGCACGGCCAGACTTTCCTGATTCCCGCTCTGCGCGAGGCCGAACGCACGCTCGGCAACAGCGGCGCGCAGTCCAAGCACGTCGTAATCCTCACCGACGGCGAGACCGGAGGCACCGCCGAGATGTACTACGACCTCGTCTCGCGGATGCATCATGACTCCAACACGACCATCTCGACGATCGCGGTCGGCACCGAGGCCAACGTCGACCTGCTGCAAGCGATCGCGAAATACGGCGGCGGTTCGTACTACCAAACCGACAGCGCGAGCAATCTGCCGCAGCTTTTCGTCGAGGATTTCAAAGCCCACGGCGGCGAGATCACGATGGTGGAAAAAGAATTCACCCCGCGCACCGAAAGCCCCGACGCGATTCTGAAAGACCTCGCATCGCGCCAGATGCCGCCGCTCAAGGGCTACGTCTCGACCGAGATCAAACCGCGCGCCACGATGGACATGTACGTCGATCGCGCCGATACGCGCGAACCCGTCATCGCGAGCTGGAAATACGGCGCGGGCAAGGTGATGGCGGTGACGACCGACGCCAGCGGCCGATGGTCGGGGACGTGGGTCACTGCGAACCTCTTTGCGCCGCTATGGGATCGCCTGCTCGCGTGGATGACGCCGGAAGTGCCCACCGAGCCGAAGATCGACGTCGCGCTCGGCTACAACGCGGGCCGCATCAACATCAAGCTCACCGATTACAGCGCCGAGCCCGGCAACGCTGCGCGCCTGGTGACGGTGATCGTGACGCGGCCCGACGGAACCCGTACGGAAACCGCGCTGACCGAAGAAGTCGTAGGCGAGTTGTCGGGATCGATCGACGCGCCCGCGCCCGGCAATTACTACTTCGAAGTGCGCTCGCCGGCCGGCAAGGACAAGAAATTTCCGCCGCTCGCGTTCACCGTCAGCCCGAGCGTCAACGCCGAACTGCCGCGCCCCGAGCCCAATTACGGCTTGCTCGAAAAGCTCGCGTCCGCTACCGGCGGGCGTCTCAATCCTTCGCCGGCGGAAGTCTCGACCGAGCGCGCCACGCTCGAGCGCCGCGTCTCGATGAATCCGTACCTGCTCGTCGCCGCGATGATTCTGCTTATCGGCGAAGCGCTCGTCCGCCGCCTGACTGCATGAAAAAACACGCCCCCATCCACGCCGACCATCGC
Organism: uncultured delta proteobacterium; assembly: GCA_963744545.1. Taxonomy (GTDB): domain Bacteria; phylum Desulfobacterota; class Binatia; order Binatales; family Binataceae; genus Binatus. The sequence continues at coordinate 141,908 of CAVUUH010000024.1, forward strand.
GTGCAGCGCGACTATCCCGCCAAGGTGAAATTCTGTCCGCTGTGCGGCGCCGCGATGGAGTCGCGCATGCTGATGCCCGAGAACGCCGAGCGCAAAGTCTGCACGCGATGCGGCTTCGTGCTGTTCCCGGGACCGAAGCTGGTCGCCGGATGCTTCGTCGTCGACGCGGGGCGCGTGCTGCTCCTCCGACGTGGTATCGAACCCGCGGTCTGCAAGTGGACCTTCCCCGGCGGCTACGTCGATTTCGGCGAGAACGCCGCCGAGGCCGCGCTGCGCGAGACGCTCGAGGAAGTTGGGATGCGCGTCGCGCTCGGCCCTCTGCTCGGAGTGTTCAACGATTCGGCAATCACCGTCGTCGTCTATCTCGCCACTCCCGGCAAAGAGCCCCCTTCGCTCTCGGACGAGGCAACCGAAGTCCGCTACTTCACGCCCGACGAAATCCCATGGCCCGACCTCGCCTTCCCAACGACGACCGACGCGGTCACCGCTTGGGTCGCCTCACGCGGGGAAAATAATTTCACCTCGTTCAATAGACCTCTCCGCAGCGCTCCGCGAACCGTCTTCCCCTCTCCCGAAGGGAGAGGATTTAAGGTGAGGGACCTTATTCAGCGAGCGATTTTTTTCGGTCGCGATTCAAGATTCTGGGGTCCTGTTACTAAGCATAACCTCCGTCCTCCAGGACAGATGTGCACTAACTTCGGGTGCTTTCGGAGCGGCAGAAGAATCTTTAGTCGCGCGCGAAAAATGCGCGCTGAGCAAGGTCCCTCACCTTAGATCCTCTCCCTTCGGGAGAGGGGAAGGCGCCGCCTAAACAGCCTAATTGCTTGAAGTTTACCATCTTGAGCATTAGCCGTTATGACGCGATTGTGCTAATTAATTTATCTTGATGCCCGGCGCCTGCGGCCATTCCAGGAATCGAGGAGGTGGCTTTTATGGAACGGGTTGAAGTGGTTTGCGGCAACGTTTTCATCATTCGTACTCGCCAACTGAGTCCCGACTGGTGGTGCTGCGATCTTTACGAGCGAGTCGAAAGCGATGCCGGCGTCGAAGCCTTCGTGCTCGAGGATTTCGGCCAATCTGAAATCGAGGCAATCGGGATGGCGCTCAGCGACGCGCACGAGCCCAACCACATCCAGCATCACCATCACTGATTCGCGGCGCGCGACAGTGAAAAATCAGACCTTTCCTGCCGACGGCAGAATTTTCTGCCGCTCGTAATCTGCAGTCACAGTATCAATTGAGTCCGCCTGCTCCGGCGACTTGTCGTCGCGGATGCGCACGATACGCGCGAATCGCAACGCCATGCCCGCGTCGTAATTCGGACTGCGCTGGATATCATTATACGCAACTTCGACCACGACCTCCGGGCGGACCGTCACGACTCCGTGCGACTCCGCAGTCTTGAGCGCGAGCAGCCGTTCCGTCATCGCGCGAAATTGCTCGTCGTTGAGACCCTTGAAGGTCTTGCCGAGCATCGCGAAGCCTCCGCTCTGGTCGCGCGCCGCGAGATGGTAATTGGAGAGCCAGCCGTGACGGCGGCCGTAGCCCCACTCCGCCGCGACGATCACCAGGTCGAGCGTGCGCGTGTGCTTAATCTTGAGCCATCCGCGGCCGCGCGCGCCCGGCGTGTACGCGCTCGCGAGCGACTTCGCCATCACGCCTTCATATCCGGCGGCGACCGCGTCCGCGTAAAATTTTTCGGCGTCAGCGAGATTCGGCTTGATGATTCGTTCGACGATTTCCAGCCCGGCCGACGCCTGCAATTCTTCGAGCATCGAAATTCGCTCCGCCCACGGACGATCGATCGTCAGCGCGCCGTCGAGCGCGAGCACGTCGAACACGTACAGCTTCAAGGGCTGATCGGCGCGCGCCTTCTCGACGTCGCGAGTGCGCCCAAACCGGCGCATCAGATCCTGGAACGCGGCCGGCCGCCCCGACGCGTCGACGCCGATCACTTCGCCGTCGAGGATCGCGTGACGCGCGCCGATTCGATTCACAACTTCGACCACGTCGGGAATGCTGTCGGTAATCTCGTTGAGCCTGCGCGAGAAAATTCGCACGCTGCCATTTTCGTTGCCCGCATGATGTATCTGCACGCGCGCGCCGTCGAGCTTGTGCTCGAGCGACAGCTCCGGGCCAAGAGTGGCGAATGCTTCCGCGATATCGTCCACCGGAAACGCAAGCATCGGCTTGAGCGGCTTGACCGCGCGCGAGCCCGGCGAAGAATCACTCACCGCAGACTTTTCCGTGCCGGCTGGCGACCGGATCATTCGCACGACGCGGCCGAGGTCGGCCTCCAGCATGTGCAGCCGGCGAACTTCAGTGACCGGTCTCGCGCTCATTTTTGCGATCGCCTCGAGCATCAGCCCCTCGCTCACGCCGTGGCGCATCTCGCCGATCAGAATCTTCGCAATGTACTTGCCTTCGAACGCCGAGGCGCGCGTGAACAGATCGCGCAATGCATCAAGCTTGCGGTTGCGCGCGTGACGCCCCTCGATCGCGGCTATCTCCGCGAATTTTTCATTGAGCTCACGAATCGTAAGCGTCGGTTCGGGATCGGCGCCGCGCAGCTTGAGCGTCATCTCGACCGCCTCGCCAAAATCTTCGGCGGCGGTGAAGATGTCTTCGCCCTGGTCGGCGCTGTCGGTCATCTCGGCGACGATTTTCCAGATTGCACGGCCGCTAATCTGCAGGCGCTTCTCTTCGCCCTGCTCGACCGCGCGTCCGACCATGAATCGCGCCGCGATTTCCGCTTCGTCGATGTCGAGCGCCGCGAGGAACGTGCCGACCTCTTCCGCCATCTGTAGCCGGCTCTGCGTCTGGCTGAGCGATTGGCAAACGACCGCGAAATCGTAAAACGAAGGCACGTACGAGATTAATGCCGCCCACTATGCCCCGTGCAAGCGTTCTGATCTCGAATGGAGACGCGGCGTTAGATTGCCGCGCCTCCGAATTCCATTCAGTCCAGTCCGGACCAGAACTCTTTGAGCAGAACGGTGAGCAGCCGCGGATGTTCCTCAGGCCAGAATAACTTTGCCTTGGGAATGGTGATTACTTTGCGGAGGCCGCCCAGGTTGCGTTTGAGCCACTCGATCGAGGCGGGAGTATCAAAGGCGGTGTCCGCGTCGCCCCACAAAATCTGTGCCGGGATTTGTGATGCGCGAAGCCCTTTGGCTGCGGCAACTAACTGATCGCGGTTTCGTTCCGCCTCCGCAAAACCCTTCAGTTGCTCGCGTCGCTGTTCAGACTCAACGAAGGGACCGAAGTATACTTCGAGCGACTCCGTGGTCAGACTCTCCGGATTCTCATATGTTGCGGCCAGCTGAGCGGCCAGGGAAGGATCGTGCGTGATGTTCTTGAGCAGTTCTCCGACCATACCCGCCTTCAGCGCACCGTAGAATTGCTGCAACATTGGGTTGGGCCACAGATCGTGTACTTCGCAATTTGTCAGCGTCACCGACCGCACGCGTTCTGGATAGAGTGAAAGGAAGATTTGGCTGACACCGCCGCCCGTATCGTTGCCGATCAGGTCGACCTGCTTTATCGATCGCGCGTCCAGAAATGCCGCGAGCATCTTTGCCTGCGACTCGAACGAGATATCCTGCGCGGCGGGAATCTCGCTGTACCCAAGACCCATCATGTCCGGCGCGATACAAGTACGCATTGATGAGACTTCATCCAGCACATAGCGCCACTGATAGCCGCATAGCGGAAGGGCATGGACGAACAGCGCAACGGGTCCGCCTCCGCGCTCGACATAGGCGATGCGTCCAAACGTAGTCTGGGCGAATTTCCGGGAGGAGTGGAACTCGGAAGCTTTCATTGCTAACCTCCATGGGAGAAACAAAGTGAAACATACATACTGTATGTATGTAACTTGTTGCACGTATGGCAGTCAAGAGCCGCCAGGCTGAAAATTCCGCCGCCACCCGCGCCGTCCTCCTGAAGATCGCGCGCAGGTTCTTCGCCGAGCGCGGATTCGCTGACACCGCGACTGAAGAAATCGTGCGACGTGCCCGAGTGACTCGCGGCGCTCTGTATCATCATTTCAAGGACAAGCAGGATCTGTTCAGAGCGGTCTTGCACGAGGAACAGCTAAAGGTCGCTGCCAAATGCACCGAAGCCGCGGCCAAAGCAAGCGATCCGTGGCGCGCGCTGATGGCTGCGAACGACGCGTTTCTCGAAGCGTGTCTCGACCCTGCGGTTCAGCAGATCGTGTTAATCGACGCCCCGGCCGTGCTTGGCACCGAGGGCTTCCGGCAATCGGACGAGAGCTACTACCTGGCGGGATTGAAGGCCGCCATCGAGGCGGCGATCGCGGCCGGGATAATCGAACACCAACCGGTCGAGGCTCTAGCGCACATGATTATGGGCTCAATGAATGAAGCGGCACGTCTGATTGCCCATGCCTCAGACAAGGAGCGCGCTCGCCGCGAAGTCAGCGAATCTTCCAATCGCGTGTGGAACGGTCTGCGAATCGACAGGAAGCGATAGGCACTCGGCCTATCCTCTCAAGACGCGATCGGGTTCGATTTCACGAACGGCACGAATACTTTCATGAATTCCTCGCGCGCGTCGGACATGAACGCGTGTCCGACGCCGGGGATGATATGCAACTTCGCGCCGGAAATTTGCTCCGCGATGATCTCCGAGTTCTTCGCCGGAATCAGTACGTCCTCGGCGCCGGTCACGACCAAAGTCGGCGCCTTAATCTGCGGCAGTCGGCCGAAAGTCTTGAGCGTGTAAGTCGCTTCGAGCTGACGCTGGAACGCATACGGCGGCGTCGGATATTTCAGCAGGCGCGGAATCGTAGCCTCGAGCACGTCGCGATGCTCCGCGATGTATTTCGGCGTGTGCCCCAGCGGCCATCCGCGCCGAATCACGTCTTCGGGCGAAACACCCTCGCGCGGCGCGGTCAGAATTTTCAACGATTCGGGCGGCGGCGGCACTGAATGCGTACCGCCCGCCGTCGTGCATCCGAGCGTGAGCGTCGCCGTTCGCTTCGGATGCCGCAGCGCGAACTCCTGCGCGATCATCCCGCCCATCGACACGCCAAAAATGTGCGCCCGCGGAATGTCGAGCTGGTCGAGCACACCCGCCGCGTCATCGGCGAACATCTCGATCGAATACGGCGCGTCGGGCTTGTCGCTCTGCCCGGTGCCGCGATTGTCGAATGTGATCACGCGCAACGTGCGCGCAAGCTCAGCTACCAGCTCCGGATCCCACTGCGCCGAGCTCGCGCCGAGTCCCATGATCATCAGCAAGGGCTCGCCCTTCCCGGCAACGTCGTAGTTGAGGTTCACATCGCCGACTCGAATCTTTGGCATCTCGATATCCTCACTTGTTAACGCAGAATCCCTGCTTCTTCATGTATTCGACTGAGTTCTCGGTCAGCGCCGCGTCCGGCGTCGCGTCGGCTCGATAGACCGACGTATGCTGCGGATCGTAATAGCACATCAGCTTGATATTCTGACCCGCCGGAATTTGAAATTCGATCGAATCGGGAAGATTGGGCGGTCCGTAGGAAGGCATCGGCATCGTCGCCTTCTGTTCCGCCGGCGGCGCCGCGCCCCCTCCCTCCGCCTGGCACATCTTGACCGCGTCGATCCGGCAACTGCCGGGTGCCGCTGGCGACATCTGCATGTTCGCTAAATCCATCCCGGGTGGAGTTGGTCGCTCCTGCTTGCTCGAGCACGACGCGATGCAAATCGCGATCGCCATCAGGATAGTCAGCGCAGTGGCTGGTTTCATCATGAAGGGACTCGCCTTTTCAAGCCGCCGTCGATGCAACCGCGGCGACGTCGCTCATCGCGCGCTCTTCCTTTCCCGCCTTGCGGCATCGAAGGATCAGCTCGCTGCGCGCGATGTAAGCGATCTCCTCGATCACGATTCCGTAGCGCGCCAGGATCTCGCGAAGCTGGTCGAGTGTGTAATGCGTGATGTGCTGGTCCTTGTACCCGCCGGGCATCAGGAAGCCATAAACCGGTTCGATAATTCGCCAGCCAATCGTCGCATAGTCGGGCGTGCCGAGGATCAGCGTGCCTCCCGTCCGGAGCACTCGCTGCATCTCGCTGAAAATCGATTCGTCGTATCGGATATGCTCGATAACCTGCGAGCTCATCACGCAGTCGAACGAATCGTCCTTGAACGGCAATGCGAACGCCGATCCGTTAACCAGCGGAATTTCGTAGCGGCGCAGAAATCGAAGCTTTGCGTAGTTGAAGTCCATGCCGACCACGTTGTTGAGACTCTGCACGATCAGGCTGGAACCGCATCCCGCGTCGAGCACGCGATTCGCGCCCCGCGCCCACAAGACCGTGATTCGATGGCGGCGGCGCTGCCAGTAGCGCTGCGGCGGAATCTTGCTGTAGAAGGCGCGTTCGTCGTAGTCGGCAGACAAGAGCGAGTTGCGGATTTTCCACAGCGAAAGCGAAGAACGGAAGATCTTCCAGCCGAAGCTGAACAGCTTGGCGTGCGATCGGCCCGCACCGCGCGGAAAATACGTGAACGGAATTTCAACCACGCTGAATCCGTTGGCGTACGCCTTGACCAGGATTTCCTCCTGCACCTCGAAATTTGAGGACGTGAGCTCCAGCTCCTTGAACACCTCACGCCGGTACAGGCGATATCCGCTGGACATATCGAGCACCGGTATCGAGAGCATTCGCCGCAACACCTGGTTGAGAAACCAGCTGGTCGATCGCCGGATGAAGTCGGAGTACGCGACACCGCCGAGCACGTAGCGCGACGCGACCACGATGTCCGCGCGCGTGCGAGCGCGCCACATCTTGACCACGAAATCCGGATCGTGCGACTGGTCCGCGTCGAGCGTCAGCACGTAATCACCGCGCGCCTCATCAATCCCCGTCTCCAGAGCCCCCGCGTATCCTCGCTTGCGTTCTGCAACCACGCGCGCGCCGAGCTCCCGCGCCACCTCGCTGGTGCCGTCGGTTGACGGTCCGTCGATCACGATGATCTCATGGGTGATGTGCTCGCGATCGAGCAGCGCGATTAGCCTGGGGATCAACACCCGCAGGTTTTCGGCCTCGTTCATGACCGGTAAGATTACGGACATGTCCATGAGGGTTCAGTTTCCTTTATGCTTCAACAAAATGGAATATGACTCGTTTGCGAACGTCGCGCGTCGGGCGCTGCGCGTAGTAATCTCTTCAGGCGGATGAGGACGGGCGTGCGGATAAAACCAATCTCGAAAATTATTGCGCTTGCAGTTATCGCTATTCTGGCGGCGACCTCCACGCCTTCGTTGGCGAAGGTCATTCACCGCCATCCTGTCGCACCGACGATCCATGAAGACGTAACCGCGGTGCCGCTGACCTCGATTCACGTGCTCGGAAACCGGCCGGCTCCCTTTGCTCTCGACGCGAGAGCCGCCTTCATGATCGACACCGATACTGGCGCGGTGCTGTACGCCTACAACGAGCACGACAAGATGCAGCCCGCCAGCCTCGCCAAGATCATGACGTTCTATCTCTCGCTCGACGCGCTGAAGGCCGGCAAAATCACTCCTTCGACCGACGTCACGATCAGTGAAAATGCCTGGCGGCTCTCGATGAACGATACCGTCTCGCGGATGTTCCTCGGCGTCGGGCAAAAGGTCGCGGTGAACGATCTCCTGTACGGCCTGATGGTGTCGTCGGGCAACGACGCCGCGGTCGCGCTGGCGGAATATCTCGGCAGCACCACCGACGCGTTCACCCAGATGATGAACGATAAGGCCGGCGAAATCGGCCTCAAGGAGACTCACTTCAACAACCCCGACGGCTTGCCCGATGAAGGCGAGTTCACCACCGCCGCCGACATGGTCGCGCTCGCGCACTCGCTCGTGACTCATCATCCGGAAGCGCTCACCTACACCTCGGCCAAGGAATTCACCTTCGACAAAATCTCGCAGCCGAACTTCAACAAGCTGCTTCTCCACGATCCTCGGGTCAATGGGATTAAGACTGGTCACGTCGACGAAGCGGGCTATCACCTGGTCGCGTCGGCGTCGTCGAACGGGATGCATCTGCTGTCGGCCGTGCTGGGCGCCCCGAGCGAGGCGCGACGCGTTACAGAATCCGAAAAATTAATCGATTGGGCGTTTCGCACTTTCGTCAGCTACCGGCCTGATCTGAGAAAGGCGATGCCCCGGACGATACCGGTGCACGACGGCGTCGCCGAGACCGTCGCGATCGGACCCAACGGCGAAGCAGCGTTCACGCTCGGCCGCGGCGAAGAGACCAAGGTGACGGTCCAATTCGAGCCGTCTGCAAGATACGTCGATGCGCCCGTGCAATCCGGCACTCAGGTCGGCGATCTGACGGTTCTGCTCGCGGGCAAGCCGGAGGCGACGATTCCAATCGTCACCAAGGCGGGCGTCGAGCGCGCTGGATTCTTCGGCCGCCTGCGCCAGAAGATCGGCCGCATGCTCTAAGCGCTGCGCTAGTGGCGCGGGCCGCCGTGCCCGCGATTACGCGCTTAGTTCTTCGATCAGCGCTTTCGCCTCGCGCAGATCGTTCGTATCGAATCCCTCGGTGAATTCCGCGTATGCCGGCGTCAGCGCTGCACGAGCCTCATCACGCCTGTTCGTTTTCAACAACAGCCGCGCCAGACTCGTCGCCGCCCGCAGTCTCCATGAATTCGCATGCTGTCGCACCGCCAATTTCGATTGCGCGCCGGAAGCATCGCTCTGCTTCGGTGGCGCCGTCGGGACGCAGCAGAATAGCTTCGCCGCGTATCCTGTGAACTTCGACCTCGAGCAGGCGATGATCTTTCTGCTCGATCCGTTGCGCAATCTGGTCGAGCGCGCGCAGGCATTCGTCCGCTCGTTTCATCGTAAGATAAACTTCCGCCAGCATGATGAATGAGAACGAGTGGATCAGGTCGGCGCCGCTGGCAGCCAGGCTCTCGACCGCCTTTTTCAGCATCGCGAGACCCGACATCATCGCCGCTTCGTCGCCGCGAAACTCGCCTTCGCCGGCGATAGTGCGCGCCAGGCACATCTCGCCCGCCGCCAGCCAAAACGGCAGTCCGTTTTCGCGCGACAGTTCGATCAGCGCCTCCGAACGAGGCCGCACCTCGGCATACTCACGTCGGAAATGCATCAGCACGATCGAGTACATATTGGCGAAAGCGACGCTGAAGGGGCGGCGAAGCTGCACCGCCATTTCGATTGCCTCGTCCATCCGTCTTTTCGCCTGGTCCGGGATATCCGGCCATATGCAGCGCCCATGCGAAATTGCAGCGTGACGGTGTGACCGGGGTCTGCATCATCGGCAGGTAGCGTGGAAGATCGCGATCGAAAGCCTTGGCGGCGATCTCCAGGTTTTCCTTCGCCGCCGGAAATTCTCCTAACCACAGCTGCGAAGCTCCCATCGCGTTGTGCGCTACCGCCGACGCGAGATCGGATTCCATACGCCACGCCAAAACCAGCAATCGCTCAGCCAACAGGCGGCTCTCGCGCAATTGTCCGTTTGCGTGATCGAAACTCCATAGCGCCGCCAACACGCCGAAGATTTCGGGCGTCTCGCCGGCTTTGCGGCAGAGTTCCTGCGCACGCGCGATGCTGGTCGCCAGCTCCTGCGACGAAAATCCCTGGACCGCAACGATCAGCGGCCCCATCATCATCTGGATCTTAAGCTCAATCTGATCGCGCTCGCGCGATTCCGGCATCGTGGCGATCAACCGCAACGCCTCGCGCGCATAACCGATCGCGTCGTTGTAGGCCGACCGCGCACCCGCCTGCTCGGCCGCGCGCCGCAGATATTCGATCGCCTTCGGCGCGTTTGCACTGCGGCTATAGTGATGCGCGAGGTCAGCCACGTGATCGTCAAGCGTCGCCGCGAACATCTCTTCGAGCGCCATCGCCGTGCGCTCGTGGATCACCCTGCGCCGCTGCATCAAGACCGAGTCGTACGCGACCTCCTGCGTCAGCGCGTGCTTGAAGGTGTATTCGTTTTCCGGAAACGCCGGCTGCTCGTAGATGAACTCTGCCGCCTGCAGGTTCGACAGCATCGGCGCCAGCTCGTCATCTGGTTTGCCGACCACGCGCCGCACCAGGCCGATCGGAAATTCCTTGCCGATCACCGCGAGCGATTGCAGCAGGTCCTTGTCCGCCGACGCCAGCTTGTCGATTCGCGCCGCGAGGATTCCCTTGACGGTCGACGGTATCTGGATCGACGTCAGCGGCTTCGCGATCGACACCACGACACCGTCGCGCACCAGCACGCCCTGGTCGAACAGCACCTGCACCATCTCTTCCATGAAAAACGGATTGCCCTGGGTGCGCTCGATGATCGTCGCCTTCAACGGCGCCAGCGCGGGCGCGTCGCCAATCATCGCCGTCAGCAGCTCGGCCGCGTTCTCGGGTCCGAGCGGATCGAGCCGCAACTGCGTGTAGTAGGATTTATTGCCCCAGTTATGTCGATACTCGGGCCGATAGTTGACCATCAGCAGGATTTGCGCGGTCCCGATCGAGTCGGCGATCAGCTGCAGCAGCGCTTCGGATTCCGCGTCGACCCAGTGCAGGTCCTCGAAAATAAGCATCAGCGGCTGATTCAGGCTCTCGCGCACGATCAGACTCTTGACCGCCTCGCGCGTGCGGCGGCGTCGAATCGAAGGATCCATCTCTTCCAGACCGGCGTCGCCGATCGGAATTCCAAGCAGCGCGAACAGATGCGGCAGCGTATCTTCCAGCGCGCGATCGAGCGCAAGCACCTTGCCTGTGACCTTCTCGCGCCGCGTGCGCTCGTCGTCGCGATCGGCGATTCGGAAATAAGTCTTCAGCAGATCGACCACCGGCAGGTACGCGGAAGCTTTGCCGTGCGAAAACGAAAACGCCTCGAGTACCAGGCATTCGCTCTGCCGGCGCGTCTTGAATTCGTAAAACAGCCGCGACTTGCCGACTCCCGCTTCCGCCATCGCCGCAACGATCTGCCCATGCCCACCGCGCGCCAGCTCGAGCGCCTTGTCCAGTTGCTCCAGCTCCGCGCGCCGGCCCACGAACTTCGATAGCCCGCGCGACGCCGACATCTGCAGCCGCGTCCTGAGCGGACCGATCGCGATCACTTCGTAGACATTGATCGGATCGCTGACGCCTTTGATTCGCGCCGCTCCCAGCGGTTTCAAATCGAAGTAGCCGGCCGTGAGTTTCTGCGTCTGCTCCGTGATAACGATCGATCCGGTCGGTGCGAGCGTTTGCATTCGCGCCGCCAGGCTCATCGAATGCCCAATCGGCGTGTACTCGGTATGCGCGTCGTCGGTTCGAATCGATCGCACCACCACTTCGCCGGTGTTGAGTCCCACCCGAATTTCGACCGGCGGATTTCCCGCCGCGCGCAGACCGGCCGAATACTTCGCCATGTCTTCCTGCACGCGCAGCGCTGCGTAGAGTCCGCGCTGGGCATGGTCCTCATGCGCGACCGGCGCGCCGAACAGCGCGAAGATTCCGTCGCCGGTGGACTGCACGATGTAACCGTCGTAGCGATGCATCGCGTCGATCATCAGCTTCAGCGCCGGATCGACGATCGCCCGCGCCTCTTCAGGATCGAGCCCCTCCATCAAGTCCATCGATCCCTTGATATCCGCAAACAGCGCCGTGACCGTCTTGCGCTCGCCCCCCGCCGCGTCAGCAGCGTCCTGCTCCGACCGCACGCGAACCGCAGGCTCGACAACCGGCGCAGGTGATTTGACGCTGGCGACGGCTTCCCGAACCGCCGTCAGCGCCATCCCGCATTCACCGCAAAACTTAAACTCCGGCGGATTCTCAAGCCCGCAGCGCGAACACTTGTTACGAAGCGCAGCCCCGCAACCGCCGCAAAACTTCATCCCCCCCCGATTTTCCGTCCCGCAACTGGAACATCGCATCGCGATGAGTTTCTAACGCGTCCGCGTGTCTTAGCAACCCGGGACGTTGACACAGTTGTCCGGCTGGTTGCCTCGCACCGGGCTCGTATCCAGGCCGCTCACGGTGCCGGTGAAGATGTAGATGCCGCCGCCTCCCGTGCTCGCGCGATTGGCAGTCACTTGGCTGTGCTTCAGGGCAAGGCTGCCGGCGTCGGTGATCACAATCCCGCCGCCCAGCCCGCCGATCGGGCCGCTCGCGACGTTGTGGGTTATCGAGCTGCGTCTGATCTCCACCGTGCCGCCAAAGATCCCAACGCCCCCGCCCTTGGACCCGAGGCTTGAGACCGCCTGGTTGTCGTTCACCGAGCAACCGATCAGCGTGAGCGTGCCGCGGTCATTGGCGATACCACCGGCGTCGGTGCTCGCCGTGTTTCGGCTGACCCGGCTGTTGGTCAGCGTAGTCGTGGCAACGTAGCTGTTCTCCAGCCCACCGCCCTCGCCCGCGGAGTTATTTGTAATCGTCGAGGAATTCATCATCACGATGCCGGAGGCGTTGAAGAATCCACCCCCGGTAAAAGCAATATTGTTGCTGATTATGCTGTTGCTGATCGTCAGCATGGACGGCCCAGGAAGCACGTTGTTCTTGCGAATATCGATCCCGCCTCCGAGGAAATTAGTAGTGTTGTTGATAATCCGGCTGTTGGTTATTTGCATCTGGCCCTGGTTCTCGATGCCGCCGCCCTGCGCCGGGGCGAGGTTGCCGCTCACGGTTGTGTCGACCAGCGAGACCTCACCGAAGTTCAGGATACCGCCTCCCATCCCACTCGTTTGGCTAAGCGCGGAGTTCTCGATCACCTTGCAATTGTTCAGCGTCACTATGCCGTCGATGTCGACGGCTATCCCGCCGCCCCCCTCTGACCCGTGGTTCTGCGTGACCGTCACGCGCGTCAGCGTCACCGTTGCGTCGGTGAAAATCCCGCCGGCAGGAGGGCATTCGCCTTTCTCGAAGGTCATGTCGGAGATGCTCACCGTATAGCCCTCGTCAATCTCAAATGTGCATTCGTCTTCGCCCTGGCTGCCATCGACGATCGTGCGCGTCGCGCCACTCCCGATCATGGTCAACTTTTTGGCCGCTACCTGCGAATCGATCAGGAGGTTCTCGGTGTAAGTGCCCGCGGCAACGGTGATCGTGTCACCGGTCTGAACCGCGTCGATGGCGGCCTGAATGCTGCTGTAGGTACATCCGCTCGGGCAGACCCGCAGCGTACCCGCGACAGCTTCTGAGGTGTGAATACACATGACGGCGCTAGCCACAGCCAGCACCATGACCAGGCGCACAAATTTCCCTTGTAACTCGAATGCCATAGCGGCCTCCCTCTTGCCTGAGTGGCAGTTGGCCGCCATGAGAATAGCCTGCCGTATGGCACGATTATTAGCGAGATTATATTTCTAATCAAGTTGTAGGATGATAAATCTATTTTTAACTTCTAATATCTAGACAAATCAATCTGCAATGCTCTTTCTTAGGCACCGTAGAACGCCCACGCCGTGCGTTATTTGCATTCAGAGGATTCATCTTCGACCCCTTGGTTGATGCTGAGGGGTGAACTTTTCAGCGGTGGTATGGACCGCGCCGGGCCACAATTAGTGGTAGACGTTGCGTGGATTCACCACTTCAGGCCCATCGCCTCGGTCAGGAATTTCATGAACGGGGCCGACGACGAGCACGCTTTGGAGAACAGATCCATGAACTCGGCCGAGCAGACTTCCTTGCGCGTGAACTCTGTACCACCGATGAAGTCCTTGCGTTTAAGGTCCTCGATCATCGGATGCGCGCCGTCGTAGCCCTTCGGTGGACGCGAGAGCATGTCGCCCATCATCTCGAAGCGGGCCTTGAAGCTTTTATCGTTGATGGCGCTCTTCCACTTCGATGGGTGCTCGACGATCGCATCGCGGATCTTCGCGACCGTGTCCGCACCCGGATGCCATACGCCGACGCCCGCGAAAGCCTCCGCCGGCGACAGCGACAAGTAGAACGACGGCGACCCATGATGACGCTCAACCTCGCGATGCCCGAACGCCGCGGACGCGTTGGTGTGGTACGGCGTCTTGTCGCGCGAGAATCTCAGATTGCGATAGATGCGCATCATCGATCCGCCGGTCGGACGCGGGTCAGCGACGTAGCACGGACTGATCTTTCGCAGCCGCGGTGCGAAGTCCGCGATGAATGCGATCATCGGCTCCCGCACGTCGCGCTCGTAGCGCGCCTTGTTGGCTGCGAACCACTCGCGATTGTTGTTGCGGCTCAGCTCTTCGAAGAATTCGAAAAAACGCGGAGTGAAGTAGCGCGTCGCCATCGCCCGCGCGTCACGCCAGGATGAATTCGTCGAGCATTTTGAAGAACCGATCCGGCTGGTCGCGATGCACCCCGTGGCCGGCGTTCTCGAACACCTCGAGGCGCGCGACACCCGGCGCCATTGCGGCCGCGATGTCCTTCGAGTCGGCGACCGGCAGAATCGGATCGAGTTCGCCCGCGGTAATCAGCGTCGGACACTTTATCTTCGCGAGGTCGGGCAGAAGGTTTAAGGTGTGCGCTTCGTGCAGAAAAAAATCCGCGGTCAACTTCGGATTCATCACCGCTCGCTGCATGAACTCCGGCGGCGACGGCTTGCGATTGTACAGCGGGAGGCACTTTTTTTGATATTCGGCCATCGCCTCCGGCCCGGGATTCTCGAAAAATCGGCGCGCCACTTCGCGCACTTCCGCGCCGCCGAGTTTCTCGAACATCTCCAGCGATCGATCCTGCCGGCTTACCGCCGCCGTGCTGCTCAGCACCAGCTTCGCGGGATGCTCCGGATGACGTGTCGCGTACGACATCGCAACCATTCCGCCGAACGAGACGCCGAGCACGATCGGCCGCTCGATTTCCAGCGCCTCGCAAAACCCGCGCACGTCGTCGCCCCATTGCGGGAGATTCCACTTCGCCGGATCGCCGCGATCGCTGCGCCCGTTGCCGCGATGGTCGAGATACACAACCTGCGCAGTCTCGGCGAGGCGCGAGAAGTCGGGCTTGAAGTTCGAATGATCAAAGCCGGGGCCGCCATGCAGCAGGATTACCGTCGGCACCTCGCGCATCTTCGCGCCGTCGGGCCGCAGCTTCGCGCCTTCAACATCGAAGAACAATCGAACGTCGCCAACTTGTACGCGCATCGGCGGACTTGTAACGCGAACGCTTAGTCGGTGCAAACGAGAGAGGAATCAAATGTGAAACCCTCCGTGGGTTTCACGCTTCCTTGGGCAGGGGTGACCCCTGCACCCAGTGAAGGAAAAGATGCGAGACTTCGCCCCTGTTAGAAAGTTTTTAGAGCAGGCCTACTTAGCGCTCGATGCGCAGGTGAAAGACGCCGTCGCGTGCGGTCGACTCGAGTATCACGTAGCCTTCCGCCTCGGCCGCGTTTGGAATGTCGCGAGCACCGCGCGGATCGTCCAGCGTCAGTTCGAGCACCTCGCCGCGCGCCATCTGCTCGAGGCGCACCTTCGCGCGCGCCCAATTGAGCGGACACTTGACCCCTCGCAGGTCGAGGCGAACGGCGGCTTCGAGCGCTTTCATTCCAATCAAATTCTTACCACACCAAGCTGCCGTGAATCCGCCGCGCGATATCGCTAAGCTGACGCACATGTTCCTCGAAAGTCCCGAGCTCTACGACGCCATCTATCACTTCAAGAACTACGCGCATGAGTGCGAGATTTTGCGCGCCGTGATCGCGGTGGCCGCGCCGGGAGCGCGCACGATTCTCGACGTCGCATGCGGCACCGGCGAGCACGACAAATTTCTGAAGCAGTACTATTCGGTTGACGGCATCGATCTAAACGAAAACTACCTGCCCGCTGCGCGCGAGAAAAATCCCGCGGGACGCTACACCCGTGCCGACATGACCGACTTCGATCTCGCGACGACTTACGACGCGGTGACGTGCCTCTTCAGCGCGATCGGCTACGTCAAAACCGTCGAACGCATGAATCGCGCGATCGCATGCATGGCGCGTCACGTAAAGCCCGGCGGCGTGCTGATCGTCGAGCCGTGGATCACTCCGGAGAACTGGAAGCCCGGCAATTCATTCATTCATGCTGGCGAAATCGGCGCCGACAAGGTCTGCCGCATGAGTGTGAGCGGCCAGGAAGGCAATCTGTCGACCACGCTCATGCACTATCTGAGGAGCACCCGCGACGGCATCGAGCACTACAGTGAACGCCTAGAGCTCGGCTTGTTCACGCGCGACGAGATGACGCACGCATTCGAATTGGCGAATATGGGCGTACGCTACGACACCAAAGGCCTGATGGGCCGCGGCCTCTACATCGCCCGCCCGCGCCCGCAATGAGTGTGAAACCTGAGATGAGAGCCCTATTGCCTGGTCGGCTCAGCCGCCGATTTGGTACATCGAGCGGTCTTGTGTCGAGCGGCCTTCCAGCAGGTGATGGCCTGTGGGCTTCAGTTGGACGGCGCGTTTCAGGATTCGGGCTACGTCCGCGATCACATCGCTTGAGTTCGAGCGCAGCGCTTTGCGGACGTCGAGTTCGTCATCGTTAAGCAGGCACAGGTGGAACTTTCCGTCCGCCGTCAGGCGCATCCGGTTGCAGGTTCCACAGTACGGCTCGCTCACCGGGCTGATGAAACCGACCACGCCGCGCGCGCCCGCGAGCTGGTAGTTGCGAGATTCGTCGGCCAGATTTTCCGACGGGATTTCAGCGAGCGGGCCGATCGCCGACTCGATTCTGCGCCGCGTTTCGATGTTCGAAACGTAGCGCTTCATCGACAACGTCGCGCATTCGCCGCCGCCCAGCGGCATCAGCTCGATAAACCGCACGTGCCAGTCACGCTCGATCGTCAGGCGCGCAAGCTCGACGACATCGGATTCGTTGTAGCCGGCCGTCACCACCGAGTTGAGCTTTATCGGCGTGAGTCCCGCCTCTTCCGCCGCGACGATGCCGCGCCAGATTTTCTCGAAGCTGCCCCATCGCATCTGCCGCTCGACGGTCGCCGGGTCCAGGCTGTCGAGATGCACATTGATGCGATTCAGCCCCGCGCGTTTCAATGCAGGCGCAAGCTCCGTGAGCAGCAGCGCGTTGGTGGTCAGCGCGAGACCCTCCACACCGGGAACGCGCGCGAGCCGCTCGACTATCTCGACGAGATCGAGCCGCAGGGTAGGCTCGCCTCCAGTCAGGCGGAATTTTCGAAAGCCCACGCTCACCGCAGCGCGCGCGACGGTTTCAAATTCTGCCGGCGTCAGCAGCTCGTCCTTGGGGAGGAAGCGGATGCCCTCCAGCGGCATGCAGTACACGCATCGCAGGTTGCATGCGTCGATAACCGACATGCGCAGGTAATCTATCTCACGATTGAACGAGTCACGGGGCACACTCCCATAGTTATCGGAGCCGCCTGCGCGAAACAACGTCGCTGCGCGCGGCCGCTGCCCCACAGCGACGACGCGAAACCCTTGCGGGCAGGGCGGCCCGCCCCACTGGTAGAAATGACGCCGCGCCTAGTGGATGTAACTCTGGTTGGCGGTCGTGAAGATATTGCCAAACCAGGTGTTCTGCCCAGCCTTGTTCGCGTCGTACATGTCGTCGATCGTGTCGGTGGCTCCGTTACTGGCGAGAACCTTGTTCCCGATGTTGCCCAGATCGATGACTATGCCGTACGGATTTACACCCGTACCGAAAACAATCGCACCGTCGATTTCGTTCGCCGAACTCGCCGTCGCACACGCGGCTCCGTTCGGACCGGCCGTGTCGGAACATCCCAGGTAGACGTCGATAATACCGTTGCAGTGAATTGTTCCACCGGGCGAGGCGACGACGTTGGACGAGGATTCCTTCAGGTAAACACCGTAGATGCCGTTCAAATTGATCGTAGTCCCGAAAATCTTGTTGCTGGTCGAACTGACAACTTCAACTCCGTAGGTGCCGTTGTTGTTCGCAATCAAACCTGGAATGTTCGTGGAGTTCGACTTGTTCAGCGTTATCCCGGACAACGCGTTGGAGTTCGCGGTTTCATTGGTGATGTCCCCGGCGCTCGACGTGTTCACCACGATCCCGGACCCATTGTTATTGCTCGCATCGAAACTAACCATCGTGAAGGAATTCGATCCGGTGATGGTCACGCCGTTTCCGCCATTGGAAGTGCTGGCTCCAGAAACGATTTTGCTCGACGCCGCGCTGTTAAGCTGGATTCCGTCGCCCTTGTTGCTTTCCGCATCAGGCGCCTCGAGCAGCACCCGCGCGGCGGCGAGAATCCCGATATCGAAACCGCTAACAGTACCGCCCACGATCGTCGCCCCCGCGGCGGTCGATGCTACGTGGATTCCATTGCTGGTACTGGCAGCGCCGGTGCCCTTTATCGAAACATCGGTGAGATTCAGATAGACGTTCGCGCGCGGTGATCAGAACACAATCGCCACTGTTGCTGGTGGCCACAAGGTTGGTCGTCATGTTGTAGCAGCCGGCGGTCGAGATCACGACTCCGCAAGCTGCCGGCGACAGGGTGTGCGTAGTAGCGGCGGTGCAAGCCGCGTTGCTGTTGGATACCGCCGCCACGCATAGAACCGACGCGATGACCACGAGTCTCGCGACCCGCGTCACTTTCATCACCGTACTGTCGAAACCTGTCATCGAAAGATCCTCCCCGAAAAGTTGTTCGCGCTCCCCGCCTTCAACTTTATGTTATATTAACCTACGATTTGTTAGTAGCCGGATATCGATTCACCAGCCCGCGCGAAGGTTTCGCGTCGAGTCACAGCTTATCGAGCACAATTGAACTGGGGTAGAGCGCAAGTCCGTTCAAACTGACCCGCGTGTCGCGTACTCGGAGAGAGTGCGCTAATTTGCTGCGTGGAACAGTTGTGAATCCGGGCGCGACTATTATCATTGGTATCGTGATGAACAGCGAAGATGCTTTGTCGATTGGTCGGGAAGTTGCAGCGATTGAATGTGGGCTTGATGCTGGCCGTCGCGATTTCGGTGTCTGGAATCCTCGCGATCGCGTCGTCGGACCGCGCCGCCGAAACTAATCGCGCGGAGTCCGACGCAGTGGTTGCCGAGGCGGAAAAGCTGGTGATAGAGGCTGGGCACGCCGATCCGGTCGACACGAAATTGATTCACCAGGCCATGGACAAGCTGCATCTCGCGCTGAAAATCGATCCGCGCAACGATTCGGCCTACGTCGACCTCGGCTTCTGTTACGGCGTCCTGCGCGACGGCGACACGGCGATCGATATGTACCGCACGGCGACCGATTTGAATCCGACTGGCAGCAACTTCATCGAGTTGGCCGACGTCTACCTGCGAGTCGGCGATGCGGAAGATGCACTCCTCGCGGCTAACGCGGGACTCGTCAAGGATCCTGACAACGCGCGCCTCTACAACGCCAAGGGCATGGCGATGAACGATTTGCAGCGTTTCGGCGAAGCTGAAGAAGCGTGGGAGAAGGCGCTGCAGCTCAATCCAAACCTGAGAGTCGCGCAGGCAAATCTCGACGCACTAAACGGCGGCCCATCCGGCCGCGGCAGCATCAGCAAACACTCGTCGCAACAACAGCCGGAATACAACCCGATGCACTGAGAAGACGCGTCGGCGAATTCTGAAAAAACGAAGGCCGAAGCGCCGTCGAGTTTACGGCGCGTCGCCGACGGACACCAGCACCAGGTACGGGGTCATGCGATCGTACACGAAACCGTCGACCACTACCGGCTTCGACGGGTTCGCGTCCGCAGCATTGGCAATCTGAGCGCGAAGTTTCCGGTCGCCAACCACTTCCAACCGCTTGCTCAGGATCAGCCGATACAGGTCCTGCCCAAGCTCATCGCCCTGATCGAGTTGTAAGCTGTCGCTCATCGCATCGCCGTTGATCGACATCGGGATATCGCGCCCATCGACGCGTATCCGCACGATTTGCCGATCGATGCTGAAGCCCGACTCGTCCTTGGCAAGGCGTCCGACAATTTTGATCTCGTGGTAGTGATTGGGGTCGTTAGTCGGGAACGTTAAAGACTGCAGGCCATTCCCGCCGGCCGATTCGATATCCCTTCTGAAGGAGCGAATGGGAATTGCGGCCCTGTTCCTGGCGCTCATGCCGCCGCCTCCTCTCGCCCCCATCGCTCCACCGGCGCCAGCGATCGTAGCCGTGATTCCAAGGGTCAGCACCACCGCGAATCCCGCGAATGCTTTGCCACCCATCGACGAATCCTCCCCGACGCGACTTGGCTCTAGCCGCCGGTGATAGGGCGCTCGGGCTCTGCGACGCAGTATGCGCATCGGCAGAGACTCCTGAGCTGCGACATCGTGTAGATAGTCTCGTGACCGTCAGCCCATCCGATAAACATCGCCGCGTCGCCCAGCCGCGAAAGCTGCCGCATCCGCATCGACGCCGGCGGCACGTCGCCGCTCACGTTGCCTTTGCACACGTCGCAGGGACATCCGCGGCGCAAATTTTCGAGCGGGAAGATGCTGTCGTGGCCGTCGACCCATTGCACGCCGACGGCGTACCGCCCCACTTCGTGCAGCCCTTTGATCTTCGGAGTCTTTGACTTGATTAGTGCCATCGGTGCAGTCTTCCCAAAGTATAGTCCCCGCGCGACGTGCTGTGGAGATGTTATTTTTGCCGCCGGCTTTTGTAACATGTTGAGAGATACCTGAACCTCTAAACTACCGCGCACTGGCGGGAATCGCATCGCAAACCTGGAAAGGAGTCTCGAATCATGGATGAAAAAGCAAAAAAACAAGCGCTGTTGATGATCCCTTACGGACTGTTCGTCCTCGGCGCCGCGCACGGTGGCACTGCTACCGCGGCGACCGTTAACTGGGTCACGCAGGCAAGCTTCAATCCGCCGCTGGTGGTGGTCGGGATCAAGAAAGACTCGGGCTCGCATGCGATGGTGAAGGATTCGAAAAAGTTTGCTATCTCGATGCTCGCCGCGGGACAGAAAGGGATCGCGGGCGCGTTCTTTCGTCACGTCGAGCCCAAGGACGGCAAGTTCGGTGACTTCGCATTCGAGAACGGCGCCAACGGCGCACCGATCATGAGCGACGCGCCAGCCTCGGTCGAATGCGAGGTCGTCGGCTTTTACGAGCTCGGCGATCACAGCGTCGTGGTCGGCAAAGTCACCGACGCGCACGTCAAGCGCGACGCCGAAGCGCTCACGATGAAAGAAACCGGCTGGAACTACGGCGGCTAGCAGGGGTGACCTCTGCACCCAGTGTTGAGAAAAATCTGTTCTGATGGACTCTGCTGAAATCAGAGACGCGCTCGAGCGGCTGACGGCTAATGCCAGTCGCGACCTACTTATCAAGCAACCGCATTGGGGCGACGCGATACTGTGCGACGGTTTACTCTATGCTTCGCGCGCGCTGAAATCCGACACGCCGGTCGAGGCGGCTCAGCGATGGTTCGAGCCAAAGCTCGCGGCGGGTCCACGCACCAACGGATGGTTCTGGTTCTGGGCGGCCGAAGCGCTGCCGGCGCTCGACCTGTACTTGCAGACGAACGATCCGCGTTACCTGGAATATGCGCGCGCGATCGTCGGCTTCCTGGAGAACTCGGCCGCGCGAACTCCGGACGGCGCTTTCGTGCCGCATCCGCCGGCGCTCGAAGTGTGGATCGACGTCTGTTACTTCACCGCACCCGCACTCGCGCTGCTCGGGCGAATCTCGGGCAGCGCGGCGATGCGGGAGCGCGCGGCGGATCAGATGATCGTACATCGCGATCATCTGATTGATTCCAAAAGCGGACTTTTCTGGCATGTCGCGTACGTCGATCGGAAATCGCATTCGCCGTGTTTGTGGGCGCGTGGCAATAGTTGGTTCTCGATCGCCGCGCCGCAAGTGATCGCAGAAATCGAGGCGGCGGCGGTGTCGCAAGCGCTCGCGGCAAAGGTTGAAAAAATAAGCGCGGCGCTGGCGCTGCAACTCAACAAGGTCATTTCGCTGCAAGACGAGTCCGGCTTGTGGCATACCGTGATCGATCGCGACGATTCGTATCTCGAATCATCGGCGGCGGCCGGATTCGCGCTCGCGCTCGGCCGTGCGCTTCGCAGACGGCTGCCCGGTCTCGACGCGGCGCGCGCACACAACGCCTACTCGCGTGCGCTCGGCGCGATAACATCTAAGATAGATGCGCACGGCGCCTTCAACGGCGTGTCGCAGCAGACTCCCCCGGGCGATTTTGCATTTTACAATTCGATCGAAATCGGAACCGCGCCGTTCGCGACCGGCGTGTGCATGATGGCGCTCAGCGAGGCGCTCGAGACGGAGACATGGCTGACAAAACCAAAAAAGTCGTAGTGCTGCCGGGTGACGATGCGGCGCCGGAGGCGATGTCGGCGACGATGGACGCGTTGCGCGCCCTGAAGCTGCCGATCGACTACGTCGAGTTTCCGCCCGGCGAGAAATGGGTGCGAGGCGAGACTGACGCCGCCGCGCGCAAGGCAATCGACGCGTCAGACACGACGCTGTTCGGTTCAACCTCGGGCAAGACCACCGCAATCACGTACCTCAGGTGGGGCAAGCAGACCTTCGCCAACGTGCGGCCGGTGCGCTATTCGAAGGGCTTCAATAGTCCGCTCGCCAAGCCCGACGGTATCGACTTCGTGATCGTTCGAGAGAATCTCGAGGACCTGTATCTCGGGCTCGAGGGCCCGCTCGAAGCGCTCGCTCCCCTCAAGCTGATGAGCAAAATTCTGCGCGCGCCGCTCGATACGTCCGAGCGCGGTATCTACGCAATCAAAGTGATCACTGAGCGAGCGACGCGCCGGGTCGCCGAGTTCGCCTGCCAGCTCGCAATCAAGCGCAAACGCGCAGGCGGAAAGGGCAAGCTCACCTGCACGTCGAAGTACAACATGCTGCGTGAGTCCGACGGCTTGTTCAGGAAAATTGTCGAAGAGACTGCGGCCAGATATCCTGAAATCAAGTATGAACAGTTTATCGTGGACGACTTCGCGCGACGACTGGTGCAATCGCCGCATGATCTCGATGTAGTAGTGGCGCCGAATCTCTACGGCGACATCCTGTCGGACGCGGCCGCGGGGATTATTGGCGGGCTGGGTCTTGCTCCCAGCGGATGCTACGGCGCGGACTACGCCTACTTCGAATCGGTGCACGGCACCGCGCCCGATATTATGGGGATGGGAATTATAAACCCATCCGCGACGATGCTCTCGGCCGCCTTGATGCTCGAGTACCTGGGTTTCGCCGGCGAAGCGTCGCGCCTGGACGCCGCCGTGCGCAAGGTTTACGCCGACGGCCGCGTTCTGACCCCTGACCAGGGCGGCACCGCAAAGACCTCGGAGTTCACGCGCGCTGTGATCTCGAATCTTTAGGCATCAATTCGATCAGTCGCCGTTTCGCTCATTCTGGATATGGTTGCCGACCGCGAAGCCGGTTGCTCCGCCAGCGACACCGCCAATTGCCGCGCCTGCCAGAGGCGCACCTACGGCGGCCCCGACTATGGCTCCTCCGGCGGCGCCGACGCCCGTGCCGACGAGAGTTCCTTTCTCGCGGGTCGAGAGCGGCTGTCCGTAGCAGCCTGACAAAGAGGCAGTCAACGTCATCGCACCGATTATGGTAGTAAGTGTCTTGCTCACTTTCATGCGATGGTAAGTGCATCATCGATGCCAGCTGAAAATCTCTGTTCGAGATTGGTTAATCGATGGACAACTACGAAAAGATGCAAAAGTTACCGCGCGTCGAAGAAGTTACGCGATAACGGCGCCGTCTGAAATCCAGTCAGAAAACACGAGGCAGATTTGATATGTCGAATATTACTTGGCCAGTGGGTCGCTCAGTAAAGCTCGCGCCGCGGGCCAATCAACCTTCGATCAATCTTACAGTTCATGAGACTGGTCAGGGGCCCGCCGTTGTCTTCTGCCATGGGTTTCCCTGAACTGGCTTACTCGTGGCGGCATCAGTTGCCAGCCGCTGCGGCGGCGGGCTTTCGCGCGATCGCTCCCAATCAGCGAGGATACGCGGACTCGAGCGCGCCGCCTGCCGTCACTGACTACGGCCTTACCGAGTTGACCGGAGACATGGCGGGTCTGCTCGACGCGCTGAAAATTGATCGCGCGATCTTCGTCGGTCACGACTGGGGCGGCTTCGTCGCCTGGGCGATGCCGCTGTTGTATCCGGAGCGGACTGCTGGCGTCGTCGGAGTATGCACGCCGTACATGGCGATTCCGCCGACTTCGGTCATGCGCGCGATGGTCAACGGCAAGGACGATCGCATGTACATCCTGTGGTTCCAGGAACCCGGGCGTGCTGAGAGCGTGATGGATTCGAAGGCGCGGTTGATCTTCGACCGCCTGATGCGCGCGCCGCTCTCGCCGGAAGAATCCGCCAAGCGCATGATGGCGAGCGGCGAGCTGGATATGAATCCGTTCCGGCGCATCGAAGAGCTGAAGCCCGAGACCGAGCCGATAGTTACCCGCGAAGAACTCGACACCTATGTGCACGCGTACGAGAAGAGCGGATTTCGCGGCGGCATCAACTGGTATCGCAACATCGATCGCAACTCGCGCGAGCACCCTGAGATAGGTGTGAAGAAGTTAGACTTACCGTGCCTGATGATCACCGCTGAGTGGGACGGCGCGCTTCCGCCGCGGATGGCCGCTGGGATGCCGACGCTATGCTCTGACCTTGAGATGCATAACATCGAGCGCGCGGGGCATTGGGTGCAGCAGGAGTTTCCCGACGCGGTCAATGAGATGATCGTGGATTGGTTGAAGCGGCGGTTTTAATTGGTGGCACAGGCTTTAGCCTGTGATTTTCCGGCCCATGCAAATTCAGGCTGAGGACCACAGGCTAAAGCCTGTGCCACTTTCAAGGCGACAATATTAAGAGAGACTACTTGGTGTAGTCGAAGATTTCGTGCTCTTCGGTCAGGAAGATCGATGAGTGCTCGAAGTCGATGAACTTGGACTCATCTTCGAGCAGGGCGCGCGCTGCCTCTGCGCGGGCCTGGACAGCGCCGCCTCCGCCGAAGTCCTCGAGCGTGTCCCACCATACTTCGGTGATGCCATCGTAGGTCTCCTTCATCCCGGGGCGGGTGTCTCGTATTCCCTTGCCCGCATCTTCGGAGACGGTGTGGCTCTGGACGTACTTCTTCGCGCGCATCGACTTCGCGAAGCCGCGCACCAGCGGACCATGCTTCTTCAGCCAGTACTCGTGGAAATCTTTTTCCGAGACGTCGGCGCGCTTACGGATTACGTAGACGAGTTTGACCATGGCAGTAACCTCACATCGCACGTAGCCGATCGAATGTCGCCTCGTCAAACATTTTGGCCGGCAGAACTTCGGGTCCGATAAAAGCGGCGGGAGAGACGTCAGGGAAATTACCGCGCAGCCGTTCTTCGCGGACTTTCGCGCGACGGGCGCGAGCATGGTCGCCGAATTCCACGCTCAGGATCGAGAAGGTCGAGGCAGTCAGCCTGAGCCGGCGCATCCGCTCACGCCGCTCCTCCGCGTAGGGCCGAAACAGGTCAGGCGTCCAGTTGCGATTCTCGAGCATCAGGTCGCGCACGATGCGCACGTCGCGATAGGCGATCGACAATCCCTGCCCGATGATCGGATCGTTGTGACCCGCGGCATCTCCAATCAGCACGACGCCGGGAACGAATGGCACGTCGGTCCACGTGTCCTCGTTGCCGTATGAGTTGCAGGGTCCTGACGGCGTGCCGTTCGCGAGGTACTCGCTGCGCGGAACGCTGGCGAGGTGGAACGCGTCGAGAAAGCGCGCCTGGTTGTCGGCGCCGGCGAAACGTTTCTTGTCGTCGGTCGAGTAGCAAATGTAGAGACGCACGCGCTCGGCCGATTGCGGGAACGCGAGAAAATTGACGCGCGCCTCGGTGCCGAATATTTGCAAATCCGCCGGCCAGCCCGTCGTATCGTCGACCAGCATCCCGGCCATCAGGTGATGGGTTGGATCGCGATGCTGATCGATGCCGACCTGCGAACGCACGACAGAGTTGCGGCCGTCGGCGGCGATCGCGATGCGCGGCGTGAACTTGCGATCGACACCTTCGTGCCGGAATCGCACTTCGGGCGCGGTTCCCGCGACTACCTGCAAATCGGTCGCGCCGCGAAGCAGTTCGGCGCCCGCTTTGCGCGCCTCGGCGTTCAGCAGGTCGCACATATCAGGATGCCGCATGCATAGCGGCGGCTTGAAGCCGGCGTTCGCGAAGGCGGTCATATCGAGCAGTTGCGATTCCGCCGTGGCGGGATCGATCTCGTCGCTATATGCGATATGGCGCCCGAGATGATGCCCGCCCGCTGCGAGCAAGGTCTCGTACAAGCCGAGGCGCTGGGTTTCCGCGACGCCCCACGGCGCCAGCCATTCGCCGCGTACGTGATCGACATGCATGAGCGACTTCTCGAGGATCGTCACCGCGATGCCGGCTCGCGCGAGCACCGTAGCCAGCGCACTTCCGCCGATCCCCGCACCGACGATCACGACTTCCGGGTTGGTGTGTTTTTCCATTGCGGCTTAGTTCACTGCGGTGTCGAAGTGGGCGGTTTCGATTTTGTCGGCGCGTTTGAACTGTAGGAAAATGCGGTAGTGCCCTGCGCTGGGGAAACCATAGGGCATCGATAGCTCCGGCGAAATGGGGGCAGCATTTATGTTCATATCGGACATGTTCATGCCCGCCATTGAGTCGGACGAGTTTGTGCTCGCCATCATCAGCGAGGCCATCGGGACTGAGCCCGACGGATGGATGTGGGCGAACACTTGGAGATCGGAGCTGATTATCTCGGCGTGCGCGGCCATTCCCATGTAGGGTTTCACGTCGGTCGCGGGCTTGCCGTTTTGATCCTGCACTTCGAAGCGCAGGATCATCGGCGCATTCGAGCGAATAGATGCATTGTCACGATGCCACACGACGCGCGTGCCGTCATCGAGGACATCGACGGCGGAATCTGACGAAGGCGTGAGCGCGGGCGCATCGCCGCCGCTGTCGTCACCGCTTAGCGGCGTGCCGCTTATCTGCGGCAAATCGATCGAGCCGACCAGTGTCCAGGGAAATCCGCTTTGGTCCACGATGTCGGCGAACACTGCGTAGCGGCCGGGCTCAAGCGACGGCAGCGCGTCGATGAACGATCCATCGGGCTGCCGACTTGGATGCAGATGCCAGATGCGGTCGAGCGCGGGCGTCCGCACGAGGAACAGGTGCATCAGATGGCCGTGGTCGGGCACGATGCCGTCCATAACCTTGTACCGCAACCAAACTTTGTCGTCCGGCGACGGGCGAATCGCGAGCCGGTTGCCATCGACAACGGTCAGCGCGAGCTTCGGCGGTTTGAAGAGCTTCGTGACAGCCGCGTAACTCCGCGCGTCGGCGCTCCACCATGCAAACGCAAGATAGAAGATCGCGGCAACGAGGACTCCGGTTATCGCCATCGCGCGCCACCCGCGCCGCTTGAGCTCAGGCGTGACCGGAGCACCGGGAGGGAGGCGCGATTCGCGAGCCGCCCCGCCGACGATAGAAATCGCGCCGATCCCCAGCGCGATCGCGAGCGTCAGCAGCAACGCGCCAAGGGCAGGCGGCATCGGAAGCATCCGGCGCGCGGCCGACGGGACCGGCACCGACATCTGCGCCGCACCATGCACGCCCGCGACGTTGATCAGCACGCGCATCGAGCCGTATTCCATCAACCACAAGCTCGAAGTGAAAAGGTGCGGGTCGATGGGCGAGCGCTGCGCGACGTCAGGGACGGGCGCATACTGCGAGCCCGCGCCCGCGAGCCGCGTCACCGCGGTAGTGACCTGGCGTATGTCGTTGGAGTCAGCGCGAATCTGCACGTCGGCGACGCCGGGGATTACCGCGGGAACGTTGACAGTCACGAACAGGTGATACGGGCCCGCGTCACCTTCGTAGAAGACGTTGGGACTGCCGACGTGAGCATTGGCAGGGGCCGCGCACAGCAGGATGACGACCGCGAGGATCGCAACAAAAGTGTGGCGAGCGTTGAGCGTAGCTACTGGCAACCTAACCTCTGACCCCTTCCCGAGCGGGAAGGGGAACCGGATTTTTGCGCAGTGAGGTTGAACACTTCGTCTACGTTGCGCAGGATGCGGACAGCATTGCGAGCGATCCGAGCACGTTAGCGGCGGACGGTGCGCATCCAGTTGCCTAGCGCCATTCCGATCGAGCAGAAGATGATTGAGGTCACCAGCGCGATCATCATTCCCTCTCTGAATGCGGCCTCCGTCTTATCCAGATGCGCGAAGTGGTACGGGTTGTAAAGCAGATTGGCGGCGTCGAAGAAGCCGAAGTAGTTGGCGCCGAAAATCGGATTGCGCGCCGCGGGCGAAATGAGGAAGTCCGCGAACGGCCATTGCGCCGCGACAAACGCCGCGATGAAAACGAAGCCGGCGGTGATCGCGGATTTCCAGCCGCCCCACTTCTCGCCCATCCGCGCGCGCAACAGGTCGAGCGCGAACGCAGGCACGATCACCAGCACCGGGAACCACAGCGGCACCATGTGCGTGATGTTCTGATAGACCGGGCCGAGCTTGGGCGCGGCGGGGAACAGCGGGAAAATCCACAGGCCCGCGAGGAACAGCGCGGTGTAGATGGCGGCCATCGTGGTCGCCGGCCATCTCTTCTTCGAGACGACGGTTATTGCGATAAGCGCGACCGGAAACGCGGTCGCGACCGCGCGATAGAAGCTTGAACTGTGCATGAACTCCATCGGCGTCGATTCAAGGATGAACAGCGCCGAGCCTGCCACGACGATGCCGCCGATCACGAGCAGCAGCCAGTCCAGCTTGCGCTGATACGCGCCCGTCGCGCGATTAAGATGCGCGCATACCAGCAGCATCGCGCCAAGCTCGATCATCAGCTCGCCGATGCCCAGCATCGAATGCGGCAGGCTGACGATTTTGACGTCGAGTCCGTAAGCGTTGTGCCACCAGTTGTCGAACGGCGCCGACGTGAGCATCGCGAATCCGCCCCACGCCGCCATGAAGCATCCGAGCGGCCCGCGAAATCCCCAGACTGAGATGCTCGCGTCCTTAGCTTCCTGCGAGGAGCCGAAGGTGGTCGACAGAATCGCATAGCCGCTGGCGACTCCGGCCAGCACGCCCGCGAGATAAATCATCATGTGCGCGGGAGTCCAGAAAGTGTCGCGGCCGATCGAGATATGCCACGAGATGTCCCAATAGCCACCGAACAAATCGGCGGCGGTCGCGGCCGCGAGGCACCATACGTACCAGGGAATCGCAGCGGTGCGCTCGGCGGCGACGGTGCGAACGTCGGCGCGCGGGCGAAGGTCGAAGGTTGCGGCGGCATTTCCCATGGCCAAATCTCCAGCGACGATTGTATCTCTACGCCGCGCGTCCGCCCACAGGAAGGAGCAGTCGAAATCTTGCGGAGATCCGACCCGCGTGCCATCGACTGCTCCAATTTGAAGCTCAGTCGCAAGGACCACATTGTGCGAGTCGCCTTTGCTCGGCTGTCGTGCGCTATCGGAAAGTACTAGCGAATTTTATCCAATACAGAACATCTGGCATCGGGCTTGCTCGTTCATGCGATGTGGAACCCTTCCTTATCGGCTGGGCAGGAGTGCCCGCGCCCAGCGCAATACCGCAGTTATGAGTTATGCGAGAGAACCGGGACAGAATCGCGATGACGTGAATGATCGCCAAGCCGGGCCTCGAAGCGCGATCGAGAGCGAGCGCGATCTGCTGGTGGCGCTGGTCAAAAGCTCGCAGGACGCGATCATCAGCCTCTCGACCGATTTGCGGATAACCAGCTGGAACCGGGGAGCGCAAAGACTGCTCGGCTACACGGCGGAGGAGGCATTGGGCAAGCTGCCATTCGAACTTTATGTTCCGCCCGCCAGCCGCGCGATGGACAAGGCCAGGCTGACTCGCGACTTGGCAAAGATGAGAGAAAACCCCGAGGCCGTGCGCCATCTCGAATTGCCGTTGCAAAGGAAGGACGGCACCCTGCTCGACGCGACCATTGGCGCCAGCGGAATCCACGACTCGAATGGAAAGCTGATCGGCATGTCGACGATTATGCGCGACGTTACCGATCGCAAGCGCGCCGAACGCCAGAGCGCGGCGCTCGCGGCGATCGTCGAGTCCTCCGACGACGCCATCAGCACCATCGCGCCCGACTTGCGCATCACATACTGGAACGGCGGCGCCGAGAGAATGTTCGGCTTCACTGCCGCCGAGTCGATCGGACAGCCGTTCACCCAGAACATTGCGCCGGAACGCCACGCGCAGGCCCGGGAAATCGTAGCGCAGCTGGTGGCGCGGCCGGACCAGGTGATTCGCTTCGAAGGTCCCAACCACAAAAAAGACGGCACGACCGTCGAGGTATCCACGGTTTGTTTCGCGATCCGCGACGGCGACGGAAAACTCGTTGCCATCTCCGCTATCCAACGCGATATCACGGAACGCAAACGCGCCGAGCAGGAGGCCGCGTCGCTGGCCGCGATCGTCGACGCGTCGCACGACGCGATCATGAACGTGTCGTCGGAGTCCAAAATCATCAGCTGGAACCCGGCGGCGGAAAGCGCCTATGGCTACACCGCCGCAGAGGCAATTGGAAAGGGCATCGAGCTCTTTGTCCCGCCCGAAGAACTTCAGGAAACCATTGAGAGGACCCGTCGCGTGGTTGAGACCGGCCAGCCGTCGTCATGGGAGCAGCACGCCCGCAACAGGGACGGCACTCCGTTCATTAACGCGGTACAGATTTTTCCGATTCGCGATGAGCTCGGCAACGTTACCCGTGTCGCTGGCATCGGGCGCGACATCACGGCGCTAAAGGAGACCGAACGCGAACTGGTCGCCGCTCGCGAAGCGGCACTAGCCGCATCGCAGGCCAAATCGGAATTCCTGGCCAGCATGTCGCATGAGATCCGCACCCCGATGACCGCGATCCTCGGGATGACCGAGCTGCTGGGCGAGGGCGAGCTGAATACCGAGCAGCGCCGCTATATCGAGATCCTCGGCAACAACGGCCGCGCGCTGCTCGACCTGATCAACAGCATCCTCGATCTTGCCAAGATCGAGAGTGGCCGCCTGACGCTCGAGCATGTCGGCTTCGATCTGATCGAGGTGGTGGAAAAATCAGCGCAGACGCTGGCGATCCATGCGCACGCGAAAAGGCTAGAGCTTATCGTGAGCTTCGCGCCCGATTTGCCGACCGCGCTGGTGGGCGATCCGCTGCGGCTCAGGCAGGTGCTGATCAATCTCGTCGGCAACGCGATCAAGTTTACCGAACACGGCGAGGTGCTGGTCTCGGTCGATCGCGTATCGGCGCCGGACGATCCCCTCATACTGAAATTCAGCGTTCGTGACACCGGAATCGGAATCGCAAAGGACAAGCGGCCCGCGCTGTTCGCCGCGTTCTCGCAGGCCGACTCCTCGACCGCGCGCAAGTACGGCGGCAGCGGCCTTGGCCTGGCGATCGTCAAGCGTCTCGTCAACCTGATGCAGGGCGAGGTCACGATGGAGAGCGAGCTCGGCAAGGGAAGCGTCTTCAGCTTCACTTCGCCATTCGAGCTGCAGACGGGAGCTCCCTCATCGGTGAATTGGCCGGACCTCGCGCAGGTGCCGGTGCTTATCGTCGAGGGCAACCGGACTGGACGCGCGGTTTTGCTCCAGTTGCTGAGCGGACGCGGCGCGAGCGTCACCGAAGCATCGTCGAATCAGGCGGCGTTGACGGCAACGAGGCAGGCCGTCAGTGCAGGACGTCCGATTCGCATCGTGCTGCTCGACGATCGGATCGCTTCGTCAGACGCTCGTACGCTCGGGCAGCTTATCGTCGAGGCGTCGAGTTGCGGTACATCGATCGTCACGATGATCCGTTGCGACAACCTGGCGGCCGATATCGTGCGGCTGAAATCCTTGAAGCTGGAAACCTACCTGGTTAAGCCGATCGATATCCACGAACTCGCCAAAGTTATTCGCCACGTGATCGTAGGCGATAACGTCGACGTACCGCAGGACCATCCGCGTCTCACCAGCGATGCGCGCCCCCTGCCGATCATCGATCGACCGCTCAGAATTCTGTTCGCCGACGATTCGACTGACAACCGGACGCTGGTCCGCGCTTTTTTGAACAAGACGCCCTACCATCTCGACGAAGTGGAAAACGGCAGGCAGGCGATCGACGGCTTCATCGCGGCCGGCAACTACGACCTGGTGTTGATGGACATCCAGATGCCGGAAGTCGACGGATACTCGGCGACCCGCGCCATTCGCGTATGGGAGAGCGAGCATAGTCGCGCGCGCACCCCGATAATCGCGCTGACTGCCTCGGTCTTCAACGAAGCGGTCCGCCTCACCCGCGCCGCGGGATGCGACGCGCACGTGGGCAAGCCAATCAGCAAGGCAACCCTGCTGCGTGCGATATACGATGCGGTCCAGGCGGCGCCGCCGAATTTAAGTGTTCACGGCGCCAAAGCCGACTGACGCCGCCGCAGGAAATTGCGGACCGTCACTCATGCCTCACGCCGGACTGTTCCGCTGACGGATGTAGCCGCCGACATGACTCAGGTAGTCGCGTTTGCCGATGTCGACACCCTTGTGGCGCAGGATGTCGTATGCGGTGACGACGTGAAAATAGAAATGCGGCAGTGCCCAATCTCTCAGAAACTGAAGTCCGTTCATTTCGAACTCCATGTCGTTTTCGGGAATCGGAATTATGATCTTGCGATCCTCTGCGCCTTCTAGTGCCGCCGCACGCACGCTCTCTACGTAGGCGACTGTTTTGGCGATGCGAGCCTTCAGCTCCTCGAGCGTCTGCTCGTTGTCGTCGAAGTGCGGCGGTTCATGGCCGGTGAGGCGGGCAGTCGCATCCTTGGCTTGATTGCACGCAAGCTGCACTTGCTGCGCGAGCGTGTACATGTCCGGCGCGAGCCGCGCATTCACCAGCGCTGCGGGATCGGACTTACTGGCGCGCGCGTGTTCGGCTCCCTTGTCGAGGATGTTGGAAAGAGATTGCAGCATCGGGACAAACGTCTTGGTCGCAAATCCATATATCGAGATTTTCATGGTGACTCCTTTTCGTCCTGGCTAACAACTTTTGCATACCCTCGGCGCTTGGCTCAGGGAAGAAGCAAGATTCTGAATCGGCGTGTATTGCATTACGAGCCTCCTCGATTGATCTTGGGCGCATGTGATCGCTCAGTCACTACAATGACGTTCAGCCTCCAACAATTTCGGCATAGTTCGGTTCGGCTCTTCGCCATCGCACTGTTCAGCCTCATTCTGACTTTTCATTGTGCGGCAGCCTTCGCGCAGGACACCGTGGGCCAGGTGACGGATATCACCGGATCGGCGAAGCTCGAGCGCGGTGGGATCGAGGTCGATGCAGCCCCCTCGATGCCGATCAAGGTGCACGACAAGCTGCGCACGACGGCGAAATCCAAATTGACGGTGACCTTTCGCGACGGCAGTAAATTGCTTCTGTCGGAGTCCAGTTCCTACACGATCGATGAATACTCGATTGCCGCGGCGACTCGCATAAGAGCGTCGATCGCGCTTTGGGCGGGGCATCTTCGCGCGATCGTCTTCACTGCGGCCGGCGGCGTCCCGGATTTCGAGGTGCATACTCCCAATGCGATCGCCGCGGTGCGAGGCACCGAATTCGAAACCGCGTTCATCGCGGACCGGCCGTGCCCCGAGGACCGAAGCTGCATGCGCTACACGACGGTCGGCGTATTCCACGGCGTGGTAGCGGTCGCCAACATTGCGAACCCGGCGCAGGCGGTCCAGGTCGCTGAGGGATACGAGACGACGGTCGCATGCGAATCGCCGGCTACTTCGCCCGCGCCGCTTGGCATGGAAGAGATGGGCGCGCCCGGCTACCACTGATATGAGGACACGCGCGCATCGCAAAGCTGTGGTCGCGATGCTGTCGGTAGTCATCGCGGCGCGAGCCACCTCGGCGCGCGCCCTTCCTTATTCTGATTTCTTCACGCCGGCTAATCCGCAGCATCTAAGCCTGACGCTGTTCGCGAGCGCTATCGGCAACGAAAGCAGGTACGCGGCGACTCACGAGGGCTTTCAGCTCGAGCAGACCTTGAATCCTTATATCGGCGTGGTCGGGCGCGTCTCGGGATATCAAATTTACCAGGGGGCCGGCTGGGACAACCCGCTCACTGTTCATCCGGGGACCCGTCCGCGCAACTTCGGCGTCTTCATGGGCGGGATCGATCTGCTGCCGTTTCAAGGTACCTCGCTGACTATTCTGGGCGGACGCGACGTCGGCGACAGCACCGGTGCGAGAATCGAGGGCGACTTTTCGAGTTGGATACTGCTTCACAGCCGGCATCCCATCAATGTGTCTTTCATCGGCGATCACTTTTACAACAACGGACAAACCAGCGGCATGATCGACATGCGCGTAGTAATGTCGTCGTGGCGGGAAGTGACCTGGTTGCTTGGCGCGGGCGGGCAGTTGTGGGGCGGCGGGCCAGAGCCGCATGTGATGAAGGAATTTGGTCCCGACCTCGGTCTATTTTTCAGGCAATGGCAGACCAG
This sequence comes from uncultured delta proteobacterium, assembly GCA_963744545.1. GTDB lineage: Bacteria > Desulfobacterota > Binatia > Binatales > Binataceae > Binatus. The sequence continues at coordinate 176,301 of CAVUUH010000024.1, forward strand.
CGTCGATCTTCAGGCCGGCTACGGTAATAACCACGGCTACGGGACCATCGCGATCACGCATCACTTCGGCTGGGACGAGTAGCAGACCGCTGCTCGGTCTTTCTTAACCCCGGTTTGCCTCCAGCGGGAATCCCGGCTAATCAGGATGACCGCTTGAGCAAGGGGAGCAATTTGGTAGCAGTCCCGCTTCGAAGGTTCGTCGCGATAATCGCGTTCGCATGCGTTACTGCTGCATTGTTCTGCAATCTCGTCTACTCGCAGGATGATGAATTGAGCCGCGACGAGGCTGCAGTGGTGAAAGCTCGCGTTCAGAAGATTCGCGGGCTCAAGCTCAAAAGAGATGTGCCGGTGACCTATCTCAGCGTCGCGGAAACGGAAGCGCGGTTCACCGCCCAGTTCGCCAAGCAGGTAAGCCAGGAGGAGATCGACACCGGCGTCGAGGCGAACAAGATGATCGGTCTCTTCCCGCCCGACCTGAAAATCGAGCGCAAGGACCTCGCCGATATGACGCTCGAGCTGGCCGGCTTCTACGACGACCATCACAAAGACATAGTCATTATCGATCGGCCTGCTGACCGTCGAGCTGCCGGAGCGATATCGAAATGCGCTCACCGAGATGCGAAAGCTCGACACCATGGGAACCCTCGGGCACGAGCTGACCCACGCGCTCCAGGACCAGTACTTCAACATCGAGGCGGCACTGAAGAGCTACAAGGGCAACAGCGATCGCGAACTCGCCTACAAGGCAATCGTCGAAGGCGACGCGACCCTGTCAGGATTTTCGGTGGTGACCGGGCGCGTCGACGACGAAACCATCGACTACTTCGATTCGCATCTGCAGGACATCGTGCCGGTATTCATGGGACGGATGGAAGGCAAGCCGCGCGCGATGACCTACCCTTTCATTTTTCAGTACACCGAGGGCGCACGCTTCGTCGCCGAAGCTTACCATCGCGGAAAATGGGCAGGTGTGAATGCTTTGTTCAATGGGCCGCCACTTTCGACGCAGCAGATCATGCATCCCGAGCTCTACTTCGACCGTCCGACGCCAGCGCTGACGGTCAAGCTCGCAGGCTACGAGAAGGTCCTGCACGATTGGAAAAAAATCGACGAGGACACGCTCGGCGAGCTGATGCTCAAGATCATGCTCGAGCGCACGATGGGCGAGGACACGCCGTACGTCGAGGCGTCGACCAAGTGGGCGGGGGATAGAATCGTCGCGCTGCAAAAGGGGAAGTCGCTGACCATACTCTGGATGCTCACCTTCCGCAGCGCAGGCGACGCCGACAACTTCGCGCAGCTCTATTCGGGAATCCTCGACAAGGTGCTTCCCGGCACGACCGCGCGTAAGGTGGACAGACTCGGTCCCGCGGTCTTCGCAATGATCGGTGACGGCGCGATCCGATACCGCGAATACCTGCCCGAAGTCTGGAAGCAAAGCACCATCGACGGCACTCCGATCGAATCCTACCAGTCGCCGGTCAGCCGCCAGCAAGCCCAACCGCGACAAACCTCACTGCAGCCGCAGGCCGCGCCGACTCCAGCAACCGAAGCGCCTCGAACGATCCAAGCTGATTGAGATAAAACCGCCTCCAATTGTTCTTTCGCAATTTTGCGAAATCTGATAAATAGAAAATTGTGAAAGCTGGGAAGAAGCGAACTGCGACCACTGACGCGATCGAGATCATTCATCGACGCCACTATAGAAGCGACGGGGCGTGTGCGGGTGCGGGATAGGACGGCGAAGCGCGCAGGCCGTCGGTGAAATATGGGTCGCCGGTCAAGTTGTGGCGGGGCGCATCTGCCGGCGCGGGCTGTACTCCGTGGACGAATCCCATCAGGGCGACGCGGCGGGACGCCAGCAGATCGTCCAGCACGTAGTCGCGCGCTTCATCGACATTGGGATCGATCTGATGGGTCGTCAGGTTCCAGGTTTTAGGCGTAAAGCGCACGCCGATATCGCGGCTGACTTGCCCGATCCATACCGGTTGGCCGCTCGAACCGAATCCTCGTGCCCACAAGCGCAGATGCAGGCGCTGGTTGAGACTCAGCGCGCGCGCGCTGCAGCGCGAAATCCTGCTGGCGTCCACCGAGATACAGCGGGCTCACCGGCGAGTAGCGGTATTGCGATTCGAGCAGAAACGCCTTGGCGGTTTTCCACGAGGTGCCGAAGCGTGATCGACTCGGTCTCGTCCCACGGCGAGGCATTCCTGGATGCTCGCGCGGTCGCCGACGATAACCAGGTTAAGCGGATCGCCCTCGACCGTCTCCGCCGCGTTTCCGGTGCAGCGCGGCTGCCGTTCAAGCCAGGCCTGGAGAGCAGCCTCGTCGAGTTGCTCGGCGCTCGCCGGCGGCTTCGCGCATCGTCCGCGGGATGGGGCAGGATCAAGACCCGGCACCTCAAGCGTGAAGCGGAAATCCGCGGCGTCGTTGCGGCCCAACAATCGTACCTCGACCCGTTTTACTCCTTCGTCTAACGGGGTGAAGAGGAAGCCGCTAACTTGCTTTCCGGGTTGGATGATCGCCGGTCGGGAAATCCCAACGCGCGGAAGAGCGCATCTCATGCGTCGGTTCGCGGGGCGAGCAGAGAGGAGCTTAAGCGGAACCAGCGCAGCAGGGGAAGGAACAGCCATCCGAGGACGCCGAACGCCAACAGCCGGGTGCCCATCGCGAAAGCGCGCAGGTTGCGCGGCCTCCAGCGGGGTGTAGTAGTCGGGATCGAGTTGGACGCGGTCGAGCCAGAGCGGTTCTGGCCGCCGTTCATTACCTCCAGCCAAACCGCCTGCATCCGATGGCGCGCCAGGCGGACGCCGAAAATGCGCTCGCTTTCGCGGTCGCTCGGCACCGCGACCGTGGCCTCGACCTCCGACTCGCTGCGAGTCTGCGCCCGCTCCAGGAACGAGCGTTCTTCGGGATGCGGCGAGTAGTCGATGGTCAGCCATCGCCGCGGCGAGAAAATTTCTGACGTCCGGTCGCTCTTGGTCGGAGATTCAGCCACGCAAACGATTTACCGGATGCGCAGCGATCTCGGAAGCCGGCAATCGCGGCGATATAAACGCGAGCGCCTCGCTCCATTGAAGCGAGGCGCTCAACCATCATACGAAAAAAACTGTCAGTCCCGGTTGTAGCAGTGCGCGCGCGCCGCTGCCGCTTCCGCCTCTACATCACTGGCCGCCGCCGGATGCCCGGTGCTCCTGTCTCGCCACACCTGGTTCTGGAGACTGCGTGCGCGGTCGCAGGCATACCGCTTGCCACCATACTCGTAATATCCCTGATGCCAACCGTGATTGGCGTACCCGTCGCGGTCGCCTTTGTAATGATCCCACCACCAGTCGACCGGCAGTATGTAATTTGAATCTGCGCTGTAAGCCGGTTCCGCAAAGGCCGGCGCGGTCAGTGGCAGCGCCAGCATCGCGCCGCCTAACAAACTCAAAACCAGCTTTTTCTTGAGTTTCATTCGAGTAACCTCCTGTTTTGGGCAAGCATCATCGGTGCCATATTCGAATCACCCAAAAGAGTCGGAAATCCAAAGCCATTCTGAACGACTAACTGAATCCTTTACATGAAATAGTCAGGTTCATCGGCAAAAATTTCAAACCCGATGAGCGAACCAACAAAACACCTACTTTATGTTCCCATCCTCTCGAACTGATGCCACGTTGAGGATTCCGTCTTCGCGACGCGTCGTCTTCGCGGGCATGCCCTTGGCTTTCGGCGCTTCCTTCGCCGCGGGGCCGGGTAGCACGCGGATGATCGCCATCATCCCCTGATCCTCATGATTGAGGATGTGGCAATGATAGACGAAGTCGCCGATATCCTGTCCGCGGAAATCCAGCCGCACCGTAACACTCGGATATTTGTGATGCGGATTTCCGTCCCAGAATGGAATGTCGATCATATCTAGCAACTGGCCCTGCAACGCCGATATGGGCTTGCTGCCGTTCTGCTGGAAATTATCCTGCGACATCACCATGAAGTGGATCTGATGGATATGGAATTCGTGATTCTCTTCCGCGCGGTTCTGTATCGTCCAGTCCTCGACCGAACCCTGCGTAGTCTCGATAGCGGGAGGGTTGTCGGGCGAGAAGACCACCGGCGTCGCTCCATCGACGGTGATGAAAAATTGCGTCTGATCCGCATTCTCTGAAAAGTACAGAGTGCGCGTCGCCGTAACCCGCGCTTCAGCCAATCCTTCAAACCGCTGACGCCATGGCTTCGACACCTTGGCGCTGACCTGTGCGTCCTGGCCACTGTTGTCGCCGACCGGCGCGATGTTAGCGATCACGCGTTGCGTATCGTTGTCGCCGTCGGGGCCGGTATTGATCGCCAGGGTCATGAACTGCGCGCTCTTCACTGTGGCTGACGGACCGGTGACGATGAATTCCATTCGCGAAGCGGTCGGCAAACGCAAGTGGGTGACTGTAATCAGCTTGCCTTGTGCGGTGCCGTCCTGTGAGCCCAGCGGGACGCCGTCGAGCGATACCAACTGGATCGGCTGCGGCTTCCCGTCATAAACCACCTCCAGATCCAGAATTGTATCCGCCGAGGCGTTCGCAACCCGCCAGAACTGCGTCTCGTTCGGCGCCATGTCGATCACCGCGGGCGTCAGCGCAGGATAAGGGATCGGGATGTAGTTGATAGTCAAGTCCCAGGACGGCACCGGACCGCCGGGCATCGGATTGCCGGCGACATTCTGATCGCGAATCACGAACACTCTTTGCGGCAGACCCGCGACCGCCGGCTGAAGAGTCTCGATTCCGTCGACGATGATCGCGCCGGTCGCTCCCCCCTGTGTCGTGCGTTCCGCGATTCCGTGGACATGCGGATGGTACCAGTAGAGGCCGGCCGGCTCGTCCGAGGGAAAAGGCACATCATAGGTAAAGGTCTCGCCGGAATTTATCAGCGTATGGATGACCTCATCCGCATGGCAGGTCGGCGGTGTGTTGGTCCCGTGATAGTGAATGTTCACCGACGAGGCATTCATGGTCGTATCGCCGCATACGGTGAGTGCGTTGGTCGCCATCTGCATGTCGCTGGCAGACGCCGGCGTCGGAAGATTGTTCTTCACATTGACGATCAGATGGTCGCCCGGATTGATATGAAGCGTGGGGCCTTCGCTGCCGTCGGGTGTGGTGAAGCAGTAGAGGGTGCGCCCCTGCGCGTCCTGCGCGGTGTTGTATGCGAGGTCTACAGTCAGCGAGCCGTTCTGGCTGAACAGCGCAGGCGGATTTACGACGGTGCTGCCGGGCGCGAATCTAGGACAGGGACTTTGTGCGATGGCTGTGATCGGCGTCAGCAAAAGCGCGAGCGTCAGGAAAAAGTTAATGCGAAGGTGTTTCACGGCGTCCTCCCTTGTCAGGCAGATGAAGAATTTGTGCCACACGCGTGAGCTGGATCGTTTGCGTACTTGGCGACGAGCTACTACATCGTCATCAAGATCGAGCTTATCAAATTGTTGATTTCGTCCACCTGCCAATCAGCTTGACCTGAAATAGAAATAGGGGATTGAAACAGGCGGTTGACTTGCGGCCCGCACGCGCGGATATTCTCTTCAACTCACCGAAAGGAGGTGCGTACGCAATGAATAGCCACTTTAAAGATCTTGCCGAATTGCGCACGAGCGCGCTTCCGTTGAGCTTCAGTCGCCGGTAAAGCAACCGGATTTTCACTTTTTCACCGACATAGCAGCCACGGAGGCGAAAGCTCCCGTGGCTTTTTTGTTTCCGCTTCGCGCGAAGCTCGCGCGTGCGTGATTCGACGATTCAATTTTCGAAAATCGCGAATGGAGGACGAAGCCATGAGGAAAAATAGGCAACGGAAAATCAGAGGTGCGCGAACGCAACTTCTAACTATTGAGGAACGAGATGACCACTGCTTTAGAGATCGATGAAGGATTGCTCGACGCGTTTATCGGCGATGGATCTATCACTGACGTTCTATACGTCGTCCGGAGCGGGAAAGAGGCCACCGTCTATTGCTGTCGCGGCGCAGACGCGTCCGGTGGCGGACTGGTCGCGGCGAAGGTCTACCGTCCGCTCGAGCGGCGCAATTTTCACAACGATGCAATCTACCAGACCGGTCGTGACGCCGTGCTGAGCAGCCGCAGCAAACGCGCACTGGCGAACAAGAGCCGCCATGGCCGCGACGTGCAGTACGGGACATGGATCAACGCTGAGTATCAGACGATGCGGATGCTTCACGGGGCCGGCGCCGATGTGCCTGAAGTATTCGCGCAATCGAATGGCGCGATCCTGATGCAATATTTCGGCGACGAGGAAGCAGCCGCGCCGATGCTCAATCGCGTCACGCTGCCGCGTGATCATGCGGACAAATTTCTGCGCCAGATCATCGACAACGTCAGCTTGTGGCTCGCGAACAATCTGGTGCATGGCGACTTGTCGCCCTACAACCTGCTTTACTGGGAGGATCGAATCGTCGCGATCGATTTCCCCCAGGCGGTTGACCCCAGGATCAATCCGAAGGCGAGGTTGCTGCTCGGCCGCGACCTTGAAAACGTTTGCGAATATTTCGTGAAATACGGAATTCGCGCCGACGCGGCGAGGATCGCGAATGCACTATGGGCGAACTATCAAACCGGGAGACTATGAGCGCGCCGTCTCGCATTCGCATCGAGCGGACGATTAAATGAAAGCCGGAATCAGGTATGGCTAGGCAAATCGGTCCGGTTAAAGCGCGCATCGAGTACACCGGCATCACCGCCGTCACCGCGGCCCTGCGTGCGATGCCGTTGGAACGCGCGGTGCGCGCGGGCGCGCGGCTTGGAGGATGGGCGATGAATTTCGATCGTCCCAACCGGCCGATCGCGCTCAAAAACCTCGAGATCGCTTTTCCCGAGATGACTCCGGCGGCGCGCCTCAACATTCTGCGCAAGATGTATCGCAGTTGGGGCCGCGTGCTCGCCGAATGGACGCACCTGCCCGAACTCAGCCGCGCCAACGTCGAGCAGGTCGCCACTTATGAGGGCAAGGAAAATTGGGACGAGGCCGAGCGCCGATCCAACGGCCACGGCCTGTTCGTGCTCACCGGGCATTACGGAAATTTCGAGCTGATGCAGATTGCGCAGTCGGTCTACGGCTACCGGCTCGCGATCGTGCATCGCGCGCTGCGCAATCCGCTGATCGACGCCGCCATCTCGACCCAGCGCGTCCGCTACGGCAACCGCATCATCGAGCGGAAGGCGGGCGGGCGCGAGATGATGAAGATGCTGCGGCAGAACTGGATGATCGCGATCGCGCTCGACCTCGACGTGCGCAAGGGCGTGTTCGTGGATTTCTTCGGCATGCCGGCTTCGACCAGCGACGGCATCGCACGGCTGTCTCTTGCCACCGGCGCTCCCGTGATGCCGGTGTTCATGGTGCGCGAGGGCGACACCGTTCATCACAAGATCACGATCCTGCCCGCGTTCTATCCCGAGAAAACCCGAAACCGCGAGGCGCTCGTGCGCGAGTACACGCAGCAATACACCACCACGCTCGAGCAGATGATCCGCGCGCATCCGGATCACTGGAACTGGATTCACCGGCGATGGAAAACGCGCCCACCCGGCGAATCCCGCTTCTACTAGGCAGCTCGATCTCGACGATCCGATAAATCCATCGATCATCGCGATTTAACCAATTGCTTCCCGGCCTCCTGAAGAATGCCGGCGGAGAGCTCTGAATCCGTCACGACGCGGGACATCGTTAGAGCGCCGATCATCGTGGCCGCAGCTACCAATGCTCGTCGCCTCGCAACCTCTGGCCGGGCTTTACCGAATTGAGCGGCGATGACCCCCACCAACTTCAGTAAAGCCTGGGTCGCCGCGGCACGTGTCCTTTCGTCACCTCGGGCCATCTCGCTGCCAAGCGCGGCAAGCGGGCACCCGTCTGCAGGCTCGTCCCGGTGCGCAGCGGAAAGGTAGTTTTCCACTATCGTCTTCAATCCACGCTGCGGCGATTTCCCGGAAGCAGAAGCAGCGAGTTGCTCGACCAAAGTTTCGGCGGCGGCGGTACATGCTTCAGCGACAATTTGATCCTTCGAGTCGAAGTGCCGATAGAAACCGCCGTGCGTGAGGCCTGCATCCGCCATCAGATCGTCAAGACCGGTCGCAGCGATTCCGTTCTTACGGAATGCCGCCGCTGCCGCCTTGACAATGCGTTGCCGGGTTGCCGCTGCTTCCTGTTTCGATTTCCGCATTCGCCCCCAGTCCTTTCAAGTCGCGCAAACCTTGCTTGACTCTTTAGATGATAGCTGACATCTATATAGATGTCGAACGACATCTTAATTTAGACCCATCGCAGGGCCCTGCGAGGAGACGAAAAATGACACAGACGAAGTTTCTGATTACAGGCGCGACCGGCGACACCGGCGGCTACACGGTTCGCCAGCTGCTTGAGAAGAATCAAGCTGTACGCGTGCTCGCTCATCGGCCCGACGAGCGATCGGAGGAACTGCAGAAGTCTGGCGCCAAGGTTATGTTTGGCGACCTCCTCGACTTCGACTCCGTGCGTGCCGCGCTGAGCGGAGTGGATCGAGCCTACTTCTGCTATCCTATCTGCCCGGGCATCGTGCAGGCGACCGCCCAGTTCGCGCAGGCTGCCAAGGAAGCCGGTGTCGAAGTAATAGTCAACATGTCGCAGATATCCGCGCGCGGCGATGCGAAGAGCGAGGCCGCGCGTCAGCATTGGCTAAGCGAGCGGGTATTTGACTGGTCAGGAGTACCGACGGTCCACCTCAGGCCGACGTTCTTCGCCGAATGGCTACTCTACCTCGCGCCAATGATCCGCAAGGGCAAAATCCTCGCGCCGTTCACTGCTACAGGGCGGCACGCGCCAGTTGCAGCCGAGGACCAGGCTCGCGTTATCGTCGCAATACTCCAGAACCCGATCGCGCACTTCGGTAAGACCTATCCGCTTTACGGCGCGGTTGGGCACACCCTTCCGGAAATCGCGGCGATCGTCGGCCACGTGATCGGGAAGGAGGTCACCTACCAGCAGGTACCGATCGAACAATACGCGGAAGTCTACAGCCCGAAGAGACCCGCTCAAAACACCGCGAAGTCTATGTACAGCGATCCGGGTGCGCTTAGCGGTGGCCCGGCAAAAGCGTTCCTGATGCAGCATCTGCATGAAGTCGCCATCGACCACAGCAACGGCATCTTTGCCGGAACGAACAACTATATCGCTGAAATCGGTGGCCGCCCGCCGATGACGGTCGAGGAGTTCGTTACCAGGAATCGTGAAGCATTCGCATGATCTGGCCTATTTTTTCTCTGTAGTCGGCAGTGCCTGAGGAGCCGCCGACCGCGCAATCAATCTGCGATGCGTTCGAGATGATCGGGGCGAGCGGCCTCCTCGCTAGGTGAAGGAGCAGGCGCGTTCCTGCCCCGGCTGTATTGCCGTGGCGAACAGCCCATGACCCTCTTGAAGGCCGTGCTGAAGGCGCTTTCGGATTCGTAGCCGAGCGACAAGGCAATGACGGAAATCGGATCGCCGGAATTCGTCAGCCTGTCCCCGGCCAGCAGCATTCGCCAGCGCGTCAGGTATTCCATCGGTGACGCCCCGACTGTCTGTTTGAATTTCAGGGCAAAGCTCGATCGCGACATGCCGGCACGCTTCGCCAGCGCCTGCAATGTCCAGCGATGCGCCGGATCCTCGTGAATAGAGTTGATCGCCGCACTCATCTGTTTATCTGCCAGGGCGAAGAGCCATCCCACTCCCCCTCTCAGCCCTTCCGCCATATGCAGCCGCAACGCCTGAACCAGCAACATATGGGCGAGGTGTTGTGCGACCAGAATGCCGCCCGCTTGTGGTTCGCGCAGCTCCTGCATTATCCGCTCGAGACACCAACGTAGCGTCGCCTTGTCCGATTCTTTCCGGATATGCACAATCGGCGGCAGCACCCCAAGCAGAATGCCGGCATGCTTGCCGGCGAAGGCGAAGTACCCGCCTATCCCAAAACATTCTCCGCCGCCATTGAGCGAAGCGATTCCGTCATCTCGCGTGAGAGAACTGATGGTCTCGGCATCGACAGGCGCCAAAGCCAGGTCGCTCGCAAGGCGGAAAGGCCGCCCACTCGGCAAGAGGATGCAATCGCCCGTCTTCAGGCGCACCGGGTCGGGAAAGCCATCCATTGCCAGCCAGCACTGGCCAGAAAGCAGAGCGTAGCATTTGATGCCTTCATGCTGGGCAAAGTGGATGGACCACTGACCGGCCACATCAAAGCCGCGGACCATGTAAGTGCGTGGTTTCAGCAGCGATAGAACATCAGAAAGCGGATCCATTAGGCCATCCTGGACGATCGCGAAGATAATGTGGACTCTACAGCATAGACCGTCTTCCCTCCAGCACCTATTTTGATAACAACGGCACCGCGAATGCCGTCAAGAAGTTGAGTAAAGGAGAAATCGTGATGCGTGTTTTCGTAACTGGTGCTACAGGCTTTATCGGTTCTGCCATTGTTCAGGACCTAATCCACGCGGGCCATCAAGTGATCGGGCTTTCTCGTTCCGATGCTGGCGCCAAATCTCTTGTCGCCGCGGGTGCACAGGTGCATCGAGGTGATCTCGAGGACCTGGAAAGCTTGCGCAGTGGCGCCGCCATTTCTGATGGCGTGATTCACTGCGCCTTCAACCACGACTTCTCGAAGTACGCTGAGAACTGCGAAGCAGACAGGCACGCTATCGAGGCGCTCGGCTCCGCGCTCGTTGGCTCTGACCGACCCTTGGTCGTCACCTCCGGGACCGGTGTCGGCTTCACGCCGGGACGCCTCGCGACCGAAGAAGATCCGCCCATTCCCAGCTCCAGCATACCCCGCAGTGCGTCTGAAGAGGCGGCCGATGCGATGGCTCAACGGGGCGTGCGCGCGTCGGTGGTGCGCCTCCCGCAGGTCCACGACCGAGTCAAGCACGGCCTCGTCACCCCCTTGATCGCCATAGCCCGCGAGAAGGGTGTCTCGGCGTACGTCGGCGACGGACTCAACCGCTGGCCCGCGGCGCACCTGCTCGATACCGTTCCCCTCTACCGGCTGGTGCTTGAGAAGGGTGTGAAGGGAGCCAGGTACAACGCGGTCGGCGAAGAAGGCGTGCCGCTGCGGGATATTGCGGAGTCGATCGGCCGCGGACTGAAGGTGCCGGTCGTCGCCAAGCGCCCCGAGGAGGCCTCCGACCACTTTGGCTGGCTCGGTTTTTTCATAGGCATCGACTGCCCTGCTTCAAGCGCGCTGACGCAGGAACGGCTGGGATGGCGCCCAACACATGGTGGGATGATTGCCGATCTCGATCGCGCGCGCGATTTCGAATGAGTCGGCGAGCTAGATGATCTTTGGCGAAGGCGATGACGCGAATTCGGCTTTCAGCGCGTCGTAACTTTTCAGATCGTCCATCGTGCGGAAATATCCGGTGTGAACGTAGCCGAAGACCGACTGCGCGCGCGCGACCATCGGGGCAAAGAGGCCCTGCATCAAGCTCCACGGCGGCTTCGGCGGAACGAGGTCGAGGACTGCGGGCTCGGCGACGATCACGCCGCAATACATGAAAGGTGAGAGGGTCGCGGCGACTCCCTCGTCGAGCCTGGAGGGATAGTCGTCGTACTGAAGCGGGTCGCGCCGCGCAAGCAATCGCATCCGGCTGAGTCTTTGCGCAGCATCGATTTCGAGGCGGCTGTAGTAGTCGAGATTCGCGGGATTGAACAACGCGATAGTGGCGAGTGCCGCGTGCGCGCGATGGAACGCGATCATCGCACGCAAATCGAGGTCGAGGATCGTGTCGCTGTTGGCCATCACGAACGTATCGCCGCCGAGAAAATCGCGCAGCCCGTTGAGCGGTCCTCCAGTGCCGAGGAGGACAGGCTCGGGCGCGTACGTGATGCGAAGTCCAAGCTGCGATCCGTCGCCGAGTCCGTGCTGAATCACTGACCCGAGGTGATGAACATTGATCGCGACGTCGGTGATGCCGGCGCGGCGGAGCATCGCGAGCGGATAATGGATCAGCGGATGCCCGCCGAGTTCGAGCATCGGCTTTGGCGTCACGTCGGTCAGCGGCCGAAGCCGCTCGCCCATCCCCGCTGCGAGTACCAATGCTCTCATGGCATCAGCGCGGCTGAGAGTTTGGGAAAGTCAGAACGCAGTTCGGCGAGCATCCGGCGCGCCTGGGCGAGCGCGTGCGGAATGAAGGCACGATAGCCGGTCTTGCCGTTGCGCTCGAACATTTCGAAACGTCCGATCATTTTGAGCGCATGCTGTAAAACGCACAGCCGGTAGCTATTCATGAATTCTGTCGCGTCGAGCGCGTGGACCCCACGTCGAGCGAGTCCGGCGGAGTAGAAATCGAGGATGCGGCGCTCGATTGCTGGAGTTACGACTTTATCGGTGTCGCGTGTCGTCAGAAGCACGGCAAGGTCCTGCGCCGCGGGCGCCATGAGCGCATCCTGAAAATCGATTATCCGAATCTGCGGTCCACTCTGCATGTATAGGTTTTCGCGGTGGTAGTCGCGATGCGACAGCACGCGCGGGAAGCGATCGAGTCGCGCTGCCAGCGTCGCGATCTCGGGCGCGACGGGAGAATAATCCGCGCCGGGCGCGACCGCCGCGAGTCCGACCTCGCCAAATTCCTTCAGCTCCCATTCGAAGAGCCGGCCGGAGTAGGAAATCTCGTGCGCGATACATCGAGAGTCGATTCGAGAGGTGCCGTCAACGTGAATCCGGAGAAGCTCGGACGCGGCTAGCCGAAAGAGATCCGCCGCGTCGGCGCCGGGGCGGCGGACCGCGTCAAGCAGTGATAGTTGGCCGACGTCCTCGACCAGCATCGCCCGCCGCGCGGGATCCGCATCATACAATGCGGGGACAGGTGAACCGATCGATTCGAGAAAGCGATGCACGTTGATCCACGGCGGCTCGGTGATCGGCGAAGGCAGCAGATTGAGCACACGGACATAGCGTGGCAGGTCATCGGGGCCGAGGTCGACGAGGATGGCGCTGGCGGGGGCAGGTTCGCCGCGCGTCGCGATGGCGACGCGCCAGAACCGGCGCGTCGACAGATCGCCTCGGAGCGCGGCGATCTGCTCGACGCTTGTCCGCGGCCATCGCCGAGCGATGGCCGCCGCTGCCCATGCCTGCATCGCGCCGCTGTCATCCATCGAAGATGGATTCTAGCGGCGCGAGGCATGCTTGCGCGAGTAACCTAACCCCTAACCCCTTCCCTCGAGGGAAGGGGAACAAAGGACAGAAAAACCGGCGCGGCCATCGCTGGCCGCGCCGGTTTTATATTCTCAGCCCAGTCGCGCGAGACGCGCGACTGCGATCATATGAGCGTCAGTCGCCGCCCACCGCGTGGCCGCCTTCGGCTGCCCGCGCCATCTGCTCGGCCGTGAACCAGCTCCGATCGACCGATCCCATGTTGATGAACCACGAGTCGCGCGACGGCGCGACCTGCGACGGGTGATAGCAAACCGTCGAGAAGCCGCTCTGGACGTTGATGCTGGAAGAACCCACCTGGAACTCGCGCTTGAATGGGTAGATCGCGATTTTCGCGTCGGGTTCCGACCGATCCGCGTAATGCATCCAGGACGTGTAGTTGACGAACAACTCACCGCCGCGGTCGTACATGTCGTTAGCCATCACGAAGTCCGCTTCCGAATCGATGTACATAACTTCGTGATCGTACAGCGAGTTGAAGCGGCCGGGACGCGGGCGACCCTCGATGATGAAATCATGGCGTATCTGCCAGTTGTCGGGGCAATGGCTCGCGCCGCCGTCTGTCGGGCATCGAATGTCGGGTGACTTTGCGACGTTGATCGCCGCGAGCATATTTTTCTCGCCCAGCAATTTCCAATTGTAGTTCTCGTTCTTGCCGCTGAACCCTTCGTAATGATTGGGGTCATATGCCTGCGGTCCGCTGGCGGTGTCCAGGATCGCGTAGTTCAACCGGCGCACGCGTCGAGCGCCGGGAGTCCATGTCCATGCGGCGTCCTGAATAGCGGGGTCGGCATAACGGAACTTGATCAAGCCGGTCCCACGATCAGATTGAGGCGCCAGCACCGGGTATAGGAGTCCAAGGAAGTAGCGGCCGGTAGCCTTGAAGTCGGGATCGATCGGCATCGGATCGACTTCAGTGCGTCCGACTTCGTTGTAGCCGGCATAGTGCCCGACTTCGATATCAGTGATTTCGTGGAAGCCCGCGTTCTTGCCCCAGTATACGCTGTCACAGTCGAACCAACGGAGGTCGTATTCGTCGCTCGAGATTGGCCGGAATGACACGTTCCACATCACTTTGGTCCCGGCATCAGGATCGTTCGCATCGACGATGGGGAATGGCTCGCCGGCGACGTAGCCAACCAGGCTGCGATGGTCCGGGGTCAGCCGCACCTGGCTCGAGTACTTCTCGGTCGCGTCCTTGTATGGCGGCGGCCAATCGATTCGTTCGGTCGGCGTGACCTTGATAGTCATCCCATGCATCACTCGCAGGTACTGCCCTGGAGTGATGAGGTCCTTTACCTTGTAGGCGTTGTCAGGAGTGATGAAGTCCCCCGGTTGCACCTGAGCCGATGCAGGCGTGGCAAAAATTCCGGCCGCAAGTATCAACGCGGTCAGGGTTCCGACGCACCAGCCTCTCGATCCGATTGCGCGTTTCATGATGACTCCTTGTATCGACAAGTTCGCTCTGCCGTTATCTGGAATGTCCGCAACAATCACTAGCCGTCTACTGCTGGTCATTAGTCCTACTGCTCTCAGTCGTCAATAGCAATAATGATCAAGCTCTGATCGCGCGGATTAGTGTCCTGTTTTCGTGGGAAGTCCGACACGATAACTATCGTTAATGAAACGGTCAAGAAAATTCTGCGCAAATAATACAGGTCTGAATGGAGTGTTTGGCTAATACTGACTATTCTGCCGATGATGCTGAGCCTTGGCCGATCGCGAGCCTCAGGTTCGAAGATCGTTCCAAAAGACGCGCTCATCGGCTATGCATATGAAGATAAGAAGATCTTGTAGGGCGGATTGAGAATGACGACCTGGTTTCCCGTGGCTGTGACTCTGCTCGTTGCCGGCTTGATCGTCGGCATCATGTGCACGATCAACATGCTGATCGGACCCAAGCGTCCCACAGTGATCAAAGGCGAAGCTTTCGAATGCGGCAATCCGCCGAGCGGCTCCGCCTGGGGACGCTTCTCGGTGCGCTTCTACCTGACGGCGATCCTGTTTCTGCTGTTCGACGTCGAAGTGATTTTTCTGTATCCGTGGGCGGTCGAGCTGCGCTACCTCGGGATGTTCGGCTTCGTCGAGGCGCTCATCTTCATCGCGATTCTTGCCGTCGGGCTTGTGTACGCATGGCAGCGCGGCGCGCTCGACTGGGACTAGCCATCGATGCTGACCGAAAAAATCAAAGCACGCTTCGGCGCTGAAATTCTCGACGCGCAAAATGAGCGCGACGAGGAAACTTTCACCATCGATCGCGAACGCGCCTACGATTTTTTTCGCGCGCTGCGCGACGATCCTGATTTCGAATTCAACGTTCTGACCGACCTGACCGCCGTCGATTGGCTCGAGCGCAAGCCGCGCTTCGACGTCGTCTATCAGCTCAACTCTCTCACCCGCGGCCATCGCATCCGCGTCAAGATTCGCGTTGACGCCGCCGACCCCTCGGTGCCCAGCGTGGTCGGAGTATGGGGCGCGGCGGATTGGCTCGAGCGCGAATGCTTCGACATGTTCGGGATCGACTTCAAAGGACATCCCGACCTGCGGCGCATCCTGATGTACGATTCGTTCGAGGGGCATCCGCTGCGCAAGGACTACCTCTATAACAAGCGCCAACCGATCGTTCCCGAAGTCGATCCGGTCGTGAATCCGATTCGCCAGTCGCGCTGAACAGCGATACAGAGAAAAATCATGGCACTACCGGCG
The DNA here is from genome assembly GCA_963744545.1 of uncultured delta proteobacterium. Classification (GTDB taxonomy): domain Bacteria; phylum Desulfobacterota; class Binatia; order Binatales; family Binataceae; genus Binatus. Next base: position 192,198 of record CAVUUH010000024.1, read on the forward strand.
CGCTGGAAAGACAAAATCGTCCCCGCGGATCCGTCCGAAGAGATCATGGAACTGCAGATGGGGCCGTCGCATCCCGCGTCCCACGGCACCATCAAGTTCAACCTCAAGCTCGACGGCGAAAAGATCGTCGATTGCGACGTCGAGGTCGGCTACCTGCATCGCGGATTCGAAAAGATGTGCGAGCAGGGAACCTGGACCCAATGCTTCCCCTACACTGACCGGCTGAATTACGCGTCGCCGTGCATCAACAACGTCGGTTTCGCGCTCGCGGTCGAGCGCCTGCTCGGCATCGACACGACTGAGCGATGTAAGTACGTGCGCCTGATCATGAGCGAAGTCGCGCGCATCGCCGATCACCTGACGTGCCTCGGGATGGCGTCGAGCGAAGTCGGCGCGACCACAGTCGCGTTCTACATGCTCGAGGCGCGCGAGTTTCTCTACGACCTGATCGAAGCCGTCACCGGCGCGCGGCTCACCGTGACATGGTGCCGCGTCGGCGGCATGACGCATGACCTGCCCGCGGATTTTAACGATCGGATGAAGGCGTCGTTCGCGCGACTCGACCAAGTCCTGAGTGATTGCGACAAGCTGCTCTCGCGCAATCGCGTCTTCATCGATCGGATGGCCGGAGTCGGAAAGCTTCCCGAAGGAAGAGGCAATCTCGTATGGGCTGACGGGTCCTCTCCTGCGCGCGGCCGGCGTGTCGTACGACGTTCGCAAGGCGCATCCCTACCTCGTGTATGACCGGATGGAGTTCGAGGTGCCGGTGGGCGACCGTGGCGACAACTACGATCGCTTCAACGTGCGCTTCCAGGAGATGTACCAGTCCAAGCGGATCATCGAGCAAGCGATCGCGGCGCTTCCCGAAGGTCCCGTCACGATCACCGATCCCAAGGTCGTGCTTCCGGAAAAAGAGAAGGTCTACAACTCGATCGAAGGCCTGATGAACCACTTCAAGCTGATCATGGAGGGCATCCACGTGCCCGCCGGCGAAGTCTACCAGGCGGTCGAGGGCGCCAACGGCGAGTTGGGATTTTACATCGTGAGCGACGGCAGCGGCCGTCCATATCGCGTCCGCGTGCGGCCCCCGTGCTTCCTCGGGATGGGCGCGCTCAACAAGATGCTGATAGGCCGCATGATCCCGGACATCATCACGACGTTCGGCATGATCAACATGATCGGCGGCGAATGCGACCGCTAGCGTCGCGTCATCTGCTCGCCGTCCCTTCTGTCATCCTGACAAAGCGAGCAACGCGAGCGGCAGGAAATGGCTGCTGGCCTCCGGACAGCTTCGCGCCCGCGAAGCCGTTTCCGGTTTCCTTGTCGCCGCATCCATTAAAAACGATTTGCGCCCGCCGCCGCTAACGTTGCGTCACCTGCTCGCCGCCAATCGCGAAAGTCTTCCTCACCAGCGTCGTCGAATCGAAAAACAGAAACGGCGTCGGCATCGTGTCCGCCGGACGCGGCTTGATCACGAACGCGGGCGTCTCGGCCAATCCGTCGGTCTGATCGATCACTGTCACGATGAACGGCGCCGGCGTCGCGAGTGTGAGCGTCAGATCGAATCCAGCCCGCGGCACGCCCCAATACCACCCGCTCCATCCGTCGGTGATGCGATCGCCCGCCGACCTGCCATCGATCGAGCTGCCCAGCACCGTCACTCCCACCGGCAACGCCATCCACACGATCGAAGCTTTGCGCGCCGACGCTATATGCATCTTCACCGTGCGGGTGCCGGCGGTGGTCGTCGAGTCGTCGAGCACCTTTAGTTCAGGCGGCGCCGCGTTTATCAGCGGAGCGTCGCCCTCGGTCGTTCGACCACGATTAAGATAAGAGAAGTCGCGCGAGATGCTCGCGAGATTGCTATCCGGCGTCTCTCTGGTCGCAAGCCCGGCCAGCTTCGGCATCCATCCGCCACGCACATGATGCTGAAAAAATTGCGAAGTGAATCTGTCAGGCCGCGAATCCAGGCTGACCCATCGCGCACGCCCGCGATCGGTGTCCTGAAAATAAAAGATGCTGTCCGGATGCGGCTGCGACGCGTCGAAATTGCTGGCCGCGTTGCCTTTGATGACCATGACAATTGCCAACACGCCGAGCACCCCGGGCACGATCCACCGCCATCCACCGGTGAGAAAATCGATGTACGGGACGAACAAGCCGAAGAGAAACGCGGCGCTCAGTCCAGAAAGAACGAGAAAAACGATCGTGCCGTCCGCGCTCGCAGCGAATGAGGGCGCGAGCATCAGCGTTGCGGGCGCCAGCGCGAGCAGGGCGACAATCGCTGGAATCGTTTTGAGGTAGTCGATCGCTGTCGCGGGAAAGGCGATTGCGAGCGTCGCGAAAATCAGCGGCCAGGTGAAAATGTAACTGACGCCGGGAATCGCGATACTCGTAGCGAGCATAGTGATTGTCCAAACCGCGAGCGCGCCCACCCCAAGATTTTGCAATCGAAACGTTCTGCCGATCAGCACGTACGCTGCCCACAGCGTGCCTGAAAATCAGTGCGTCCGCTGCCACCGAAAAATAGAATCCGCCGTAGGCCGTGCCGACTGGCAACATTCGCCAGCCCGCGAGCGCCCGCATCAGCCACCACACTCCGCGCGCCTCCACGACCGCGACCACGATTGCGATCGAGTAGATGCCGAACCCTGCGGCGATACCGCCGATGCTAAATCGTCCGTCGCGGATTCCAAACCACATCACGATGGGAACGAGGATCGTCACGAGGATCGCAAGCGGAATCGCCAGCGACGCCGAGTAATGAATCAACTCTCCCGCGGCGGTGAAGAAAACTGCATTTGCAGCGGTAGAAGCGTTCAGGTCAATCGAGCCGAACCGGCGCGCCAGCGAGAGCGCATACGATCCCTGATGTTGCAACGTGCGCACGTCGAGCATATCGGCGTTGTCGAGCGCAGTGTGATAGCGCGTGACTCCGCCGTCCGCCGCGAAATTCATTCCCGCCATTCCGGCGCCGAGAAAAACCGTCAGGTCAGTGTCGTTGGGCAACTTTTTGTACACGGCTTCCGTGCCCGATGTCGCATAAGGAAATGGCGCCGCCGCCGCGAGCTGATCCACCAGCCACACATTGTGTGCGCTGGTCTGGAACATCATCGACGGCCCGCTGTCGCCGCGCATGTCGAAATTCAGTACGACCTTGATGTCGTGGAGCGCCGGATACGTGTCGACGAAACCCTTCGCGCCTAGCAGGCCGAGCTCCTCGCCGTCGGTAAACAGAATGATCAGATCGTTGCGCAGCGGCGGACCGGCCTTGAGCGCGCGAATCGCCTCGAGGATCGCGGCGACGGACGCTGCATCGTCGCCCGCGCCGGGTCCGCTCGGCACCGAGTCGTAGTGCGCGACCACCATGACGGCGCCGCTGGATTGCTTACCCGGCAGTTTCGCCACGATGTTGTTCACGACCGCCCACGTGTCCGGCCCGAACGGACTGTGCCGCGCGACCGTCGTGGTCTGCCCTTCGGGATTCGTGCCGAGTTCTCGCAATCGTCGTGACGAGATACTCGCGCACGCGAACATTTTCGGCTGAGCCGAGCGGATGCGGCTTCTTGGCGATCTCGCGGACGTCGCGCATCGCCCGCGCCGCGGAGAATTCCGTCGCGGCCGCATTCTCATCGACAGCGGCTGGAGGCTCAATGCTTCGTATCGCAACGAACGCGATCAGAATCAGCAATGCAAAGGTGATTGGTCCCGCGAGATAGACCGAATGGCGCGGTTCGTCGGTCAAATGAGGAGTTCCTTCGCCATCTGAGCGTCACTTATACGCGGTTGCGGTCGCCGCAAACAATTGCTGCACGCTCTTTGCGGCGCTCGGTCCGCGTCGTTATCATCGTGCGTTGGAGCTGAAGCCGGCCTCGACCAGTCGCAAAATGTCCTCTCCTGAAGCCATCGCCCCGCAAATCGTGCCGCCGCCGCGCCGTGTGCTGATCGTGCTGCTCGGTGCGATTGGTGACGTCGTTCGCGCATTGCCGTTGCTCGGGCGGATTCGCAATGCATGGCCCGACGCGCACATCGCGTGGGCGGTGGAACCGAAGTCGAAGGCGGTGCTCGAGCATCATCGATGGCTCGACGAAATCATCGTCTACGATCGCGCGCATGCGCCGTGGACCTTTCTCCCATTTCTCCAACGAGTTCGCCGAGGCCATTTCGATCTGGTTATCGATCTCCAGCGCCACCTGAAGAGCGGCCTCACCTCTCGAATCTCGGGCGCCCGCGATCGTTTCGGTTTCGCCGCGCCGAACACCAAGGAGTTCAACTACCTTTTTTCGAATCATCAGATCGCGCCGCAGCCGAACATGCGCTTGAAGCTTGATGCAGTACCAGGCGTTTGGCGACGCGCTCGGACTTGCGCAATCGCCGATCGAGTTTGGACTCGCCGCGACCGACGACGAACGCGCCCGCGCGCTCGCGATGCTGCCGACGCGCCCCGCCCTCTGCTGGCCGTGATTCTTGGATCGTCGTGGCCGAGCCGCATCTACTTTCCCGAATCGACCGCCGCCGTGGTTCGCCGAGTCGCAGTCGCCGACAGCGATAGTCCCGCGCTGTTTCCGGTGCTGCTCGGCGGGCCCGACGAAACGAAACTCGCCGACGAAGTCATGCGGCATCTCGACGATGTGCCTGCGCTCAATCTCGCTGGACGCACTTCGCTACGCGATCTGATCGCGATTTTTCCCGAATGCGCCGTCGCCTTCGGCCCCGACTCCGGCCCGATGCATATCGCGGCCGCCGTGGGATGCCCAGTCGTATCGCTGTGGGGCGCCACTGCGGCCGAACGGTCCGCGCCGTGGGGCTTCGCCGATCTAGCAATCAGCGGCGCGATTCCGTGTCATCCCTGCTATCTTCGTAAATGCCCGATCGGGCGCGAATGCATGCGGCGAATATCCCCCGAAGAAGTCGGCGCGACCGTCAGGCGCGCGCTCGCGACGCGCGAGGCTCCCAGATGAGCTGGTGGACCGCGGGCCTCGACGGGGTAGTGTTGACGCGCGGCGGATGGAGCTTTCTCATCCCCGGCTACGACGCGCGATTTTCGGAGGAGCTTCGCGAGAGCCTGCTCGACTCCGCATTCGCCGCGATCGACGGCACCTTGCCGACTCGCGTGCGCCGCTCGCGTCACGCCGAGACCTGGTTCGATCATTTCGATCATGGTCTGAATGCATATTTCAAAGTGCTCGATCCGATTCGCGGCTTGCATCGAGCCCGCTCTGTCTTCAAGCGCAGGCGTGCGGTTCACGTCGCGTCGATCTCGAATCATCTGCGCGCCGACGGGATTGGAGTTGCCGAAATTCTCCTGCTCGGCGTCGAGCGGCGTGGCGGCCGCGAGATAATCGTGACCGCGCGCGTTGACGGATTTAATCTTGTCCGTCATTTGAAGCGCGCCAGGCTCGCCTCCAGGCGCAGTGTGCTGCGTGCGCTCGGCGCTGAGATCGCGCGGATGCATCGCGCCGGATACATTCACGGCGACCTGACCCCCTTCAACATTTTCGTGACCGGCCTCGAGCCGCCGCAAATTTGTTTTCATCGATCACGAGCGCACCCGGCGCACGATCCTCAGCCGCTTTGATCGTCCGCGGATGCGCAACCTCGTTCAGCTTGGCCATCTCGACCTCGGCGGCGTCACCAACACTGATCGCATGCGCGTGTGGATCGGATATTCCGCGAATTTTTCCGATCGACGCCGGCGGATGGAACGACGCCGTATCGCCGCAATGCTCGCGACTCGAATCGCGCTGGAAGGCAAACACGGCTCCGCGACGGCGAGAGCGTCGTCGTACTGGCCGGCATCCGGAGGCGCGCGGAGGCTGATGGCCGATCGTACGAAAATTTCCGTCGTGATCCCGGTTTACAACGAGGCCGCGACCATCGGCCGCGTGATCGAGCGCGTGCTCGATTGCGGCTTCGACCCCGAGGTCATCGTCGTCGACGACGCTTCGACCGACGGCACTTCGAAATTTCTGCGCGAGTTCACCCATCCGCAGGTTCGATGCTTTTTTCACAGCGTCAATCGGGGCAAGGGCGCCTGCGCTGCGGCTTGGATTCGCCGCTGCGAAAAATCCCTACGTGTTCGTGCAGGACGCCGACCTGGAATACGATCCGCGCGACTATGCCGCCATGATCGGCCCGATGCTCGACGGCCGCGCCGACATGGTTTACGGATCGCGCTTTCTATCCGGCCCGCATCGCGTCATGTTCTTCTGGCACTACGTGGCGAATCGCGCGGTGACCCTTCTCTCCGACATGATTAGCGATCTCAATCTCACCGACATGGAAACCGGAATGAAGGCTTTCGTGCGCGAGAAACTAATGACGCTGAAGTTGAGCGCGAACCGCTTCACCTTCGAGCCCGAGATCACCGCCAAAGCTGCGCGCGCGCGATGGCGAATCTACGAGGTGCCGGTGTCGTATTCGGGCCGCACCTACGAAGAGGGCAAAAAAATCGGTGTTCGCGATGCGCTGACAGCCGTGTGCGCAATCCTGTATTACAGATTTTTCGATTGATGCGATCCGACCGCAATATGACGCAGACCGTTCGAGACCACCACGACACAATTCAAGTGCCTACCGAACACAGCCCGAATGAAGTCCCCAAGCTGAGCATCGTCGGCGTCGATCCCGAGCTCGGCTTTGCCGGCGGCGAGACCCAGGTGCTCGGACTTACGATCGCGCTGGCTCGCGGCGGTCATCGAGCGGAACTGATCTGCGATCCCGCGGGACGGCTCTGGGAGCGGGCGATCGCGGCAGGAATAAAATGCCATCCGCTGCACATCCGCAACGCGATCGACCTCGCTGCGGGCGTCAAGCTGCGCGCGATTCTCAAACGCGAGCGTTACGACGTCGTTCACTTTCACACTTCGCGCGCGCATTCGATGGCGCCGTTGGCGCGGAGTTTCGGCAGCACGCTGATCGTGACGCGGCGGATGGACTACCGTCCCAATCGCGTGTTCGCGCCGTTCCTGTTTAATCGCGCGGTCGATGGCGTGATTGCGATCTCCGGGGGCGTTGCCGATTCGCTCGCAGCCGCGGGCGTCGATCGTCAGCGGATCACGGTCGTTCAAAGCGGCGTCGATTGCGACCGCTTCTGCCCGCCAACTGCCGAGGAGCGTGCCGATGCGCGCCGCGCTCTCGGAATTTCAGATGGCGAAATTTTGATCTCGTCCGTCGGCGCGCTCGAGCAGCGCAAGGGCCACCGCTATCTTATCGAAGCGATCGGCGCGCTCGCGGCAACCGGGAAGTTCAAGTGTCTGATCGCTGGTCAGGGTTCGATTCATCGGGTACTGCAAGACGAGATCGCAGTTATCCGAAGTCTCGAACGCATCAAGCTGCTCGGCAGAGTCGATGATCCTCGAGAACTTTTGTGGGCGTCGGACATTTTTGCGATGCCTTCCCTGAAAGAGGGTCTCGGCGTGGCCGCTCTGGAAGCCATGGCGAGCGGGCTGCCGGTGGTCGCGAGCGATGTTGGCGGTCTGCGCGAAGCGGTGGAAGATGGTCGCACTGGAATCATTGTGCCAACGGCCAATGCTCCAGCAATCACATCGGCGATTGTACGACTGGCGGAATCGGCTGAGTTGAGATCGCAGATGGGCGCGGCGGCGCGCGCGCGCGTCGTCGAAAATTACTCGATGGAAACGATGGCGGCGCGAACGCTCGCGCTCTATCGCGATCGTGTCAGAACAACGCGGGAACACAGAGGCGGAATTGCATGAAAAGTATGACCGGGTTCGGCAGGGCTACCGCCGAGCATGACGGCGTTCGCGTGGTTGCCGAAGTGCGAGCGCTTAACCAGAGATTCTTCGAGCTCAAACTCGCGGTGCCGCGCGGATGGGGCGAGCATGAGGCCGAGATTCGCAAAACCGTGCAGAGTGTCGTCTCGCGCGGACGCGTCGAAATTTTTATCAAGTCGGTCGCGCTGAAGGCTCCTCCGGTGCGCCTCGAGGTCAACGACCGGCTCGCGAATCTGTACGTCGCCGAGTTGCGACGTCTGGGCAAGCAGCTTCATCTCAACGGCAATCCTGAAATTGCATCGATTCTGAACCGACCTGAAATTTTTCACGTCGTCGAGGAGGAGCACGATTCACGCACTGCCTTCAGCCTTGGCCAGAAAGCTCTCGTGCGCGCGTTGAAGGCGCTCGATGCCGAGCGCGTGCGTGAAGGCCGCAGCCTGCACAATGATTTCGCGACCCGGGTTCGTAACATCGAAGCGGCGGTCCCGAAGATCGAAAAGCTGGCCGAGCAGTCCCGCGCGGAGATCCTGGAAAACTTTCACAAGCGAATTCGCGAGTTGCTCGAGGATTTGCCGGTGAACGAGAAGCGCCTCTACGAAGAGGCCTCGTCGGCGTCGCAGCACGGCGATATCAGCGAAGAGATCACGCGCCTGCGCACGCATCTCGACGGTCTCAAGACCCTGCTCAAGCGCAAGGGGCAGGTCGGGAAATCGATCGAATTTCTGCTTCAGGAAATCAACCGCGAAGTGAATACTATGGGATCGAAATCGCAGAACGCGGCGTTATCTCAAGTAACGGTTGAAGTTAAGGCCGAGGCTGAAAAAATGCGCGAGCAGGTTCAGAACGTCGAGTAGGATATAGTACAAGCGGCCTTTGCCACTGGTTGATGGCTTCGATATCGTTGAAATCAGATGACTCTTTGCCGCCCAGGCGCGGTATAATTTTCATTCTCTCGGCGCCCTCGGGCGCGGGCAAGACCACGATTTATCGCGAGGCGCTCAAGGCCATCAGGAATCTGGAATTTTCGATATCCCTGACCACGCGCGCGCGCCGAAAAAACGAGGCCGACGGAATCGACTACAGCTTCGTGAGCGAAGAAGAATTCAATCGCAGGCAATCGTCCGGCGAGCTCGCCGAGTGGGCGCGTGTGTTCGAATCATCGTACGGCACGCCGCGAGCGCCGCTCGACGCCGCGATTGCATCGGGCCACGACATCCTGCTCGACATCGACATCCAGGGCGCGCAACAGATTCGCGCAAAATATCCGCGTGATGCGGTTTCGATTTTTGTGTTGCCTCCCACACTCGAAGAACTTGCAGGACGTTTGCGCGGCCGCGCCACCGAAGATGAATCCAAGATTCAACATCGGCTGCAAAAAGCGCGCGAGGAAGCCGAGGCCTATCCCGAATACGACTACCTCATCGTCAACGACGAGATTTCAAAATCAGTCGCGCAGCTTGAAACGATCGTAAACGCGGAGCGGCTCAAAGTCAGCCGCCTGCGCGAATTCGCGCCGTGGAAGAGCTAGCGCAAACCAGTCCTCCCGACCAACTCACCGGCCTCATCGGCCGCGTGCAGAGCTACAATCCACAGGCCGACGTCGGCCTCATCCGGCGCGCGTACGACTACTCGGCGCGAATGCATCTAGATCAGAAACGCGAGTCGGGCGAACCCTACGTCACTCATCCGCTCAACGTCGCGATGATCATCGCGCAGCTCAAACTCGACGTGCCCTCGATCGTCACCGGCCTGCTGCACGACGTGGTCGAGGACACCAACGCGTCGCTGGCGCAGGTGCAGACGGATTTCGGTCCCGAGGTCGCGCAACTAGTCGATGGAGTGACCAAGGTCTCGAAGATCACGTTTCAGAGTCGCGAGGAAAAGCAGGCCGAGAATTTCCGCAAGATGATCATCGCGATGGCCAACGACATTCGCGTCGTGCTGATCAAGCTGGCGGACCGCCTGCACAACATGCGCACGCTCGATCATCTGTCCGCCGAACGCCAGCAGGAAATCGCTCGCGAGACGATGGAGATTTATGCGCCGATCGCACATCGCCTCGGTATTTATTGGCTCAAATCGGAACTCGAGGACCTCTCGTTCCGCTATCTGAATTCAACCGCGTACCAGACCTTGAAGGCCTTCGTCGCCGAGAAACGCAAAGAGCGCGAAGAGTACATCGCCAACGTCATCGAGATTTTGTCGCGTCGCATGTCCGACAGCGGGGTCACCGCTGAAGTCACCGGCCGGCCGAAACATTTTTTTTCGATCCACTCCAAGATGCAGGAGCTGGGGCTCAGCTTCGAAGAGATTTACGACCTCGTCGCGTTCCGCATCATCGTCGATACCGTGCGCGAATGTTACGAGGCGCTCGGCGTCGTGCACGCGAACTGGAAGCCGGTCCCCGGCCGCTTCAAGGATTACATCGCGCTGCCCAAGGCCAACATGTATCAATCGCTGCACACCACGGTGATCGGGCCGCGCGGGCAGCGGATGGAAGTGCAGATTCGCACGCGCGAGATGCACAAGGTCGCCGAGGAAGGAATCGCGGCGCACTGGAGCTACAAGGACGGCAGCGCGAAAGAGATCAAGGAAAAAGATACGGAGCGGTTCGCATGGCTGCGGCGGCTGATCGAATGGCAGCAGAATCTCAAGGACCCGCAGGAATTTCTGTCGACGGTAAAGGACGATCTGTTTCCCGAGGAAGTTTTCGTGTTCACGCCCAAGGGCGACGTGTTCGATTTTCCGCTCGGCTCGACCGTGATCGACTTCGCGTACCGAATCCATTCTCAGGTCGGGAACCATCTCGCCGGCGCGCGCGTCAACGGGCGCATGGTGCCGCTGCGCTACCGGCTTCGGTCGGGCGACACGGTCGAGGTGCTGACCTCCGAAAAGCAGGTGCCCGGCAAGGATTGGACCAATTACGCGGCGACGGCGCGCGCAAAATCGCGCATCCGCCAGTGGCTGCGCAATCAACAATCGGAGCGATCGCGCGACCTTGGAATATCGCTGATCGATCGCGAGCTCGAACCGGTCAAGTTGAGCGTCACGCAGCTCAGATCGAACAAGCGCCTCGACGGAGTGCTCGGGGAATTTTCGCAGCGCGACGTCGACAGTCTGCTCGCCGCCGTCGGCTACGGCATAATCACGCCGGCCCAGTTGCTCGCGAAACTGCTGACGCCCGACGAACTGAAGATCTATCGCCCCGAGAAAACGCCGACTCCGCTCGGACCCGCACAACGAGAACGCGCCGCCAAGGAAGCGCGCAAATCCGCCAGCGGCGCCGTGGTCGTTTCTGGCGTCGGCGACATGCTGGTGCGATTCGCGAAATGCTGCAACCCGCTGCCGGGCGAAGCGATCACAGGATTCATCACGCGCGGCCGCGGCGTCACGGTGCATGTCGCCGGATGCTCGCATGCGCTCAACACCGATCCGCAGCGGCGCGTCCCGGTGGTGTGGAAGGACGGCGAGGAAGCGCCGCGCCCGATCCGGCTCGAAGTGCTGTGCGCCGATCAGCCGGGTTTGCTTGCCGCGATGACCAAGGCGATCGCGTCGGCGGGCGTCAACATTTCAACCGCCGAAGTGAAGACTCACGGCGCCGACGGACGCGCGCTGGCGGTCTTCGAGGTGAGCGTGAGCAGCGCGCGTCAATTGAACAACCTGATGAACTCGATCGGCTCGATCGACGGCGTGATGCGCGTGTCGCGCCTCGGCCAACATAACGGGAATCGTTATCAATGAAGACTCCAGTTCACACCAAACAAGCGCCGGCCGCGATTGGTCCGTACTCCCAAGCGGTCGAGCAAAACGGATTGGTCTTCTGCTCCGGACAGATTCCGCTCGACCCGGCCTCGGGCACAATCGTCGAAGGCGGGATAGAATTCCAGACTCGGCGCGTTCTTCAGAATCTGGGCGAAGTGCTCGCGGCTGCGGGCCTCGATTTTGTCGATGTCCTGAGGACCACTATCTTCATGATCGACCTCGCGGAGTTCGAAATCGTGAATCGCGTCTACGGCGAGCACTTTGAGCCGCCGTATCCGGCGCGCTCGACCGTGCAGGTAGCAGCACTGCCGCGCAAGGCGAGAATCGAGATCGACGCAATCGCGCTGAAGCGCGACTGATTTCTCAAATTTCCGGGTTCAGAATCGACAGCGCCGACGCATCGAGAAATTTTCCGGATGGATCGAGCTTGCGCGCCGACCGGACCAAGCGCGCGGCGTTCGCGTTGCGCATCGCGAGCGATAGGGGAGCGTCAAACAGCCGCGACTTGTCGAGATCGATAATAATCACGCTGAAACTGTCGCGCGCCTGCGTCACCAGCAGATTGTGCAGATTGAGATCGGCGTGAAAGAGACCCTGGGTGTGCATGATATCGATCGCGGCGCGCGCTTGCTCGAGCACGTGACGTCGAACCGTCGGATCGTCGTCGGTCTTCACAAACTCCCATAGCGTCATGCCGCGCACCGCTCGCGTCAGAAACAATCCGCAATAGAGAGCAGGCCCGATCCATTCGACCATCGCGCCCATCGGCTCGGCCACCGGAATACCGCGCCGCATTGCCTCAATGGTCACTGCAAGTTCAGTTAATGGGCGCGGCGTCATGCCGAAATAAACATCGTTGAGAATCGATGCAATCATTCCGCCGCGACGTCCGCGACGTGCAAACAACTCGACGCCGCCGTCGAGGTCCAGCCGATACGCGCTCTTGCGATTGCCAGCGCCCGCTTCCACAGCCGACGTTATTTCGCCGAGCTTCTGCATGATTTGCGCCGACTGTGAGGCGATGTCGCGGTGAATCACCAGTTCGCGGCGCCCGATCCTGAAAGTCGAGAAGTTCGGATCCGCGTGCCACTTCATTTGCGCAGGCGGTCTCAAGCTCGCGATTCCTCGGTCGTGCGCCACAATGCGAAGAGGGCGGCCAAAGCGAGTAACGATGAAATGAAATGCGCAGAGTAAAAGAGCGCGACTCGGTTCAAATAGTTTCCGGTCGCGAGATTGAGCAGCACGGAAAGCGCAATCAGCGTCCAAACTATCTTCGGCGCGCTCCGGCCCGCCGGACTGTCCGTCAGCAGCGCCGCGGCCAGAGCCATGTACGGCACGAGCATCGCAGCGTAATAGCTCTTCCATGAAATCGGCGCGAACGACGGCATCAGGCAGAACAATCCGCACAGCGCGAGGCGATTCGCGACGCTTCCACGCTCGTCGCTCATCCAGTCCCAGAGCGACACTGCCGCAACTAAAATTACCTCGAGTCCCATCCCGACTATCGTCGCGACGGGCGAGGTTTCCGCATCCGTACCAATGCGAAGGCTCATCAGGCGTCCGACGGCAGACACAGCCGACTGATTCGTTAGCATCGTGCGATAGCGATTGGTCATCGAAACGATCGCAGTAACGTACGCGCCCGTTTGATCGATCCATCCGCGCGGTCCGAAGATAGCAATCGGCACGATGAGCAGCGCGATTCCCGCGACTAACGCCCATCCAAGTGTGGCGAAGTGCTTTCGAATCGCAAGATGAAGCGCGGCCAGCAGTGCGAATGGTTTAATCAGTATCGCCGCCGCGAGCATCAGACCCGCCCACGCGTCGTGAGATTCCTCGGCGTAAATGATCGCCCAAACGATGAGCGCGAGCGTCGGGAGATTTATCTGGCCATGATCGAAATTGTTATCGATGAACCGAAACGACAGCAGCACCGGGACAACTATAAGCGCGGCCGAAAGTTGTCGCTCGCGACCGAACAGGATTACGCCGGCGCCCAGGATCAATTCGATCAGCGAGAATGCGTTAATCGCGAAGAAAACAAATTGCGCGAGATGCCGTGGCAGCAGCGCGAACGGTGCGAACGCGATCGCGAAGATTGGCGCGTATAGAAACCGGTCGGAGTCATCTGCCGGGTAGATCGCATGCCCGAGGAGCACCCGATGTCCAGCGCGATAGTAAACGTTGAAATCGCCTTGCGCGCGAAAGGTTGCCGAGATGCCGAGTCCGACCAGGTAGACGCCGACCGCGAGCCACGCGATCCGGCGGGCGCGCGCCGCGTCGATCGTTTTCACTCTTTCACTGCGGAAGGCTGGCTGGCCGCGCGCCACGGCGAGATCACGCGATCGGTTTGGCTTCCTCGATCAGCATGATTGGAATGTCATCGCGCACCGGATATTCGAGTCTGCACGCATTGCAGACCAGACCGTCTTTCTTGTTATTGAGATGCAGGTCGCCCTTGCATTTCGGGCACGCCAGGATGTCGAGCAATTCCTGACTCAGCGCCATCGCCGAAATCCTCCACGAACTTTATTTTTTCTGCTGTGCATCCGCCGCTGTCGCCGCCGTTTTCATGCGCCCGAGTATCAACTCGTCGAGCGCCCGCGTATCAGCATCGTCCATCGTTACTTCGAGCCTGAGAGCGTATAGCGAATCGCGCGGGAACGGAAACCGCTCCAGCTTGATAAGGTCCTTCTCGGTCGTGATGACCATGTCGGTGTCGCGCATTGCGTTCACCATAGCCTGCCAGTCGGCGTTGGTGTAGGCGTGATGGTCCGGATATTCGAAAACGCCAATGAGATCGGCGTCGAGCTCGCGCAGCATCGAGTAGAACGCGGTCGGATCCGCCAGGCCGCACACAGCCAGCACTCGTCGTCCCGCCAGCCCCAGCGGAGTCTCGCGCCACACTCCATTTTCGATGACGAGCAGCAGCGCGCGCGGTCGTACCGACGCGTGAAATACTTTGCACGCTGTCAGCTTCTTCATCTGCGATGGTTGGATTGCCGATGCGCCAGTCCCGGAGTCCATCACGACGATCGCGTCGGCGCGAGTAACGGCGCGTATCGGTTCGCGCATCGGCCCCGCCGGCAGCATCCAGCCATTGCCGAAGCCCCGCTCGTTGCTGACCAGTAACAGATCAACGTCGCGACTCAAGCGCTCGTGCTGAAAGCCGTCATCGAGGATCACCGCGTCGAGCGGGCCGAGCTTGCTCAGCAACTCGATCGCGTCGATCCGTCGCCGCGCAACCGCGATCGGTCCGCGTGAACAACTTCGCCATCATCGCGGGTTCGTCGCCCGCTTCTTCCGGTGAGACTTTCAAATTGCCGCCATCGGCTACTAGTTCGGCGCGCGCTTTCAGATCGAGTACGTCCATAGCCGCGACTCACGATCCCCACGCGCAGGCCGTGGCTCTGCAAGCGCCTCGCGAGAAACAATGTGAACGGAGTCTTGCCGGTTCCGCCGACGGTCAGATTGCCGACGCTGACAGTCAGCACGGGAGCTTGCCGCTTCATCATCCGCCAATACAGATGACGCGCGCTCACGCCGACTCGGTAAAATCCCGCCGCGGCCGCGAGCCCGACCCACGCTGGGAGAAGCTGCGCCGGAAGATCGCGCTGCCACAATCGCTCGATTCGTGGGCGATTCGGACTCGGCTCGTTAATGGGCATCGGTCAGCCGAGATTAATGAGCGCTTCGAGATGCTTCAAGGCGGACTGCGCGCCGCCCGCCCCTTTGCTGACGGATGCGTGCGCATTGCGGCCCGCCTCTTCGTCGCGCCGCATCGTCGCCGAGCCATTTCGAGGCTTCGCTGACTATGTCGTCCGCGTTCTTGACGATTCGCGCGCCGCCCGAACTGACAAGCGACGACACCATCTCCTGCTGGTTCTCGTGATACGGACCGATCAGCACCGGGACATCGACCAACGCGGGCTCGGCAGGATTTTGTCCGCCGCGTCCCGGCGCGAGGCTGCCGCCGACGAATGCGATCGCTCCGCGACGATAGAAGGTGCGCAGCTCGCCCATCGTGTCGAGGATCAGAACGTCCGCATCGCGTGCTGCGTCGGGCGAATTGAGTTCCGACGCTTTCACGAAATTTGAGCGAAGCGGCGCGCAAAGCGTTTTCGACTTCTGGCGTGCGATCGAGATGACGCGGGGCAATCGTCAAGGCGAGCCGCGGAAAGTTCTTGCGCAGTTCGCGATAGGCGTCCGCGATCACCGCTTCTTCGCCCGGCGCCGTCGATCCCGCGATTAGAATTTTGCGTCCGGATGCGAACGCCATCAGCTCGGGGCGAATCGGATCTTCAGTCGCCGCATCCGCTTTCGCCGCTTCGATTTTGGTGTTGCCGGTGACGACGATCTTTGCTCGAGAGATCGAACTGTGCGTAACGCCTCGCGTCTTCCTGGCTCTGCGCCATGATCAGGGTCGCGCGGCCGAGCGCATCTCGAAACAACCCACGCGCGCGCATGTATCGGCGCATCGAACGTTCCGAGATGCGGCCGTTGACCACTGCGATCTTGGCGCCAGAGCGCGCCGATTCGAGGAAGTAGTTCGGCCAGATTTCCGTTTCGGTGATCAGCACGATGCCAGGCTGCACGCGATCAAGAAAAGATCGCACCGCGTGACGATTGTCGAGCGGCGCGAGCATCCATGCCGCCGCGCCCGGGATTCGGCGCATGGCGGCATCACGTCCCGCCACCGTCATCGTGGTGATTGCCATGATCGCGCCCGGATGATGCTCGAGCAGACCGATGGCGACCGGGCGAATCGCTTCGATCTCGCCGACCGACGCCGCATGAATCCAGATTCGCGGCGCGCCTGCGATATCCGGAAAGTCGCCGTGTCCCATCCGCTCGCGATAGTCCCGCATGCTCGCCGGATGCGCGGCGATCAGCGCAAACGGCAGCGCCGGGTACCACAGCATGTTGTAGATCGCACTTAGCATCGAAGCCTTGTCGATCGGCACGGCTGACTGTCGGACTTGGGATCAGCGATTGTCAGTTAACCAGACCGCCGTTGCCGGCCAGATCTTCAGGCGACATGAATTGCAGGTCGTAGAGCTTTCGATATTCCTGGCCGCGCGCAAACAATTCGTCGTGGGTGCCATCTTCGACGATTCGGCCGTGAACGACTACGACGATTCGGTCCGCGCGCCGCACCGTCGACAGGCGATGCGCTATCACCAGCGTCGTGCGATTTTCCATGAGATGCTCGAGCGCTTCCTGCACCGATCGTTCGGCGGCGGAGTCCAGCGACGACGTCGCCTCGTCCAGAATCAGAATCGGCGCATCCTTGAGCAGCGCCCGCGCGATCGCGATTCGCTGCCGCTCTCCGCCCGAGATGCGCACGCCCAGTTCGCCCACCATCGTGTCGTAACCGTTGGGCAGCCGCGAGATGAAGTCGTGCGCGTTGGCGAGTTTGGCGGCCGCGATCACGCGCTCGAGTTTCTTGTCGCTGCTGCCGTACGCGATATTGGCGCGAATCGTATCGTCGAAGAGAAACGTGCTCTGCGTCACGAGACCGATTTCGGCGCGCAGCGACTTGAGCCGCAGCTTGCGCACGTCGATTCCGTCGACGGTGACGCGTCCCTGCTGTACGTCATAAAAGCGCGGAATCAAATCCGCCATCGTGGACTTGCCGCCGCCACTCATCCCGACCAGCGCCACCACCTTGCCCGCGCCGATCTCGAGGTTGATATCGTGCAGCACCCATTCGTCGCCGTACCGGAAGCTGACGTTTTCGAACGCGACGCTGTGCGGGCCGGGCTGCAGCTCGATTCCGTCGGGAGCGTCGGGAACCTCGCTCGGCAGATCCATCATCTCGAAGACGCGCTCTGCCGCCGCGAGCCCCTGCTGAATGCTGTTGTTGGTTTTGCCCAGCGCTTTGAACGGCCGGTACACGAGAATCATCGTCGTGAAAAATCCGGCGAATTGACCCAGCGTGCGGGTGCCCGTCTGCAGCGATCCCACCGCCCACCAGACCACGGCCACGACCGCGACCGCGCCGAGCGCTTCGATCAGCGGTCCCGTGAACGCCTTGATCCGCGCCACCCGCATGAAGATTCGGAACAGCCGCTTGAGCTCGCGATTGAAACGCGCGCGCTCGTAGTCTTCCATTCCGAACGCCTTGACGACGCGGTTTCCCTGGAAAGGTTTCATGCAGCAGCGACTGCAGGCCGCTCAATTGCTTTTGCTGATTCTTGGTTTCACGGCGAACTTTTTTCGAGAGGCTCGCGATCGGCAGAACGATGATCGGGAAACCGATGAACGCGATAATCGCGAGCCGCCAATCGATCCAGAAGGCTGTCACCAGCAGTGCGATTAGCGACATGCCGTCGCCGAAGATCGAGAAGACGCCGTTGCTCAGGCTCGACACCACCAGGCCGGCGTCGCTGATGACCCGCGAAACCATCACGCCCGTTGGCGTGCGATTGAAGAAACTCAACGACTGGCGTTGCAGACTCTCGTTCAGGTCGCCGCGAATATCGACGACCATTTTCTGAGTGATGTAGGAGCTCAGATAGTCGTCGCCGAAGTTGGCAATCGCGCGGAGCAAAAACAGTCCTGCCAGCAGCAGCGAGTATTCGCGGAGCTTCAACGCGCCGTGCGCGTCGAGCTGATGACCGACTTTCAGATTGGTGACCAGATCGACCACCAGCTTTATGATGAACGGGATTCCCGCGCTGGCTGCCGACAGCACCGCCATCGCCACCCCAAGCAGCAACACGTACGGAAACAGGTATGGGCGGATGTAGCCGTAGAGCCGCCACTGCAATGGAGTGAGCAGCTTCATGCTGCGATCCTGGACGCGATCATCTCGAGTGCGATGGTCGCGACGCGTCCGGCTGCTCCGGGTGAGCCGAGCTTCTCGCGCAATGACTTCAGCGCCGCCACTGTGTCCGCGCGGATCGTCTCGCTAAGCAGCGGCTCGGCCGCTCGCACCAGCTTCTCGACCGTCACATCGCGCTGGATCAGTTCCGGCACGATCTGGCGGCCGGCCAGGATATTCGGCATCCCGATGAAATCGACTCCCGTCACAAGCATCCGGCCTAGGATATAGGTAAGCGGCGAAACTTTATAGGCGATGACTTCGGGACATCCGAGCAGCGCGGTCTCCAGCGTTGCGGTCCCAGACGCGACCAGCGCGAGCTCGCTCGCCGCGACAATATTGTAGGTATCGTTCTCGACAATCTTGATTCCTGCCAGGTCCGCGCGTCCTACCTCAGCGAGTTCAGCACGGGTCAGGGTCGGTGCCAGTGCGAGCGCTATTTCAAGATTATGATCGCGCGCGACAATTCGCGCCGCCTTCACCATCGGAGCCAGCAGGTAGCGAACTTCCGCGCGACGGCTACCCGGCAGAATCGAAATGATTCGCGCGCGCGGCGGGAATCCATGGCGCTTCAGCGTCTCCTCCCGGCTCTGGATCGTGGCGATCCGATCGAGCAGCGGATGCCCGACGAACGAAACCCGATCGCCCGCGCGATGAAACAAGTTCGGCCTCGAACGGCAGCACCACCGCGAGGCGGTCCGCGCGATCGACCAGCTTGTCGACTCGGCCGCGCCGCCATGCCCACACTTGCGGCGTGATGTAATAGAGCACCGGCATTCGATTGCGCCGCGCGGTGCCCGAAAGAATCAGGTTGAACTCCGCATAGTCAATCAGGATCAGCAGGTCCGGCTTCTCGCGCCGGATGATCCGACGCAGCGTGCGAAATGCGCCAACCGTGCGTCCAATCGTCGAGGCCAGTTCCGAAAGCCCCAGCCCGTGGATGTCCTCGGTCTTGATTATCGCGCGGACACCGGCTGCGCGCATTTTCTCGCCCGCAATTCCAAACAGGTCGCACGACGGATCGCGCGCGAGAATTTCCCGCGCCAAATCGCCGCCATGAAGATCGCCCGACGCCTCGCCGGCAACGATCATGATGCGGGCTTTGCGCGCGGTCTCTTTCAGGCGCTCATCAGAGCGGCGGCGCTTCGGCATTCAACGGCATCGAAGCGATTGTGATTGAAAACCCCGCCGCCGCAAATAGCCCCGCGTGCGCGATTCAATTGTCCTGCGCGAAATTCCTGCGGATCGCGTTGCGTATCTGATCGACCGGCGAACCCTGCTCCGACATCCGCTTCGCCAGCATCACCTCGCCGGTGCAGATTTCGCACGCCGACGCATGCATGCCGCGATAACAGTCGAGCAGGCTCTGATGACCTTCCGCCTTGTCGCATCCGCAATAGCAATGCAGTTGCGCCAGCAGCGCCGGATTTTTCTCGGCGTATTTGTACGCTTCCTTTACCGGACCGGCGGCGAACTGGTTTGGATCGAGCGTCAAGCGCGGCTGCGCGCCTTTCGACGCGTCGGTATCCGCCGCCTCAGCCACGCCAGTGCAGCAGCAATGACCCGCGATACACATCGCGCCGCGCGCGTTGTTATTCGCAGTTGAGCCGCCGAGCATCGGCCACAGGTACGCCAGCGTCAGAATCGCCGCAAACGAAGAGCCGAAAATTATCGCCCGTCTCATGCCGCACCGCCCTTGTTCAGAGTCTTTCTGACGTCGTCGACGATGTCTTGCGCCTTCACGATTTCACCGTTGTATTCGCGGATCAGCCGCCCATCAGGCCCTACCAGCATCATATCAACCAGGTGACCTACGGAACCATCGGGCTCAACCTGGCGGCTGAGCTTGAAGCCGGCCAGCGCTCGATCGATGTCGCCGGGACCTCCCGTGAGAAAATACCATCCCTTCTCATCAGCTCCCTGCTGACGCGAGTAATCGAGCAACTGTTTGGGACCGTCATGCTCGGGATCGACGCTGATCGAGACAATAGTCACTTTCGAGCCGAGGTCGCTGCCCAATCGCAGCGCGACGTTCGCCAGCTTCGCGGTCTCCATCAGGCACGGCCCCGGACACGACGTATAGATGAAATCCACCACCAGCGGTTTGCCCTTGAGCGACGTGAGCGCGACGGTGTTGCCATTCTGATCGACGAGCTTGGTGTCAGTCAGGCAACTCGCCGCGGCAGCACCGCCCTCCGAGTCGTGATGACATCCGGCCACAAGCATGCTGGCCATTATTGCTACAGCGATGATCGTAGATCTGAGATTAAAGTGAGTAGTCATATATATATCTCTTACTACTTTTATATGGTTAGTGATTAAACGTCCATTACTCAATGTGGCGGCGGCGTGTTCGCCAGCACCACCGACCATCCAAGCACGACAGCCAGCAAAACGCATTCGACGGCCACATTGCGAATCAGAGCTGCACGCGCCGACGATTCTTCCACCGACCCCACCAATCGATAGCGGTTGTAGCCGCCAATCAGGATCACAGTCGCTGCCGTACCGACCTTCCACAGCAATGTGCGACCGTAGATCGAATTCACCAACAGGTCGAGTCGCAGTCCAAGTGAGTCCCATGCTCTGATCGCGCCAGTCACGATCAACGCCGCAACTGACCATCCCGCTATCGTGGATACTCGCGAGGTCGCCGACCGCAGCCATTCCGCGCCCACGTGTCCATAAGTCGCGCCGATCAGCAACGAGACCAACGCCCCGATCCACATGCCGGCCGCGGCCTGATGCGCGAAATGAACCGTGATAGCGAATGCGCCCTTGTCGACCGCGTGACTCGTAACACTTTGAAACGCAAGCAGCGCCGCTGAGACGGCGAATATCAGCGCTGTCGCAAGCCGCCCCGGCGCAGGGATCCAGGCCACCAGAGCCAACAGCAGCGCGGTCGCAAGCCGCCACGTCCAAACCCGGCCGGCGAAAGTCTCGCGCATTATTTGCGGCATCATGGGAATTACTTCCCTGAAAGTTGAATCCGCCATTCCCGCGCCTACGGACAAAAGTCTCAGCGGCGACACCACCAGCACGATCAGAGCGAGCACTCGCCAAAGCACTGCCATGCTCTGGCTCCATCGATCGCCATCGGCGACCTCGGACGGCGCTGCCATCAGCGCAAAACCTGCTGTTCCGAATATCAGCACTTGCGACGTTACTAACGGCCACGCGAAGATTGGCGGCGGTATCACGATCCGTTTGCGACCGAGAAGGTGTACGAACCTTCCGTGTGATGCGTGTCGATGCAAACGACCGCCCATTTGACCGTGTAGTCGCCGGGCTTCAGCGCACCAACTTTGACCGACAATTGACGCCCATCGTCACTGACCTGCGGCGCGCCCGCTGCTTCGTTTTTGCCGTCGGCGCCAGTCACTTCCAGTTTGGCGAACAGCTTCTCTATCGGAGCGTCGAAATCGATCACGACTTCCGACGGCGGCGACGCAATCTTCTGTCCCGCCGACGGAGTCTCTTTGTCCGGAAACGAATGCGCCCAGCTCATAATCGGACTACTCACTACAATAGCCAGTAGCACTGCCGCGAATATGCATATCCTCGATGTCTTCATTGGCCGGGTCCTCGATTGATAGTCCAGTTGCCCCACTTCGGGAAAAACGAATCGTAAAATATGTCGAGCAATCCGATTATCGTAGCATGATTCGCGGGCACTGCCGCATTGTTCAGAGCGCAACTGAGTGCCGAGGCTTAGTTCATAATGATAGCTTACGTACGCGATGCCGGGGGTCGCCATGAAATCGTGGGAAATGTTTGGCCCGAAGGTCCTTTGATCAGCTGGTCGTAGTTGAATTCACTGAACACGAAAGAGATTCCGAAACGGCCACTTGAGTCCGATATCCTCGACGTTATTGCTGAGATACGGGATTGAGTATTCAACCACGGCATCGGCAAACAGATCATGGCTGGTTTGCCCGCCTAACGCCGGCAAATAACCGAGGTCGCCTTGAAATCCCAGCGGCCGCAGGTACTTGAGAACCGGCAAATTCGGAAGGTCGCCAAGAGCTTTTTCCCAGAGGAATTCCGGACCCAGGCTGGTGTGGCTCTGATTCCGGATGTCCTTGTTACCGACCGGCAGATCCGCAACCAGCGCAATCGAGGTGAGAAACTCGTGCTCCAGTGAGTAGTAGAAGGCCCATTTCGCCGCCACTTCCGGATTGTCGACGCCTTCGTGGCTCGGCCCCTCGAAAGGTGAAACGTGATGCCACGCCGTTCCGCCCGCGAGACTGAATCTCGGCTGGTAGTTGTCGTCGATCCAAAGCACCTTCTCACCCGAGAATCCGATCGAGTAGTCATTGGCGTCACTGCTCTTGACCCACGACGGCTCGAGGATGTCCAACTCGTTCGCCGGGGTGGGATCCTCGGTTATCAGCGGTTCAAGGAACACGTAATCACCCACAACCCCGTGCGCGTTTGCCGCGACGGCGTGCATTGCAAACACGATCATCGTCGCGAGGATTATTTTTCTCCGCATAAGCATCCACCGCGGCCGGTTTCCGGCCAGATCTTTCTCTCGCAAGCCATCTGGAGCTCGCGAGCAATCGTTCGTCAGCGAAAAACGAATTTGCCCTGCTAGCAGAACTGCTTGGGCGGAGGCGGATCGGGAGTATCGGCGAGTTTGCTTTTCAGAATGGGAACGAATTGGGCGGCTACTTCATGCGAAAGAACTTTCGTGCCGACGGCTGGCTGCGCTGGGCGCGCGATCGGCACGACCGCCGGAGCGCTTTCGAGCGATTGCAGCGGATGACAGATGTCCATCGAGATGGTCGGCCCCGAGGGATCGGAAATCACGATCACACCGATCGATGGCAGACTCGCCATCACCATGACCAACGCCATCGCAACGGCGATTTGCCGAACCGAAGCGCGGTCGATCTTGAGTGCGATAGTCATATCAGCCGCGTGCGCGGTCGACGTCGGCGACCACTGCGTCAGGGCTCACGTCGAGCGCGTTGTACTGCCTAATCTGACGGCCGTCGGGACCGATCAGGAACGCCTCGATGGAATGCGTAATCGACCCATCGCTCTCGCGCGTCCGGCGCAGTTTGAATAACGCGAGCACCTGGTCGATTCTCGCGGGCGAACCAGTCAGAAAGAGCCATCCGGCGGCGCTTGCGTCATGGCTCTGAGCATACTTCGCAAGCTCGGCCGGGCTGTCATGCTCGGGATCCAGCGATATCGAGACAATTTTGACGTCGGCTCCCAGAGCCGGACCAAGCTTCTTCGCGATCGCCGCCATCTTCGCCGTCAGCATCGGGCAAGTCGAGGCGCACGAGGTATAAATGAAATCGATCAGCACCGGCTTGCCCTTTAGCGATGCGAGCGAGACTGCGCTGCCGTGCTGATCGATCAGACTCACTTCCGGCAGGCAATTATTCTCATTGGCCGCCGGATAGTCGCCTCGTGCTTCTCGATCGCCGCATGCCGACAGAGTAAGCAGTGCCGCGAGACTGACTATTCGCAGAACGAGGCGATAGTATCTGATGTGACTATTACCAACCGTCATCTTGCTATAGTTAGAAGAACGCGCGTGCCGCCTTTAGATCCGCGGTCTTGATGTGTACAACTCCAGAAGCGTCTTCGTGCGGCAGGCTGACCGGCACGCACGACGCTTTGCCCTCGGCCATCCGGTCTATTGGATAATGGTTTCCACACACGCGGCAAATCAGGTCGCCGCCGGCCAACCGATAGCCTTTATGGAACGTGAAGCACTGGCGGCATGCGTCGAACACCGAGCGCACCTTGCCGTCGTTGCCGCGCGCGAGCACGAAGCGCAACTGCTTGCCGGCATCGTCGGTGTAGCAGAAGAGTCGCGCACTTCCAGGACGTAGCGCGAACGCGTTGATCGCGACGTCGTCATTGCCGGTCACCATGGTGCACTCCGAGATCGCGGTGAACGTCAGAAAAGCAGCCCCTGCCGCGAGAATCAACCCGGCTATAATTTTGAGTCTTGTAGAACGCATGGCGGTTCAATGCTGTCGCAGCGTACCGCAGGCGTCAAGGCGCGACCGAGTCGGTCAACATCACTTGCTTGATTCGCTCGGTTAGTTCCATCACCCGCAGCCCGTCTTCGGCACTGACAGCCGGCGTCGAACGGTTGCGAACCGACTCGACGAAGGCATTGACCTCGTCGGCCAGCGGATCGCCCTCGCCGAAATCGATCTGCTCTGCCGAGATTGTTGGGAACTGCGCGCCGCGCACCGCTGGAGTTCTGCGAAAAATCTGGATGCTGCGCGCTTCGTAGTCGACAGAAATGTATGCGTCGGGCTGGAAAAAGCGAATCTTGCGCTCGCGACGCGCCGACACGCGGCTCGAGACGAGATTTGCGATGAGACCGCTCTGAAAGCGGACGCGCGCGTTTGCGAGATCGATTCGATCGGTGAGGATCGCGACGCCGACCGCCTCCAGCGACGCTACTTCCGACGGCGCCACCGACAGGATCACGTCGAGATCGTGCACCATCAGGTCGAGCACCACGTCAACGTCAGTGCCGCGCTCGGTAAACGGCGCGAGCCGATGGCATTCCACGAAGCGTGGATTTTTCACGATCGAATGCAGATGCACGACCGCTGGATTGAAACGCTCGAGATGACCAATCTGCAAAACGCGCTTGCTTGCCGATGCGAGCGCAGCCAGATCGCGCGCCTGGGTCAACTTCTCGGCCATTGGCTTTTCCAGCAGCACGTCGATGCCGGCCTTCAACATCGCGGATGCGATCTCATGATGCGTTACGCCGGGCGACGCGACGGTCACAAGGTCCACCTTGCCGACGAGCATCCGATAGTCGGTAAGCGGCGACGCACCAACTTCTTTCGCGAGCGCTCCGGCCCGTTCGACATCAATATCGACTATGTGCACGAGCTTGATTCCCGCGATTGCGGCGTACTTACGCGCGTGCAGAGTGCCCAGCCGTCCCGCGCCGATGACAGCGGCGCGCAGTTCAGCCATCGGTTTCCGCATAGCCGTATATCGTCACGTTTTTCGAGCGCGCGAGCTCGAGTGTGCGATCCCGTTCAAGAATCAGCGCGACTCCCGCTTCGACACCGATCATTGCGGCACCGATCTCGGCAAGCAACTCCACCGTTGCCGGTCCAATCGCGGGGCGGTCGAAGCGCATATCCTGTCCCGGTTTCGCCGCCTTGGCTACGACCAGTCCGGCGCCGACCAGTGCTGCGGCGCGGCGCAGCGCGGCGTCCGTTCCCTCGAGCGCTTCCACCGCGGCAACCATTCCGTCACGGACCGCGACTGTCTGTCCGATGTCGTAACTGCCGAGCCGCCGCGCGACTTCGAATGCGAGATCGAGATCGCGCCGTTGCGCGGGAGTCGGATCGGGACCTGCGCTTACACCGGCGCGCGCGAGCCAATGCTCGATCATCGGCACCGGATCGATCATCTTGATTCCTTCAGTTTCGACTTCGCGCGCGACTCCGCGGAGCACAGCGTCGTCGCTGAAGCGTCCGATTCCTGCGAGCATCTTGAGCGCGCGCGCGTCCGGCGCGAATGAATCTTTCAGGCGCGCGCGCGAGATGCCGCCGGCCATCGCGGCTTCCGACACGCCAGCGTTTTTGAAGACGTCAACTATTTTCTGCAGCTCGCCGACTTTGATCCAGGTGACTTCGTCGGCAATCGAATCCAGCGCGCGTTCGCTTTCATTGAGATGCGCGACTGCGATGATTCTTATTCCGCGCTCGCGGGCGGCGCGCGCTACTTCGAGCGGGAAGACGCCGTTGCCTGCGATGAGCCCGAGCTTATTCACGCTCGCGGCCAACGACTCCGCGCTTCGAGTTGGTTATGAAATCGACCAGCCGTCGAACTTCGGCCAGGTCGCCGTATTCTTCGAGAGTCTTCGCGATCGCTTCCTCGCGCAGCAGCTTCGAGAAGAAGAGGATGCGGATCGCCGACTTCAGCGCCGCAATTGTTTCGGGCTTGAAGCCGCGACGCTGCAGGCCGATATCGTTGACCCCGGCCAGCCGCGCACGCTCGCTGCCTGCCACCATCGAGTACGGCGGCACGTCCTGCGCGACCTTCGCACCCGCCGCCACGATCGCGTGAGTGCCGATGCGAGTGAACTGATGCACCCCGACCTGGCCCTCGCAAATCGCGTACTCCTCGATCACGCAGTGACCTGCGAGCCCGGTGGACGCCGCGAGGATCACATGGTCGCCGATGATGCAGTCGTGCGCGACGTGCGCGTAAGTCATCACCAGCGTGTGACTGCCAATCTTCGTGATCATCCCGCCGCCCTCGGTGCCGCGGTGGACGGTAGCGAACTCGCGAATCATGTTGTCGTCGCCGATTTCGACGACTGACGGTTCGCCCTTGAATTTGAGATCCTGCGGCTCGGCGCCGATTGCCGCGAACTGCCAGATGCGATTGCGCTTGCCAATAGTCGTGTTGCGCTCGATCGTCGCGCACGGTCCAACCACGCTGCCCGCCCCAATCCTGACATCCGGCCCTATCACCGCGCCCGCGCCGACTTCGACGCTCGTGTCGAGCTCGGCGCGCTGGTCGATGACCGCAGAAGGATGGATTCTCCCCGCTATCGAACTTGCTCCTTGACTTCCATCGCGGACAATTCCGCCTCAGCCGCCAACTCCTCGCCGACGCGCGCCACCGCCTGCATCCGCCACAGGGGACGATGAAATTTCAAAATTTTAACTTCCATCCGCAGTTGATCGCCTGGGATGACGCGCCGTCGAAACCGCACCTTGTCCAGCCCGGTCAGCATGAACAGGCGCGAAGGATCACCGCCGACTTCATTGAGCGCGAGGATCGCCGCAGACTGCGCGAGCGCTTCGACGATCAGCACTCCCGGCATGACAGGATGCTCCGGGAAATGGCCGGCGAAGTACGGCTCGTTGAAGCTGACGTTCTTGATCGTTACGACGCGGCCCTTGCTCAGCTCGAGGATGCGATCGACCAGCAGGAAAGGATAGCGATGGGGCAGCAGCCCCAGCACGCGCTCGAGTTCTGAGACTTTGGTTTCGTGGTCGTCAGGCACCGGGAATTACTTCGCGTATCGTCGAGCGGCTTACTTCGAGATCGTCGATTTTTTGGCCGCCTGCGATCCAAAATCCGTCGGCTCCGACTCACCCGGCTGCTCGCTCTGGATGCTCGCCGCCCTTACTGCGCCGCCCGGGCCTTCACCGACGCTGCCAATCGCCACGTGCATCGCGTTGTAGCTGCGGATCACCTGGTCGGTGATATCGATACTCGGCGCGCCCCAGAGGATCGATCCCTTCTCGAACACCATAGTGTAACTGTCGCGCTCTCCCAGCGTGCGGATGACTTGTGCGAGGTCGTGCACGATCTTCGCAGTGACCTCCTGATCCTTCGCCTGCAGCTCGTCCTTCGAGTCCTTATAGTCGCGCTCGAAGTTCTTGAGCTTCTCCATGTACTGATCCTGCAAGCTCTGGCGCTGATCCGGGTTCATCAGCATGCCCTTTTTTTCCATCTCGTCTTTGAGCGACTGGACCTCGTTTTGCTGCCGCTGCAGTCGTCCCTCCAGCGAGGTGACGCGGCCCTGGAAGTCGGCCTTCGCCCGTTTGCCGGCGTCGCACTCATTCAGCGCCCGTTGCACGTCAACGTAGGCGAACTTGAACTCGGCGTGTGCGGGAACTGCCGCAAACGTCATCGCAAGGAACGCACCGAACATCGCACCGATGAACAAACGTTGCCTCATACAGCCCGGAAAGCCTCCTGTTGACTACCTAACGACCCAGCGAAGCAGATTCGGATGGGTACGCCACTCGTTGCCTCGTGAAATATACACGATAGTACTTCGGCGAGCATTAAATCCAGTTATGCGCGTCTGCTCGTCGTCGATTGTCGAAGAACTCATCGCGAACTACAGCGGCGATCCGGCGCCGACTTCGAACACCGTATGCTGGTCCGCCGGCCGCGGGTTGATCGGGAACGCGATATCCACCGCCAGCGGCCCGAATGGCGATTTCCAGCGCACGCCGATTCCGGCCGACGCCTGCAGCTTGGTGATATCCATCGAATCCTTCAGCAGGAACGATTGTCCCGCATCGCTGAATATCACGCCGCGAATGCCCAATCCCGATAATATCGGGAACGTTATTTCGTTGCTGAGCAACAACTCCTTGCTGCCACCAACGTCCTGCACACTGAGCGGCGTGCCGTTCTGGCTGAAAATAGTCACCTGCGGTCCCAACGAATAAAGCTGATAGCCGCGCACGTCGCCCGGTCCGCCGACTCCCCCCGGGAAGAATCGCTCGTAGAGCGGCAACTCGCCGCCGGTCCCGCTTTCCAGGTTGGTCCCAATGCCGTAGGTGACTCCCTGCGACACCACGAACGTCCCCAGGGTCTGGCTCTTGAGGAACGGGTAGAAATACCGGAAATGCGCGACACCCTTGACGAACGAATTGGTGCCGCCGAGTCCGCCGAACTGCAAGCTCAGAGTCTCGACCGTGCCGGTGCGCGGATCGGTCGGATTGTCCACCGTGAAGCGGCGTATCGTGGGCGTAATTTCGGAAGTCTGCGTATAGCCTTTGTAGCGCGCGATTTGGAAAGTCGTAAACTCGTTCAGCCCGGTGATTCCGATGCTTTGAAACGAGTAGCCAATTCCGGCGGTTATATCCTTCAGCGAGAATGGGCCCGAGCTTCTTGAAGCCAAGCTCGGTCAACGGATACGTGGTCGTCAAGGTGAAGCCCGCCGACGACTGGTTGAAGCTCAGCAGGTACGTCTTGTTATCGAACAACTGCAGGCCCACGCCCAGCGGAATATCCAGGAACCACGGCTCGGTGTAGCTGATGCTGTAGTTCTGAAACAGGAAGCCTACCTGCGCATTTGCGATTAGCGATTCGCCGCCACCGAACAGGTTGGTGTTGCCCAGCGTGAAATTGCCAAATATCGATTGATAGCTGTCGAAACCGCCCGCCACCTGGAACGACGCGGTGTTCGCCTCGGTCACGTTCACGTTGAGGTTTATCTTGTCGGGCTGCGACGCCGGTGCGGTCGTGATGCGCGTGTCGCTGAAGAATCCCAGCCGTTGCAGACGCGTCTGCGAATCGCGGATCTCCTCGGCGCTGTACGGCTCCTGCTCCTGCACCTGGATCTCGCGCCGAATCACCTTGTCCGAGGTCTTGGTGTTGCCGCTGATATTGATGCGGTCGATTAGCACTTCGTGACCGGGATTGATCACGAACACCACGTTGACCCGCTTGTTGGTGCGGACAAGCTGCGTGCGCGGATCGACGTTGACATACGCATAGCCGCGGTTCGAATAAAAATCCGACAGCGCCAGCACCTGCCGCTGCAACGACGATCCGCGGAACAGTTGCCCGCTCTTCATGGTCAGCTGCTTGCGCAACTCCCGGCGCGGGAACTTCAGGTTGCCTTCGATATCGAGCCTGCCGACGCGGTAAGGTGTGCCTTCGTCGATATTGATCACGATCGTGATCTTCTCAGCGTTTCGGATTATCTGCGGCGGCGCGATCTGCACGTTCAGGTAGCCGTTGTCGTAATAAAATGCCGTCAGCCGATCGACGTCCTCCTGAAGCTTCTTCGGGTCGAGCGCGCCCCATCCCGTTATCCAGCTGAGCAATTTGCTGTAGGGCCGCGTCTCCATGTTGTTGCCCAGAACCGTGGACGAAAACGCGTGATTGCCCACGAACTGAATCTTGGTGATCTCGACCTTCGACCCTTCGACCACGTCGAACTCGCCGAACGCCGTGTTGTCGGGCTGCGGAATTGCCTTGAAGGTCACCTTGGCGTCGGTGTAGCCCTTGTCCGCGTAAACCGCGGAAACCTCGTTGATGGTCTCCTTGACATCGACCGGATTGAGGATCGTCCCCGGATGCAGCTTGGTCGCGGCGACTATCTTGTCGTCGTTCGAGCGGATCGCCTTCATCCCATAGAACTTGACGTCGGTAATCTGTGGGCGCTCCTTCACGTAGTACACCAGCACGGTCTGCCCGTTCCGTTGCACCAGGTGCGGCGTCACATTCTCGAAAAAGTTAAGCCGGTAAATCGACTTGACGTCATTGTCGACCGCCACCGGGTCGAGCGGCTGACCAACCTGCTGCGTGATGTGGATTCGGATCGCGTCTTCCTCGACGCGCTGATTGCCCGCGATCTCAATCTTGGAGACTATCGGTTGCGCCTGCGCACGCGCGACGGACGGCGCCAGCATCGCCGCGACCATCAGCACTATCAGCACCAGGTTGGTGCACAATAGTGCTCGATGCGGACGGCGTAGCCCGCAAAATAACGGCGCGCGCGGTGTGCGCGCGTTGAATTTTTCCAATGTCACTCAGACCCACCAAAAACGCGACCAAACTAGCCAATCGCTTCCGCCATGTAAACCAAACCCCCGCCAGCGGCTAAAGTTTTACGAACAGGACCTCAGTAAACCGCTCAAAGTAACGACGAATAAAACTCGATTGTCCACTTCCCACGCAAGCGGTCAGGTTCTTTCCTCAAACACGCCGCTCGTCAACCAGCTTTCCTTCAAGCAGTCGCAGGGCGCGCCCGACGCTGCGCGTTAACTGCTCGTTATGAGTCGCTATCACCAGCGTGATTCCCAGTTCGCGATTGAGCTTGTGAAAAAGTTCGTGTACTTCAGCCGCCGTATGCGGATCGAGATTGCCGGTCGGCTCGTCCGCCAACAGCAGCTTGGGCCGCAGCACCACCGCGCGCGCCACCGCGACGCGTTGCTGCTCACCGCCCGACAGCTCCGCCGGCCGGCGCTTGAGCTTGTCGCCGAGACCCACGATTTCAAGCATCTCGGTCGCGCGCCGGGTCGCCTCCGCGTCGTCGATCCGGCCGATCAGCGCCGGCATCATCACGTTCTCGAGCGCATTGAAGTCCGCCAGCAGATAGTGGAACTGGAAAACGAATCCCAGTTTCATATTGCGGAACTCGGCCAGCGATTTCTCGTCGAGCGCGAACAAATCCTCGCCTTCGAAATAAACTTTGCCCGCGGTCGGCCCCTCGAGACTCCCGATTATATGCAGCAGGGTGGACTTGCCGGTTCCCGATTGCCCCACCACTGCGATTTCCTCGCCTGCCTCGACGTTGAGATCGAGATTGCGTAGCACGCGAATCTCTCGATCGGCGTCGTAGAAAGTTTTGTCGAGGCCGCGCACCTCGATAAGACGCCCCGTCGCAGCTTTTGGTTTCGCCTTCGCCGCGGTGGTGCGCGCTTCACTCATAGCGAATCACCTCCACCGGCCGCAGCCGCGCTGCTTGCAACGCCGGGTAGACCGACGCCAACATGCACAGCGCTATTGTCGCCACTCCAACCAGCACGAAGTTCCATGGATTCAGCTCCACCGGCACATTACTCACCATGAACATGTCGGCCGGCAGATGAATCAAATGATACTTGCCCACCAGGTACGACGTCAGGAATCCGGTTCCTTCGCCGATAATCGTGCCGAATACGCCTACTGCTGCGCCTTGCCACAGAAATATCAGCGCGATCGACAACGCCATCGCTCCCATCGTGCGCAAGATGGCGACCTCCTTGCGCCGCTCCATCACCTGCATCACCAGGGTCGCGATGATGTTGAAAGCCGCCACCAGCACGATCAGCAGCAGCACCATGAAGTACGTGAACTTCTCCAACTTGAGCGCGGCGAACAGCGGCGCGTTGGCCGTGGTCCAATCTTTCACTTCGAAATCAGGCCCGGCCATCGCGGCGATCTTGTCGCGTATCGCCGGCGCGTCAAACATGTTGACCAGCCGCAGCTCGAGCCCGCTCTCGAGCGACGCGTCGTCGGCCAGCAGCGCGCGTCCATCCTTCAACGCCACAAACACCAGCGTCGAATCGAAATCATACATGCCCGAGTGAAAAAATCCCGTCACTACGAATCGCTTGAGACGGGGCGGCCCGATACCAGCCCCCAGGCTCGCCGGCGAGATCAGTATCACCGGATCGCCCGGTCTCGCGCCCAGCTCGAACGCCAGCTGCTTGCCGAGGATCGCGCCCGGCAGCTGGACGACCCGCTTGACGCCCTTGTCGACGATCGTCACCGGATGCGTCGTCTCGAGATCGTCAAGCGATCCGACCTCGAGCGTGTCCTTCAATTCCTTCAGCACCGCATTGTCGTGCGGTTCGACTCCGCGCAGAATTCCGCCCGACACGAGACCCGGCGCGCCCGAGTCGGTGCTCGAAACCGCCATCACCTGCGACGTAACGTATGGCGCCATCGCAACGACTCCCGGTATCGCAGAGATCTTCTTCTCGAGGTCGCCGGGATTCCACACGCCGCCGTCGGCGCGTTCGATGGTTACCTGCGGCGTAAACGCGAGCAGCCGCGCCCGCAAGTCCTGCTCGAAGCCGCTCATGACGCACAATGCGACAGACAAGGTGAAGGTTCCGATTGCAATCCCCGCGAGCGAGATGAACGCGATCACCGAGACGAAGCGCTCGCGCCGCCGTGCCAGCAGATATCTAAGTCCAATCAGGAATTCGTAGCGCAATCTGTCACCTTCGCGGTCGGCTCCCCAGTCTAATATTTTTTACTTTTTTACCGATTTGGGCCACCGCGCATTCCCGCTGCACGCCGAAATGTCTTTTTTCTTTGTTCGATTGAATCAAATCGAGTTGAGAATCGTCATAGTCGCCGAGCCTAGTGACATTTGCAACAATTCCGGGTTGCGCTGTGCGGCGACCGTGAAATATGCTCACCGTCGCCTTGACCCGAAATGCGGAGGATCGCATGAGCCGTTTTTTGCTTGGGACCCTGACCGCAGCCTTGCTATTCGCCACGCTTAATCTTCAGACTCCTGCCTTGGCTGTCGAATCCGCAGGGCTGCCTCCTCAGAACACCATTACGATGAACTTTCAGAACGTGGATATTCCCGTTCTCGCCAAGTTCATCTCGGAGATAACCGGCCGCAACTTCATCATCGACGAATCGGTGCGCGGTAAGGTTACGATTATCTCGCCGAGCAAGGTCACTCCCGAGCAGGCCTATTCGATCTTTCAGTCGGTGCTGCAGGTGAAAGGCTTCACCACCGTTCAGGCCGGGAAGATCATCAAGATTGAGCCCGCGCGCAACGTGCGCTCGAACGCTGCGCTTACTACCTCGCAGACTCCCGCCGAGACCAGCGGCGATGAATACGTCACGAGAATGGTGCGGCTTAAGAATATCGACGCCGCGTCCATCATTGGCGTCATCCAGCCGATGATTTCGCACGACGGCCTGGTGGCGGCATTTCCCGGCGACAACACCGTCATCGTCACCGACGATGCTTACAACGTCGAGCGATTGGTCGAGATAATCGGCGAGCTCGACGTGCGCGGCGAGCAGGCGTCCATCGTGGTCATTCCGCTCAAGCTGGCATTTGCCGGCGAGCTGGCGCCCGAGATCGATCAGCTCATGGCAGCGAAAATGGGGGGCGCCGCGGAGCCAATCCCCAGATGATACGGCCGCAGATGGGCGTCGCGACATCAGCCACCGGTCCCTCGCTGGGTTACAAAGTAATTCCCGACGAGCGCACTAATTGCCTGATCGTGATGGCGCCGCCGCTACAGATGCGCGAGATCCAGGACATCGTCTTCAAGCTCGACGTCGTGCCTCCGCTGGCAACCTCGCGAATCCACGTCTATCGGCTCAAGAACGCTCAAGCGCTCGAGATGGTCCAGGTGCTTAACAACCTGCTTAACGGGGGCAGCGGACCGACCACGCTCTCGCCCACCACCGGCAAGGGATCGCTTGGCCGCTCCAGCTTCAACGACGCCGCCAGCGGCATGGGCAGCTCGGGTTTCGGCGGAATGGGCGGCGGTGGGATCGGCGGGATGGCCAGTAGCGCAAGCTTCGGCGGCTCCAGCGGCGGCGGCGGTTTCGGCGGTTCAAGCGGCGGCGGCGGCTTCGGCGGTGGTGGAGGCGGGTTGCGCAGCAGAGGCTCGATGAGCGGTGCGGGCGGCAGCGGTTCCTCGTCGGCCAGCTCGCCCGGCAAGAACATCGATTTCTCCTATCCGGTAAATGTCACGGCTGACCCTGCCACCAACGCGATGGTTATCAGCGCGTCGCCGCAGGATTGGCAGACCCTCAAGCAGATTATCGACGACCTCGACACGCCGCGCGTCCAGATTTTCGTGCAGGCTGTTATCGTCGAGGTCTCCGCTGAGCGCCAGCGTGAGTTGGGCGTCAGTTTCTATTCCAACGGTGTCGGTGGCGGAAGTGTATTCGGTATCGGATCGCTCAATTTTGGACAGCTCCAGAATACGCTCGCCGACCCGCTCTCAATCACCGGCCTTGGCCTCGGCCTCGCTGGAAACACGATGTGTACGATTCCTGCCGCGGCGTTGGCAGTTGCTTCAGGCAGCACTGGCACCGGCACGACTGGTACCACTACCGGCAGCCTCAAACTGCCTTGCGACGTCGCGCTCATGACTGCGCTTGAAACCGACACTCACGCCAACGTTCTATCCGCACCGACGCTGCTCACCGCGGACAACGAAGAAGCGATGATCGTCGTCGGGCAGAACCTGCCGTTCGTCGGATCGGCGTCAGCCAACGCGGGTTTGCCGGGACAAATCTTCAACTCGGTCGACCGCCAGAACGTCGGCATCACGCTCGACATCGTGCCGCAGGTTTCCGAAGGCGACTACGTCAAGCTTGACCTCTACGAGGAAGTTTCCAACGTCGTCAACGGCACCCAGAACGCGACGCTCGGACCCACGACGACTATCCGCTCAGCTTCGACCACCGTGCTGATTCAGAACCATCGCACCGCGGTAATCGGCGGCCTGCTCGCGAGCCAGGATCAGATCAATAACCAGGGCGTGCCGTTCATCTCGGACATCCCGGTGCTCGGCAACCTGTTCAGCAGCAAATCGAGCGACAAGCAGAAGGACAACCTGATCGTTTTCCTGACGCCGCACATCGTCCGCAACAAGAGTGAGCTCCGCGAGCTCGCGCTCGACGAACGCCAGCGATTCGTCAATTCGCTCGGCCGCAAGGAAATTCACGATATGCCGGCCTCGCAGATTCGCGAGATCTACAAGCCGAGCTTCTCGATTCCGGTTTCGCCCGCAGCCGACCTGAACGCACCCTACAATGGTCCTGCGGCTCCTCCGGGACCTGAAAATCCGGGCGCAGCGTACGAATCCGCGCCGTCGGGCAGCAGCGCCGATACTCCCTTCAACACCACCGAGATCGGGCCAACCTCGATGAACTCGACGCCGCCGGCAACGAGCCCTGCTACGCCGTTCTCGACTACAGGTTCTGTAAGCGCTGCGTATCCGGCACCGCTCGGCAGAACCGGCAGCGACCCGACGACTTCGGTGACGATGGGAAGTCCGCCGCCGTACCCGTCCGCCGGCGGTACGGTAACGCCGCTTGATCCGGGCGCCGGCAAAGTCTCGGCAGGACCAGGCGCGAGCGGCAGCGTTGCAGATTCGTCGAGCGGCGTGACCCCGGGCGTCTCGCCGTAGTCTCGGTTACCAGCCGGCGAACGCCGCGATCAGAAATGCCGCGATCATAACCAGCCCGAACTCCATATGGAGCTGGATCGATCGAAACAGACCGAGGTTGAGCTTCTTGGGATCGCTCTCGCGCGTCATGATTCGAATCTGATCGAGCGCGCGCGGGATCGTGATAAACACCGCCAGCGCGATCCACGGAATCGCGTGCACGATAATCGCAACGATCGTCGTCGCGTACGCCGCGACGTCCAGCGCGATCAGCTCGTAGTTCGCGCCCAGTCGCCCCAGTATCGTCGCGAGCGTCCGCTTGCCATGGCGCGTGTCGCTCTCGATATCGCGAATATTGTTGGCGTGCAAAATTCCGGCGACCAGGAATCCAAGCGGTATCGATGCCCATATCGCCGACGATGAAAAGTGCATCGCCATCACGAAGTACGAGCCGATAACGATCGCCGGCCCCATGAAAATGAATACCGTCAACTCGCCCAGCGCCACGTATGCGAGCGATACCGGCGTGGCGGTATAGAAGTACCCGGCCGCGATGCTTGGAATTCCGATTGCGAGAATCGGCCATCCGCACAGGTAAACGAGCACCAGGCCGATCAGCGCTCCAATCGCAAAGGCCACGATTCCACCGCGCCAGAGTTGATCGGCGCTGAGGAGGCCACGCTGAATCACCATGCTCGGCCCGAGCGATTGCTCGCTGTCGGCGCCGCTGCGGAAATCGTAGTAGTCGTTGATGAGATTGGTGCCCGCCTGAATCGCCATCGCGCCGACCAACGCGAGAATCATCCGCCCCAGCGAAAAAAATCCCTCGCGCGCGGCTACCGCAACTCCCAGCAGCACCGGAATCGCAGCCGCACTCAGCGAAGGCGCCCGAATCGCCTGAATCCAAACCGCGACGGCGCCGGGCCGCGCCCCGCCGCCGTGAGTCAATAGCGCCAGCTTCTGCCATGATTAGATCAGCACCTTCGCTTCTTTGAGCCGCGCGATTTCCGCTGGGCTGTAGCCGAGCAACTCGCTCATCAATTGATCCGTGTGCTCGCCGATCATCGGCGCGCCGCGATATTCGAGATCGATCCGCTGAACCGCACTGGAAGCCCCGGCACGGCGCGTTCGCCGACCTCGCCATGCTTGAGGTTGACCAGCATGCTCGATTCCGAGAACACCGGATCATTTATCACCTCAGGAGTGTTGTAGACCGGCCCCGCGGCCAGATCGCGCGCGCGAAGTTTCGTGACCAGGTCGTCGCGAGCATGCGCGCGGGTGCGCGTCGCGATTTCGCGCTCGAGTTCCTCGACGTTCGCGAGGCGGCCGTACAGTCGCGAGAACTTCGGGTCCGCCGCCATCGACGGCACTCCCAGCGCCTCGCACAATTTTGCGAATTCGTCGTCGCTGGAAATCGCAATCGCGATCCACTTGTCCTCGCCAGCGACCGGAAATACACCGTGCGGCGCCATCGACTCGTCGCGATTCCCGATTGCGGCCTGGTCGCGCCCATTCATCAGAAAATCCATCATCGCTTCGGGCATCATCGTCGTCACCATCTCGGCCATCGACAGATCGAGGTACTGCCCCTGCCCCGGTGCGGTCACGATGATGCAGCGCCGCCAGTAAAAAGAACACCATGCCTGTGCCCACGGCGAAGTCGGGCCACGTCCCGCCAATCCCGCAGGGGAACGAATCGGGATAACCCGTGATATGGCACAGCCCCGCAAATGCCTGCGTCGTCGGACCAAATCCCACAGTCCGCGCGAACGGACCGTCCTGTCCGAGCGGAGTGCCGCTCAGCATGATTATGTCGGGTTTGATCTTGATCAGATCGTCGTAGGCGAGATTGTACTTCGCCATGTTGCCGACGGTGTAGTTCTCGGTAACGAAATCGCTCTGGCGGATAATCTTGCGCGCGATTTCCTGCCCCTCGGGCGTCGCAAGATTCAGCGCAAGACTGCGGCGCGAGGAATTGATCGCGTGAAACACTCCACTGCGGTTCGCACCGACCGATCCGTCGGTGCCGGTCAGATATCGCACCAGGTCAGGCGCGCCCGACGTCTCGATTCTGATGACGTCGGCTCCCAGAGCGCCCAGCCACGCGGTCGCGTGCGGAACGGCAAAAATCCAGCCGAAGTCAGCGACGCGAATTCCTTCCAGCGGTTTTTTCAGGAGATTCCTCCCTGCGTACCGGTCGCCGCTTTCGACGGAACGATTCTGGAGTATTTTTTCGTTGTGTTCGCCCAGTCGCGGCGCGCCGCGCACGATTCGCCACGGCGTGTGCGAAAATTTGCACGGTGCGCCGGGCATCCGCACTTCGCGCGCCGCGGGATGATCGAGATCGACGAAAAATTTGCGCGCCTTGTATTGCTCGTTGCCTGCGACTTCGGCCGGCGAATGTACCGGGAAGCACGGCACGTGCTCCGCCTGCGCCCGCTCGAATGCCTCAGTTCGCGTAGTCGTAGATAGCCAGTCGATTACTCCGGCCTCGATCGCGTCGATATTCGAAGCGCGCCCCAAAACCGTGTTGAACAACTCAGTATCCATCCACTCCGGATGACCGAGCGCCTTCTTCGCGCCGCGCCAGAAACGATCGGTGCCGGCGTTGAAGCTCACCCATCCGTCCTTGCACGGATACACCCACTGGGCGGCCCTTTTCTGACGCGAGTACAGGCGCTGGAACGAGTCGGAATTCTTATCTTCATGCGAGTAAAATCCGATGTTGGGGCGAACCATGCTGATCATCGAAAACCACTGCGCGACGTCGACATGCTGCCCCGCGCCATTACTCTTTCGACTATACAGTGCGCACATCGCGGCGGCCGCCGCTGTATAGCCAGTCAAATAGTCAGATTGCCGGCCGCCGAGTTTTAGCGGCGGCTGAGTTTCGGGATCAGTCACCTGATGCCACGGCGTTTCGTAGCCGACCCCGCTCATGTGGGTGGCGACCAGGTCTCCGCCGCGCAGATTTTTGTACGCTGACTCGGCGCCGAAGAACGTGATCGAGACGACGATCAGTTTCGGAAATCGGGACGTGAGCGTGCGCCAGTCGATTCCGAGCTTCTCGTTTACTTCGGGACGATTCGGATTGAATACGATGTCGGCCGCCGCAAGCAGATCGAACACTTGATCGCGACCGCGCGGATTTTCCAGGTCGATCGTCACGCCGAGCTTGTTGGTGTTGAGATAAAGATGGAGCCCGCCGGTTTCGGGGTCGGGCATCTCGTCGCGAAACGGTCCGAGCGCGCGCTCCTGCGATCCGGTTCGCGGCGGCTCGACCTTGACGACCTCGGCGCCGAAGTCCGCGAACGACTTCGCCGCCATCGACGCCGCCATGAACGGCATCGTGTCGAGGCACGGCAACTCGACGACCTTCAGGCCTTCGAGCGCGCGCGGCGGTTCTTCGTATTGCTCGAAGCGCGCCATCGCTACTCGACCGTTTCAGCTTTCAGGTTGTCGATTAAATCGATCAATTCGGCCATCGAATGAATCACGTGGTCGGGTTTGAACACCTGATGCGTCTGCAGATAGTTGAACGACGCCGCGCCCGTGGCCACCGCGACCGACGCGCCGAAACCCGCTCCCAGAGCCGCCATGATGTCCCGCGGCTCGTCGCCGACGTACATGCAGGCGCGCGGAAGTACCGCGGCTTTCAGCGCCGTTTGCTTGAGGCTCTCGGTCTTGTCGAGCGCGCGCAGCGAGGTCGTGGTCTGCGTCACAACGTGGTCGAGGTACGACGCGAGCCCGACCATCGCGAGCTTCTCGACCAGCCGTTGCGAATCTCCCGGCCGGCTCGTGATCACGCCGGTCGCATAGCCGCGCCGCTTGAGCTCGGCGAGAGTGTCCTGCACGTGGGGCAACACTTCGAGCCGTTCGGTCTTGTCGATTTCCGCGAGGAAGTACGCGTAGGCAAGCTTCGCGTACTCGGGCCTCAGATGCTCCGGCACTCCCAGCCACACGTCATCGGCGGAAAGCGCCTCGCGAAAGCGCTCATGCGTCAGGGGAGGTTCGTGCCCGAGCTCGTCGAGCGCGTTTTTCGCGGCGATATACAACGGTCCGTGGATATCGACCAGGGTGCCGTCGAGATCGAAAAAAACTGCTTTGAATTCGCGCGACGCCAAAAAATTCTCCGAGCTTCTCAACCGGAGTGTGCTGAGATGCGGCGCGAACTGTCAAGCGCGCGCTAGGGGTGAGCTTGATACAGCAGCAGGTATTCGCGGCGGCCGCCGATCACTTTCTTGACGTAGTCGCGCGTCTCTTTGTACTCGATATTTTCGACCCACTCGTCATCGGCGCCGTGAAATTCAGAGAGCCACTTCGAGACCGCGTTCTCGCCGCCGTTGTACGCCGCGACTACGTGGAACTCATCGCCGTGAAACATCTCGAACAGATTTTTCAGATACGTGGTTCCCAATTGCACGTTAACCGCGGGATCGTAGAGCCGTATATTTTCAGTATCCATACCATTCTGCGACGCCATCTTGCGCGCCGTCGATGGAATCAACTGCATCAGCCCGCGCGCATTCGAACCCGACGTGGCATTCGGGTTGAACAGGCTCTCCTGCCGCGACAGCGCGAGCACCAGGTAAGGATCGAGCGCGAGCCTCGTCGACGCCGACGAAAAGAGGTCCCAGTAGGCACGCGGATAGCGGACGCGCTCGGCGATGTCGTGGCCCAGTTGCCCGTTCTTTTCCATGTGAGTCGCCGCAACGATCGCGTCGTACCACGCGTCGGCGCTCGCGTATCCGGCCAGCACGAAATGCCTCATCTCGCTGTGCCGCCTGCATGCTCTTGAGCGCCTTCAGCTCATCGGGCTCGAGTTCCTTGAGTCCGAGCGCGCGCAGCGTTTGCAGCCGCGCCATGTGGTACTCGGCAACGCCAGTGACCGCGGGAGTTCCGCTGGATTGAGGATCGGGCGCCGACGCGGCCGGAAGATCCGGTTTGCCGCCGGCAATTCGCCGACTGGCGAGCTCCGGATAGTAATTGCTGTCTGTGCTGTCCGCGAGCTTTTCGAAAATCGCGCGAGCGCTACCAGCGTCGCCCGACTTCTCAAGAGCACGCGCGCGCCAGTACTCGCACATGTCGCGATTGATCGGATCTTTCGCTCGCACGCTGGCGCTCTCGAATTCCGGAGCCGCAGCTCGATAGTCGTGCGCGAGATAGAGCGTCCACGGAATGCGAAACCGAGCATCCTCGGCGGCTTCGCTGCGGGGATAACGCGCGGCCAGCCGTCGATACTGCGCGCGCGCGGATTCGAGCTGATGCTGTTCTTCAAAGATTTTGCCAATGCGGAGAATCGCGCCGGGCGCGCGCTCGCTGGCCGGGAAATTCGCGACGAGCCGGTTCAGCGTCGCGCGTGCGAGATCGTATTGATCGTCATGCCAATAGATCAGCGCCAGCGCTTCCAGCGCCGCCGGCGCGTCCGGTCCGCTTGGCGCGATTTGCAGATACTCGAAGATCGCGCGCTTGGCGCGGTCGGGCTCCGGCTTGAACGCCCGCGCCGTCACCCAAACCAACTCAGCGCGAACCGCAGGCTCGGGACTCATCGCAAGTCCCGCGTTCGCCTGCTCTTCCGCCTCGGACAGAGCGCCCTCGCGCAGCAGCAGTTCGGATTCCGCGCGATGGTACGCGAGCGAGTTCGTGTCGGCGACATCGGGATGCGATGCGAGGATCTCACGAACGAGAACGCGCGCTTCGGCATCGGTGTCGGAATGCGGATACTTGTCGCGCAGTTCCATCAGCTGCGCATACGCCGACTTCGGATTTCCGATCGCGATAAGAGACTTCGCTTCCGCGATGCGCGCGCCCTGCTCTATCGACGCTTCCGGACCGCGCGCGATCAGCCGCGACGCGACCTCGGACGCCTCCGCGTTGCGTCCGAGGTTCAGCAGGTTGTCCGCCAACATCAACTCGCCCGCATCGATCATCACGCTATCCGGATACGTCTTGACGAGGCGATCGAGCGTCTCTGCCGACGCGTTCAGATCGCCCTGGTCGTGCTGCGCGACCGCGAGATAAAGCAACGCGTAGTCACCGAGCGCGGGAAAATTATCGGCGGCAAATTTGAGATTGGCGATTGCGCGCAGGTTGTCGTGACTCTTATACGCGCGATAGCCGTCGAGGAACGCGGTCTGCCCGTCGGTCGGCGGCGCGAGCGTGCGCGGCTCCAGGAGCGGCCGCGGACGGCTGGGGTATCGCTTGAGCTGATTGAGCAGCCTGCGCGGGAGTGGCTACTGAATCCGCGCGAGCTGGCGCCGACGCGCATCCGCCAAGCGCAACACACAACACCAGGAGCACACCACCGCACCACCATCTCGTTTTCATCTGATCTTGGTTAGCGCATGGCTGGGGTGGCTTCAATTGGGCTCACCTTTTGATGAGGCTTGCGAGAGCACGCGGCGTCTGGCAACAGTCGGAACACGATGAGTGATTCTATCAAAGTGATTTTAGCGTCGGGGTCGCCGCGGCGGCGTCAATTGTTGGCTGGAGCCAGGAATTGAATTCGACGTTATCGAGAGCATGGTGCCCGAGCAGCATATCGCGGGCGAGCCGGCGCGCGACTACGCACTTCGAATGGCGCGGGACAAGGCCATCGCAGTCTCGTCGCGCTTCCGGGAAGCGATTGTGATTGGGGCAGATACGATCGTCGTATGCGAAACACAAATTCTTGAAAAACCCGCTGACGCCGCCGACGCGCGCCGGATGCTCGCGATGCTCTCCGCGCGCACCCACACGGTCGTGACTGCGTTCGCGCTTGCGCGGGACGGAAAAATTATCGAGAGTTCGCCGGTCGAGAGCAACGTCACATTTCGCAAACTGAGCGACG
Source organism: uncultured delta proteobacterium (assembly GCA_963744545.1). Classification (GTDB taxonomy): domain Bacteria; phylum Desulfobacterota; class Binatia; order Binatales; family Binataceae; genus Binatus. Next base: position 234,765 of record CAVUUH010000024.1, read on the forward strand.
CCGAAATCGAGGATTACATCGCCACCGACGAGCCGTTCGACAAGGCCGGCGCTTACGGAATCCAGGGCGTCGGCGGAGGATTCATCTCGCACGTCGAAGGATCGCGCGACAACGTGATGGGCCTGCCGACCGAGCGCGTGATTGCGGCGCTCGCGCGACACGGCGTGAAGCGGCACGCTTAGCCAAAATGGCGATCGATCATGCACTCGAAGAGCGGCTGGTGATCGTGCAGGCACGGATCGGCGCGGCTGCTTACAAGGTGGGGCGCGACGCCTCGTCAATTCGGCTCGTGCTCGCGAGCAAGACGCAGCCGAGCGAGGTGATTCGGGCCGCATGGGAAGCGGGCGCGCGCGATTTCGGCGAGAACTACGTGCAGGAGGCAATCGCGAAGCGGGCGGAGCTGGCGGACCTGACTGAAATTCGATGGCATCTGATCGGCCATCTGCAAACCAACAAAGCAAAGACCGCCGCGAGCGCGTTTGAGTTGATCCACAGCGTCGATTCTGTCCGTCTCGCCGAGGCCCTCGCTCGCGCGCAACCTTCTCCGCGCGTCCATGCGCTGATCGAAGTGAATCTCGGCGCCGAGGCGAGCAAGACGGGAGTCGCGCCGGAAGAAGTTGCCGCCATTTTGGATGCGGCCCATGAAAAAATCGAAATCGACGGCCTGATGACGATTCCGCCGCCCGCTCGCAGCGCCGAGGCCTCGCGTCCCTACTTCGCGCGGCTGCGCGACATGCGCGATCGCCTTGCGACACAATCCGGCTATGCGCTAAGCGAACTCTCCATGGGAATGACGGACGACTTCGAAGTCGCGATCGAGGAAGGCGCGACGATAGTGCGGATCGGTCGCGCAGTCTTCGGCGAACGCGTCGCTTGAAAAATCGAAGATGAAAAAACTTGGATTCATCGGCGGCGGCAACATGGCCGAGGCGCTCGCCCACGGCCTTATCCAGCACAAGGTCTTCAAGCCGGCCGAGATAATAGTGTCCGACGTTGCGCCCGAGCGCCGGCGCAAACTCGCCCGCGCGCTCAAAGTCGCGACGACAGACGACAACACCGAAGTGCTGCGCGAGTCCGCCGCGGTACTGCTCGCCGTCAAGCCGCAGACAATCGACGACGTGATGTCGGAGCTCGCGGCAGAGCTCGCGAAGGCCAGCAAAAAAACCGCCGGCAAGGGCAAGCTCTTCATCTCGATTGCCGCCGGCATCACGATCGAGCGGCTGACGCGCGGACTGGGCAAGCGCGCTCGAGTGATTCGCGTGATGCCGAATGCGCCCGCGATGGTAGGTCATGGGATGGCCGCGATGGTGCGTGCGCGAGGTGCGTCGCCGGCCGACGAAGCGTTCGCGCTGAAAATTTTCAACGCGGTCGGCGACGCTGTCGCGCTCAAGGACGAAAAACTGCTCGACGTCGTCACCGCACTGTCGGGCAGCGGTCCAGCTTACGTTTACCTGTTCGCAAAGGCGATGGCGGATGCGGCGGTGAGCGAGGGAATCCCGCGCGAGCTGGCTATCCGGATGGCGCTGAAGACGATTCGCGGCGCCGAACACCTGATGCGCGAATCGAAGCGCGAGGTCGCCGACTTGATTCGTGCCGTCGCTTCGCCCGGCGGCACTACCGAGGCCGCACTTCGCCGATTCGCCGAGAATGGTTTTTCTGATATCGTTGCATCCGCACTGCACGCCGCCAGCGATCGCTCGCGCGAACTTGGCCGCGGAATCAACTAGCGAGAGCGACTTCGCGTGTACGCCTGGACCAACCTGATTATCTTTATTGCGCAGACCCTCGACGGACTCCTGACGCTCTACTTGTACGTAGTGATCATCGCGGCGTTGATGACCTGGATCGAGCCGAATCCGTACAATCCGATCGTCCGCTTCCTCTATTCGGTGACCGAGCCGGTGTTCGAGTGGTTCCGCGAGCACATCCCGGTAGTCTTTGGCGGGATCGATTTTTCGCCGCTGATCGTGATTATCGGCATTCAGCTAATCCAGCGCGTCATCATTCCGAGTGCGGTGCATATGCTGATTCCCGCCTACACGTGAGTCCGAGCGGAAACGCAAATCCGCCCGCGGCCGACTCGCCCTGGATGCGAGTGTCTATCGACGAAGTAGTGATCGAGGTGACCGCGAAGCCAGGTGCGTCGCGCCGCGGCGTGATCGGCGTCACTGGCGAGCGCCTCGTAGTCGCCATCCACTCACCGCCCGACAAGGGTAAAGCGAACGACGAACTGATCGAGTATCTCGCCCGCGAAATGCGCGTGCCGCGATCGGCCCTGCTGATCGTTCGCGGAGAAACCTCGCGCAGCAAAACGATCCGAGTCGTCACTCACGAACCAACCAAGGTCGCATCTCGACTGAGGAAGATCGCCAATTCAAAGTAGCGGCGCCGGCGCGCGGCTCAGTGGCCGCTGTCGGTGTGCGTCGAACTTGGATTGAAAAAATAGTGGTCCTCCAACCGGCAGTTCGGCGCAGGCTGAAGAGTCCCCCTGGCCTGCCTGCGTAACGAACGCATCACTGGTTTGCTCGATCGGACAGGTGCATGCGGCCAGCGCGACACCATTCTCAGTGCCGTCGCGCGTGCACGACCAATTCCAACATTGCGAGAACGAATCCTGGGAAGGACAAACCTGCATAACAGATGGCGCGTCTTGCCACGTGCCGGCGATCAGCTGCGGGAACGAGTCCGCGAACTCGAAGGTCGAGTATACAAGATTGGGATCCGACGACGTGCAACTACCTTTCATATTGCCGCCGTTGAGGTCTGCGACATTGTCGCCCACGATGATCGGACATTCGCATGACGCGGCCGGGTACTTCTTGCCCTGGTTATTCTTCACGGAGCCTCCGGTGGCGACGCAGGTGGACGCGGCGCACAACGCAAACTCGGTATTTTGACAAATCGTGAGTTGCCGAGATTGTTTCGAGGACTTTGCCCACGCCGAACCGGTCGCGAAGATCGACATGGCGCATACGAGCGCCGTCATGGTGTTACGTTTCACTGGAGCCCTCCCAAATGACTGTGCGATTTTGATCTGGACGTATCGCGATAACTGCAGATGCCGTGCCGGAGCGGTTGCGCGCTTACGTTGGCGGTCTCGCGCACGCGTGAGATCCAATGACAACCTCGCTACATCACTTGCCCGCCGAGGGCACATCGAGTGACACACTCTTGAGTAAGTGGCGGCGGTTTCGAGTGCATCGCGATAGCCAATCAGCAAATCGAAGCGCCGACTGCTAACTGCTCGAGGCGAATCGAAGGCGAAAAATGTCCGTTCGGTTGACTGCGTAACGTTTGGTGGTTACCTAGAGTGTAGCGAAGCTCGAATTTAACAATCAGCAGTCTCGGTTTTGCGATGCCAATCTACGAGTACAAGTGCAACAAATGCGGCGTGTTCGAAGCGATGCAGGGGATCAAGGAAGCCCCGCTCAAGAAATGCCCGACGTGCAAGAGCAAGATCGAGCGCCAGATGTCGCGCGGCTCATTCATCCTGAAGGGCAGCGGATGGTACGCGACCGACTACGCAAAGAAGAGCGCGCCGAGCACGGACTCCGATTCAGCGTCGACCACAGAAAAGCCCGCAACCAACGGGACGACGGCGTCGTCGAGCGATTCGTCGTCGAAGCCGGCCACCGAATCGAAGCCGGCAACGCAATCAAAATCGACCTCGACTGAATCGAAAACCTCGTCGCGCTCCAAATCGTCGTCCGAAAAATCGGTCTCGGCAAAGGCCGCCGACTGATCGTTTTCAACTACTGAATCAAAAACCGCATTGAGCCGCGGGGTAGCCGACCCTGCGGCTTTTTTGTTTGAATCGGTCGGACCTATGCGCGCACTGGTATTCGATCGCAAACTGGAACCTCAAGGCGACTATCCTGATCCGGTTGCGAGTCCGGGGGAAAGCATCGTTCGCGTCTCGGTTGCGGGCATCTGCGGGACCGACCTCGAGATCGCGCGCGGCTACATGCAATATCGCGGCGTGCCGGGTCATGAATTCGCAGGGCGCGTGATCGAATCGCAAAGCTCGGCGCTCCGCGGGAAACGCGTCGTGGGCGAGATCAACGCCGGATGCGGTCGATGCGCGACGTGCTCCGCCGGACTCGCGCGACACTGCCCCAATCGCACGGTTCTCGGAATTCTCGGGCGCGACGGCGCCTTTTCGGAATATCTCAGGCTCCCCGACGTCAACCTGATTCCGATTCCCGATTCGATGCCGGACGACGTTGCGGTGTTCGTCGAGCCTCTCGCGGCGGCCTACGAGATTTTCGAGCAGACTCATCTCGCGCGCAATCAGACGATAGCAGTGCTCGGCGACGGCCGGCTGGGCGCGCTCGTCGCGCTGGTGCTCAAGGGCGAGAAGTATCTGCCGATCGTAGCCGGCCATCATCGGGAGAAACTCGCGCGGCTGGCCGAGCTCGGACTCGAGACCGCCGAAGAATCTGCTCTGCGCGATAAATTCGACATCGTGATCGATTGCACCGGAAGCGAATTCGGCTTTCGCCGCGCGGTTGAACTGGTGCGCCCGCGTGGAAGAATCATACTGAAGAGCACCGCCGCCGCCGCAGCTGAGATCAACCTGGCGCCGATCGTCGTGAATGAGATCAGCGTGATCGGCTCGCGATGCGGCCGCTTTCAGCCCGCGCTTGAAGCACTCGCAGCAGGCAAAATCGATCCGCGCCCGTTGATCGACGGCAGGTTCGCGCTCGATGATGGCATCGCAGGCTTCGAAGCGGCGAAGAACCCGCTCAATTTCAAAGTCCTGCTGAGCGCGACGTGAAACGAAGGAAAGGCGCGCCGATACTGGTCGGAATAGACACTGGTGGCACGTTCACCGACCTCGTCGCGATTGTCGGCAACGAAAGCGAGATTCGCGTGCACAAAGTGCTCTCGACGCCGGCCGACCCTGCCGACGCCGTCATCCGCGGCCTCCACGAGATGCTCGCCGATGCGCGGCCGGAGTCCGTGACCTACAGTTCCACCGTCGCGACCAACGCGCTGCTCGAAAAGAAAGGCGCGCGCGTCGCGCTGTTTACCAACGCCGGCTTTGAAGACCTGATCGAAATAGGCCGCCAAAATCGTGACGACCTCTATGCTCTGGCGCCCTCGCGGCCCGAGCCGCTCGTCAGTCGCGCGATGCGCTTCGGCGTCGCCGAGCGCACTCTGTTCGACGGCAGCATCATCAGAACGTTGAGCCGCGCGGAGCTGGCGCGAATCCGCCGGCTGGCGGCTCGGAGCGGCGCGGAGGCATTCGCCATCTGCCTGCTTCATTCATATGCGAATCCCAAAGGCGAAGAGGCGATCGCGCGGTCGCTCGCGCCGCTTGGGAAACCGCTCTCGGTCTCGCATCGGATTCTCGCCGAGTATCGCGAATACGAGCGCTTCTCGACCGCTGTCGTCAATGCGTACGTCGCGCCGCGGATGTCGTCGCATCTGAAGAACCTCGAGACCCGTCTCGAAGGCGCGCGCCTTCGCGTCATGCAGTCCAACGGCAGCGCGATCGGCACCGAGCTGGCGCGTGCGGAACCGGTGCGAACAATTCTCTCCGGCCCCGCGGCGGGCGTGATTGGCGCGGCGAGCCTCGCGCGCGCACTCGGCACCGACCGTTTCATCACGTTCGACATGGGCGGGACTTCCACCGACGTGTCGCTGTTCGATCGTCGCGCGCGAATCCGCACGCTGAGTCATCCCGACGGCTACGCGGTGCGCACGCCCGTGATCGATATTCACACCGTCGGCGCCGGCGGCGGTTCGATCGCGCGAATCGACGCCGGCGGTTCGCTTCGCGTGGGCCCTGACAGCGCGGGCGCCGATCCCGGACCCGCATGCTACGGACGCGGCGAGTTGTGCACCGTGACTGATGCCGACCTGGTCGCGGGTAGATTGGTCGCGGCGAATTTTCTCGGCGGGCAGATGAAGCTCTATCCGGATCGGGCTGCGCGCGCTGTATCGCGACTAGCTCGCGAGATGAAAACCAACTCGCTGGCGGCGGCGCGCGGAATCATTCGCGTCGTCAATGCGAACATGGAGCGCGCGATTCGCGTGATCACCGTCGAGCGCGGCTACGATCCGCGCGACTTCGCGCTGCTGGCATTCGGCGGCGCCGGCCCGATGCATGCGTGCGAGCTGGCGCTCGATTTGGGCATCCGGAGAATCGTGATGCCGCGAAACCCCGGGCTGCTGTGCGCGTGGGGCGCGTCGAGCGCTCCCCTGGGCCGTGAGTACTCGCTGACAGTGCGCGCGACGAATCCGAGTTATCGAAATTTGCTTGCGCGCGCCGCGGGATTAGTGCGTCGTGCTCGCGCCGAACTGGCCGCCGAAGGAGCGCGCGCGATTCGGCACGAACTGTGGGCCGACATGCGCTATCGCGGGCAATCGTACGAACTCGAAATCCCGCTCACGCCGCGATTCATCGCCGACTTTCATTCTACTCATCGCCGAACTTTCGGACATTCCAACACGGATGCCGCGGTCGAAGTGGTGAATATCCGTGTCCGTGCGGTGGGGGGAGAATCGCAGGCTAAGCCGAAACGAATCGCTCGCCAGACCGGGAAGCCAACGCCGGTCTCGAGCGCTCACGTGCTGGTCGGCGGCCGTGAACGCACGGTCCCGATTTACGATCGAGACTCGTTAGGCGCAGGCGCGCGCTTGCGCGGACCGATAGTCGTGGTCGAATTGAGCTCCACCGCGTACGTCGCACCGGAATTTGATTTGCGCGTCGACGACTTCGGCAATCTGCAATTGGAGGCGACGCGATGAAGCTCGATTCGATCACGCTGGCCGTGATGAATAATCGCCTCGCCGCGATCGCAGACGAGATGGGCGTGGTGCTCGGACAGACGGCGTTCTCACCCAACATCAAGGAGCGGCACGATTTTTCCTGCGCGATTTTCGACGCGCGCGGCGAGCTGGTCGCGCAGGCCGCGCACATCCCGGTGCATCTCGGTTCGACACCACTCTCGGTCCGCGCGGCTATCGCGAACCTCGCTCTGGAGCGTGGTGACATCGCCGCCCTCAACGATCCGTTCAACGGTGGAACCCATCTGCCGGATCTGACGCTGGTCGCGCCGGTATTTATCGGGGTTGAGCGCCGCCCATTCGCCTACGCGGCCAATCGCGCCCATCACGCGGATATCGGCGGAATCGCGCCGGGCTCGATGGCGCTCGCGACCGAAATCTACCAGGAAGGCTTCCGATTGCCGCCAGTGAAAATTGTCACGGGCGGCGAGATCGCTCGAGACGTGATGACACTGTTTCTCGCCAACACGAGAGTTCATGAAGAGCGCGAGGGCGATCTCCGTGCGCAAATCGCCGCGCTCTCGGTCGGGTCGGAGCGCCTGCTCGCGACTGTGAAAACGTCGGGCCGCAAAACCGTCGAAGCTGCGATGGATGGACTCAAGGACTACGCGGCGCGCCTGATGACCGCGGCGCTCGGCGAGCTTAAGCCTGGAACTTATCGAGCTGAAGATTTTCTCGACGACGACGGATTCGGCACCGGTCCGATTCCGATTCGCGTCGCGATAAAAGTTGGCGGCGGCAAGGCGCTCGTCGATTTCACCGGCTCCGCGCCGCAGGTGCGCGGTTCGGTCAACGCGAATTATGCAATCACGTTGTCCGCAACTTTCTACGTCATGAAGTGCCTCGCGACGGACGCCGTGCCCGCCAACGAGGGCCTGATGCGTCCGATCAAGCTCGTCGCTCCCCCCGGCTCGATCGTCAACGCGTTGGCTCCTGCAGCGGTCGCGGGCGGAAACGTCGAGACCTCGCAGCGGATTGTCGATGTGCTTTTTCGTGCACTCGCCAAGGCCGCGCCGAATCGAATTCCGGCGGCGAGCTCGGGCTCGATGTCGAATCTGACGGTCGGCGGCTTCGACCGATTTCGCGACCGGCATTTTTCCTACTACGAAACGATTGCAGGCGGCGCGGGCGCGGCGAAGGATTGGCCCGGCGCATCCGGCATCCACACGCACATGACCAACACGCTCAACACACCGATCGAAGCGCTCGAGGCTTACTATCCGATGCGGATCACCGAGTATCGAATCCGGCGCGGCTCTGGCGGCCACGGGCATGCGCGCGGCGGCGACGGACTGATTCGCGAGCTCGAGTGCCTGGTCGACTCGAACGTGAGCGTGCTGACCGAGCGGCGGAAAATCGCGCCGTACGGACTCGCCGGCGGAGGGCCCGGCGCGACCGGCAAAAATATTCTCGTGCGTGGAACCCGGCGAAGCAGCCTTCCAGGCAAAGCGAACATCGATCTCAGAGCCGGCGAGCGCATTCGAATCGAAACGCCCGGCGGAGGCGGATGGGGCCGTCGCTAGACGACCCCGCTATCGCGCAGCCGCTTGCGCGCGTCGGCATCGATTCCCAGTTCCGCGAGAATATCGTCCGTATGCGCTCCCAGGGCCGGCGCGCCGGTTCGGATTCGCGTCGGTGTGCGCGAGAACTTCGCCGCCGGCCCGGTGATGGGCGCGGGCTTGCCGTCTTCCTGCTCGACTTGCTGGAGCATGTCGCGCTCGAGTGTATGCGGGCATCGCGCAGCCTCCGCGTAAGTTCTCACCTTGGCGCACGCGATTCCCGCTTTCGCGCACTCCTCGACGGCTTGCTCGACTGTACGCGTCGCGCACCATTCGGCGAACATCGCGTCGCATTCTTTGCGATTGCCCATGCGGCCCGGAATCGTCGCGAACTCATCGCGGTCTGCCAGATCCTGGCGTCCCGCCATTCGTGCCAGCACCTTCCAGTGCGTATCGAGCAGCACGCCCGCCATCACGAGCCCGTCGCGGCACTTGTAAGTATTAGTCGGAACCGAAAACGGAACTTCGTTGCCCCATCGCTTGATTTCGAGATCCATCGCTCCGAGCGTCAGGTTGCCGTTGGACTGAAACAGCATCGCATCGAGCATTGCGACGTCGACATGCTGCCCTTCGCCGGTGCGATCGCGATGGCGCAGCGCCGCGAGCGCGCCGATCGCGCCATGCAATCCGCCAAGATCATCGCATAGCCACGTCGGCGCCTTGGTCGGCGGCCCGTCGGGGCTGCCGTTGATCGAAACGAACCCGCCCATCGCCTGCGCGAGCGGATCGTACGCGACGCGATCGTGAATCGGGCCGAACTGTCCGTAGCCGCTGATCGACACGTAGATGATGTCGGGCTTCACGGCCCGAACGTGATCGTAACCGACGCCCCACTTCTCGAATGTGCCGGGGCGAAAATTCTGCACGATAATATCGGAGCGCGCCGCGAGCTTCAGAAAAATTTCGCGGCCTTCGTCGCGGCGAAGATCGAGCGTCAAGCTCCGCTTGTTGCGATTCACCGTCGCCTGCGCATATCCGATTTGCTTCTCGTGCCCCGGCAAGGCTGGCGGTATGCGCCGCGCGACTTCACCCTCATGCGCCTCGACCTTGACGACGTCGGCGCCGAGATCCGCGAGCATGCACGAGCACATCGGGCCGGCCCAGCTCGTGGTGGCGTCGATCACGCGAATGCCGTCGAGCGGCCCGGTCAAGTCGCGCCGCGCGTCGCGATAGAATTCGGATTTTTCCATACGCCCGACCTCCCAAACGCTCGAATCGTACTGCCAGAGAGGCCCGCGCGCCAAACGCCGAAGTGGCGCCTCGACCATCGGCTCGGTAGTTTGATCACGATGGCGGAGCAGCAATTCTATGTCGGCATCCACGGCGTGATCGCGAGTCGCGGGCGAATCCTCGTGCTCAAGCGCGCGCCAGTGACGGGGTACCAGCCGGGAAGCTGGGATTTGCCCGGCGGCCATATTGCGCTCGGCGAAAGTTTCGAGGACTGCCTGCTGCGCGAAGTCAAAGAGGAAACCTCGCTGGACGTCGCAATCGATCGCTTGCTCGGATTGCACAGCATGATCTCGGAGCCATACTTGCAGGCGCTCTACTCTTGCCGCCTCACAGTTTTTCAGAAGGTCAAACTTCAGCCCGACGAGCATGTCGAGCATCGATGGGTCACGCTCGACGAGCTCGCAAAGCTCGAGCTGATTCCATATCTCGCGTCGATTCTGAAGCGCGGAATGCTGAGTTACGTGAAGGGATAGCCGCGGCGCTATCTCGCGATCAACCGGCCACGCCAGTAGCCGAGAAAGTTCGCGCATTCGAGTTCGTGATAGATCGCGCGCTCGGGATCGCCGCGCATCGTCGCTGCTGCCATTCGGACGCCGTTGCGCACCAGCTTGTCGAGGCGATTGTGATTTTGCAGTCCGGCAAACGCGGTGCCCATGCCGAAGGCGAAGCTCTTGCGCCGCAGATACGCGCGCGTCATCCGCTCGGGCGGGATCATATGATTCACAATCGCGCGCGGAACAAAACCCATCGTGCCGCCTCGCGCCAAAATTCGTGCGAACAGTTCGGTATCCTCGCCAGAGATAGGATTTCCGCCGACCACGCCCAGGTCCTCGCGAAATTTTCCGAACCGCGCGAATGCGGAGCGCTTGAATCCGACGTTGGCGCTGAAATAGTTGTCCAGCCGCTCAGCAAATGACGCCGGCGCCGACTCGATTGCAAGACGATTGTGAACTGCCAGCTTGACCCACAGACTCGGTCCCAGCCACTCGGGCGGCGGCGATGACCATCGCGGAAGAACCATCCCGCACGCTGCGTCGAGCTCGCGCTGCCGCATGTCGTCGAGCAGCTCGGCGGCCCAATCGCGCTCAGCGACCGCATCATCGTCGATAAAGAAAATGTAGTCCGACGTGGTCTCGTCCACCGCGCGATTTCGCGCGAAGCTCGAACCCGGTCGTGGCTCGAGTACTCGCCGCATCGGAAGCGCCGCATCGCGCGCGAAGGCGTCGACTACCGCGGCAGTATTGTCAGTCGACGCATTGTCGATGACCAGGCAGTCCGCCTCGACGTCCGCGGGTATCGCGAGCGACGAGACGCTCGCGAGCGTGTCGCGCACAAGCGCTGCGCGATTGTGCGTCGGGATCGCGATTGTGAGCTTGACTGTCAAAGCGGTCGCGCGCGCGATGCGCGCGCATCATCATAATACCGAACTGCGCCTCGCACCGGACACCGGTGACGAGGCGCAGTTCTCACTGACGCGCGCTTCGCCGCGTCAGTGGCTTGCCGCGCCCGCAGGCGCGGGCGCGGCCGCAGCCGAGCCGCTCGCCGCGGGCGAAGCCCCCGGCGACGGCGTCGGCGTCGCCGGCGACGGCAGCGGCGCGCTCGATTGTGTAAACACAATCGACGTGACCGTCAGGTCTGGCGTCGCCTTTTGCTGGACTTCGGGCGCCGCCGTCAGCCGGAAACCAAAGTCGCGCGTCTCGCCCGGTACGAACGGCCGCACCGGCCGCCCGAAGTTGGTGAACTCCAGCGGCGTAGCGATCGGCGAGTGTACCTCGGTGAAAACCGCCTTCTTGTTTTTCCCTTTGCCCTCGTAGTAGGTGACCGTGAACTCAACTTCATCGATCGCCTTGTCGCCGCTGTTCGTCATCTTGCCGAAAATTCCCGGCACTCGCGACGCCGACATCTTCATGTCCACGTCGCTCAGCACGATTTTCGGAATGTACGCCTGAGCGTCCGGCTGCTGCTTCTGCGCGTTCTGTATATCCGCCAGCTCGCGTCCATACTGGTATTTGAGGCCAGCGTTGCCGGTCGCCTGCTCTTTATCCAGCTCGTCGAGAATTTTCTGATACGCAGCGATCGCCTTGTCGTAGTCGTGCTTGTGGTAGAGGTCGACGGCGTCCTTGTGCTCCTTGAGGATATTTTCCTTGAACGGGAAGTCGACCAGCAGCCGCCATTCGCCGCCCTGTTGCACCATCACCATGTCGTCGTCGTAAGTGACCTTGGGGTACGTATTTTCGGTCAGATTTTTTTGCGCGATCGCGTCAGGAGTCTGATCGCCGCTAAGTCCTGCGTCTACCGTCCGCTCCCAGAGCGCGAGATCGGGCCGCGTCACGGTGACCGTCACTATCGCCTTGTCGCCATCGATCTTCGCGTCACCAACCTTGTAGTCATAAGTCCGCAAGATGCCCTTGAACCAGTCCTTGCTCACGTCGGGCGCCATCGGGATTTCGCTAAGGAACTGATCCATATTGCGATCGACCTGGTCCTGATGCGACAGCGCCTGGTAGATTGCCGGATAGTTGTAAAATTTCAGATTGCTCAGATAAGTGTCCGCCGCCTTCTGCGGCGAATGACCGCCACATCCCGTCACCAGAAACGCGCAGACCGCCACAGCCGCCAGCATCGCGCTTTTGGCTTGAATCCTGATTATCGTCATCGTCAAGTTCCCTCTTCATGCGAACCGCAAACGGTTCGATTGTAATGTCGCTTCCGCCAAAAACAAGTCGGCTCAAAGGCAGCCCATTGGCTGACAGCCTGAAAGGCGACAGTCCTGCTTATCAGAAAAAAGCCGCGCTATGCGACCGGCCACTGACTCGCCGTTTACGGCGCGGCCGGCATCTGCTTTAGCTCGACGACATTGCCCTCGGGATCGCGCACGTAGATCGAAAGTCCCGCGCCATGCGCTCCGTAACGCATCGCCGGCTCGCCCATCACTTCGATCGAGAATTCGCGAAGATAGCGCGCGACCTCGTTCATGTCGCCAGCCTCGATCCCGATGCATACGTGATCGACGTTGAGTCCCGCCTCGACCCGCGGACCGCTCGCCGGAACCAGGTCGATCATGCTCCGGCCCGCGCGCAACTGGATCAGCCCAATCTGCGCGATACGCCGCTCCTCGCTAAGGCCCAGGACACGCGTGTAGAAGTCGTAGGCGCGCTCCTGATCGCGGCATCGCAGCACGACGTGATCGAGTTCGGCGACCTTGAGTGGAATTTCCATATCGATACTCTCGATATACCTACTACTTTTGTTCCCCGTCCCACTATGGGAATGATTTCTTCTCTCTTGTTCCCCTTCCCGCTCGGGAAGGAGTTAGGGGTTAGGTTTCTTGGTAAGCTGAGCCGCCGATGCCCTCCTACCTCCTGACACTCATCATCTTCATCCTCACTTATGCGGTGATCGCGCTCGGCGAAATTCCGTGGGCGCGCATCGATCGCACCGGCGCCGCGTTAGCGGGCGCGGTCGCGATGGTGGTGTCGGGCGCGCTCAGCGAATCCGCGGCCGAGCACGCAATCGACTTCCACACGATTGCATTGTTGCTCGGAATGATGATCGTCGTGGCGAATTTGCGCCTCTCAGGAGCGTTCGCGTTTTTCGCGCGCGCGATGCTCAGCCGCGCGCAGTCGGGATTCGGGATGCTCGCGATGACCGTCGCCGCGTCCGGCATCCTCGCCGCGTTCTTCATAAACGACGTCGTATGCCTCGCACTGACACCGATGATAATCGACGCGGCCGAAATTGCGGACGTCGATCCGATTCCGCTCCTGCTTGGACTTGCGACTGCCAGCAACATCGGCAGCGCCGCGACGATTACCGGCAATCCGCAGAACATGATCGTCGCGGGCTTCGCGCATCTAGGCTATGCGAGCTTCGCGATTCATCTCGCGCCCGCCGCCATCATCGGTCTCGTCGCCGACTACATCGTGATTGCCGCGGTTTACCGACGCTCACTCGGCGCGACGCGCACGCCTGCCGATACGGCGCCGCGCACGATTCGAGTGAACCGGCCGCTGATGATCAAATCGTCGATCGTCACGCTCGGCGCATTGGCGATGTTCATCGCGGGCTACCCGACTCACCTCGTTGCGATGAGCGCCGGCGTGATCCTGCTCTTCACGCGCCGCATCAAACCTGCACGCGTATATCGATTGATCGACTGGACGATGCTCGCGATGTTCACCGGCCTCTTCATCGTCGTCGCCGGCTTCGAAACAACGGGTTTCCAGGCCGAGGTCGTGAACCTGGTGGGCGTACAGCGGCTCACGCATCCGGTAACGTTGACCGTCGTCGTCGCGATCCTTTCCAACGTCGTCAGCAACGTGCCCGCCGTACTGTTGTTCCGTCCGCTCTACCCGATGCTAGGCGGTAACCGCGCGATTGCGATGTTGATCGCCAGCGCGAGCACCTACGCGGGAAATCTCACAGTCGTAGGCTCGATCGCCAACCTGATAGTCATCGAGCAAGCCCGGCTCCGAAAGATCAACGTGACTTTTTTCGATTACCTGCGCGTCGGCGTGCCAATCACGCTGATCACGCTCGCAATCAATACCGCGTTCCTGACGCTCTGGCCGTAACCATCCCCGACGGAGTAAATCGCACCTTGTTGTCATCCTGACGATGGGAGCAAAGCGACCTGAGGAAGGACCTCGGACAGCTTCGCGTGAGCGAAGCCGGTACCGGTTCTTCGTCCTACGTCCCCGACGCTTTAACCATCGCAGCCTTGATCTCCCGCGGCGGAAACCAGAAACGCTCGACCTCGGTGGCGCGGACCGCGTCTTCGATCATTCTCGGGATGTCGAAACGCGATTCCGCCGCCTCGACATCCTCGATTCGCGCGCGCGTCTCCGGATGCGCCGGCACGAACAGCGTGCAGCAATCCTCGTCAGGCAAGATCGACGTCTCGAACGTATGCAGCCGGCGCGCCTGCTCGATGATCTCGTTCTTGTCCATCCCGACCAGCGGCCGCATGACCGGGAATGCCGCCGCCTTCTCGATCACCGCCATGTTTTCCAGCGTCTGCGACGCGACTTGCCCCAAACTCTCGCCCGTCACCAGCACCGTCGCATTCGAACGCTCTGCGAGTGCGCTCGCGATTCGCAACATGAAGCGCCGGTACAGTATCACGCGCAGCGGACGCAATGTGTTCGCGACAATCTCGCGCTGCAAATTTCCAAACGGCACCAGCATCAAGGTGGATCGCACCTGCCATCGCGTCAGATGCGTCGCCAACTCGGCCGCCTTCTCGCGGCTCGCGGCGGACACCAGCGGATGCGCGTGAAAATGCACGAAGTCCAGCCTGAGCCCGCGACGCATCATGCGATACGCCGCGACCGGCGAGTCGATCCCGCCCGACAGAAGTGCCATCCCACGACCCGTGACTCCCACCGGCAGTCCGCCCGCGCCCGGCATCTTGCCGGCCGACACGTACGCCGCATCATTCATTATCTCGATCGATATCGTCAGCTCGGGCGCGCTCAGATCGACTTCGAAGCCGAGCGCCTCCTGCACCTCGCCACCGACTGCGCGATCGATCTCGACCGAGTTCATCGCGAACCGCTTGTCCTCGCGCTTTGTCCGCACCGCAAATGTGCGCGCCTTGCTCCCGGTCGCGCGCTTGATCGCCTCGCGCGAGATCGACTCGACATCGCGCGGCGTCGAGTAGCTGAGCGAAAAATTCTGCAATCCGAAAATCAATGCCGCACGCTCGGCTGCGATTTCGTCACTCAGCTCGTCGGGTAGCGGCACCAGCAGGCGCGGCCCGACGCTGCGCATATTGCCGAGCCGGTAGTCGGCGAAAATATCGCGCAGATTTTGTTTGACCTGATCGACGAAGCGCCACTGATTGCGCCCCTTGAGCGCGATCTCGTGGTACCTGCCAATCAAATATCGCATCTAATTCAATCGCCCGGGCGCTCTCTTAGTAGGACGGAATTTATTCCGTCGGAAAACACGCGCGACCTAACATTCTGCTACTTTAAGCAGCTATGCAAACTTCCTGCCTTGGCGCTTGCAACTGGTGCGTCGCGCGCGATTATCTGTAGCGATGAGTGACGTCGCCCCGTTCAACCCGCAGATCGAAATCATCCGAAAGAAGCTTTCCACCGTCACTCCGCCGCCGCGCGAGGCGTTGGCCAACAAATCGAACGCCGCCGCGGTGCTGATACCGCTGTTCGAGCGCGACGGCGAGCTTCACATCGTCTACATCCGCCGATCCGATCACGTCGCAAGCCATCGCGGACAGGTCGCGTTCCCTGGCGGACGCGTCGATGCGGTCGACGCCACCCTGCTCGACGCTGCCCTGCGCGAAGCTCACGAAGAAGTCGGCATCCATCCGTCGACCGTCGATGTGATCGGCGCTTTGGCGACCATGCAAACGACGACTAGTGGAATTGTGGTCGCGCCATTCGTCGGCGTCATCCCATCCGATACGCAGCTCAAACCGCAACTCTCCGAGGTCGCGCAAATCTTCGACGTCCCGTTGAGTGCCCTGCGCGATCCAAAATTCCGCGGCGACTACGAATGGAAGAGCGAAGGCCCCGCCACTCGCACGTCAAAATTCCCCGCAATCCTCTACGGCGGCCAAATAATCTGGGGCCTGACCCTCCGCATCACCCTGAACCTGCTCGAACTGCTCGATCCCACCAAAACCTGATTTCCCGTCTCGGGAAGAAGGATCTCCATATTAAGAAGCGGCGCATCGACACGGTGTCTTTGACGTCTCTGTCCCCCTTTCTATTGTGGAAAGGGGGCGAGGGGGATAGGACACTCCATCACCGCCGAAATCTCTGTTCCCCTTCCCCAATTTTTTTGGGGAAGGGGCTAGGGGTTAGGTCTTGAAGGCACCTTTGAGTGTTCGAGGCGATTCCTTGCCTTGTAATTACACTGCGAATGCAATAAGTTCGACCACCTTATGCCGCAGCTAGCCTCGCTCGACGGACGCTTCGCCCGCTCCGCTCGCACGCGCCACGCCGTGGTCGACGCCCTTCTCGACCTCCTCAACGAAGGCGACCTGCGCCCGACTGCTGCGCATATCGCCGAACGCGCCGGCGTCTCGCTGAGGCTCGTGTTCCATCACTTCGACGATCTCGAGGCTATCTACAGCGAGCTTTCCGATCGGCAGGCCGAGCGCGTCAAGCCGCTCACCGTGCCGATTCCTGTCACGCTGCCGCTGCCACTCCGTATCGAGAAATTTTCCGCGCAACGCGGCCGCCTGCTCGAGACGCTGTCGCCCGTGCGCCGCGCCGCCGTGTTGATGGAACCGTTTCGCCCTGCCCTCGCCAAGCGCCTGAAGCACGCGCGCGATCTGACCCGCGCCGCCGCGATCGCAGCGTTTGCGCCTGAACTCTCGAAGCTCGACGCCGACGAAAAGCGCGCGACGATCGCCGCGCTCGACGTGGTTACATCGTGGGTAGCGTGGGAGCAGATGCGCCGGCATCAGAATCTTTCAGAAACCGAGGCGCGTCGCGTCATGGCGACGACCACCCGCGCATTACTCGCGAAATAAAATTCCAACGGGGAGACGGAAAAAACAAATGGGACGCAACATTCTTTTTATCACGACCGACCAGCAGCGCTACGACGCGCTCGGATGCAACGGCGGCAAAATCGCGCAGACGCCGGTCGCCGACCGCCTCGCCAGCAGCGGAATCAACTATCGTCGCGCGCACAATCAGAACGTGGTCTGCATGCCGGCGCGCTCCACTATGATCACCGGCCAGTACGTGCGGACTCACGGCGTCGTCGCCAACGGCGTCGCTCTCCCGCCCGATTCGCCGAGCGTCGCCGCCTACCTCCACGAAAAGGCCGGCTACCACACTGCGCTGCTCGGCAAGGCGCATTTCGAGCCCGCCTTCGATCTGCAGGGGCGATGGTTCGAAAACAAGATGGCGAGCAAAAATTCGACCGGGCCGTATCGAGGCTTCGATCGGATGGAACTGGCGATGCATGTCCCGATCGGCGGATGGCACTATTCGCAGTGGATGCTGAAGAACCATCCCGACGAAATCGCGGGCTTCGCACCTCTCCTGAGCGCCGCTCCCGGCGGCGACACCGGCGCGCCCGAAGTGAAGTACAATCCCATTCCGCGCGAGCACTACCATACCGACTGGGTTGCATCGCGCACGATCGCGTACCTCGACTCGCTCGATCCCGACGACAATTGGTTCGTGTGGATGAGCTTTCCCGACCCGCACCATCCGTGGGACCCGCCGCAGGACGAGGCGCGTCGAATCAACTGGCGCGATCTCGATCTGCCCGCGGGCTATCCCGGCTCGCGTGAGAAGATCGAAAAGATTCTCGCCGGCAAGCCGCGCCATTGGCTCGATTGGTACCAGGGCCGCTTCGGCAACTTCGAGGGCGGGCCCGCCAGTTTCGTTCCGTGCCAGCTCACCGAGGATCAGATTCGGGAAGTCAACGCGCTGACCCATGTCGAGAACGAACTGATCGACCAGGCATGCGGCCGCGTGCTCGCGCGCGTCGCCGAGCGTGGATGGGAATCGCGCACCGACGTCTTTTTCACCACCGACCACGGCGAGCTGCAAGGCGACTTCGGCCTGCTCTACAAGGGCCCATATCACGTCGACGCTCTGATGCGGCTGCCGATGATATGGCGCCCGGCGCCGTCGGCCAACGTCGCGCACAACGAAATCGCGGAGCCGGTCGGGCAACTCGATCTCGCGCCGACCTTCTGCCAAATCGCTGGCCTTCCGGTTCCCGACTGGATGCAAGGCAAGCCGCTGCCGATTGCGCCGGGCTCGGGCCGCGAGCGTGTGATCACCGAATGGGACAGCCAGTTCGCCGCCATAGGGATGCATCTGCGGAGTATCTATCGCGACGGCTACACGCTCACGGTTTACGAGAAATCGACGCGCGACTACGGCTTCGACATCGCAAACGTACCGCCGATGGTCGCGCCTCTGCGCCGCGCAATCGAAGACATCCGCTACGACGGCACCGAGGGCGAGCTCTACAACCTGCGCGAAGATCCGATGCAATGGCATAATCTGTGGGACGATCCCGCGTATGCAAAATTGAAATCCGATCTGCGCGCCGACCTGTACGACAACCTCCCGCCCGAGCGAAACCCCAAACTACCAGTCGAAGCGCCGGCGTGAGCAGAGGTGGAAATCACTTTATTGAATGTGAAACCCGCGGTGGGTTTCACGCTTCCTTCGGCAGGGGTGACCCCTGCACCCAGTGTGAATCGCGAAATGTTGAGGACAACCTTTCGCTCTCAGGCCCTTGTGTCATTCAGAGCGCAGCGAAGAATCCCGGCTCTTTCTTATACCTCTCCCGTTCAGTTAGGGGATTATGTTGGGCTTGACACTCATGCTTTGTGTCGGTACGTTATGGGTGACAGGCCGGTGTTCTAAATCAATCGAACGTGTTGTAGGCGGCGTTATTTTGGAAGACCTGATGGTAGGTCGGAGGCAGCCCTTGCCACTTTACCCTGAGCACGGGCGGGATGTACTGGAATCCAAAAGTGGTGGTGTGGGGCTGCTTGAATACGTCCTGATACCTGATGATGCCGCGCAAAGTCAGGCGCAAATCGATCACCATGAAACTCGGAACGGTCATGTGGATTGCCTCGCGCAAATCTTCCTTGGTTTCAACATCGAACGTCAGAGAATCATCGGGGGAGATCACTTTCCGTGTAATGCGAGTAACCGGAACGCACCGAGAGAAGTCCGCTGGAATTGGAAAGGCCGGATCGTCAAGTCCGAAGTGCGCGACAATCTCAGAGATTATCGCCGGTCCCTTCCCGAAATTTTTTATTGTAACCGTCGCGATTTGCAACAATGCGGGCAAATTATCTTCTGCTTGGACTGGCAAGAGATATGGGCGCTCGGCATTCAGCGCCAGCGTGGCGGCTTTAGCCGCGTCCTCTGCGGCCTTGGTGCTGCGATCAACAAAGCTGGTTTGCCACGCCGCATAAATGACGAGCAGGATTGTCGCGAGGGCTTCCAACCAAGTCGGCAAGTCCCCCCATGGGCTGGACTGCTTGTACTGATTGTAAATGTATGTTGCGCCAGCGCTGGCGGTCGGTACGGCGGCAGGCTGATTGGAAACGGGCGGCGCTTGGCTGGCTACGGCGTCATGTTCTTGGGCGGGAGTCTTAGTTTGGCTTCGCTGATTTGGCTGGCTTGGGCTTTCGGCGGTCCCGTTGTTTGCGGCGCTTAGGAATAATGCCGACGCTATCAGGATCAATGCGAACCAGGTGCTTGAGCGCTTCATGGAACGTCAGCGGATGAAGTGAGATGGGTTTTGCTTTCGGCATAGTACTACCTTTCGCGGGAACGGCAATCGGAATTGTCCGCCCCTGTCCACAACTAGATTGCTGGCCTTATCGTGCTGAGGCTTCCGCCAGTGGGCTGACCTCAGCATCCTGCTATCACGTCAAAGAAAATATTCTCGTTGCCGCGATTATTGAAGCGGTACTGGAACTCAGCGAGATACAGCGGCAGATATTTCTTGCTCACGTTGTGATAGGTGCCGAGCACGCCACGCTTGAGCAACGACCAGAACGATTCAACGCTGTTGGTATGGACCTCGCCCCGCACGTATTCGCCTTCGCGGTGATTAACAGTCTCGTGCGGCAGGTCGCCCCATCGTTTCAAGTACTGATAGCCGGAATGTTCATCGGTCGCGACCAGCTTGACGTTCTTCTTGTCCACGACCTGATTGACGAAAGTATTGAGCGTCGGCATATCCGCTCGCTCGATCATTTTGCAGACCAGATTTCCCTTCCGGCTGATCGCGCCGATGACAGGAATCTTGTCGCCAGTCCCGCGAACGTGGCGCTTCTTGTCCCAATGGCGATTCTTGTCCTTGCCGCCGATATACGTCTCGTCAACTTCAACTGTGCCGAGCAGCTTAGCCAAGCCGTCATCCTTCATCGCGGCGCGAATACGCATCACCATGTACCAAGCAGTGCGGTAGTCGCCCGACCCAATCTGGCGATGGATTTGCAGTGCGCTGATCCCTTTCTTGCTCTGAGTCATCAGGTAGATCACCTGAAACCAAGTGCTGAGCGGATAGTTGGTATTCTCGAAAATCGTTTTCGTGATGACGCTGAAGCGGTAGCCATTGCGCCCGCCACAATCTTTGTTCTTGCAGACCCAGTGCCACGGCTTCGATTTAAGCTCGTACACTTTCTTGCTCTTGCAGCGCGGGCATTCAACGCCATCCGGCCAGCGCATATCCCGCAACAGCGTTTTGCACGCCGTCTCGTCGCTGAACTGTTTCATCAACTGCGCGAGCGTGATGTTGGGCTGAGTGCAAAGCGGCTTGCCAGCTTCAACTCTCTTGTTCATGAGGATAAATATAGTGATTCAACAAACGAGTGTCAAGCCCAACATAATCCCCTTCAGTTACGGGAGAGGAGGCCGGCGGGCGGAGCCGCCGGTAGGTGAGGGTTCTGGATCGCACCACCTAAGCCGGTCTGCTCACTCTTTGTGACTGGAGCATTAGAAATGACACCACTAAAACTCGTCGGCGGATATGGCTCTCCCTACTCGCGCAAGATGCGCGCGGTGCTGCGCTTTCGACGCATCCCCTTCACCTGGATAATGCGCGGCTCGCCCGACGACGTCGGCATCCCTGACGTCCCCGTCGCTCTGATCCCGGTGCTCGTTTTCCCTGGTGAAGATGGACGCGCCGACGAAGCGATGATCGACTCGACTTTTCAGATTCGCCGGCTCGAGAAAATGTTTTCGGAGCGATCGATCATCCCAACCGATCCGGCGATCGCGTTCCTCGATGCCCTTCTCGAGGACTATGCCGACGAGTGGCTGACCAAGCCGATGTTTCATTATCGATGGAAGTATGCGGCCGATATTCACAAGGCCTCGCACGTGCTTGCGCTCGACCGCAATCCGCTCATGAGTCCCGAGACGCTCAAGAAGATGTCGGACTACATTGCGGAGCGGCAAATCGAACGGCTGCGCGTTGTGGGATCGAATGACGCGACGACTCCGGTTATCGAGGCTAGCTACCGGCGCTTGCTTGGTTTGCTCGAGTCGCATCTCGTCGCGGGAAATCGATTCCTGATGGGCGCGCGGCCGGGAGCCAGCGACTTCGGGTTGTTCGGGCAGTTGAGTCAGCTGGCGCATTTCGATCCTAAACCTGCCGGTATAGCGGCCGCCGAGAATCCGCGGGTTGTGTCATGGGTGTCTCATCTCGACGACCTCTCGTCGCTAGAGGTCGAGAATGCGCCGTGGCCATCGCGTCAGGATGCGGCGGCTGCGCTTCGGCCATTTTTGATCGAAGTGGGCAGGGTCCATGCGCCCTTCCTTATCTCCAACGCGCGCGCCCTGAGGAGTCGCGCAAGCGAAGTGCGATGCGAGATCGACGGCCTGCCATGGGTGCAGCAACCTTTCCCCTACCAGGGCAAATGCCTCAAGTGGCTGCGCGAAGCTCGCGAGGCGCTGAGCGCTCCTGATCGCAAATTCGTGGATGCAGCGCTCGAATCCACCGGCGCTGAAACCATATTTACCGCGCAGATTTGAGGGGGATCACTTTATTGAATGTGAAACCCGCGGTGGGTTTCACGCTTCCTTCGGCAGGGGTGACCCCTGCACCCAGTATTAGTCGCAAAATGGCGAGGACGCCATTTCGCTCTCAAGTTCTGCCTTGTGTCATGTCATCCAGAGCGAAGCGAAGAATCCCGGCTCCTTCTTCGCCTCGCCCAGTTGGGGGGGAGGTCGGCCTGCTGTATTGACGGATCGGTGATACGACCTTAAGTTCGAGGCATCCACGACTGGAGCCAGCTGTATGATCAAGCCGTATCGCACCTCGAGAGCATTCCTGACGATCGCCGTTTTGATTCTGACGATACTAAGCGTATCGGCATCGGCGCGCGCCGACAGCGAGGCGGAGCTGATGAACCGGGTGAATGCTGCCTTGCGCAGTAATCCTCGGCTCAACGGCGCGAAGGCCTACACAGCGGCTGAGGGCGTGGTGGTGCTTTACGGGATGGTCTTCGACGACAAGGATCGGGCGCTGGCCGAGCAGACGGCGAACAATGTGCCCGGTGTCAATTCAGTCGTCGACAATCTGCGGACCAAGACCGGCAAATGGGCCCAGGAAGAAGAGCGGATCAATACCCAGCTCCTCACCAGCGGCTTCACCGACGTACAGGCGCGAGTCGTGGGACCTTACATTTATCTCTCGGGCAATGTTACCAGCCCGGCCGACAAGGATCGCGCCGCGAGCGTCGCTTCGTCGGTATATCCGAACAAGCAAATCAACAACATGATTTTCGTCCAGCCGGGATCGATGTTCTAGGCGACCGCCGACACTATCTTCAGCGCCTCTCCCATTAGCTGAGTTGACGATTCAGATCCGTTGGTGCTAATCGCTTTTCTTAGGCGTCTGGGGGTCCACATACGCTGTCATCGCCAGGCGGTTGCTCATTCGACTAGCAACGCTTGGCGACGGCACCTGCTTCCAGGGAGGAATTCCATGAGTATTTCAGGGAAAGTGAATCCGCGCGTGCGGCCGTTTATCGGCATGATCGCAATCGCCATCGTGATGGTCGCGAGGCCTGCGTTGGCCGGGGTCGCATGCACCTCGTTGGTCGCACCGCCCGGAACCGTGATCATTTCAGCGACCATGTCGGGCGCAAACTGTATCGTCAAGGGTTCGATCGCGACGACTTCCGGCACTCAGACCGGCTCGGTGCTGTTTGCGGTCGGATTGCCGGCGCCGGCGTCCTGGAACGGCCGTTTCGTGTTCGTAGGCGGTGGGGGCTTTCAGGGCAGCCTGCCCTCCCCGACCGCCCTGCTCCCTTTCGGTTACGCCGAAGCGGTGACCGATACCGGCCATGAATCGGTTTTTGGTCCAGCTGCATCGCTTGATGGCAGCTTCGCTCTTCTCGAGCCCGGCAATATTCCAAACATGGCCGCGATCGAGGATTTCGCGTACCGAGCCGTTCATCTGAGCACGCTGGCGGGCCAGAACCTGACCAACCAGTACTACGCCGCGCCGATGTTCTCCTACTTCGACGGATGCTCGACGGGTGGACGCCAGGCTTTGGTCGAGGCGCAGAAATTTCCCGCCGACTTCAACGGGATCGTCGCGGGCGACCCCGCTATCAGCGATCCGATCGCCGGTTTCAACTGGAACGATCTGGCGCTGCTCACGGATAGCACCGGCGACAGTTGGCTGCCGCCCTCGCAGATAGCCGTACTCGATGCCGCTGTGACCAGCGCATGCGACGCCTCCGATGGCGTGGTCGATGGTCTGATCGAAGATCCGCGGCTGTGCAACTTTGATCCGGCATCGATCCAATGTAGCAAAAAGCTCACCTCCAACTGCCTCACTGCGGCACAGGTAGCTACCGTCAAGAAGATTTATGCCGGCGCGACGACGCCCGACGGGACTCAGCTCTATCCGGGCTATACGGCCAGCAATCCGGGCGGCAATGACGGGTGGGAGGAGTGGATAACCGGATTTGCGCCGCCACCGGACGGTTTCGGCGTCGACAATCCGTACGGCGTGGTCCCCGCCTCGTTTGGCGCGGCGCCGCTTCAGTTCTCGTTCCAGGATCAGTTCATGAAATTCTTCGTCTTTGATGATCCATCGTATAATTCGCTGACCTTCGACTTTGCCGATCCGACGCAGGTCGCGCTGCTAAACACGGTCATTACCAATTTCAATTCCAATGGCGAGGATACCGACCTCTCGCCGTTCTTCGGCGCTGGCGGCAAACTGGTCATGTACCACGGGTGGAGGTGATCCGGCGTTGACCCCGTTCGTCAGCGTCGACTACTACACCGCCGTGGCCCAGACACTCGGCGGCGGCTTCAAGCATCTGCAAGACGACGCGCGGCTGTTCATGGTGCCCGGGATGCATCATTGCTCGGGGGGGCCGGGACCCTACAATTTCGATCCGCTGACTCCGCTCACCGTATGGGTTGAGTCTGGCGTCGCGCCTGCTCGCATAATCGGCGAGGTGCCGGCAGGCCCGCAAGCCGGACGCACTTTCCCGCTCTGCCCGTTTCCGAGTCTCGCGGTTTTTCAGGGCGGTAACGTTAATGACGCGACGAATTGGGTCTGCAAAGCGCACACCAACCATCGCTTCAGTCCGGGCCAGAGTAAGAAAGGACAGAATGGCTGAGCGCTAATCCATCTCTAGCGATTGGCGATGAAATAGTCCCCGATGCGCCCCGTCGAGCCCAATGCTCGCCGGGGCGCTCGATTGTCAGGGTTTTCTGGCTAGCTTACACTCTCCTAGACAACCTTTGTCGTTCCATATCTGCGTAGTGACCGTAGGACGGCGTGTAGTACTTGACTCCTACATGACATATCTAGACACTACCAAAAGAAAGTTAGTCATGTATTCACCATGTGAAGCAGTCGTGACTGATTAAAGTATACACTTGGCGATTCGGTTTCGGGGAGGAATCGATACTATGACGGACTCAGAAGACAACAGGAAAGCACAGGCCTCGGACGATCGGGCTGAAGGTCAAGCGGCCAAGGGCAGAGTGTTCGAGGAATTCTGCGCAGACGCCGAAGGTATCGAAAGCCTGGGCGTCACTCAGCAGGAGCTGCAGGCATTGTCGCGCGCGTCTCTGCTCGGAATCCTCGATAGCAAGGAAGACGTGATGTTCATCCTGCGGCAGATTCGCGAATCGATGAAGCGCGAGGAGCTTGGGTTGGTCCCGCCAGGATCAGCTGTCATAGCCGGCGGCCAAGTCGACGCGCCGACACGCGACTTTGGCAAGATCACCGAAACTATTCGGAGCGCGGCTCTGGCAAAACTGGACGAGCTGGATCTGAAGGCTGCCAGGCGTAGAAGCTCGGTCGTCGGGCGGCTTGAGTCGGCCGTCGAGGGCGTCACGACGATGCTGAGCCGGGTGCAATCGCTCGTCGCGCAGGTAGCTCGCCGCCGCTCGGTCAGTTCGCGGCCGGCTTAAAGTCGTTGCTGCCGCGCGATGCGGCAGGGTGAATGTAGCACTAAGGCTTCGCGAGCATCTCGAAGTACGACACGTCGATCAGATCGGTCTTCGCGATACCGAGCGCCTCGAGGATTTGGTTCACGGCGGCGCGGCTGCGTTCAGGATCGTCGCCATCTGCAATCACCGCCTCAATCTCGCCGAAGTCACCGAGGCGCGTGACCCGGTCGAGATGCAGCCGCACGTTGTCGCGCATCATCAAGGTTCGTACTTTTTCCACGACCGCAATCGGGCCGAGCGCACTGGCCAGAATTCGTAGCGTCCGCGGCGGATCGGCGACCTTCACAATCTCGTAGTTGCTCAACATCAGGGGGCCGCTCTCGTCGCGATGGTAGTAGATGAGAGCGGCGACGCCATTTTCTTCGCGCAGCTTCAACTTGCCGTTCGCGACGCGAAAAAAGGTGTCGCGCTGATGAAGTATCGCGCGCGGGGTGTATCCAAGTTCGCTCGCGCGCGCCTCGGCCTCGACGTGATTCGACAGCCGGAACTTCGCTTCCAGGTTTTTCATTGATCGCGACCTCGCCGACGTGAAAAACTTGACAGTTCACGAAGCGCGCGCATAGGCTTCCACGACTTTCGCATCGGCATTCATTTGAGTAAGTCACCCGACACGAATCCTGACGACACCAAGCTGCATGAGGCAGGCTTCGATCCGGCAGCCGCGCCCTCCGACGCGATCGCGAAACTTCGCGAGCTAAGGGGCAATCCCGGTGTCACGGACCTCGCAATCGCACACGCGCTCGGAATGATCGCTGACCCTGCCGCAGCTGCGATGCTCACCGAAATGGAAGCGGGCGCATCGGGTGCGATGCGGCGCGAAGTCCGTCGCGCGTTGTACAAGCTCAAGCAACACGGCATCGACGCTCCTCCCCCTTTAGCGGCTATCACCGCGCACGACAGCGCCACTGAAAAAACTGAAAAAACTGACGTCACCGCTATGCTCTCGCCGATTGACGGCGAAGGGGCGCGGATCGTGTGGATCGTCAAGCCGCGGGTGCAGGGCGGCCTGCTGCGGATGTGGGCGCTGATCTCGGAGAGCGAGGGTCTGGTCGGCGCGCAGAACACAAGGCTGTCGCGGCGCGAGCTGAATTCCGAACGCGAGGAGCTCGAGCAGCGCGCGCAGGTCAAGCTGGTCGACGCCGATTGGCGCGTCGCCGACTTCATCGCATGCGAGGCCTGGCGCAATACGCCCGAGTCGCGCCGCGGACAGGTCGGAAACTTCCTCGCCCTGCGCTCCGAGTTGATAACGTCGCCACCGCCGACCGAACTGGTTCATCCCGTTTATGCCGAGCTGGCGGCAGAGGCCGCTGGCGAACCGTCGGTCGAGCTGCTGAAGGAACCGGAGCTGCTCGAATGGCGATTGCCCGACGATCTGCTCAAGCGATACGTCGATGAAATCAATGAGGCCGGCGAAAGCGTGATCGTCTTGAGCCCGATGCGTAAGCAGGAGCGCGTGGATGCGGTCATCGATCGCGCGACCACCGAACTTTTGCACGGAGAGAACGGCAGGCGGATCCAGCGCCGGTTCGAGGATATCGCGTACTACCTCGCGCGGGTCGGACGTCGCGAGCAAGCGGGATGGGCCGCAGCCGCAGCCTCGCGACTGCGCGAGGGAATCGACGTGACCAAGGTCCTCTTCTTCCAGGCCTTCATCCGCACCCAACTCGGCACCGTCGCGGCGAAAGAGCAGCAGAAGGCCGAAGAGGAGCCGCGCATGATAATGACCCCGGCCGAAGCAATGCGCGCCCGCGAAGCAAGAACTCGCCGCCGCTGACTGGGCTGCCGTCTCATCACCAGTTCTTCGTTTCGCCCGGGAACCGGCGCTGGCTCATCGGTATACCCTGGCTGTAGTTCTGAACTCCCTCGTACACTTCGCGCGAGCCGTGCCATCGGCGATCGCTCGCGATCAGATCGTTCAGATCCTCGATGCGTTCGTGGTTCAACGGATGCGAGCGCAAGTAGTCTCCGAGCGCGTCCACTGTTGCCGATGCCGCCTCCGTCGCGGGGCCCGGCTCTGCTTGCGCGGCGGCCGGATCCGGCGCGACCGTGTCGAAACGCGTCATCTCATTTACCATCGCGCGCGGATCGTAGCCGGCCTCGATTGCGAGCATCATTCCGTTCTCGTCGGCTTCAGCCTCCTGGTACTTGCTGTAGCCGATGGTCATCGGCATTCGCAGATAGTCCACCACCTCTCCCAGCGGCTCCTCGCCGACGCGGCGCAGCGCAAGCTGGTATTGGTATTGGTCGATGCAATGGCGAAGGTCGATGTGCGAGATCTCGTGTCCCAGCACGCCGGCCAGCTCGGCCTCGGAATGAAGGAAGGCGAGCATCCCGGTAGTGATGAACACGTGGCCGCCGGGAACGGCGAACGCGTTAATCTCCGGCGACTGAATAACGTGAAACTTGTAGCTGATGTCTTTGCGGGTGGCGTGTTGTGCGAGGCTGTCGCCGACTGCGGTCAGGTAGGGCGCGGACGCCGTTTGCCCATACTGCGCGGCGATTGCGCTCGCGATTCTGTCGCCGAGTTCCGTTTCATCGTGCGCGGAGACGCGCGTCAGTTGCAGGCCGAAGTCGTCGGCATCGCGCAGCACGTCGCTCCACAGTTCCATCGCCGCGGAGAAATTCACCCGGTAGGTCGAGCGTCCCATCGTCGTGACGATCACGGCCGAGAGTGCCAACAGTCCCAGCACGACTGCGAGGCGGATTTGAACTCTGGTCGCCATTTAGAGAAACCGCCGCATCTGTTCGCGGTAGCGCGTGTAGACGAACGACATGCTGATCAGCAGCGCGCCCAGCACGATGAACGACAGGATTCGCGGCAGCGCGTCAAGGTGCTGCAGGTCGTGGGTGAAGACCTTGAGGATGCAGACGGCGAAGAGTCCGAGCCCGGACAGGCGCAGGACGCGCTCACGAATCGCGAAGCCCGCGATCAGCAGCGCGACCGCCTGCAAACCCCACGCGACAGTCAGCAGGCGTCCCGAGATTTCATAGAAGAGCAGCAGCGCCAGTAGTGCCGACGCCAGCATCGAGAAAATCGTGCGCGCGTTGAGGTCGATGTACTCGAGCGCCTGCTCGATTGGATTGCCGTTGGTCGGGGTGAACACGCGGTCGCTGCGTGGCGCGAGCAGCTCGCATCCGTACAGGCATCCGATTACGATTGCGCCGGTGACCACGCGCTCGGGCATCCCGCCCAGCGAGCCCGGGATGTAGAAATTGCTCGCCCAACTGCGCGCAAACGTCGCCGCCGCGAGCGCATAACTCTGGTAGCGATAATCGACGTCGCGCAGGCGCAGGCCAGCCTCGAGCAGGATCACTGAGAATATCGACCATCCGATTACTGCGGCGACGCGGCCGGCTTCGAACCGAATCAGCACCACGATTAATATCGCGCCGGCGTGCAGGAAGACTCGGCGGGCGACGTATTCGAACCATTCCAGGTGCACCCGCAGCTTTTCCTCGTCGAGCCGCTGGGCGGCGTAGTAGAACGCGACGATTACCGGCACGACGGTCAGCAAACGCTCCGACACGATGCCGAACGTGC
This sequence comes from uncultured delta proteobacterium, assembly GCA_963744545.1. Classification (GTDB taxonomy): domain Bacteria; phylum Desulfobacterota; class Binatia; order Binatales; family Binataceae; genus Binatus. The sequence goes on from CAVUUH010000024.1 coordinate 263,849, forward strand.
CGGTCGCGGTGAAGTTTGCGAGGAACAGCCGCGCGAAGGCGCAAGCGGCGAGCGCGTAGCCCTCGATTCGCGGCGCGAGCAGTCCGGTCGCGAAGCCCGCCTCGACCAGCACGATCGCGAGCGCTGTCCACGCGACTGCGACCGCCGGCGCAGGGAGCATCTGCCACGCCAGCAGCATCGCGAGGATTGCGCCCGCGGCGGATGCCGCGTCGCGCGCCCAGGAGCGCTCGGGTTCCGGGAGCGTAGCGTCGGTCTCGCGCATCAACTGGAAGGTCGCCGCGAACGCCATCAAGGTGGTCGGCACGAGCGAAATCCACGGATGCAAGTTCGGGAAGCCGAGATCGCCGACTCCGTTGATCAACGCGAGGGCACCAACTCCCGACACGCTCGCGACGTAGCCTTGCGTGCGCAGATCGACGTCGCGCGTGAAGATCCCGTACTCGAACAGGCACCCGCCGAGGATCAGCCAGCCGAGCCCCACGTAGGCAGGGTCGAGTTCCTGTGCGAGGACGAACCACAAGATGAGCGTCGCCGTCCACGCGAATGCGCGCCAGCCTTTGAATCCGATTCGATTTGCGTAACCGGCCGCTGCGGTGAGGATCGCGGTCGGAGTCCATGCGTAAAAGAGGTGGCCGGCGATCGCGGTCTCTCGCGTCGTCTTGTGGATCGTAAATGATGACTTTTCCGGCCGCCACCGCAAACACCGCGCCGCCGAGCGCGCGCAGGAATTTGAGCTGGAGGCGCAGACCGAGGATGAACAAAAACTCCGCTTCTAGCAGCAGAGCGACGTTGATGGCGTAGCCGGTAAAGCGGTAGAAAATCGCCGCGGCCATCAACCCCGACGCCAGCGTCGCGGCAACTTCGAAGCTTCCCGATTCAAGGCGCTCGATGATGATTTTCGGAGACGGCTCGACGAGTGACGGCGGTACCAGTTTCCATCTCAATGCCGCGGTCGCCGCGAATGCGATGGCGGCATAGGTGAAAAGAATATGGATGGTCGAGGGTGAGAATGCTGACCACTCGATCGTCGCCATTCCGAGGAATCCGACGGCGTTGAGTGCCGCCAATGCTTTCACCGCGTCGTCGCGATTTTCGCGCCGCATGAGACCGACCAGGTCGAACGCCTCGAACAATAGCCAGTATGCGGCGAGTGCGATCTGGCTGGAGACGAATGCGAAATGCGTATCGGCTGGAATTTTCGCGCCCCAGATGAAGGTGACGTACGCGACTACGACGCCCGCAACCGCCATCCGGTCCCACGTGAAGCGATACGCGAGATACAGCATCGAAGCGATCAGCAGTACCGACGCGAACAGCGCCAGCGAGGTAATGGGGCTGATCGCGAGTGTCGCGAAGCCGACGAAATACGCGACGCCGGTGACGACTTCCGATCGGTAACGGAGCGAGTGAAGAATCATCCCTAGCGCGACCGCGCACAGCACGAGGCTGGCGATGAGCGGACTCTGGATCACGCGCGCGCTCTCAAACGCGTGCGCCGCGTATGCGGTCGTGTAGAGCGCGGCCCATCCGCCGCCGATCAATCCGCGCGAGACAATCACATATCGCGCCCGACGCTCGAGCACGACGCCGCCTGCCAGCATCGCGAGGCTGACCGCGAGTCCGGTTGCGATTCGCGCGAGCGGGCCGTGATGCGTCAGCGAATGCGCGAGGAACAGCGAGATACCGATCACCAACACGAGCACGCCGAGCTTGTTGAGCCAGCTACCTCCGACGATCGCTTCCCATTCCTCGCCGGCGAACTGCTCGCGAACACGTTGCGCAAAAGCGCGGGCGCTTTCCGTCAGCGGTACGATTGGCGCCTGCGTGCGTTTGCTCGCCTCGGGCGCCGACTGCAACGTGGGTGGATGTTCGGACAACTCCGGAGGCACCTGCCATGGCGACAGTTTCAAATCCGGCGTTTTCGACGCGTTTTCGACGCGAACGAAGGCCGGCTGTTCGGTTGCTACAGCAGATTCGGGAGCCAGTGCTGCCGGCTTCGATTCGGTGGAAGTTTGCGTCCCTTCGAGGCGCGCGAATCGTTCTTCCAAACGCCGCAGTGCCGACTCAATGGAATTGGAATTGATCAAGGCGTCGTGAATTCGGTCGTCGAAGCCACGAACCCGTTTTCCAATGTCTCGGAGACGGTGGAACGCGACCGCGATCGCGACGGGCATCACCACCACGATCAGGAATATCGCGACGACGACAAATAGTTCGATAAGGTCGTCCAAGTCCACCCCCTGTCAGCGCAATATAGAGACGACGCGCGCTTGGAAGCTAGTAGGTCCGCGTTTCACTCGGTAACCTCGGTCGGCTACGATGCGTCGAGTTCGACCGTTTCGGAGATGCGGCGCTGATTTTAAGCATAGCCTTTAGTATTTGAACGGCGCGCCGGCAGAACCTTGCACGAGGATAACCTTCGATGATCGATCAACAGCCGCTGCGTGGGGTTCGCGTGCTCGACCTGACGCGGGTTTTGGCCGGGCCCTTTTGTACTATGAATTTGGCGGACCTCGGCGCCGACGTCATCAAGATTGAAGTGCCGGGGCGCGGCGACGATTCGCGTAGTTTCGCGCCGGTGATGCCGTCTGGAGATTCGGGCTATTTTTACAGCGTCAATCGCGGCAAGCGCAGCGTCACGCTCGACTTGCGGATCGAGGAGGGGGCCAAGGTCTTTCTCGAGCTGGCGGCAAAATCTGATGTAGTGGTTGAGAATTTCTCGCCGGGTACGATGGATCGATTCAAGGTCGGATACGCGCAGCTCAAGGCTGCCAATCCCAAAATAATTTTGTGCTCGATTTCCGGATTCGGGCAGACCGGGCCCAAGACTTCGGCGCCTGCTTACGACATCGTGGCGCAGGCGCTCGGCGGCACGATGAGTATCACCGGCAATCCCGGCGGCGAGCCGGTGCGATGCGGCGTGTCGGTCGGCGATCTGTCGGCGGCGCTCTACGGCGTGATTGCGATCATGTCGGCGCTGCGTGTCCGCGACCGCGACGGCGTTGGCAATCATGTCGATATCGCGATGCTCGATTGCCAGGTAGCGATGCTCGAGGACGCGCTCGCGCGCTACTCGGTGTCGGGCAAGATTCCAGGGAGACTCGGCACGCGGCATCCGTCGATCACGCCGTTCCAGCAGTTTCGCGCGGCCGACGACTACTTCGTGATGGGCGCCGGCAACGAGGCAATCTGGCTTCGCTTCTGCGACGCGATCGCAGCGCCAGAACTCAAGGACGATCCGCGTTTTCTGACCAATGCGGATCGTACGGCGAACCATCCGGAGCTCGAGGCGATCCTCGCGCGAATTTTCGCGACACAACCGCGCGATCACTGGCTGCGCCTGCTCGGCGACGCGTCGGTGCCATGCGCGCCGATCGCCAACGTCGAGGAAGTGACCCGCGACCCGCATCTGGCGGCGCGCAACATGATTCTGCACGCGGAGCATCCCGAGTTTGACGGGCTGATCGTGCCGGGCTCGCCCCTCAAGAGCGCCGGTGATACGGATATTCCTTCGACGCGATCGCCGCGGCTGGGCGAGAGCACCGACGAGGTGCTGAAGAGCGTTCTCGGTTACGATAATTTGCGGCTATCGGAACTGAGCAAGCGGAGTATCATATAGGGTCAAGGATTTGCGGCTGCGCATTCATCACGCGACGCCGCCGAAGGAGAACACAGTGCGCGAAGTTGTTATCGTCGATGGAGTCAGGGTTCCGATTGGCAAGGCCGGCAAGGACAAGGGCTACTACAAGGATATCCGCGCCGACGATTTGGGCGCGATCTGTATCCGGCGCCTGCTCGAAAAGAATCCGAAGCTCGACCCCAAGGAAATCGAGGACGTGGTTTGGGGATGCGCGAATCAGACCGGCGAGCAAGGGCTCAACGTCGGCAGGATGATCGGATTGCTGTCGGGATTGCCGGTGGAAGTCGCGGGCACGACGATCGATCGTCAGTGCGGATCGAGTCTGCAGGCTGTGAACTTCGCGGCGCAGGAAATAATGACGGGCGCGGGCGAAGTCGCGATTGCGGGCGGCGTCGAGCATATGACGCACGTCGCGATGGGATCGGGAATCCTGCCCAATCCCAAGCTGATGGATATGTTTCCGCGCGACATGTTTTTCATGGGAATGACGGCCGAGCGGCTGGCCGACATGTACAAAATTACGCGCGAGCAATCGGATGCGTTCTCTCTGCGATCGAACATGCGCGCGGTGGCGGCGCGCGAGCGCTTCAAGGAAGAAATCGTCCCGGTCAAACTGCCCGATGGCATCGTCGTCGACGTTGACCAGGGACCGCGCGCCGAAACTACTATGGAAAAACTCGCGGGCCTGAAGCCTTCATTCAAGCCCGACGGCCAGGTGACGGCGGGAAATTCCTCGCAGTTGTCAGACGGCGCCGCGGCCGTGCTGCTGATGAGTGCGGAGCGGGCGAAGTCGCTCGGCTTGAAACCGTTTGCGAAGATTCGTGCGACCGCAGTGGCGGGAGTGCGTCCGGAAATCATGGGATGGGGTCCCGTCCCGTCGACACATAAGGCGCTGGCGCGCGCCGGACTGAAAATCGGCGACATCGACCTGTTCGAGATCAACGAGGCATTCGGCGCGCAAGTGCTCGCGTGCAATACCGATCTCAAGATCGACGAAGAGCGGCTCAACGTGAATGGCGGCGCGATCGCGCTGGGGCATCCTCTTGGATGCTCGGGCGCTCGGCTGGTGGTGACGCTGACGCATGAGATGCGCCGGCGCGGAGTCGCACTCGGGGTCGCCACGATGTGTATCGGTATTGGCCAGGGAATCGCGACCGTTATCGAGCAGGTATGAGCGGCAGGCAACAAATACTGCGGGTAGTTGCGATCGTCGCATCGCTTGGGTTGATCGCGGCCGCATTCTTCAACCTCGACTTCCTGATGGGCGGAAAGCCCAAGCAACTGCTGCGCCTCGACACGCCGCAAGCGGTCTCGTCGCCGGCGGATGAAGGTCTGGAATTCAGCGCGCCCGGTCTTGACGGCAGGAGTATCGACCTCAGCAGCTACCGCGGACATCCGGTGATCGTCGATTTCTGGGCGACCTGGTGCGGGCCGTGCCGCAAGCAGATTCCGGAACTGGTTGCGCTCTACAAGAAGTACAACAGGACGCGCGGCCTAGTGATAATCGGGGTCTCATGCGACCTGATCCAGGGCGACGGCGCGAAGGCAGTGGCGCCGTTCGTCGAAGAGTTCCAGATAAACTATCCGATCGCGCTGGCCGACGAGCGGCTGGTCGACAGCATGGGCGTCGAGGCGATTCCGACGACGCTGTTCGTCGGGCCTGACGGCAAGCTGGTATCGCGAATCGTGGGCGCGGGCCATGCCGGCGAAATCACCGACAGCGCAAGGCAACTGCTCGACGGCGCAAAGCCTCCAGTTTCGCCGAGCAAGCCCGACGACATCAACGGGCACGTCGTCGACATTTCGGTAGTCAGATAAATCTTCCCGGTAGCAAAATGGGCGGCCGCAATCTCACTTTGCCGGGACCAGGTGACCCTCAAAGCACCTGCAGGTGGATTCGCGGGGCGGATGCGGGTTAAGATGCCGGGTTAGTGATGGACCCTAAGGAAATTGAGACGATAATTGCGCGCGGGATTCCTGACGCGCAGGTTGAGGTGCGCGACTACACCGGCGGCGGAGACCATTTCGAGGCGCTCGTCGTCAGCTCGAGTTTCGAGGGCAAGGGTCTTATCGAACGGCATCAACTGGTTTATAAGGCGCTGGGTGATGCGATGCGCGTGCAGGTGCATGCGCTGACGCTCAAGACGTTGACCCCGGCGCAGTATGAGAATCGCAGATAGAGGAAAGAACATGGCGAGCATAGTCGAAAAGATCGAAGCAGCAGTCAAAGAAAACAAGATCATGATTTTCATGAAGGGCAATCGCAGCTTTCCGCAGTGCGGATTCTCTGCCGCCACGGTTGCGATTTTCGACGAGATCGGCGCGCCGTATGCGACCGCCGACGTGCTGAGCGATCCCGAGTTGCGCGACGCGATCAAGCAATACAGCAACTGGCCGACGATCCCGCAGGTTTATATCGACGGCAAGTTCGTCGGCGGCTGCGATATCATCCGCGAGATGCACGAGTCGGGCGAGCTCGAGCCGATGGTGAAGGCTGCGGTCGGTGCCTCGGCGCTGCAGTAGGGTCTTTTTCTTCGAAGGGGTTAGGGCTTAGGTTGCAGCCCAGAACCCTCACCTAACCTATCCCCTGACGTAACGGGAGAGCGACAGGGCGACAGCGCTCGCGTCCCGCCTCGATGGCGCTCGCGGGTTTCCATCCAGAAAGATCCCTGCCGGTGATCAGTTCAAGCTCCTCGGTCTCGGGGAGCAATATCGCGCGGATTTCGTCAGCGGATTCATCGGTGAGCGGCGGAAAATCTTCGACGAATGGCCGCCGCATGATCTTCCACAGCGGCGTCCGCTGGCTGAGTTGAATCAATGGCCGCGCGCCGCGACTGGAAATCCAATGAAGCGTCGCGACTGCGCGTTTCGCAAATTCGTTGGGGCGAGGTGCGGCAGGGGCAGCATAGATTTTCCCGCCGCCGACTCTTGACCGCTCCAGCTCAATGCGGCGGGCTCCGACAAAATCACAGACCGTGTCGAGATAGCCCTGGGGATTGGAACTCAGATCGTCATAGAAGAGCACCAGGACCCGCGATTTTCCAAATGTCGCCTGCCATCGCTTGAGCTGCGTCGCGTAGCTGCACAAATCCGCGGCTTCGTAGACCCGGGAGCGCCAATATTCGTCGAACGTATCGTTCACATGACTGCGTTCCAACCGAAATAGCCGATACTGCGAATACAGCCGCGCGGCGGGCTCGCGAAAAGTGACAATTATTTTGCAGTCCGGAATGTGATATTTGATTCGTTCCCGCGCCAGCGCGTTCGAGAAAAGCGTGGGCGCCATCTCGCCTCTGGGAACATCGGCCGGATAGTCTCCGAACAGGTGACAGTACCACTCGGCACCGCGATTGTAGTGAGCGTCGAAGAATCGGGTTTCTTTTCGGCTCGGCAAGCCAATGTGGCCCAACAACACCTCGTGCAGCCAGGTGGTGCCGGTTCGCGGCGGACCTACATGAACGAAAGTGGGTAGTCGCAATGCTTTTCCGTCAGTCACTTTCGCTCAGGCAGATCTCCGGCAGCGCTTGATTTTGCCGAGAATCAAACTACCGTAGGGCGAGAGGAGATTACAGCCATGGTTACCGAACAGGAACGCGCTTTTCTCGACGCTCTCGCCAAGGCTCCGATACCAACTGACGTGATGGGGCTGCGCCAGGCGATGGAAACGTTCACGCCGATGATGAACTCGAATCCTCCCGAGATCGGCGCTTTTCACGAAGGCGTCGAGATTCGTCCCGGTCTCACCGCTGATGTCGCGGTGCCGAAGAGCAATGGACCTCATCCGGTGGTCGTGTATCTGCACGGCGGTGGATGGATCGGAGGCAGCCCGAAGACGCATCGCAAGCTCGGGATGCAATTCGCCGAGGCGGGATATCTCACGATCAATGTTGATTACCGGCTCGCGCCCGAGCATCCGTTTCCCGCGGGACTCGACGATTGCATCTATGCGGTGAAGTGGGCGGGCGAAAACGCCAAGCGATGGAACGGCGATGCGGCGCGGCTCGCGGTCGGCGGCGATTCTGCCGGCGGCAATCTTACCGCGGCGACGCTCACGTCACTGGCGGCTGAGAAATATGCAGGCCCGGCGAAGCCGAAAGCTGCGCTGTTAATTTACGGGCTATTCGATTTTCCCGCACAGATGAAACGCGACGGCAACAACACCTTCGATGGAATGATCAGGGCATACGCGGGCGCGGGCTATCCCGCGATCCTCGAGGATCCTCGCGTCAGTCCGCTGCGTGCAGTGAAGGCGGGCGCGATGCCGCCGAGCTTCGTCATCTGCGGCACGGCAGACACTTTGCTGCCGGAGACGCACTCGATGGCGGACGCGCTCAAGCTCGCCGACATCCGGCATGAAGTTGTGATTCTCGAGGACATGCCGCACGGGTTCCTGCAGATGGACGTGCTGTCGGGATGCAAGCAAGGACTCGACAAGATGTTCGATTTCCTGCGCCGCACGATTTAGAGACTGCGATGGCCTGGATCAAAACTGTCGCCGAAGATCAGGCGGTCGGGCGGCTGGCGGAAATCTATCAGAATGTTCGCGCACGCAACGGCATGGTGCCAAACATCATGCAGGCGTTCAGTCTGAAGCCTGAACTGGTCGGCGCCGTCGCGAATACGTTCCAGGTTGCGACGTTTGGCGGATCGAAGCTGACGCGCGTGCAGGAGGAGATGATCGCGACGGTCGTCTCATCGATCAATCGGTGCCACTACTGAACCAACGCGCACGCGGAGGTTCTCCGCGTCCATAGTGGCGGCGACAACGACTTGGTGGCGCACGTCAAGCACGACTGGCGTGGCGCACCGTTGTCAGATGCGGATCGAGCGATGCTCGCTTACGCGGAAAAGATCACGGCGAATCCGTCGTCGATGACGCTCGACGACCTCAACGGTCTGCGCGCGCATTTCAGCGAAGAGCAGACGCTGGATATCGTCGTGATCGCGAGCCTGTTCAATTTTATCGATCGAATCGCAGATGGCCTCGGGGTCGAGCTGGATTCGGCGCTGAAGCAGATGGCGGCCAGCTCGCCCGACGGCGAGGCATTGACCGAAGTTGCGGCCCCAATGCGGGCGCAATCGAAAACCTAAAATCGGTGGCTGTTTACCAGAAGCGGACGCGGCCGGTGTCTACGTGGACGAAGTTGCTCTTCGGGTAGTAGCCGACGCCGCCGGCTTGCTGCGCGAGTGCGGCGCCGCGAAGTTGCACGAGGCTGCGTCCCGGGACGCAGATGTCGATCGCCTTGCCGTCAATGTGCAGGCTGTGGACGGCGACGCCTTCGCTGTTCGCATGGAGCATCGCATTAGTCAGCGGCGAGCGATATCCGGAAATCACCTGGAACGGTTCGTTGGTTCCTAGTCGATGATGGATTCGGGTCAGCAGATCGAGGAGCGTCGGATCGATCGGCTTTACTTCGTTGGCGCGGAAATCGCGCAGGACGTAGTTGACGCGATCGAGTTCCTCGGGAATGTAGTGTCCATTTTCCCAATAAGTCGTGGTCAGGCTCTCACCGGTGTGCAAAGCGTAGAACTTGAGCGATCGGCGCCGAAGCTGGACTGTCGTACGCGCCATCGCGACTGCGGGCACGACGAGTTGTGCAGCGGCAATTGCGCTAATTCGGAGGAAGCTCCTCCGCGATAATGCCCCGCGATGCGTCAGTTGCGACTCTGGCTTTTCGGTCACTTGTCGTCGCCGCGATCGAATTAGCCGGCGTTCCCCTTGCGCGTTCGGACCCAAGGGTCACGTCGCGCGCGATTCCTTCTTGATCCTCTAAGACTTCCCCAGCACGAGACCAGTCAATTAGACTATCAACACCGTCAGCCCGCGCAAGAGCCTTTACCGCGTCGATTCCGCCGGTACCCTTGCGGTAAATGTCGCGATCGCTCTCGAGGAAAATCCGGCCGTCGTCGAGCCGCGCCAGCATCACGGGCAGGTAAACGATCACGCCACTGTCATTCAGATCGACATCGTTGAACAGCGCTTTGATATCGTCGGGATGCAGGCGGACGCATCCGTGGGTTCGGTAACTGTACACGCTGACGGGATGATTGGTGCCGTGGATCCCGATCACCGGGAAGCTCAGGCCGATCCAGTATTTGCCGAGCGGATTGTCGGGTCCGGGGTCGACTTCGTCCTCGACGTCCCTGCCCGCCTCCTCCTCTTCGCGCTGAATCGAGGCGGGCACGCGCCAGGTCGGATCTTCCTGCAACTGGATCACCTTGAACGCGCCAGTGGGCGTGCGCCACTGCTTGCCCGGTTGACCGATCGCGACAGGATAAGCGCCGCTTAATCGGCCACCTTCAAAGTGAAATAGCATCCGCTGCGGCAGATTGACCTCGATCAAGTCGGCGGCTTCGATCGGAACAATATGGCGATTGTCGATATGCACAGTATCGCCGGCATTCAGCCGATCGCTCACCTGCTTGCCGTTCTCGCTAGCCAGGACCTTGGGGCTCTCACCAAATCGCGAACCAATTTTGGTAAAGCTGTTGCTATCCCACACGATGAAATCGAATTCGCCGCCGGCGATTCGATGCGATATCGGCGGAAGCGTCGCGGCGGGCTCTTCAGCCCTGGAAGCGGTAGCTGTGAGTAAAAGAAAAGCGAAGACGATCGCGCTACTCAGTTTTCCAATCGACACCGTCACACTTCAATTGTGACGGATTTTGAAAATCGGCACTAATCAGTTCGTCCGTAAGCGGTCTTAGCGGGACTCTATTGTCGGATATTAATTTCGGCTAGCCGTTCATCGAACGCGAATAGTGAACGGCGCGGCCTACTTTCTTATTTTCTTCAGTGCCTGCTCGACGCCCGGCATCCGCTTGGGAAGCTCCTTGCCTTGCATTTTGGCCTGCATCAGTCCGCCGATGCCGAGAATCATGTGATGCGAGTGGGCGTTGCGAATCGAGGTGCTGAAGCCCATCGCGTCCTGCGCCGAGTTGACGGCCCACTTGACCATGCGGAGCGTGAAGCGATCACTCTCCGCGATTCGATTTGCGAGCGCCATCGTTTCGGTCTCGAGATCGGCGCGCGGAACCACCATATTCACGAAGCCCAGGCGCGCGGCCTCCTCAGCATCGACGAAGCGGCTCTGGAATAAAATTTCCTTGGCCTTGCGCGGCGGCATGTCCCACGGGATCGAGAAGTACTGCAGGAGCGAGGGCAGAAACTTGGCGTCGTCGGACGCGACGACGAGATCCATCGCGGCCGCGAACATCCAGCCGCCGAAGATGCACAGGCCCTGCACCTGTGCGATGGTGGGCTTGTCGAGATCGCGCCATCGCAAGGTGTTGTCGAGGAACATCTCGCGGGAGCGCGCATACTCGCCGCGCACGCCTTTGGGAAACGGACGGCGCGCCTGGTCCTCTTTTTCCTCGGGCGTGCCGAGGTCGTGACCCGAGCAGAAATTGTCGCCGGCGCCCGCAAGTATAATGACGCGGACGTCATCATCAGCGTTGGCCTGGGCGAAAGCGGCGTCCATTTCCTCGAGCAGGCGTCGCGATTGCGCATTCTTGTAGCGCGGCCGATTGAGGATGACCTTGGCGATGCGATCGTGCTTTTCGTAGAGAATTGGTTTTTCTTCCATAGTCGTTTCGTCCTCGGCGAGAGACCTTAGCCCTAACCCTTTCCCATAGTGGGAAGGGGGACAAAAGTAAAAGCGTTGTAGACCCCGCGCGACGGGCTTGATTGAAGTTCGCCGCGTTGGGTACGGTCGGGATCATCTTGCGGAAGGCGGTGCGAAATCATGGCGCTATGGAAACCTGATCAAACTTTCTACCCGTCGGCGCGGATGGCGATGCAGGCGCCGAGCGAGAAGCTTGGCTACGTCGTCGCGTTCAATCCGAACACCAGCAACGGAAAGCATGACGCGCTGTGCGTGCTCGATCTCGATCCAAAATCGAAAACCTACTCGCAAGTCGTCGGCCGCGCCGAAGTGCCGAACGTCGGCGACGAGCTGCATCATTTCGGTTGGAACGCGTGCAGCGCTGCGCTGTGTCCGTACGCGCCGCATCCTCATATAGAGCGGCGATACCTGCTGGTGCCGGGACTGCGCTCGTCGCGGATTTACGTTTTCGACACCAAGCCCGACGCGACCAAGCCAAAACTGGTGAAGACGATCGAGGCCGAGGAGATTGCGTCGCGCGCGGGATACAGTCGGCCGCATACGATTCATTGCGGGCCTGATGCGATTTACGTGAGCGCGCTTGGCGATCCGAAGGGCGACGGGCCGGGCGGAATTTTCCTGCTCGACCACGAGAGCTTCGACGTGCTGGGGCGATGGGAAGTCGATCGCGGGCCGCAATTCTTCGCGTACGATTTTTGGTGGCATCTCGGCTGGGACGTTGCCGTCACGAGTGAATGGGGCACGCCGAACATGATCGAAAACGGCGTCGTGCCCGACCTGCTGCTCGGGAACAAATACGGTCACGCGATTCACATCTGGAACCTGCGCAACCGGCGGCATTTGAAGTCGCTCGACCTCGGGGCCGAAAATCAATTAGTGCTCGAGCTTCGTCCGTCGCATGATCCAACCAAGACTTACGGCTTCGTCGGCGTGGCGATCTCGACCAAGGATTTGTCGGCGTCGATTTGGCTGTGGCATCGCGACAACGGCGAATGGAAAGTTCGCAAGGTGATCGAGATTCCCGCCGAGCCCGCCGACGAAAGCATGCTGCCGCCGGCGCTCAAGCCGTTCAAGGCGGTGCCGCCGCTGATTACCGACATCAACCTGAGTCTCGACGATAAATTTTTGTACGTCGCATGCTTCGGCACCGGCGACCTCAAGCAATACGACGTCAGCGACCCGTTCAAGCCGAAGGAGACCGGCAGCGTGCGGCTGGGTGGGATCGTGTCGCACGGGGAGCATCCGAAGAGCGGGCCGCTGAACGGCGGATCGCAGATGATCGAGCTAAGCCGTGACGGCCGGCGTGTCTACATGTCGAATTCGCTGTACGGAGCGTGGGACGCGCAATTCTATCCCGAGGGCATTCGCGGCTGGATCGCGAAAATCGATTGCGCGCCGGCGGGCGGCATGACGATCGATCCGAATTTCTTCACGACTTTCGACGGTGAACGGCCGCATCAGATTCGCCTCGAGGGCGGCGACTCGTCGTCTGACTCGTTCTGCTATCCGTGACGTCCGCGTGGCCGTGGATAGTGGTCGCGGCGCTCGGCGCGTATCACGGAATCGATCCGTCGATGGGCTGGCTGTTCGCGGTCGCGCTGGGACTCCAGGAGCGTCGGCGCTCGAAAGTGATTTGGGCGCTCGGTCCGATAGCGCTCGGACATCTGGTCTCGATCGCGGCGGTCGTCGCGATCATCGGCGGCCTGCGGCTGTTCTTCGCGATTGATTTGCTTCGCCCAATCGGCGCGGCGGCGCTGATCCTGTTCGGGCTGTTTCGTTTTATCTGGCCGCGCGCGCATCCGCGATGGGTTGCGATGCGGGTGAACGCCGCCGAGCTGGCGCTGTGGTCGTTCCTGATGGCGTCGGCGCATGGCGCAGGCCTGATGTTGTTCCCGATATTGATCGGGATGACGCCGAATTCCCCGCATGCGCATCACATCGCCGCCGCTCACGCGCACACAGTCGCGCAAGCGATAGCGGTAGTGCTGGTACATACGGGCGCGATGATCGCGGTGACCGGAGTGATTGCGATCCTGGTCTACGAATGGGTCGGTCTGGCGATTTTACGCAGCGCCTGGATCAATCTCGACACAATCTGGGCAGGCGCGCTGGTGGCCGCGGGCGTCCTCTCGCTGGCGATCTGACAGTCTGGGGGTCACTTCTTTTGGGTGCGGCGGCATGGCAGCATCGGGGGGTATGAACGCACTGCGGATTCTGCTGATCGAGGATGAAGCCCGGCTGGCTAATTCGGTCAAGCAGGGACTGGTCGAGGATGGCTTCGCGGTCGAAATCGCCGGGAGTGCCGAGGCGGCCGAGCCGATAATCGCGCACGGCGCGCTCGACCTGATCGTGCTCGACATCGGGCTGCCCGGGAAAAGCGGGCTCGAGCTGCTGCGCGAGATGCGCGCGGCGGGCAACCAGACTCCCGTCTTGATCCTGACGGCGCGCGGGACGCTCGAGGAGCGCGTCGCGGGACTCGACAGCGGCAGCGACGACTACCTGGCCAAGCCGTTCGCGTTTGCCGAGCTGGTGGCGAGAATCAAGGCCCTGGCGCGGCGTCCGCGAACGGCAGTGTCTGCGATTCTCAAAGTCGGCGACCTGGAGTTCGACACGGTGAAGCGACGCGCGAAAATCGGCGAGCACAATCTCAACCTGTCGCCGAAAGAAAAGATGCTGCTCGAACTGCTGATGCGAAACGCCGGGCAGGTGGTGACGCGCGACATGATCGCGGAGACGGTGTGGGACTCGAACTACAACTCGCTGACCAACCTGATCGAAGTGTTCGTCAATCGGCTGCGGCAGAAGATCGATCCGCGCGCCGATCGGTCGCTGATAGTCACCGTGCGCGGAGTTGGATACACGATGCGCGCGGAATGACGCCGCGCATGATGCGCGATCGCCGCCAATGACGATCAGACTCAGGCTGACAATTTATTGGGCGACGGTGCTGGCGGCGATTCTGCTGGTCGCGGCAATCGCAGCGATCAAACTATTCGAGCGTCAGCAATTCAGCGCGCTCGACGCGGCGTTGCTGGAAGAGGCCGAGAACGCGGCCGACCAAATCCAGCGCGGTGGCACCTCGAGCGCAGCCGGAATTTTGCAGCGGCTCAGTCTCGAGACGGATATCGGCCCGGGCCGGCGCGTACGAATCGTCACGGCGCACGGCGAATTTGGAAATGCCGGCGACGTCCACACGATCCCGCCACCGTTCGATCCGTCACTCCCGACTCATCCGGCGATCGTCGGCAACCGCCTGTTCAGGTTTGCGGTGGTTCCGATGCTCTACAACGGCGATATCGCGTATCTGCAAAGCGGCGTGCAGGCGGGCCTGGTCGAGGAATCGGTCAGTGGCCTGCGCAACCTGCTGTTGCTGATGTTGCCGATCGTGCTGATGCTATGCGTCGGCGGCGGGTACCTGCTGGCGGGCCGCGCGCTGCGTCCGATTGAGTCGGTGACGGCGGAGCTCGACGCGATTGGGCCGACCAATCTCAGCTCGAGACTGACGGTCCCGCCGGTGGCTGACGAAGTCGCGCGGCTCACGGCGGAAATCAACTCGCTGCTGGACCGCCTGGAGCGCGCGTCGGCGACCGAGCGCCGGTTCGCGTCCGATGCGGCCCATGAGCTGCGGACGCCGCTGGCTGTTCTGCGCACGGGACTGGAAGTTGCGCTCGCGCGCGACCGCACGCCCGCGGAAAATCGCGCTGCCCTTGGCGGGGCGCATCGTGAGGCGCTGGCGCTGTGCAGGATTGCCGACGAGCTGCTGATGTTGTCGCGGCTCAACGGCGAAGTGATGGTCGATCGGCACAAGCTGAATCTTCGCGCGCTGCTGAGCGAGATAGCCGGGACGGTTGGGCCGCTGGCGCAAGCGCGGGAGATAAAACTTTCGGTCAGCGCGCCCGAGGATGTGTTCGTCAACGGCAACGAGGGACATCTGCGCCGCCTGATTGTGAATCTGCTCGACAACGCGCTGAAGTTCACTCCGGCGGGTGGATCGATCGATGTCAGCCTGAAGAGCGACGCCAATCGGGCGGTTCTCCGCGTCGCGGATACCGGCGAGGGGATCCATCCGGCGGAGCTGCCGCATATTTTCGATCGCTTTTTTCGCGGCTCAGGATCGCCTGGCGAAGGCAGCGGGCTGGGTTTGAGCCTGTGCCGGGAAATTGCGCGGGCGCATGGCGGTGAGATCGCGGCCGCGAATCTTCCGTCGGGCGGATCGGCTTTCGTGGTGACGCTGGCGCTGTTTCACGAAGATCCAAACAGAGCGACCGTGCCGCTCCGATAGCGGCTGCCCACATTTAGCTTAACTTCCATTAATTTGGACCGTTGGCAGGCCGCTGTTAGAATTTCCAGAATGGAGCCGTCTTGCCGCCACTTATCTGCGGCCGTACTTGCTACCGCGATCGTTTGCTGGACGCCGGTGGCGCGCGCCGCGAGCATCACTCTGTCCGACGCGATCGATCGCGCGTTGCACGTCGCGCCTTCAGTCGACGTCGCTGCCGCGTCGAGCGATATGAGCGTCGCGCACGTGCGCGAGCAGCGCGCTCCGCTGTTTCCGACGATCGGAGCGGGCGCCGAGTATTACCAGGCCCCCGGATACAACGAGGTCGTTACCAACCGCGGGCTGTCGGCCGCTATGTTGACCCTCGATTATACGGCGTGGGACTGGGGACGCCGCCGGGCGCTGCTGCGCGCGGCCGAGTACGTGAACGAAGCGTCGCGGCTCGGGGTGACGGCGGCGCGTGCACAAATTGTTTTCGATACTTCGATCGCGTATTTCGATCTGCTGCGCGCGCGCGGTGAGCAGCGCGCCCTGCAGGACAGCCTGGAGCGGATGACGCGCTACGTAACGACCATTCAGGCGCTGGAAAAAAGCGGGCGGGTGATCACCAATGACGTTTTAAAGTTCCGCACCGCGCGCGACAGCGCCGAACTCGCACTCGACGCGGCGCGGAGCAATAGCGAGCGCGCGACCGCAACCCTGGGCATTTTGATCGGCGAGCCGAATCAGCCCGACCTCGACATCGCGAGCCTGACCGGACTTCCGCCGGAGCCGTCGGGCGATCTGGCGCAAAGCCCTGTGATGCAGGCGGCGCAGCGCGCGATAGCGTCGGCGAACTCGCAAATCGAGGCAGCGAAGGCGGAGAGGCTGCCGACCTTTCAGGTCGCATTCACGACAGGGTTCGTCGGTATCGATCCACCCGAGACCGTCTCGCACAACTTTGGCGGATCGTACGACGGCGTCATGTCGCTGCCGATATTCGACGGCGGGCTGATCGCGTCGCACATCGATCAGGCGAAGGCGAAGGCTCATTCTGCAACCGCGCAGGCGCGGCAAGCCGAATACATTCTGAAGAAGCGAGTCGCGGACGCGTCGCTTCGCTACGACGAGGCGAAGCGCCAGCTCGATATCCTGTTGCGCGCGCAGCCGACCGCGGACGACAACTTCGGGCTGACGTGGTCGCGATTTCTCGGCGGCGGCTCTGCGACGATGCTCGAGGTGCTCGACGCCTATCAGCAGGCCGAGCAATTGCGCCTCCAGCACTTCGACCAGGAATTCAACGCGCGTGAAGCGGTGGCGGAGACCAGCCTGCTCTTCGGCCACACCCAGTGATGAAGCGCACGGACGGCAACCGCTACACCATCGCGATTTTCGCGGCGGTGCTGGCGATCGCGATGGCGCTGCTGACGGGATGCGGCGGCGGAAAATCAGCGGACGACGAAGACTCGAAGCCGCCGGCCAATCCTACCCTGCTGGTGAGTGCGGCCAGGTCCGAAGTTCATCCGATGACGAGTGAGCTGCGGCTGCTCGGCAAGACGGTCGCGATGCGCCACGTGATCATACGCGCGCCGACTGCGGGTCGGGTCACGGGAATGAAGCTCATCACCGGCGATTCGGTCCGCAAGGGCCAAGTCGTCGCGCACGTAATCAATCGCGAAATCGAAGCGGCGGAAGCGGGACTCGCGGTAGCGCGCAAAATCGATCCGCAAGACGCGCCGGGGTTGACTGCGTCGGTGCAGCGCTACAATCACAGCGTGGGAATACCGGTGGTCGCGCCGGAACCCGGCATCGTCTCGCAACCGCCGGTTACCAGCGGCCAGATGGTGGCCGACCTCGACACGATTGTCGACCTGATCGATCCGGCGAGTCTCTATATCGAGACGTCGGTGCCGGTGAGCCAGCTTTCGCTGGTGAAGCCCGGAATGACTGCGACAGTGACGACGCCGTTTCGTCCCGGCGTCGAGTTTCCCGCGCGCATCGCGGCGATTCTGCCGAGCTTCGATGCGGCCAGCGCGACCTCGTCGGTGCGGACGGACTTCACAGGTGCCGAGCGTCTCGCGGAAGCGGGCGCGCCGGTTGAAGTTCTGGTCGAGACGGCAAGCGCCCCCGACGCGATTGTGGTTCCGGTCGCCGCGCTGTTTCAGGATCAGGGCGTCGATCGTTACCACCTGTTCGTAATCGGGCAAGACGGCAAGGCGCATCGCACGGACATCAAAGTCGGACTGCGCGATCAGGATCATGTTCAGGTGACCGAGGGCATCAAGGCGGGCGAGCTGGTCGTCACTTCGGGCGGCTATGCGTTGTCCGACGGCCTTGGGGTTCGCGTCGCGCAGGGAAATCAATGACGCGCAGCAGCTCGACGCTGGCGGTGCTGTCTGTCCTGGCAGCAAGCGTGCTTGGGGTAATTCTGGCGCGGACAATCCCGAGCGCGGTATTTCCCGAGATCATTTTTCGCCGCGCGACGATTCTCGCCGACAGCGGCGACTTGCCCGCCGACCAGATGCTCGCATCCGTCACGCGGCCGCTCGAGGAGAGCGCTTACAGCATCACGGGTGTGGAGCTGGTGCGATCGACGACCACCCGCGGCAGCTCCGAGATAGACGTTACCTTCGGCGAGGACTCTGATCCGCAGTTAGGTTTCCAGATGCTCAGCGCTGCGGTCGCGCACACGCGCGCGCAGTTGCCCAACGATACCTCGGTCGACGCCGTGCTCCTGACGACCGGCACGTTTCCAATTGTCGATATCAGCCTGAGCTCAAAGACTCGCAGCCTGCCGGAGCTTACCGACGTCGTAAACTACGACCTGGTGCCGAGTCTGCACAGAATCGAGGGCACTTACCGGGTCGGAGTGATCGGCGGCAAATATCGCGAGTTCGTGGTACGGCTCGATCCAGCGCGGATGCTGCAGCATGACATGTCGCCGGGCGATGTCGTCGCGGGGCTGACGAAGAACAATGTGATCGCGTCGGCTGGCAGGATGAACGAATCGCATCGGATGCTCCTGACCGTAGTGACCACCGACCTGCATCAGGCCGATCAGATTGCGTCGGTACCGATAACGTCGGTGAATGGTCAGCCAGTGCGCGTCAGCGATATCGGCTCGGTGGAACTTGGAATCCAGGAAGACTACGTCCGCGCGGCGTCCGAGAACGGCCCCTCTGTGCTGGTTGGAGTCTCGCGGCGGCCGAGCGGCAGCACTGAACAGGTCGCAGCGGAGGCGCGGCAGATCCTCGCGGAGTTTCGTCAGCGCTATCCCGACATTCAGTTTTCAATCTCGTACGATCAGTCGGACCTGGTTGCCGAATCGCTCAAGAGCGTGCGCGACGCGATCGTGCTCGGCCTCGCGTTGTCGGTTTTGGTGGTGCTGGCATTCACCATGAGCCCGCTGAGCGCGTTAGTCGCCGCGATCGTTGTGCCATGCACCGTCGCGATTACCTTCATCGTGATGAAGGCGGTCGGCCTGACCTTCAACATGATGACGCTGGGCGGGCTGGCGGCGGGAATCGGACTTTTCATCGACGACGCAATCGTGATGATCGAAGCGATTCATCGCGAGCTCGGAGCCGGCAAGTCGGCCGGCGATGCGGTGTCCCAGGCGCTCCATAGTCTACGGCGCCCGCTGATCGCGTCGACGATGACGGTGATCGTCGTATTCGGGCCGCTGGTATTCACTTCAGGCGTGACCGGAATTTTCTTCCGCTCGCTGGCCGCGACGCTCGGCGGCGGACTGGCGATTTCGCTTGTCCTCGCCATCTACTTCACACCCGCAGTTGAACTCGCGATCGCGCGGTTTCGCGGGCGCGCGCGCGAGGCGGGACGAATCTACCACGGCGTTCAGACCGCGTTTCTCATGGCAGTCCGACCCTTCGTCCGAATTCCGGTGCTGGCAATTCCGGTCGCGATCGTTTCAGTGGTCGTTGCGTACTTCGTCTACAACAATATCGGTACTGACTATCTGCCGCCGCTCGACGAAGGCGCCTTCGTCCTCGACTACATCACGCCGCCGCAGAGCACGATGGCGGACACGACCGCGATGCTCGAGTCGATTCAGTCGATTCTGAAATCGACGCCTGAGGTCGCTTCGTTCAGCCGCCGGACCGGAACGCAGCTTGGATTTTTTCTGACCGAATCGAATACCGGTGACATGTCCGTGCGGCTCAAGCCTGACCGTAAACGTGATATTGACGACGTCACTGATTCGATCCGCGCGCGCATCCTGAATACGGTGCCGGGAGTACAGGTAGAGTTCTCGCAAGTGCTGCAGGATTTGATCGGCGACCTTTCGGGCGTTCCGGAGCCGATCGAAGTGAAGGTTTTCGGCACCGATCAAAAAGTTATCGAAGCGACCGCGCGGCAGGTGGCCGCCAAGATGAGCTCGATCCACGGCCTGGTGGACGTCAAAAACGGAATTATCGAAAGCATCCCGGAAGAAGCGGTGGTCGTCGATAATACTTCGGCGGCGCGCTATGGGTTGAACGCCGATGATATCCGCACTGCGCTCGATTCGGTGATTCAAGGGACCGTCGCCACCAGCGTGCTGTCTGGAGATCGTCTGGTCAACGTGCGCGTGCGCTATCCGGACGCATTCCACGAAGATCTCGGGACTCTGTCGGAAGTGATTCTCAAGTCGAGCACCAACGCGCGCGTGCCGCTGTCGTCGGTCACGAAGTCAAATTTTCTCGGCGCGACCAACGAAATCGACCGCGAGCGTCAGCGGCCCGTCGTGCACGTCACCGGGCGGCTCGAGGGTGTCGACCTCGGCACTGGAGTCAACGCCGTGAAGGCGAGCCTCTCGAAGATGCCGCTGCCTGCGGGAGTATCGCTCGAATACGGCGGCCTGTACGCGCAGCAGCAACAGGCGTTTCACGAGCTCGCGCTGGTGCTGGTGGCGGGCACGATCTTGATGTTTCTGATCCTGGTCTGGGAGTTCGCGCGGATTGCGCCCGCGATCGCGTGCCTGATAGCCGCGATGGCGTGTCTGGCCGGCAGCTTCATCGCGCTCGACGTGACCGGCATGACGCTCAACATTTCCTCGTTCATGGGAATCATCATGGTGGCGGGAATCACCGCGAAGAACGGCATCCTGCTGCTCGACCATGCCGAGCGTGAAGTCGTCTCGGGCGCCAAGCCAGGCGCGGCACTGCTGGACGCCGCCACGGTGCGGCTGCGGCCCATCATGATGACAACGCTCGCCACCGCGGCGGGCCTGTTCCCGCTGGCACTCGGCTACGGGGCCGGCGCCAAGGTCCAGCAGCCGTTGGCGATAGCAGTGATCGGCGGCCTAGCGTTCGCGATGTTTCTATCAACTCCGCTGGCGGGTGGAATCTATCTGATGGGAACCCGCAGCAGCGGCACTAAAGATCGCTCGCCGCAGGAGTAGGCGGAGGGCATCGGGCAGCCTGCCTTAGATCACGCCGGGCAGCAGACGGTATCGGACGTGATCTATGTAGCCCCGGTAGGCGGTATCTGCGCTCAGGTGCGTTTCTTCCTGGTCGATTCGCCATACCATGAAGGGAAGCGTTGCGATGATCAGGATAATATTGCGGGGATTCGCATAAGACATCGCATAGCCAATCGAAAGCACCAGCCAGCCGAAATATATCGGATGACGAACCCATCGGAACGGGCCTTTCGACACGATTCCACGGTTCGCCGGCAAGATACCGAAGCTGCGGCCCATGTAGACTCGCGCGACCTGCGTCAATATTACGCCAAACAATTCGAGCACTAATCCGGCAGTTGCGAGCGCCCCCGTCGACGGATTGATCGGACGCATCAAGCACGGGAGGATCAGCATCGCGCCCGAGGCGGCGATCGTCCGCAGATTCACCGATGCGCTGCGCGGAGCGAATCGCGCGAACGACATTACGGCCATAATTGCGGCGCCGGCCAGCCAGACAACGTTTGCGGCTCCGGCCAAGCTAAAGCTGAGTTCGCGGCCGGCCGGCATCATCGCGAGTAAGAAGGATACCGCGAGCACGCAGTCGCCAAGGGCACGCCTCAGCCCCGGGACTGTTACGCGCGCTTGTGGAACCGTGACGGACGCGTGAACGCGAGCGGCGACTGCTTCCATGAATACATAGTCGCTACTCACATTATATGAAGCAAGCAATCGTGATATATAAGTGAGTATCGGACTTAGTATTCACATCTATAGTCACTTGCGACCATCATGCTCACGCGAAACTTGTCACCGGTTAGCTATTCAGACCGCAGCGTCACGCGATCACTGCGATGCGGATAAACAATCCAGATGGCTGTCGAGATCGATGCGTGACCGGGCCCAATCAGCGCCATTGCCGCCCGCGCTACCTTTGCTAAGATGACCGACCTGAGTCTGCGCCTTCGTCGAGTGCCGAGGTGGCGGAATGGCAGACGCAGAGGACTCAAAATCCTCCGTGGGCAACCACGTGCGGGTTCAAGTCCCGCCCTCGGCACCACAATTCTTCCCGACAGCGCTTCAATTTGTAGCGCGATTGACTTTTAGGCCGTAAAGTCCCCGGCGCAGATCCATTTTGATGGAGAATGCAAAAGGTGCTTCGCTGTTCCGATTCGAAAGCGAAGCCGCTTCGTCTGCTTCTAAACGCGTATATCTCGGAAGGAGTAAAATTTCGCCGCGCGAGATCCTCGAACGTTGTCCTTCCAGCGTCGTGGCCGGATGGCTCGCCGCGCGCAGCCGCTTGTCCGCGCAGTTACGGACCGACTTCGCGCATGTGCTCGCGGCGTACGGCTACCAAGCGTCGTGGGAGGTCGAGTCGATCGGGCCGTTCGGCCAGCGCTTGGTGAGCGCCCGCGAATGACGCCATGGCCACAAAAATATGCTCGATAAACCCCGGCGCTACTTGGCTGCAGTCTGAGCGTTCATCGCGGGCGCATACTCAGTTAGCTCATCGAGTGCGGGTTTCACATGCCTCATGAAGGCCTCGAGATTGTCGATCACTTCGTCCTTCGGCATTTGGGCGTAGTGATAGATAAGGGTCACGTATTCGCACGGGAATTGTTTCCATTCTTCTATAAATTGAGCTCGTACTTCTTCCGCGGTTCCGATTGTCCAGAGGCCGGTCTTGGCGATAGCTGAAACGACGTCGTTCGGTCCGACGGTCTTGCGGCTCATGGCAGAGTAGAAGTTTCTGAAGATATCGCCATCGCATCGGACCAGTGCTTCTTCGGCCTTGGTTCTCGAGGATGCAATATGAGGCATTCGCACCAGGGCCTGGTTTCCTCCGAAGGGCAAGCCGCTACCGGCTTCAGCTGCGGCGGAATGGTAGACGCGTCCCAAAGCGAGTGCGGTCTTTAATGAAGTGAAATAGAGCGGAATAAAGCCCCGACGTGCCGCGTACTCGGCGCTTTCGGGAGAACCACTGGTCGCGACGAACACGGGCGGGTGAGGCCGGGTATAAGGAGCCGGAACGACACTCACACGACGTATATTTCCATCGGCGTCGACCTCCCCGGGGGCGCCGAACCGTTGCGTTATCCCCATCTTGGCCGGCGGCCAGTCGTCGACGCCAGTGTCGTAAGGATAGGGGATCTTCCAGGCGCGTCCGTTGAATTCGATGCTATCCTGAGTCCAGGCCTTGACTACGATGTCTATCTCTTCTTCAAAGATTCTTCGATTGGTCTCATCATCGTTGCGATCCTTTTGGTTCGCAGTGCTGCCGAACAAATGATCAGGATCTACCTTTGCCGCTGACGGTGAGAGGGTCGCCCGCGTTCCAAGATGCTGGCCAAGCACATTGGTCCATCGAGACTGATATCCTCGTGCGAACCCTACGAAGAAGCGGCCTTGGGTCAGGTGATCCAGAACTGCGGTTTCTTCCGCCACCCGGATAGGGTTTTGGCTGCTCATCACATAACCCATCTGGCCGACGCGGACATTTTTGGTGAATGATGCCCAGTAAGCATTGAGAATGCCTGGACAGGGTCCGCACTCGTAGCCCTCCGACCAGAAGTGATGTTCAATCGATGAGACTCCCCA
The DNA here is from genome assembly GCA_963744545.1 of uncultured delta proteobacterium. GTDB lineage: Bacteria > Desulfobacterota > Binatia > Binatales > Binataceae > Binatus. The sequence goes on from CAVUUH010000024.1 coordinate 287,371, forward strand.
TAGGCCCATTTCGTCAGCCGCTCTGATTATATCGCTCCAGCCCCGAATTGTCTCCTGGTAGCGCTCGCGATTGCGTCCTATAGGACGCAGCGCCTCACGCTCCTCTTCACTGCTAGCGGGAATTACTGGATAGAGCTGGAGTATAACCTTTACCATTCGTCGTAGTCCTTCAAATGCGATTGTCAAGTCGTTTGCGGGCTAAAGAATCATTCAGACAGACGAGTTCTTTGGTGGGCGATGTCCCCAAAGGCTTCCCGTGTCGTAAAGGTTCACTTGCCATGTATGGTCATCTACGTCTCGGTTGCCGTAGCCGTACTCGACCGCGAAGCCGGATGGGTTGCGCATGTAAAAGGATAGCATCTGGTCGTTGGTATGCCGTCCCAGGGTGAGCACAATCGGAATGCCCTTGTCATGGCACAAATCATAGGCGACTCCGACGTCATCCAGGGATTGCAATTGAACCATGAAATGATGAATGCGCTTCGGAAATTTGCCCTCAAGAAAGGCCATCGAGTGGTGCCGATTGTTGCAGTGCATAAAGACCAGGTTGACTGGAGTGGCAGCTCGTTCAAGTTGCGGCCTGACCCAGTCGGAGATCCGCATGCCCAACGCGTCGCGATAGAACTCGAGAGTCTTCTGGAGGCTGTCCACTGTCATGGTCACATGACCAAACCCCATCGCGCCGGTTGCGAATCCCGAAATCGGGCGAGAGAACTTGACCGGTCGCGCCGAAAGGATGAGAGGTCCGTAGCAGATTTCAGTAGCTATGCCGTTTGGATCGACCAGTTTTATCAGCGAAAGGACATGGCGCTCCTTTGTTTCTTCAGGAGTACCGCGTTCGAACTTGATCCCGCACGTCTGCAGATGACTTGCGATGTCCTCCAACGCTTCTGCGGTTTCGACTTGCCATCCGATCAACCCGAGGTCGTCGCTCTTGTCGGGATAAATTATGAATCGATGATGGTTTTCGTCGATGCGCAGAAACAGAGTGCCGTCGCGACCTTTATCACTTACCTCGAAACCCAGGATTTCAGTAGCAAAGGTTTCCCACTCTTTAAGTTTCGACGTGCCTATTCCTACGTAAGCAAATTGGCTTACCGCTGTCATGTTTAGAACCTCCTCTCTTTCGAGCCTGTTCTCATGTCCTATATGTACGATCCCACTCAGTGCTACGAGAGTATCTCCGCGCTGCGCAATTCCCGGATCCTCTGTTCAGAGTATCCCAGCAGTTCCGAGAGTACTTCATCGGTGTGCTCACCCAGCATCGGCGCCGGCCGCGTCACGCGTACCGGCGAATGGCTGAAACGCCAAGGTGTTCCGATGTGCCGTTTACGGCCAACCTCCAGATGTTCCAACTCGGAGAAAGCCCCAAAGGCCATCAACTGCTCATCACTCGCCAGATCGCGGTTGCTGAGGACTTTGTGCGCGGCAACGCCTAGCTTCTGCAACATTTCGGCGGCTGCCTGCGCCGGAAGCGTACGCGTCCAGGTCGCGATAGTTGCCTCGATAAATTCTTCGTGTTGCTTACGCTTTGCAGCAGTATCGTAACGTTTATCAACGGCTAAATCGGGACGATCAATCGTAGCGCACAGATATCGCCACTGATCGTCGCCCCAGCATGCTATAGCTATCCATTCGTCTTCGCCCGCGGAGGGAAATACTCCTTGTGGCGATTCCACGGGATCGCGATTGCCTTGCCGCTCGGGTTGAGCCCCTGTCAGGGCGAAAGACATGAAAGCTTCAGCCGTCAGGCCTATCGCTGCTTCCCACTGCGACATGTCGATTTGTTGTCCTTCTCCGGTGCGCTCTCGATGTTCCAGCGCCGCTAGAATTGCGATCGCAGCGTTAAGACCGGCGTTCGGGTCACCATAGGATAACCCTATCTCGCTGGGACCGCTGTCTGGGTACCCACTCAGATAGGCCATCCCCATCATTGGCACTTGAACAGGGCCATAGGCTATAAAGTTGGCCTTCGGGCCGGTGGCTCCATAACCCGACAGTGAGATAGCTACTATGTCTTTCCGGATAGCTCGGAGATCATCATAGCCAAGACCCAAACGGTTCATTACACCGGCGGCGAAGTTGTCGATGACTACGTCGGAAACCTTTACCAGATCTTTTGCGACAGAAAGCCCCTCGGGATCCTTGATGTTCAAAGTTATGCTTCGCTTTTGTTGATTGTACTGATTGAAATAACCGGCTCGGTTCGGTCCCGAAACATTGTCCGCAAACGGAGGAAGCCGGCGCGTTGTGTCAATCCTCTTGGAGGACTCGACCTTAACTACGTCGGCGCCCAGGAGTGCCAGTGCCAGCGTGGCTGAAGGCCCCGCCCAGACCTGGCTGAAATCCGCTATACGCACACCTTCAAGAGGCAAGGGCGCAGCGTGTTCCGTATTCGACGAGTTTGTCGACCACCTTCTACTGTCATCAGTCCATTGATGGAGAACTTCCGCAGTACCTTCTCCCAGCAATGGAGCGGGCCGCGATATCTTCCAAGGAGTCTTACTCAACTTGAAGTTGGCCCCCGGGTAAGTTAACACTCCCGCCTTCGGGTGCGACACTTCGACGAAAAATTCGCGAGAGCGGAGATGGTCGGAACGAAGCAGCGCCGGAATGTCGAATACGGGAGAACAAGGCACGCGACGAGCCTGTAACTCGACGTAGGCTCGTTCGCATGTCAAATGCTCCAGTGCCTGCTCGATGAACTGCATCAACGCGTCGCCATTCTCGGCCCGAAGCAGTCGGTCACTGAAAATTTCGAACTGCGTCCATTCCGGATTTCCAAGATATTCCGTCAGGCGCTTCCACTGATCCTGCTCAACACACACGATCGAGAAAAGGCCATCTTGCAGTTTGATGATTCCCCATGGACCGAGCGCGCGTCGTCCCAGCCGCGAAGCGACGCGGCCCCCATAGGTCCAATGGACGAAGTTCATTTCGAGATTACTGGCGATGCAAGCTTGAACACTTACGTCGATATGTTGTCCTAGCCCGCTTCGACGGCGTGCCGATAAACCTCCCAAGGTCACGATTGCTCCGTGAAGCCCGGCCTGTAGGTCTGATTGCTGCCCGAATGGTTTCAGTGGCTGTCGTGAGGAATCATTGAGAGCGCCCGGACTTACGTAAAGCCATCCCCCTGCTGCAAGCTGGATTAGATCGGTCGCGGCCCACTCGCGCCTGGGCCCGATCATACCAAATGGGGTGATCGTGGTGACAACAATTCCAGGATTCAGCCGTTTGAGTGCCTCGTAAGTAAGTCCGCGCTGTTCGATGCTGTGCGGCGAACCTCCTACGATCAGAGCGTCGGCGTTCTCTACCAACCTGTCGAAGCTTCGACGAGAGTCGCGATCCTTCCAGTCGACGGCTAGAGACCGCTTGTCCTGGTTCAGGTATAGGTGCATGCCTGAACATTCAGGATCGAAATTGCCCGGGCGAAACGGTCCGCGACGCCGGATGCTGTCGCCCGTCGGAGGTTCTATCTTGACGACATCCGCGCCGAGGTGCGCCAGCAGCTTCGCAGCGAATGGGCCCGCGACAAAATCGCCGCACTCCAGAATTCTTACGCCTGCGAGCGCACCCGGGCTCCCTGCTTTGTCTCTTTCAACCTGCAAATTGCCATCCACGAAACATGATCAGGTCTCACGGTCGCCCGAGACTTAAGCCGCCTTTGCTTGGCGCGAATACTTCTCCTGCAGCTCTCGCGACCGGCGTCCGCATTCCTTCGCGACCTCTACTCGTGCCGGCGAGATGTAGTGATAGGGCGGCAGCGCCGGTCCCGGTTTCAGATAGCCTGCGGCAGCGAAGCGCGCCTTCATGAAGGGGATCTTGTCGACGTGCCAGAGTTCGAAATTTCCGTTGGGCACGATTCCTTCATAGAGTCGGCTGATTTCGCGCGTAATAACCTGCGCCTCTTCCAGACGTTGGCTGTTCAGCGCGTCGCGCAACGCCATGATAGGCGCAGGTCCACCGCACACCGAGCTCGACCAACAAGTATCAAGGCCGTAGAGCTTGTTGGCGAAGTACCAGTCAAAGTCGCCGGGGAGCAGCTTGATGTTGCCCTTAACAGCGTCGACGTCGCAGTTATAGGTGTTTTCCATCAGGTTGGAGATCATCAGCCGCGTCCGATACTTAGCGCCTATTATCTGCGGAATCTTTGCCAGCTCCACATAGGTGCGCGTAGTAATAGGTCGCTTGAACGCTTCCATGTCGTCATAGAGGAAGATCGCCATCTCAGGCAATTCGGTGGCGATATCCTGGTAGTAGCGCACTATGTTTTCGTCGGACAGCGGCGACATCATAGGACGCCCCATCAATAGACCCTCGGCGCCCATGTCGCGAAACTCCTTCGCTCGAGCGATCGTGTCCCGAGTGTTAAGCGTGGTCGCGCCTGCGAACACCGGCACCCGCTTGCGAGCGGTCTTCACCACCGTGGCGGTGAAGGTCTTCAACTCCTCCCACGTGAGCGAAGGCAGCTCGCCGAACGTGCCGTTGAGACAGATCCCGGTCACGCCGTCATTGATGAGTGCCTCAGTCGCCCGCGCGGTCTCTTCGACGTTAATCGCGTTTTGGGTCCGATAGGTGATCTCTTGTTCCTTTACTGGTGTAATCAAAAACCCAATTACCCCACGCAGATCAGAAGGTCTCAAATCAGTAGCTCTTGCCATCACTCTTCTCCTTCGAGATTTATATTATGCGCGTCGCGAGTCGACGCGGTTCAGCCTCTAGTTAAGCCGGTCGTGCTTCGCGTTTGGGGCATACCAGTCGAAGCGCTGATCGCTCACATTCACCATCACCACTTTGGTCTCCAGATAGTTATTGAAGGACTCTTCACCGAATTCACGATTGATGCCCGATTGCTTGATCCCACCCCATGGCGTGCTCCAATCGACTCGGTGGTGATCGTTAACCCAGACAAATCCGCACTGAAGTTTAGCGGCGACACGATGAGCGCGCGCCACATTGTTTGTCCGGATGGCTCCGCCCAGGCCATATGGCGAATCATTCGCGATGCGGATTCCTTCTTCTTCGCTCTCGAAAGGAATCACTACAGTGAAAGGACCGAATACCTCTTCGCGCGCGATGCGCATCTCGGGACGGACGTCTGCGAACACAGTAGGTTCGACATAGAACCCGGCCGCGAGATCTTTGCCATCCGGAGCCTTACCGCCGGCCACCAGCCGCGCGCCTTCTTCGAGACCGCTGCGGACATACCCCAGGACCCGCTCGCGTTGCCTCGCGGAAATGACCGGCCCCAGTTGAGTATCGGGACTCGCAGGATCTCCGATACGGATCGACTTCGCCTTTCGTGCGAGCTTTTCGACGAACTCATCGTAAATCCGCCGATGTACGATGTGACGGCTTGCGCATACGCAGGTTTGTCCGGCGCCTATGAAGGCACCAAAGGCCGCATAGTTGACCGCCTGATCCACATCGTAGTCGTCGAAAACCAGTACTGGAGTCTTTCCGCCAAGCTCGAGGGTCACGCGGACAAAGTTGCGCGCAGCCGCGGCTCCCGCCATGCGTCCCGACTCGGTGCCGCCTGTCAATACGAGTTTGTTGATTCCCGGATGTTCCGAAAGTGCTTTGCCGGCTCCGGCACCCATTCCGGTCACGATGTTGAATACACCCGGCGGAAGCCCAGCCTCGAGAAATAGCCGGGCCAGCCGCAACGCCGTCAGCGGCGTGTACTCGGATGGCTTTACCACTGTCGTGCATCCCGTCGCAAAGGCCGGTGCCAGGTTGCGGCACATTATCAGCAGCGGATGGTTGAATGGAGTTATGTTGCCAACTACTCCGACCGGCGATCTTTGCGTATAGGCAAGATAGTTACCCTCGACAGGAATTGACGCATCACGCCTGGCAAGAGCTAGTCCCGCGTTGTAGCGGAAGAGGTCCGGGATACGCGAGATCTGCGCCCTGGTCTCATTGATAGGACGCCCATTATTGAGCGTCTCTAAATGAAACAGCTCCTCGAGGTTATCTTCAACGACATCCGCCAACTTGAGCACCAGTCGAGCGCGCGATCGTTCGCTAATCTCGCGCCATGCCTTATCTTCGAACGCCCGACGAGAACTCGTGATAGCCCGATCAATGTCAGATGCCTCTCCCAGCGCCGCGCGTCCTATCACCTGGCCATTGGTGGGCGAGATGACCTCGTAGGTCTCCCCGGAATCGGCAGGCTTTTCGATTCCATCTATGAATAGCCCGTACTCCGGGATGCGCTGGTTGTGAGCAGCTGAAGAGTTCTTAGTACCTTGAGTTTGAATAAGAGGCATGGCGTTTTCCTGAGATTCGGCCTTTCCAGATTTTGCGACAGTCGACGGCTGCGCGCATATCAATAAAAGTAAGTGGTGGGTGGTAGTCCTAGTCTTACGCGGCCATATTGTTCGCCGGTTAGATCCCAATTTATCGCCCCTGAGCGCGACGCCGAAAGAACGTCCCGCACAAATCGCTGCAGGGGCCTGCTGAGATTGATCGAATGAGCACCGGCCGCATCAAACATTCGAAGCACGGCCTGGTTGCAGAGCTTGACGCCGAAGGTTATATCGCGGCGAATACGAAGGCGTTCCGTTATCGGAACCTCGACCCCCGCGTTACCCCACTCCATCAAGTCGCGGACATCGCGCCGCATGAGCAGTCGCGCAGCATCGACTTCCGCCGACGCTTCAGCCAGTCGGAGCTGGAAGGCTGGACGAGTTCCCGCTTGCTCGCCGGTGAAACCTTCTACGCGCACGCGCAACAACTCCTCGAAGCAATCGACCGCTCCCTGAGCCATGCCGAAAATCGGGCTCGCCAGGGAGTAGGAGAGCCATGTGCTCAAAGGAAGCTTATAGAAAGGAGTGCCGTGGAGTTCGCGGCCGGCGGTTTGCCCCTTTCCTGCGAGTTCCATGCTAAGTATCCGGTGCTGGGGGACAAATGCATCCTCGACCACGACGTCGTTGCTGCCACTGCCACTAAGCCCGGTCACATGCCAGGTATCAAGGATCCGGAAGTCCTTTCTCGGAACCAGGCATAAGATCGCAGGGGCGGCCGGCACGAACAGCATCGCCCATCGAGCGTGATCGCAGCCACTGGAAAAATCCCATCTACCCGAAAGCCTGACTCCGCCGCTGACCTCCGTGACCTTATGGTTGAGAACGTCCCATGCAGTGGACGATAAGGTGTCCGGCGAATCGGCCCAATATTCCTGTTGCGCTTTTTCGGGCCACATGCCGGCCATCCAGTTATGCAACGGCCAGAACGAACCCATCCATCCACTCGAGCCGCAGGCCCGCCCCAGCTCGAGTGTAGTTTCCAGAAGTGTATCGATATCGAAGCCCAGACCGCCGTATCGGACCGGCTCGATCATGCGAACAATTCCGCCTCGGATGAAATCGTCGCGCGTTTCGTCGGGGATACGCCGTAGTTTCTCGCACTGGTCAGCGCGTTGCGCGAGGATAGGGCGCAGCGCCGTAGCGCGGCCTATCATATCTTCTTTGCTTAAGACGACCTGATTGGTTGCTGCTGCCACTACCGGTCCTTTCATGTCCCAGCGCGAATAAAGCTAGTCGAGAAAAACCACTTCAAAGAAAGCATCTTTCTTCGATTTTCTAAACGCAAAGCCCTCTCTAGCAAGATGCGCACCAACTCCGAATACGTCTGGATCCGCGAAGAAACCCATACTCGCAGCTGAGTGGCCAGCGCTCAGTGTGAGTTGTGTAGCTACGGTCTTAGCGGCAGTTTAAGCGGATCGTCAGCTCGGCACGCGCGAAGACATGAAGCGTTCTCGGGCCAGTCCGTATTCTCGAATCTTGTGATGGAGCGTCGTCCGATGAATTCCAAGGATTTGCGCTGCCCGCGAAATATTCCCAAGAGCCTCGGCCAATGCCTGTTCCACTCGAATCCTGTCCGGCGGGGAACCAGAACCGTTTCGGTGCGCGCTGAACCCGCTCCGCACTTCGGCGGGTAAATCTTCCGCTACTATCGTCGCAGTCACCGAGACTGCGGCTGCTCTGACCAGAACATTCCGCAGTTCCCGGATATTTCCGGGCCATGAATACTGCCGGAATGCGTCCGTGACCACCTCTGATACCATCAACCCGGCGAACCCTTCCCGGTCAAGTATATGGCGTACGAGCAGCAGCAGATCTTCGAGGCGTTCTCTCAGCGGTGGAAGTTCAATTGAGAGCACATTCAGGCGGTAGTACAGGTCCAGACGAAGCTTTCCGTCGGCCACCGCCGAAGCCGGCTTGAGATTGGTTGCGGCTATCACGCGGAAGTCGACCGTTCGAGGCCTATCGCTCCCCAGCGGGACAACCTTCTTGTCCTCCAGTATTCTGAGCAGCGCCGACTGCATGTCGAGTGGCAGGTCCGTCAGTTCGTCGAGAAACAAGGTGCCCCCATGGGCCAATTCGATCTTTCCCCTTTTGCCGCCTCGCGCCGCGCCGCTGAATGCACCCTCATCGTAACCGAAAAGCTCGGACGCCAGCAGTTCCTTGGGAATCGTGCTCAGATTCAGCGGAACAAAAGGCCCATGCGAACGCACTCCGGTGTCGTGGATCGCCTGCGCGAATAGCTCTTTGCCGGTGCCCGATTCGCCTGCAAGGAAAACCGGCCAATCCGTTTTGGCGGCTCGCTCGAGGAGACGTAGACATTCCAGAAAACTTGGCGCTGCACCAAGGATGTTCTTTCGGGAGTGTACGGTCCCCCAGGACGACGATGCCTTGGTTCTTTTCAGAGGCGCGCTTTTAGTGGTTGGCGACAGTACCAGCACCATGCCGACATTATTCTCGTCACCGGCATGGACTGGAATCACGGTCGCCTGAGAGCTCCCGTCTATGCGCGACCACGACACAGTGGCTTCATATGGGCTCAGGCGGCTGAACCGTTCGGAGAGAAAACTCTCTTCGATTTGGAAGTCCTGGGCGTCCCGCACGGGTCGTCCGATAAGGGTTTCCGGCGACTGCGATGATATCAACCCGGCCATGTTCGGCGACAACGCAAGGATTCTCCCATGAGGGCACACGGCGAAAAGCGGGCTATTCGAATACCGGAGCAGACAGCGATTGAACTCTTCGAGAATTTTGACCAGGTTTGATTGGTCGAACGGCGTGAGCGCTTCCTCCACCGATTTGGCACTCACATTCAGCAATTCCGGTGCGTGTTCGTGTCCGGTTCGCCCTTGTGCCGCAATCGTTAGAGCGCCGAGCAAATGTCTGCAAGCGGAATGAATCGGGGCGGCGTACCCGGTCCAATCGTGAAGGAATGCTGCATAAAACTCATGACCGGTAACTCGCATCGGACGGTCCAGCCTGAGCGCTAGCGCGGGCGAGGTCGTGCCCGCCGTGGTCTCCTGGATGCCCGCTCCCGGCACTGCGTTCATCTCGGCCCGCTTATCCTCCGGGCGTGACGAATAGTTGGACAACACGTTACCGTCCGCATCGGTGAGCTGCACGAGGAACGAGTGCGCTTTGAGCTTTTCGCACACCGAGAGCATGACCTCGCTGGCGGCCGAGATCAGACGAGCGTTTTCCAAATACTTCTGGGATATGGCCGCAGAATCGAGGACGAGTGGAAGTCCCGCGATACTAGGACTCACTCCCGCCATTCTCGAGCGTTTCCATGACTCCCGAATTTCAGGCCTTATTCCGCGAAGGAGGTCGTCCCTACCTGTTTTGACGAAAAGTTCCCAAGCTTTTCTGGCTTCGTCTTCCGATACTGATTCTGAACTCAAAACTGAACGCCTCCGGTGTTACAAGAGTCTCTATAATCGGCATCGGATAAAAAGTCTACAGCTGTAGCTACACTCGATCGCTTTGATCAGCGAACCTATTGGTGTCGGTTCGAAAAACCCTTGACCCGTGGCTTTGGTCTGGAAATTCCATGAAAAAACGTAGCTTTTCCGATGGCACGAGTATTGATGGTGAAGCTTTGGGGACCCGGGACACGTGATCATCTTGGACACGGAGACGATGGGAAATGATTAATTTCGACGAGCTTGTGAACGAGAAGCAACGGACGGTGAGTCCAAAAATCTTTCGCGATCGCGAGATCTATGAAGCCGAGCAGGAAAGGATCTTCGGCCATTGCTGGCTGTTCCTCGGGCATGAGAGTCAGATCCCAAATCCTCTCGATTTCACCACCACATACATGGGCGAGGAGCCGATAATTGTCTGGCGCGGACGGGATAACACCATACGCGCCTTCATCAATTCCTGCCGTCACCGCGGGATGCGCGTTTGTCGACTCGAGGAAGGCAACGCCAGGACATTCACCTGCGGCTACCACGGATGGACCTACGACGTGCGAGGGCGGCTCATCGGTCGGCCCTATCAGAACAAGTATGACGGCGCCGAGTTCAATCCGGATCAGTGGGGACTGCTCGAAGTTGCCCGAGTCGAAAGTTACGCCGGGCTAATCTTCGGATGTTTCGACCGGGAGGCCTGTACGCTTGAAGAATACCTCGGCGAAGTCAAATGGTATCTGGACACGCAAGTAAAACGCACCCCGCGTGGTCTTACGGTTTTCCCGGGGATCCAGAAGTGGACTGTACAAGCTAACTGGAAACTTGGTGCCGAACAGTTCAGCGGCGACAACTATCACGCACTGATAACTCACAAGAGCGTCGTTCCGCTCGGCTTTCTTGGCAAGGCCGAGGAGTTTGCCAACAAGGTCGAGCCATTCGTGCGCGACTTCCAGACGAGGACAGCGCAAGGTCACGGGTGGCTCAACCTGACCGACGTAGCTCCTCCCGGCGCTCCGAAAGCATTCACCGAGTATGAGAATAAGGTGAAGGAGGACTCGGCGGCGTGGCTCTCTCCGAATCAGAGCTACCTGACTGATTCGGGAGTGGTAGCCACGATCTTTCCGAACTTCTCCATACTCAAATTCCTTGGTTCATTCGCCCTCAGGGTATGGCAACCCAAGGGACCGGACCGGTTAGAGCTCTGGTTGTACGTAGTCACCGACAGTGAGGCGCCCGAATGGCGCGCAGAAATTGCGCGCGAAATGCAGATTCGCTGCTTTTCTACCTCTGGTGCCTTCGACGTGGACGATTCGGAAATGTGGCAGGCGTGCCAGGAAAGTATGGGCGGCTTTTACCGTCGAAAATTCCCACTCAACTACTCGCTGTCCGCGGGCCTGAGCCGCCCCGACCCCGAACGCCCGGGTGCGATCGATGTTTCACCGAGCGAGGACAGCATCTTCGGCTTTTATTCCCGGTGGCGGAGGACAATGTCCAATGGCAACGGCGGGGACAAAAAATGAATCGCGCAGATCTCACCGCTGAGTTCCAGCAGCTTCTCGTCCGGGAGGCCTGGTTGTTGGACAACGGCATGCTCGACGAATGGCTCGAGATGTTTGCCGATAACGTCAGGTACTGGATGCCGGTCCGCACCGATCTCCAACGTGGAAAGGAAGACTTCGCGCGCAAACATCTGGTTGCTCACATCGACGACGATAAGGCCGGCCTCGTCACTCGGGTGCGGCGTATGCAGAGCGGCGATACATTCACCGAGGAGCCGCCACCGCGTACCCGGCATTTGATCACCAACATATTGGTCGTCGAAAGCGATGAGACGAGCGCCAAAGTGGTATCGAATTTTCTGCTCTTCCGCTCTCATACCACGATGGAAGACATATTGCTGATCGGATGTCGGGAGGACCGATGGCGGCGGGTGAATAGCCGCTGGCAAATAGAAGAACGGTTGATCGTACTCGATCACAAGTCCGTAAAGGTTCTATCGATGCTGTTTTGACTTCGATCCGTTCCGGAAGTGCGCGGACCGTTTCAGCTCAGATCGTTTGCGTCAACTACGGTCCGTCGGTACTTGATTCGCGACAGAAATTCGAACGTGTAAAGGTCTTTATTGAACGAGAGGCTGGGAAATATGGAAAAGATACTCGCGCAACTTCTGGATCTTGACGGCCAGGTCGCGATTGTAACTGGTGGAGCCCAAGGTATTGGCAAAGGTATCAGCACTGTGTTGGCGAGCGCCGGCGCCCACGTGTTCATAGCCGATAAGAACGCGAAGGAAGCCGAGAAAACTGCCACAGAGCTGGGTGGTAATGGCGCGAAGGTTTCCACCGTTGCAGTCGATCTCTCCGACGAAAGTTCGATCCAGAGCATGGTCAAGGAAGTGGCGACGCGAGCCAAGCGCCTCGACATCCTGGTCAACAATGCTGCGATATATCCTTTCTGCCCGATTCGCGAGATGAGCAGCGATGTGTGGGATAAGACTCTGGCGGTTGATTTGCGAGCACCCTTCCTGACTACGCGTTACGCCGCCGAGCAGATGATAACGGACAAGATTCGCGGCAGGATCGTTAATATCTCGTCGATCAACACCTATAAAACCTATGTCGGGATGGCACACTACGATTCTAGCAAAGGCGGAATCGAGGCACTGACGAAATCGGCCGCCCTCGAGTATGCGCCATTCGGCATCACCGCCAATGCGGTCGCTCCGGGAGGTGTGAAGACTCCGGGATCTCTCAAGATTCGGGAGCGCTTCGCTCAGGACGGCGACGTTAAAAAGGCGGACACTGAGATGGAGAAGAAAATCCCGTTGGGCAGATGGGCGCGGCCAGAAGAGATTGGCTACGCGGTTTGGTACTTCTGCTCAGCGGTCGGCGAGTACGTAACCGGGCAAGTTATCTATGTCGATGGGGGAATGAAGCTAGGTCTTTGAAGCAGCTCCGTCGCTATCTTACTCTTGGTACAGGGAGAAATGTGAATGAGTATTCTTGACGAATTCTGCAAGAAGTATTCGAATTGGGGGAAATGGGGCGCCGACGATCAGAAGGGCACGACCAATTACATAACGGCCGACAAGATACTTTCGGCGATGCAACTGCCTAAGAAAGGCCAGGTTATATCTCTGGCTCTTCCTTATGATGGCAACGGTCCCCAAACCGGCACCTTTGGACGCGTCAATCCTATTCATCAAATGCTGGTAACTGGAGTCGATCATGCTTCCGGCCGGCAGATGTGGGGCGACCGCCAATTTCCTCATGGGTTAGGTTACGCTGATGACACGATCTTCATGCCGTTGCAATGCGGAACGCAGTGGGACGCTCTTTCACATATTTTCCATCATGGAAAGATGTGGAATGGTTATCCTGCTGAGGAGGTGTCTTCCAGCGGGGCAAAACGCAACGGGATCGAACATCTTCGCGAAACCCTTGTTGGACGCGGCGTTCTGCTCGATATCGCCCGCTACAAAGAGGTGCCATGCCTAAGCCGCCAATACGCGGTCACCGGAGAAGATCTGGAGGGTGCGGCGCGAAAACAGGGCGTCGAAGTACGTGAGGGAGACATATTGCTGGTGCGGACCGGAGAAACGGGACGCGCTCGCCGCGAAGGATGGACTGGCTATGCCGGCGGCGACTCACCCGGTCTGAGCTTCTATTCCGCACCCTGGATTTACGAAAAGCGTGTTGCCGCGGTAGTACTCGATACGTGGGGTATGGAAGTAAGGCCCAATGAGCTTCCCGACAGTTTTCAGCCGCTGCATCTGGTGCTGATCGTGCACATGGGACTAACAGTCGGCGAAATCTTCTACTTGGACGAACTCGCAGATGCCTGCGCCGAGGACGGAAGGTACGAGTTTCTCTTTGCCGGGCCGCCTTTGCCGTTTACCGGCGCCGTCGGTTCGCCGCTGAATCCGTTAGCTATCAGATAGGAGAAGCACTTTTATTTTCGCGGCCATCGCGCCGCGATCTCACTTTTGAGAATGGCAAGCCGCTCTCCGAACGGTTTCTGCAAAATTGACGGCTGTTCTGACTCGATAACTTTCGCTTTACAATAACTGTAGAGCGCATCGTAGAGACTCATGCTTTTCTCGAGATTCTCGCGGTCGTCGGCCGCAAAGAACATCATACCCTCGGATAGAGCGTTGAGTCCCATGCCTTCCGGGTATCTGTCCTGCATCGTTGCATCCTGATCCAGGGCAAATGCGATGCCCGAGGCAATAATGTCCGCCATCACTGTCAGCGCAGGGTCGGCCAATTGGTACCTGCGCGTCAATTTCAGGAAGGTTGGTCCGTCGTGATCGTGCGGTCCCAGCTCGACACCCGGCAGCGCGAAGGGAATCGCATCCGCCGGACGATCGTCCTCTCCGCCCGCAGCCACGAACAGAAATTCAGCCGCCGGATCGATAAAGCGGGTGATTAGCCATGGGCATGCAACTCGATCCAAGTGGACTCGCTCGCGGGTTACCCATTTCATCAGAGAGGCCCTTCCTTACTCGTTGCTCTTTACCGCTTGGCGTGCCGTCGATTCCGGCCCCAGGTAGATGCCGCGCTCCCATTTTCTCTTCAAAGGATCGCGAACATGAACACGCATCCTGCCGATCTTCTCGATCTCGATCACGCATTCCTCGCCGTCCTGCATTGGGCCGAGTCCTTCGTGGTTGGTTCCGCATGCGATGATATCGCCGCTTCGAAGCGTCATGATGTCGGTTGCGAAACTCACTAGCTCGGAAACCCGATGCTCCATGTCGTCGGTGGTGTAGTCGTGCCTCAACTGGCCGTCATTCCAGAATTTCACCGCGAGCGCGTTCGGATCCGGGATTTCATCCGCGGTCGTTATGCACGGCCCAATCGGCGCGAAAGTGTCGAAAGATTTGCCTAGAAACCCTCCACCGCCGAGACCAGGACTCCAGGTTCTGCGGCCCTCGCCGCGCGCCGAAACGTCAATGAAACAGGTATACCCGAACACCGCCGACTGGTAATCGACCTGGGAAACGTCCTTCGCCGGTCCCCGCATGACGACGCCGAGCTCAGCTTCATGATGAAAAACCGAGGCCTGGAAGTTAGGCAGAACCACGGTGTCGTCAGGTCCGATGACCGCGTCCGGATTCTTCATGTACATCCCGAGCGGATTTGCCTCGCGCTGAGCATGTTCCCAGTAGTTGCCGATACAACAGAGAATTTTTCGCGGGCGCACTGGAACGTGCAATTGAACCTGCGCCAGCGGAAGACCCGAATCCCGGCGGGTGGCGCGCTCGAGGTTCGCCAGCAACTTCGGAAAGCTGTCAATCACGGTCTCCATCAGCGCATCGCCGCGAGCGCCATCGACCGCGAGCACGAGCGCGGTGATATCGATCACGCGATCATCGAGCAAGATACCGACGCGCATTGGTTGATCCACGCCAGCTGAGCGCTCCTGGAACTGCACTAGTTTCACTGCGAGATCTCCTAAGTGATGCGAATGACTGTCTCTAGCTTTTCACCTTCAGCAGTCTCGCGGCATTCTCGCCGAGGATCCGGCTTCGATCGGCCGAAGAAAGGTTCGGCGTTCGTTCTATCAACCCAACCGGATCGCTTTCTCCCATGTCGAATGGATAGTCGGTCCCTAGGACTATCCGATCACTGCCGACCTGTCGCACGAGGTTCGACAAGCTCTCCGCCGAGTAAACGACGCTGTCGAAATACAGCTTTGAAAGATAGGCGCTGGGAGGACGCGGTGTGAGCCTGCACTCGGGACGGACGCGCCATGCGTGATCGAGTCGGCCTGGATAGAACGGCAGATATCCGCCGCCGTGAGCGACGCAGATATTCAGACGCGGGTGCCGCTCGAGCACGCTACCAAAGATCAGGCGTGAGATCGCGAGAGTGGATTCAAGAGGCTGGCCGATGATGTTGTTGAGATAGCACTCACGCATCCGATCGGCGTGTGTGAAACCAATTGGATGGATAAATACCAAGGCTTCGAGTTCCTCGGCTTTCGCAAAGAATGGTGCGAATTGCGGATGGTCGAGGTCGATGCCGTTCACGTTAGTCGAGATCTCGACTCCTGCAAAGCCGAGTTTCATCACGCGCGCCAGTTCCTCGAGCGCCAAATCTACCGCTTGCATAGGAAGCGTGCCCAAGCCGACGAAGCGAGTCGGATAGCGGTCGACGACTTCCTTGATCCTGTCGTTCTGCATTCGCGCCAGAAGCGCGCCGGTCGGCGCGTCTGTCCAGTAAAAGTATTGCGTCGGAGAGGGCGAGATAGCCTGTATGTCCACGCCCATTCGCTTCATGTCCTCGATTCGTTCTTCGGGGGTGAGCAGCTTGCTCTGGATCTGAGCAAACATTCGCCGGTTCACCTCGGCGGTTTCGGGAGTGGTGAAGAAGGTGAAGGGGTCTTTGTCAGGCGCGGGAAGCGGTCCGGCGATGGAGATACATTCGGGGGTAAGGATATGAGCGTGTACGTCTATAATTCGCATGAGTTGGATGGAGCAATGCGCGTGCCATGTCGTGCGATCGGAGAACGACTTATTTCTCTCAATCTACCGGTTCCATTGGTAGCGCTGATGTAGCTACACACCCTTTCAGCGGCTTGCACGCAAGGGTGGCAAAGAGGCCAACTACAGACATGGCCGCGAACCCGGCGAACGCCATCGTGTAGCTGCCTTTCAAATCGAAAATTCGGCCGGTTGCAACAGGGCCGAGGGCCGCGCCCGCGGTGTTGAAGATCCCGACCAGTCCCGCCAGCGATCCAAAACGTTTCAGGCCAACTGATTCTACCAGCATCATAGGAATCAAAACTTGCGGCGCACCGATCGCCATCCCATACACCGCAATGAAAAGAATCAACAGCGCAACGTGTTGCACTCCGAAAATCAGAAGGACGCCGCACCCGATAAGCGCGAAATTGATAGCTAGCGAGGCCCTTCCACCCAATCGGTCCGCCACGAGACCCATTATCACTTTGCCAATCGAGGTGGCCACGTATGTCGCGCTGATCACTTCCACAGCAACACTGGTGTCATAGCCGATATCGACCAGATGCGCTGCAATGTGCGTGTGGGTCCCGGCGACCACATTTGAAGAAACAAACTGCGCCAGGCAGATCATCCAGAACGTGCGGGTGGAGAGGCCTTGCGGAATATCAAGGCCTGCAATCGAATTGGCTCCGTCAGCTATGATCGCCGAGTGGCTGGCAGGCCGCGTGTGGATCGTGAACAGCGTCAGCGGAACCGCAACGACTAGTATCGGCACGCCTAGCGCAACATATCCCGCGCGCCAACCACCATGTGCCGATGCCACATTCGCAACCAAAGCCATGACTGCGCCCCCGAGCGAAGTTCCAGAGAGCGCAACCGCCATCGCGAGGCCCCTTTGAGATTCAAACCAATTAGAGATGACCAGCGATACAGGAAGAAGCGTCGACGCGCCGATGCCAAGACCCAGCACCAGATAGGCTATTAGCATCGGAGCAAAGGAGCTCACTCTGCTGGCGGCAAGCAGGGCGAGGCCCGCGATCAGAGCACCCAGCGTAATGACGAGCTTTGCCTCGAAGCGGTCCAGCAATGCGCCCACAACGGGCGCACTCACGCCCGCCGTGATCAATAGTGCGCTCTCCAGCGTCGACGTACGTGCCCTGCTCCAGTGGAAATGGTGTAGCAGAGGCGCGAGAAATATCGGAAAAGAATCGAAGCCGCCACCGAAGACCAAAAACACCGTCACAAACAGGCTCGCGACGATGAGCCAGCGTTGATTTTTCTGCTTGGTCATTCTCGCTGAGCGAGTTTGAAACCACGGCGCTGACGTCTCACTGGAGGGTCGGGAGCGCTGTCCGTCCCGTCGACAGCGTCCAGTTTTGCCGTACGCTGCCGCTTCGTCCCGGATAGTCCACCAGGCGCTCGCCTGTCATATACATACTGCCGCCTGGATCCACCTGTATCAGGTATTTTCCGGCAGGAAGATCTCCCATATCGACAGAGTAGCTTCCATTGTTGATCGCGCTGTAACCTACGATTCGCCCGGGTCTGCCTCCGTGGACTTTACGTATAACTATTGCCACGTCTTCGAGACGGCTACTGTTACTGGTAGCCATGTTTCCGGTTTGAACTGATCCCCACACTTGTCCCTGATGAGACGTCGCCCCGCTGGAGGTTTGGCTTTCAGACGGTGTCACGGTGCAAAAGGTGACGAAAAGAGTTACGGCCAAAGCCACTCTTGTCAGTAGAAATCTGGATGTGCCCATTACCTCTGTCTCCTTCGCCTTCTGCTCGTTCATCGTACTCATATCACCACATGTATAGTCCGCCGGAAACGTTACAATCCTCACCGGTTATGTTTCTGGCAAGATCGGAAGCGAGGAAAACCGCGGTCGCAGCGATATCGTCCGGTTGAACGAACCTTTTCAATGCGGCGCCGGCGCTCAAATCAGTCGCGACCTCTTCCTTGCTTCGGTTCTGCGCCTGGGCTTGCGCCTCGATCACACGCTCGAGGCGAGGGCCCGCAGTAGCTCCGGGAGAAATAGCATTGACTGTTATCCCGTACGGCCCGGCTTCAAGCGCCAGAGTCCTGGTGAAGCCCACAAGTCCGAGCTTCGACGCAGCGTATGGAGCACGCATCAACAACGGGCGTCTGCCTGTGATTGACGAGATATTGATTATTCGGCCTTTGCGCCGTTGCTTCATACTGGGTAGGACTTCGCGACAGCAAAGAAAGGGGCCGGTTAGATTGATCCGAATCGTGGCCTCCCACTGCTCGATACTCATGTTTTCGATCTCGGCTGTGGGACCTGCAATACCGGCATTGTTCACAAGAATGTCAACGGCGCCAAACCGCTCTATCGTGGTGCGCACCATAGCTCGCACCTGTTCATGACTCTGCACGTCAGTTCCCACGGAGATACATTCGGTACCGAGCGCGGAGCATTGCTGCGTGGCTTCTTCAAGCTCCGCGCTATCCCTGGCGGCAAGAACTACCCGCGCGCCTGCGGCTGCAAATCCGAGGGAGATCGCTCTACCTATGCCTTTGCCGCCGCCGGTCACGATAGCAACGCGGCCGGTCAGTAGGTTTCGCATCGAGTCGTATAGTGTAGGTGTATCACTCATATTCAATAGGTGGCGCGCGTCCTTATGATCCCTTCACCGAATTTCAGAACTCTACGGAACAGCCTTCCATGTGGACCCGTCGGCGCTCAGCAGGACGGTGCCGTTCATTCCTACTGCGATGCCTAGCCCTTCCTGCATCGCAACGGCCGTAAGATCGGCCAGTGAAACGTGGTCCGCCTTCCCCTTGGTTGAGCCGTTCTCTTTGAGAAACAGACCATGCGAGCCGGCAAGTAATACTTCGCCTGCGGTGGAGGACGGGCCACTTTCCTGAGCGCTCGCGTAAATGGAGGCCTGCGCCGGCAGATGCAAGTCGGTCCAGGTGACTCCTCCGTCGCTGGTTTGAACCGCGGCCCCGCTTTGGCCGGCGGCGATTCCCTGGTGATCATTGAGAAACGCTACTGTAAAGTACGGCGCTGTTTCCGCGCTGGCAACTTTACCGCCTCTGACAATTTGCCAGGTGCGGCCACCGTCGTTAGTGCGTAGAATCGTTTCAAACTCTCCGGCGACGAGCCCTGTGCGATCGTTCTGAAACTTAATATCGTAGTAGGATAGATCCGATGGTGCCGCGACGTTGGACCATGTCTTGCCGTCAGTGGTGCATGAAAAAGCTCCGTTGCTACCCACGGTACAAGCGTGCGTTGGGCTCAATGCCGCAACGCTGAATAACCTGTTAGTGATCGGATTCGGTTGGAAGTTCCAGGTCTTGCCCGAATCGATCGTCTTGAAAATCGTGCCCTGTTCACCGACGATCCATCCAACCTGACCGCCTGGCGCCATGGCGATCCCGCATAGGTCGGAGGCCGTTCCTTCCGACCGGTCGGATGGACGCCTTAGTATTTGCCGGTTCCACGTGCGTCCTCGGTCATCTGACGTGAGGACTACACCGGCAGAACCGACCACGTATGCCCGGTCCCCCGAAATCGCGACACCGAAGTAATGGTCCCACTGACTGACCGCGCTCTCAGGAGTGGATGCCGCCCGCGTCGCGAAGGCACTGGCCCCGGCTGCTCCCAGCAGAAGGAGACTTAAGATAATCTCCATCGCGACTTGCTTCACAGATACACGTGGTCTCATGTACTTCGTCAACCTCTACTCCGAACTTTCCTTCGGACCGGCCGCCGATTGATCTTTAGTTGGGGCTGCGCCATTCTTCGCAACCTTTGAACGCAATTGCTTCTGACGCACACGGCGGTCGCTGACCCGGAGCGCTTTCGTGTTTGTCTGCTCGCTCCTTCGGCGCCAGAGTTGGTCGTACGACGTAAGGAAAGAATCGACTAGTCCCAGGACTACATGATCCATATCTCTCGGCGGATGAACGCGATGCACCCAACGTCGGATTCCCAGATAAAAAATGGCCGCATGTAGGGCCCAAACCAGTTCCAGCTCGTCTTCAAGAATCGGGAGGGATCGAATATCGGGACTATGAAAGTGCCGCCGCAAACTTCCGATCACTCGTTCAAAGATCTCATGGCGGACTCTTTGCAAATGCCGTTGCGGAAGATTGACCCCATGCAAGCCGGAAAAGAGAAAGATCCGGACGAAGTGTTTACGATTAATCTGCCTGCTATAACTGACATAGAACCCGATCAACCTGTCTCGAAGTGGAGTCTCCTCCTGGTCGAGCAGCGAAAGCCATTCCGATTTCCATTGTCGCAGAAATACTTCGCGATAGACCTCCTCGATCAGTGCACGTTTGGTCCGGAAGTGGTGAAAGATCAGAGGCTGCGTAACCCCAAGCTGACGAGCCAACGCGCGAGTATTCGCATTGAATCCCTTCTCCGAGAAAAATTCGATTGAGGCATGAAGGATTTGCCGCTTGCGTTCGGAACGCATCAATCGCTTTCGTTGGGTCATGTCTTTTGCTTTACGCTTCAATTGACATCAGCTTCAGTTGTAAGCGATCCGCACTCTCAGGCACTCGTTTTCATAAAAGGTTGAAGTTGTAGGTAAAGGTCGCGTAGATAAAATTCTTTCCTTTAAACTGCCCGCCTGCCAACGCATCGTACTTATTATTGCTTTGTATATCGACCACTCCTATTTTCATGAGATATTTGTTGGTCCAGGGCGGCGTCAGGGTGACATTTGGGAACATAAGGAAAGTATTACCGTCCGGGTTATAAATATTAATCCACGAAGCATTTATCGCGTTCCAATACCAGTTCGATGATACAGAAAGCAGCAAATTCTCTTCGTTATGGCGCTGCTGAAGGGTGGTTAGCGGATAAGCAAAATAGCGACTCGGGCTCAGGATTGTATAGTTGTTCCACTCCAGATTTACGGACAGCGTTCCGGTTTCGGTGAGCCACGGAACATAGGCCTGCTCCAGATCCAGTGCCACAAGAGTGTTGATCGTGGCTGAGTTCTGAACGGCGGTGAGGACCCTGGGATTCCTGGTCTGGAACGGAGTCGCATCTTGCCAGACACCCTCTGCTCGAAGGACTAGTGGCAGGCGACTACCGATGTTGCCTGGCAGATATATCGGCCGATTGCCTGTAATCCCGATATCATTCAACTGTGGAAATATCAGGTCCGAAGCGTGCGCCGTCGGATTAGCGAGGAAGTTGGAAAACGGAACAACATTTTTCGTGGTTGGGAAATACTGGTGCCCATGCCAGTAAAGGGCCGTGACCTCTGTGTCATACAGCAGGGTATGAAATCGGACTCCTTCCTCGCTGTTAGACCAGGTGTCTGCGGGGATTCTCCAGTCGAACAGAAACGGCAAATCCTTCGTGGGCCGCGCAAACGCAGTTATCGGAACCTGAGGGAAATCTCCCGAAGGCCCATATAAGAGACCGTTTATTTGCCCTTCGAATCGACCGCCGAATGGTGGGAGCCGGTTGACGGTGTCTGCGCTGGAACACCGATCGCGATAACGCTCGTCAGGATATTGCGAGTTTTCTCCTACGCCATATCCTTCAGAGCAGGCTGGTTGGAAGGCCGGTGCCCACACACCTTCAATAAAGGTTGAGGAGAGCGGCCCAGTGTCCGGCAGGTTCACGATCGGATGGACCATCCATAGCGGGATTCGCGATTGTTCAAGATTCGCGAAACCGAAATTCCAGGATAGGTCTTGCGGATTGATTACGTCACCTACTCTAAAGGCCAACGACTCGCCCCACGTGACGATTTGGCGTCCTAGGAAAAGCTGCACCGGGCCTTTCTCTGTTCTCCACCATGCTTCGCGAAAGTTCAGCTGGTTATACAGCGACGAGGCAGCCGCGGTGTTACCTTGAGAATGTATATTGAAAGCAGCGCCTGCCGAAGGAGCTTCTTCGAATGGATAGGCAGGTTCGTAGACCCCCCAGCCGCGCACAAAGAATTCGTTGTGTTCCGTCGGGCGGTAGTTCATATCGAGCTGCAACACATTGCGCTGAGTTGCAAGATAGTTGCCGCTGTTTTTGCCGTTGGTTGTGATGCCGCTGGGATTGAACCACATTCCGGTCGTGTTCGACAGATAGCCATGGACTTGCAGCGATTCAGGAGCATTGAGCCCCGCATCGCGCAATAGAGGACCTTGTGGTCCGCCCCGAGCCAACTGCGACCATAGGCCTGACCCGGTATTGTCCGGCGTCGGCGCCGTCTGCCCAAAGCACACTCCCTGGCTTCCGTATACGAGAGCAATCAGACACGACAACAGCATCGCGCTGAATGCACTTGCCGAATTCCTTCGGTTCTTCATCGCCGCTCCTCCAGCTTTTGGTATTTCCCGCCTCTCGTCTGCGACAGCACTCATAGTCAAGCTCTACCTGCTACCAGTGATTGATTCCGGTTTTGTCCATAGCCCCTGTTCGATCTTGCCGCGCTCGTGGTCACTAACCACCGGAGCGGCCCCAGGCATACCTTCATAGCGACAGACGAAACGTGGCCTAAGCCACACAAGCAGGGTCGGAAGTATCAGCACACCGGCAACCATGTTCGTAGCCATAAGAAACATCAACAGCAGACTCATCTGGTTGTGGAACTGTGCGGGCGAAAACGCCCAGAAAAAAATACCGCCGACCATTACCGCAAATGTACTGAACACTGCAGCTCCGGTAGTCTTCAGCGCAATCACCACCGCGGATTCAAGGACTCGCCCCTCCATCATTTCGTCCCGAATGCGCGCCACGGTGTAGATCCCGTAGTCCACACCCAACCCTATTCCAAGGGAGATCACCGGGATGGTATCGATGGTCAGTCCGATATCGCGCCAACGCATATAGATGAAGGCGCCAAAGTTGGCCAGCACGCAGGCAAACAGGAACAGCGCAGCAGCGAACAACGATTGAAACGCGACCGCGCAAAATGCAAAGATCACTAATAGGACAAAAGTGATATTGAGAAAGTCCAGCCTGTATAGGACGTGGTTGGCAGCGGCATAGAGCCCACCGATCCCCGAGAGGTAATGAATCTTCAACTGCGGCACATTCGCGCTGGCAAGGTGCTGGTCAAAGAATCTCCACAGCCTATGCTCGACTTCGGACAAGGTGTCAGAGGTATGATCGCGAAGGCTCAGCCGGATACAGGTATCTCGGCAATCCTGGCTGGAGATATACCGTTCAATTTCCCCGGGTGCCGTACCAGCGAGATAGAGGTACCAAAGATTTCCCGCCAGGCGCGGATCGCTCGGAACGCCGAAATACTTCGGAAAGTCATAGTGAAAGGTGCGGTTGAATGGTTCGATGATGTCTGTGGAAAAAGACGAGTATCCAAGGACCCGGGAATCGCGATGCATCTCGCGTCCCAGATCGGTTTCAAGTCTAAGTACGTTGGGATCGAGTACGTTTCCGGCATTTGGAAAAGTGCTCGAGCTTTCAAACACCACCCAACCCTCATCGAGCGGGAAATATCTGGCTATCGCTTGTAGATCTCGATTGACTTTGGCGCTCGGTTTATACAGCGGCGTTCCAAGCGACGAGTAACCCACCTTTGCGCGCGCTCCGGAAATCACTCCGAGAACCACGAATCCCACCGAACCCCAGATAAGGACCCAGCGAACTGGCCCTTTGCGTATAGGCAAGTGTACTAACCACTCAGTGCTTGCCCGCAGTATTTCCTGTAGTTTCTGAGGAGCCACCCTGGCCAGCAGTCCAGTCCCAGGTTTGCGCTGAGGTACTGGAAGATAACTCATCAGTATGGGCTGGAAGATGAAGACCATGGCCAGACTTGACGCCAGCCAGACGGTACCCACGTAGGCCAGGTGCTGAAGAACCGGAATACCTCCCAACGAGATGAAAATAATTCCTGCTATGTCTGCAAGGATCGAAAGCAATCCGGGTGGTAGCATCGCATTTGTCGTTTCAGCACACGCCTCATACTTATCGCCAAGTTTCTGCAGCTCGTCATGATAGCGGCCTTGCCATTGAATGCCGTGGCTGAAGTCGCGAGCGCTGAGAATAAATGGCACAACCAACATAAGCGGATCGAAGTCGTACCCCTTGAATCCAGCGAATCCGATCCCCCATAGGGCTGAGCACGAACCGGTGATCACGGGAATCCACCACATCGTGTATGAGCCGAGACGCAGATAGAGCAGGAAGATCATCGCGGCTACCGCCAGCGTGAATAAGATTCCGATGAGCGGCAGATAGTAATAACCGTACCCCCGGACGACCGGCTCGCCTGCAAGAAAGATCTCGTTGTTGGTGTCTTCGTATTTCTTCTTGATAGCCTGGAGCTGATTGAACAACTGGTGGTAGTCGAGCCATCGCTCGCCGAATGCGGCGTGAATCACCGCCGCCTGGTTGTCATTACTGACCAATCCTTGAACCTCGCCTCTGTGCACCTCCACCAGGTGCTTAAGAGACTGGATGTCCTGTTCGTTGGTCGGCGCCCCTGACGACATAAAGTCCTTCAACAGGAGCGCGCCCGGAACGACCGTTGTGTAATACACACGCGGCGACGCAAGTGAGAAAACCTCTTGATGGTTCACTCCCGAAAGGCCGTCAATCTCCTGCTGGAGGCCGTAAATCTTCTTCAGAGTATTGGCGTTGAAAATGTCTCCATGCTTGACACGGAGCATGACGGTGACGGTTTCAGCGCCCCCGTAGACCCTGCGGAACTTTTGGTAAATCTCGATGTTCGGATCGTTTTTTGGAAAGAAATCCTCGAAGCTCGTTGCTATTCTGACTCGACTCGCCCAATAGCCCATCAGGACTGTCAGAAACACGAGCGCCAGACCGACTGGGGCCCGAAGTTTCAACAAGGAACGAACGGTCACTCTCATCAGTCACGTCCTATGTGTGCCGAAAAGTCCGCGACGGACTCATCGGCCGCGAATCTGCCGAAATAAGGCCGTTAAACAGATTCCCCTGAACAACCACGCTCACGCGAGATTGAACAGCTTCTGCGCTGTGCCACCGCAGATTTTTCCTGCGTCCTGCGCCGACAGATTCAGTTCATCAACCAATGCAAAACCGTTCAGCGCGTCCCAACCAGGGTAGTTGTCTCCCACGATCAGATGGTCAGACCCAGCAAAGTCGACCAGGAATCTACGCGCCGCGATGTCGTGGATCAGCAGATCGAAATAGAAGTTGCCGAGATATTCTTTTAGGGGACGTTTGCTTTTCACATCGGGCATTCGAGTAGCTGCATACTCAAGGCGCCCCCATTGATAGGGAACTGCTCCGCCGCCATGCGAAAGATAGACTTTGAGCTTGGGAAAGCGATCCAGAACGCCACCGAATACCAGATTGCAGAATCCGGCGGTCTCTTGATGGACATAACCTGCAATCCAGGAGAGATTGTATTTGTCGCTCTGCTTGGTCTGTAAAGGAAGAGGATACGGATGGAGGAACACTGGCAGATGGTATTTCTCCAACTTCTCGAAGAGTGGCCAAAGGCTTTCGTCGTCGAGTTCGTGTCCGGCCAGGTTGTCCGTACCGATACTTATACCTTTGGCTCCAAGCTCCTTTACTGATCGATCAAGCTCTTTTTCGGAGGCGTTCAAATCCTGCAGCGGAAGGGTCGCAACGAAATACAGGCGCTGCGGAGAATAAGCGCAGAATTTTGCCAGCGCGTCGTTCTGAATTCTGCTGAACTCGATTCCGATATCCGCCTCAGCCCAGTAAAGGTAGAAGAGCGGACTTATCATAACTATCATCTTGTCAATCCGCTGCGCGTCCATGTAATCGATGCGGGCTTTCGGATCGCTTAGTCGCTCGTCGAGGACCAGCGAGTGACCTCGTTGGGGCCTGCTCCGGTAGTCGCCTACCCGTAAAACGAGGGCGCCATCAGGATTGTCGATGAGTTCCGGTCCATACTTACCTGCCCTACCCATCGTCTCGAGCGGAATTACGTGGCTGTGAGCGTTGATCCTGATCATGTGCTCCATCTCTTAGGCGTCTGCCTTGTCATCCACGCGCCCTACTTCATGATCTGCTGGAGACCGGCCGGCGAGCCCCAACGAACGGGATCATTGTAAGGCGCCGGCACGTCCGTATCGCTTTGGAAATTCACGAAGGGTCCCAGGGTGGCGTGTTCGTTCTGAAGATCGTAAAAACGAAGAACCCGGAAAAGGTCAGTGCCGATCAGCTTGTTGCCGCTTTTATCGGGCGCCTCGAGGATCGGGAACAGGTTGTCCTGGTATTTCCAGAGCCGGCCGTTCGCGTCGTAGATATCCTGTGCCAGGAGGTTGAAGGTGTCTGCATCGAGGTACATGATCCGGTGGCCATAGCAATATCCGGGACGGTCCTGAGGAAGCCGCTGTACGTCGATGACATAGACGTCACGAACTTCCCAAGTTCCGGCTTCCGGTTTGGGCCAGCCGTACGGCATAATGAACGTGCGCTCAAAATCCTCTCTGGTCGCGATGCTTTTTCGATCGAGATTGACCATCGAAAGCAGCTTCTGTTTCCCGAGAAACTGTGCGGTGATGGTGCTCGCGACCATCGTCACTCCTTGACCGCCGTCATCGTTGGTGAGATCGGTGCCCAACAATGGCGCGCACCGAGCCGCGGTAGAGAGTCTTAGCGACCTGCGCAGCGCCGGAATGAACGCGTAGAGTTCGTCGATCTTAGTAGGATCATCGGGGAAGATTTGAAGCGACGCGGTATAGCGTGACTGTTCAGGTTCGAGGATCTCCAATATCTGGGTGTAAAAATCGCCCCCGGGGAGGGTTTGTGGCATGCCCGGATCGGCGATGTGCGCGTGTTCCATCAGAACGGCGTTGGTGTAAAGCCGGGTCCGGTTAAAGTACCGATCGATCTGATAGCCGTCGAAATGTCCGAACTGAAGCCAGGGGCGGTAGCGATAGTAGTTGTTGTAGTAGATCTTGATCCCCATGTCGGGTTCCTGGGGATTCGGGAACGGCATACCAACCGAGTAACCTTCAACCGAATACCCGCCGGTCGGAAGCTTCACCAGCTTCACCTGCATCCCGAGCTTTTCCGTGCTGTCGAGGTAAAGCCTGGACGCGGCATGGCTTAGGTCATGGGTGGGACCTACTTCGATTGTGTAACCTGGCGGAACTGTCCACTTCGTTACTCCAGCAAACATGGTCTGAAGCGCGGGGGTCATGTAGTCCTTATACTGCTGCCAGTTTTCAGCACTGATTTTGGTACCCGGCGGAATAACCTTCTGCTTGGTAAAATCGGGGAGTTGCAGACTATCCCGCATCGGCAATTGCTGCGCATGCGCGTTAGATCCCAGGAACCCAGCAGCTAGCAGCGCGACGAGCAACGAACTTAGCCACATGCATGGAAGCTCACGAATTGCGCCGCGTACCCTCCCTGCTGCTGCACTCCGATACCTACTGTTCTTCATCATGCAAGTCCTCAAATGTTGGGGAAGTCGGCTGTGTTTTCATCCGCGCTGCGAACTCAAGCCCTTGGTGAACCGTCGCCACCTCTTGCCCGTCAACGGCGTCCTTTTTTCATCTTTTCGATCACTGTCCGCTCCTCTTCTTCTTTATCAGACGCTAAACACAAAGGTCACAGAAATTTAGCGAACGCTCAATAATGATGCCGGAGACCTTTAGATCAAAAGCTCCTAATCGTCAAGGGTTCAACCCATCTTTCGTGAACGGCGCCAACCCACATATCCCGCCGCTGGCGCCTTGGGTACGGCTCGCCCTACTTTTTCCCATACACAATCGCGACAGCGTCGACATAACAACCTGCATGGTTGGGCTCTCCGACCCCAGGCGTATGTTCGGCGTCACGAATAAACTCTGCTTCGCCGTTGCCCATGACTGCGGGAGTGTCTTCCCGCTCCTTACCATTCGCGCCTATCCCGTATAGTAGTTTTTTCTTTCCCACCTGGTTCCGCTCCGTAAGAATCAACAGCGCGTCCGCCCCGACCTCGCACGCGCTTTTCTTGGCTAACTCCAGCATTTCGTCTTCATGACCGAGCGCACCCCAGCCCTCGATAATCGTGGTCTTTCGAAACATCCCGCGGGGTTCGGAATAAAGCACCGGCATCGAGCATCCCGGTTGCTTCGCTGAGTGATCGCTGGCTTCCAGCGGAATGACGTCGATCTGGGCCTTCTGCGCGGGAGCACAGGAGCCAGCACCAACGGCTATGATACAAAACGCTAAACGGCGCACCCGCTTCATACTCGGTTCCGTTGGCCCCCGATGACTCTCAGTTAAGCCGGCCCAATCAAAATTGCTCCAGTGTCTTCGCGTCCCTTGAGCCATTCCTTACTGGCTGGGGCAAGGACTTCCACTGTGATGCCGGCCAACTTGCTGCGCGTATCGAGGTAGCAGTAGTAACAGAAATCCTCGACGCGTCCGTCCTGGATGACCGGAATTTTCTTCGACTCCAGCCATGGTCGCACCTCCGCGAATTTCTCCATGCTGCATATTGTCGTCATCATGTGATGAAGACCCTCACCCTGCTGTTCGAGCATTTCCTGATATAGTGACTCGCCGTAGCGCATCTCTACGACCTCGATGCACAGCGTGTTTCTCCTTCCCAGAGAGAGATTGAATGCGCTTTTGCAGGCTCTGCCATAGTAGGTGGTATCCATGGCATTGACGCCACTTTCATTGCCGAAATCGAACCATTGGTCGATACCCAGCAATTTTTCCAGGGCGCCCCGAACCTCATCACGTCGATGTTTGGTGACTATACACACGTGATAAGTCTTCTCGATGGGTAGTCTGTTCCAGCTCGTAACACTCTCGTCGAAGTTGACGATCTCGTCCGGTTCGGGAGAGCGGGACACGCTATCAGTATGCGGGCATATGACCTCGATAAGAGGCCCCGCGAGCAATTGCCGCGTATCCAGTAAGTGGTAGTCCATGACGCCATCGATAGTGCCGCTTTGCGCAACTCCTACACCGATCTTCTGAAGTTCGGCCCGGGCCTCCTGAAAGTTCTCAGGCGAAGAAATATTGGTGGTAAGATGATGCATTCCTTCGCCACGACGCTGGAGAAATTCGGCGAAAACAGTGTCTCCACTGACGGGTTCGACCAGTTCCAGTGCGACGCCCTTTGCGGATCCGATCGCGGATATAAAAGAATGCCCGGCTGGCTTTCCACCGACGGTGGCATTGGATAGACGGCGCTCGTCAAGTCGGCGAATTTCCCACCGGTTTATGCCGAAAAATTCTGAGAACGATCTGATCGAGGACTTGTAGTCTTTGACTACGACACCCAGTCGGCAGAGTGCTTCTGCGGGCAATATTGTTTTCATCGACGATCCTCTTTACCTATCCGCTATCGCTCCTAAGCTTTCGATACGCTATTGGCGAGCGAAACTGTCTTGATATTAGTGAATTCACGGATTCCGAAGTCCGACAGCTCTCGTCCGTATCCGCTGCGCTTGACGCCACCAAAGGGCAGGCGCGGGTCGGAAGCTACCATGCCGTTCACGAAGACCATCCCGGTTTCGAGTTCACGCGCGATTTCGCGGGCAAGCGACATGTCGCGAGTCCAGAGGCTCGCGCCGAGCCCGAAGTGAGTATCGTTCGCAAGCGCAACCGCGGATTGCAGATCTTTGACGCGGATAATCGGCGCTACCGGGCCGAAGGTCTCCTCTTTCAGGACCGGGGCATCGCGACTGAGATCAGTCAGAATAGTAGGCGCATAAAAGTATCCCTTCCGACTGAGCCGAGTTCCCCCGTCACTACGCGCGCACCGGCGCGAACCGATCGCTCGACCTGATCCTCGAGCTTTTCCCTCAAGTCGCTGCGCGCCAATGGACCGACGTCAGTTGCAGGATCCTCGGGGTCGCCGGTACGCAGGTCCTCTACATGCCGAGTCAGTGCGGCCATGAACTTGTCCGCAACGGTTTCGAGAACGATGAAGCGCTTCGCCGCAATGCAGCTCTGTCCGCCATTCTGATTGCGTGCGAGAGCGCCGCAGGCGGCCGCCGCGTCAACATCTGCGTCCGACAACACGATGAAGGGATCGGATCCACCCAGTTCCAGCACCGTCTTTTTCAGATGACGTCCGCTTGATTCAGCAACTTTGGACCCCGCCAGCTCGCTGCCCGTGAGGGTGATTGCCTGCACGCGGTCGTCTGCGATGATCCTTTCAACCGCAGGAACTCCAACCAGCAATGTCTGGAAGACGTGCTCTGGAAACCCGACCTCGCGAAAAGCGTGCTCGATAGCTATCGCGCTCTGGGGCACGTTGGGCGCGTGCTTTAGCAGCGCGACGTTGCCGGCCACTAACGCGGGCGCGGCGAATCGAAAGACCTGCCAGAAGGGGAAATTCCATGGCATGATCGCCAGGACGATGCCAACCGGATCGAACTCTACGTAGCTCTGCGCAGATCCTGTTTCGATAGGTGTCGATGCGAGAAATCTCTCGCCGTTTTCAGCATAGAAGCGGCATCCCAAGGCACACTTCTCAACCTCGGCGAGTGACTGACGAATCGGCTTACCCATTTCTACGGTGGCAATTCTCGCGAGCTTCTCCTTGTGCGCGAGCAGATACTCGCTCATCCGGTTCATGCAACGTGCCCGGTCGGAAATGGGTACCTTACGCCATGAGCGAAAAGCCTCGGACGCGTGCGTAACTCGACGATCGAGTTCTTGCGAATTGATTTCATCAAAACTGGCAAGCAACTCTTCCGTCGCTGGATTTATCGATTCAATTCGCATTTAAAATGGCTCTCCCTCTTTCGAACGAAACTGCTGAGAAGCATGCGTGGGGCGCACAAGGTTTTACTCTTCGGCCACGCAGACGTTGTGCTGTGTTCCCAAGCCGCTGATCATCGCGTCAATGATGTCACCGGGTTTCAGGAAGATTCCGTACATGGAACCGTTCCCAGCGGGGGAGCCGGTTGAGATCACGTCGCCCGGCATCAGGGTCACGATGCTCGACAACCATTCGATTTGACGTGAGATATCTATGAGCATGGCGGAGGTGGACTCGTCCTGCATCATTTTGCCGTTCACTGACAATTGGATTTTCAAATCATACGGATCAGGCACGAAGGCAGCCGGCACCATGTAGGGACCGAATGGCGCGAACGTCGGATGGCTTTTCCCGGCGAGCCAGTCGAAACCGACTCGCGCCGACCGGACCAGTTCTCGCGCGGTGAGGTCATTCAGGATCGAGTAGCCCGCAACGTGCGCCATGGCATCTTTGGCGCTCACTCGGCGGGCCGGCTTTCCTATCACCACTGCAAGTTCCAGTTCCCAGTCCGGCTTGTGCACATCTTTGGGCAGAATGATTTGGTCCCGGGCGCCGACAATGGCCGTCGGCAGTTTAATGAAACAGAAGGGATGGGAGCTCTTAGCCAGTTCGTTGGCTTGTGCCTCTCCACGCCGGGCCACTTCTTCGGGATCTTCTTTTTCGGAGCCGGGAGGCCGCATCGAAGAGTCACCGCGCATGAGGCCGGCCACGTGACCGCGATAGTTAGCACCGGTGCAGAAAAATTGCCTGGGGACTACCGGCGGGTGCGGCGTAAGCACCTCGATTGGGCTCATCAGATTCAGCAGCCGCCTGGATGCGCGTTGATTTCTGATTTCCTCAGCCGCGCGTCGAAGTTGCGGAAAGCTTGTCTCCCAGGTCTCCAGGACTGAAAGCACGGCACGTGGTCCGCGCCCATCGCGCGAATACAATGCGTCGAGGGCTATCGCCCTATCGTCCACGACCAGCGCGCCGAACGGTTCACTACCTGCGACCGAAAACGTGCCGAGAGCGAACTCCGCGCTCAGGCTGTTAGCTGCCACCGATCTTTCTCCTGCTCAACCAACCAGAACCTTCCGAAAATTCAGTCGGCAACTCCGAGATACTACTACGGTGTGACCGACATGGTTCTTAGTGAAGGAAAGTCACCGATATCCCTACCCATCCCCCGCCCGCTCGCTTCCTTATAGATCGCAAAGCCTCCCATTACGTCCTGCAGCGCGGTCCCCACCGATTTGAAAAGCGTCCTCTCGTCACCCGAGGTTCGCCCTTTCGCTCTGCCCACAACCACATCCTTCAATTCCGCGACGCGATCCATCGGATACTTGTTCTGCCTTATTGCCTCAATGAAATCCCCCGACTCTTTCTCCGCATGCCGAGTATCGACGATCACATGCGCGGCTTTCTCAAAGGTGTCCGCGTCAACTTCCCGCTGAGCAGCCATAGTCGATCCGATCGAGTTCACGTGAACCCCGGCTGACA
The DNA here is from genome assembly GCA_963744545.1 of uncultured delta proteobacterium. Taxonomy (GTDB): domain Bacteria; phylum Desulfobacterota; class Binatia; order Binatales; family Binataceae; genus Binatus. The sequence continues at coordinate 319,731 of CAVUUH010000024.1, forward strand.
TCCATTCGCCCCGGTGCGCGATCGCCAGCGAGGCGCCCGTGTTGGTAGCGACCACAACGATCGGCGCGCCCTGGATGCACTGCTCCGGCGTTTGAAACGTCTTCACCTCGATTCCCAGCCTCTCACTCATACGATTGGCGAAAACTTCGCGACGTTCCCTTCGGGGGCTGAAGACCCTCACGTGACGAATCCGACGGACTGCGCATACACCAAGAAGGTTCTCCTGTGCCTCCAGGCCCGAACCCAGGACGGCTACTGTGTCCGCGCCAGGATCTGTCATCCAGCGTGTAGCTACTCCTGTCGTAGCGCCGGTTCGTGCAGCAGTCAGGTATGCACCATCCATCATGGCCAGGAGCTTTCCATCGCGCTGTTCATGAATCGCGACAGTGTAACGAACCCCCGTCTTGACGGAGCCATGAAATACCTTGTAGCCCATGAGTCCGCTCTGATTTACGACGGCACCCATCATGCGGAAGAAGCCGTGCGGGGTTCCTATATTTACCCTGGGCGGAACCTCTGCCTGCCCGGCAGCCTCCTCGCGCAAGCCCTGCTCGATCGAATTCACCAGATCGAGCATCACTGTGCATTCTTCGACCTCATGCGCTTCGAGTAGCAAGCCCATCGTTTGTTCAGATCCTCATTAAGCCGGATTGCGACCCGTAAAGAACTCACGATCCGGCTCTTCGCCCACTTGCAACCGCGAGCGTTCGAGGCCTTGACGCAACGCTCTCATCTGACTGTCCACCAATCTCATAGTAGGTTGCCTGAGCGGCCCACCATTGAAGCCGCTCAACCATCCCTGATACTTCCACAGCATCCTATGGATGAAATTCGTGCCGGCGATCGAGTTAGCCGCGATATTTGCGATGCGCCCAGGATGAATCTGCCAATACAGTGCCATCGCATCCTGCCACTTTCCTTCCTGCACCAGGGCAAAGATGCGCGGGATCATCGGACCGTAGTATTCGAAATTGCTGGTGCCCATAAACTGCATCTTCACAATCATCGCTAGAGGCAATCCGTCACTCTCCAGCGGCATCGTCACCAGCACCTTGTCGGCGAGTCGCTTGAAGGTCTCGACGAAACCTCCGATTGTTGGCATACCGCCTTCAGCCTTCACTGCGATGATATTGGGTATCTCCTCGACCATCCGGACGATCAGCTCCGGCGGCATGCCTGCCGGATGAATCCTTTCGAAACCCCACAGCGGAACCGGGAAAAGGATGATGCCCAGGTTAGTGGCGGCGCAGAACGCTGCAGTATATTTGTAGACGTCCTCCGCGCTCTGCGCATAGAAGTTCGCCGGATATGAGAGCAGCACCAGTTGCGCTCCGCGGGCTTCGGCCTCCTTCACCGCCTTGATGTTCTCTTCCAGCGTGTTGAAGCTCGCATGATGGATCAGGCGCAGCCGCCCCTTGGCTTCGTCGGCCGCCCAATCAGCGAACTGCAGATATTCGCGCATCGTCGTCGCAGTTTCGGCCACCAGTAACGTGCCCCAGAAGCCGTATTCGATCTCCTTGCGAACGTCGTGGCGAATCGCCCGCTCATTCAGGTTTGAAAGATCCTGGGTGAAGGTGGGGATGATGACGTTGGCCACCCCCTTCATCTTTTCCCAAGCCCATTCACGCGCTTCGGATTTCTTATACTCTGGCATCTCTAAGCCTCAAGCTTGCACTTCATGGCGTGTCCGACGTCCGATCGACGATTCACGAACTAAAAGAAACAAGTCACCGCTTCGATGACGTTGTGATCGAAAGTGATCATCCGCTCTGCCATCCGCCATCGATCCCCGATCCGCCGCCACTTGTCTTCGCGATAGCCTACAAACCATGCTTCCTGTCGATCGAGCCGATTCCTATAGACGATGAAATTTGACGCGACCTTTGCCTCGCGCTCACCGTCGGTTGCGAGCACCATCACGTTTGATACGAAATGGCGAACTCTCGAGGGCGGCGTCTCAACGTGTGCGAACCCGGTGCGCAAACGCTGGATTCGAAGCCGTAGACCTTCCTTGCTGTCGTCGAAGTGTGCGAGCAGCCCGTTTTGTTCGAGGTGCTCGTCCTCGGGCATCACGTTGGATCGAACCGGTGCCCAATAGCGCGCATCATCAGTCAGCAGGTCGAGCCATTCCTCGTAGCGATGGTGATCCAACAGCCACGCCTCGCGTTTGAGGGTCAATTCCAGCTCACGTTCCAACTCAGCGGAATTCATGGGACCTACTCCGCCCTCGACATCAGCTCGAACCATCGTTCGTACAAATTGAACACGCTTATCTCGGTGTTTGGTGGATGAATCAGCCCCGGCTTCTCAGGTAGCTTCCGCCCGTGGCCGGCGCCCATTTGATAATTCAGCGGAAACCGACGCCGATAAGATCCCCGGAGCGTCCTGGAGGCATCCGCCCACATCTCACCGTCGTCCTGCTCGAATATTCCGGTCGAGGAAAACGTGCGATTCTGCATATCCCGTGCATATGCTCGCACCACTTCGGGCGCATCCCGGTCGACCGTCGCGACCGACCAGATCTCATGACGCATCGGCTCACGCGGATGATTCACTCGAACGCTCGTGAATCCTGCAAACGAAATGATCGACAGATTCGGGAAGATGTTGGCTACGTGCGTGTTGCCGTTATACACCAGCTTCGCCTGCTCGGGGGCGAGATGCTTGATCGCTTCGGCATGCACGCGTTTCTCGTATTCGATGATCGCTTCGGGATAGTCCTTGACGTAGCCGATCGCCAGGTTCATGAAGCCATGCCCGTTGTCCGCTTTGACCTCAAAATCCCGGACCCATGGCTCCCCGCCCCTGAATCCTTTGTCGACAAAGTCGACTTCCAGCATGCTCCGGTGAAGATAATCAGTGTGATAGTTATCACCGGCTTGCTGCTCAGAGTTGATCTTCCAATTGCCATTGATGTTCCACTTGTGAACTCCCGGCAAAGCCACCGCTCCTCCGGGCGTCCGATTGAACAGAATGTCGAGGTACCACTTGGCGTTGCCAAGATAGGACTCGAAACTCTGCGCGCCCGAATCGAGACAAGCGAAGATCAATCCGCAATAGCTTTCGACCTTCGGCGCCTCCAGCAGTCCCCATTGGTCGCGGTCGAGGTCCCCGTAGTAAGCCTCACGCAAACGCGGAACTCCGGTGAGTTTGCCGCGCAGATCGTAAGTCCAGCCGTGGTAAGGACACGTAAAGCTGCGCGCGTTGCCATGCTCGATGCGACAGACTCGCGAACCACGATGCCGGCATGAGTTGATGAAGACATGGATCTTTCCGTCCTCGGCCCGGGTTACGATCACTGGCTCCTCGCCCATTGAATTGGTGAAGAAATCCCCGGGATTGGGAACCTGGGACTCACACCCGACGAACAACCAGCAGCGGTTGAAAATTCGCTCTTGCTCGATTTCGTAGATCGCTGGATCAACAAAGACCCGGGGGCTCACTGTCCTGCTCTCGAGGTCGATCAGCTTGCTCCAGTCGGCGTCCATCTGTTGTAGCGACAAACGTTCCATCTGTGTCTCTGCCTCAATGCGTCACGGCCGTGGCGCCGCGTCGATTGCACTTTATGTGGGCGCACCGCCCCCAAGCGGCACTCTTTTTCGTCTACTTAGCAATAGCTAAATATGTTTGGGGAACCTACGAAAAAATGATCCCGCTTGTCAAACGAATCAAACTTTCAAAATCCGGGCGTCAGCAGGCGTGCGTTCGGAACTAGACCGGAAGCGAGGTGGTGTACTTTACCTGTTTGAGCGCGAAGCTCGATCGCACCCGCGCGACGCTCGAAATATGGGTGAGATGCTCAAGTACGAAACGCTCGTAGGACGGAATATCCGGCACGACCACCCGTAGCAGATAATCCGCGTCGCCGGTCATCAGGTAACACTCCATTACCTCCGGACGTTCCAGCAGCGCACGCTCGAATGATTTGAGGGCGCGATCCGACTGTTTCTCTAGGGTGATCTGCACGAAGACGCTTACCCCCAACCCCATCGCTCCGGGGTCGAGCAACGTGACCCGGCGGCGAATTGTCCCGCCCTGTTCGAGTTGCTGGACCCGTCGCAGGCATGGTGACGGTGACAGGCCGACTCTTCTCGCCAGCTTCAGGTTGGGGATAGCCGCATCCTCCTGCAAAATTCGGAGAATCTTGCGGTCAGTGGAATCTAATCGATGGTTCGGCATTTTCCCTCCCAATTACGGATCCGGAACGTCTCAGCAATTTATCGCCCTCTGGAACATCTGGAACGAATTTATATTGCGCAAAAGTGCTATTAGAAGGCAATATTCGCAAGATTTAAATCTTGACTGAGGATGCTCTGATCCTTGAAGCTGTGATGCACCAGACGTTCAAAGAGTTTCGGTTTGGTGTGGCCGTATGAATTTAGCAACTGCTTAAATATGTTGAACACGACCACCTCACCTGGAACGAATCGCACTGAACCCTATATCGAGCCGGGCAAGCTTCGTAATTTGCATGCGCTCGAGAAAAAAATCCTGTGGCTGTCCTCCTGGATAATCCACAACGCCAACCACCTCAGGCCCAAGCGCGACGGCCTAAAGGTCGGCGGGCATCAGGCCTCTTCCGCCTCTGTGGTGTCGATCTTGACCGCGCTGTTCTTTGACGTTCTGCGGCCCGAGGACCGGATCGCTATCAAACCGCACGCAAGCCCGGTCTTTCATGCGATTCAGTATTTGAATGGCCGCCAGTCGCTGGAGAAATTACAAAACTTCCGCGCATTCAACGGCGCACAGGCGTATCCGTCCAGGACCAAGGACACCGACGATGTCGACTTCTCAACCGGCTCAGAGGGGCTCGGCGCCGCGCTGACCATCTTCTCATCGCTCGTTCAGGAATATGCGGCCGCGAAAGGGTTGAGCGATGGCGACGCCGCCAAGGGCAGAATGATCGCGGTGTTGGGCGACGCTGAATTGGATGAGGGAAATCTTTACGAGGCTCTGCTCGAAGGCTGGAAGCACACGGTCCGCAATGTGTGGTGGATAGTAGACTACAATCGTCAAAGCCTCGATCGCGTTCTCGAGGACCGCAGCAGCCAGCGAATTCAGGAAGTCCTCCAGGCGATGGGCTGGAACGTGGTCGTTCTGAAGTATGGAAAGAGGCTCCAGCACGCGTTCGCACGCGAGGGCGGCGACGCTCTTTTGCAGTGGATCGACAACTGCCCGAATTCTCTCTACTCGGCCCTCGTCTACAGAGGCGGCGCAGCATGGCGCGAGCGCTTGAACGCGGACATCGGCACGATCGCAGGTGTCCGTTCGATGCTCGAAGACTATGACGACGATGCGCTCGCGGCGCTGATGACCAATCTCGCGGGCCACGACATCGAATCGTTGCTGGAAGCGTTTCACGGTACGCGAGACGAAACGTCGACCTGTTTTCTCGCGTACACGATTAAGGGTTACGGCCTGCCGTTCGCCGGCCACAAAGACAACCACGCTGCGCTGATGAGCGTTGAGCAGATGGACCTTTTCAAGCGCTCGATGGGCATCGATGACGGCGAGGAATGGGATCCGCTCGGAGGCCTCGCAGTTCCCGCGGCCGAGTTGCGCGAATTCATCGCCGCCAGTCCGTTTGCTCGCAGCGTGACGCGTCACTACGAACCGCCGGCAATCGCGATTCCGGCGATTTCTGCTCCATCCCGTAGTCGTAGCGCATCCACTCAGGAAGGCTTCGGCAGAATTTTGAGCGATATCGCCAGAACCCAGGACGACTTCGCCCGAAGAGTTGTAACTACGTCGCCCGACGTCACCATCTCTACCAATCTCGGCGGCTGGGTGAACCGCCGCGGAGTTTTCGGTCGTCGCTCGTCCACCGATGATTTCGGCACCACAGAAATGAGGTCGGTACAGAAGTGGGCGCTCTCGCCCGAAGGTCAACACATCGAACTTGGAATAGCAGAGAATAATCTTTTTCTTACCCTCACCGCGCTGGGTCTCAGCGCGCCGCTGCACAACGCACGATTACTGCCGATAGGCACGGTCTACGATACATTCATCGGCAGGGGCCTCGACGCGCTGAACTACGGATGTTACCAGGATGCACGCTTTCTCCTGGTCGGGACGCCTTCCGGGAATTTCGCTGGCTCCGGAGGGCGGAGCGCATCAGTCCACGATTACGCCTCTCATCGGTATTGGCCAGCCCAAACTGAGGTTCTTCGAACCGAGCTTCGTCGACGAAGTAGCCGCGATCATGCACTGGAGCTTCGAGTACATGCAGCTCAAGGACGGCGGTTCCGTGTACCTGCGGCTCTCGACCCGAAGGATAGAACAGCCGCAACGCGAAATGACCGCAGACCTCGCCGCGAACGTCGTGGCCGGTGGCTATTGGCTGATCGAACCCGCGCCAGCCGCCGACGTCGCGCTTATCTGCACGGGCGTCGTCGTTGCCGAGGCAATCCAGGCATGGCAGGAGATGCGGGAGGATATCGAAGGAATCGGTCATTCTCGTGGTCACGTCTTCCGATCGATTCTATGCCGAATGGCTCGCTGCCCAGCGCGGTCGGGCAGCGGTGCTCGCGCGCTGGCTCACATAGAAAAACTACTTGCGCATGTCTCGCCGGACGCAACTTTGGTCACGGTCTGTGACGGCCATCCGCTGAACCTCTCATGGCTCGGGAGCGTGGCGCGCAATCGCATTTTTCCGATAGGCGTCGAGCGATTCGGACAGTCGGGGGATATCCCGGATATTTTTGCGGAACACCAGATCGATTGCGATGCGATTGTAGATAGGGTCGCGCGAATCCTCGTGGGCAAGGTTGAGGGACGCGCCGATTGAAGGGCGTTGAGGTTATGCCAGTAGAAGTCCGCATACCCCGATGGTCCGACTCCAGCGACGAGTGCTTGCTCATAAAGTGGCTCAAGCGGAAGGCGATCCAGTCTCCCAGGGCGAACCGATCGCCGAATTGGAAACCGACAAAGCGACCGTCGAACTGGAGGCGCCGGTATCCGGAGTATTGCAAACGACAGTCATGCCGGAGGGCAGCTCACTGCGGGTCGGAGATCGGTCGCGCTGTTGGATGAGTCCGAGCCGTACGCAAACAGCTGCAAGCGACGCCCGAAGTGGCAGCTCCGCCCCGAATATCAAGCCGCAAATGAAACGAAGCCGACACCTGTCGCGACCTGGAGCGGTCCAACCGGTTCATGCGATCAGGTCGAGCTCGGTTCAAAGATCTGCAACTCCACTCGCGCGGCGAATGGCCGCGCTCGCGGGGATCGATATCGGCGCCATTGCCGCGAAGAGCGGAGAGCAGCGGATTCGAAGGTCGGACGTCGAGGCCGCGCTCGGAATTGCCAAAAGCCTGCTAAATGTCGCCGCGCCCGAGTCCGACAACGGAATAATCTCGCGACAGTTCGGAATCGAACGAGGCAAAACCGATTCCCATGACACGCACTGCGCAAAATTATCGCGCAGCGGATGGCCGAATCGAAGCGCACCACCCCTCATTTCTATTTGTCCATCGACTGTTCGCTGGACGCGCTGCTGGAGTTGCGCGAAAAGGTCAATCGCAGCTCGGGTCAGGCACCGATATCGATCACGCCTTTCTTGATTCGCGCCGCGGCGTTCGCCCTGGTCAAACAGCCGGCGGTCAATTCCGCCTGGAGCGATCAAGCCATCCTGGCTCACACTCGCACCGATATCGCGGTTGCGGTGGCAACCGAACGCGGACTCATGACACCCGTCATTCGGGGAGCTCACACAAAAGGAGTTCTTCTCATCTCCACCGAGCTGCGAGATTGACCAACGCGCGCGTGACGGACGTCTCGCGCCACGTGAATACGAAGGCGGAACGTTCACCATTTCGAACCTCGGCATGTACGGGGTTCAGAGTCTCTACGCGATAATCAATCCGCCGCAGAGTTGTATTCTGGGAATCGGAGCAACCGAAGAGCGGCCCGTCGTACGCGATCATCAGGTGATAATCGCAACTATGCTAACTGCAACGCTGTCGGCCGATCATCGTGTGCTTGACGGGGCCACCGGCGCGGAATTTCTGGCAGAGTTCAAGAGTCTGCTGCAAGACCCGATAAGCCTGCTCTTATAGCCTCGCGGGGCGCCGCGCCTCGTCGGTCCAAAGGTGATAGAGGCCGGACTGGAAAAAAACAAGGCGCGTTAGAATTGCCCCGGCTACATCCGGAACGAGGCCTGCCCCGGCGTCGGCATGCGCGGGCTCGCGAGGGAGCAGCGGGAAATGCTGTCAACGCCGATTGAATGTTGACCCACCTTGCCGGGAGGTCGCCGAAGTAAAACTGACCCATCCCAGCGCGCTCTGAGCAGGGGGAGCGCGAGGGGGACCTTCCCCTTCGCCGCTGCGTCTAATGCTTCGCGATCTTGGAGGGAGCACTTGTCGCGACGTACAGCGTCTTGAATGCACCACGTGGAGTAAGGTAAATTGCCCTCATGCCCATGATGGTGATCTTCCGTGTCCGCCCATCTGCGGACACCGCGGGACGAGCGACGACGCCGTCTCGGTCAGAATTTCCTTCGTCCGGAATTCGCTGATCGTATCGTCGCTGAAGCCGACTTTCGCCCTGGTGATCTCGTCGTCGAGTTCGGCGCTGGTCTCGGCGCGATAACTATCGCTCTTGCGAAGCGCCAAGTCGACGTGGTCGCCATCGAAATCGACCCAGTGTGGGTTGCGCGACTCCGCGATCGTGTCGGCGGGGCGTTTCAGGATAAGGTGCGAGTCGTGGAAGGGGATTTTCTATCCTTGCGCCTGCCCACTGAGCCGTTTCGCGTGGTCGGCTCTCTTCCGTTCGGATATACGACGGACGTCCTCCGTCGCCTGTTGGACGATCCGCGCGTGACCCTCGAACGGGCCGATCTCATCGTCCAATGGGCGGTGGTACGGAAGCGCGTCGCGTTACCCCCTTCCACACGACTCTCCACAACGTGGGTCCCCTGGTGGGAATTCCGCCTTGGTCGGCACGTACCGGCTTCGGCCTTCCGACCTGTTCCGCGCGTAGATTCGGGAGTCCTTATCATTACACCCCGTAAGCCCCCGATACTCCCACCCTCCATGGCCCGGTCGTATAGTGAATTCGTCCGGACTCGTTGGCCGTTTGATCCATCGGTCTCCGGGCGATGAGCCGCCGCCCAACCAGCGCTTGCAGCGGACCGTTCGTTGGTGATCTCGGTAGCCGGGACGTCCCCAAAAAATCCAGCTAGATGGCCGGGCCCGTCAGTCAGCTTCAATGCCACGGCTTCGGGCGCGCCAGCGCGGATTAAATTACGCGCGGCACATTAGCATCGACAGTCTAAGGATAGAGCAGGCACCTCCTATCAACGGCTGGCAATCGCAGCTCGATCAGCTTGGCTACTGGGTTCTCGCTTCGGTCATCCTGTTAGTCGCGGTCTATGGCCCCTTCATCGCCGGATACTTTCCGCCCCGCCTGACGACCGCAGGGCCCGTCGCGACGGTGCCGTAAGCAAGCGCCTAGGAAAATCACCAGCACTGCGGCGTATGAAAGGCTCTCTCGTACCGTTCCATCTACCTGTCCAACAACATCACGAACATCACGGCCCAGCGCGAGCACCAGCATGTAGCTTCCTAATATGAAATGGTGCTTGTAGGTGGAGGGCTGCTCTCTTCGGAGAATTCGACGCCGATGTTTCGGGTACCCTGCGCCCCTCCCTTTCGCAGTACAGCCCGCGGCGGTCCGCGCTCAGACTCGCGATCGATCGCCTACTCTTATCCGTGGTCGTTTGTCCAACGATGTGGGGAGACCTTCGGCAAGGGCCATTCTGGCCCACATGGCGCGGGCTTGCAGACATCGCGCGCACTGAACGATCGGCTGTATAGTCGCGAGTGTAACGCGCGTGGAGATTATGCCAACCAATATGAAAATTTATCGAATCGCCAATCTCGCGATACTTTCGTTGGTTTTATCAATTGCGTTCGCAACCGCTGCCTGCGCGGCCGACAACACGGTACCGGGATGGGATCCTGCTGTGCTCCGCGATGCGAGCACCATTAAAGTAATGACCACCGAACCTGACGCCGGAGAGCATTGGTCGAACTTATGGGTGGTCGTCATCGACGGGCAGCCATACGTCCGGCTTGGCGATCGCTCATACGTACGAATTCAGAGGAACACAACCAAGCCCTACGTGAAGTTGAAGGTGGCTGACCAGGAATTTGACAAGGTGAAGGTCGAAGAGATGCCAGATATGAAGGATAAGGTTGCTGCTGCGATGGCCGATAAGTACTGGATGGACGTGCTCATCCGGCACGAGTCGCATCCGATGGTCGCGCGCCTGGTTCCAGAGGCCGCTCCCCCCGAAACACCTTCACACTAACCACCGCTGCCAGCGATTATTCCACCGAAAGAAAGCAAAGCGCGATGGATGGCCAACGTCGAGGACCTGTCATGGAGATTGTCATCGATCTTAAGCTACGCGTGTGTCCGCGGCAGACGATTTTAATCATCGAAGATTAGGGTTCGAAAACGGAAAGTACGCTCAGGAGCAAGCGATGGAAACTCAAGCCGCGAGCAATCGCGTCGAAGGGGCGCCGGAATTTTCGCTGGATACGATTGACGTCATCAGCCCCGACCATTACCAGAAGAACGGCTACCCGCACGCGGAGTGGACGTATCTGCGTAAGCACCACCCAGTGTTTCATGTGGACCGTCCGCGAGTCGATCTATTTTGGGCCATCACCAAGGCAGCCGACCTCAAGGAGATCAGCTGTCAGCCGCGGCTATAGCTCAACGGGCCGCGGCTCGCGGTCTTCATGCTGGACGAGGGCGAAACTGGTCTTCCGCCCGAAGCGTCACCGCTCAAGCATCTGCTTAATATGGATCCGCCGCAGCATGGCGAGTACCGGTCGATCCTGAGCCAGTATTTCACTCCGCGATCGATTCGTGCGCTCGAGCCCGAGGTCGCGAACATCACCGCGAAACTTCTCGACGAGTTGATGGACCGCGAACAATGCGACTTCGTCACTGAGATTTCGTCGAAGATTCCGGTCGCCGTGATTGCGGAGATGCTCGGCGTGCCGCGCCAGGATTGGCCGAAGTTGTTCCGATGGACCAATGAAATCATCGGCGGCGGAGATCCGGAATTTCAGTCCGGCAAAGACTCGATGGAAACCTTTGCCCAGGCGCGAATGGAAGTGTTCCAGTACTTCACCGACCTGGTCGAGCAGCGCCGCAAGCATCCGACCGGTGACGTCACCAGCATCATTGCCAATGCGGAAATAGACGGCGCGCCCATCCCCGCGCTGGAGCTTCTTTCCTACTTGCTCGTGCTGGTGGTGGCGGGCAACGAGACCACCCGCAACGCGACCAGTGGCGGCCTGCTCGCGCTGCTCGAAAACCCCGAACAATTCCGTCGGCTCAAGTCCGATCCCACTCTCATCAAATCCGCGGTGGAAGAAATCGTGCGCTGGACCTCGCCAGTTATCCAGTTTGCACGCACCGCCGCGAGCGACACTGTAGTGCACGGACAGAAGATTCGCGCAGGCGAGTCGGTCTGTCTGTTCTATCCGTCGGCCAGCCGCGACGAGGACGTGTTCGAGGAGCCTTTCAAGTTCGACATCGGCCGCAATCCAAATCCTCACCTCTCATTCGGAATAGGAGAGCATTTCTGTCTCGGGTCGAACCTGGCGAGGCTGGAATTGGGAGTGATCTTCAAAGAGCTGGCGAAAAGACTCGAGTTCGCGAAACTGGCGGGACCAGTCGAGCGTCTGCGCTCGAGCTTCGTCGGCGGCATCAAGCACATGCCGATCCGTTACAAGCTCAAGCCAGCCTGCTAAGCGGTACCGATTGCCGAACCGCATCGACGTCCCTGAACTCCGGGCGTCGATGCGAGCCTCGAATAGAGACTAAAATTGTAAGGTCCGACGGTCGCGTTCTCGGAATCAGAGATCATTCGTCTTCCGTGATTTTCGGGGGAGCCGCAGGTGAGAAGCTGCCTTCAGGGGCTATCCGGCGTTCTTAGGGCAAGTCCTGGCGGATGCGGTCGGAAAATTCTGGAAAGTCGTCGGAGGCTTTTGCTTTTTCGGTGATGTTGCTACGTGCTCGAAGCTGCTCCAACGGAAAGCTCGTGTCGATCTGGCCGCGTTCGTAGAGGAGTTCGTCGAGGTGGCCGTTGGCGAGCAGCCGCCAGTCCAGATTCCCGCCGGCTCCTATATTTTGCGCGTGGCCTCTGATCATCGTCGTGCAGTTCTGCGTCAGTGCGTTGTACCACTCGGGATGATCTGCCAGTTGATTCACTTCGGTCAGATAGTCGACCAGCAGCGCTCGCGCCTGCGCGGGAGAGGCGCGGATTCGATACAGGTAGACCTGCTCTCCGCGGTAGTTGGTGCGCAGTCCCACCAGATCGCGCTCATCGGCGACCACATAGTAGAGCTCGTATTGGCGGAAGAAGCCGCGTATCGCGGAATATGATTCGCCCTTCTGCTTGCGCGTTTCGATCGAGATCGCGAGATGCTGGCCGTCGTCGAAATCCCAACTGACTATAGTGTGCGCGATTTCCGTTGGTCCCCAGAACGACAGGAACAGGTCAACGCCTTTGATTCGATCGAGGTCGTAGGTCCGCGTTTCCCATCGCTGATCGTAGTCGGTTTCTGATCGATATTTGAAATTTCGGACGTTCTCGATCGTGACCTTGTTGCTGTCGAAGGTCGCGCGAGCGGTGCGCGCTACATCAGGAGTCCAGTCGCGCGTATTGCTCGCCGGAATCGCCGTCCACCATAACCCGACGATGATCACCGGAAACAGCGCTACCACCAGGCCTCGCAACAGCGGGCGAACCGCAACTGCCAGGAAGATACAGACGATCGCCAGTCCTGCGGCCATCGGCGCCGCGAGGATTCGCGAATGCGGACCGTCGAACCAGATCGCCATCGCGGCCCAAGCGACAGCGGCGGCGACGATCACCGACAGTATCAGCGTTGCGAGCAAGCGGACGGCGCGCAGCACCATCAGTGGATTCCGGCGTGCTCGTACAGGATGCGGCGGACTTCCTCGATCGTCTGCGGTGTCGCCTGCGTCGAATGCCCGGAACGCACGACCAGCTCCGACTCGACGCCGTCGATATGCGCGCTCTTGTACTCGACGACTCCGTCGTTGCCGTCGTCAACCGGCCCGGTCCCCTTCACCGGTATGATCGAATGGGCATGCACGCCGGGAGCGATCGGCAACGATGACAATGTCTTAATGAAGGGATTCGACGCGTCCATGTTGTCGAGCGCGGTCGGAATCACAAACGGAGTTCCCATCATGCTGGACTCGCGGAGCTTGGAGAGCTGGATCGCCGATTTCGCAAGACCGCCTGGCAAGTTTATGAATTTGTTTCCGAACTTCACGATTGGATTGCTCGCCATGTAACTGCCGCGATGCGGAGTCGCGATGAAAATCACCTCGTTGACGAAGGGCAGCGGTTTGACGAACAGTGCGCGGGCGACCAGATCGCGCGTCTCGGGGTCCAGGTCCGCTTTATCGAACGGCACCTCCGTCAGATTGTTCCAGAAGCGATTGCCGCTATCGACCACCGTCATCTTGGTGAGCAGTCCGCCCTGGCTGTGCCCGATGACCACCATTTGATTAAGCGCGGGATCCTTGCCGTCGGGATCGACGTCCTTGCGCACGGCTACGAGCGACTCGCGCAGCCGCATCGCCGACAACGCAATTGGATTGCCGCTGTTATAGATGAAGAACCACAGCTGATAGCGCGATGCGATCTTGGGATCGCCGATCAACTCGTTAGCCATCTCGGCCCATCGCGCGGGGCTCGACGCCGTACCGTGAACGAATATCACCGGGATCATGTTCGGGTGGTACGGATGCAACATGAAGAGCCCGTTGAGGTCACCCACTTTTGCGCCCAGGAAAGCGAAATCTCCTTGACGAAATCCCGCGAGCTCGAAATCCCAAATCGGCGCGCCTTCCAACTGATATGCGAGCGCGGCGCTGGGATCCGACTCGAGTGGCACGCTATAGGAACCGACCTGCACGGCGTGCGTCCGGTCCTCGTCGTAAACTTCGACGGTGCCGTGCAGACGCCCGTTGCTCATCGCGAGGCGCGGATCATCGAAACGCACGAAAGCGGTGACCGGCACCTTCGCAGTCACTGGTATCCATCGGCTCGCAGCCTTGCCCGGCGTCGGTTCGACTCGCGCCGAGAGCGCAGCGCCAATGCCCGCTTTGCGATAAGTGTTGCGCAGCCCGCGAACCTTCAGGTCTGCGAGCGATACGAACTTCGTCAGATGATTTCCAGCGTAGTTGAGTCCCGTCGGATCGACGTCGAGGTTGAGCGCGCCAAAGGGCAGACTCAGTTGGCGCGCGCTAAGGTCAACTTCCTTTGCGTCCCTGGTCGCAAGTCCTAAAGCTATTCCCCGATTGTAAAGGTCAAGCGCGAGCGTCAGGCGCGGATCGTACGGGCCGGGCGCGTCGGCCGGATTCGACGGAAACAGGAAGGCGTACGCGTAGGCAGCGGACGCGAGGTAATAGGATTGATTCCCCGAGTACTCGGCATATGCAAACGACAGCTCGGACAACGCGAACAGGCGATCGCGCTCGTCAGGCTTGCCGAGTCCTGAATTCAACTCCGCGAGCACCGAAGGGGGATCGCTTTTGAAGCGCTCGCTAAGCGCCGATCGTTCGAGAATCTGCGTCGAATAGTCGCTCGGTTTGCCGGTAGACAGAATGTTCGCGTTGAGCTCGCGATGGGCCGCTTGCTCGTTGAGCCGCTTCACCCCGACCGGCGTCGCGCACCCGCTGGCGGACAACACGACGAACGCGAATATAGCGACGCAAGCTGATCTTAAAACTGAATTCATCGACCCGACTTGAGAACCGCTTCACTATGCATGATTTTGAGTTCTCCAGATAACACCGGTGGCGAACGATTTCGTGGTTTCGTTCGTTGTGGTTTGGACATACTCGTGGGATGAACGGCGAACGAATCGCGGCCGCGATGCGCCAGCCTGTGATCCTGGCCGTCATCTGGATCTGCGCGCTGCTCCTGCTGATTGGCACTCTGACCAAGATGCCCGACCAGTGGCATCGTCGCGATTTTTCAAACTACTACGAATCGGCGTGGGCGATGCGTCACGGAATCGATCCGTATTCCACTAATCTGACGCTGATCGGCGCACAGTTAGGCCTCGAGACGAACTGGCTGGTTCACGCGTCCGAGACGCCGCCGTTTCTGCTTTGCTTCGAGCCTCTCACCCGGATGCGGCCGCGCGTCGCGTTCTGGATCTGGATCGCAATCAATTTTTCCGCATTAACGATCGCGATGTACCTGTTGCTGATGCCTCGGCGCGGCCTTTCCGGTCGCACCGCATTGCTGCTGGTGGGACTGATGCTGATGTCGGCGCCGGTGAATCTAAATTTTTATTGGGGACAATCGCAGCTGATAGTCCTGGCCTTGATGGTCGCTGCGATGCGCGCGATGGAGCGCGATCACGACGGGGCTGCAGGATTGCTGATCGCGGCGGCAGCACTCTTGCGCGCATACCCTGTTCTGCTCGTCGGCTACCTCGTACTTCGGCGAAAATGGCGCGCGGTAATTTTCGCGATGGCGGGAATTGCTGCAGGAGGATTTGCGACCCTCGCGATTTTGGGTCTACCTCAGACTCTTAGCTTCATTCACGGCGCATTGTGGCTAACTGACTACCGAGTAGTGAGTCGGGTAGACAATCTTTCGCTCGGACCATTCGTGTCGCGGATGTTCTGGTCGCTCACAAGTACCGCGCCCGGCTCGTCGGCCGATTGGGTGAGACGCGCCGCTATAGCCACTGCGGATGTAGTAGTACTCGGACTGACTATTCGAGCGACGCTGGTAGACTCGGATCGCCGCGATCCCGACTGGCGAATCTACTCACTTTGGATCGCGACCGCAGTCATGCTGACGCCCGTCGGATGGCATCACTATCTGGTGCTACTGGCTATTCCATTCGTGCAAATCGTCGCATCAGCGACCGAGGATCGTTCAAACTCGCGAGCCATTTGGATGGCGGCGTTGGCCTACTTCCTCAGCGCAATCTCGCTCCGCGCCTTCAGCAGGTTCATGGTGCCTCCCCCAACCGCCTTCCAACTCGCCCTTCCATGGCTGGCGCGCGCGCTCGAGGAAACCAGCTTCGTCGCCTTGCTGACTGGATACATCTCAGCGTACTGGTTCGCGACTGATCAGGTCCGGGTTCCCATGACTGACGTGGCACCGGTTTCAGCCGCTGATTCCCGGTTGCATGGGCAAGAAAATTACAGGCTAAAGCCTGTGCCACCAAAATCTATTGCGATCGTCTAGAGGCCAAGCATCCGCCTCAGCTTCACTGCGCTGAAGCCGAGCATCGTCTCATCGCCGACGCGAATTACCGGGACCGCGCGAAACCCCATGCTCGCAAGCTCATTTATGAGCGACGGATCCTTGGCGATACTTTTTTCGACGAAGCTGACGTTGTGCTGCGTGAGAAATTCTTTCGCCTGATGGCAGGCCGAGCATCCAGTGTTCGTATAAATTACGACTTCCATCTTGTCTCCACTATTTCCGACGCGGCGCGCGTGCCGGCATGCACTCACCACCGCAAGCCTCGACCATTTTGCGCAGCGTCACGCGAAGCCTTTGCAGGCGTGCGATTTCCTCGTTCATCTCGGCCAATTTCACTTCCGCTTTTTTCGTCACCGGCCCGCATTCGTTGGTCGATTTGACGCCTTCAGAAAGCAGTTCCCTGATTTCCTTCAGCGTGAATCCGAGCCGCTTCGCGTGGCCGATAAAACGCAGCCGATCGAGCACATCGTCGGAATAATTTCTGTAGCCCGAGAAGTTTCGATCCGGCGCCGCGATCAATCCCTGCCGCTCGTAAAAGCGGATAGCGTCTATACTCACTCCCGCCGCATTAGCTACTCGGCCAATCGTCATCTGAACCTCACGATAGACCCTTGACTATAGTCCAGAGTCAAGCACGTCGATTAGTTCGCGGGAATCGCGGTCACGTACTCGAAGTCCAGCGCCTGATGGTTGATTCCGCGCGCGGGCGGCGCGATCCAGCTGGCGAATTGGCCGGGCGCTGTGACTGGCTTCATCAGCGACGCCACAAATTCGCGATCACTTTGAGTCGGCAGCCATTCCGATTGGCGGTCATGCCACTCCTCGTCGCTGACTATCTGCCCGTCGGGCGTGACCTTGACGCTCGCAAATTCGCCAATCGAGCGCCGAAAACCGCGATGCGGCAGCTTGAGCTCAAAACTCAGTCCAGATTCCCTAATTATCTTGTTCCATCGCGCGAGCGCTCGCTCGCAATCAGAAATGTAAGAGTCGCGAAGAGTCTCATTCAATGCATTGAGCGCGGGCTGCTCAGTTTGAACGATTTTCCCGTTGACCGGCTTCAATATCGCATAGCTGCTTCCATTCAGCTGATGGTCGTCGTCTCGATCGGTCTCTTTGAAGCGGCCCTTCAGACCAGCGCTGTAGTAATTGGCGGCATTGGTCGATAACTCAGATCCGAATAGATCGAGCGACACTGAGTAATGAAAGTTTATATACTTTTGAATGATACTTAGATCGATGCCGCCATACTCACTGACTATATCAGTATTATCCTCTTTCATCAGTTGGCAAGTGCGGTTGATGACGCGGCCGACTCCCGACTCGCCGACGAACAGGTGATGCGCCTCCTCGGTCAGCATGAAGCGGCAGGTCCTTGCGAGCGGATCGAATCCAGATTCGGCCAGGCTCGCGAGTTGATACTTGCCGTCGCGATCGGTGAAGTGTGCGAACATGAAGTACGAGAGCCAATCAGGCGTCTTCTCGTTGAACGCGCCAAGGATGCGCGGATTGTCGACGTTGCCCGACCGGCGCTGGAGCAGCGCCTCGGCTTCCTCGCGGCCGTCGCGTCCAAAGTATGCGTGCAGCAGATAGACCATCGCCCACAAATGCCGCCCTTCCTCGACGTTGACCTGGAAAAGATTGCGCAGGTCGTAGAGCGACGGGCAGGTCCTGCCGAGATGCCGCTGCTGCTCGACCGACGCCGGCTCAGTGTCGCCCTGCGTAACGATCAGCCGGCGCAGCACACCGCGATGTTCGCCCGGGACCTCGCGCCAGACCGGATCGCCCTTATGCTCACCGAACGGAATCCGGCGCTCAGCTTCGGGATCGGCGAGAAAAATCCCCCATCGATAGTCCGGCATCTTGACGTACCCGAAAGTCGCCCAGCCCTGCGCGTCAGTCGAGACCGCCGTTCGTAGATACACATCGCAGCCCTGAAAACTCTCGGGGCCCATCTCGTTCCACCATTGAAGAAACCCCGGTTGCCACGCCTCGAGCGCGCGCTGCAGGCGGCGGTCGTCGGTGAGATTGACGTTGTTGGGAATCCGCTCGGAATAGTTGATCGACATCAGACTCTCCTCGGATCGAATTCCGGCCGCGCTCCGGTGCCGTAAAGTTTCAGCGCGCCCTTTTCTCCGACCGCGTTGGGCCGCTGGAAGATCCAGTTCTGCCAGGCCGACAGGCGCGCGAATATTTTCGACTCGAGCGTCTCCGGCCCGCTAAATCGCAATGACGCTTCCATTCCGGTCAACGCGTCCGACGAGAATGTGGCGCGTTCCTCGATCGCGATGCGAACTTCGTCGTCCCAGTCGATATCGTCAGGCGTGAAGGTGACAACGCCAAGTTCATCCGCAGTCGACGCATCGATTTGTTCGCCGATCCGCGCGCGCAACTCCTCGACACGTTCCGGCTCGCCCTGGAATCTGCTCTCCAGCCGGGTCAAGCCGTTGCACATCGGCAAGGCGCCGAAGTTCATTTCCGTCACGCTGATAGTCGCAGGCACCGACTCGTCGCCTTCACGCAATCCGCGCAGCATGTATGTGCGATCCGATGCGAGCGCTAGCTCTAGCAGAGTTCCGCAAAAGCATGACCCCGGCTCGATCAGCGCGAAGATCGATCGCGAGCTGACGTCGATCCGTTTCAACGTGCGCTTCAGGTAGAGACGGATTTCACGCATCAGCCAGTCGTCGGCGTGAGCAGTTAGAAACTCGTCGTGCGACTTCACCAGTGTCGAATCGCCACGGGTGCGGAATATCCACGTCCGGACAGTGTCCTCGTTGAAGCGCAGATGCAGGATCACGTCTTCGAGTTCGCGCGCAACCGCCAACGGCCAGAAGTTCGCGCCGGCCGAGTGAGCCTCCTCGACGTTGCGCGGCGCCGGACTCTTCGGACCCCCGACAGTAAACGTCGCAGTGGAGTTGTCGCGATCGATATCGATCGTCAGATGCCCATACTTGATCCGCCGTTCTGCAACATCTCGCGCGAGCCGGTTTAGCGATATCCCGCGCGCGTGCGCCGATCCATCTGCACGCGCCGCAAACTCGAGCGCTCTTCGCGACGCCGACTCGACTAGTTGCGATCGGGGAACGACCTCGTCCACCAACTGCCAATCCAAAGCGCGCTTGCCCCTGACTCCTTCTTCCGTCGTGCAGAAAAAATCCGCGCGGTCGCGCCTGACGCGTCGTTTATCGACCAGCCGCGTCAATCCGCCCGTGCCCGGGAGCACGCCGAGCAGAGCAACTTCCGGCAGCGAAACGCTGGTCGAGCCGTCGTCCGCCATCATTATGTAGTCTGTAGCCAGCGCGAGTTCGTAACCACCGCCGGCGCACGCGCCGCCAATCGCGGTCATGTAGTACTGCTCCGAGTTAAGCGTCGCGTCTTCGATCGCGTTGCGCGTCTCATTGGTAAATTTGCAGAAATTCACTTTGAATGGATGACTCGACAGGCCAAGCATCCTGATGTTCGCGCCCGCGCAAAACACGCGCTGCTTGCCCGACGTGACGATCACGCATTTTACTTCCGGATGCTCGAAGCGCAGCCGGTTCACCGCGTCGTTGAGCTCGATGTCGACTCCAAGGTCGTAGGAATTGAGCTTGAGCTCGTAGCCCGGCGCGAGGCCGCCGTTTTCGTCCACGTCCATCGCAAGAGTCGCGACCGGCCCGGCGAAATTCAAGCGCCAATGCCGATAGGCGGACGGCTCAGTTCGAAAATCGATCATCTGAAATTCTCCCGCCCGGAACGAGCGTTCAGATTTAGTATAGACCGCAAAATACCCGTCGATTCAAGAAGATTCACGCGATGCGCCTGAGCACAACCATCGCGTGTCCCGCGACATGCACCCGCTCTTCGAACAGATGCGATCGCGAGTCACTCAGCGTAGCTGGGTCCGCGGTATCGACGACGATCGTCCATTTTCGTCCCCATTTCTTCGGCGGCAGTTTGAACTCCATCGGTTCGCGGTATGAGTTGAACATCAGAAAAAAACTGTCATCGGTGATTCGCGCGCCGGTGCTATCGTGTTCGGTGATCGCGTTTCCATTCAGGAACGATCCGAGCGTCTTCGCGTAGCCCACGTTCCAATCACCAGCGCCCATCTCGACGCCGTCGGGCCGGAACCATTCGAGATCCTTCAGCCGGTTGCGCTTGAGCGGGACGCCAGTGAACCATCCCCGGCGCCGAAAGATCGGATGCTGGCGACGTAGCTCGATCAATCGCCGCGTAAAATCGATCAGCGCCTGGTCAGCATTCTGCCAATCGATCCATGAAATCGGATTGTCCTGGCAGTAGGCATTGTTGTTGCCGCGTTGCGTGCGGCCGAGCTCGTCGCCGTGGAGGATCATCGGCACGCCCTGCGACAGCATCAGGGTCGCGAGAAAGTTGCGTTTTTGTTGATCGCGGATCGTACGAATTGCGGGATCGTCGGTCGGCCCTTCGACGCCGCAGTTCCACGATCGATTGGTATCGTCGCCGTCGCGATTATCTTCGCCATTCGCCTCGTTGTGCTTCTGGTTATACGAAACCAGGTCGGTGAGCGTGAAGCCGTCGTGCGCGGCGACAAAGTTGATGCTCGCGAGCGGCGCGCGGCCGCCGGCACGATACAGATCCGAGCTTCCGGTGACGCGCGAAGCAAACTCGCCCATCGAACCGTCCGCGCCACGCCAGAAATCGCGCACCCCATCGCGATACTTGCCGTTCCACTCTTTCCAGATGACCGGAAAATTCCCGACGCGATAGCCGCCCTCGCCGACGTCCCACGGCTCCGCGATCAGCTTGGCGGTCGATAGCACCGGGTCCTGCGTGATCGCCGCGAAAAACGGGCTGGCCCCGAATTCTCCGCGAGGACCGCGCGCCAGCGTGGTCGCCAGGTCGAAGCGGAAACCGTCCACATGCATCTCGACCAACCAGTAGCGCAAGCTGTCCATCACCATTTGGAGGACTCGCGAATGCGACATGTTCAGCGTATTTCCGGTGCCGGTGAAATCCTCGCATCGGCCGCTGCCGTCGGGCCGCAACCGGTAGTAACAGGCGTTGTCGATCCCGCGAAAACACATCGTCGGCCCAGTCTCGTCCCCTTCACCTGTATGGTTGTAAACTACGTCGAGGATTACCTCGATCCCCGCCCGGTGAAACGCCTTCACCATCGACTTGAATTCCGTCACGCAACCGCCGGGCGCATTGCCGGTTGCGAAGCGTACGTCCGCCGCGAAATATCCGATCGAGTTGTATCCCCAATAGTTAGTCAGCCCGAGTTTCTCCAGGCGATGCTCCGGCGAAGTCTGATGCACCGGCATCAATTCGATCGCGTTGACGCCGAGCGAGGTCAAATGTTTGATCACCACTGGCGATGCGAGCGCCGCATATTTGCCGCGAGTCCGCCGCAGCACTTCGGGATGCGTCGCCGTCATCCCCTTCACGTGCGCTTCGTAGATAACGAGATCCTGCGACGGAATTGCAGGCCTGCGATCGCCCTCCCAGTCGTACGCCGAATCGACCACCACGCACTTGGGCATCGCGGGCGCGCTGTCACGCATGTCCAGCAGAGGCGCGGTGCCGGTGGTGATCGAACGATACCCCATCATCGTCTCATGCCATCGAGGCGTCCGATCGAGCGCTCGCGCATACGGATCGATCAGCAGCTTGGCGGGATTGAACCTATGTCCCGCGGGAGGGTCGTAGGGACCGCTCATGCGATACCCATAGCGCTGACCAGCGCGAACCCCTGAAACGTAGGTATGCCAGATGTGCTCGGTGCGCTCAGTCATCCGGATTCGCGCGATCTCTTCGTTGCCGTCCGCGCCGCCAAACAGGCACAACGTCGCGCCGCTCGCGTGCTCGGAAAATATCGAAAAGTTCACCCCAGCGCGGTCGTAGGTTGCGCCAAGTGGATACTGAATGCCGGGCAGCGCTAGGAATTTGGATTTCGGCATCTTGACCGTGACACTAATGGCAAGCGGCAATGATAGTGGCAACCGTTGTGACCGCACCATCCGGTCGCGCTACTATCGGGGCGGTCCACAAATGCAGTCCGTCGATTTCTATTTTGATTTCTCTAGTACCAATAGCTACTTCGCTGCGTTCATGCTGCCGGAGATTTGCGCTCGCAATGACGCGCGCGTGAACTGGATGCCGACGCATTTCGCCGCGCTATTCCGCGGCACCGGCTTTGACGTGATGGCGATGACGCCGCGCAAAGCGCGCTATCTCTGGCGCGATCACGCGCGCTATGCCGAAGCGACCGGGTTGCCATTCAGGAAGCCGAGCCGCTTTCCGATCAAGACGGCGTCGGCATTGCGCGCGGTTCTGGCTGCCGGTCATGCAGCTGAATCCGACGATAGCGGCGATTCGCGTGAGCGCGCCCACCGCACGATCTCGCAGGCGATCATGCGCGCGTACTGGGAACGCGACGAGGATATCAGCGACCGCGACGTGCTCGCCTCGATTGCGACGAGCGCCGGCTTCGACGGCGCCGCGCTGATCGACATCGCCGACACAAAGCCCACCCGCGACGAGCTCGCCGCTCTGACCGAGACGGCGGTGGCTCGCGGGGTTTTCGGCGCTCCCACGTTTTTTGTCGGCGACGAGATGTTCTGGGGCAAGGACCGTATGGACTTCGTCGAGCGCCTGCTCAAGCGTCCTCTATAAACTGCTCCAGTTTCAGGCAAACGCTTCTTTTGCGGACTCTTTTTCGTAAAAATTGCAAGGATGCGCCGCAGTTTTTGGCCATTAAACCGACACCAATGACGTCCTACAATCCGTAGCGGAAGACTTGACACATTGTAGATAACCTTAAACAATAGCGTCCATGTTCAGCATCGAGGATCGCAATTTTGCGCTGTAAGACTTTCCGCATCATGCAGAATCATGCAGATGGACGTGAAACGAATGGAGAGTCGACTGCGATGAGTAATAACGCTCTCGATCTGAAAGCCTGAGCGCGATTTGGATCTGTGCGAGGGGAGAAAACCTGATGACTTCGATGACGCCGGATTGGACCACGGTAGCATCGGATTACACGTCGGTGTCACAACCGATGCGCACTAAGGAGAGCCGTAGCCACCCTCGACTTTCGGGTGGCTTCGGGGCGCCGGACTTGGCCTGTTTTGTTCAGAAATGCCCCTGTTGCGTTGCAGAAACGCCCAATAGCTCTGCGCCCCTGTCTATAGATAGTATGCCTGGCAATTGCAGCACCTATCCGTGGTATGGCATACGACTTGCTGAAAAGCGCCCGACGCCGATGAATTGTGAAAATCATAGCACGTCACCGAATAGTATAAGGCGGCTGCAACACTGCGCCTTCGCAACAACAGTAATTCTATGAGTGCAGCCTTAACCTCATTGCCAGCGATGGCCAGGCGAAACATGCCGCGAGAGCAGGACGCGCTCGCTGCTCGCGAAGTCGATAGGCTCGTCTCCCGGCTGCTCTGCGAAATCAAGGTTCCCTTCGGCTCGCTCGGAACTAAAGTGCTTACCCAGCTCGCCGATCTCAAGAAGATTCTCTCTACCGACTACACGAATGTGCCGGCGCTTCCTGAAAAGCCTCTGCTCAAGGAATTGGCGCGGGTCGTCGAGAAAGATATCAAGCAGCACATACCGAGCTACGGCAGCCTTTCGGATCTCGACAACCTCCAACTGCGCAGCCACCTCAACAAGTTGTTCGGTCCGCGCGAACTCGAATTGCGCGCCGAGCCCTATCGCACCGGCGCCGGCCTTTCGCTGCGCGGATTTTACTGCCGCGCCGACGTCGGCGAGAAAAGCAAGTTCGTAATCTTCGTCAACACTGCGCATCATCCGGGCGCAGTCGGTGCGACGCTTGGCCACGAACTCGGCCATTTCATTTACGGCTCGCTGGTCGGGAGAAAGGCCGCGCACACCGCTTTCATGGAAGGCGCGTTCGAGAATCACCTGGTGGAACCAGACGAACTGTTCGCCGACAGCCTGGTCGCGCTCGCAGCATACAGCCCCGAACTCATCAAAAAGATCGGCGACGTTACGCATCTCAAGCGTGGTTCTTCCGACGATCTGTTTAATAGCATCAAGGGCGCCTACGACATGATGGGTCGCGGCCACGGCCTCGATCTGACCAAGAGCAAGACCTCGGCAACGTGGCGCGTCCGCTACCTCACTTCGATGGCGCATTTTTTCAAGCTGCGCTGCGCGCTTTACAAATCCGCCGGCGTCTGAGCTTCAACTAAGAGGGACAAAACGGCCGCCCGCCGAAGTAAGACGGGCGGCGCAGTTTTATCTGGAATGGGAGATCACTTTATTGAATGTGAAACCCGCGGTGGGTTTCACGCTTCCTTCGGCAGGGGTGACCCCTGCACCCGGTGAAAAGTACTAATCGCAAAATGGCGAGGACGCCCTTTTGCTCTCAGGTTCTTTTCGTGTGTTATTCAGTTCCTTGGGTCATTCAGAGCGAAGCGAAGAATCCCGGCTCTTTTCAACCTCGCCCAAGTAAGCTGTTGGCGACTGTGTCGCCAGCAGCGGGAAAACCTCTCTCAACAAAATTCTAACAGGGACGAAGTCCCGCATCTTTCTTTTAATACCGGGTGCAGGGGTCACCCCTGCCCAGGAAGTCTGAAACCACGGTGGTTTCAGACTAAAATGAGGTGGATTTATTATCTGGCGCGAACGCGCCAGATAATGTTCCACTACAGCGCCGCGAACATCGCATTGAACAGCGCCGACGCCCGCCCATCGATCAGCGCATCCGACCCCATCTGATTCATCGTGTATCCAAACCCTACGCGCGCATCGGGATCGGCAAATCCGATCGAGCCACCGGCCCCCGGATGCCCAAACGTGCGCGGATTCGGTCCGACCGGCGCATTCGGCTGATTGAGCGCAAAGCCCAACCCCCATCGCGACGTGACGCCTAAAATTAGATCGGGTCCATTGGCCTGCTCGGTATGCGCGCGCTTGATACTCGCCGGCGTCAGCACGCGATAACCGTTCAGATCGCCGCCGGTCGCGAGTGCGCCATACAATGTCGCCAGCGCGCGCGCATTCGTATGCCCATTGGCAGCGGGAACCTCGCCGCCGCGCCACGCACGGCTGTTGGTCAACGCGGGATCGACGACAGGCACCGGATTCGCGATCGCCTTGAACATCATCGACTCCGGATCGACGCTCATCCTCGCGAGCTGATCGGGATTGTCCGGCGGTGGCGGCGGCGCGGCGATAATTTCCGCGATTCGCGGATCGAAACTCGCATCCACCCCGATATGCACATCGAGCGTGAGCGGCCCCGCGATTTCGTCGCGCAGATAAATGCCCGGCGTCTTGCCCGTGATTCGCCGAATCACCTCGCCGACGAGGTATCCGAACGTGATCGCATGATAGCCATGCGCGGTCCCCGGCTCCCACCACGGCTCCTGCGCCGCGAGCGCCGCGCACATCACCGGCCAGTTCGTATAAGCGTCGGCGGGCAACTGTTTCCGCACGGCCGGCAGTCCCGCGCGATGACTCAACAGATAATTTACCGGAATCTTATCCTTCCCCGCCTGCGCAAACTCAGGCCAGTACTTAGCCACGGGCGCATCAAGGTCGAGCTTACTCTGATCGACCAGCCGATGCGCACAGATCGACGTGATCCCCTTGGTAGTCGACCAGACATTGACGAGAGTGTCGCGCGTCCAAGGCCGGGTCTTAGCCTTATCGGCATAGCCTCCCCAAAGATCAACGACGGTCTTCCCATCAACCACCGCCGCCACCGACGCGCCAACTTCAATCCCATTGTCAAAACTATTTGCAAAGATGTCTTTGACGCGCTGAAACCGCGGCTCGCAAGTCCCTTCGATCTTTGTTGCCATCTCCCGTCTCCTACAGTCCTGGGTGGAGCTTCCAAATATCACGCAATCCGGATAGCCACCAAGTCCAATCACGCTACAAGCAAAAGGTCGGTGGTCGCTTGAACCTCTCGCGTAAATTTGTGGCCGAATGAGTCGGTGAACTTCGGGTGTCTGGAACACAACGGATAGGGGCCATATACTGCCGGACGCGTAAACATGCCGTCACCCGAAACTTCTGCCAAGGTCAGTCGCTTTGTTAGCCGCCTTTACGGGCGGCTCTTTTCGGCCAATCCTTATCCGCTCTACAAGTTCCTGCGCACGCGATATCCGCTGCTGCGGACGCCGGTTGGGTTCTGGATTTCTACTCGCTATGCCGACTGTCACAGCGTTTTGAAAGACAAGCGCTTTCTTGCATTCGATCTCAACGCGCTCGATGCCTTTCCGCCTGACGATGGCCTCAAGTCGATGCGCGAGGCGCTCCAGCATGCGATCGTTTTTCGCAACCCTCCCGACCACACTCGCCTGCGCCGCCTGATGACCACGTTTTTTTCGCCTGGGGTCGTGAACGGATTGCAACCTCGGATTCAGAAGATCGCCGACTACCTGCTCGACGCGGTCGAGGCGCGCGGCTCGATGGATTTGATCAAGGACGTCGCGTTTCCATTTCCGATCGACGTGCTGGCCGAAGTGATGGGCGCCGACGACGCCGACAAGCCGATGTTCCGCGACTGGATGCGCACGCTCGGCGTGCCGCTCGATCCCGTCATCAGCGCGAACGACCCCGGTGTGGAAGTGCGCCAGGCGATCGCGGACGTGCGCCGCTACTTCTCGGACCTCGCCGCCGACCGCCGGAAGCATCCGCGCGAGGATCTGATCAGCATCATGGTGGCGGCCGAAGGCCGCGGCGACTTGCAGACCGAGGAGGAGCTGGTCTTCAGTGCGATGTTCACCCTGCTCGCCGGCCACGAAACCACGATGAATATGATCGGCAACGGGATGCTCGCGCTGTTCCGCAATCCCGACGCGATGGCGCGCCTGAAATCCGATCCTTCATTGATAGAGTCGGCGCTAGACGAGTTCCTGCGCTTCGACAGCCCGGTACAGGTGACGTTCCGCACCGCGAGCGAGGACATCGAACTCGCCGGCCGCACGATTCCGCGCGGCGAGCACGTCGTCGTATTTTTAGGAGCGGCAAATCGGGATCCTGGTCGATTCGCAAATCCCGACCAGCTCGACATCACGCGCCGGGACAACGTGCACCTGTCGTTCGCCGCAGGACCCCATCGATGCATCGGCGAGGTGCTGGCCAAGGTCGAGGGCCGCATCGCGTTCGAAACGATTCTCCGCCGGATGCCGAACCTTGCGCTCGCCGACGCGCGTCCAAAGTGGCGCCCCGCAATGAGCCTGCGCGGCCTCCAATCTTTACCGCTGACGTTCTAGGACCGCGCGTTCGGTTACCCTTCCCTCGAAGGAATCCCATATTCCGATTCCCCTTCCCACTATGGGAAGGGGTTAGGGGTTAGGTTGCCGATGTCATTCGTAATGTTCGCAGAAGCAGAATCGTAAATCGCGCACGAAAAAAGTCGCGCGCTGCAATCGGACCCTCACCTTCGATCCTCTCCCTTTCAGGGAGAGGGGAAGAGAGACATCACCCCGCCGCGCGCTCTGGAGTGCCTTCGCGGATGGCCTGTACTACCTCGCCCAGATGTGCGCGGACGACGTCTGTTGGCACTTCCCCTGCTGCCAGACGACGGGCGGGACCGAGGCGCATCAGATGGAAGACGAAGATCGCGAATGCGAGTCCTCCCGCCACGACGATCAGCGAGATCATCGCGCCGGGATCTGCTCTGAGCGAGCTGACGCGATGCAACACATAGATGGCCGAGATGATCGAGATCGCGATCGACATCGTGGCGACCCTCATCACGTCGCGCACCGGCTGCGATGCGCCCTTGGCCAGATAGCGCTTCAACTCGCCGCTCGAGAAGTAGTCGAGGAACCAGCCGACGTCCTCGTCGTGTCCTGGTGTTGGCGGAGGCACGATCGCTCCGGTCATCGGGTCGACGGCAACTTCGCCGCGTCCGTGAAGCTCGATGCCTTCGAGGATTGCGGTGTGAATCGTCTGCGTGATCGGGAAGCGCCATGCGATCAGAAACGAAAGTGCGGAGCAAGTCGCGGGCGCGAGCGCGAAGATCGCCCGAATCGCAAAAACCACCTGTGGCGTCTGCACGTGGTTCGCTTTGTAGCCAAGCGATGCGAGAATCGCGATCGGCACCGCCGCGCTCGGAATCGCGATGAACTTCGGGAGCATCGACCAGAACGCGGTGTACTGCGCCTCGCGCCGCTTGCCGGTGTACAACTCGTCATAATCGATCACGTCGGCCTGCATCGAAGGCGTCAGGAACAAGCCCGCGCCGAAGCCGATACCGGCCCAGCAAATCACCACCATCAGCCAGTGGATGTCGCCGGGCCGCAGCAGGAACATCGCAGCGCCGCCGCTGATGCCCAGGAAAAAGCTGGCGAGCCACGTATTGAGCTTGCCGATTCGACGCGCGATCCAGACCCACATCGGCATCGACAGAAATCCAAGTCCGAAGTAACCGACCAGCAACTTCGAAAGCCAAACGTCTGGATTGGGCGGGCGGATCACGTAGGCATTGAAGAACGGCATCATCGTCGCGGGAATCGCGCCGGCTATGCTCCCAACGACGTAGCTGGCGAGCAGAATCCCGAACGGACGATTGCGCAACGCGCGCCTGACGCCGGGCACCAGTGGATTCGACTCGCGCGCAACGAAATCGGGACGCTCCTTTATCGTCACCACCAGCAATGTGTAGAGAACGGTGACCAGGATGCCGAAGAAGATACCGAGCCGGAAGTACGCCTGGCGCTGACTCAGATGAAAGGTCCCGATCATGACGCCGGGAGCGCCCGCGGCGACGATCGTTCCCAGGATGGTAAAGGATTCGCGCCACGCGAACAGGCTCGAGCGGTCGTTATAGTTCTGCGTCAGCTCCGGGCCGAGAGCGTAGTGCGGCAGAACATAGATAGTATGAAATACAAAATAGAGTATGAACGTGATGCCGAACCAGATTGCCGCGCGGCCACCCGTGAATACCGCGGGCGGATTCAGCAGGCAGAAGAATGCGACCCCGCACAGCGGAGCGCCGATCAGCATATAAGGACGGCGCCGCCCAAGGCGCGTGTGCGTGTGATCGGAGATCCAGCCCATCAGCGGATCGCTCAGCGCATCGAGCGAGCGCGCAATCGCAATCGCCATCGCAAGAAATCCGAGTGGCACCAGCACCACGTCGGCGTAGAACTTCGGCATGTTAATCAGGATCGGGATAATCATCGCGGCGCCCGCGAAACTCGGCGCGCCGTATAGAATCTTGGTCTTGAGGCTCAATGGCTGGTAGGAAGTATGCGCGGCAGTGGTGGCGCCTCCGCCCGCAATTTTCGCATCCGCTGAATCCATCGAGACCTCCCGACTGCTCGCACTGATCGGAGTGCGAGTCCCAGCGTGATGTTAGATTACTTACCCGCGGAATGGGAACGGCAAAATGCAGCCGATTCGCTGCATGGCGAATTGACGGCGCTAGCGGCCTTTGAACTCCGGCTTGCGCTTTTGCATGAACGCGAGCGGGCCTTCCTTGGCGTCGTCGCTGAGGAAGACGTCCATCCCGATCTTGCTCTCGATGCGCATCGCTTCGTCTTCGGCGACGCATTCGGTTTCGCGCAACGATCGCAAGACGGCTTGCACCGCGATCGGGCCGTTAGCCGCGATCATGTCAGCCAGCTCCTTTGCCTTCGCGAGCGCCTGTCCGTCGGGGACGACGTACCCGATCAGCCCGATCTCTTTTGCCTCGGCGGCTTTGAGATGCCGTCCCGTCAGCAGGATGTCCGCCGCGACGGTGTACGGAACCTGGCGGCGCAATCGCACCGTCGATCCCGCGAGCGGAAAGAGTCCCCATCGCACTTCCGACACACCGAAGCGCGCGCTCTCGCCGGCGACGCGGATGTCGGTGGCCTGAAGAATCTCCGTGCCGCCCGCGATCGCGGCGCCCTCGACCGCGGCAATGAGCGGCTTGGTCAATCGGAACCCTTTGAGCAGCGGCTTGATGACGCCTTCACTCAGGCCGCCGGCCTTGCCTTCGCGAAAGCTGTCGCCGGGATGCATGCGCGTCATGGCTTTCAAATCCGCGCCCGCGCAGAACGCGCCCCCTGCGCCGGTGATGATCGCGACGCGGATGTCGGGATTCGAGTTAATCTCGTCCCACGTCGCCGACATGATATCCATCATCTCCGGCGACAGCGCATTGCGCGCCTCGGGCCGATTCAAAGTGATCGTCAGGACGTGGCCGTCGCGCTCGACGATTGCATGCGGCTGCTCGCTCATGAGTGATTCTCCAGTTTCGCGATCGAAACGCTCAGGCCGTGTGCGCTGACGTCAACTTCTCCAGCCGCTCGACCGCTGCCAGGTATTCCTCGACGAGCTGGTACACAACTTCCTTGACCGAGCGCATCTCGTTCATGCGGCCGACGATTTGCCCGACCGGATTGAAGCCCAGCGCGTTTCCCTTCTCCCCGTACCGGCGCGCGCGTGCCGCGGCCGGCGCGGCTACCATGTACTGCATCGGCATCGGGAGCGGCTTGGGCGCCTCGGGCGACTCCCACGCCTGCGTCCAATCGTTGCGCAGCATGCGCGCGGGCTTGCCGGTGAACGATCGCGAGCGCACGGTGTCGGCGCTGGTCGCTCGGAAGTACGAATCGCGCTGCACGGGAGTCGTGTCCGCCTCCTGCACGGTGAGCCAGATCAATCCCGTCCAAACTCCCTGCGCACCCATCGCAAGGGCGGCGGCGATTTGCCTGCCCGTTCCAATCCCACCCGCCGCGAGAACTGGAAGAGGAGCGACGGCGTCGATCACTTCAGGCCACAGCACGACGCTGCCGATCTCACCGCAATGTCCGCCGCCTTCGTGGCCTTGTGCGATCAGAACATCGACTCCCGCCTTTTTCTGAGCGAGCGCATGCTTGGTCGCGCCACAAAGCGCCGCCATCAGGCGGCCCGAGTCGTGGATACGATCGATCACGTCGGCGGGCGGAGTGCCGAGCGCGTTGGCGACGAGCTTGACCTTCGGATGTCGCAGGGCAACATCAATCTGCGGCGCAGCTGTCGCTGCGGTCCATCCAAGCAGATCGCTGCCGCCTTTTTCTTCCGGCGGCAAATCGGGGATGCCGTGACGCTCGAGAATTTTATCCACGAACGCGCGATGCTGCGGCGGAATCGCGGCGATCAGCTGCTGCTCGAGTTTCACCGGATCGACTTCGCCCATACCCTCGTACTTGCCGGGGATTACGATGTCGACGCCGTAAGGCTTGTCTCCCACTTGCGAGTCGATCCACTTCAGCTCGTACTCGAGTTGGGGGGCGGGATACGCGAGTGCGCCGAGCACACCGAAGCCGCCAGCCTTGGTGACCGCAGCGACCACATCGCGACAATGACTGAACGCGAAAATTGGAAACTCGATCCCCAGTCGATCGCAAAGCTCGGTATGCATCGTGACAGACCTCTTTATGCGCGAATCGCGACGGCAAGAACGTGTTCTAGGTTCAAACTCTAAATTTGTGCGGTTCGATTGTCTAGCCAACCGTCATGGCTCGCAAGCAAATCTGGACCCTTCGGGTGATTGACGAATCAGCACCCACTCTTGGTAGATTAGAACCCATTCTAATTTTGGCTGCGGGAGGAATCGCCGTGGAAGCTGGCGAGATCAATCTGCTCGACCCGTTAATTTTCGAGGACAAAGTTCCGCACGAGTGGTTCACCTGGCTGCGGCACAAGGCGCCCATCTTCAGGCATCCCGAGCCCGGCGGTCCAGGATTCTGGGTGATCACGCGCTACGACGACGTGGTCGAAGTGGGCCGCGACGGCGTCACGTACTCGTCCGAGCAGTCGCGCGGCGGCGTGGTTGCGCTCGAGGACACCGAGGCGGCGGCCGACATCTCCGCGCAGGGCCGCATGATGCTCACGATGGATGCGCCCGATCACACGCGCTACCGCTCGCTGGTAAATCGCGGATTCACGCCGCGAATGATCAACGCGCTGAGCGCTCACATCCGCGAGATGGTGACGAAAATCCTCGATCCCGCGATCGAAAGGCGAGACTGCGATTTCGTAACTGACGTCGCCGCCGAGCTTCCGCTCCAGGTGATCGCCGAGATGCTGGGTGTCCCGTACGAAGATCGCCACAAGCTCTTCGAATGGAGCAACCGGATGATTGGCAGCAAGGATCCCGAGTACGCGGTCAGCCAGGATAAGGTTCAGCAGGCCGCGATCGAGATGTACATGTACTCCAATGAGCTGGCAAAACAGCGGCGCGAGGATCCTCGCGACGACATCGTCACTGCGCTGCTCAAGGCGGACCTCGACGGCGACCAGCTCTCGGAGATGGACTTCAACGTCTTCTTCCTGCTGCTCGCGGTGGCCGGCAACGAGACCACGCGCAACGCGATGTCGCATGGAATGCATGCGCTGATCGAGCATCCCGATCAGTTCGCGATGCTCGCGGACAATCCCGCGCTGGTGCCGTCGGCGACGGAAGAAATTCTGCGCTGGGCGTCGCCGGTGATGTTCTTCCGTCGCAACGTCACGAAGGATACCGAGCTGCGCGGACAAAAGTTCAAGCCGGGCGACAAGGTAAGCATCTGGTATATCTCGGCGAATCGCGACGAGGAGATTTTCCCCGACCCGTTCACCTTCGACATCCGGCGCACGCCCAACCAGCACGTCGCGTTCGGCGGCGGCGGTCCACACTTCTGTCTCGGCGCGAGCCTGGCGCGGATGGAGATGAGCATCCTGTTTGAGGAGCTGGTGAAGCGCGTCGCGAATGTCGAGCGCACCGGCCCGGTCAAACGCCTGCGATCGAATTTCATCAACGGGCTGAAGCACTTGCCGGTGCGCATCACGCCGCGCGCGCGCAAAGCCGCCTGAGGGAGGTTGCCACCATGATCGATCATATCGGCATTCCGGTTTCTGACCTCGCCCGCAGCAAACAGTTTTTCATCGCTGCCTTGACGCCGCTCGGCTACAAGGTGATCAGGGATCTCGGCGAGGCCGTCGGGATGGGTACAGAGACGAGGGCCGACTTCTGGATGGGCAAGGCTCAGCCGGGAAGTCCGTCGCACATTGCATTTGTCGCGTCGGAGCGCGGCCTCGTCGACGCCTTCTATCAGGCTGCGATCGCAGCAGGCGGCCGCGACAACGGAAAGCCCGGCATCCGCGCGCAATACCATCCAGATTACTACGGCGCATTCGTGTTCGATCCGGACGGCAACAACATCGAGGTCGTGTGCCGTAAAGGTTGAAGACTCTGCGCAGCTTCAGTGAAGAGGCATCAGATGGCGTCTGACTTCGAGCGGCCGCTGGCGGGTGTCCGCGTGATCGATCAAGCGGACGAGAACGGCGAGATGTGCGGGCGATTGCTCGCGGACCTCGGCGCGGAAGTGATTCGCGTCGAGCCGCCGGGCGGAGCAGCGTCGCGCCGCTTACCACCGTTTCACGACGACATCAGTTTGTATTTCACCGTCCGCAACCTCGGCAAGAAGAGCGTCACGCTCGACATGGAGTCCGCTGACGGCCGTCGGCGACTCGACGATCTGCTGGACGCGGCCGACGTTTGGATCGAGTCGCATCGTTCAGATGATCTCGATCGTCGCGAAGTTTTCGGGCGTCATCCGGGACTCGTGATTACGTCTATCACTGCATTTGGACTGACGGGCCCGTATCGCGATTACCACGCGACTAACGCAGTCCTCGTCGCGATGTCGGGATTGCTTTTTCGATCCGGCGTGCCAGGCAAGCCTCCGCTGTTGCCGCCGGGCGCGATCGCTTACGACATCGCGGGCACGACTGCTGCCTTCGCGACGGTCGCGGCGCTGTGGGATCGCGCGAAGACGGGACGCGGGCAGCATCTCGATTTGTCTGTGATGGAGGCGGCGGCGCAGACCTCCGACTGGGCGATGCCGAGTTTCAGCGCGACTAGAGCGCGCGGCGGCTCATACTACGAGATTCGCACCGGATCGGCGCCGGTCTACACGATGTATCCGTGCGCCGACGGCTACGTGCGCCTGATCATCCTGAATCCCCGCCAGTGGCGCGCGATGCGCGCGTGGCTCGGCGAGCCACAGGTCCTGCAAGCCGATCATTTCGACCACCTGCTCGGTCGCATGTCGATCCAGCACGACATTCTCGATCCGATGTTCGCGGAATTCTTCAAGGACAGGAACAAGCTCGATCTCGCGCGCGAGGCGCAGCGGCGCGGCCTCGCGATGACGCCGGTACTGAGTCCTGACGAAGTGCTGACGGCGGATCATTTTGCGGATCGTAAAACATTTCGCGAGGCCGAAGTTGCGGACGGCGTGAAGGGTCGCGTCGCCGACGGCTTCTTCATCATCGACGGACGCCGGCTTGGCTTCACTGCGGGCGCACCTGCGGTCGGTGAAAATGATCGCGAGACGTTCGCGCCCATCGCGAAGGCGTCGACGCTAGCCGACGCTACGCAGCGGCGATATCCATTCGCAGGACTGCGCGTGCTGGACTTCGGAATCGGCGGCGTCGGCGTCGAAGCGGGCCGGCTGCTGGCGGAATACGGCGCCGACGTGATCAAAATCGAAACGCGCGCGCATCCCGATTTCATCCGCGCGATATATGGCACGGAAATGAATCCGGCGTTCGCCTCTTCGAGCCGATGCAAGCGCAGTTTCGGCATCAACCTCCGCACCGAGCGCGGACTCGAGATCATCAAACGGCTTATCGCTGTCTCCGACGTGGTCATCGAGAACAGTGCCACCGGCACGATGGAAAAACTCGGAATTGGCTACGAGCAGATGCGCGAAATCAATCCGCGCATCGTGCTCGCCTCGAGCCAGCTCATGGGCGCGACCGGATCGTGGAAAGATTGGATCGGATTCGGCCCAAACAGCCGCACTGCCGGCGCGATGACCTGGCTGTGGAATTTTCCCGAAGGCGGGATGCCGCCGGGCTCCGGCGCGATTCATCCGGATCATCTCGCCGGCCGCATGCTGGCTCTGGGAGCGATCGCGACACTGCTCGCGCGCGAGCGCCAGAGCGGCGGCCATCTCGAAGTCGCGCAAGTCGAAGTGATCATCGGGCTGCTCGCCGACCTGATGCTCAAAGCTGCGCTCGCTCCCGGCTCCGTCGAACCGCAGGGCAATCACAATCCTCGCTGTGCGCCGTGGGGCGTTTACCCCTGCGCCGGGAATGAGCGATGGTGCGTGATCACGATTCGCGAACGATGACGATTGGCGCCGGTTCCGCACGGCCATCGGCGATCCCGAGTGGGCGCGCGCACGCGAATACGATAATTCGCTCGCGCGAATCGAAGCATCGCGCGGAAATCGATCGACGCGTCGCCGAGTGGACATCTGCGCGCACCGATCACGAAGTGACCGACATACTGCAACGCGCCGGCGTGCCGGCCGGCTTCATGATGTACGCGAGCGACATGCCGACCGACCCGCATCTGCTCGCGCGCGCCTATCCTCAACAAGTCGATCAACCCGGAGTTGGCGCGATGATGTTCGAGGGGCCGGCCTTTCACGCGACGTCGATTCCCGAACCGATCGTCGCGCCGGCGCCTGCGCTCGGTGAGCACACGCGCGAAATCTGCCGCACGATTCTGGCGATGCCCGACGCGGAAGTGTCGAAGCTCATCGCGGAAGGCGTGCTCGAAGATTCGGAAGGCACAGCGAAATTGAAGCGGCCGGCTGAATCTTTCACCAATGGAATCCCGCAGAGTGAAGCGCTCAGGGCGACGCAGCTCGCGCGCCGCAAGCGTATAGTCGCCGCGGCGATGGACCTCGCGGCTCACGGCGGTTACGACGCCGTGCAGATGCGCGACGTGGCCGCGCGCGCGAAAGTCGCGCTCGGAACGCTGTACCGATATTTCTCGTCGAAGGATCAGTTACTCGCGTATACGTGGACTGATTGGTCGCAGGAACTGCAGGAGCATCTCTGGCGGCATCCGATTCGCGGCGCGAGTCGTGCCGATCGAATCATGGATTTCGTGCGCCGAGTCACTCGCGCGCTCGAGCGTGAACCCAAGCTCGCGAGCGCGCTGCTGAAGTCGATGCTGGTGCCGGACCGCAGCGCCGAGGAGCCGCGCAAGGAAGTCAGCGCCGTGATGGGACGCGTCGTCGAAGAGGAATTGGCGCTCCTGCAGCCCAACGACCGCGAGGGAATCCGCGATATTCTCGGACAGGTCTGGTACGCCAACCTGCTGCTGTGGGTCAACGGTCGAATTCCGGTGAGTCGTCTATATCGAAAATATGGAAACCGCATGCCGCCTGCTGATCTCTCATCATGAAGCGTGACGCGCTTCACACGGCGTTGCCCGCGCACCATCCGCTCGACCACGCCCACTGGAAATTGTAACCGCCGAGCCATCCGGTGACGTCGACCGCTTCGCCGATCGCGAACAGACCGGGCACTGCGCGTGCTTCCATCGTTTTCGAAGAGAGCGCGGCGGTGTCGATTCCGCAGACCGTCACTTCGGCTTTCGGCCATCCCTCGGAGCCGGCCGGTTTGAGCTGCCATCGTTTTAACCGCTGCGCCAGTTGGGAAAGCGTGAGGTCTGGAACATTGGCGATCGGAAGATTGGACGCAGCATCAATGGCGAGTGCATGCGCGAGGCGCGTCGGAAGCACCTCGGCCAGCACGGTTTTGAGTTCAGCTTTGGGCCGCGTGCGCTTTCGATCCGCAAGGAACTTCTCGATATCCAATGAAGGCGCGAGGTTAAGCGAAATCGTTTCGCCTTCGCGCCAGTACGATGAAATCTGCAAAATCGCCGGACCTGACAGACCGCGATGCGTGAATAGAATGTTCTCGCGAAAGCTGTCGCGGCCGCATGAGGCGATCGCGTCCACCGAAACGCCGGCGAGATCTTTGCAAAGTTCGAGCGTCTCGCCTGTCACCTTCAACGGCACCAGCCCGGGCCGCGGTTCGATGACATCAAGATCGAAGCGTCGCGCGACCTCGTAAGCGAAGCCGGTCGCGCCCATCTTTGGAATCGAAAGGCCGCCGGTCGCGAGCACCAAGGCCGGCGCGGTGAAGCTGCCCTTGTCGGTCTCGATGCGAAATCGATCGGCGCGCGTTATTCCAGTCACGCGATGCCGCGGTGCGCAAATCGACGCGGGCGGCCGCGCACTCCGCCAGCAGCATCGCGAGGATCTCGCGCGCCGATCCGTCGCAGAACAACTGGCCGAGCGTTTTCTCGTGATAGCGAATGCGATGGCGTTCGACCATCGCGATGAAATCGTGCTGCGTGTAGCGGCTGAGCGCGGACTTGCAGAAATGCGGGTTGGCGGAAAGAAAGCGCTCCGGCGCAATTTCAAGATTGGTGAAATTGCAGCGCCCGCCGCCCGAGATGAGAATCTTGGCGCCCGCCTGATCGTTATGCTCCAGCAGCAGCACGCGCCGGCCGCGATTCCCGGCCGTCATCGCGCACATCAGCCCGGCCGCCCCGGCGCCCACGATCACAACGTCAAACGATTCCATCTCTGGAGCGCATTATGCCAAAGGGCGCCGGATTCGCTACAACGATTTCAGGAGGACCGTGATGGGAATCGAATATCGCGCGGAAGTGATCGGCTCGATGCTGCGGCCCGGCTATCTCAAGGATGCGCGCAAGCGATGGGAGGCGGGAAGTCTCGGCACGCTGGATTTCAAGCGGGTCGAAGATCGCGCCGTCGATGAAATGATCGCGTTGCAGGAACGATGCGGGGTCGACGTCGTGACCGACGGTGAGATGCGGCGCACGCATTTCATCGCGCCGCTGACCGACGTGATTTCGGGCGTCAAGCCGATTCCCGCATTCACGCGCGTGTGGCGCCGGCCGCATGAGAAGAATCAGAAGGCGGAGCAGACCGATATCCAGGTGCAATACGCGGTGGTGGATCGGATTCATCGGCTGCGATCGCTCACCAACGAGGAATTTGCGTATGCGCGCGGCCGTGCGACCAAGCCGCTCAAGGTTACGCTGCCGAGTCCGCTGATGATGACGCTGCGATGGTCGCCGGAATATTCGCGCGACGCATATCCCGATCCGTTCGCGCTGTTTCGCGACGCCGCCGATATCGTGCGCGATGAAGCACGCGAGCTGGCGGCGCTCGGATGCGAGTACATCCAAATCGACGCGCCGGAACTCGGGATGCTTTGCGATCCGGATCGCCGGCGCGAGGACTTCGCTGATCGCGGGATGGATCCTGAGCGGCTGCTGACCGAGGGCATCGACATCATCAACTCGGTCGCCGACGTCAGCGGCGTCACCTTCGCGCTCCATCTGTGCCGCGGGAACAACAAGGGCTACTACGTCGGCGAGGGCGGTTACGAGTCGATCGCGAAAGAGGTCTTTCAGCGCGCCGGAAACTTCTCGAGGTTTCTGCTCGAGTACGACGATTGGCGTTCCGGTTCGTTCGAGCCGCTGCGCGAAATTCCGCGCGACAAGAGCGTGGTGCTGGGTTTGATCTCGACCAAGCGCGTCGAGCTCGAGTCGGCAGCGGGAATCATCGAGCGCATCGACGAGGCGAGCAAATTTTTTCCGCGCGAACAAATGGCGCTGTCCACGCAATGCGGCTTCGGCACGGTATGGGAAGGCAATCCGATTCCGGAGTCGACGCAGGAAGCGAAACTGCGGCTGGTGGCCGAAATCGCGCATCGCGTGTGGCGATGAAGGATCGATCGGCTGGAGAAAATCGCGATTGTGGATTAAAGCTGATCGAATGAAACCGGCTTAATCAACGATGACGGAGGAGTACCTGTGACTGCGAGAAAACAACGAATTCCGTTCCGCGATTTTTCGACTTTGAGCGCCGAGGACCGCGAGATGGGCGAGCGCAACAAGGTCAACGGCGAGGTCGTCAACATCTTCAGAGTGTTGATGCAAGAATCCGAAGCTGGCGCGAAGCTGGTCGCGCTTCGCCGGCTACATCCTGGGCGGTCAATCGCTGCCGGCGCGCGATCGCGAGATTTTGATTCTGCGCATCGGCTGGCTGAATCAGGCGCCCTACGAATGGGAGCAGCACGTGCGAATCGGCAAGAGCGCCGGGCTCACCGACGACGAGATCGATCGCATCAGCAAGGGTCCGA
This sequence comes from uncultured delta proteobacterium, assembly GCA_963744545.1. Taxonomy (GTDB): domain Bacteria; phylum Desulfobacterota; class Binatia; order Binatales; family Binataceae; genus Binatus. The sequence goes on from CAVUUH010000024.1 coordinate 358,972, forward strand.
AGGCGGGATGGGACAAGCACGAGGCGGCGCTGATTCAGGCGGCCGACGATTTGCGCGAGAAGTCCGTCGTTTCGGACGAGACCTGGAAGCAGTTGTCCGAGCGCTACAGTATCGAGCAAATGATGGACGCGGTTTTCACGATCGGGCAGTACAACCTCGTCTCGTGGGCGCTCAACAGTTTCGGCGTGCCGCTCGACGACTACCTGCCGGGCGCGCAGAAGAATGCTTGACGAATGACGTCGCCGAAGACCAGGAACGAACTTCCTGTGCGCGCGTTTGCGTCGAGCGCCAAGTGGGAAGCCTGGCTCGCGGCACAGCCGCGAACGTCGAAAGGCATATGGCTGAAGCTTGCGAAGGCGGCGTCGGGAATCGCGAGCGTCTCGAAGCAGGAGGCAATCGACGGCGCGCTGTGTCACGGATGGATTGACGGACAGGTCGACAAGTTCGACGCGAACTATTGGCTGATTCGCTTCACGCCTCGTCGAGCCGAAGGGAAAATGGTCGCGGCTCAATCGTGAGCGGGCGCTCGCTTTGATCAAGCTCGGTCGCATTTGCCCGGCGGGAATGCGGGAGATCGAACAAGCCAAGGTCGATGGACGATGGGATGCCGCATACGCACCGCAGAGCAAGGCGCAAGTTCCGGAAGATTTGCAATCGGTACTCGATCGCAATCAACGCGCGAAGCGCAACTTCGATAAACTCGACCGGGTCAACCGCTACGCGATCCTGTATCGCATTCATGACGCGAAGAAGCCGGAGACGCGCGCGGCTCGGATCGAAAAGTACACGACGATGCTGAGCCGAGGTGAAACGATTCATCCGACCAAGCGGAACCGATCGACCAACAAAGTCGGGGTGAAATGAAATGGATCTTCAACTCAAAGGAAAAACGGCGCTGATTCTCGGCGGCAGCAAGGGACTCGGGCGCGGTGTGGCCGACGCGCTCGCGGCTGAAGGCGTTGCGGTCGCGCTGGTTGCGCGCGGCCAGGAGGCGCTCGATCGCGCGGTCTCCGAAATCTCGTCGCGCGGCGCCAAGGCGGTGGGATTTGCGGCGGACCTCGCGAACTGGCCGACGGTCGAAGCTGCCGCCAACGCGGCGCGCAAAGAACTGGGCCATATCGACATCCTGCTCAACAATTCAGGCGGACCGCCGCCGTCGGGCGTGGTAGGGGTATCGGCAAAAGTCTGGGAAGATCAGTTCAACGCGATGGTGATGCCGCTGTTTCGGATCACCGACATGCTGATCGGCGATATGCGCGCGCGAAAGTGGGGCCGAATCCTGAACATCGCATCGATAAGCGTGGTCGAACCGCTGCCGCGATCGGAGTCTCGAATACTTTGCGCAGCGCGATCGTTGGATGGGCCAAGACGCTCGCGACTGAGACTGCGCGCGACGGAATCACAGTCAACACGCTGCTGCCGGGGGCGATTCTCACCGATCGCATCGTGCAACTGAGCCGCGCGGCTGCGGAACGTCAGAAAATTACCGTCGAGGAGGCAATCCAACGAAACGCGCAGACGATCCCGGTTGGACGGCTCGGCACGCCCGCGGAGTTCGGCGCGGTGGCGGCGTTCCTGGCGAGTCCGCTGGCGGCCTACGTAACGGGTTCGTTGATCCGCATCGACGGCGGCGCACTTCGATCGGTGTGAGTTATGAGTAATGCACTACCGCTGAATTCCAAGATCCGGTTTGGCGCGATGGCGACGGCTGCCGATCGCGAGCACGCGCTGAAGACTGTCAACACGTTGTCGGAATGGGGTTACGAAAGTATCTGGACGGGAGACCACGTCGCGTTCACCGGACCGGTCGACGATCCACTGACGCAACTAACCTATCTGTCGGCGCTGAAGCCGAACCTGATTTTCGGCACCAGCATTTTCCTGTTGCCGCTGCGTCATCCTACGACGGTCGCGAAGATGGTCGCGACGGTGGATCGCCTGATGGGCGCGGGACATTTCATTTTCGGCGTCGGCGTCGGTGGCGAATTTCCGCGCGAGTACGAGGCGTGCGGCGTCCCGCTCAAGCAACGCGGCGGGCGCGCGAACGAAGCGATCGAAATAATCAAACGGCTGTGGACCGGGGAACCGGTCGACTATCACGGCAAGTATTTCAGCTTCGAGAAAGTCACCATGCTGCCGAAACCGCGCACGCCCGGCGGACCTCCGATATGGGTCGGCGGACGCGCCGAGGCCGCGTTACGACGAGCGGCACGGCTGGGGGAAGGATGGATGCCGTACGTCGTCACGCCGAAACGCGTCGGCGAGGGACTCGAGTTCATTGCCCGTGAAGCGGAGAAAGCCGGCCGCAAGTTCGAGCATTTCGGAACGGCGCTGCATCTGTTCGTGACGCTTGGCGCCAGCTATGAAGCTGCGCTCGACGTCTCGGCGACGTATCTCAGTAAGCGATATGCGATGGATTTCCGCGAACCTGCGAAGCGCTACGCCGCGATAGGCAAGCCGGCAGACGTCGCGGCGAGAATCGATGAGTTCGTCAAAGCGGGGATTCGCGACGTCAACGTGGATGTCATCTCCGCGCCGGCCGAACGCGACGCGCAGCACGAGCAGTTCGCAAAGGAAGTGATCCCTTTGCTGCGGCGATGAGTACCTATCGCCAGGTGAGTTTGTTCTTTACGCCTACCACGCCCCTGGTGTTCAGGGCGATCGATTTCGCTTCCTTCGCCTTGTCGGCTGACGCAACCACTCCGCTCAACTGGATCATCCCGTGATCGGCATCGACTTCTACCGGGTATTGATCGGAGATGCCGCGCTCTGCCAGCGAACTCTTTACCTCGGTTATCAACAAATCATCTTCAGCGCGTTCGGCGGGAGAATTGTAATGGTGCTCGGCAGAGGTCTGGACGTCGTCGTGTTCGAGTGTGATCGACTTATCGCTAGTGGTCACGGGCGCATCAACTGGAGCGTTGCGCGAATCGGTAACTTCTGTTTTTAGCTGCGCATGCGAGCTTGAGATGGGCACGGCCACACCAAACAGCAACATCACGCTTACCAATTTGACTTTTACGAATTTCATGATTGCACACTGATGGGCACAGAAAAGCGATAGCGCCTCTCCGTGCCCATACTGAGTCGCTAGTTGCTTTCCTGATAGGTCTTCTTCTGGTAGGTGGTCGTGGTTTCTTCCTGTGAAGGCGCGGGTGCAGTCATAGGAGTCACGGTTGAAGACTCACTGTGATATGAGCTCGAGCTTTCGCGGGTTGCGCTGTTATCGGCATCGGTCGAATTCGAGTTGCTCTTTTCCTCAGTGGTGGTCACCGTGGTCGGGGGCGGCGGGACTACGACTGGCGCCGGCTGAACCACTACCTCTGGCGGCGGAGATGGGACGTAGGTTGTCGTCGCGTTGGTTTCTTTGATCCGTTCGGTGGAGGTGGAGGAGCCGCATCCGCTGATGAAAGGTATGGCAGCGAGACTCACGAGTGAAATTGCTATTCGTGTTGAGTTCTTCATTGACTTAGAAACCTCCTCGGTTTCGGCTTACGGGAACGCATGAGTTAGGCTGATTGGGAATGTTTGCGCCGATAGCTATTCGAACGAAATCCGCCAAGGGATTTCGCTATTGGCTATCTGCACATCCGCGATGCTGTCGGCAACAAACACTGCGCGCTCGGCGGCGGCCCATGAATCGGCGTTGCCGGGCATAGTAATCACGCCATGATCGGTATGTACCTTAACGACGCTTCGCATGATCGGGCGAGAATTATCGGCGATGTTTGTTGGATATTGCATGCTAGACGAAGGATTCAGACAGAATGCGGTGCCAACCATTGCTAAGAATGCTATTACCATCGTCAATAGAGCCCAGTGATTTTCGCGCTTCATTTGCCTTTCCTCCGAGATTGACAAATCCGCCTCGCACTAGAAAGAGAGCAAAGGCCATACCACGGACGGGATGCTTAGCGATGTAGATTATTCAAGAAAGTGCGCGTGTAGAATTTTCCGCGTTCCGAGGGTGCCTGAAAATTCAGCGGAAATATTAATGCGCGCGGTTGAAAGTGCGTTCAGATAAGACAGGACGCTCGAGAACGTACACACGAGTGTCGGGAGCAGTGCGCGATAACTCAGTGGTGAACTTCCCGCCGGATCCTGCCAGCAGAGTTGAGTCGCATACGATATGATCGAAACTCTGGTTGGACTGGAGCAGGCTTAGTCCCTCATCGGAAGATCCCACAGTCACTACAGTGCATCCGCTGCGCTCGAGACATTGCTTGATCGCGCTATCTTCGCCGGGTGAGTCGGTAATTAAAAGTGCAGTACGCTGAGATGGTTCGGAGGGAAGCGACGGGTTTCGATTGATCCTGGAGCGCTTTCGATTGCGTGCCGGCCTCATCGAGGCGACCAGCTCTTCGGCGCGCGCGTAATCGTCCAATCGATGAATGCGCTGAGATGCCTTCTCGATCAAACCAGCGAGGCGAATTATCTCAGCCTCGAACGTAGAAGCCTCGGCCTGGTGCTGCAGAAGTGAGATGCGCAGACTGATCGCATTCAGAACGTCATTGAGCTCACTCGCAGCGTTTTGAACCACCTGGACGATTGGATGGGGTCTCCGCGATTTTGCCATGTCGGAACTCCATACCGGCCTCACGGAGCGATTCTCAGACATCGGATTCGACCGCATCTCGCAAAAGTCGCGTGCGTGAAGAGGAGTCGTCTCCCGATTCGTGGTTGCTGGAATCGGCGACGATGCTCCATATCTGATAGCTCCACCTAGTCGCTGCTCGCGGTCACAACCGTAGGCTGTTCGCTCACGGTCGAACGCACCTTCCTATTCAGAGTCACGAAGGTCCGCTGTGCAGCTGATGTAATTAACCTTAGTGCGCATTTTTGATCGCAATTCATGACGAGGATGAGAATATGATTTATTTAGAGGTTACGACCAAGATCGTGACTACAGAAAAAGGGAGCAAGTATAGGGCCATGCACACAAATACCGCGCTACTTAGCTTTTGTAGTGATTAAGCCGGAGTAAATTCTTCACGATTCCGGCAGCGCGGTAAAAATTACGAGCGATCGTGCATAATGCGCGCCCGAAAATGTCACAGAGGGAACAAAGAAATTTACGCTATGGCGCGGGTGGCGTAACTGAATCCGCCAGTTTCGGCAGCGGCTCGAACAAGGTCGAGGCTTTGGTCGCGAGACTGACTGCCGCTACGCTGTCTCGATCGGCCAGCGCCTTGTTAGCTTCCTGCAATAATTTCTGCGCGAGTATATCGCGCTGAGAATCGTCAGCCGAAAGATTCTTGCGATCGATCCGTCGCGCCATCTTGTCGACATCCTGAATCAGTTTTGCCGCTTTCGCAGAGTTGGAGTCGTCCGAGGGTCCGCGCGGTTCCAGCGCGGGCGTGCTGGCGCTCGGAGTTGTTCGTGCGCCCGATCCGCCACTGGGATCTGCTATCGACAGTGACGGACTTGAGCCCGGGGTTGGGCGATTTCCGATAGCTTCAACGGGAGCGGGAGCGGCACCCGTCACCGGATTGCTCTCGAGGCTTACGTCTGCGTTTGATGGTCCCGATCCTTCGATCCGGTTGGCGACACTCGCCGCTTGCTTCGAGGCCAGCACTGCGGCGGCAGATGCATTCGCAGCCTCTTTCGCGGCGATGGCAGCATTCTCCGACGCGGCACGCGCCTGCTTTGCGTTTTTCTTGCCGGCACGTCCCGGCGTTTCTTCGGCCACTGGAGATGCGATCGGAGTGGGCGTCTCACTTGGAGTTGGCTCGATGGTCGGGCTCGGCGACGGAGATGCGCCGCCAAAGAAATTCGAGAACCAGCTCGAGCCCGAGGTTCCGCCAGCGCATCCGGCGAGAAAAATCAGTGATAGCGAGAGGACATGAGCAAGCTGACGGATTGATTGCCGATCGATTCGCTTAAGCCGCGCTGGAGACCGCTGGTTTGGCAGGCGCATTGGATGCAAGGGGAATAGTTATCTTACATATGGTACCTTGGCCAACTTCTGAATCTATTGCTATCTTTCCGCCGTTTAGTTCTATCGCGCGCATCGCGAACGGCAGACCCAGGCCGCTGCCGCCGGTTTTAGTGGTGAAATACAAATCGAAAATCCGATCGAGTTGCTCCTTTGCGATTCCGGGACCGCGATCGGCGATAGTCAGTTCGACCGCATTGCCCTGCGACTTGCTGGAAAGCGTCATCTCTCCACCGTCCGGCATCGCTTGCTCGGCGTTGGTTATCAAGTTGGAGAGTGCTTCGTAAATCAATCCGCGATCGGCTTGAACCGACGGCAGCGCGGGATCGAGCTGGTACTCGACTTTGATTTTTTCAGAATTCACACGGCCGCCGAGCTCCTTCAGCAACTCGTTCACGTCGAAATCGCTGAGCTTCAATTGCTCGGGCCGCATGAACCGCAGCAGCGCCTCGACCGCTTCGTCGAGCCGGGTCACCTCATGGCGCAATTTGTCGATGTGCTTTCCACCCGCCTCGCCCGCTTCATGGCGCAGCAGCTCGAGCCTCATGTTCATCCCGTTGAGCGGGCTGCGCAGCTGATGAGCCAAGCCGGAAATCAGCGTTCCCAGGCGCGCCAGCCGATTGGACGAATCGAGCGCGGTTTCCAGTTCGATGACGGGCTTCAGATCTCTCAGCACGATCAGCAGACCGGCCGGAACCCGCTCGCGCCCCAGGCGAAAAAATGAAACCAGGTAGGTCCCGCCCGCGGGAAGCGTAATCGGAACGTCGTGCGCCTCGGTGCCCTCGACGGTAGACTGCACCAGCGCCTGCAGAGGATGGGCGGGGTCGAGCGCAGAGACGAGCGAGGTGCCTTCGAGCGAGCCGTTCTTCGGCGCCAGGCGCTCCTGCGCTTCCTTGTTGGCGAACAGCACCACGCCACTGGCGTCGAGCAGCACGACCGCATCCTGGATCGAGCGGACGACGTCGAACAGATGGGACTGGTCGCTGTCCAATCGCGATCGATCCGCGCGGACCTGGCGCGACAGTTCGTTGAACTTCTCGGCAAGAGTGCTCAGCTCACCGGGTCCCGAGACCTTCACCTCCGAAGGACTTTTGCCGGCGGCGAGCTGTTCGAACCCGCTGGTAAGGGTGGCGAGTTGATCGAGAATCCGGTTGGAGATCAGCACTACCGCGAGCATCGCGGCCGCGATGACGAGTCCGGCGGTGGCGACGATCACCACCAGCAGATGCCGAGCCTGGTCCGCGATCAGCGCGGTGGTCACGCCGACGGAAATTGTGGCAGCCGGCTTACCGTTGATGTCCACGCGGCGGCGCGCCTCGTAAACTTTCGCGGTCAGAAGACTGGGCAGCGAGGTAAACAGGAGCCATTGCGAAGCCTGCTCCTCGAGTTCCTTGACACTCGGCAGGCTGAGCGCAGGCTTTCCCTCGCCGTCGCCGTTGGCGGCAACGATCACGGTGTCGTCATTGGCGACGATCGACGCCGCCACCACGGCCGGGCCGAATGCAACCGTCGAATCGAGCAGCTTGCGGACAGGCTGGCTGCCGCGAAGTGCGGTGGTCACGTCACCGTTATTCTGGGAGAGAGCGAGGCGCACCTCTTCGAAGATTTGCGCGATCATGAAGTCGGTCGAGCGCGACATGTCGTCGATCATCGTGGCGATGCGCGAGTCGATCGAGATGATGCTCAGAGTGATCGTGGGAACAAGCATCAGCAGGAGAGCTATCAGAGCTAGTCTTGCTCGCAGATGCATGGACTCCTCGCGCAATAGATCCCGCAGCCGGACCTCAACCGAACCGCGGACGACTCGGTGTCGAGCTAGGTGCGGTCGGCGCCGAAACGTTCGAGCTTATTGTATAAAGTTTTCGCGCTGACTCCGAGAATCTCGGCGGCGCGGGTTTTGTTGCCGGCGGTGAACTCGATGGTGCGCGTGATCATCTCTTTCTCGACGTCGTCGAGCGAAGTGCCCAGCGGAATCTTGATGAAGCCGCCGTCGCCGCCGCCGCCCGCCGCGCGAAAGTCGTCGGGCAGGTCGGTCTTGCGGATGGTGCGGCCCTCGCACACGATCAAAGCGCGCTCGATGACGTTGCGCAACTGGCGCACGTTGCCCGGCCACGGATGCGCCTGTAGCGCCTTCATGCATTCCTCGTCAACCCCGGCCACGTCCTTCTTGTTCTGCTCCGCGTAGTGCTTGACGAACATCTGCGTGAGCTGCGGCAGGTCGTCGATACGCTCGCGCAGGGGAGGCAACACGATCGTGAAGACGTTGAGCCGGTAGAACAGATCCGAGCGCAGCTTGTTCTCGCGCACCGCCTGCTCGATGTCGCGATTCGACGACGCGAGCACTCGCACGTCCAGCGGTATCTCGGCGGTGCCGCCGACCCGGCGCAGCCGCTGCTCTTCGATCACGCGCAGCAGCTTGGGCTGCAGCTCGGCCTTCATCTCGGTCAACTCGTCGAGCAGCAAAGTGCCGCCGTTGGCGACCTCGAAGCATCCTTCCTTGCGCCGATCGGCGCCGGTGAACGAGCCGCGCTCATGTCCGAACAGCTCGCTCTCCATCAACGTCTCGGGAATCGCCGCGCAGTTGACCGGCACGTAAGCCGCGTCGCGCCGAGGCGACAGCTCGTGAATCGTGCGCGCGACCAGCTCCTTGCCGGTGCCGCTCTCGCCGGTTATCACGACAGACGCCGACGATTGCGCCAGCCGCTCGATGGCCGTGATCACCTTGCGCATCGGCAGCGAACGTCCGAACAGGGGTCCAAGCTCGCCGGCCTCGGCCAGGCGGCGGCGCAGGGTCGAGTTCTCTTCGCGAATATTTATGTTGTCGGCGATGTTCTTGAGCACGCGCTGCAGATGCGCCGGATCGACAGGCTTGCGCAGGTAGTCGATCGCGCCCTGCTTGAGTGCTTCGACCGCGTCGGGAATCTCGCCCTGCCCCGAAATCATGATGGTCGGCAGATGGATGCCGAGCTCGCGGATATCGTGCAGAAGCTCGAGGCCGCTCTTGCGCGGCATCCTCAGGTCCGAAAGCAGAATATGCGGGTCGAAGCTGCTGATAAGCTCGAGCGCGCGGACGCCGTCCTCGGCAATCTCTCCGCGAAATCCCCACACCGCAAGCGACTCGCGCCACTCCTCGTGGGTGTTGACGTCATCTTCCGCGATCAGAACCCGGATTTCATTTGCCATAATTTTTCCAGACGAAAAGTGGCGGAGGTTTGCTGATTCTGCCGAAGCACTGCAACAACCATGCACAAGCTGGTTCGTCCAAAAATATTATGACTTATATAAGATTTTCGCTCAAAAGCCGGTAGAGATGACCGACGATTCGGTAATTATTACTCGGTAATTCCTACCGACGATCGTGCAAATCCACTCTATATCCGGCTATGCCGCGCGATGCGCCGGATCGGCGGCTGTCGGGGCGGCATTCTCGGAAATTGAAGACGCGCGACGCATTTCGAGCTGGTAGAGCTTCGGATCGGCGCGGATCGTCTTCCACCAATAGCGGATCGTGCTGCCGGACCAGTTGTTGGTAATGCGCCCGGCGTCGTTCTTGTACCAGCTCTTCCCGGTGGACGCCCAAACTCTCTGCTGCAGCTCTTTTTGCTGGATGGCGTCGAACTCGTCCATCACGTCGCGCCGCAGGTCGATCGCGGAAGCGCCGCTCTCGTCCAACTTTCGCAGACAGTCGAGGATGTAGTTCGCCTGGCATTCGATCATGAAGATGATCGAGTTGTGCCCGAGGTTCGTGTTCGGTCCGTACATCAGAAACAGATTCGGAAATCCCGCGACACTGATGCCGAGGTAGGCCTTGGCGCCTCCCGCCCATTCGTCCTGCAGCAGATGTCCGTCGCGACCGCGAATCGCCATCGGCGCGAGGAACGCGGTCGATTCAAATCCGGTTGCATAAATCAGCACGTCCACCGGGATCGTGCGGCCATCTTTGGTGACGACCGCGTTTTCATCGAGATGATCGATGCCGCTGGTCACGACCTCGACGTTCTCGCGATTGAGCGCCGCGTAGTAGTCGTCGGAAATCAGGATGCGCTTGCCGCCGATCGGATAGTCGGGAACCAGCGCCTCCCGCAGCTTCGGGTCGGTAACTGTCGTGCGCATGTAGGTCTCGGCCGCCTGCGCCATCCGCCGCGACAGAAACGATACTCGACGAAACACCGGCCAGTTCATCTCGTGCTGGAAATAAATCAGCCAGCGGTAGAGCCGCGTCCGCAGCGGATTACGCGCGAACCGGCGCTTTTGATCGTCGGTGTACGCGAGATCGTTTCGCGGGACCATCCAGTTCGCGCTGCGCTGGAAGATATAGACTTTGCCGGCCTTGGGCGCGATCTGCGGGATGAACTGGATCGCGCTCGCCGCGTTGCCGACTACGCCGACGGTCTTGCCGGTCAGATCGACGTCATGACGCCATCGCGCCGAATGAAACGACACGCCTTTGAAATTTTCGGCGCCGCGCAGCTTCGGCATGTTCGGGCGGTTCAACTGTCCGACGCCCGCGACCAGCACCTCGGCCAGGACTTCTTCGCCTTTGGCCGTGCGGATTCGCCACACGGCCGCGGCGTCGTCCCAATTCGCGCCGGCTATCTCCGTAGAGAAGCGGATATGCCGAAGGAGGTCGTACTTCTTCGCGCAATCCTCCATGTACTCGAGAATCTCGGACTGCGGCGCCCACTTCCGCGACCAATCGGTCTTCTGCTCGAACGAGAAGCAATATGAAAACGAAGGCACGTCGCATGCCGCGCCGGGATAGGTGTTCTCGCGCCAGGTGCCGCCGAGCCGATCGGATTTTTCGAAGATCGTAAAGGAATCGATCCCCAGCCTTTTGAGCTGGATGCCGAGGCAGAGCCCCGAAAAGCCGGACCCGATAATCGCAATTCGGCGCGATGCGCGAGAATTCAGAGGCATTGTGCAAATCTCCTAACGAGGCTCTCAATCGACTAGCGTCGCTGTCCACACTTTACTCCTATTGTTTTCGAGAGACGCAACGCCTCCTCAGGAACTTGAACAGCCGTCTCCGTGCGTGACAATTGCGATATCTGTAAAATGGCTTTCGGAGAAGCCAGCATGAAACAGTTGAAAGTTCGCGACGTGATGACGGCCGATCCCACTACCCTCAAGCGCAACGACAAGCTCACTCTGGCCGACGACATCATGCGGCTGGGGCGCGTTCGTCATTTGCCGGTTCTCGATGATGAAGGTCAGAACCTGGTCGGCATCGTGACCCAGCGCGATCTCTTTCGCGACGCGCTCGCGCAGGCGCTTGGCTATGGCAAGCACGCTCAGCGGAAGCTGCTCGACTCTCTCGCGGTCAAAGACGTGATGGCGACCGAGGTCGTCACCGTCAGGCCCGATGCGTCGCTGGTTTATGCCGCGCGCGTTTTGACTGAGCGCAAGATCGGCTGTCTTCCGGTGGTTGAAGATGGGCGGCTGGTCGGCATCCTGACCGAGGGCGATTTCGTCGCGCTGGTCGCGCGCACCAGCTAGGCGGCACAGCCGCGCGATTCGTACTCCGCTACCGAAATGATACGCCGAGCGCGCGTGTCCCAAAGAATATATTTCAGCGCTTTGTGAATGTGCAGACAACTTCACGCGGGTCACACCCGAAAAGAGATCCCGATACTCGTTGTGGCACCTTATCAAACGATAGTTCGGGATTCTGGCGGACAGGTGGTGAACATGGTGATACGCAATGTTGGCGGTAAACCAGTTTAACCAGCCGGGCAAAATCAGAAAACTGGATCCTTCGATCGCGCCGGTGTCGTAATCCCAGTGGCTGCCATCGCTGGCATAGGAGTGCTCAAAATTATGCTGGACGGTGAACAAAATAATTCCGACGCCGCCGGCAAGCGAGGCGCTGATTAAATAGATCGTAAAGAACAGCGCAGTACCGAATTCCCAGCACATCAAACCCCATACGCTGAGCAGGACAACATTGTTCCAGGACATATGCCAGTACTCTCTGTACGATTTCCAATAGCGCGTTTCAAAACTGGCGGCGTGCGCTTTGATCGACAGGCTTGGCTGCGCAAGTTTCCCTCTAACAATGTGGCTCACCAAGCCGATACTGCCTTTGAGCCAGGTAAAGCGCGGGTTGAAAATCACATATATAAGACCGGCGAAAGGAGCGACCGCGATGCTGCACTTGCCTCGATACATGCGCTGTTGCGCTGGGGTCATCGCCTCGTATTCATCGACTGACAGCGTCGTATAGAGCCCGCGGTACTTTTCCCAGTTGCCGTTGTTGGCGTGATGAAAATTATGATGTTGTGACCACACGAACTGCGGCATGCCGGAGACGACGCCAAGGATAAAACCGAATGCACGATTGAGCCAGTGGGTGCGAAACAAGCTGCCATGACCGCATTCGTGCATCAGCGCAAAAGCGCGCAAGGTGAACAAGCTGATTAGTAAGACTGCAGCGGCGGTGAGCCAGTAGGAAATGTGGACACTCATCAGGGCCGCCCACCAAAGAAGCGCAAACAACGACAACGTCGTCAGAACTTGCGTTAGTGCCTTAAGATTATCTGCCTGCGCATGACGACTAATAATGTCATGCTTCAGTTCTTTTAGACGGCGGATCGACGACACAATCGGACACCTCGATTTCGAGTTTTCATTCGTGGGGACGCAGAGGAAAAGCCGACGGACGACGTGTCAGCGCGGTACTAACAGGGTGACACATGAAGCCGTCGATACCTAACATCATCTAACAAACGGGACAGACTCAGGGTGACCGCGCACTGTGGTACGTTCAGTGTTCGCGACGGACCACGACGTGCATTATACGTTGCGAGCGCGCGGAAGGTTTCGAAATTTCAACTGGCGGAATCTTTAATGCGATGCTTGCCAAGTTTGTAGGAGAGATCGCTGCGCGACATTCCAAGACGGCGCGCGACTTCGGCCTGGGCGCCATCGGCTATTTTCAACGCGCGCAGTCGCGAAGGAGGTTGATGATTGCTTTGCGATGTCGATTTCAACAATTTTAATTTCATCGATTCACTGTTCTTTATTTTGACGTTGCTTCTGTTAAGCTAGATAGTAAGCTAGCTGAGAAGAGATCCAATGCGGGAAGTCGGAACGTTCGAAGCAAAAAACAAGTTGAGCGCTCTCCTGGACCAAGTCGAGCGCGGGGCGGAAATAGTGATAACCCGCCGAGGGAAAGCCGTAGCCAAACTCGTGCCCGCGGGGCCGGAATTCGACCGCGAAAAGGCCAAGCGAGCAATCGCCGGTCTGCTGAAAACCGGTAAGGGCCTCTCACTGCGCGGCCTCAAGATCAAGGATTTGGTCAATGAAGGCAGGCCATGAGCTTTGTGGTCGACACTTCTATCGCGCTCGCATGGTGCTTCGATGACGAACGAACGCAACCGGTCATTGATCTGCTTTACCGCGTTGGTCAGACGGGCGCCCTCGCTCCCATTTGTGGCCGTTGGAGGCGTTGAACGGTCTTCTGATGGCCGAACGCAGCCGGCGTGTTGACGCTAACCGGCGGCACCGCCTCGTAGGTTTTTTGCGCGCCCTGCCCGTCACGTTGGACGCTGAGACAGCTGATCAAGCATGGACTGCCACTATTCGACTTGCAGAACGTCACAGGCTTACCGTCTACGACGCCGCCTACTTGGAACTCGCTCAGCGCCGGAAACTGCCGCTCGCCACCCTGGACGAGGACCTCATCAAAGCCGCTAAAGCATTGGGCACGACTGTGCTTGGAATCTGAACTCATTTTTCGCGCTCAACGCGGAGGAGGCGTCGCCAACGGGGTCGCGATTGGGGTTGCTGTGGGCGACGGTTGCATTGCGGTCGCGGCCACCTGTGGATCGGGGATGAGACGCGCGGGATTTATTTTCGTCATCGCAACTACGGTGACGCGCGCGTCCAAGGTTGAAGAGTCGGGCCGGTGAGGATTATGAAAACAAATATGGCTACCGCTAAGAAGCCGTCGGAAAGCCTGACGGGAAAATTCGCGGCGACGCGCAAAATCCGGAACCTCACGGAAGAACTAAGCCGTGAAGAATACAGCCTCGGGATGCCGTTGCTCGACGCGGCGGTCGCCGGTGTCATACTCGGATTCAAGCCGTCGGATCGCGAGATGCGCACGCAGGCGCGGCGATGCTGGGAGATTCTGAAGCCGCAACTCAATCAGCATCTGCTCAGCGAAGATCAGACGGTGCTGCCCTGGGCCGAAGGCGCGGGCGGTATCTCTCCCAAGGTGATGAGATCGAATCAAGAAGAACCATCGCGAGATCCGCGCGATGATCGGCAAGCTGGTCGGAGTGTCGTTCGAAGACGATCCGGACAAGGTGGTGTCGGTGGCCGGCAAAGCGTTGTGCGCGCTCGCGGTTAAGCTCGACGACTCTGATCGACAGTGAAGAAATGCGGCTGCTGCCGACGCTGAGAAAGATGCTATTCGCCTAGCGGCGGGCGAGTCCTTCGGATACCTCACGCGCGCTTTAGTCCGTTTTGTTGCATGCGCCATCGGAGCAGATCGAAACGGTCCTGGCCGAAGAAAGGCTCGCCGTTGAAGACCATCAGGGGGACGCCCCAATGGCCGGCGCGTTTTTGCGCGGATTCATTTTCGGCGATCACGGATTCATAGCGATCGGGATCGCGATCGATTTCTGAATCGAGCTTCGCGAGGTCGAGGCCGGCGCGATCGGCGGCGCGGGCCAGATGGTCGCCGAGATGCCAATCGCGCGTGCCGCCGAAGATAGCGCCGCTCACGGCAGCGAGGAACGGCAGTCCTTTGCCGGCATCGGCGGCGGCGACACCTAGCCGGGTCAGCCGGTGGATGTACGGTTGATCCTTGGCGACCTCGCCGGTGCCCATGTTCATCACGATTGGATCGGGGCTGGGCCACGCGAACGGTATGCAGAGCATCTCGGCGATACGCGTGCAATCGCGAAACAGGTACGGCGGCCACATCGGATTCACCTGTTTGAAAAATCCGGGAATCCGAACCGCGATCGGATAGACCGGGCGGACGTTGGTCTTCACGTCATACTCGCGCTCGAATTCAATCAGCCGCGGCGTGACGAGATAGGAGTACGGGGAGCGAAACGACCAGAACAAATCATATTCGAGTGTCATCGGGGTTTGCCTTTATCGAATCGTCGAGATCTCGATAGTCTTTCGAGTTTGCGGGCAGTGTCAGTAGCAGGCCGTCGTAGCCGAGTATTACGTCGTGCGGGCGGATGTCGGCGACGCCGCGCATGAATGCGATGCGCGCGAGCAGGTTGGTGGTCGGCGGACCGATATGGCTCAGCACTAGCAGCTGAACTCCAGCGTCGTTCGCCTCGGATGCGGCCTCGAGCGGGGTCGTGTGGTAACGGCGGATGTCGGACATGATTTTCGCGATGCGCGCGTTGCCTATCTGTTCCGCCTCTTGCTGGATGAGCTCAACCAGATGGGCGGACTGCGCTTCGTGAATCAGTACGTCGGCGTCTTTTGCGACTGCGACGAGATTGGCGCACTTAATGGTATCGCCACTGACTACGACCGAGCGGCCCTTGTAGTCAAATCTATAGCCGTAGGCGGGCACGACCGGCGCATGATCGACGGTGAACGCCGTGACCTTGAGGCCGTTCTCGTCGAGTACAGTCGCGGAACCGCCGGCGCATGGCGACGTGCCGGGCGGAGTGTCGATCTTCACGGCGATCGGCTGCATCTGCCAGTTCGCCGCCGGCATAAGCGCGGCGCCGTGATGCGCGATGCGATAGCCTTCATCGAGCGAGTAGGCTTGCTCGAATCCGTTCACCACTTGATCGACGCCGGGAGGTCCGTAAACGCGCAGCGGATGATCGCGTCCGTTCGCCCAGGTTTCGAGGTTGAGTTCGCCGAGATCGCCGATATGATCGGAATGAAAATGGGTGAGCATGATCGCGGCAACGCGCGGCGCTGGAATACGCCAGAGCGCCAGGTTCTTCCACGCACCGGACCCAATATCCACCAGGTAGATGTTGCCGCCGGCGAAGATCGCGGTGCACGCGGCCGCGCGATCGCGATCGGGTAGGGGATTCCCGGTACCGCACAACAGCACTCGAAGCGAATCCTGCTCGAGCAGGTCGTTGCGAGTCGCGGCCAGGGTACGTGCGATCACTCGGCGGAAGATCGCGTCCTGCACCGCAGGCACGTGAATCATCCACCAGCCGATTGCGGCAAGCGCCGCAACCGCAGCTCCCAGTAGCATCAGTCGTCTCGAAAATTTTGACATTCACCCTCAGCGCGCAGGCGTCGGTCGCCGCGCCTCCGGGCAATAGCACAGTACGATCAGAGCGAACACTCTGTTCGCAGACTTTTTACGCCTTGTCTTTTAGAGGGCTGCGTAAGGCGCCGTCTGCTGGGGGGACGGTTAACAGAGTTTTTTGAATAACCCCGGCGCTCGGCAAAGAGAAGAGGCAGAGCAGAATCTTAAATCGCGCGCAAAAGAGCGCGCTGCATAAGGACCCTCACCTTCGATCCTCTCCCTTACAGGGAGAGGGGAAGAAGCCGAGCGAAGTTATACAAAGGTTTTCTCAATAGGACTGACAGTGGAGGACGCACAATGAAGTTGAAAGCAGGAGTGATGCTAATAGGAGCGCTGGCGTTGGCCGCGCCAGCATCGGCACAAGGCAATAGCAGTCCGGGAGTGGCCCAGGTGGTCGCGTTGGACGAATGCGATCCGACCTCGTTCAACGCAGTGCTGGGAGAAAGCGGGGGTGGCTTCTGTCACAATGTCTCGCTGGCTACCTTTGGCTATGCGACCACCTTAAGTGACCTCCTCGCGGCGGCTGAGAATGGGACTCCAGATCCGGGCTGGGATTACGAACCGGACCAACTGACGATCAAGCAGGGGACGTCGTCTCCGTGGTTGATCAGGGCGGTGAGCCGCATACCTTTACGGAGGTGAAAGCCTTCGGCAACGGATTTCTACCGCCGCTCAACCCAGGCAGCTCGACCAGCGTAATTCCGGAGTGTAGCGGAGGCTTTAAGAATATCGCGGTAGCCAGGACGCGAGTGGTTCAGGGCAGTCATCTAGATGTCATCGGCCTGTCGAAAGGAAAGCATCTATTCCAGTGCTGCATTCATCCGTGGATGCGGATGGAAGTGGACGTGCAGTAACCCCAAGCAAACTGCCGGCGTCCGGAGTGAGCGGGCGTCGGCAGTACCCGAAATTCAGAGGTTCCAGAATACGTGGCGCCCGGGATCGGGTTGATAGGAGCAGAAGGTGCCGGTGCGAATGGTCTTATCAAGATAGGTCGCGAGGCCGGAATCATGCTCCTTGATGCGGCCGATCGCGATCCTGATCGTGCGGGTGACGTTCACGCGGGCGCGTTCTGCGCTGGATGCGGCGCGGCGGTCACGGCCACGCAGTCCCACAGCGCGCGCCAACTCGGTGGATAGCGCCTCAATCTCCTTCTCAACTTTAAGCCCGCGCTTCTCATCGCCGCTACGCTTGGCCTGTTTGAGTTCTTCGGTGAGGTCTTTGATGCGCTGTCGATAAGATGCCTTGGCTTGCAAATCGAGGACCTCGCCGGCGTCGCCCAAGTCTGCCGAAGGACACTCCTTCGTGTTGTCGGTCTCATCGGCCAATTCGCCTGGTCGCGAGACTCTCGCAAGCGCGGTTGCGCGGAACTCGCTGGAGGGATGACGCAGGAGATGCTCAAGATAGCGCAGACCCTTGGAGTCCTTGAAGCGGGACACGCGCCCTTCGTATGAGACTGTCCAGTACTCGCCCTCGTTCCGGAACATGTTGGGAGGCTTCGCGCGGTTCGAAGCCGGACGGTCACGCCGACCCCGCGGAACCGAGCGATCGCAGTTTCGGACAGCCGCGCCGGACGGTATCGGCAGCTGAACGACGAATTCCTCGATCAGATCAGCGATACGATCCTGGGTTTCGTGGTCGAGCACCAGATGGTCCATGCCTGGGAGCTCATGGTAGACGGCGCCGGGGATATTTGCAGCCAGGTACCGCCCAGACGCTACCGGGATGAGCGCATCACCCGCGCGATGAAGGATCATGGTGGGTACTCGGATCGAGGGCAGCAGGTGACGGACATCGATCTGGTAGTCGGCTCGCATCAGAGCGAGAATGGATGAAGGACTGGATGATTCGCGCTCGATTCGCCCAAACCATTGGTTGAATGCTTCGTCTTTCAACCGGCTAGGAGCATTGAGACGAAGAAGCACTCCTGTACCCCAATGCTTTTCCAGGACGGTCAGGAAACCGTCGAATTGCGATTGG
This sequence comes from uncultured delta proteobacterium, assembly GCA_963744545.1. Taxonomy (GTDB): domain Bacteria; phylum Desulfobacterota; class Binatia; order Binatales; family Binataceae; genus Binatus. Next base: position 377,136 of record CAVUUH010000024.1, read on the forward strand.
GACAGAGCCCACGGCTCCGCCTTCATCGAGACAAAGGTGCCGTACAAAACGAGCGCCGAAGTTCGCTCGGGGTGGGTGGCGGCGAACGTCAATGACAAGAGGCCGCCCTCCGACCAACCGTAGACAATCGCGCTGCTGGAGCCGGCTGCGTCCATCACGGCGCCCACGTCGGCGGTCCGTTCTTCGAGGGTTTGATCGGCCACCCGATCGGAGAGGCCCTGCCCGCGCTTGTCGAAAACGATTACACGGGCAAAGGAACTAAGCCTCTGTAGGAGGTATTTGTAGGTCGGCACTTCCCACAGCAGTTCGACATGCGAGATGGTTCCCGGTACCAGCACGATATCGCGCGGCCCGTCGCCCAGGATCCGGTAAGCGATATGAACGTCGCCATTCTTCGCGTACTTAATATCGGGTTCCACGGGCTATCCCTCCCGCCGGTGTCATCAAGAAGAAGCGAGACGCTAGCACGGGAGCATTCGATGCTGCCACGCTGGTGAAGCGTGCTCTGCGAACGGTTCCGCGCATTAATTCCTGCGCACTTTCTCTCCCGGAATGCTCGTACTAGATTTTTCCCCGCGGCCGGAAATTTGAAGGAGACCACCATGAAAGACGCGACTGAGGCGACGCGCGTCGCGAACCGGGCGGCGCTGGCACAGGTGCCGCTTGCGGATCGGCAGTCGTTCGAAGATGCGCGGCGCGGCTTGATCGAGGCGTTGGGTGACAAGCTTATCACGCGCGGCGACGGGCGGCTGGTGTGGACGCTCAAGGGCTACGAATTTCTCGAGCGCGAGGATGCGCCCGACAGTGTGCATCCGGGGCTCTGGCGCCATGCCCGCGTGAATATGGCCAACGGCTTGTACCGGGTGACGGATCGCGTCTACCAAATTCGCGGCTTCGACGTTTCCAACATGACGATAATCGAGGGCGACAGCGGTCTGATTGTCATCGATCCGCTGATCTCGACCGAGGTCGCCGAGGCAGCGATGGAGCTGTACTTGAAGCATCGGCCGCATAAGCCTGTCGTCGCGGTCATCTATTCTCACAGTCATATCGATCACTTCGGCGGCGTCCGCGGAGTCGTCAGCGGCGAGGACGTGGCGGCGGGGAAGGTTACGATATGGGCGCCGGCGGGCTTTATGGCGGCGGCGGTGGGTGAAAATGTTATCGCCGGCAACGCGATGCTCCGGCGCGCGCTGTTCCAGTTCGGCGCGATGCTGCCGCGAGGCGAACGCGGGCAGGTCGACACGGGACTGGGCAAAAGCGTTTCGCTCGGCACAACCACGCTGATTCCGCCGACCAACCTGATCAAAAAGCCGGTCGAGACGCATCGGATCGACGGCATCGAGATCATCTTCGAGCTGACGCCGGATGCCGAAGCGCCGGCCGAACTGATCATGTACTACCCGGATTTTCGGGTGCTCAACATGACCGAGATCACCACGCAGAATTTTCACAACCTGCTGCCGATGCGCGGGGCGCTGGTTCGCGATTCGCTGGCGTGGTCCAAGTATATCGGCGGCGCGCTTCATCGATACGGCGGGTCGAGCGAGGTTCTGATCGCGCAACACAACTGGCCGGTGTGGAGCGGAGCGCGCGTGCGCGGTTTTTTGCGCAAGCAGCGAGACGCCTACAAGTTCGTGCACGACCAGACAGTACGGCTGATGAATTACGGATACGTCGGCGCCGAGATCGCCGAGATGATCAAGCTGCCGGCGAGCCTCAACCAGGAATGGTCGGCGCATTCGTTTTACGGCAATCTCAAACACAACGTTCGGGCGATCTACCAGCGCTACCTGGGCCACTACGACGGCAATCCCACGAACCTCGATGCGTTGCCGCCGGTCGAGGCCGCGAAAAAAAGCGTCGAGTACATGGGCGGCGCCGAGGCGGTGCTGAAGAAGGCGCGCGAAGACTTCTCGCGCGGCGAATATCGATGGGTGGCGCAGGTGGCGTCGCAACTGGTGTTTGCTGATCCCGCGAATCGCGACGCGCGCGAGCTTGCGGCCGACGCGCTCGAGCAGTTGGGCTACCAGGTCGAATCGGCGACCGCGCGAAACGCGTATCTGCAGGGCGCATTCGAGTTGCGCAACGGCGTGCCCAATCTTCCCGGCGGATCGGGCGCGGCGCCGGACATAGTTCGATCGCTTCCGCTCGACATGTATTTCGACTTCATGGCGGTGCGGCTCAATGGCGACAAGGCCGCGGGCAAGACAATCGTGCTGAACTGGCGCTTCATCGACACGAAGGAGGACTATGTGCTCAACCTCGAAAATAGTGCGCTGACTTTCGTGGCGGACATGCAGGCGGATAATGCCGACGCGACGCTGACGTTGACTCGCGCGACGTTGGATGAGATCTCGCTGCAGAAGACCACCTACTCGGCGGCGTTGCAGTCGGGGCAAATCGCAGTCGCGGGCAGCATCGAAAAGATCGTCGAGCTGCTGGAAATGATCGACACGTTCCCGATACGGTTTCCGGTCGTGGAGCCGCGGCCGGCTGCGATAAGCTCGACGGCGAGATGAGGACTATGAGCAAGAGCAAGCCTGAAATATGGATGATCACGTTTCCGATGCCCGGGGCGTTTTCGCAGACGGCGCGAATGATCGAAGAGAGCGGCTTCGACGGAGTCGGGGTTGTCGACACTCAGAACCTGGCGGCGGACCCCTACTCGGAATTGTGCCTCGCGGCTCACGCCACCAAGCATCTGAAGCTGCGCACCTCGGTCACCAATCCGGTGACTCGTCATCCGGCCGTGACCGCATCGGCGATTGCGACGGTGCAGGCGGAGTCGGGCGGACGCGCGGTGCTCGGAATCGGCCGAGGCGATTCGGCGGTTGCGAAGATTGGCGAGCGCGCGCCGTCGAGCAAAGATTTCGCGCGCTACATTTCGCAGGTGCAGGGCTTCCTTCGGGGCGAGGAGGTCACGCTGGATAACGGGTACCGCAGCCGTAACGAATGGATCGCGCGCAACAATCTGCCGAAGGTCCCGGTCGACGTCGCTGCGACCGGGCCTCGCGTGATCGAGGTCGGGGCTACGATCGCCGATGCAGTAACCTTTGCGGTCGGCGCCGATCCGGAGCGGCTGACGTGGGCAATCGGTCACGCTCGAAAAGCTCGCGAGCAGGCCGGACTGGATCCCTCGACGGTAAAGCTCGGCGCGTATCTGAATGTGGTCGTACATCCTGAGATTGCACGTGCGCGCACTTTGGCGCGCGGAACCGTCGGAGTGATCGCTCATTTTTCTGGGATGTCACGTGATTCGTCCGCTGGCATGCGTCCCGATGATCGCGCCGTGGCTCAGAAAGTAGGTGAAGCGTACGACATGTCGCGGCATACGCGAGGAGACGCTGGTCACGCCCGGTTCATCGATGACGCGTTCGTCGATCGGTTCGCTATCGCAGGGCCGCCCGCGCATTGCATAGAGCGCTTCGAAGCGATCCTCAAACTCGGGCTCGATCATTTGATCGTGGTTGGCCCCGGCGCGGACGCGGCGGCTGCAGACCAGATGCAGACGGTCGGACTGTTCGCGAAGGAGGTTTTGCCGGTGCTCAAGCGGGCTTGAAGCCGGCGACCAATTCCTTCAGCCGATTCTTCGCGTCGCCGATAATGTGGACGCCGTCGCCGACCAGGATCGTGTCGAAGTCGAGCTCGAGCAGTTGATTGACGCTGCGGCGCAGGCGGGCCGGGTCGTCCATCACGCGCTCGTGCAGCAGGCTCAGCTGCCCGGGAGGATTTCCTACAACCGCATCGCCGACGATCAAGGTTTTTCGCGCCGTCCAGAGGAATGCGACTTCGCCGGGACTTTTTCCGCCGACGGCTATCACCTTGAGCGGCCCGATTGTTTCGCCGTCCTGAATTTCACCGTCGAGCACCGCGCCCTGCCCTTTCGCGTATGCGGCATCTGCGGGATGAATGAAGCATCGCGCGCCGGTGCGATCGCGTATTTTATTTGCGGCGCGGACATGGTTTCGGTTCGTCAGGAGAATACTGTCCACACCAGTCTCAACGAGTTCCTTCATCATTTGATCGTTCGGCTCGACCGGATCGATGCAGAAGTTTCCGTCCAAATCGGGAATCAGCAGGCTGTTGAAGTTGTATCCGTGCGGATCGGAAAACCATGACCAGGTAAAAACGTCGCCGAGTATCGTTTCCATGTGAAGCTCCTGCGAGTTGGATGTGACGCCGACGATCTTAGTACCACGCGCGCGTGAGATTCCAACGGTTGATGCTCTCAGCGGTTGGCAGCGCGGCCCTCGCCCGACTATCTATAGATGATGCCGCTTCGAGCAGGCGAGCTTCAGAACAACACGGAGAGAATTCATGGGTAAACTCGAAAAGAGAGTTGCGGTCATCACCGGGGCGGCGAGCGGAATCGGGCGCGCCACCGCAATTCGATTCGCGGGCGAAGGCGCCGCGGTCGTGATTGCGGATCTCAATCGCGAGGGCGGCGAAGCTGCGGTTCGGGACTGCAAGGAGAACGGCGGCAACGCAGTCTTCCAGCTCACCGACGTCTCGAGCGAGGAAAATATCAAGAGCGCGGTCGATCGCGCGGTCAAGGAGTTCGGCCGCCTCGACGTTATGTACAACAACGCGGGCCTGGGCGGCGCGGTCGGGCCGCTCGAAAAGACCAGCGCGGAAAATTGGGATCGCAGCTTTTCGATACTGCTGCGCGCAGTGTTCCTCGGCATCAAGCACGCCGTGCCCGAGATGCGCAAGACGGGCGGCGGTTCGATCATCTCGACGGCGTCGATCGCCGGACTGCGTGGCGCGCCCGGGCTGCACGCATACTGTGCGGCCAAAGCCGGAGTAATCAGCCTGACGCGATCGGCTTCGATCGAACTGGCGAAGGAAAAGATTCGCGTCAATTGCATCTGCCCGGGACTAATCGCGACTCCACTCACGTACAATCGCATTCCGGGCGGCGAGCAAACCGCGACGCAACTGTTTGCTGCGTTTCAGCCATGGCCGCGCGCGGGTCGGCCGGAAGATATCGCGGCGATGGCGCTATTCCTCGCGAGCGACGACTCGGAGTTCGTCAGCGGGCAGGCAATGGTAGTTGATGGCGCGGTGACGTCGGGAATGGGCGCGGGCAACCTGGCGCGAGGCTCTCAGGATGCGCCGCCGCAAATGCTCGAGGACGGCTGGTCAGGTCCGTCGTTCGAGATGAAGCGGCCGTCGTAACTTCTTGCGGAGGAAATTTCGGTCATGGCGCAACACGTTGTAGTCGAAACGAATTGCGGAAAGATTCGCGGCATCGCCGGCGACGCCGTCAAGGTTTTCAAAGGGATACCTTACGCAGCTCCACCGGAAGGCGACGGCCGATTTGCGCCGCCGCGAAAGCTCGAACCCTGGACGGGGGTTCGCGACGCTTTCGAGTTCGGCAATCGCGCGATGCAGGACGAGAACGCATTTGCGATGTCTCCTGCCATGCTCAAGCTGTTCGCGGGGCGTGCTCTGCCGCCGATGAGTGAGAACTGTCTCGTGCTCAACGTGTGGACGCCTGCGGTGAACGACGGTCGCAAACGGGCGGTGATGTTCTGGTGTCACGGCGGCGCGTTCATCTCGGGATCGGGCGATTCGCCGTGGTACGACGGAACCAATCTATGCCGCAAGGGCGACGTCGTGGTCGTGACGATCAATCATCGGCTGGGCGCATTCGGCTACCTGCACCTTGGCGAGTTCGGCGGCGAGGAATTTGCGGCGTCAGGGAATGCCGGGATGCTCGACATCGTCGCGGCGCTGGAATGGGTTCGCGACAATATCGCGGCTTTCGGCGGCGACGCGGGCAACGTGACCATTTTCGGCGAGTCGGGCGGCGGCGCGAAGGTCAGCGTGCTGATGGCGATGCCGGCGGCGCATGGTCTGTTTCATAAGGCGGTCATTCAAAGCGGGCCGGCGGTGCAGATGGCCAGCCGCGACGAAGCGAGCGAGACCGCGCGCCAACTGCTGGCGGAGTTGGGACTCGATGCGGGCAAGGTGAAGGAGTTGCGCCAGGTTTCCGCGCAAAAACTCGCAGAGGCGCAGGCGGCGGTCCTGAAAAAGGTCAGCATGATGTCCTTTGCCAATCGGCGGCGCGTCGGTTTCAATCCGGTGGTCGACGGGAAGCATCTCCCGGGCGGTCCTTTCGAGCCGGCTGCTCCGGCGATTTCCGCCAACGTACCGCTGATCATCGGGACCAACAAGGATGAGATGAATTTGTTTTTCGCGTTCGCGCCGTGGCTCGACGGACTGGACGAGGACGCAATGGGCAAGCGCGTGCAGATGTTCGTCGGCGACCAAGCAGATCGCATCATCGAGCCTTACCGGCGTGCGCGACCCAAAGATTCGCTGCGCGACCTGGTGCTGGCGATCGCGACCGACCATGCGATGCGGATGCCGTCTCTCGTCACGGCGGATCGCAAGGTCGCTCAGCACGCCGCGCCGGTGTTCGTCTATATGTTCACGTGGGAGACGCCGGTGTTGGAGGGCAAGCTCAAATCGCCGCACGCGCTCGAGATACCGTTTGTGTTCGACACGGTGGAAACCTCGGGGCTGACCGGAGATTTGCCGACGCGATTCGCGCTCGCGGACAAGATGAGCCGCGCGTGGCTCGCGTTCGCGCGCACTGGAAATCCGAATCACGGGGACCTCCCAAGCTGGACGCCCTACTCGACCGAGCAGCGTCCGACGATGATATTCGACAATCAATGCCGGGTCGAAAACGATCCGTATCGAGCTGAGCGGTTAGCCTGGGAGGCGCGCTAGAGAACGCTTTGAAACACCATTTCGCCTGTCAGTTTTGATTGGAGCGAGCGCTAAGTTTTCACGCGCCATCTGAATTTCCTTATGCCTTTGGTCCGTCCGCACTGATTGTGCGGCCAGATTTCACGCCTATGAGTTGTGGCTGAGAGGCAATAAGGAGACAAAACAATGAAAAGCAATACGGCTGCTCGAATGAAACCTTCCTGGGAGACTCCAACTGATCTCAGTGGCGACGCGGTGGTCGAAATATCGGGATCGCTCCGCAAATTGCTCGCCGACGTGTTCACGCTCTACGTGAAGACCAAAAACTTCCACTGGCACATGAGCGGAAAGCATTTCCGCGACTACCATCTGCTGCTCGACGAGCAGTCTGACCAGATCTTCGCCATGACCGACGAGATTGCCGAGCGCGCGCGCAAGATCGGGGGAACTACGATCCACTCGATCAGGGACATCGCGGAGCATCAACGATTGAAGGACAACAACGCCGAGTTCGTACCGCCCCAGGACATGCTGGCCGAGCTTCGCGCCGATAGCTTGCAGCTTACGCGAGAACTGCGCGTAACTCATAAACTGTGCGAGAAATACGACGACGTCGCCACCGCCAGCCTGATCGAGAACTGGATTGACGAGACTGAACGACGAACCTGGTTCCTGTCGGAGATCGTCGCGGACCGTTAGCCGCGGATGAGATTGGCCAAGCCCCACTCGGAGGGTTACGGTAAGGTCGTTTGAAACTCAATCATGGAGGCTGCCAACATGATAACTACTCCGCGAGGCTTGGCTCTTCTGCGCGATCCGCAACTGAATAAGTCTACGGCATTCACCGAGGCTGAGCGCGAGGCGCTGGGTCTGCTAGGTCTCTTACCCGAGGGGATTGATTCGGAGGATACCCAGATCCAGCGGGTACACCTTCAATTGTCAAAAAAGCCGAACGATCTCGAAAAGTACATCTACCTGTCGCAGCTGCAGGACACCGACGAGACGCTCTTTTATCGCGTGCTCATGTCCGACCCGGCGCATTTCCTGCCGTTGGTATATACACCGACGGTCGGTGAGGCATGCCAGCAGTTTGGCCATATCATGCGTCGCCCGAAGGGTCTTTACCTGGGGATCAATCGCAAGGGCCGTGTTCGGGAAATTCTCCGAAACTGGCCCAAGAAGGACGTGCGCTTCATCGTTGTAACTAGCGGTGAGCGAATTCTAGGGCTCGGTGATCTGGGCGCCAACGGCATGGGCATCCCGATCGGAAAGTTGGCCTTATACACCGCATGTGCCGGGATCCCACCACAGTACTCACTACCTATCCTTATGGATTGCGGCACTAATAACGATGCCTTACTGCGCGATCCGCTTTACCTGGGACTGCGCCAGACGCGCCCATCAACCGCAGAGCTGGACGAGTTCGTCGAGGAGTTCGTCAGCGCCGTCCAGGACGAGTTCCCTAACTGCTGTATCCAGTTCGAGGATTGGGCCGGAGTCGACGCGGTCCGTTTGCTTAACCGTTATCGCGACAAGGTTTGCTGCTTCAACGACGACATACAGGGGACCGCGGCGGTAGCACTGGCCGGATTGCTCGGCGCGATGCGTATCATAGGTGGTAAACTCTCGGAGCAAAGGTTCCTGTTTCTTGGGGCAGGCTCCGCTGGCATTGGCATCGCCAACATGCTGGCGCAGGTGATGACGTCGGAAGGACTGTCACTCGAAGAAGCGCGCGCCAGGATCTGGTTGTTCGACGTGAATGGACTGCTGGAATCCTCGCGCAAGGACCTGCTTGATTTCCAGAAGCCTTATGCTCACCCTCACGAACCGACCAAGGACTTCGTCGAAGCTATCCAATCGATCAAGCCGATAGCTATCATAGGTGTCAGCACGGTCGCCAAGGCCTTCAATCAACGCGTGATCGAAGCCATGGCCAGGATTAATCAACTTCCTATCATTTTTCCCTACTCGAATCCTACCTCGCATCTGGAGTGTACGGCTGAAGAAGCTTACCGCTGGTCAGAAGGCCGTGCGATTTTCGCGAGTGGTAGCCCGTTCCCTCCAGTGCGATTCGGCGATAAGACTTTCGTGCCGGGGCAGGGAAACAACGTGTACATCTTTCCCGCTATAGGTCTGGCGGTCTACGCGACTCGGGCAAAGCGCGTCACAGATGATATGTTCATAGCTGCGGCTCGCGCGGTAGCGGGTCAGGTTACGCAGGCGGAGCTCGATATAGGCCTCATCTATCCTCCCCAATCAGCCATATTCAAGACAGAGTTACACGCGGCGGAACGCGTAGCGGATGTGATCTTCACACACAAGCTGGCCCGCGTTGATCGTCCGGATGATATCGACTCGTTCATACAGCAGCATCTATATAAGCCCGAGTACCAAACTCTGGTCTGAGTCAGCGATTGACGCTTTCTTTGTTTGACGTTGGAACTGGTAACCAATATCTTCTCGAATCGCGATCATAACAATCGAAGGGGACCTTAGAGCAACGGGCTATGGCTGGCTTCGCCAAACCGGAGATTCGCCTGGCGCAGCCGCCTGGCTGGTTCGATCAGCTTGCTGCGCTGCTCTCTCGTGAGCTTGCTCCCAGCTCGCGAAAACTTCGCACTGCCCTTCGCATGACCACGATTGCCACGCTCGGTGCAGGGCTGATCACGAGTTGTCACGTCAACAACCAGCTAGGCACTTACATCGTTTGGCTCCTGGTCGGCGCCGGACCAATGATGGATCCGCGCAAGGCTCTCGCGTTTCTGATCGCGGAAGGTTTCGCGCTTGCCGCATCAGTGCTGATGGCGGGGATATTGGTTGAATCGCCGTGGCTCCTGCTGCCGTTTCTCTTCGCGGTGATTTCGCTGACGACTTACATAGGAACGACTTTTAAGCTCGGCGCCGGACTCCTCCTCATTCAGGTAGTCTGCATCGATACCTTCTACAGCGTCGTATTTGCGCCTGACGAAATCGGTTGGGCCGCGGCCGGCATCTTCGGCGGGAGCGTGATCGCCTTCGGCACGCTCGTCCTATTCGACAACTGGCTGTGGCCCGACCTCGGCGAAGAGCTTCTGTTGGAATCGCTCGGAACGAGCGTCGCGCGCGATCGTTCGCGTCTGCTTGCGGCTGCGAACTACTATTTCGATCGCCAGCACACGCCGCGGCCGCCGCTGCCGCCGCCGACCTCGGATCTTCCCTCGCACATGAATCTTTTGAATCGAGCCGCGGCCGAGGGTGTGTCGGCGCATCGCCAGGCGATCTTGCTTGCGGCTATTACCCGCGTCGCGCGCATCGGCCTCGAGGTGGATCGCCTGACCTTGATGGCGCGCCAGAACGTGCCCGGACAAGTTCGCGCTATGGTGCGGCCCGAAATTCAAGCGACGGTGGAGGCGATTGCTACTGTGTTCGACGAGATGGCCCGCGAACTGCCGACGCACGTCGCTGTTGGCTCGGACAAGACACCCCCAGCCTCGCGAACCCGCGCGCGATCGGCAATGGACGCTCTCAGTGCTCGCGTCGTCCAGGTCAGACCAGTGTATATACGCATCGCGAGTCCCGCGGAGCTCGAGAATTTCGCAGACTTCACCGATTCGCTGGCTGCACTCACCAGGGAAATCGAGCACTTGCTCGACGAGCCTCCGCAGCCGCCTGCCACCGCCTCTTCGAATAATGCGGCTCAGCGATCGACCGACGCTCCGGATCCTGCGCTGGTCCGTTATTCCCTGAAGGTCGGTGTCTGCGTGGTGCTCGGTTATTTGGTCGGCATCGTGGATCAGCGTCCCGAGCTGAATACAATCTTGACGACGGTAATAATAACCGCGCTTCCCACCTATGGCGCAGCCCTGCGCAAAATGAATTTACGGATCGTGGGAGCGTTTGTCGGCGGGCTGATTTCTCTTCTGACAATCATCATCGTCACGCCCAACTTCTCAACTCTTCCGTCTTATCTGATCGCCGTCTTCGTAGTCTTCTATATCTCTGCGTACTGCTCTCTCAGCAGCGGACGTGTTTCATACGCGGGCAAGCAGATAGGTACGACATTCGCCCTGGTGTTCACCGGCTTGAGCCCTGCGCTCGACGTCTATACGCCGCTCTGGCGTATCTGGGCAATTTTGCTTGGCACGCTGGTCGTGGCAATTGTTACCCTCATGTGGTGGCCGGAATACGCGGGTGACTCCTTATTGCCGAGGCTGCGTAAAGTCATTCGCGACACGCTTTCGATCGTGCCCGGCGGCTCTGCTTCGAACACCGAGGATGAGATCCAGCGGGCTAACTCGGCGACCATGCGCTCCCTCGCCGAAATTCTGGAGGTCGCGGATGATGCTCAAGTCGAGGGCCGCACCAGCCTGGTCAACCATAACGCGATCGTCCAGGCGTCCAGCAGGCTGCGGCGCATCGCGAACCGCTTAGCCTCAATCGCGACTGAACGTATCGTCAATCCCGTACCGCAACTCGATCCGGTGACCGAATCGGCGCGCGAGGAAGTGCTCGACGCAATTCGCCGGCACCTTCAGTCGTGGCTCGACTTCTTCAGTAGTGCTGACAGCCTGAGGCGGCCGGCCGCCGAGGCAATCGCGCGGTCACACTCACCCGATGACCTCAGAAAGCCCATCGAGCAGTTCGGCTCGCGGCTGGAGGAGCGGGAATTTGCACTTATAACGCCATGGACGACCGATCAACGGCGCGCAATCCTTGCTGAATTGCACTCGATGCGACGAATCGAATATCTGATCTCCCAGTTGAATCGATGGCTACGGCAAATTCCGGGGCCAGCCACGAATCCCGCGCGCTGAGAACTGCTGGTGCCAGTCCTAGTTGGCGCTTTCGCTGGTCCGCGCATAGTGGCTATGCAACTGCGCCATTCGGCCGAATAGCTCCAGGATGTTTCGCGATGAGTGGTCGTCATTTATCTCGCGAAAAATCGTATCGACCGTGACAGCCAGCCGCTCCGGATCTTCCCAGCCGCCGAATGAGCCCAAGGCAATATTCTGTGCCGCTTCCCATGAACTCATTCCTGCCGCGTGACACTTGCGCGCTTCCTCGTCGACATAGACGAGGTAGTCCTGCATTCGCTTGACGCCAGCCTTGTCGGTGATCGGGCCATGGCCGGGAACGACGACGTCGACGTCCAGGCCTAAGATTCGGTCGCAAGCTTTAATCCAGTTGCTCACGGGGCCCGCCCATGCGATCGGAGTCCCCTCGATGAACAGAATATCGCCGGTGTAGACGACTCGATTCGCAGGGACGAAAGCGATCACGTCGCCCGCCGTGTGTGCCGGCCCGACCTGGATAAGCTTTACCTGCTTGTCGCCGACCTTGAGGGTTTCCTCTCCGGTAAAAGTCCTATCGGGCAGTCTGAATGTAACCCCGGCGAAATCGAACGCTCCGAAAATTTTCTTGAAAAAGGATCCGACCTCTCCCATCGCGTCGGTATTTTTCATCAGCTGGGCGAGCAGCTGCGGATTTCCGTCTTCGCGCATCTCCTGCGCCGCCGCTTCCGACGCGATAATCACCGCATTTTTCGCAAGCCGATTACCAAAGGTGTGATCGCCATTCGAATGCGTGTTTACCACCACGCCGATGCGATCGGCGCCAAAGCCGGTTGCGTCCTGCATCACCCCAAGCATCTCGGCAGTCAGGCGCTCGTCGAAAAGAGTATCGACCAACAACGACTGATCACCGTCGGCTACCAACCCGGCGTTGCTGTAACCCCAGGTGCCAGACGGCTGCAGGTAGGCATAAGCGCCACGTCCAAGGTCATGCAAACCTTTGGTGAATTGCCATTTGCTCACGACTTTCTCCTGATAGATCCAGTAGCCCGCGTCGAGTTACTTTTTCGGCGCAATATCGATTTTGTCGTCGAGACCCATCCCTTTGATCGATACCTCGAAGCGATCCTGCATCCGCGCGTCATCGTCGTTGAGCTCGCGCGTATAGCAGCAATACTCGAGCTGCATGCCATTGGGATCTTTGAAGTAGATGGATTTCGCCCAGTCGTGATCGACGATCTCACTGACCTTGACGCCCTTGGCGAGCAACTCGGTACGTTTCTGCTCGAGTCCAGGCAGGCTGCCGGTTTCAAATGCGAAATGATAGAAGGCGTTCGGCACGCCGAGGCCGCGATTGATGCCGGCGTCGTATTCGGCGGGAACGCCGGGGACACCGCGCGCTTCCATGAAGGCAAGCAATTGGTCGCGTCCGGTATCGAAGAAGATATGCCGAATCCTGCCGCCCTCTTTGACCGCGATAGTGTCGCAGCGCACCGGCCTGAAGCCGAGCACTCCCTCGTAAAACTCGCGGGTTTTGTCGAGGTCCAGCGTCGAGAGCCCAATGTGAGAGAATCCCTTGTGCGACATTAGCAACTGCCCTCCTCGCGCGATTGATCCGCATTTAGCACTTGCGCATCTATCAAGTCGAGTTCATCAACGCGCGCGCGAATTTCGATCACTGCGATAAAAGTCTGAGAAGCGACAACCGGCGCCGTCGCCTCTATCTCAATGAATAAGTACCGACCGCCGTTCTCTTAGCCAGCAAAGCCAATCTCTGCTCGTGATTCATGGGCTCCCACGGGACAAGTTTCTCGGCAAGCACATCCATTCTTTGAAGGAGAGTCAACTCGAGGAAAAGTCCCATAAAATCCAAGTCGCGGAACACTAAGGAGTCGGACTCTCTCATCCTTTCACGAATCCGCTCGAGATGGACCGGCATCTCGGTCCAGTGCAGGCCAGCTCGGTGGTGATGACAAAGGTGGTATCCTTCGTTCATGAAGTTGACCTCATCAAGAACAGTTACGGTATGCGCAAAGTAGTCGGGCTGTTCCGAGTCGTGAAAAGCGTGCTGGACCCATCCGACTATTGCCGTGATGAAGTTCATGCAGAGAAGAGGAACCAATACGAACATGATCCCAATTCTCCAATTGTAGATAACGACAGCTCCGAAGTAGGCATAGTACCGCGCTATACCCCATAACAGGCGTCTTCGATTCTCCTCATCGCCTCTAGCTTTAAAGTAGGCGTATGGGGCAATTCCCAGAACCGTCCAAATGTTGTTCGAGAGATACCACAGAAAATCCAGTCGACTCGTCCGATCGTAGCCCCTGGACTCTGCTGTGTCATCGAATCCGCCATTCTCTCTATGGTGGAGACGAACATGAACTGTCCGATCCAGTTCCGGAACGTTTCCATACAAATATCCTAGAAAGAATTCGACGTAGCGGCCGAAGACCCTATCGTACTTCTCCGAGAAGTAGCCCTGGCGCCGGTGCGCTTCCAGGTGTTTGACGGTGAACATCCTCACAAACCGATGGAACTTGAGACCATAAAGGGAAATATAGAAAGCGATCACGAGCAGCAGTCGAGGTTTTCCTAAAAGGAGTTGGATCAGGAAAATTGGTATGGCGCTAAGGCTAAGGGAAACCATGAGTCGTAACGCAGGCGTGTCTCTGGGGTCCTGCAGAACTTCCTGGCCGAGTTGATCGAGTAACCGGTCGTAAGCCCTGGAGAGAGATTGAAACGCGTTGCGTAACGGACGAACCCTCCCGAGAATCATGGCCGCGCCGTAGCCTGCGAAGGAAAGCACGGCCACCAGCGATATGGCACTCGCGCTTGCCAGTGCCACGGGGACTCCACACCAGCGAAATCCGACTTTGGAATTGGCTCCAAAATTCATAGTTCGATCTCGACAGCGAATGCTCTCGACGTCTTCCCTCGACCGCTTGTTCTTGCGTAAACCCTAAGCCCGAACGTACTGATGATGGAGCCCACCCAAAATGCTAACCCCCGAGATGGTGCCGGCCGGCCGCGCACGCCGAAAGTCCGGCGCTTAAGCGCTCCGCAATAACGATCGGTACTCAGGCAGCACGAGCGACGACACTGTATTCGTGCTGAATTCTATTTAGGACTGAGCGCGCGACAATTGAAAGCGGTCGGTCGAGGAGGGAGAAGGCTGTGTCCTGGAGACGAAGTTGGGTGGCGGTTGAGGCAGTCTGATGCGAACTGCTCTCTGCGTCAAATTCCCTGATCATCAGGGAAAATACAGGGAATTTTCGCGATTTTGACCGTCTAGGAGCCCGTTTGAAGCCTAAAAAGCTTTGTCTTCTCTCGCGTTTCTCCCTGAATTCCCTACTCATCGGATCAGGGAATATTAAAACGCGAACAGGGAAATATTTCGAAGGAACAGGGAATTTCTTTCGAATAACAGGGACTCCCCGCATCAGGCTCATTCGAGACAAAGAAGGGGCCCAGCCGACTGGCTAGGCCCCCGAGTCATACCCTGGAAAGGTCTACTTCCACTCGAAGAGCTTGGTCTTCGTGTTGCCCTCAGCATCGGCCTCGTACTCGAAGACAACCGCAATTCGGTTCAAGCCGCTGAACTTCGGAGGGTCGCTGTAGAAGTACTGGGCTCCACGATAACTTACTCCTCCTCCGTCGAGGATCTTGCCGACTCCTTGGGCCTTGAACGTGGCTCGCTCGCCGCTTTTACCGGCGACCAGTCCCTGCGCTTCGCCGTAGACGCTTCCGTCTGGCCGGACGGCGGCCGTGTAGGTGACAGTGCTCTGATGCTCGACTCCCAGAAGTTTGCCGCTGCTCTGGAAGCTTACCTCCACCTTGGTACCCCCGTCGATCGAGAGCACCCTGCGGGCCGTGACTTTTCCTTTCTCTTCACCAATCTGTTCGCCTAACATCGCTCTCTCCTTTTCCGTTCGCGCGGACGTGCGGACCCGTGGGAGTTCTCGTTCCCCGTGGAGGCTCGCGCTCTGCCGCGCGCCCTGGCGTCTTGAGGTTCGCGCCCTTGAGCGCGGGCACCTGGTAAACCTGGAACTGACGATCGCTATCGGGATTTCGTCTTACTTCCGGATAGCGTTCCTTCAGGTCGCGAAGCGAGGTGCCAATCGCGATGCCCGCGAAGTCGGTCGGCGGCGTCGTCGATTTGATTTTGATTGCGGGTTCGGTTCAACGATCTCGGTGCGCGATCACGGCTAATTGCGACCATTGGCGCTGCGAGGGCGGACCTTCAGAAAATCCGGGTGCCTGAACGGATCGCCGGGCGCGAGGCTGCGAGCAGAGTTTCCTGAAGACCGGCTCCGAGCTGTCGCCCGCGTCCTCGCTCGGCAGTTCGGCTGCAGTCAGGCCACCGGCCATGCGCGGAGTATAGACCGCGTCCGTGGCCGAAGAAACGCAGCGACAAGGTCCGGCGGCGCTGGCTGGGAAGCGTGGGCGCTCCACCATGGAGCATCGCAGGATGAAACACCAGGATGTCGCCCGGCGCCATCGCCCATGACACGATGTCCCATCGCTCGCGATGAGCCTCGATATTCGGCAGGCGCGGCAAAATCTCTTCCGGGTAAATGGGCGCGGTGTCGTCGACCAGGTCGAAGCGCGAACCGTTGTACAAAGTCCCGCGATGCGACCCTCGCACTAGCTCAAGCGAATTTTCTTTTTTCAAATGCTCGAACGGAATCCACATGACGGCAAGCTGCTCGCCATCGACGGGAAGATAGGAAGAGTCCTGATGCCACGGCGTGCGCCGACTTTTTCCGCCCTGCTTCAGAAACACCTGCTCGTACATGAACCACACGTCCGGCGCTCCCCAAATCGCCGCAGCGATATCGGCGGCCGCCGAATCTTCGAGCATATGGCGATACGCCGCGACCGCATTCGGATTGGCGAGATCCTGATAGAAGGTCGCAGCCGCATCGTCCTTGCTCGGATAGTTCGCGGCCATCGGACTCGGATGCTCGAGGCTCCAATCGAATGCGGCTTGCGCCAGGCGGAGCGCTTCGGCGTCGAGCGCATGCTCGATAAACACGACACCGTTGTCGCGAAACTCTTTTTTCAGCGTATCGGAAACCAGGCTATGCATTTTATCTACTCCGTCCTTCGCTTCACGATTGAAAGTGCAGACTGAAATTCATAGGGCGGTTCAAAGGTTTCATCACTCATTCAGAAGCCATGAGGTCTCGGACAGCCACCGACCAATGGGAGCAAATGCTCGGCCAGATCAAGCGTCGTGTGATCGTGCAGATACGCTCCCACGATTTGAATGCCGATTGGGAGTCCGTTCTTCAAGCGGCCGACTGGAATTACGGTAACCGGCAAGTAGCAAGCGCCTGCCGGAGCCATCCAGGTTGTCAGATCCCAATACGGCCGCTGTTCGCCTCCCACCGAGGCCATTCGGCTGGCCATGGGTTCGGAATGATCATGGGCTATGGCTGGACAGGGCATGACGGGAAGCAAAATGGCGTCCCACTGTGTGAAGAATTCTTCCCAGCGTTTGCGCATCTGAAGGCGCCGCTCGTTGTAGCTGAGCCATTGGCGATGTCGCATCGCCAGGAGTCTTCGCGTATGTGCAGCGGGCATGTCGCCGACGGTTGCGGCGTACTCGTCGAGACGATCAGCCGGCACGCCACCTGCCAGTGCAGCTTGCAGCAGCGCGAAGAAAGTGTCGGCCACTTTCTCAAGCGTGAACTCCGGCCGCGCGTCGTGATCAACTCTAACACCGGCGGCAGCTAATTTTTGCGCCGCGCCTTCCAGCAGTTCACCTACTTCAGGTTCCACTCGACAGGCAGGATCGTCGAGCCAGGCGGCTACACGGTATTGTTTGAGAGTTGGACGACGAGGCGGGGGCAGTTCCAGATGCCAGGCCGGTTTCTCCCATCGATTGGGACCGGCCATGATGTCCAGACCAAGCTTGAGATCTTGAATCGTGCGCGCCATTGGTCCCGCGACCGCGAGATCCGCGAGAGTCAGCGTCCCCGGAGGACCGGGAATTTGACCATGTGCCGGCACGATTCCATAACTCGGCTTATGCCCGACAACTCCTGACATGTGCGATGGCAGCCGAATCGAGCCGCCAATATCGCTTCCGAGTTCCAGCGGAGTAAATCCGCACGCCAGAGCCGCAGCCGAGCCACCGGATGAGCCGCCTGGAGTGCGGGACACATCGTGGGGATTGTTGGTGGTGCCAAAGACTTTGTTGTAGCTCTGCAAGTCGCCCGCATAGATCGGCAGATTGGTCTTGCCAAAGATTATTGCTCCAGCTTCGCGCAGGCGCGCCACCGGCCACGCGTCTTCGGTCGGAATAAAGCTGGCAAGCTCAGGCGCACCTGAAGTCGTACGCATTCCTGCGGTTTGGAAGGAATCTTTGACTAGTCATCGGCACGCCGTGAAGGGGGCCGCGCACTTCGCCGCGCGCCAAGGCGGCATCCGCAGCGTCGGCCTCGGTTCGAGCGCGTTCGGCGTCAATCGTCACGACGCTGTTAATGGGCTTGTCGAGTGTTTCGACGCGCGCCAGGAAATAGTCAACGGCCTCTCTGCTCGAAATCTCGCGCTGACGAATTCTGTCCGCGATCGCAACTGCACTCGAATAGGCAAGCTCAGACACGGCGTACCTCCTCTGTGGTTCGCTCTATGTTGGTGAGTAGCCGATGTGGAAAAGAAGTCAAGCGGGAGTGACTCTGCGAGCATTTTCACCAGCGATGAATCAAGTAGCGGCGGGAGTGGCCTACCTTTGGCACGCGCGATCGCGGGACGCGGCTACCGCGGCTTGACCGAAGCTGATTCCGCCATTGTTGGTCGGAACGCTTGAGTGCGTGAGCGATCCTCAAGGCCGCGGCCCTTATTCCAGGATGAAGCCGGCGGAGAGCTAAAGCTACTTACGATGATAGCCGATTTCGTTTCCCGCCCAGCGTACGGGGTATGGGCGTCGCGCGAAGAATCCTGCCGCCAGGTCCGATGGACGGCTCGCGAATTGTGAGACTAAAATCCGGCCAGAGATGCGCGGAAGGTGGCGGGCTCAATGCTTCAGGATAAAACCGAGGAGGTTTTGCGATGGCCAAGCACACGTTCGTCGTGATGACTAATCCGACTGCTGGAAAAGAGGTTGAGTTTAACGAATGGTACAACAAGCAGCACATTCCGGACGTGCTTAACGTACCAGGCTTCGTGAGCGGGCAGCGGTTTCGCATCGCGGACGCGCAAATGAGTCGCGAGGCGGGCAAGGGCTACAAGTACCTCGCCATCTATGAGATTGAGACTGACGATCTTGCGGGCGTGCTTAAAGAGCTGCGGGCGCGCGGTGGGACTTCGGAGATCGTGGCGAGCGATGCGATCGATATGAAAAATGTGGGCGCGTTCGTATTCACGCCAATCGCGGAGAAGGTGATGGCGAAGGATGTGAAGCGTCCTCGTCACGCCGCCTGAACTTCGTCGAGGAGAGAAAATTATGATCGCTGAGAAATTTTTGGCCGATAGTGCAGCCGAAGTTGGTCTTAATCCCGACAAGGTGCAGGCGCTGATGGATCGGGCCGAGCGCGACGTGAAGGAAGGGGTTCTTCCCGCGTGTCAGGTTGCGATCGCTCGCAACGGAAAGATTGCTGCGATGAAAACTTTCGGCCGTGCGGTACAGGGTGGCGTAGAGAAGCCGGCTACCGACGAGACGGTTTTCGTCGCGATGTCGGCGACCAAGGCGATAACCTCGTCTGCGCTATGGATTCTAATCCAGGAAGGAAAAATCGATCCTGCCGACAAGATCGTCAAGTACGTGCCGGAGTACGGGACCAACGGCAAGGAAACGACGACTATCGAGCATCTGTTGATTCACACCGCCGGCATCCCGACTGCGCCGGGCTCGTTCAAGGATTGGGGCGATCGCAAGCGACGCCTGGAGCGGTTTGCGCAGTGGCGTCCGGTGAATACTCCGGGCGAGAAGTTCTTTTACCACATCCACGCGAACTATTGGCCGATCGCCGAAGCGATCGAGCGAATCACGGGCACGCGTCTCGGCGAGTTCGTACGAACGCGAATCGCGGAACCGCTGGGCCTGCCAGACTTGCGAATCGGATTGCCGCGTCCCGTCCAGGCGCGGATGGCCGACGTTAAATGGGTCGGCGAACCCGCCAAGGACGAGGAGTATCGCAAGCTCGGCATCACACCTCCGCGCGCCGGACTCGGTTCGATCACCGAAGACGCGGTGCTGGAGATGAACGAGCCAGAACTGCGCGAGATGGATTTTCCGGCCGGAGGCATGATGACGACGGCCGGCGATATCGCGCTCTTCTACCAGGCGTTGCTCAATGACGGCAAAGCGCAGGACGGAAAACGCATCTGGCAATCCGAAATGATTCGCGAGGCTCGGCGTATCCGCAGCGGTAACCTGATTGATCCGGCGCGCGGGATCACGGCGAATCGCGCGCTGGGAATCGTGATCGCGGGCGGCGACGGCAAGGCGAATCTGCGCGGCTTCGGACGCACGAACTCGGCCGAGGCCTTTGGCCATCCGGGCTTCGGCGGGCAGATCGGATGGGCTGATCCGGCGACCGGAATTTCGTTCGGCTATCTCACCAACGGATTCGACCGCAACGATCTTCGCGAGGGCCGTAGAGGGGTCGCAGTGTGCAGTCTGGCAGGATCGTGCGCGGAAGCATGAAACGCGATTATTGGGAAATAGTGCAGGCGATGCCGGCTGCCGAGCTGGCGGATCTCATGCGGCGCTTCGAAGACCTGGGTCTCTACGGCGTATGGTCGCCGCAACTGCAAGCTACCCCATTCGCGACGCTGGCCGCGGCCGCAATGGTGACCAAGCGGGTTAAGCTCGGCTCGGGGATCGCGCTCGCATTCACGCGCAGTCCGATGGAGACCGCGCAGAACGCGCTCGATATCGACCGGCTCAGCGGCGGCAGGATGGTGTTGGGATTGGGCACGGGTGTGCGCGAATGGAACGAGCGCTACTACAGTGTCGAGTACGGCCAGCCGGTCCGTCATCTGCGCGAGATCGTGACGACGGTCCGCGCGATAGTCGAGAAGGGGCATACGGGCGAGCTTGGGCTGATCGACGGCGCATATCACAAGCTCGATCTCCGCGGTTTCAAGATTGGCAGGAAGCCGGTACGCAGCTCGATCCCGATCCACATACCGGCGCTATTCGAAAACACCGTCGAGCTTGCGGGTGAAGTCGCAGATGGACTGCTGGGACATCCGGTGTGGTCGCTGAAATGGATCGCGCAGACGGCGGCGCTACTCGAGCGGACGCTGGCCGCGAAGGCTCGCAAGCGATCGGACGTCCATGTGAACCTGTGGAACTACGCGGCTATTGCCAACGATCGCCGCCAAGCGATCGACGATATGCGCGGTACCGTCGCATTCTATTCGAGTATCGCGCAGTACCAGAAATACTACGGTGCGCACGGCTTCGGCGCGCAGGCCCTCGCCGCGACCGAGGCGGCAGCGCGCAAGGACACGGCCGCGATGCTCAAGGCGATTCCCGATGAGATGGTGACGACGTTCGCGATCGCAGGCACGCCTGACGATGCGGGCGAGCGCGTAGCGAGGATGTGGGAATACGCGGACTCGATGACAATTTCGGCGCCGCAGTATTTCGTACCGCCCGAGCGGATGAACACATACCGGAGCGCGATCGTCGAGACACTCTACAAGGCTTGATGGGCGAGGCTGCGGCGCCGCTCGGGCAGCGACTCGACGTCGAACTTGAACATCTTCGCCGCGTTGAGCCCGAGGATCTTCGCGCGTGCGCTGTCGCTCAGATGACCTGTGTGGGGCGAATCTCAATTTCAGGTGGCATTCGGGGTCTCAAACAAGCCATGGCAGTGCCGCAGCCAGGAATATGACTCGACTTTTGCGATCGGATGCGGAGGTGCACCGCTGCGTTGAGCAGGTGTAGCTCCGGCCAAGCCGGTGTGACACCGATATTGGTTGTAGTAGATTCTGTAGTCGTCGAGCTTCCGCTTCAGATCGCTTTGGTTGCAGAATAGGGTGCGACGCGAGTACCTCGATCTGTCTCTATTCTGGAACCAAAGCGATCTGGAGAGAAAGCTCGTAGACTTACAAAGCCTACTACAACCAACACCGATGCCACAGCGGGCTGGCCGGAGCTACGCCGGCCGAACGGAGTGGCGTGCCTACACCGCCAATCGCAAAGCTTGAGTCATATTCATGGCGGCAACATTGCAACGGCTTATTTCAGACTCCAGTTCCCGCCTGAACTGCAATTCGACACAGACACCTCAAACTCAGCCTCAGAGAGCATACAGCCGTGAAATCTGGCACCCGGCAACTGCTCGTGATTGAAAACCTTGGGTTCGGCCATGAGGACAACCAAGTCCGGACTCATCTCTCATTGAAGAAGAATGCGCCGGATTTTCGACGCCCGCACAAGCTCGGCCCTATCGCATCAATACCAATCCTCGGCGGACTTCATCATCAATACGTCCGGGTTTAGGTTTTGAATAGGGACAACTGGATGGACGTGCTCGTCCGCCACGAGTCGCATCCGATGGTCGCGCGCCTAGTTCCAGAGGCTGCTCCGCCCGAGACGCCATCACATCGAACTGCGGACTGAATAGATCCTCCTGCGACTCACCCAGATACGGCACCAATCTCCGCGCTTGCGGAAGACGCCGAGCGGGTGCTTAATCGATCCTACGTCACAAGGAAGGAATTTTCGATGAGCCAGGATCGCAGCGCGAACCTGAAGCACAAACCCGTCGCCGTAGTGGTTGGCGCTACTTCCAAGTGGCAGTCGGACGGCCGTAATACGCTGCTCGCTCACGGCAAGACGATCGACGACAGAGAGATGCCGGTCGGCGCGCGATGGGGTGTCGGCGGCGCGATCGCGCAGAGGTTCGCGCAGGAAGGTTTCTTTGTCGCATTGACTACTCGCAAGGAGACGAATGCCGCGCCGCTCGCGGAGGCTATTCGAAGTCAGGACGGCGAATGCATGATCGTCGAATTGGATCTCGTCTCACAGGATTCGATCTCCACAGCTTTCGCGAAAATCCGCAAGGAAGCCGGCGATCCGGAGGTGCTCGTCTATAACGCCGGCTACCTGGAAGGACGTGACCTCCCTCCTGACAAGGAGCTACTTGAGTACATTCCGCTCGAGATGTTCGACACTGCGCAGCACATCTCGAGCCGCGGGCCGTTTCTGGTCGCCAAGGAAGTGCTGCCCGCGATGCGCCAGAAGGGTCACGGATCATTTTTGATCAGCAACAACGCAAATTCGCTGCGCGGGCGCAAGCGGATGACCGGGCAATCACTCTACTATCCGCGCGTTATGATGCGTACCCTCGCCCAGGTCCTCACCGAAGAATATTCCGAGCACGGCGTACACGTCGCCAACGTGATTATCGACGGTCTAATCGATTCACCGGGAACGCGCGCGCTGTCGATTGCTCAAAAGCGCCCCGAAATCGTGATGAATCCCGTGAAGATCGCGGAAGCGTTCTACTACCTGCACACCCAGGACAAGTCGTGCTGGACTCACGACCTCCAGCTAACGCCCTATCCTACCAAACCGAGCTTCTAGCAATGGAAGATCGACTCTGGTTGTGACATTCGACGCCCAAGTCCGAAACACATTCGCGTCATCAACAGAAGTCGACGAGAACAAAGGCCTGCGTCGAGGGGTTCCTGAAGTAGTTGCGAAGGCCACGATCCTGAGCCTTGGAAATCCCTTGGCAAACGCTTGATGCGGACGTAAGCAGATTAGTGAAACAGCGGCTTGTGTGTGACGAATCACTGATTTTTCCCAGAATCTGCAATTCGCCACAACACCGGGTAACGCGGAACGAAGAAGGGACCGAGCGTCAGAGCGCCCGATCCCTCAACTCACCTCTTGGTACTACTTTTTGCTTCTCGGCTTCTTCGCACGTGCCGCCGATCCATACCGTTTTACTGAAACACTTCCGACACCGACGATCGCGTCGTTTGATGAAGCTCGGAGCCAGATCGTCAGAGCCGCAGTAGCGGCGCACGAGCTTCTCTGCTTTCGGCTTACGCCCTGTGTCTGGCGAATTACTGATTTTCCCCAAAATCAGCAATTCGCCACACACAGGTCATTGGCGGGCAGCGAAATAGCTACTTGCCTTTCCAGTCAGGCGAGCGCTTTTCGGCGAAGGCCAGCGCGCCCTCGCGCGCATCGTCAGTTTCCGTCAACGCCTGGTACGCATGATGCTCGAGCCTGAGGCCGTCGGCGTAGTGGGAGGTCGAGGCCCTTGAGCGCGACCTCCTTGATTTTTTGCACCGCGAGCGGAGCGCTTTTGCAGATCTCCGCGGCGATCTCTTCCGCGCGCGCGATCAGCCCCGACATCGGCACCACGTAATCGACCAGGCCGAGCCGGAGCGCATCGGCGGCGCCGATTCGATTTCCCGTGTAGAGCATCTCGAGCGCGCGCCCGAGCGGGATCAGACGCGGCAGACGCTGTGTGCCGCCGCCTCCCGGCAGCCATCCGAGGCGCACCTCGCCGAGGCCGAACTGCGCGTGCTCGGCCGCGACCCGGATGTCGCAGGCGAGCGCCTGTTCGAGCCCGCCGCCGTTGGCGTGGCCGTTGATCGCGGCGATGATCGGCTTGGTCAGCTCGAGCATCGCAGCGTAGGGGGTGCGCGCGTTTTCGCGCCCGGTTCGTTCGATGTAGTTCGACTTGATATCGCTGCCGGCGCAGAACGCACGGTCGCCGGCGCCGGTGAAGATTGCCACGCGGAGATCACGGTCGGCCTGGAACTCCGTCCAGATTTCCGCGAGGCGGCCGTAGGTCTCGAAGTCGCACGCGTTCAGGCGCTCGGGCCGATTGATCGTGACATAGGCGACGGCGCTTTTCTTTTCGAAGATTACTTTCACTTGCTCTTCGACAGCTTCTGGATTTCCTGCTCGCGCAGATCGCGGCGGCGAATCTTGCCGGTTACGGTCATCGGAAATTCGTCGATGAACTCGATCGCGCGTGGATATTCGTGCGCAGCGAGTTTCTTCTTGACGTGCGCCTGAATCTCCGTGATGAGGCGGTCGGAGTTGTCGATCGATGGCATCACCTTCACGAATGCTTTGATCGCCTGGCCGCGCTGCGCGTCCGGAACTCCAATCACAGCACACGATGCGACGCCCTTCACTTCCATGATCGACGCTTCGACTTCCGCGGGTCCGACGCGATAACCCGAGGTCTTGATCACGTCGTCGGCCCGGCCCTGGAAATAAACATAGCCCTCGTCGTCGGCGTAGCCGAGGTCGCCGGTCAGGCACCACTCGCCGGCGAACTTCTCTTCCATCGCTTCGGGGTTTTTCCAGTACTCCTTCATCACGACCGGCGAGTCGCGGCGAATCGCGATCTCACCGGCGTCGCCAACCTTCGCGACCGGCTTCCGATCGGCGCCGATAATCGTTACATCGTGGCCGGGGAATGGCTTGCCGAGCGGCTCGAGGCTGTAAGGCTCGAGCGCGCCGCAAGTGCCGATGAAGTAGTTGGCCTCGGTCTGGCCGAAGGCCTGGTTGAACTCGACCTTCAGTTCTTCATCCACCCATCGCGCGAGCTCGGGCGATACCGGTTCGGCGCCGCTTACGATCGCGCGGAGCTTGAGGCTTCCGTATTTGTCGCGCGGATTATTCACTTCGCGCAGCGTCTTGAGCGCGGTCGGCGGATAGAGCCCGACCGTGGCGCCGTACTTTTCGAGCAGCCGAAACGTCACGTCCGGATCGAAGCGCGCCTTGCTGCGATAGGCGAGGACGGGAATTCCATACGGCCACACCGCGAGCAGACCGTCGAGCAGTCCGCCCGCCCATGCCCAGTCCGCGGGGCTGTAGTAGAGGTCGCCATCGCGAAGGAAGTTGTACGAATAGTCCATCCCGTTGTGGCCGAGCACATAGCGCGCGGCGTGCAGCACGCCCTTGGGATTGCCGGTGGTGCCCGAGGTGTACATCAGCAGAATTGGATCTTCGGACAATGGCGCGCGGTCGGCGGCGAACTGGTCCGCGCCCTTCGCGAGCAGATCGTCGAATGAGTGACCTTCTCCCTTGCCAGCCGCGACCACGACGTGCTTCAGAGTCGGGATCTCATCGCGGATACCGTCGAGCTTACCGACGGTCTCAGGCTCCATGAGAATCGCCTTGGCCGAGCTGTTGTTGAGGCGATACTTGATCGCGTCGGGGCCGAACAGTTTCGAGATCGGAAGCGCGATCGCGCCGAGGCGATAGAGCGCCATGTGCATGATCGCGGTCTCGGGCCGCTGCGGCGTATGCACCGCCACCACGTCGCCGCGCGCGACTCCCAGCGCGCGCATCGCATTGGCGAGCTTGTTGCTCGCGAGCCGCAGCTGTCCCCACGTGTACTTCTCGCTATGCCCCTCGTCGTCCTCGTAGTAAAGCGCGACGCGGTCCCTAGCTTGGAACGGACGCTCGAGACAGTCGACCGTGACATGATAGTCGGCCGGGATATGCCATCGATGCCTGGCGCGCGCCTCGGCGATCGACTTCGCTCCGTGGACCGTCTGTTCCTTCAGTCCCACCATGACTTCTTTCCTCTATGCCAGCACGAAGCGGAACGAATCGTCCTTCTTTACGATCTTGCCGGCGGAGGGCGTGGCGAAATGCGTGCCGAGCACGAGCGTCTTCGAATCGGCGTAGCGCTCGCAGAAGGCGCGGCGCGTTTTCTTCGCGAGCGGCAGGTCAACGTCGAAGTTGTCGTCCCACTCCGGGTAGCGGCACTGAATCGGATGATGCATCAAATCGCCGGTGATCACCGCGTCCTGCCCTTTGGATGAAATCCTCACCGCAAAGTGACCGGGAGTATGCCCCGGCGTGGATTCGAGCCACACTTCGTCGGTCACGCGGTACTTGTCGTCGACCAGCTCGCACATTCCTTCGGCAATTACAGGCCGCACCGAATCCTCGACCGGATCCTTTAGGAACGGATCTTCCGCCCGCGAGAAGAAATCCCATTCGGTGCCGCCCAGCAGATACTTCGCGTTGGGAAACGTCGGCACCCACTTGTCGTTCTTGAGCATCGTGTTCCAGCCGACGTGATCGATATGCAGATGCGTACAGATGACGCGGTCGATCGACTCGCGCGGACTGCCGATCTTCTCGAGGTCCTTGAGGAACGGCAGCTGCAGCTTGTTCCACTCCGGATTGGTGCGCACCTTGTCGTTCCCGATGCAGGTGTCCACCATGATGCGCTTACCTTGCGACTCGATGAGGAGCGCCTGGATCGCGAGGTGCACCTTGCCTTCCTCGTTGGAGAAGGCAGGGTAGAGCCAGTCACGCTCGTTCTTGATGGCCTCCGCGGTGGCGTTGGGCAGCAGGAACGTACCGTCCCATATCGCCTCCGACTCCACGATCCGGCTGATTTTCACATCACCAATTTTCCACTGATTCATCAATCGCTCCTTGGTCGAGTTACGTTCCGTAACCCCCGATACTGACGGCATAACCTTGTCATGGTGCTCCGGGCAAGGGCACGCGAATTGCCTGGATAGCGCCCTAAACTCGCGCCGAATTTTGCTGTCCCTTCTCAAGATGTCAGCCAGGCTGCGACCGGCCCCTTCTGCGCCCCGGCGCAGATAGTCGAGATGCGCGGCGGCATGCTCCGGCGTGAACGACGTGCCCAGCCAGCCATCGGCCGCGGCACCGGTGTATTCCAACGCGCGGGGTCCGAGCGATTCAAGCTGCTGAACTTTGTAGAGTCGCTGTAGAAGTACTGGGCTCCACGATTAACTCACCCCTCCTCCGGCGCGTTCTGGTCAATAGCTGGTTCGCTGTTGATTCCGGCCGTTCCCACCAGGTTCGCGGGTTCTGGTAAACGAAGCTCGAATGAGCAAAGTTGCGTTTATCCAGCGAAATTCCGTTCAGCCGTTAATTATCTCGGCGCAAATGATGGAATCAGAAATTTCTGGAGGACGTATCGATGGCATTGCTACCCTATCTCGACGAAAAAGACGCGTCGCCCGAAGTCCTCAAAGCGCTCAAATCCGGCCGCGTCGTACTCAACGTCCAGAAAATGACCGCCAACGCGCAGAGTATCTTCCTGCAGCGGAGCCGCTTGAGTAACGCGCTCTTCACTCAGATTGTGATCGATCCGAAGTTGCGCGAAATCGCGATTTTGCGCACCGCCAAGGATTGTCATTCGGTTTACGAATGGACGCAGCACGTCCCGGCCGCAAAGCACGTCGGCGTCACCAATGAGCAGATTGCGGCGATCGAAAATTGGCAAAGCGCCGGATGCTTCAGCGAAGTCGAACGACTGGTATTGCAGTTCACCGACGAGGTGAACGCCAACGTCAAGGCTAGCCGCGCAACCCTCGAAGCGCTGAAGCGCCATCTCAGCCCCGGCGAAATAATCGAATTGCTGGTGATAATCGGTCACTGGCGCCAGACCGCGAGTATCCTCGAAACGACCGAAGTCGAACTCGAGGATTTCGCCGGCAAAGTCGACATTCTCGACGGGATTCAGCCGCGCAAATAGATCCCAACCTACAGGCCAAGTACTTAATTCGCGAGGTTCCAGCTATGAGATTGAAGGACAAAGTGGCGGTGATCACCGGCGGCGCAAGCGGGATGGGCCGCGCGACTACAATCCGCTTCATCGAGGAAGGCGCGTCGGTGGTGGTTGCCGATTACAACGAAGATACCGGCAAGCAGACGCTGGCGATCGCGTCCGATCGCGGGTTTCGCGACCAAGTCCGCTTCATCAAAACCGACGTCGCCAGGGAGCCCGAAATCGCCGCGATGATCGATCTGGCGGTTTCCGAGTTCGGCCGGCTCGATATCGTGTTCAACAACGCGGGCGTCGGTGGCGCGCTCGGTCCTATCTGGGACGTCGAAGTCGATGAGTGGGATTACACCTTCGACGTGCTCGCCAAGGGCGTCTTCCTCGGAATCAAGCATGCGGCTCGCGCGATGAAACGAATCGGGTCGGGCGGTTCGATCATAAACACGGCGTCGATCGCGGGTCTCAGCGGCGGCGGCGGACCGCTGGTCTATTCGGCTGCCAAAGCAGCGGTTATCAACCTCACCTGTGGCGCCGCGCTGCAGCTTGCGGCCGATCGTATACGCGTCAATGCGATCTGTCCCGGTGGAGTTCTCACGCCGCTTACCGACCGTGGAGATCCCGCTACCGCCGCCAAGCGGATGGAACAGATGCAGCCGTGGCCGGATCACGGCAAGCCCGAGCACATCGCCGGCGCTGCGCTGTTTCTCGCGAGCGACGATTCCGCGTTTGTCACCGGCGAGGCACTGGTCGTCGACGGAGGTTTGACCGCCGCCGGCCCGGATATCTGGCGTAGGTTGGGAGCAGCGCGGGAAGCGGGACTATCGCAAGTCGGCGTGAACCGCGGCAGCACCGGCGCCGAGAGCACGCGCCGTCCGGTGCGCAAGCTGTAGGCCGTCCGCAACCGGTCCGTGAGTTCAACGCAACTGCAAAGAAGAAGAGAGTCGTGAAGGTAAGCAAGTAAAGCTGCCGCGAACCCAAATCCCCGAACACCTGTGATTTGTTCGGAGTCTCCACGGGAGATGGGGACATTCTCAACCGAACGTAGTAAGACGCGGAAAGGAGACAGCCAATGGTCCGGAAGAACCTCGGTGACGCCTTCGGCGGCAAGATCACCACCCTGGAAGAACAGCGCGCAATCTGGCTCGATGCAGTGCACGAGGAGGCCATCTGGGAGGGGCCGACGTTCGAGATCCCGGTAACGCTGATCGGGTGCGCGGCCGTGAGCCGTTTCATGGAATTTCTGCTCAGCGTGGTTCCGCGCTTCAGCACAAAGCCGGTAGCGGTGTATCCCACAGCCGATCCGGATACTACCATCGTGGAATCATCAGGCGGTGGCGATACCGTGGACGGCGGCCGCTATACCCAGCGCTATTTCACCCTGATCACCATCAGAAACGGTCAGGCTTTCCGCATGCGCGAATACGTCAATCCGTTCCAGACCTACAAGAGCTTCGGGAAGGAGCGCTGGGAACGTGTCGTCGCCGAGATCGCGGCGAAGCACAACCGGCCTTGGCCCGCTTCGCAACTCCCCGACCCAATCGTGTTGCCGCCGCTGAGGTAAGAACCGTCGTCTGAATCGTGTGAGCAAACTCACCTTCAGATGACTGAAGTAGTCTGCTCGCCTGATGAGCACTTCACGCGGGTTGGCGGCCTGGATTAAACTGCAGTAGATCGCGGCCGTCAAAGCGATCTCGCGGCAGATAAAACCAATAAAGTCCGGAGTGATCGCATCCCGATTCTTCACCCGGCGAAAGAAGTGGGTATTGAAAAATGAGCGATTACGTTCCTCCGAAGGTGTGGACCTGGAACAAGTCGAACGGCGGACAGTTCGCAAACATCAACCGTCCTATCGCCGGACCGACGCACGATAAGGATTTGCCGGTGGGCCGCCATCCCCTCCAGCTCTATTCGCTCGGCACGCCGAATGGCGTGAAAGTCACCATAATGTTGGAGGAACTCTTGGCCCTGGGGCACAGCGGCGCGGAGTATGATGCCTGGCTTATCAACATCGGAAACGGCGATCAGTTCGGTAGCGGCTTTGTCGCAGTGAATCCGAACTCCAAGATCCCGGCTCTCGTTGATCGCAGCGGTTCTACGCCGATCAGGGTCTTCGAGTCCGGCGCGATCCTCCTGTATCTCGCCGAAAAGTTCGGCGCGTTCGTACCAACCGAGGCCAGCGCGCGCGCCGAATGCCTGTCATGGTTGTTCTGGCAGATGGGAAGCGCGCCGTATCTGGGCGGCGGGTTCGGCCACTTCTATGCGTATGCCCCGGAGAAGATCGAATATGCAATCGATCGGTTTGCCATGGAGGTGAAGCGACAACTCGACGTCCTCGAGCGTCGCCTCGCGGAAAGTGAGTACATCGCGGGCAGCATCTACACGATCGCTGATATGGCCATCTTCCCTTGGTATGGCGCGCTGGCGAAGGGCGTGCTCTACGGAGCCGCCGAGTTCCTGAGCGTGCAGGACTACAAGAACGTGCGTCGTTGGGCTGACGCACTCGCGGAGCGGGCGGCAGTAAGGCGGGGACGGATGGTCAACCGCGTTTACGGTGAGCCGTCGAGCCAGTTGCACGAACGGCACGACGCTAGCGATTTCGACACCAAGACGCAGGACAAGCTCGCCGCAGGAAGATGAACTTCCGTTGCGCGATATTGGCGACGTTAAACTCGGACGACGTCATAACACGCTGGCGCGCTAAGCCTTCGATCGCCATCTGCCGCGCGGCGACGAGCGGAGCGAGAGGCCCAAAGCCGCGAGCAGCAGCGGGAGAACAACCAGCACGCCATAGTGCTCCGGTGGATGATGTCCGCCCTGCACGGATTTGAAAACCCATACGTCGAGCGCGTGCATGAACGGCGGCCAGCACATCGATCTGCCGTTTAGGCGCGCGCAATTGTCCGGCAGGGGTCATAGAGGTCCGATCCACATTCGAGAGAATCGAGTTCCTACACCATCTCAGTCGGAAAGTGGAATGAATAGCGTACGGCGCTCGTCGTTTCCGATTCCGCGTGAGATGTGCCCCTTGCCGGTCGTATCTTCAGCCAGAAGAATCGATCCCGGGCCGAAGCGGCGAGTCTCGCCGTCGCTGACTTCTATCTCAACCTCTCCGGTCAGATTGACGACGAACTGGCGGCGCGGCGCGTTATGCCAATCGATCAAATACTCACCGCTGCGGGTCTCGCGGAAAATGACTCCCTTGGCTGCGATCAATTCGGACATCGTGGAGGCGTTGCCCGCCGGCTTCATTGCAGGGTCGACATCCTGCAGATGCGATTCCCCGGCGGCGTCAGCATAGATGCGTGTGTATTTCATGGGATTTGACCTCAATTAAAGTTCGCTGGCTCTGAGACAGGAGAGCTAAATCACTCCAGCTTTCTTGAGGCGCGCTCTAGACGCCGCATCCATTCCGATCTCGTCGAGAATCTCGTCATTGTGCTGGCCGATCGAAGGAGCGCCGCTTCGCACGCGTGTTGGCGTGCGGGAGAACTTCGCGACGGGTCCGGTATGAATCGCAATTGAGCCGTCTTCGATCTTAGCCGGCTGCAGAACATCGCGTTCAATGATGTGCGGGTCGTTGGCGGCGTCGTTGTATGTATTGACCGGACCCGCAGCGAGTCCCGCCTTCAGCAGGACCTCAATCGCCTCCGCGCGCGTGCGCTCGGCCGCCCACGCGGCGACCATCGCATTGCACGCGTCCCGATTCGCCAATCGATTCGGCAACTTCGTAAAGTTGGGATCTTCGGCCAGGTCTCGATGTCCGAGTATCGGCGCCAGCGCCTTCCAATGAGAATCCAGCAGCACGGCGACATACACCCATCCGTCCTTGCATCGATATGAATTCGACGGCACCGCGAATCCGAACTCGTTACCCAAGCGCTGCGGCACGATACCCATCGCCGACACCGCCAGCGGAACTCCGGCGGCTCCCCCTGCAAGCCCTTCCAGCAGCGAGATGTCGACATGCTGTCCTTCGCCGGTGCGATTGCGATGGATCAGCGCCGCCATCGCGCCGATTGCTCCGTTTAGTCCGCCCGCTTCATCGCCAATCGCCGTAGCAGCTTTGACCGGTGGACCCTCAACGCTTCCGTTCATCGACATCCACCCAGACGCAGCTTGCGCAATCGGATCGTATCCGGCGCGATCCGAATTCGGCCCGAACTGTCCCCAGCCGGTAATCGAGACATAGACGACGTCGGGTTTAACTCTGCGGACATCGTCGTAGCCAACGCCCCATCCCGCCATGGTTCCTTTCTTGAAGTTTTCCACAACGATATCCGACTTGGCGGCAATTTTGAGAAAGATGTCGCGCCCCTGCGGCTTTCGCAGATCCAGGCTCAGGCTGCGCTTGTTTCGGTTGATATTGCCGTTGATCGCACCGACATTTGTACCCGGATAAAAGGGCGGCAATCGGCGATTGACTTCACCGGTCGGCACTTCCACTTTGACGACATCCGCACCGAGATCGGCGAGCGTGGCGGAGCAGAGCGGACCGGCGGCCGTGGTGGTAGCTTCCAGCACTCTCACGCCGGCGAGCGGCCCGGTCAGATCGGCACGCGCGTGACGATAAAATTCTGCTTTAGTCATTGCGATTCCCTATCGGTCAGCCGAACATTTGGTGCCCAATCGACAACAGGACACGTCTGACGCCCGCTCTCAACTGGCTGTTCCAGCAGTGGCTGGCGTGGTGAGAGGGTGACTTCAACCTATCCGACCGACTGTCCGTTCT
>CAVUUH010000025.1:0-9488 GCA_963744545.1 uncultured delta proteobacterium
TTTCGGCGATGAGTAGTCGGCGGCATCGAATGCTCCAGCGGGCGCCGCCCGGCAGAAGACCAGAAGAGTTAGCGCGCACGCGCCCTACATCTTGTATTTGAAATCCTCGGGCGACATCCGCTCGAGGATTCCGACCATTGTCGCGCGAGACACCGGCGAGGTTCTGATCCGAAGTCTGCTGTTCGCCTCGGATCGTCGAGCTCGCTGGAAGCCTCGAGCACTTTCTTGGCAACGTAGATCGGCGACTTGGTGCGCAGCGCCAGCGCGAGCGCGTCGCTCGGGCCGCGAATCGATTTGAGCGCCCTGCCCTCGCGCGTCTTCAGCTGGATTTGCGCGAAGTAGGTATTCTCGCGCAGGTCGGTCACCTCGGCGCATTCGACCGTGGTGCCGAATTCGGACATCACGTTGCGCAGCAGGTCATGCGTCATCGGACGCTGCGGCTTGATCCCTTCCAGCTCGGTCGCCATCGAGGTGGCTTCGAGCGGACCGACCCAGATTGGCAGGTTGAGTTTGTTGTCGGGATCTTTCAGCACCACGATCGGCATCTTGGTGGTCGGATCGAGCGTGATCCCGCCCACCATCATCAGAATAAAATCTTCTCTGTGACCTGCCATAGACGGGCTCTTCAACCGTTTCTTCTTCAAGCGCGCGCGGATTCGAGAGAATCTTCCGCACATCACCCACGAGAAAATATCTTGGCCCAAAGCTGGCGCGTGGTCAACCAAGCAAGCTGCGCAGGCGCGAGATCCAGTCCTCAGCCGGCGACCAAGCGGTCGACCACGCGGTATAACTGGTTTAGATTGCGGCACTCTTCCACCAGATCGCAGTGCGGGGCATAGCGATCCATCTCGCTGTCGCCGAAGCCCCAGGTGTTGCGGCTTTCCGGAGTTAAGCCAGATCACTCTTTTCGCGCGCTGGCGGATTTCCCGCAAGCACCAATCGTGCGGAAGATTGTAGTTGTTGCGCGCGTCGCCGAGCACGATCACGGTCGTGCGCTTGTTCACCGCGCCGAGATGATCGGTGAAAAAGTTGCGGAACGCGTAGCCGAAATTCGAGTGAGCATACACATTGATGATATCGCCCTTGAGCGCGACATCGAGCGCTTCCTTGGCGTCGTTGTTGCGGAAGCATTCGGTCACCTCGCCGATATCGGCGACGAAAATGAAACTGCGCACGCGCGAATAGAGATCCTGCAGCGAGTACACAAACTGCAGCATGAAGCGCGACGCGTTGCGCACCGAATCGGAAACGTCGCACAGGATCACGACCTGCGGCTTCTCTTTCTTGCGCTTCTCGAAGCGCAGCTTGAACGGCACTCCGCCGTACTCGAGGTTCTGGCGCAGCGTGCGCTTGATATCGAAGCGGCCCTTCTTCGCGCGCTTGCGGCGCACGGTGATCACGTTCTTCAGGCGCTGCGCGAGGCGCGTCACCGCCTCGTTCATCTTCTTCAGCTCTTCTTCGGTCAGGTAGTAGAAGCTCTTCTCGCCGATTTGGTTGAGGCGCTGATCTTCCTTCTGCTTGATATCGCGCTTCTCGCGCTCCATCCGGACGTAGCGGCGGATAATATCGTCGAGCGCCTTGAGCCGGCGCTCGAGGTATTCTTCCATTTTCGCTTTCAGCTCGGAGCCGATATCCATCTTCTCGAGCTGCTCGCGCAGTTCCTTGATCTCGGCTTCGATTTTGTCGAGCCCGAGCTGGCGGGCGAGCGCGCGCGCGAAATAATTTTCCTCGATGGTGCGCTCGATACCCTGCAGCTTGACGGCGCGCGAGGCCTCGCGGATTTTCCGCTCCATCTCGCCCGAGTTGTTCTGCAAAAGCTGCTTGGCGAGCTCGGAAAGATTCTTGCCCTCTTTCTTGAGCATCTTCTCGACTTCGTCCAGGAACTTTTGAAATTCCTGATCCGACATCGAGAGCGCGTTCTGCACCGCCTGGCTCGCCTGCTTGATGATCTCGCCGAGGCCGGAGAAGTAGATATCGAACAGTTCCTCGAAGACCGGCAATTCGCTGGCCCGCTTGACCATCGTGGCCCGCAGCGCGGCGCGGAACGCATCGCGCTCGTTCAGCCCGGTGACTTCGGAGGCGCTGAACGCGTCGAGCGTCTCCGCCAGCGAGACGCGCACGCCGTTCTCGCGCAGCAGGTTCGCAAATTCTACGAGCTTCTCTTGCATGTATTCGGTGATGCCCTGCCCTGCTCGTCTGACCGAGTAGCTCGAATCAATTGAGAAGATCCTTGTCGCTGCCGGCTTCGGTGCCGCGACGCGCGCGCACGCGACGCACGTAGTCCTTGAGCTCTTCCTGCGCCTTGCGAACGTCGCCCTCGTACTTGACGATCGTGTCGAGCGTCTCGGTGACCAGTTCCTGGTCGAGGCTGTTCACGTTGAGCAGCGTCAGCGCCTTGACCCAATCGAGCGTCTCGCTGATGCCCGGCGTCTTCTTCAGATCGAGCTTGCGCAGCGACTGCACGACGGTGACGACTTCCTCGGCGAGCTTGATGGCGGCCTCGGGCACCTTGAGCTTGACGATCGCAAGTTCCTGCGCGCGATCGGGAAAGTCGATGTAGAGATGCAGGCATCGACGCTTCAGCGCGTCGGACATTTCGCGCGCGTTGTTCGAGGTCAGCACGACCAGCGGAATGTGCTTGGCCTTGAGCGTTCCGAGCTCGGGCACCGTCACCTGGAAGTCGGACAGCAGCTCGAGCAGGAACGCCTCGAACTCGGCGTCGGCCTTGTCGATCTCGTCGATCAGCAGCACCGACGGCTCTGGGCTCGAAATAGCTTTGAGCAGCGGGCGCGGCAGCACGAAGCGCTCGGAGAAAAATACTTCGTCCTGCGCCGCGATTCGATCGACCGCCTCGGTCAGGCCCTTGGCGCCGACCAGCACTTCGCTGATTTTGTCCTTGAGGATTTGCGTATAGAGGAGCTGCTTGGCGTACTCCCATTCGTAGAGCGCCTTGCCCTCGTCGAGGCCCTCGTAACACTGGAGGCGGATCATGTCGAAGCCGAGCGACGCGGCCAGCACCTTGGCCAGGTCGGTCTTGCCGACGCCGGCGGGTCCTTCGACCAGGATTGGCTTGCGCATCTCGCTCGCCAGGTAGATGACGGTCGCGATTCGCCGGCTGGCGATATAGTTGTTCTTGGCGAATCGCTCGACTACGTCTTCGATCGATGAAAACATCAATCCTCCTCGATAGCGGAAGCCGAAGGGGCAAGCCCCGCGCGGAATAGATTAAATATCACGCCAAGTTAAGGCGAGGAAACCCACGGCAAGACCGCCGCCCGTTCGCGAGTCAGTTCAAATGTGGAGCTCCTCCCAGACTTGCTCGTTGCGATCGAAGCGATCGCGCGACAGTGCTGAGGCGTCGAAGGTGCTGTATTTGCCGTTCGCGATCAGGTCGGCGAGGGCCTGGCCGGCGCCGTAGGATTGCATCACGCCGCGGCCGCTGAATGAATGCGCCTCGTAAACGCGTTTTGTTGGGTCGGCGCGGCCGACGATCGCGCTGCGGTCGGGACTGACTTCGTACAGCCCGGCCCATCCGGTGACGTGGCGCAGGCGCTCCATCGAGGACATCCGCGCGTACATCCGCGGCCAGATTTCGTTCAGGAAGAACGGCTCGCCGTCGTAGTTGAAATGATAACCGGGCGGCTCGTCGGGCGGCGAGTATCCGGCGAGGATGTGCGGGCCCTCGTTGTGAAAGTACACGCCCGAGGTGTCGACGATCATGCCGTAGTTCGCGAGGTTGGTCTCGCGATTGTCGACGATGCAGACCTGGCGGCGAATCGGCTGCGGTCCAGTTGCGAAGCCCTAGCAGCTTCATCGCGGTCGGCGACCATGCTCCGCCGGCGACGACGATAGAATCGCAGTTCAGCTCGAAGACGCGGCCGGTCTCCGCTTCGCCGGGGCCGTCCTGGGTCATCATGCGGATAAGGCCTTCGTCCGTGTGCGGCTCGTCAGACTGCCAGCATTGAAGGCGCACATCGGATGCGCCCGCATCGATCGCGACGACGTAAGTGCGATCGAGAAACTGAGCGCCGAGTTTCAGCGCGCGGGCGCGATAGTGCTCCTTGAGCAGGTTCGGGTTGATGAGCCCGTCGGCGGGCGAAAAAGTCGCGCCGGCAATCCCGTCGAGCTTGTCGATTTCGGGCACGCGGCGATTGACGTCGGCGGGCGTCAGCGCCTCGATCTGATGGCCGAGCTCGCGCTGGAGCGGGATATGCTCGAGCGGCGCGCGCGAACGTGTCTTTGTCGTAGAGCCAGAGATAGCCCTTCTGGCGAAAGCCGACCTCGTCGCGCACGCGCTGGTAGTACTCGATCGACGCGCGGCATAGCGCGATATTGACCCGCTGCCACCATGTGGCGCGCACGCCGCCCGCATTTTTTTCGCTCGAGCTGAGGCGTCCACTGAGATCGATATCGACGGCGAGCGCTTTGAGCTGGCGCTCGGCGAGAGCCATCGCGACCGAGCTGCCGACGACGCCCGCGCCGATCACGATCACATCGAATCGCTCACCCGCAATCACGCATCGATTCTATCAATTTCATTTCAGGAGAAGGAAAGACGAACAGTACGCTGTCAGAGCTTATCGGGCCATTTTCTGGCGGCGTGGAATACTCGCAGGATTTCGACGGCATCGCCGCGCACGCGGTATGGCACGATGTACGGCGTCCCGGTCACTACCAATTCGCGGGTGCCGGGAACCCTTCCGATGCGGCCTGAGGCTGGATGGGTCGTGAGCTGCGCAACGGCGGTTACGATTCGTTGCACTGTTCGCGCGGCGGCATCGGGGTCGTCGCGTGCGATGTACTCGGCTTCTTCATCGAGATTTCTGAGCGCGCGCCTAAGCCATCTTACGCGCACGGCGGCTCCACTTTCTCATCACGGCGTGGACTTCTTTTTCGCTTGCGAAGTCGCCTGCGTCGGCTTCCTTGAGGGCGGCTTTGATTTCGGTGATTTGCCATTCGTTCAGTTCGACGTAGGCGCGGATTGCCTCGGCGGCGACGTAGGACTTGGTTCGTTCCATCGCCTTGGCGAGTTTCTCGAGCCGGGTTTTGGTTTTGCGGTCGACGCGGATAGTCATTACTTCGGACATGTTTGTATTGTGCTGTATACATCGGCATACGGCAAGGCTGAGGTCGATGCGTATTGCTGAGGCCCGGAACCCTCACCTACCGGCCGTGTTGCGGTCGGCCTCCTCTCCCGAGAACAGGCAGGTAACCCGGAGGGGGTTGTGGGGCGGTTGCGGGACTGCCAATTTTGAATGGATGTGCACGCTGGCGATTTATTTTCGGGCTACCCGGGATTGTCCTGTCGTGATTGCGGCTAATCGCGATGAGTTTCTCGAGCGGCCTGCGGGAGATCCTACTACCCTGCTCGAGAATCCGCATGTTGTTGGCGGCAAGGATCTTAAAGCTGGCGGGACCTGGCTTGGGATTAGCGAGCATGGGATCGTCGCGGGGCTGTTGAATCGGCGGGCGGAGGACGGAGGCAATCCGCGGGCGCGATCGCGCGGGCTGCTGTGCCTCGATGCGCTGCGGCGGCGGACGGCGCACGAGGCGGCGGAGTTCGCGTCGCGTGAGCGCGGGTCGGATTACAATCCATTCAATCTGCTGATGGTGTCGCGGACTGAAGCGTTCGTCGCTTACAATCGCGGCGCGTCGATCGAAGTCGTCGAAATCAAGCCGGGACTGCATCTGCTGTCCAATCTCGATCTGAATGATTTCGAGTGTCCGAAGATCAGTGCGTCGTACGGGAAGTTCGCGGAGCTTGGGAATCGCGAGGATTTTCAGCGCGATCCGATCGGGCAGCGTGCTGGCGCTGGGCGCCTTGCTGGCGGATCATAATACGCAACTTGATCCGCGATCAGGACGGCCTAATGCGTTGTGTTTGCATCTCGAGAATTATGGGACTCGGTCGTCGAGTTTGATTTTTATGCGTGAGGATACGGCGGAGATTGCACACTACTTTGCGCCTGGGCCTCCGTGTGTGACGGCGTACGCGCCGGCGATGGTGCCGAAGCATAGAACGGATGCAGAATCTTGAATCGCGCGCGAGAGAAATCGCGCGCTGTAATAGGACCCTCACCTTCATCCTCTCCCTTAAAGGGAGAGGGGAAGAAATCAGGGGCTGAAGTAGGCGGCTATGCCTGTGAGGATGAAGCATCCGATGGCGATTGAGGCGGAGGCCAGGAAAATCGAGGCGAGGAACGGAGGCTCGATCACGAAGAACAGGATGAAGCCTGCGACTACTGCAACCACGCTCGCGATTATCGCGAAGACCATGCTCACCGTGCGCAGTTGCGTCATCGCGAGACTCCCCGTCGCCGGCCGCGAAACAATTCGCTTGACGCCAAGGCGCCTCCGAGTATACGCCGTGGGTTCATCGTGCACCGTCGCCTTGCGGGACGAATCGGGGGTTTTGAATTGATGGGCATTTCCTGTCAGCGGTCGCGCCGTGGGCCTGTCGTCTGTCTGATTGTCGCGATTGCGGTGGCCATTGCAACCGCGCTTCCGACTCGCGCGCAACTGGGTGAGTCGGGGCTCAATTGGCAGCAACGCTTCCTTGGGATTCTGCCGCTGGTCAAGCCGGATCCGAAAGATCCGGTGGTGGTGACCGTCAATGGCGCGCCGATCACGGCGGCGGAGATCAGCGACTACGCGAATACCGAAAAGCACATGATCAACGCGACCAGCACCGAAGAGATCGAAGGCGGTGTTTCGCGACGCGACGGAAAATTTAATCAACCGGCAACTGCTGCTGCAGGAGGCCGCGCGGCGCAAGATTACGATTCCCGACCCTGAAGTGGCGCAGCGTGCGCGCGAGTTTCAGATTGGCGGCGCCGAAGGTCAGACGGCTCCGGTGACCGGCGCGCCGGATGCGCAACTGATGAACGCGGTGCGCGGGTCGATGATGATCGAGAAGATGCTCGACGACGAATTCCGCACGCATCATGTGCAGCCGACCGACACACAGATTCAACAGTACTACGAGGAGCATCGCGATTTGTTCGTGAAGGATCCCGGCGAGGTTCAGATCGCGCATATCGCGGTGAAGCTTCCACCGAACCCGACCGACGCACAGAAGAGTGGCGGCGGCCAAAAAGATGATCAGGGTTTACGACGAGGCGAAGAAGACCAAGGACTTCGCTGCGCTCGCGAAGAAAGAGTCGGAGGACACCGAGTCGGCGTCGAAGGGTGGCGACCTCGGCTACTTTCGGCCGGGGCAGTTGCCGCCGGTCGTGGACAAGATGGTGTTCGCGACTCCGGTCGGGCAAGTGACGCAGATTCTCCAGTCGAATCTCGGCTACAGCTTTATCAAGGTGGTTTCGCGGCGCGGAGAGACGATAGCGCCGTTGCCGGAAGTGAAGGCGAAGATCGCGATGTTCATCCTCGATGAGAATGAGGACGCGGTCGTGAAGGGGATACTCAAGAAGCTCGCGAAGGGGGCGAAGATCGAGTTCAAGAATCCGCCGGGACAGAGCGCGGGCGCGAAGAGCGGGGAGTAATGGCACTTAATCTAATGTGAAACCCGCCGTGGGTTTCACACTTCCTTGGGCAGGGGTGACCCCTGCACCCAGTACTAAAGAAGCAGGCGGCCGCCTTCGAGCGGCAGGACTGTGCCGGTGGCGAAGTCGGTCTCGCAGAAGAAGATTACGGCGCGGGCTACGTCTTCGGGGGTGCCCATCTTTTTTGTCAGCGTGCGATTTACCAGGCGCTCTATTTCCGCCTTGGAGTATTCTTCCGGGGGTATCACCATGCCTAGCGCTATGCAGTTGACCTGGATTTCGGGGGCTAGCTCTTTGGCTAGTGCTTTGGTGAGACCTATCAGG
The DNA here is from genome assembly GCA_963744545.1 of uncultured delta proteobacterium. Lineage (GTDB taxonomy): Bacteria > Desulfobacterota > Binatia > Binatales > Binataceae > Binatus. The sequence goes on from CAVUUH010000025.1 coordinate 7,824, forward strand.
CCGCTCTTTGAGACCGAGTATGGCAGGTAGTCCTTGTAGGGGCGGATGCCGGCCCAATCGCCGAGGTTGACGATTTTTCCGGCGCCTTGCTGGCGCATCGCGGCGGCGGCGAACTTCGATAGGAAGAAAGGGGCCTTCAAGTTGGTGTCGAGGTTTGCGTCCCAGTCGCGCTCAGTGAGTTCTTCGAGAGGAGTGGGCGCGAAGATTGATGCTGAGTTTACCAGGATGTCGATTCGGCCGAATGCGTCGAGGACGTTTGCGACCATCTGCTCGATTTCGGCGACGTGCTCGAGGTTGGCGCGAAAGGCTTGCGCCTTGCCACCGTTGTTTGTGATCTCGGCGACTACTGCGTCTGCTTCCGATTGCGAGGTGCGATAGTGGACTGCGATGGATGTGCCGTGAGCGGCAAGATCAGCGCGATTGCGCGACCGATGCGGCGGCCTGCGCCGGTTACCAGGGCGACTTTATTTTTTAGATCCAATTATAAGAGGCGTGGATTGCTTTTACCAGGGCCAGGTTGTCGGAGTGGCCGGTCTTTGATGCGGTGACGTGGGCGTGCAGGGGGCGGCCTAGCAGGTAGAGGTCGCCGATCAGATCGAGGACTTTGTGGCGCGCGAATTCGTCGGGGAAACGCAGCGTCGTGTTCACGACCTTTTCGTCGTCCACCAGGATCGCATTGTCGATGCGGGCGCCACTGCCTAGCCCTAGCTGCGCGAGCTTGCGGAATTCCCAGACGAAGCCGAAGGTTCGCGCCGACGCGATCTCGCGCGTGTAGGTGTCGGGCGAAGTCAGCTCGAAGTGCAACTGCTGGATGCCGATCGGCTTTGGGTAGTCGAGCGTATAGTCAATGATCAGATGGTCGGCCGGCTCGACCTTTATATACTCGAGACCCTCGCCTTCCTCGCCAACGAGAATTTTGTGCTTGATGTTGATTGGTTCGACAGTTGCGTCCTGGTCGGTGAGTCCCACTTCGCGAGCTGCTTGCAGAATTCGAGCGCGGAGCCGTCGAGCGCCGGCACTTCGTCGTCGGTCTTGATCAGCAGGTTGGTGATGCCGAACGCGTGGAGCGCGGACAGTAGATGTTCCACGGTGCGGACCGATCGGCTGCCGCTGGTGAGCGTGGTGTTGTATCCCGTGTCGGTGACGTTCTCGAAGCGGACGGGAATCGCGGTCTCGTCGGCGAGCGAAGTGAACACGATTCCGAATCCTGCCGGCGCGGGATGAAGGATGACTCCCGTCTTGAGTCCGGTGTGAAGCCCCTGTCCGCCCATCACGATTGAACGTGCGACAGTTCGCTGCGGGATCGCGCCGGCGCGGATTGCCTTGCGGCCGGCGGCGCGGACCTCGGCGCTCATGCCGCGCGCGCTGGATCGATCAGGGCCGGCGGAGTCGCCCTCGAGCGCCCGCGCGATCGACGCGAGCAATCCAATGACTGAGAACGGCTTCTGAATAAAATCGGCGGCGCCGAGCTTGGTCGCAGCAACCGCGCTCTGGATGTTGGCATGGCCTGAGATCATGATCACCGGCACGCGCGGCTGCTCGGATTTGATCCGCCGCAGCAACTCGATGCCGTCCATTTCGGCATCCATACATCGAGCAGGACGATCGCGGGACTCTCGCGCGCAATCAGATCCATCACGCCCGGCGCGTTGCCGGTCTCAACGA
>CAVUUH010000026.1:0-126190 GCA_963744545.1 uncultured delta proteobacterium
CGCAGAGGCAACAATCGCTCAGTTGGGCCTCGCACAAGTATCAGACGAAGGCGCGATCGCAGCAGCCGTCGACAAGAAATCGCCGCCGAACCTGAAAAGGTCGCCGAATACCGCGCAGGCCGCGACAAGCTGTTCGGCTTCTTCGTCGGCGCGGTGATGAAGGCGATGGGCGGAAAAGCAAACCCGAAAGTGATCAACGAAATCCTGCGCACAAAACTCGCCGGATAACGAGCGGCGATCCGCCGTTCGTGTCAGCCTGAATTCTTGAGAAACGATTGGGTACGCCGGCTACGTGATTTCCGCTATAGTTTGATTTTGGAGTTGGTGATCACGATGAGTAAATTTGTATCCGTGTTGACACTCGCATTCATTTTTCTGGGAACCACGGCGTACGCAGGAATAACGATCGTGGACGGGGTTGGGACCAGTTCCGGCAGCGCCAGCAATACCTCGAGTTACGCGGTGAACCTACCGACCGGGATCGCGGACGGCGACCTGGTCGTCGTCGCCATCGCGAGCAACTCTCGCCCAACGCCTTCTGCCGAAGGCTACACGAAGGGAACGGAGCAGGGTTTCAAGGGTGACACGAACGGCTGTTTCGAATTTTACCACATATGGAAAACAGGTGATTCCACCAGCCCTGTATTCAGTCGCTCGACGACGGGGTCCGACGCTTATGCGGTAGTGGCGCTTTCCGGAGTCGGGACCAGCAGCACATTCGTCGATACCCCAACCGGCACGTCTTCGGAATATGGCACGCGGGTAAATCTTCCGGCAATCACGACGCACAACAATGGCGACATGGTCGTCTCAAGTTGCGCTGAAGGCAGCGCGACCTTTTCAAGTCCTTCGCTCGGCACTATTGCGGTGCAACAGGCTGATACTTCCAGCTCAGTTGCTATAAGCACTTATGAACAAGCGACAGCGGGACTACTAGGTACTCAGGCTACCTTCACGGATACGAGCCTGGTTAATGGCTCGGCTGTGATGGCTCTGATCGCAGCGTCGACGCCCTAAGGACGCCTATTTCGGAACCTACACCCTATATGTGATGCCGCCCGCAGTCTTGAGGGCCAAGCTTCCTAAGGTATCCGTCTTCGGAGAGCCCTAAGGAATGTCAGTTCTACGCCGGTTTTTTCGGGGTGTCTGGGCCGCCGATAGGAGAGGGTGCATCGCGCGCCTAGGGCGCCTGGCAATCGGTTGGCGCCAGCGGATCGCTCAAGGGCTGAAAGCCCACGTTTCCGCAAGTCGCATCGTACATGTAGTTGTAGGCGGACAAAGCCCTCCGGCCGGTATTGAAGAATACTCCGCATGGCGTAGGTGGCTGCACCCAATTCGCCGCGTAAGGGGTAATCAACGATGTCGCGCCGGAGCTAAAGCTGTAGCACATAGCGGGCGACGACGGCGATCCGCCGATAATATTAACGGCGTCGCCACTGGTAACTAATTCCGACGTGTCATAGCCATCTGGGCGCTGGAAATCATCAAGGCCCAGGTACATGTCACCTATCCCGATATCGAAAAGCATATTGCCGCAGAAGGACCCGGGTCATCGGGCGCGCCCGGAAAATTGAAACATCCGGCGGCGTCATCATACTCACCTGGCACCTGTGCGCCCATTGGAGTGAGCGGAATGAGATTGTAGCCACTGGTAGAAGTGATGCCCAATGTTATGCTGGCAGCGCCGATCTGGTAGCCGGGACTGATGTCCGTGCCATTGGACTTGTCGGTAAGATGAAGAAAGGCGTTATCGGCAGGCGTTTGAAAGAGATCTTCGTAAGTAAAATTCTCGCGATTAAAGCCGATCCCCAGATAACGGAGCGTCTGGCCGGCGCTGAGTACCAGCACCATGATGCGAGTAGTCTTTACTGCGCGACCGGTGCTTAGCTGCAAATCGACCGGGGCAAGATAGTAGTTGCCGGTGAAGCTGCTCTGCCATTGCTGGTATAAGCTTTCATGCCCTGGCGCCCGGCCCGATCCAGTTGGCTATTTTGCCGTTGGGCAGATCACCATCGGGACTATGACGCCTAGCGAGCCGGTATCGACCGTATAGGGCTTGAAAGAGGCGTTCTCGCATCGCTATATCCGACCGCAGCCATGACCTGCACGCCCTGCGAACTCGTGATGTTATCGGTCGCGCATTCCGCCGGGGTTTCACCAGAACAATCAACCGTCAACGGAAGGCTCTTAGCGGCATAGGCACAGGCGGTAGGATGTTCCGCGAGAATTTGCGTGATTCCTAGAGCATACTTGCCCAGCACGGCAGTACCTTTAGGGATTTTTATCCAGGCCTCGACATTTATTGGCTTGGGAAAATATCCTCCGGAGTATTCAAATTTCGCGAGGTTACCCCGCGTCACTTTCTTGACCTCCGGTGTGATCGACTCCTTTTGGCGCGCCATCTATCTGGACAAAGAGAGGATTCTCGTCAGTTGGCTTAAGAACGTTTCCATTATTGTCGTAGGCGGTAACCGACATACTGAATGAGCTGGAGCCCGTCGCGCTTCCCGCCATGGGGGGATTGTCAAGGGAAATAACCGAGGGCTAAAAAGGATCACACTTGCCGTCGGTGTCGACATCGGCGTTGCCGTCGCAGTTGGGCTTACAGGACACAAGCTTGCCGTGGGGGTGGCCGTCGGCGCCAACAGGTCTCGTCAACTACGACAGGCGCGTCCCCGTTTTGCGCCATCGCCCAAATCGGCTAGAACAACAGCTGACAGCGCTATCAACCGAAGCCGAGCGCGTCCAGCTACTTTTTGAAGAGTAATTGCACCCGCTATAGTATCAGACATAAGCCCCTCTACATAGCAGTCAAAAAATAAAACTTTTTGTTGAACTTTAGCCCTTGGGGAGGCCCAGGGTGCGCTCGCCGATTATGTTGCGCTGGATTTCGCTGGTGCCGCCCGCGATTGTGTATTGGCGCGAGCTCAACACGCGGTTCAGCCATCGCGGCGAGTCGGGGACGACGCCGGTAGGCTCGCCGACGAGGCCATAGGCGCCGAGCAGCTCAGTCGAGAAGCGCGCGATGCGCACGCCGAGTTCGGAGCCGAACAGTTTGAGCATCGAGCCCTCGGGTCCAGGCGGCAATCCGCGCAGTTGGCGCGTGAGCGATCGCAACTGCGTGTAGCGCGCGGCTTCGCATTCGATCATGAATTGCGCAAGCTGCTGGCGCACCCACTCCTGCTCCCACGCGGGCTTGCCGTCGATGCTTACGATCTTCGCGAGTTCCGCGAGGCGCCGCACCTGCGAGGCGTGGCCGCCACCGCCGGCGAACGCAGCGCTCGTAGCTGAGCGTCGTCATCGCGACTTTCCATCCTTCGTTGAGCGGGCCGACCAGGTTTTCCTTCGGAACTTGCACGTTGTCGAAAAAGACTTCGTTGAAATGCGAGTGCCCGTTCATCAGGACCAGCGGGCGCACCGTTACGCCGGCGCTTTTCATGTCGAGTAGCAGGTAGCTGATGCCGCGATGCTTGGGCGCCTCGGGGTCGGTGCGCGCGAGCATGAACATCCAGTCGGCGTACTGCGCGCCGGAGGTCCAGACTTTCTGGCCGTTGACGAGAAAGTAGTCGCCCATGTCGGCGGCGCGCGTCGACAGGCCTGCGAGATCGGAACCGGCGCCCGGCTCCGAGTAGCCCTGGCACCAGATGTCGTCGGCGCCGAGGATTCGCGGAAGGAAGCGTTTCTTCTGCGCCTCGGTACCCCAGTTCATCAGCGTCGGACCGCACAGGCCGAGCCCGAAATAATTGGGCAGGACAGGTGCGCGGGCGCGCGAATATTCCTCGTCCCAGATGACCTGCTCGATCAGGGTGGCGGCGTGACCGCCGTACTCTTTCGGCCACGAGAGGCCCGCGTATCCGGCGCTGTGAAGTTTGGCCTGCCACGCGCGGCGGCGTTCGAAGACCTCGCGATTGGGCGCGATGCGTTCGTCCTGCGCGTCGTCGACGCAGAGATCCTTGGGGAGGTTGGCGTCGAGCCAGGCGCGGACTTTGTGGCGGAAGGATTCCTGTTCGGGGGTGAATTCGAAGTCCAATGAACTGACCTATCTGCTTTTCAGCATGAATCCAGAATCACCGCCTTTTTGATAACGCGCTCGATTACTCAGTTGAAGTTGAAGGCTTTGGCCGCATTGTCCCACAGGATTTTCTTCTTGCTCGAATGCGGGATCGACTGTTTCAGTACCGCGTCGATACCCCACGGGAAGGTGCCGTCCGGATGTGGATAGTCAGTGTCCCACAGGAAGTTGTTATCGCCGACTATGTCGAGAGCGGCCTTCATAGTCGGTTCGTCGCCGCGGAAGGCTACAAAGAAGTTACTTTTGAAATACTCAGTCGGACGTTTGCTCAAATACTCATGCTCCGAGTTGCCGCTGAAATCCCAATGCTGTTCCATCCGCTGCAGCCAGTACGGAACCCATCCGCCGTCGGCTTCGACCTGCACGACGCGTGAGCTTCGGGAACTTTTCGATGACGCCGTACCAGATGAGACCGGCCATCGCCGCCATCGCCTCGAACGGATGCGACAGGATGTGGCCGGTGACGTGGGTGTCCATCCGATCGCCGAACGACTCGACCGACGCCGAGCCGGAATCGTGGGTGGAGATCGGACGTCCAAGTTTTTCGACTTCGGCCCAGAGCGGCAGGTAGTCGTCGTGGAAAATCGCCCGGCCGCGGACCGGGTTGGGGCGCACGTAAAAGCTGATGGCGCCGTTTTTCGCCGCGCGATTCGCTTCCTTGATCGATTCGCCCACGTCCTGCATGGGCAGAATGGCCGCCCACTTCACGCGATCCTTCGTCTTCGAGCAGTAGTCAGCGCTCCAATCGTTGTAGGCGCGGCAGCATGCTGCCAGCAGTTGCGGGTCGCGGAACTCGCGCCCGAGCATCTGCCCGGCCGCGGTCGGATACACAATCTGGACGTCGACGCCCTGCTCATCCATGTCCAGGATGCGGCTCTCGGGGCTGAATCCCAGCTTGGCGGCGCGCTCGAAACGCTTCATCGCCTTGCGGACGGCGTCGAGGAAGCCGGGCGCCGCCATCGGGTATTTGCCTTTTTCGCGGGTGAACGGTTCGCCTTCGACCAGGAAAGTGCGGCGGCCGGACTCCGGCGCGATGCCCATTTTGGGCGCCGAGGATTTGTAGCGGTCGTCGATGTAGCGCTCGAATACATAGTCAGGTTCCATCAAGTGAGTATCTACATCGGCAATTTTGAATCCGTCTTTCATGCTATTTCTCCGAGTACTAGCCGATTAGCTAATAGCTAATCGCTGGGGATAATCAGTGCCTTTACTCCGCGGCGCTCGCGCAGGAGGTCGAATGCCTCGAGGCCGTGCGAGATAGAGTAGCGATGCGTGACCATCGGACGTAAGTCGACCGCGCCGCTCGAAACCATCGCGATTGCGCGCCGCCAGGTTTCCGGGGTGCGGATGCGAGAGTTGATAATCGTCACGCCGTGAAAAAACAGCGAGCGCAACTCTGCCGACTTGAGGTCGCGCGCGGGCCATCCGACTTCGACCAGCTGGCCGCCGCGGCGTAGTAGTTCGCGCGGCGAATCGATCGCGCCGGCCGCGTCAAAGACGACGTCGGCGCCGTCCGGCGGCAGCATCGCGCGCACTTGCTCGATCCAATCGCGATCGCCCGGCGAGACGGTTTTGAATCCCATCGTGCGCGCGAGCGCGAGACGATCCGCGTCCACCGCGAGCCCCGTCATCACTATAGACGTGACGCCGAGGGCGCGCGCGGCCAGCGCGATGCTGAGTCCGATCGGGCCGGGACCTTCGACGACGGCGCTGTCGCCGGCCTTGAGGCACGACTGCTCGACGGCATGAAGTCCGGTGCCGAAGGGCTCGAGCAGCGCGGCCTGTCTCGATGTTCATGGTACGGCGGGACGAGGTGCGCGTTTCCGACCGGTGCGACGGTGAACTCGGCGAACGCGCCGGAGAGCGTCGTTGGCGTCGCGCAAAGGTGGAAGCGTCCAGCGCGACACGGACCGCATCGTCCGCAATGGCCGAACGGATCGAGCGCGACGCGATCGCCGACTTTGAAATTGCGTGACGCGCGCGCCGACTTCAACGACTTCGCCCGCGGGTTCGTGACCGAGAATCACCGGGAGCCGCGCGACCATCCGCTCGGCGCCGAGTTCCCAATCGACGATATGCAGATCGGAGCCGCATACGCCGCACGCGCCGACGCGAACCAGCAGCGTGGATTCGGCGGGCGTCGGCACCGGAGCGTCGATCAATTCGGCGCCCGGAGCGGGACGAGTTTTTGCGATCGCTTTAATTTGCGGAACCTCTGAGTACCTTCAATACGCTGCCGCGCCGGTCCGCGTCAAAGAAAATGTGCGCGAGGAAAATCGCGGGATGGAGATCCTACTCCCAGTGGCGGAGCGGAGCGCCGCGATAACGCATGCGCGGACGAATCAAGCGGTTGTCGGCGTATTGCTCGAGCGCATGCGCGATCCATCCGGAGGCGCGGCCGATAGCGAAAATTGCGGCCGGCATCGAGCGCGGAAATCCGAGCATGCGGACGCATACGGTCAGGTAGAAGTCGAGATTGGGGCGCAGGCGTTCGCGTTTCGATACCGCGGCTTCGACTTTGGAGCAGTCTCGAAGAGACGGCGGCCGCGGCGCTTGGCGATCGCCTGCGCAACTTGCCGCAGCAGCGCTGCGCGCGGATCGCCGTCGGGATAAATCGCGTGACCGAAGCCGGGCGGCAGGCGATGGTCGCGGGTGAAGACGCGAGGCATTCGTCGACGCGCGCGCCGGATTCGAGTTCGGCGAACATCGCCTCGATACGATCGCATGCGCCGCCGTGGATCGGTCCGCTCAGCGAGCACAACGCGGAAAGCACCGAGGCGAACAGGTCGGCGCCGGTGCTCGCGACGACGCGCGCGGCGAAGGTCGAGGCGTTGAGCTCGTGCTCGGCGCATGCGATCAGCACGCGATCGAGCGCCTCGACTTCCCAGTCGGAGGCGGTCGAACCGGGGACCCATCCGAGCAAGCGTCCTGCCATGCCGGGTCCGCCGGGCGTTCCTGGAGCGGGGGGCTGCGCGAGTGCGAGCGGAAGTTGGCTGATGATCAGCTTGGCGCGATCGATTCGAGTGCGCGGCGGCTGGCGACGATCCCACGCCGCGAGACTCGGCATCACTGCCGCGAGCCGCAGCAGCGGCGGCGCGTCGTCACCGACCGCCGCGAGCGCGTCGGCAACCGAGGGCGGCATCTGCGCGCCGTGGATCTCGGCACGCAGCGCGGCGATTTCCTCGGCGACAGGACGCTCGCCACTCCACAGCAGGAGGCACACTTCTTCGAACGACGCGTGCGCGACGATCTCTTCGATCGGATAGCCGCGATAGGCGAGCTTGCCTTCGTTGATCGAGCTGACCGCCGACTCGGCGACGATGACGCCCGGCGCGCCGTCGTCGATGCTCTTCGGTTGCGCGACTGTGACCCAGCGTCGATGCGGCGGGCAGGCTTCGTCCGCGACGGCCGCGCTCGTTGGAGACGACTCCGCGCAGCGCTTCGATATCGGCGCGTCGATAGAGCGCCTGGCGGCCGACTTTGCGGCGATAGCTTTTCAGCCAGCCGCGGCTGACGTAGGCGTAGAGCGTGCCGAGCTTGACCCCGAGCTGATCGGCCGCCTCGTTCGCGGTCATCATGCCGGCGCGTTCGGAATTGGCACGTTCGGAGTTGCGAGTCGCCACCATCGAGAATCACGCCATGCGCGGCGGGGCGGCGTCAAGTGGTGGCCGATCAACTTGCATCCAGATAGAGACAGTTCTATACAGTCAAGTTCACCGCAAAGTTCACGGAGGTGCCAGCGCATGAGCTCAGCAGAAGTACGATTCAAGGAGTTGCGCGCGGATTTCGGCAAGACGGCCGAGCGACTATGGACGTCATCGCGCCGGGTTTCCCCGACGAATTCTTCGAGCGGCTGGCGGCGATCGGGAATTCTGAAGCTGGAATGCGCGCGCTCGACCTCGGAACCGGCACCGGGACGATCGCGCGCGGGCTCGCGCTTCGCGGATGCGAGGTTACCGGGCTCGATCGCTCGGCGCCGCTGATGGAGCAAGCGGCTGAGCTGGATCGAGGCGCGGGCGTCGTCGTGAAATACGTGAATGCGGCCGCGGAAGAGACCGGGCTGCCGGCGGCGGAGCTTCGATCTCGTGACGCCGGTCAATGCTGGCATTGGTTCGATCGTCCTCGCGCGGCCGCGGAGGCGCGGCGCGTGTTGAAGCCCGGTGGCAGGCTCGTGATCGCGCATTTCGATTGGATTCCGCTGCCCGGCAATATGGCTGAGGCGACCGAGAAGCTGATCGAGAAACACAATCCGAAATGGAAGTTCGGCGGCGGACTGGGAATTCATCCGCATTGGCCGCGCGACATGGCGGTCGCGGGCTTCAAAAATATCGAAACGTTTTCGTTCGACATCGACGCGATCTACACGCACGAGGCGTGGCGCGGGCGGATTCGCGCGAGCGCGGGAGTGGGCGCGAGCCTTGCGCCAGAAGCAGTCGCGGCGTTCGACGACGAGTTGCGCGCGATGCTGGCGGAGCGATGGCCCGAAGATCCGATGCGCGTGATGCATCGCGTGTTCGCGGCAATCGGCGTCGCCCCATAGCTCCGCTTTGACGAGTGGCGGTGAAGGTCGGCTATAGTCACGTCGCAAAGAGAAAGGAGCTGACCATGGATTTCGGAACACTGATATTCACCAAGCCGGAACGCGCGATCACCGACGTCAAGTACGCTGAGGAGCGCGGCTTCAGTCACGCCTGGATTCCCGACTCGCACATGATTTGGGGCGACACCTACGCGTGCATGGCGCTGGCGGCGGTGAACACGAAGAAGATCAAGCTCGGCACGGGCGTGGCGATCGCGTCGAACCGGATCGCGCCGGTGACGGTGCATTCGATCGCGACGATCAACCAGCTCGCGCCGGGCCGCGTGATTTTGGGATTCGGCACGGGGCATACGGGGCGGCGCGTGATGGGATTGCCGCCGGTCAAGCAGGCGGAGTTCCGCGAGCAGGTGCGCGTGATTCGCGATCTGCTGCGCGACGGCGAAGCGATTTACAACACCGAAGGACTGAGCCGGAAAATTCGGTACCTGCATCGCGATCGGCGCTTCATCAACCTCGACGACAAGATTCCGCTGTACGTGGCGGCCAACGGGCCCAAGACTTTGGCGCTCGCGGGTGAGTTCGGCGACGGCGCGATAACGACCGGAGTAACGGACGCCGATCGAGTCGGCGCGGTGCGGAAAAGTCTCGAGGCCGGCGCGTCGAAAGCGGGACGAAGCGCGGACAAGATGCCGATCGTATCGCTCACGCACATTTGCGTTTTGAGGCCGGGCGAGAAACTCGATTCGCCGCGCGTGAAGGCGATGACCGGGCACTGGGTGATGGCGAGCTTTCATGCGATCGCGGCGGGATACGCGCGCGCGGGTTATCTGCCGGAAGCGGTCGCCGAGGTTTACAAGGCGTACGAGGAGTACGTCGCGAAGATGAAAACGCCGGCCGCCGAGCGCTACCTCGAGCTGCACATCGGGCATTGCACTTATGTCGCGCCGCTCGAGCAGAAGTACGTGACGCCCGAGACGATCGCGGCGACGACAATGATCGGCACGAAGGAAGAGCTCGTCGAACGGCTGCGAGCGATGGAGCGCGCCGGCCTGTCGCAGGTGTTCATCAATCCGCCGATGGACGGCTACAACGATTGCATCGACGAAATTTCGCGCGACGTGATCGCGCGGATGTAACTAGCTTCGCGACTAGCTGGTCGGGGCGACTTCCGCCAGCGCGATCGAGTCGGCGGCGATCGCGGGAACGTAATAGGCCTCGGGCGAGCCCCACACCGTCGCGGGACGCGGGCGCGATCCAACCGCGAGCGGATGCTCGAAGACCTGCGCGATGTTCGCGTTGATGCGCAAACAGTTGGGGGCGAGCGGCTCGGCGATTTCGCCGTCGCGAATCAGGTACGAGTCGCCGGTGACGGTGCAGGTGAAATCTCCCGCGCGCTGGCCGTTGATCGGATAGGTGTACCAGATGCGCCCGACGTAGATTCCGTCGCCGACCGCGCGCACCAGTTCGCGATCGTTGACTCCGCCGCGCGCGCGCATCACGACGTTGGTGCCGGCCGAACCGGGACTCGCGTCGAAGCGCCGTGCCTCCACCTTCGCCCAGCCGGTAACCGCTCAGCGGAGGGAAGTCGAGCTTCGCGGGAGCGCTCGGGCCAAGCTTTTCCGCGCGATGCTCGTCGGTAAGCATCCGATGGGTATCGTAGAAATTCGAGAGCAAGCCGACCAGCTTGCCGCCGCGGATCAATTCGACGCGGCGCGTGGGAATTCCTTCGCAGGTGATTCGACGCCGAATCGCGCCCGCGCTGAAACGCCGGATCGTCGACGAGGCTCAGGCGAGAATCCATCACAGGCGCGCCGAATTTTGCGTGATAGGCGGAACTGGCGGCATGAAACGCGCCGGTCGTGAGCGAGCCCATCACCATGTAGTTGAGAATCTCGGCGATCGGCTGCGGTCCCAGCACGACGCGAAATTTTCCCGCCGCGGGCCGCGCGCCGTGGGAGAGAGCAAGCGCGCGGCGGACGGCGTCGCGGCCCAGCACGCGGGCGTCGCGACGCATCGCGGCCGTGGAATCGCCGAGCGTGGTGGCGGTGCCCTTGGCGTCGAGCGATTCGATAATCGAGGTGACGGACGCGTTGAAGTGCGCGCTTTCGTCAGTGCGAACTTCCGCGAAATTCGAATTGAAGATCGCGATTCGATCGCGAATCACCGACACATCGCCGCCGATGATCAGGCCGGGGTGCTCAGCTCGAGAATTCGCAGGCCGCTTCGCGAATGCAGCGAGCGCGCCGTCGAGCACGTCCCACGCGGCGGCCGCGATCGCACCGTCCCCTACTCTCGCCAGATCGCTCTTTTTAGGCGTCGCAGGCTTGCGTCCGAGTGGCGACGGCCGGAAAGCCGGGAAAATGCGGATCGACGACGGCGGCGCTGCGTGCGCGGCGGAGCGCGTCGCGAACAGAGTCGGACGTGAAATCACCGGCTTCGGATGCGGCGCCGACTTCGTGCGGGTCACGGCGCATCGCGATCCGCAACTGGAATCCGTCGGCATGCAGCGACTTGAACTCCTCGAGGCCGCGGCTCGGAATGTCGGAAGTATATGCCAGGCGGGCGATTCGATGCTCCGCGGTAGCGCAGTAAATCTCGTAGCTCGCGAGGTCCTTCTCGCGCGCGAGAATCCGCGCCGCTTCGCGAGTGAAAGACTTGAGTTCCGCGAGCGATCGCATCAGTTGCCCGCCAGGCGCGCGCGCGAGCGCAGCGTCGGCCCGCCGTTGGACATCCGCTTGACCTGCATCGGCTGGCCCTTGCCGCAGTTAGGGATCGCGATAAGCCGCAGATCGTTGCCGACGGCATCGACGTTAGTGAAAAAACTCTTCGAGTCGGCGATCACGCTGCCTGAGCGAAACAGGCGCCCGATTCTGCCGTGATCGATCTCGTAAACGCGGCGCGCGGAGATTCGAAAATTTTCGCGCGACTCGGAGATCGACGGAATCTGATGGCCGCAGACGTAGTAGCCGCGCTCGACGTCGGCGATGATTTTTTCGGGCGGCGTTTCACCGGGCAGGAAGAACGTGTTGGACATTCTGATCAGCGGCACGTGCCATCCTTCGCTCGCACGCGCCGAGCCGTTGGGCTCCGCGCCGAGCACTGCGGCGGTCGCGCGCGAATTCAGGAAGCCGCTGAAGATGCCGCGCTCGATATGCATCACGCGGCGGCCGCGCGTGCCTTCGTGGTCGTAGCGATAGTGGCCGTAGCCGTCGAGACTCGGATCGGAGCATGCGGACAGCAGCGGCGACGCGACCTGCTTGCCCAACTGGTTGTCCGTGAGCGAGCGCAGGAACCAACTGCGTCCGGCGTATGCGGCTTCCATCTTGAGCGCGCGATCGGCTTCGCACGGATGGCCGATCACCTCGTGCGAGACGAGCGCATTGAAATGCGGATCGGTAACGACCACGACTTCGCCGTCGGGCGGCTTGAGGACGGGAGCGGCGGCAAGCTCGCGCGCTTCGGTGGCAAGGTCGACGCAAAATTTCGCGAGCGAGGGATTCGGCATCAGTTCGCCGCGCCATCCGTCGCTCAGGCACTCGAGTCCGCGCTGCTGGCCGATCGAGTCGTAGCTTTCCTGGTGGCCGTCGCCGATTTGCGCGACGACGTAACAGTCGCCCTGCGAAAACGCGTACGCCTGCGAGACGACAGTGCCATCGGTGTCGATGAAAATTTCGCGGCGCAACTCGGTCATCGCGGCGACGACCTGGAAGGCAATCGCGTCGCCGAGCGCGGCGACTTCGTGCGAGGCGTCAAGCGAAATTTTCTTGAGCTCGTCGGTCGAGAGCGAGCGCGGATCGCGACTGAAGGTAGCGTCGACGTCGTCGCGAACTTTTTCGCGCGATGGAATCGGCGCAACGAGCAGGCCTTTCGCCGCGTCGCCGAGGTGCGCGATGAGTTCAGCCTTTTTGCGCGCGCTGAAACGCGCGCGATCGTAAGCCTCGCCCAGGCCGCGGCGGAGCTCGGCAACTAATTTCGTCGGACGTCCCGCGAGCGCGCCAATCTCCGCGCCCGTTTGACCGTGACCGACGGGACCCGCCCGATCGGCGACATGAACCGAGACAAAATACGCGGCGTTCTCGCTCTCAGAGCCGTCGCGCGGCTCGCCGTTCACTGCCGCGCCGGAACGATTGAAGACCACTTCGAAGCGAAGATCGGCGTACACGACGCCACGCTTCGACCGGGCGAAGCGTGCGAGGATGCCCTCGCCCTCGCGGCGCAGGTACTCGATCGCTTCGAAAAGGTCGCCGCGCCCGATCAAGTGAGCCGCATCTAGATGATGCCTTCGCGCTTGAGGTCTTCGAGCTGGCCCGCGCCGAGGCCGAGCAACTCGCCATAGACGTCGGCGTTGTGCTGGCCGAGCAGAGGCGCGGCTGTCACTTCGACCGGCGAATCTTCGAGACGCACCGGGCATCCCGGCATCGTGAAGTCGCCGCGCTCGGGATGCTTGATCGTGACGATCATGCCGCGCTCCTTGAGATGCGGATCGTTCAGCAGCTCGACGCTGTCGAGCACCGCGCCGCACGGGACGCCGGCCTCGCCGAGGATGCGCATCACCTCGAACTTGGTGTGACGTCCGGTCCATTCGTTGATCATCTCGGTCAGCGGTTCGACGTTCTTCGCGCGGTTCGCGTCCCGCGAAACGTTCGTCGCTCGCGACTTCGGGACGGCCGATCACTTTCGCACAGGCTCTCGAACATCTCGGGCGAGGTGCACAGGATGTAGCAATAGTCGTTGTCGCCGCCGGGCGCGCATTTGTAGATGTCGCCGGGACCGCCGCCGCCGACGCGATTCCCGGTGCGCGGCGTGGGTTTGTGCGTGACGTACGTGCCCATCATCGGGACGCGCACGAAGTTCAGCACCGCTTCCTGCATCGCGACTTCGACTTTCTGTCCCTTGCCGGTGCGCTCGCGCTGGATGTACGCGGCGAGCACGCCGACCGCCGCATGCATGCCGGTGCCGGTGTCGCCGATGGTAGGTCCGGGCTTCAGCGGCGGCGAACCGGGAAATCCCGTGAGCGCCATCGCGCCGCCGGACGCCTGCGCAATCATGTCGAAGCTTTTGTATTTGCTATACGGCCCGTGCGTGCCGAAGCCTTTGATCGTCAGGTAGATGAGGCGCGGATTTATTTCGCGCAGGCGATCGTAGCCGAGGCCGAGGCTCTCGAGCGTGCCGAGCGAGAAATTTTCCGTGAGCATGTCGACCTGCTTGACCAGGTCGATGAACATCGCGCGGCCCTTCTCGCTCTTGAGGTTGAGCGTGATGCCGCGTTTGTTGGCGTTGAGCAGAATGAAGTAGTAGGAATCGACGCCCTGCTTTTCGGTGAGCAGCCAGCGGCCCTGCTCGCCCATTTTTGGCGACTCGACTTTGATGACGTCGGCGCCGAGCCACGCGAGCATCTCGGTGCACGAGGTGCCGGCCTCGAACTGCGTCATGTCCAGAACTTTGACTCCGCTCAGCGCCTTTTCCATTGCGATCCTCCTGCCGTCTGCAGCTATTTGATCTAGCGCCAGCAGCGGAGCGGCGGCAAGCGTCGAAGCATTCATAGGGTTAAGTCTTTAGCCGCGGTCTGGTAGATCATGATCAACAGGCAAATGTCAGACACTGCATTATCGAAGCTCGCGCGAATCCGCGAGGAACTGAACCGGATGTTCCTCGAACGGATCGATCTGATCGACGGCGCAATCGTGGCGATGCTGTCGGCGAATCACGTGCTGATAATCGGGCCGCCGGGAACGGCGAAGTCGATGCTGGCCGACGAACTATGCCGGCGAATCGAAGGCGCGAACTATTTTCAGTGGCTGCTGACGAAGTTCAGCACGCCGGAGGAAATTTTCGGCGCGGTCAGCCTGAAGGGACTCGAGGAAGACGATTACCGGCGCGTCACCACGCACAAACTGCCCGAGGCGCACATCGCGTTCCTGGACGAAATCTTCAAAGCCAACTCGTCGATCCTCAACGCGCTGTTGACGATCATCAACGAGCGCATTTTCCACAACGGCCGCGAGCGCGTCGCGGTGCCGCTGATCACGATGTTCGGCGCGTCGAACGAACTGCCCGACGAAGACGAACTGACCGCGCTTTACGATCGCTTCATGCTGCGCTTCATGGCCGATTACATCACCGAGGAACACGGCTTCATCCGCATGATGGCGGGCGGCCCGGAGCGCGCGCGCACGACGCTGCAATTTGCCGAGCTCGACGAGCTGCGCGCGGCAGCCGCGGCGGTCACAGTGCCGGGCGCGATCCTCGAGGCGATTGCGCAGATTCGTCGCGAGCTCGCGCGCGAGCAAATCGTCGTGTCGGATCGGCGCTGGAAAAATTCGCTCGGCATTTTGCGCGCGCACGCAATCGTCGCCGGGACGCAGCGCGGTGGCCGAAGACGATCTGATGTTCCTCGCGCACGTGCTGTGGAAAGATCCGGAAGAGCGGCCGAAGGTGGTCGAGGCGCTGCGTCGAATCGTCCGCGGATACGAGGACAAGCTGCAGGAGCTGGTGTTCGAGAGCCGCGAGCTGCGCGAATACGCCGAGGGTGCGTGGGAGAGTGAGGAGCTGCGGCGGCGCGCGCTGACCGAGGCGAATGCGAAGCTCGCAAATATCGCGGCGCGCTTCGACGTGCTGATGAAGGAAGCGTCGGACTCGGGCCGTGCGATTGCCAATGCGGAGCGGATGCGCGTCGAGGTCAAGGATATTCAGCAAGCAGTCTTCCGCAGAAGCGTCGGCGACTAGAAATTCATGCCGATCGAAGAATCAACCCCGGCGATCGTGCTCCGCGCGCGCGACTACGCCGAGTCGGATCGAATCGTCACGCTGCTGACGCTCCACGCGGGCAAGCTCAGCGGAATCGCGAAGGGCGCCAAAGCGTCGCGCCATCGCTTCGAGCGCAAGCTCGAACCGTTTTCGCACGTCGTCCTGCACTATCGCCGCCGACCGCACGGGCAGTTGGTGTTTATCACGCGCGCCGAAGCCGCCGACCTGACGCAGCACGTGCTCGACGACGACCTCGCGAAAATTGCGCTCGGCAGCTACATGCTCGAACTTACCGACGCGCTGACGACCGAGGAGAGCGAAGCGGCGGAGGCATATCGCGTGCTGTCGGATGGACTCGGCGCGCTCAGCACGCGGTTCGCGGACGCGGCTCTGCGGCAGGCTTTCGAGATGCGGCTGCTGGGATGGGCAGGATTCGGACTCGAGTTCACGCGCTGCCGCATCTGCGCGACCCTCAACGCCATCAACGGCGACAATGGCGCGACGGTTTATTTCGTCGTGTCGCGCGGCGGGATCGTATGCGCGAAATGCCGGCCGTCGGTGGCGGAGGGCGCGATCAAGATGTCGAGCAGAGGCGCCGCGATCCTCGCGCGACTGGGCGTGTTGCCGATGAGCGATTCGCCCGGCTCGGAAGCCGCGGGTCCGGACGGCGCACTCGCGCTCGCGCGGTTCATCGGCTCGATCATCGATCGACGGCTGCGCAGCCAGGAATTTCTCGATTCAGTTTTGCCGGGCGCAGGTAAAGCCTGAGATCTATCCGCCCGTTTCGCTCGCCGGAGTTTCTCCAAACATCACTTCGGGCTCGCGGTAGCGGCCGCCATGATGCTCGATCACGACGATGCCGCAGTTCGGCGGCACGTGCGCGTCTTCCCAGCTTCCGGTAACATGCGCCCACACCGCTCGCATCACGCCGCCGTGACTGACGACCACGATCTCGTCGTCGGGATATTTTTTCGCAACCGCATCGAGCACCGGCGCGACGCGCTTGAGCACATCTTCATGACTCTCGCCGTTGGGCGCGCGCCACACCCATGAGCGCTTCGGATCGAAGGTGGGATCGTTGGCGATCGAGTCGTACGGCTTTCCGGCGAGATCGCCAAGACTCATCTCGCGAAACTGTTCTTCGTATTCGATCGGGATGCCCAGTTCCGCGGCGATGATGAGCCCGGTCTCGCGGGCGCGCGCGAAGGTGCTCGCAATCACCAGTATCGGCTGAAACTTCAGCTTGATTCTGACGGCGGCTTCCAGAGCCTGACGGCGGCCGAGGTCCGTGATCTTCGCCTCGCCCGAAGTGGTGAAGCGCCGAATCGCGTTGCCCTCGCTCTCGCCATGACGAACCATTATCAGCTTACCCATAAGCTAGAAATTTTCTCCGAAAATTAAGTCTGGTGCGAACGAAAACGATGCGGCGCTTCAGGTCTTGGGCTTGTCGTCGCCGCCGCCGGTCAATTTTGCGAACGCGCGGAACGGTTCGAACAGATCGATCGGCATCGGAAAGACGGTGGTGGAATTGTTTTCCGTCGCGATCTCCTTGAGCGTCTGCAGATAGCGAAGCTGAAGCGTGATCGGACTCTTGCTCATGATCTCGGCTGCATCCGCGAGCCGCTGCGACGCCTGGAATTCGCCTTCGGCCGCGATCACCTTGGCGCGGCGCTCGCGCTCGGCCTCGGCCTGCGCCGCGATCGCGCGCTGCATGTCCTGCGGCAGATCGATATTTTTCAGCTCGACCAGCGTGACCTTCACGCCCCACGGCTCGGTTTGCGAATCGACGATTTCCTGGATGCGCGCGTTGAGCTTGTCGCGCTGGCTGAGCAGCTCGTCGAGCTCGGTCTGCCCGCCGACGGAGCGCAACGTGGTCTGCGCCAGTTGCATCGTGGCGAACAGGTAGTTCGCGACCTCGGTGACCGCGCGCGACGGATCGACGACGCGAAAATACAGCACCGCGCTGACCTTGACCGTCACGTTGTCCTTGGTGATGACGTCTTGCGGCGGGATGTCGAGCGTCACGGTCCGCAGATCGATTCGCGCCATCCGCTCGAGCACGGGAATCACGAAAATCACGCCCGGCCCGCGGTATGGCGTGAGGCGCCCGAGTCGAAAGACCACGCCGCGTTCGTATTCGTTGAGGACCTTGAGCCCGCTCAAAACGAAAATTGCGCCGATGAAGACGATTATGCCGACTCCGCTCGCCATCGCGATTCTCCTTCGCCCCCAATGCGCGCGAGGCTTGTCGATACCCTACGCTATCTTCCGGACCCAGCGAAATCTCGCGGCTTCACGCCTTCTGCACTTGCAATTCCAGACCCGTTGATCGACTGCACGCGAGCGCGCGCGCCGGGACTGAGCGCGTCGGTGCTGACGGCGCGCCAAATCTCGCCATGCACGAAAACTTTGCCGGGCGTGCCGGGAGCGATCGCCTCGCGCACTTCGCCGACCTCGCCGACGATGCCTTCGGCGCCGGTGGTCGCGCGGTTGCGGCGTTCGCGCGCCACGATGTATCCGATGCCGAGAATGATCAGCGTCAGCGCGGCGGCGGCGCCGTATATAATGTTGCGATTGACCGCCAGGTCGGTCTTCGAAGTATCGATAAAAAACAGCGATCCGATGACGAACGCCGTGACGCCGCCCAGGCCGAGGATTCCGTAGCTGGTGACGAAGGCTTCGGAGATCAGCATTCCGACGCCGAGAAAAATCAGCAGCAAGCCGGTGAGGTTCACCGGCAGCACCTGGAACGACGCGAGCGCGAGCAGCAGGCAAATCGCGCCGGCGACGCCGGGAAAGATCACGCCCGGATGCGCGAACTCGAAGTACAGGCCGATCAATCCCGCCATCATCAGCAGATAGACGATGTTGGGATCGGCCAGCACGTTGAGCAGTTGCTGGCCGGGCGTCATGCGAACGCGGCGCACCGCGGCGTCGGCCAGCGCGAGCGTCACTGTTTTGCCCGCGACCTGCACCTTGCGGCCGGTCGCTTGCGTCAGCAGGCTGCGGATGTCGGGCGCGACGATATCGATCACGTTCTTCGCCAGCGCCTCGCGCTCGCCAATCGCAATACTGTGGCGGACGGCCTGCTCGACCCAGTCTTCGTTGCGCCCGCGCTGCTGCGCGATCGTGCGCGCAAACGTCGCGGTGAAGTTCTCGATCTTCTGGCCCATCGCGCCCTTGATATCCTCGCCGCCCTGCTCCACCGGATGCGCCGCGCCGATCGTCGTTCCCGGAGCCATCGCGGCCACGTGCGCGGCTTCGGTAATGAACATGCCGGCGGACGCGGCGCTGGCGCCCGACGGCGCGACGTACACGATCACCGGCACCGGCGCGGCAAGGATAGCCTTGACGATTTTTTCCGCGGAATTGAGCAGTCCGCCCGGCGTGTCGAGCTCGATCACCAACGCGCTCGCGCCGTCGGCATTTGCGGACGCGAGCGAATCGTCGATGTAAGACGCGACGGCGGGATTGATCGAGCCGTCAATCGTGATCAGCTCAACCCACGGCGGCGTATGAGGAGCCGCTTTCGCGGGCGCGTCGGCGGCAAGGATTCGTCGCGATGCGAACGATCCAATCGCAATCGCCAACGCCGCGACGACAACGAAAACGAATCTTGAGCGCGCGCTCACGGCGCGGAACCGCCGCGGCGCGGAATCGGCATCCCGAGATATTTCATCACTTCCTGGATATCCGCCCACACCAGCCGCTTGTCGCCGGGCGTGCGCAGCAGATACGCGGGATGAAACGTCGGCATGAATCGGATTCCGCGAAAATCCTGCCAGTTGCCGCGCAGCTTGCTGATCGGAATCTTCACCTTGAGCACCGCTTGCACGGCGAACGTGCCCAGCCCGACGATCGCGCGCGGTCGCACGAGATCAATCTGGCGAAACAGAAACGGCTCGCACGCCGCGACTTCGTCCGGCTCGGGATTTCGATTGTCGGGCGGCCGGCACTTGATCACGTTGCAGATGTACACGTCGTTGCGGCTGATCCCCATGCCGCGCTCGATGATGTCGGTCAGCAACTGACCGGCGCGGCCGACGAACGGCTCGCCGCGCGCGTCCTCGTCGGCGCCGGGCGCCTCGCCGACGAACATCAAATCCGCGTTGGGATTGCCGACGCCGAAGACGAGATTGGTGCGGCGCGGCGCGAGCTTGCATCGCTGACAATCGCCGATGAACTCGCGCAATTCGTCGAGCGTCGAAGATTTTTCGAGTCCGGGATATTTCGAGAACAGTTCGGTCGGCATCGGCGCGGCGTCAGATTTGATCGATGGAGGAGCCGACGCGGCGGCCATCGCGCGCGGCGCGGGAGATGCCGACGCGGGCAGTCCTTCCATGCCCTCCTCGCGCAACTGCTCGACGTAGTCGCGGATCGTGGCGACCAGCGTGCGGCGATCGAGCGATGAAGCGTCCATTCGAGGGTTATCTGACGGCGCGCAAGCGCGAGGGTTTATCCGCGCGGCCCGACTTCGGTTTGGCAGCGCGGAGCGCGACGATTCGGTCGAGGATCAGGTCGGCGACCGCGTCCTTGGACATCTGCGGATGGCTCTGAGAGCTACCGTCGGCGCCGATGAGCGTGACGATATTGGTATCGACTTCGAAGCCGGCGCCCTCGCGGGTCACGTCGTTGGCGACGATCAGGTCGAGTCCTTTGCGTTTGAGCTTGGCGCGCGCGTTGGCTTCCAGGTCGTCGGTCTCAGCCGCGAATCCTATCAGCAGGCGCGCGCCCTTCTTCGCCGCCAGCCGCGGCATCTCGTCCGCGATCGATTCCATCTCGAGTCGAAGCCCGCGCGCATCTTTCTTGATCTTGCCGCGCGCCGGATTCGCGGGCCGGAAATCCGCAACCGCCGCCGCCATCACGAGCGCCGTAGACCACGGAAAATTGCTGGAGGTTTTGGCGAGCATCGCGGACGCCGTCACCGTGTCGATTCGCTCGACGCCATACGGAGTCGCGAGCGCCGACGGTCCCGCGACGATTCGCACCGCCGCACCGCGACGCCATGCCGCGCGCGCGATCGCAAATCCCATCTTGCCCGACGAACGATTGGTGACGAATCGCACCGGATCGATCGGCTCCTGCGTCGGCCCCGCCGTCACAAGAATGTTTTCGCCCGCGAGATCCTGCGCCGAGAGCATCTTCTCGATTTCCGCGACGACGATCGCCGGGTCCGGCAGGCGGCCCTTGCCCTCGTAGCCGCACGCCAGCGCGCCCTCGCCCGGCTCTATAATCACCGCGCCGCGCGAGCGCAGCTTGGCGAGGTTCTCGGCGACCGTCGGATGCTCGTACATGTGCACGTTCATCGAAGGCGCAAACGCGACTTTCGCGCGCGTCGCGAGTAGCACCGTCGTCAAAATATCGTCGGCGATACCGACGGCGGCCTTGGCGATCACGTCTGCCGTCGCGGGCGCGATCACGATCGCGTCGGCGGTGTCGGCAAGCCGTATATGCCCGATTTCGGATTCCTGCGTGAGCGAGAACGTGTCGGTCGCGACAGGATTCGAGCTGAGCGTCTGCAGCGTCAGCGGCGTGATGAACTCAGTCGCGTTGCGCGTCATCATGACGCGGACGTTCGCGCCCGCAGTGACGAGCAGGCGCACCAGTTCCGCGGACTTGTAAGCGGCGATTCCGCCACTCACTCCGAGCACGATCGTCTTGCCGCTAAGCACGCCCATCGATGCTGATTCTAATGCGGCGCGCTAGCGGTTGAAACGGCCTGCGTATCGACTGTCAGTCGTAGTATTCGAGCCCGAGATGCGTGATGAGGTCCTCGCCGCGCATCCAGCGCAGCGTGTTCTTGAGCTTCATCAGCTGGATGAAAATGTCGTGCTCGGGATAAATGTTCGGCGCGTGCATCGGCGCCTTGAAGTAGAACGACAGCCATTCCTGGATCCCGCGCATGCCCGCGCGATGCGCCAAATCCATAAACAGCACGAGGTCGAGCACGAGCGGCGCGGCAAGAATCGAATCGCGGCACAGGAAATTAATTTTGATCTGCATCGGATAGCCGAGCCATCCGAAGATATCGATATTGTCCCAGCCCTCTTTCGAGTCGCCGCGCGGCGGGTAGTAGTTGATTTTCACCGAGTGGAAAACATCTTTGTAAAGCTGCGGATGCAGCTCGGGCTGAAGGATCTGATCGAGCACCGACAGCTTGGTCTCTTCCTTGGATTTGAACGAGCCGGGATCTTCGAGCACCTCGCCGTCGCGATTGCCCAGGATGTTGGTCGAGAACCATCCCGACATCCCGAGCATGCGCGCCTTCAGCCCCGGCGCGATCAACGTCTTCATAAACGTCTGGCCGGTTTTGAAGTCCTTGCCGCAAATCGGGAGGTTGGTCTCGCGCGCGAGCTCGAGCAGCGCCGGCGTGTCGGTCGTCAGGTTGGGCGCGCCGTTCGCATACGGGATTCCCATCTTGAGCGCGGCGTACGCGTAAATCTGGCTCGGCGCGATTTCGGGATCGTTGTTCGCGAGCCCGGCCTCGAATGCTTTCAGCGTTTCATGCACCGCCGACGGACGATGGAACACCTCGGTCGAGCCGCACCAGACCATCACGGTGCGCGCGACTCCGGTGCGCTTCTGGAAATCCCGGATGTCGTCCATCAGCATCGCGGCCTTGTCCATCTTGGTGCGCGCTTCCTTCAGATTGGGGCCGCGGATGTTGCGCACGTAGTCCTGATCGAAAACTGCATCCATCGGATGAAGTTTTTCCAGCGGCTCGCGCACCTGCTCCAGGAGCCCACGATCGAGCACCGCCGCGTTGAGCGCGGCTTCGTACGCGCTGTCCTCGTAAATATCCCAGCCGCCGAATTCGAGATCCTCGAGCTTCGCGAGCGGGACGAAATCCTTGATCAGCGGCGTGCGTCCCTCGGTGCGTTTGCCGAGACGAACGGTGGCGAGCTGCGTCAGCGATCCGATCGGCGCGCCGAGGCCGCGCTTGACCGCCTCGACTCCCGCGATGAACGTCGTGCTGACCGCGCCGATGCCGGGGAGCAGCACGCCGAGCTTGCCGTCCGCGGGTGCGATTCGGACGGGACCTTTTGTCGTCAAACTTCAGAGCTCCTTGGGGTCAGCCCTTTCGAAACCGCGACGGGAATTCGGCGCCGAAGGTTTGATCGGGATGGAGCACGCGCGCGCGCTCGATCAGTACCTCTTCGGTCTCGGGAATGTTGGGGTCGGGGATGCAGCAATCGACCGGGCATACCGCCGCGCACTGTTCCTGATCGAAGAAGCCGACGCACTCGGTGCATTTGTCGGGGACGATGTAATAGATGTCTTCTTTGATCGCAGGCTTGGTCGCGCCGTTGAGTTCCCACTGCGCGCCGCCCTCGTAAATCGCGGTGTTGGGGCATTCCGGCTCGCACGCGCCGCAGTTGATGCATTCTTCTGTTATCAGCGTCGACATCTTCCAGCTCCGAAAGCGGTCTTCGACAAACGATCGGACCGAACGGCAACAATATCGGCGCGTGGCAGGTGGAGCAAGTATTTCAGCGCGCTCATCCGGTCAGTCGGCAACAGCATTTGCGATACGACGAGCAAGTTCCAGAAACGCAATGCTCGCGGGATGCGCGGGATTCGCGACAACGATCGGCATGCCGTCGTCGCCGGCCTGCCGCACGTCGGGATAAATCGGAATCCTCGCGAGCAGTTGCGTCCCCTCCTCCGCTGCCATCCGCTCCCCACCGCCGTAGCCGAAGAGTTCGTCGCGCTCGCCGCAATCGGGACAGACGAAATAGCTCATGTTCTCGACCACGCCGAGAATCGGGCAATGCACCTGGCGAAACATCTTGACCGCGCGCGTCGCGTCGAGCAGCGCAACGTCCTGCGGCGTCGTGACGATCACGCAGCCGTCGAGCGAGACCTGCTGCGCGAGCGTCAACTGCGCGTCGCCGGTGCCGGGCGGAAGATCGACGATCAGAAAATCCTGCGTACCCCACAGCGTGTCCTTGAGGAATTGGCGCACCGCGCCCATCACCATCGGTCCGCGCCAGATCACCGGCGCCTTTTCGCCGAGGAAAAATCCGATCGAGATCAGCTTCACGCCGTACTTCTCGATCGGGTAGAAATTCTGTCCGCCCGCCGACTTCGGACGCTCGTCACCGACGTTGAACATCATCGGCACCGACGGCCCGTAGATGTCGGCGTCGAGCAGCCCGACGCTGAGCCCGAGTCGCGCCAGCGCGACCGCAATGTTTGCCGCGACGGTGGATTTGCCGACTCCGCCCTTGCCGCTGCCGACCGCGATGATGTGCTTGGTCCCTTCAAGCCGCACGCGCCCGGTCTTCTCGCCAAGCTCAGCTTCGATTCGATGCACGCGCAGCTCGACCTTGGGCACGCCGAGGTCGTGCGTGAGTGCGTGATGGATTTTCGCGGCGAGCTCGCGGATCACCTCGTCGCGCTCGCTGACTTGCCGAAGCGTGATCGCGTAGCCGCCGTCGGGCGACGGCTGGGCGTCCTCGACGATTCCAAGCGCAACAATGTCGGCGGAGTAACCGGGATACTTTACGTGTCCGAGCGCCTCGATAACCGCATCATTAGGTACCTGACGTGCCACTAATGCGATTATCGCAGATGCATTAGCCCGTCGAAAGCATCGCCTCCGCGACACTCGATCACTGTCGGAATCAGTGCGCGTCGGGAATTGACGAATGCCTGATGGCGGCCGTGGCGGAAACCCCAATACATAAGCTCCGCAGAGCCCCACCAAACTACCATGCTCGCAAGACTGTAGAGCCACGGCGATGTGCTGACGATACCGTCCAGCCAATCGTGCGGCGCGAACGATAGCAGGGCCAGCCACGTCGCGATCGTGATCGCGAAGCCTCCCATCAGCGCGCCGAGTTTGTCGCGCTCGAGTTGGTCGACGAATTCGATGCACTGGGGGACTTTCGTCAGTTCGCAGGTTTTCCGCCGAAGCTCCCGAGTCGCCTCTTCGTGCTCAGGACACAGCGCCGGGTTGTGTCGTTGCGCCCTGACTATGAGTACGTACGAGATGGCGCTGAGGAGACCCCACGCCGCCGCCGAAATAGGTCCATAGAACCATACCGACAGAACGCCCAGGGAATCGATCCAGTTCGACGCAAAAGCCTGCGCACCGGTCCAAGCCAGGACAATGATTGCGAGACCCGCACTCAGCGCGGCGACCCGCTCTTTTTCGTATGTCCTCTTCATCGCCCCGCGACCCCAGCTAGTTGCCCTTCGCAATCAAGGGTCGGATCAATTCTCCTTCGACAGCCGCCTGGCCCAGCGCAAGCGCCACCGTCTCATCGCCCTTCAGGCCGCGGGTTATCTCGCAGTTGATCCCGTCGTCAAGACCGAGTTTCACGTTGACCAGATGAATTCGATTGTCACGCACGATCGGGACATAGACCCGCTCGCCGTTGAAGATCAATGCCTGGTCCGGGACCCGCGGCGCACCGTTCGATCCTTTGATCGTAATCGCGATGTTCGCGTACATCCCCGGATACAATGACAGGTCCTGATTCTGCAGGTCGACTTCGAGCAGCATCGTTCGCGTCGCCTGATCGAGCGCGTTCGGATGCCGCGTGATCGATCCTTTGTAATCGCGGTCCGGGTATTCGTTGACGGTCACTACTGACGGGTCGCCGTCATGCACCAACGGAGAAAACGTTTGCGGCAGATATACGTAGACGCGAAGCGGGCTCAGGGTCGCTATCTCATAGATGCTCGGATTCGATGTACCTGCGGCGGACGGCGTGGCGACCAGCGCGCCCGGGTATAGGTTGCGCACCGTGATCATCCCGTCGAAGGGCGCATAGACACGCTCGTACTGCTGCGTGGCATACAGGGATTTCCAGCTCGCCAGATCCGCGAGCATAGTCAGATGGCTTTCATCGGCCGTCTGCTGCGGAATGACGGTATTCTGTACGAGCACCTGATTGCGATCGTCGGTGATCTTCGCAAGGTCGTAGGTCGCTTTCGCGTTGCTGACCTGCTGATCCGTTTCCGGCGACACGATGGTGGCGACCAACTGACCCGCTTTCACCACCGATCCTTTGTCCACGAACATATCTTTCACGTAGCCGGAAATTTTTGCGTAGATCGGCGTCTCGTAAAAACCATGGACTTCGCCCGGCAGGATGATCGAGCGCGCGGCCGTCTCGCCGTGAAGTTTGGTGCACAGAACGGTACGCCCTCGCGCCGCTTCCTGTGCCAGGTCGTTACGCTGATTGCGAAGCGAAAGCTCGCGCGCCAGCACGATTCCAGCAGCGACGACGATGGCGATCAACGGAAGAGCAATCCACTTGAGGTAAAAGCCGAGACCGCTGGAGGATTTGGTGGAGTTTCGTTCAGCCATCGAGTTTTACATCTGCTCTTCTTTCGCGGCTTCGGTCAGCGCCCAGGTCCGGCGCATTTGCGCGTCGCGCTGCAGCTTGCTGATCCGAGTGCCGCCCACGAAGGAATAGACTATCGGAATCACCAGCAGCGTCATGAACGTCGCAGCTATCAGGCCGCCGATAACAGCGCGCCCGAGCGGAGCATTCTCGCCGCCGCCGGCGCCAAGCGCCAGTGACATCGGCAGCATCCCGAGAATCATTGCCAGTGCGGTCATCAGGACCGGTCGCAGCCGCGTGGTACCAGCCTCGATCGCAGCGGTCATCGGATCGACGTTCTCTTTCTCCATGTATTCGTTGGCGAACGTGATCAGCAGATTGCCGTTGGTGGTCGCGACTCCGACCGACATGATCGCTCCCATCAAGGACTGAACGTTGAGCGTGGTATGCCAGATCACAAGCATCCACAACACGCCCGCCAGGGCTCCCGGCAGCGCCATCATGATCAAGAGCGGATCGAGCCACGACTGGAAGTTTATCGCCATCAACAAGTACACAAGAACCATCGCGAGGATAAGCCCGGAGCCCATTCCGCCGAATGCCTCGTGCATCGCCTGGCTCTGGCCGCGAATCTGGACCGTCGTTCCTGGCGGGATGTCCTTGAGTGTAGCTATCGCCTTTTGCACGTCCGCGGCGACTCCACCGAGGTCGCGGCCTTCGACGCCGCAGTTCAGATCGATCACCGGCAATACGTTCATGTGCGCGATTCCGAGCGGCGTCACCGTGTGTTCGATCGACGCGATATTGGACACAAATTGAGTCTGCGGATTGCCGCTGCTTGAGCTATTGGTGTTGCTGCTGACAAGACTGGAATTGACAGGAGTCTTCAGCACTTCATCGAACGAGTTGAGTACGTGTTGCGGCGTCTGTACGGCAACGCTGTAATTGACGCCGGTGTCCCAATCGAGCCAGTTGTTGGGCGCCACAACGACGCTCGAGGCGAGCGAATTGAGCAGATTCTGGGCAGCCAGGTTCTCCGAAATTCCCAACTGCAGCGCCTTGGCCCGATCGATATTCACTCTCAGCGTGGGATAGTCGAAAGTCTCCGGAATCCGCACGTCAACCGCGCCCGGGATGACTTTGACTTTGGGTAGCAGCTCGACTGCGAGTTTGTACGACGAATACGCGT
Source organism: uncultured delta proteobacterium (assembly GCA_963744545.1). Classification (GTDB taxonomy): domain Bacteria; phylum Desulfobacterota; class Binatia; order Binatales; family Binataceae; genus Binatus. The sequence continues at coordinate 26,847 of CAVUUH010000026.1, forward strand.
CTCGCCCTTGAAACTGAACGTCTATCGGCGCCGACAGGCCGAAGTTGAGCACCTGGCTCGTGATGTCCGCGGCCTGCGAGTAAATCTGCACGCCGGGCATCTGCTCGTTCACCGCCTCACGAATCTTCTTGATGTATCCCAGGCTGGGATGATGCTTCTCTGACAGTTCGATCTGCAGATCGGCGTCCTGCGGACCGATCGTATCGGTCTGGTAAAAGAGCAACGCCCAGTAGACCGGCAGACCGATGTGATCGGTCATCAGTTGAAGTTCGTTGGCCGGCATCGTCGAGCGCACGATGTTCTCGACCTTCGCCATCAACCGCTCAGTCTCTTCCAGCCGCGTTCCGGCCGGCACCCGCACGTGCAGTTTTATCTGACCCGCGTCGACGTACGGAAAAAAATCCTGGCCAACCGCGAACAACAGCAACATCGACGACAAAATCACTACCACGATGCATCCGAGCACCAGCCCGCGATGCTCCAGCGCGGTCGTGAGTCCGCTCTTGTATCTCCCTTTGAAACGCTCGAACGCCTGGTCGAAACGCTCCAGGTACTCGCCTACCCGCCCGCCGATTCCGTGCTCATTGGGATCCTCGGGCAGCAGGTTTATCGCCATCGTGGCGACCAGAGTTCGCGACAGCAGATACGACGTGAGCATCGCGAAGATCACCGCCATCGCGAGCGGAGTGAACAGGAATTTCGAGACGCCTTTCAGCATCGCGACCGGCGCGAAGACGATACAGATGCAAAGCGTGCCGACCAGCGCCGGCATCGCGATCTGATGCGCCCCGTCCAGAATGGCGACCGCCAGCGGTTTACCCATCGCATGGTTGCGATGGATATTTTCAACCTCGACGGTCGCATCATCCACCAGCATTCCGACCGACAACGCGAGCCCGCCCAGGGTCATGATATTGATCGTCTGTCCGGTCACGTGCAGCGCGGCGATCGAGGTCATGATAGCGAGCGGGATCGACGTGATCACGATGAGGGTGCTGCGCCACGAGCCCAGGAACACGATCGTCATAATCCCGACCAGCACCGAAGCGATGAAAATTTCCTGAAAGACGTCGATCAGCGAATCTTTGACGAACAGTGATTGATCGAAGGCCAGGTAAATTTTGGTTCCTTTGGGCGCCAGAGCGTTAATTCGCGGAATGACGCCCTTGACGTCGTTAACCACGTCGAGTGTCGATGCCGACGCCAGCTTCAGCACGTAGCGAAATGACGCCCGCACGCCGTTGACGCGCGCGATGTCGGTCTGCACCGCATAGCTGTCGCTCGCCGGCGCCACGTCGCCAACGAACACCGTCGCGTTGTTCTCGTACTTGATCGGGATATGGTTGAACTCGTCGACCTTGATAGGACTGCCGTTGAGCGTGACGACATATTCGTAGTTACCGAACTTTGCGGTGCCGCCCGGCAGAATGACGTTCGATGTTTCGAGCGTGTTCAAAACGTCCTGCGGGGACACCCCCTTAGCATACAGCCGCTCGGGGTCGAGGTTGAGCATCACCTGCCGAGTCGCGCCGCCGAACGGTGCCGGGCTCTGCACTCCGGGCAAGGTAAACAGGAACAGCCCGACAAAGTTGAACATGTAGTCGTAGAGCTGCATCTCCGACAGCGTCTCGCTGGTGCTGACGACGTCGATGATCGGGACGTTGGTCGCGTTGAAATCCAGAATGGTCGGCGGTGCGATGCCCTGGGGCAAAATATTTCTGATCGCGCTGCTGACTGAGGACAATTGCGCAATCGCAAGCGCGGTGCTCGCGTTCTCTTTGAAATAAATCTTGACCACCCCGATGCCGCTAAAGGAGTTGGACTCGATGTGGTCGACTCCGGTGACCGTCTGGGAGGTCGCCCGTTCCGTGATGTTAACGATGCGCTTTTCAATTTCGGGCGCCGACATCCCCGGGTAGTACCAGACCAGGTTGACTTCGGGGAGGTTGACCGCGGGAAAGATGTCCTTGGACATCGAGAAGAATGAGTATAGGCCGAACAGCATCATCAACGCGGCCATCGCGATGATGGTGACCGGACGCCTCAGAGCAAGTGCGACTATCCACATATTGCAACGATTCCTGGCCGCGGCACTCAGTCCGCTTAGCCACCATGAAATCGCGCAACGCTTGCTGAGGCAACCAGCAATCGTAGTCGCTGCACAAGTTCATTTATAAGAAATTTGCTGGGAAATCGGGGCTAGCGCTTTGGCGCGAAGATATCGGCCCGTCGCGCGACGAAGTCGCGGATACTCGTAGCCGGCCTTCCCGTGATCGCCTCGACGTCATGCGTCATGCGATCGTATCGGTTAGCGGCATGAAGCCGAGCCATCGTGAGTATGTGCTGAAAGACATGATCGGGCAGCTTCATGCTCCGAAGGTCCGAGTCGCGCCAATCCTCGAGCGTCACGTCCACATAAGAGATTTCCCGGCCGAGCCCAGCGGAATATTCCGCGGCGACACCTTTCATGTCCTGCGACTTCGGCCCGGTCAGCTCATAGACTTTGCCGATGTGAGTCGCCGGGTTTGCGAGAATTGTCGCGATGACCTGGGCCACATCTTCTGCCGCGACCGGGGACGTTTTTCCCGTTCCGAATGGCAGCCGGATCGTATCGTCCCTGGTTATCGATCGAGCAGCCAGAGTCAGAAAGAGCGGATTTTCGAGGAACGCCGTCGGACGGACGTGTACTACCGGGAGTCCCGACCAGTTCAACACCTGCTCGGCCAGATATTGCTGCTTGTGCTGCGGAGAGTTCGTCATTTTCGTCAGCCTCATCTGCGAGACCGTCATCTGCGAGATGTTGACGAACGCCTCGATGTCGCCGCGCTCGCGCGCAGCCGCGGCCGCGATGACGGTCGCCTCCAGGTAGGGCGCCGACGCGCTCATGCCGAAGTAGATGCGCCGGCACCCCGCCAAGGCTCGCACGACATCCGGTGGAACCGTCAGATCGGCGACCACAACCTCTGCGCCGATCGCGCGCAGTCGCTCCGCTCGCTGGTCTTCGCGATGCACCAGCGCACGTACCGGCAGGTCGCGTTGACGGAGCAGTTCCACAACAGTGCGACCGACGCCGCCTACGCTGCCAGCGGCGCCTGTGACGAGGATTAGGCTCTCAGGTTGTGAATCCAATTTCAGAATTTCCTGCCCAACTGAATCCCGTCAGGTATGCCGGTGAATAGGGTCGATCCACGCGACCGCCTCGGGCTTCTCCACGGCTTCAATGTCGAGGTTGACAACAACGGCTTCCTGGTCGCTGCGGACAATCACGCACTCCAGCGGGTCTTGCGTCAAAGCATTTATTTCCTGATGCGGCACGTAGGGCGGGATATAAATGAAGTCTCCCGGCCCAGCCTCCGCGGTGTATTCCAGATGTTCGCCCCATCGCATGCGGGCGCGCCCGCGTATGACGTAAATGACGCTCTCGAGCGATCCATGATGGTGCGGGCCAGTTTTGGCATTCGGTTCGATTCTGACCGTCCCGGCCCAGATTTTCTGCGCTCCGACCCGAGCGTAATTGATAGCCGCGGCCCGAGTCATTCCGGGCGATTGCGGCGTGTTCTGATCCAACGAATCGCCAGGAATGACCCTGACGCCATTGCTCTTCCAATTTTTTTCGTCGCTGGTCATAGCGTTCTCCTTAAGCTTCCTTTTCAGATACCCATCTGACTCTGCGGATTCAGATTCTGCAAATGACCCTTCTCGGTGTCTACTGTCGGATCGATGACGCATTAGTGTTGAAACGGGCGTGAGAAATGGCCGCTCAAAAGGTGTTCGGCTTTCAAGAGAACAAAGCTCTCAGGTCGCGTTGCGAGACCTTGCCCATCGCATTTTTGGGTATCGCCGCGACCAAGTGGATCAGCTTGGGTACTTTGAAATCGGCCAGACGCGTCCTGCAGTACTCCTGGAGTTCTTGTGCGGTGGCTGCTTCTCTTAGTACCACCGCTGCCGAGACTTCTTCGCCATACTTGGGGTCAGGCACTCCGAACACCGCAGCTTCGGCTACGGCAGGATGCTCGAGCAAGACCGCTTCGACTTCCGCAGGTGAGATCTTCTCTCCGCCTCGATTGATGAGGTCCTTGATGCGCCCGGTCAGGGTGAGATAGCCGTCGTTGTCGATCGCGCCGATGTCTCCGGTGCGAAACCATCCATCGACAAAGGCTGCGGTATTGGCCTCCGGATTGCTGCGATAGCCGCGCATCACGTTGGGACCGCGGACTACCACTTCGCCGGGAGTATTTGCCGCCAGATGCCGGCCGTTCTCATCGATGATCGAAATTTCGTCGCTGAGCCCTACCGTGCCGGGCTTGCGCGGAAGCGGTGGCGTTGGGTTGGATGCGACCTGATGGGCCGCTTCCGTCATTCCGTATGCTTCCAGCACCGGCGCTCCAAAGCGATTCTCCAACTTCGTCAGAATTGTTGGCGCGAGTGGAGCGGAACACGAGCGAATGAATCGTGGTCCGCCGTGAGGCGCGCCGTCGCTGTCCGCCCTTTCCAGGAGCACTTGATAAATAGTAGGCACGGCGGAGTACCAGGTCGCGCGATGCTCACGGAACAGTTTCCAGAACTCAGAGGCCGAAAAACGCGGCGGTACGATTACAGAGCCTCCGGACGCCAGGGTCGACAACGCGGCGCCGATCAGACCGTGACCATGGAAGAAAGGCAAAACGACCAGGCTGCAATCCGCGGACGTCAGATCGTAGCGCGATGCGATATTACGTGCCGACCAAAGCACATTGCCGTGACTGAGCGGCACGCATTTGGGCCGCCCCGTGGTGCCACTGGTATAGGCGAACAGCGCTATGTCGTCGGGATTAGGAGCGTCGATGCTCGCGCGCGACGGGGTTGGCAACTCCGGTAATTCCACCACGCCACGCGAGTCGATGCGCGGTTCCCATATCGGTAATTCAAGGCCGGCAGTTGCTTCCATCACCTCGAATTTCGCCCCTTCGGCGACAATTGCTCGCGCCTGCGAGTCCTCGATGAAAAAGCGAATTTCGTCCGGCTTCTCGGCCGGATTGAGTGGTGCAGCGATCAGCCTCGCGTGAGTCAGCGCGAGAAATGCGACAAGAAACTCCAGGCCGTTGGGCAGTACCATCGCGACGCAGTCGCCGGGCTTCAGTCCGGCACTCCGCAGTTGTCCTGACAATTTCTGAACCTGCTCCGTCAGAGCCTTATAGCTCACGACGACCATCGGAGAGGTCGAGATAATCGCGGGCGCCGAAGATCCAGAATCCGCCAGCAACTCTGCAAGGCTCGACCGTGTTGTCATGTGCCGAGAGGCGTGAAAAATCGCCGCACGAACGCGCGCGTAATGATTTCTCGCCTTGATGGGGTGAGTGGCGGCGGCGATGTTCTATGCGCCGGTGGCCTGGCCGAGGAGAGCCCGGGTCATCTCGACATGGGGGGGCATTCCGATCCGAGTGTAACTCTGCTGCGCTTCATTGAGCAGCGTTTGTGCTTTGTCGCGATCACCTGGAGCGGCGCGGTCGACTAGCATCATGGCGTGAAAACGGCGTATGTCAGCCTGTTCGAGGCGGTTGGGGAGGGACTCTGCCTGCTGCATCGCGATCTGAAAATGCTCTTCAGCGGCTCCCCACTCACGTGCCGCTGCTGCGGCGATACCAGCGATCGTCTGTGTCAAACGGGTGGACGGCCAAAGTACCACTGTTCCAGTACCGATCAATTCACAAGCAAGTGGATAGAGCTGCCCGGCTTGCGCTTGCTCTCCCAGCATGACGAGGCTCTCGATAAAAAGCGCTAGCATCGACCACGAACCGGCCGCGTTCGGTTGGCCGCTACGAGGCATAAGCGCACGCTTTTCATCAAGGATTGCCAGTGCACCATCGCGATCGCCTGCGTAAGCCATCTGTCGAAAAAGCGTCCCGACGCCGTTGCCCTCGATGACGCTCCCTCTTTCAAAACTGCGCGACGCTTGCGCCGCTAATAGAGCACCTGCCCAGTCTCCGCGAAAAAAATGCAGCTGGCTTAGTTGTGCGCTGAAGATAGAGTCCCAGATACCGGCGTCCTCACGCCCGGATTTCGACTCCTGCTCAAGGCCAGCTTCAAGTTTCGCGAGGTGGGGCGCTTGGCAAAATTCCGTCCAGGCTCGCGTGCTGATGCATCGCGCGGTTGTGAACTTGTCTCCTATTTTTCGCGCCAGGGGTTCAAGCAAGTCCACGATTTTCAGCGCCTCTTCCAGGCGTCCGAGGTATAGTAACGCCTGATGCAGACCTCGCATCTGCAGGGAACGCTGCCAGGGAGGTGTTTCTGGTCCGCCCAGTTCTTCGCTTAGCAATCCATCATGGACAGCCTCGCTCAACCGAAAGAACTGGAGATTTACTGTCGACCGAGCGCCATGCAGCCTGGCTTCGAGTTTTGGATCGGAGAGCTCGGATGCGATGTTCAACGCTTCCCGCAACGCTTCTTCAGCCGGCTGATAAGCTCCGGTGGCTGCGTGCGCCTGCGCTAGCGGAGCGAGGAGAAGCACTCGGTTTGCGCTTCTATCCGCCTCAAGGTAAGCGAGCCCGCGACGCGCTGTCTCGATAGCTCTCGCGAAATGGGCAGTCCGGACAAAGGCATCGGTCAACTCGGTGAAGGTTCTTCCAACCATCTCGCGATCATCGAGCTCAATGTAGATTTCAAGCGCTTCACCAAGATTGGCCTCTCCTGCGCCCCATTGATTCAATCCGTGCTCGGCCATCGCAAGGCTCGCGAGTAATTCCGCCCTCGGTCTTGGATCAACCTCGCCTCGATGCGCCAGCGCAGACTGGAAACTGCGCCGCGCTTCCTCAAATGCTGCAGCCCCGAGAGAGCTCTTGCCGGCTATCGTCAGATAACTGACCAGTCTCCTGACGTCGGCAAAGGATCCTGCCTTGAGCAGATGGTCAGCGATCTCTCCGGCGCGCTCATTGACGGCATCAGGATTGAGCCGCTCAATCGCGTCAGCGACGCCAGCGTGCAGTTGCTGTTGACGAGGGGCCGAGATGTCAGCAAGCAGCGTCTGTCGCACAAGCTCATGTCTAAAGGTGAAGGGTTTCTCCGGTCCCTCGGAGCTCGGGACGATTATCCCCATCCGCTGCGCCTTCTCGATGACGTTGAAAAGATCATCAACGTCAACGCGGCTGACCTCGGTCAGGAGCCGGAAGCTGAAGCTGCGCCCGATCACCGCGGCAGCCGTCAGCGCGAGCTTTTCATTTTCGTCGAACCGCTCGAGGCGACGGCTGATGATCAGGCGAACGTTATCCGGAACCTCGATTTCGTCGGTCTTGATGTCCTTGCGGAACTTGCCGTCTGTATCGAAGACTTTCCCCTCTTCGACCAGATGGCGGTACACCTCCTCGACGAAGAATGGATACCCCTGGCTTTCCTCAAAGATCAGGTTCAGAAGATTTTCCGGAGCTTCGCGCTGGCTCAGCCCTTGTAACATTTGGCCGACGTCGTCCTTGGATAGGCCGCCCAACTTTTGCGGACGCACACCCATCCGAATCAGCTCCTCCAGGGTCCTCACCAACGCCGGATTGATATCCGCATATCCGCTGCGGTAGGTCCCGATAATCACCGCCGGGAGCTGGGCGATACGACGGGCCAGGTACATGAAAAGCGCCAGCGTCGACTCGTCCGCCCAGTGAAGGTCTTCGAGCAGATAGATGGTCGGCCGAGTTCGAGCCGCCCGTGCCATCGCCTCTGAAAAGCTTTGGAAAAGAAAGCCGCGCTGTTGTGCCGCCGGCAGTTCCAGCGGTTGCGGAAGGTCGGGAAAAAATCGCCGAAGGCGTGGCGCGATTTGAGCCAATTCTGCCGCGTAGGGCCCCATCCGCCCGCGGTATTCTTCGAGACTCGCCGCCTGCGCCAGATTGTTTTCGATGATCTCGGCGAAGGGGAGGTAAGGATGCGACTCGTCTCGTTCGTAGCAGTGCCCGACCGAGCATCGAAAGCCCTTGCTCGACGCGTACTCCGCCGTTTGCATCGCCAGCCGGGTCTTGCCCACTCCCGGCCCATCCCAGAGCATGACGATCGATCCATGGCCCGCTCGCGCACGATCTATGGCCGTGCGAATCGCGCTACCTTCATTTTCCCTTCCCACAAACGCAGTTCGTTCCGCGAGTGAGAACGGCGAAACCTCCAGCACCATCTGCGCCGCCTGCGGATGATCCGCACCAGCTGGATTGGGATCGTCGCTTGAAGCAGGCCGCTGATCTGGCTCAACAGTCGCCGCAGCGAACTCCCACGCAATCGGGAATTCGGGCTCAGGCTGATAGGAGCAAAAGTTGCCGGTTCTGATGCATCGCGCGAGGAGCTCCGCCAGCTTGGCATCGCTCTGCGCGATTCTATCCAGCACCGCCTTGACCGTCTTGCCGATGCTCTGCCGGGCGCGTTCCGAAGCCGATACCGCTCGCCGATTACGTCCTCCGAGTCCGACTGCACGCGAGAGTTCCCTGCTCAGCGCATCGATCTCCTGTTCCGCCTGCTCGGCGCGTTCGACGTTTCCCGCGCCCCTGGCATCTTCCAGCTCTTCGCGCAGATCGGAGAGCCGCCGCCGATAGGCCGACTTGGCTTGATCGTCGAGCATTTCGCCCGCGTCCCCCAGACTGCCGATGTGGATTCCGGCCTTTTCGAGATCCTCATCCGCACGCGGCAAGCTGCCCGCAGACAGATTCGTTTCGCCATCGTCGCGCTGGCCGGCGATTCCACCCGCCAAATCAAGCACATGGAACTCGACCCCAGGATGACGCAGCAGATGAGCGAGGTACCCGAGCCCTTTTGAGTCCTTTAGACGAAAGGATTTCCCGCCGTAGCCGACGGTCCAGTACTCGCCCTCTTTGCGGAATACCCCTGCTTGGACGGCGCGGACGCGCGGCGGCGCGTCGCTGCCACCAATTGAGCCTGCGCTTCGCGTCTCAGGTGGCATCTGAAGTCCCTCCCGGCCGAGCAATCTGGTGACCGCGCTAATCGGATTATCCGACACATTCGTGACGTTCGGCAAATCGCGAGATCCCGATTTTGAGCGGTCATTTTTCACGCCTTTGAATCGGATACTGACGGGTCTTTCCCCAGCGGGTCGCATTCGGCCGCGCGGGTTTGTGCGGCAATTTTTCACGCCTGCGCAATTAGAGGATTTGATACGTGAAATTCCGCCGCCAAAAAATCGCCCACACGGCCGGAGCTCAGCTTTCTGTCCCCCTCCCCCCAGAAACAGGTTTCGCCGTGTGGGCTTAAACATTCCGGGAAGACCCTCGAGGTACTAGCAATGGCGAAGAAAGCGAATGCGTATCGGAAAAAATCACTGGTCATGTCGCTCGCCCTGATCGTCATTGCCGGGTCAGGCGCGATCGCCGCTCAGAGTCCCGCAGCTCTGTACTCGGAAAAGTGCGCCGCGTGTCACGGAGATAGTGGCAAGGGTGACGGCCCCGCCGGCCAGACAATGACGCCGCCCCCGAAGCCGTTCTCAACGGCCTTGAAGGGAAGAAGCGATAGTTGGATCGGAACCGTGATTACCAAGGGCGGTCCTGCCGTTGGGATGACGCCGGCAATGCCGCCTCATCCAAGCTTGAGCAACGACCAGGTCGCAGCGCTGATTCTATACATCAAAGGACTCAATTCATAAGACTGTTGCATTCGGCCGCTACATCTATGGCGCAAAGCTAGCATTGACGGAACAGATTCAACGCAAATCTCTCGAGGCGAACCTATGATTCGGCTCAAAATCAACGGGGTCGAGAAGTCGTTCGATGGTGACCCGCAAATGCCGTTGCTTTGGTACCTGCGCGATGAGTTGGGACTGATGGGAACCAAGTTTGGCTGCGGCGTAGGCCTTTGCGGAGCTTGCACCGTAAATCAAGGCGGCAAAGCGATTCGGTCTTGCGTAACTCCGATGAGTACGGCGGCCGGTAGCGAGGTGACAACTATCGAAGGTCTGGGGCGCGGCGGCCTTCATCCAGTCCAAAAGGCGTGGATTCGGCTCAACGTCCCGCAGTGCGGCTACTGCCAGTCCGGCCAGATGATGCAGGCCGCGGCGCTGCTCAAGAATAATCACAAACCCAATGACGCAGACATCGACAAGGCGATGGCGGGAAACATCTGCCGGTGCGGCACCTACCAAAAGATTCGAGCTGCAATCAAGGCGGCAGCGGAGGAAGGCGCATGAACTCAATCGCAAATGTCAGCCGCCGCGAATTTGTCAAAGCAGTATTCTCGAGCGGAGCATCGGTGCTTAGTGCGTCGCTAGTCCCCGACCTTCTTCGCGCTCAAACCTACTCACCCGGCGCGAAATCCAAAGACGCTGTGCTGCATCCAAATGTATTCGTCGCTATCGAATCCGACGGCACGATTTCGATCGTTGCAGCGCGTTCCGAAATGGGCACCGGCATCAGCACCGCGTTGCCCTCGGTCCTCGCTGATGAACTCGACGCGGACTGGAACAAGGTCAAGATACATCAGGGCGATGGCGACAAGCGCTACGGCGACCAGGACACTGACGGTTCTCACTCGGTGCGGAGCTTTTTCGACGTGATGCGAGGGTGCGGCGCGAGCGCGCGTTACATGCTGATCCAGGCTGCGGCCGCGCAATGGAAAGTGCCGGCAGCCGCTTGTGAGACCGAGCTCAGTACGGTGATTCATCGCGCATCCGGGCGAAAACTGACCTATGGACAGCTCGCCAACGCAGCGTCGGAACTACGGATTCCGGACCACGCGCAATTGCAGTTCAAGCCCAAGGGCGCGTGGCGCTACATCGGCAAGGACACTCCCAGGTACAACATCGACGCGTTATGCACGGGTCAGCCGGTCTTTGGGATCGACCAGCGCGTGGACGGTATGTTGTACGCCTCAATCGAGCGCCCGCCGGTTTTCGGCGGAAAGATCAAGTCATACGACGACAAGGAAGCATTGCAGGTCCGAGGCGTTCATCAGACCGTGGCTATCCCGCCCTTCGATCCGCCTTGCGCAATGCAGGCGCTGGGTGGAATCGCGGTGATAGCAGATAACTCCTGGGCAGCGCTTCAAGGCCGTCAAAACCTGAAGGTGGTCTGGGATAACGGTCCCAACGCCAGTTACGATTCCGAGAAATACCACGACGAACTTAAGGCCACGTCGCATAAGCCCTGCAAGGTCATCCGCAATGCCGGTGATGTCGAGGCTGAGTTCGCAAACGGTGGCAAGATTGTCGAAGCAGACTACTATGTGCCGTTACTGGCACACGCTCCGATGGAACCTCCGGTCGCGCTAGCGGACTTCCGCGACGGCAAGGTTACGGTGTGGGCTCCTACCCAGGACCCGCAGACTGTGCAGAGTGCGATAGCCAGCGAATTGGATATCCCGGTAGCCAACGTGACCTGTCATGTGACAGTGCTTGGAGGTGGGTTCGGAAGAAAGTCGATGGCGGACTTCTCGGTGGAAGCAGCCTACTTATCCAAAGCGGTCGGACGTCCTATCAAGGTCACGTGGTCGCGCGAGGACGATATCAAGTTCGATTACTACAACTCGACCTCGGCGATGTACATGAAGGCGGCCTTGGGCAAGGACAGCAAGCCCACCGCATGGCTGCAACGATCCACCTTTCCTCCTATCCCGTCGATATTCAAGCTCAACGCGCTCTATGGCGATCCCGCGCATCTGGCCCAGGGCTGGACTGATATACCATTCGACATACCCAATCTGCGGGTTGAAAACGGCCCTGCGAAAGCACACGTGCGCATCGGATGGCTGCGCTCAGTCGCCAACATCTATCATGCTTTCGCGGTGCTATGCTTCGCCGATGAGCTAGCCCATCTTGCCGGGCGCGATCCGCTCGACTATCTGCTCGATTTGATTGGACCGCCGCGAATTCTCAATCTGAACGGCGCCGACTATCCGAACTACGGCGCCTCGTACAAGACCTACCCTATCGACACCGGCCGGCTGCGGCGGGTTCTGCAGCTCGCAGCGGAAAAATCCGGATGGGCCAAACGCAAGCCAGGTAGCGGAACCGGTTGGGGTATCGCAGTTCATCGCAGCTTCGTAACTTACGTGGCGAGTGTGGTACAGGTTGAAGTGAACGAGAAGGGAGAACTTCGAATCCCGCGCGTCGACATGGCGGTCGATGCGGGACTGATCGTCGATCCTATGCTGGTGCGGACACAGTTTGAAGGCGCCGCCGTATTTGGAACCAGTGTCGTGCGCAGCGGCGAAATAACCGCCACCAACGGCGTGATCGACCAGTCCAACTTTTACGACTACCCGGTCGCGCGAATTAATGAAGCTCCGTTCCAAACCAATGTCCATATCGTCGAATCGAGCGCTCCGCCCGGAGGTGTCGGCGAACCGGGCGTGCCGCCGTTCATCGCGGCTCTTTGTAATGCCGTCTACGCGGCGACCGGCAAACGGGTCAGGGAGCTGCCCCTGTCAAAGATGAACCTTGCACGACAAGCGGGGGATTCCGACCCGTCTCGCTCTTGAGTCGCTGAAAGGCCTCGACTTATAGATGATGCGATGACAACCGACGGAAACAACGAACGGAAGGCGTCTAACACTGACGCGACCTCTGCCTCGGATCATGGCCCGGTAACGGATCAGATACCCGAAGCGCTCCAGGTCAAGGTAACCGCCATCCCCAAAGTAGCAACCGGGATCCCTGCGATATTGCACTCGCTCGCCTACGGACTTAGCGAGATGGGCCCATTGCGGATGACCCGCGCATGGCTGGCGGTTAACCAGAAGACCGGATTCGATTGTCCTAGTTGTGCGTGGGCAGATCCGGACGGCAACCGCCATCCATTTGAGTTCTGCGAGAACGGCGCCAAGGCTATGGCCGACGAGGCTACTACCTCGCGGATAACACCGGAATTCTTTGCAAGGTACAGCATCGCGGAGTTGAGTGAACAATCGGACTACTGGCTGAATCGCCAGGGACGCTTGACTTGTCCGATGATCCTCCGTCCCGGCGACACTCATTACAGTCCTATCTCATGGGACGATGCGTTTAAGACCATAGCTAAGGAGCTGAATCAATTGGGATCGCCGGATGAAGCCGTCTTCTATACCTCAGGCAAGGCGACCAACGAAGCAGCTTTCCTCTTTCAGCTATTCGCGCGCCTATACGGCACGAATAATTTGCCCGATTGCTCTAACATGTGCCACGAATCGAGCGGTTGGGGGCTGAGCCAGACCTTAGGCGTAGGCAAGAGCACGGTAACGCTAAACGTTCTCGAGCACGCCGACCTTATTTTTTCGATCGGGCAGAACCCGGGAACGAATCATCCCAGAATGCTTACCTCTCTACTCGCTGCGAAGCGAAACGGTGCGAAAATAATCGACATCAACCCGCTGCCGGAAGTGGGGTTGCTGCGATTCAAACATCCGCAGGAGCCGATGCACTTGCTAGGCTCCGGGACGCGTCTTTCGGATCGCCTTCTTCAGGTCCGCATCAACGGCGATGTAGCTCTGCTGAAAGGAATAATCAAAACCGTGCTCGAAGCTGACGATCGCTCTCCCGGCACAGTCCTGGACTGGAATTTCATTCGCGATCACACGAGCGGTTTTGAAGAGTTTCGCCAACACGTAAAGTCTACCGAATGGGAACAGATAGAAGTAGAGAGTGGCATCTCTCGCGATCGGATCGTCGAGATCGGCGAAATGGCCGCAAAGGCTACTGGCACCGTCATCTGCTGGGCGATGGGATTGACCCAACATCGAAACGGTGTCGAAAACGTCCGCGAAGTCGTCAACCTGCTCCTCCTCCGCGGTAACATTGGAAAACCAAACTCAGGAGTCCTATGCGTACGCGGACATAGCAATGTCCAGGGCGACAGGACGATGGGCATCTGGGAACAGATGGACGAAGGATTCCTCAGCCGTCTGGGAGCCGAGTTCAAATTCGATCCTCCGCGCCGCAAGGGCTACGACACGGTCGAAGCTATCCGCGCGATGGATGCGGGCAGGATTAAGACGTTTATAAGTCTCGGCGGCAACTTTCTCTCAGCGACTCCCGACACCGACGTAGTCGCCCGCGGCCTGGGCAAGTGTAAGCTGACAGCTTTCATCGCAACCAAGTTGAATCGCAATCATCTCATAACCGGAGCGACGTCGGTTGTCCTGCCATGCCTTGGACGCACCGAAGTCGACTTGCAAGTCACCGGTCAACAGTTCACAACCGTCGAAGATACCCTTGGAGTAGTTAGTTCGTCGCGTGGTGTCCTCACTCCCGTATCAGAACATGTCAAAAGCGAAGTAGCCATTATCGCGGGCGTCGCTGAGGCTACAGTGGGCGGCAAGGGCGACCTCAAGTGGACCAACTTTCTCGACTACGACCAGATTCGCGACCGCGCTTCCAGGGTTGTGGCCGGGTTTGAAAAGTTTAACGAACGTGTGCGCGCCCCGGGCGGATTCTACGCTCCGGTAGCTGCGAAACAGCGGCAGTTCGACACTCCCACCGGCAAGGCGAACTTCACGGTCAATCCAATTCGACCGCTTCAACTCGCCGCCGACCAGTACCTGATGATGACTATTCGATCGCACGACCAATTCAACACGACGATCTATGGTCTGGATGATCGGTACCGCGGAATTCACGGAGGCCGTCGCGTGATTTTCATGAATCGCGATGACATTACCGAGGCCGGCCTCGAGGAGCGGCAACTGGTCGATCTAACCAGCCATTTCCAGGGCGAGCGTCGGACGGTTCGGGATTTCAGAGTGATTCCCTACGACATACCCCGGCGCTGCACTGCCACTTACTACCCCGAAACGAATCCACTGGTAGCGCTCGGTAGCGTTGCAGAAATCAGTAATACCCCGGCGTCGAAGTCAGTCGTAATAACAGTGACTCGATCCGACCGGCGTCTCTGAGCCAGACCGCGAATCGCCATTATAGTTGTCATCAACGCTCGCGTAATGGCTGACCCATCAGGCGCCAGCTCTTGTAAATTTATTTTCGGACTGAAGAGTTTGCTAAATCAACATCGCAGAGCGTACTGTCGCCGAAATGCTGAAACTCGCAATTGAGGTGCTTGGCAAGCCCGGAATCACAGCCGAACGCGTCTGAGCTTGATCGAGAGCGAGGCCGGCCTTACCAAAATCCAATTTGTTCGGCTGAGAGGACTTCCCGGTGAAGCCCAGTAAAATCCTCTCCGTTGCTCCAGTCTTCGACAGCGATCCGGCCAGCGTGCGTATCGAACTTAGCTGTTCCCTCTGTGATGAAATGGACATTCTGTCACTGAACCTGAAACAACCGGTGGGCGCGCTTTCATGGTTGCGGCGGCACGACTTCTATTTCGTCTGCACGCGTCATCGCCATTTGCCAGCCGCATAATTTTTGGTAGCCATCCCCCGTCGATTCAAGCGGCTATCGATGGACCTGTGCCCGCTGGTGTCACATGCTCAGGGGGGCGCGCTTTACGGATTTAGGTTTCGTTCTCTAAAGAATAGCTCTTGACTATTTCGAATTGCAGATTATTAGACATTTGATTAGGTTTTCCGTTCGAGCGTGAGTGCTTCGGCCTTTTGTCTCCTTGAGCAATCCTAACCATCCGGGGGTACCAATCATGATCCAGTTCAGGCACATAACAGCACGCACTGTTACTGCCGCGGCCACTCTACTCGGTGCTATCGTTCTTGCCAGCCCTTGTTCAGCGGCTTCTGGCAACCTTTCCGCGGCGGCTGCGACCGAGGCGCCGGCGGAGCAAGTTGCGCAGGCCGCTTCGCCCGAGTCGATGCCTGCGGCTGCGCCGGAACCTGCCGCAAAGTCAGGGGTTGAGGCGCGTATCACGGACCTGCGCAAAAGGCTCCACATCACCGATGCTCAGAAGACTCAATGGGACGCCCTCGCCGATGTGATGCGCGAAAACGCGCAGGCGATGGTGGACCTGCAAAAAAAGCGGGCTGCTGACGTCCAGTCGATGAACGCAGTCGAGGTCGTGAAATCCTACGCGGAGGTCATTCAGGCCCATGCAGATGGAATGAAGAAATTCATTCCGGCCTTTGAGGCGCTCTACAACAGCCTGTCGGATGCGCAGAAGAAGATCGCCGACTCTATGTTCCGCGGCCGTGCACGGGCGTCCGCAGCAAAAGCGACCAAAGAAAATTAATGAACCGGGAGTCACTCCGGCGATGGAGGGTCACTATGGAAGTATCATCCAAGCGGAGAAAAGCATTGCGCTCTAAGATAGGCAGGATCGCGACGGCTGTCGCTTTTGCCCTCCTGATTGGTAGTGTCTCGGCCGGTTTAGCTCCCGCCGCGGATCATGGCGGCGGTGACCATGGCGGCGGTGAGCATGGAGGAGGTGGCCACGGAGGAGGCGGCTACCATGGAGGCGGCGGCTACCACGGAGGAGGGGACCATTGGGGCGGCGGTTATTACATACCGGGACCCGACTACTACGCGGCGCCGGAACCCTATGTCTATGCGCCGGTTCCTGCGCCGTGTGACGGGCCGGGTTACGATGGGCCGGACTACGACTACGGCTGCGCTCCCCCTCCGCCGCCCGGCGTCAGCCTATTCTTCGGGCTCTAAGCGCGCGACCGGCTCGACCGCGAAGAGAAAAATCGCTGTCCCGGATAAGCGGGCACGGCAAGGAAGGTCCCCCTTTAGGCTCTGATGGGGCATGAATGTGAGAATTCGAGCAGTCGCTATACTCTCGCTGTCGATAACGTTGTTGTTCGCGGGGTGCAGCACCGAGGAAAATCAAGCCGAGACGAGCACAACGGCAAATGGATGCCAGATCGACGCGATGAAATACTGCACCGCGATGAGAAAGACCTTCAGCGTCTCATCGTCGAACGTTACCAGGGAACTTATCGTGCCAATCCCCCGCGAGCCGACTATCAACATCCACTGCGGCATCAATACCAGCGATCAGTCAGTCGTATACGCCCGCGTCTCTCAGCCTCCCAACCTCACCACCAACGACCTCATATACCTGCGCTCCAGAGGTTACTGTTCGTAACCGGACGCCCAGTCGGTCCACTCGGCGTCCGGCGTAATGCGGCGGCGTGCGAAGTGCTTTCTACCATGCGGTTTCAAGACCTCCGGCATAGCGCAGCTCGCCCGCTACTCGCCCAGGACGTGTAGCTGAAGCTCGCCGACCTCCTTGATTGAGCGTCGCGGCTTTCGTTTCGCAAAGTCAACCGCAAATTTCGACGCAACTGTGCTGACGACTGGATGAGAACGTCTGTTGAGTTCGTCCTTAGGATATGATTGCAGAGAAGCAGGCCTTGGCGACGCAATTTCCGCCGACCGAAATGAAAGTGATACTTAGATAGTCCACGCGTTCTCGACTAGTCGCCGGGCACTTCTGGCGCAAACCGACGGAATAAGCGCCCTGCGTTTTGGTTGATAGCCGATTTCTCGGCCTCCGTCATACAGGTCAGCGCGGCGAGCGCGGCGATGTTCTGATCGATGACAGGTTCTGAGGCCGGAGGAAAATCTGATCCAAACACGATGTGATCGGGCGCAGTCAGTTCGAGCACCGGACCTATCGACGCTGCTGTGCCCGCGATCGCGGTATCAAAGTAAAGACGACTAAGCTGGGTCCGCACTGCCGCTTGCGTGAGTTCCGCAGGATGAGCAACCCAGGGCAGCGTTCCGATTGTACCGAGCCGCGGTGCCAGAGTCGGCAACGGTCCGCCCGCGTGGGGTAGAATGAACTTGAGATTGCCGTGTCGACTGAGACTCCAGCATAGAGCATGTCCGTCACAGAGCGGCAGGTGTCAAAGGTAAATTCGATGACCGGTCCTGGGCGGCCGCAGGCGACGCACTCATAGCCGGCTGGGTTAATCGGGTGGATAAAAATCGTCGCAGACCTTTTGTTTAGTTCTGCGAATACCGGTTCGAATCGGGCGTTTCCCAGGTAGCTCCCGCTGTAGTTCGTGACCATTATTACGCCTTCGGCATTGAGTTGATCGAAAGCGAAGGCGATCTCGGACAACGTTGCCTCGACGTCATCCATAGGGAGGGCTGCGAGCAGGCCAAAGAGTTCTGGATACTGCTTACCCACCATCGCGCCGTATTCGTTGATCGTGCGCGCTTCTTCCTTGGAGAGATGGCTCGGCAGCGAAAGCATCTGAGTAGCTATGTCGTGTCGATCCATAAAATCCAGGGCGAACTCCGGCGTCCATCGCGGCATCGGAGATGATACAAAATTCTGCGCTGAGTTGGCGCGGGGTACGGTCCCTGGAGGCACATAGTGTGCGTGGACGTCAATTCGATTCAGTTTCATAGCTACCTCTTCGCCTTGTTCGACGGCGCGCGCTGCAGTGACAGATCGCGTGGCACATTTTAAAATTGGTCAGCGCGATTTGCGCCACCAAGCGAAGTTCTCCGGTCCAACCTGGTCTACGATTCGGGCGGCTTGGGTTGCCAGCTCTTCCGCGGTGGGGCTTCTAACTCCCAGACCTCGCAGTATCAGGACGTTCATTTCCACTGGCGCTGAAGGTGGGAGTGATTCCGTTGAGCATCGCCGAACTGCTGCCAGAACCGCGCCAACCTGATAATCCGCCGCGACCTTGACGGACTCGAAGTGAAGTTCACCTATAGAGCGCCCTGCTTCCAGGTTCCGGCGCACACGCGTAATGAATTTCGAATCATCGGGCAGAACGTGAACGTTGGAGAGGTACCGCGCCCAGACCGAATCCATCGACGCGCGGCACATCATGACCTGGCCGCCCAATGCCGCGCGAAGAACCGGATTCGCGGCCAACTCTGTGCGAATTGCCGGGTCCGGCTGCGATCGAAAGACATTGTAAGTTTCGGCGCTGATCTCGTCGGCCATTCGGCGGCCCAGCGTTTCGATCGCTTCTTCGAGCGTGTCGAAATACCAATAGAATGCGCCTCGGGAGACGCCCGCCGCTCTTACGACATCGTCGATCACCGCATTGCCACGGCGACCAGGATCCGCGCACACGCTCATCGTCGCGGAGAGCAACCGCGCGAGCATCTTCTCGCGCTTCACCTGCGCGTTTCGCGTCCTGAAATTGACGACCTGCGATTCGTTTCTGGCTGATGATCTTCTTCGTTTGGTTTGCAGCATTTCACCACGTTTAGAGCAATCCGACCGTGCATGCATCTTTGTCAGTTCGACTAATATGCCTCGGCCGGAGGTCTCAGGGGAGACCACCCTGATGCAGCCGGCCTGATGAGCGGTTGACAGAATCGCTCAATCGCTCCTATCATGCCATCGTTTTCGTCAGATTGACAATATAGTATGTTGAGATGCAGATGACAACCTTTCTGGAAGAAGATTACGCACACAGCTCCCGGATAAACGAGGAGGCTGTGGCCCAGGGACCACATGTAGTAGCGCGGGCTGCCGCCCTTCGTCTCAAACTTCGCGAACGGACAACCGAGACAGATCGTCTCGCTCGACTCCCCGAAGCAACCGTTGCCGACCTGGAGGAGGCTCGCCTGTTCGAGATCACCACGCCCCGCCGCTACGGCGGGCTGCAGCTGGATGTGCACGCTTACATGGATGCGATGGTTGAGCTCGGACGGGGAGACGCGTCGGTGTCGTGGGTGACCACGCTCGTCAACATCAACAATTGGTTTATCGCCACCCTGTTCCCGCCGGAAGTTAGCGAGGAGGTTTTTGCGAAGCCCGGCGCCCGAGTGGCAGCGGTACTGCAGCCACGTAAGTGCAGGGTTCGAAAGGTCAGCGGCGGGTTCCACATCGAGGAAGGGATATGGGCGTTCAACTCCGGCGTCTACCACGCGCAGTGGGATATGCTCGGGTTCCCCGTGCACGACGAGACCGGCATCTCTCTCGTGTTCGCGCTCCTTCCCATAGCCGACGTCCAGATACTTGACGATTGGGACACGATCGGTGTTCGCGGCAGCGGCAGCTCGAGCGTTGCCGTTCGCGACGTTTTTGTTCCTGACATTCGGATCGTCCGCGCCGACAGCGCCCAGTTCGGCAAATACAAGTCGACTCAACTCGATCGCGAATGGTTTTACCGAGCGTCCTTCACCGCGCTGGGCCAGATCATTATAGCGTTCCCGGCGCTCGGCGCTGGATTAGGCGCGCTCGACGTCTTCACGGAGCAACTACCGCGCCGAGCGATCGCTTACTCGCCATACACGAAGCAGCAAGAAGCAGCGGTCACCCACCTGCAACTCGGCGAAGCATCCGCAAAAATCGACGCCGCGCGAATGATCATCGCCACCGCGGCCGACGACGTAGAGCGTTACGCCAAGGCCGGCAAACAAATGGACCAAATGACCCAGGCGCGCATACGGCGCGACACTGGCTTCGCCAGTAGGCTGATCTGGGAAGGTATCGACATACTCGCCGGCGCATCGGGCGGTTCTTTTGCCGGCGTCTTGCATCCCCTTAATCGAATCTGGCGTGATGCGCGCGTCGCCGGTCTGCATGCGACCCTCGTCCCCTCAACGGTGTACGAACTCTATGGACGCTTGATGTGCGGTCTGGAGGCGTGGGGCTAAACTTCAGTCCTGCACCAGATTTTGAAAATTTTCTGTGAAGAAGCGCGCCTTGGTCGGCTCAGGAAAGCCGGCGATGCTCGCTTCGAATCTGCCGATCGGATCGCGGCCGCCCTCCGCATGCGGGTAGTCGGTCGAGAACATAAAAAGCCGATCGTTGGATTGGCGGATCAGTTCACCGACGTCTTCGAAGGGATAGGGAGTAAAGCGCAACTGGTCGTCGATCTGTTCGGAAGGCCGCCGCTGCATTTCGCGCAAATGCAGCTCGGGCTTTGACCAGATGTCGACGATATGATCGAGACGTCGGCGCATCGCCGGAACCCATCCGGCCCCGAGCTCGATACATCCACCTCGCAAGTTGGGAAATCGATCGAGCACACCGTCGAGGATCAACACCGAGAGAAATCGTTCTGCGGTGTGAAAGATGCAAGTCATATCCTTGGAGCCTACGACCTCGGCACCGCCGCGCGCGGTCTTGCGATTCGGGAACCCGTCAATCATCCATTCAGGATCGATCGACAACTTGCTGCTTCCGACGTGCAGCACGAATGACGCGCGCGCTTCCGCGAGTCGGGCCCAAATCGGATCATGCGCGCAATGTCCCGGCGATCGTCCGGGGGCATCCGAAGGCAGCATAAACATCCGCAATCCTTCGGCGAGCGCGCGATCGAGCTCAGCCGCCGAGCGCTCGGGATCGTCCAACACTAGAATACCGGTGGCGACCAGGCGCGGTTCATCGGCAACGAACGCCGTCATCGCGCGATTGAATGCCCTGACGCCTCCGTAGCGGACTTCGCTATCCTTACAAGCGAACAGCGTGGCCGCGGCAAACGAAGAAAAGACGACCTGGCGTTGGATTCCTAGCGCGTCGAGCACGGCTCCGCGTTCCTTGCTGTTGAATGCGCCGAGTGCGGCGTACCATTTTGGCCCGCGAAGGATTTGATCGCCGAGGGCTTTCAGCTTCGCGACGGCTTCCGGCGAATGGCCGCGGCGCCCGCTGTCTGGCAATCCCACCAATGTCGCATCAAGACTTCCGGCCGGCAGTAACGCCGGCAAGCGGTGACGAATGGTGGAATCCGCATACTTGGTCAGAAAGTCCGGCAACTCCATGATGTGGCTGTCGGGGTCATTTAGAACTCGCCGCGTCATTGTCGTTACCTCCGAATCGATCTCAGCGATATTGAATGCTCCCTTGATCAATATCAGAACCGGGATAGCTTCTGGAGCGCAACCCGGTGTGCGTCAGAGGCCTATGAGCTTTGCGATCAGCGGAACCTGTCCAGCGCTCACGACACTTAGCGATTCCAGATTGGCGCTACGCCGTCCGGCAGGGCTACGTCGAAGGCGTTGAGCGTGAACGAGACCATGCAGTAGAAACCCACCAGCGCGACCAGTTCGACCACCGCCGGCCAGCCAAGCGCATTGGCGAGCTGCTCTACCAAATCGGTGCGCGGGCGGCCTGTTTCGACAAGTTCTTTCGCGGCGGTATGAATGAGCCGCTGCAAATCGTCTTCGTAGGGAATCGCCGTTCCTGCCTGCAGCGCCTCGATCACCGAGTCGGGCAAACCCTCCGCACGCGCGGCTCTGGCGTGGGCCCAGAACTCGAACTCCGCCTTCCAATGAACGCCTGTCGTGAGAATCGCCAACTCGCGAAGCTTGCCTGGAAGCACAGAGCGGAAACGCAATCGCTCCCCCATCTCGGCCGCCACTCTGCCAAATGACGGTATCTGCATCCACGGATTAAATGGACCCGGCAGAGATGTGAGAGGCTCGCGCAAACTCGCGCCTCGCGGGCCGGTAACAATGTATTCCCAGAAAGCCTTTTGCTCGGCGTCGAGACCCTTGGGACCAACTAGCGGCAGTCGTGACATATAATCTCCATCGACACGATCCGTGAATGGCTCTAGATGCGATAGACTCGCTCGGCCGTGCCCGCGAACATCATCTCCTGCTCAGCGGGCGTGTAGTCTTCTACCGCCCGGCGGTACAGTCCTGAACAGCTTCGGCAGGGTGACGAACAGGCGCTCGACGTGGAAATTGCTAGCAACATGGAACGCTCGGGACCAACGTCTCGACGCATTCGCGGATCCATTGGCGCATGGTAACCGCATAAAAGTTCGCGGGTGCGCCGCTTGAAAGACCCGAGATCTTGACGACGACGTTTGGCGCCTGTGCGAGCTTGCGCAGTGCGGTACGCCAAGCCTGCTGATAGTCGTCGAGTTTCGACACCACGGGAATCCCCGCATGGCACAGTATCATCGGCCGATCGGGAAACTGTTTCGCCACTTGATACGCCGCTTCGAAGTACTCATGCGTAATCATCAGCTCGCAGATTCCGCCGAGACCAAGAAGCGTCTTATAGCCGGCGTCCCACTGAGACGTGCCTACCAGCTTCATCTCACTGCAGTCTCGTATCCCTCGAAAATTCGCGTACGGGGTATGGGTCTCCAGTTCTTTCGGTGCCGCGGGATCAGCTAGAAATCCGCGCGCCATGATCGCGTTCGGCCATTCATAGCGATCGGCTACCGACTGCAGCCAGGCCGTCTCCGCGGCCGCGGCCGCCGCCATGGTCGCATGCTGAACGTGCACGGTCTTGATAACGCCGAGCCCGGAAGCCTCTGCACGATATTCCGGCGCCGAGAATCTCTCCTGATCAAGGCGCCACGCCCACATCAACCGCGGGTGCTGCCAGTTCCTGCTGGAGACACCCCAGCTTACGGTCTTGTCCGCATGGTCCCACCAGTGCACGTGCGCGTCGACCATCCTGAACGTCCTGGGAACAGTGTAGTCAGCAGGATCTGCTATGGGTGGTTCGTATCCGTCCATGATCTGTTTCGCATGCAAATTAATCCGGAATTCTGGCCTGCTGGCGCTTTGTGTTTCTGATTTGTATAATTCCCTGTCAGATCTGTCAAACAAACGGAAGTGCAGCAATAGCCATGCAAACAGGCTCCTACACATTTGTTCCGATAGAAAAGATCCTCTGGGGCACCGCGGCCAGCGAGGCACTTCCTCGCGAGATTGACGCACGAGGTGCGGCACGGGTTTTCATCGTCGCATCCGGCACCCTGTCCAGGAAGACGGAGACTATCGATCGAGTCGCGAGCGCAATGGGTAAGCGGTACGCAGGCCGCTTCGATGAGTGCCGCGAACATTCGCCGCTCGAATCGGTCATTGCCAGCCTTGGCGCGGCGCGGCGTGCGTCTCCTGACCTGCTGGTGACGATAGGCGGCGGCAGCGTTATCGATACTGCCAAGATCGTCCAGCTAGGCCTGACCTATGGAGTTCACACTCTCGATGAGCTTCTGGAGCGCGCGAACAAACTTACTCCGGGGTCATCGAAAATTCGGCAACTTATCGTGCCGACCACGCTGTCGGGTTCTGAATTCACAAACAGCGCCGGAAGCCTCGACGAGCGAAGAAAGTTGAAGGTCGGATTTTCGACGGGCGACATGTGCGGTCACACCATCGTGTTGGATCCCGCACTGTCGCTGCATACTCCCGAAAAACTTTGGTATTCGACTGCGGTACGGTCCATTGACCACGCCGTCGAAAGCTTTTGCGCGGGCGCCTCGAACCCCTATATCCGTGCGAACACCTGGCAAGCCGTGCGCTTGTTCTTTTCGTCGCTGCGTCGGACCAAGAAAGATCCGCATGATCTTGACGCGAGACTCTCCTCGCAGCAGGCTGTGTGGCTCGCGACGCAAGGGCTATTTCGCGTCCCCATGGGGGCGAGCCACGGCATCAGTTATCTACTTGGATCGATCGGCGGAGCTCCGCACGGATACACGTCGTGCGTCACATTGCCGGCGGTTCTGCGCTGGAACGAACCGGTCAACGGCGAGCTCCAGCGTGAGCTCGCGGAAGAGATCGGCGAACCCGGCACGAGCGTCGCGGATTCCTTGGGCGAATTGCTCGGCGATCTGGGTCTGCCGCGAACTCTCAAGGACATCGGCATAACCGAGGAGATGATCCCTCAAATTGTCAAGTACGCGCTCCAGAGTCCTATCGTGGCCACAAATCCGCGACCGATTAGAACCGAGGCAGATGTGCTGGAAATTCTCAAGCTCGCGTCGTAAGACGTGTCGAGAAAAGTGATGGCTGCTATCAATCGAGCGACCGCAAGCAAACGCACCAACGCAACCGCTTTCAAAAGGGGAAAGCGGCCCGCTGCCGCTGCAGATCCTGGAACGAAAAACGAGATTCTGGAGGCGGCATTGCTGGCTTTCGCGCGCGACGGCTTTGACGGCGCTTCGTTACCAAAAATCGCCGTGATCGCCAAAGTGGCCCATCCGTTGATTCACTACTATTTCGGTTCCAAGGACAACCTATGGCGCGAAACGGTCGAATACGCCTTCGGTGGCTTGATACGTGAGGCAACGGCAGTCGAGGCCGCGTCGCGTAGTCTGTCGCCGCTGCAGAGGCTGCGTGTAATGATTCAGGCGTTGGCTCAGTTCGCTGCCCGCTACCCTAACCATTTCGGTCTGATAATGGCTGAGATGAGGTCCGACTCCGAACGGCTGGCCTGGCTTCGCGAGAACTACCTGAACGCATTTGTGAAGCGCCTGACGCGAGTACTAAAGGACGCGCAGGAGCAAAACGAAATCAAGAAGGTCCCACTGGATCACCTGGGGTTTATCTTGATTGGCTCCATCGTACTTTATTTCAGTATGAACCTGGACCCGCCAAGGAATGTAAGCCCCGAGGACTTGGCGGACCGTCACGCGAAGTGGGTCCTGGAAGTAATCTTGAACGGGATAGTTGCATAGGGGCGCGGCGCTCTCTCTCTCAAACCTGTCAGAAATCTTGACAGTTCTGTCAAATTTTGACAGAATACGACCTAAGAAAGAAGTTCACCCCAATGGCTTCATCCAGCATCGCCGGTCAGGCGCCAGTTCAAAAACGAAGTGAGAATCTCAACGCGGAAAGCCTCTACGAGGCCGCGCAGGGATTCGTAGCGGAGATCCGCCGGCGAGCCCTGAAAATGGAGCGAGCGCGACGTCTCGACGATGATCTGGTCGACGCAATGGAAGCGGCCGGATTGTTCTCCGTGGTTGTGCCAAAGCGCTGGGGCGGAGCGGGCTTGGGTCCTCACGAAGTTAATCGGATCGCGGAAATTCTTGGCTCAGCTGATTGTTCCAGCGCGTGGGTCAGCACGTTTTTCATATTCCATAACTGGTTTCTGTGCCGCTTTCCGCTGGAAGTGCAGCAGGAGTTGTACCAAGACCGCTCATCAGTCCGCTGCGCGGCCGTGTGGTCACCGCCCGGAAGCGCCGAACGCGTTCACGGCGGATATCGGATCACCGGCCGCTGGGGCTACGCCTCAGGAATACTACACGCACCGTATGCGCTCTGTCCGTCGATCGTCGACAATTCCGCGTACTGGTTCATCGTCGTGCGGAAGGACTTGGAGATAATCGATGACTGGGACATGGCGTCGATGGTCGCTACCGGAAGCGTCACGATCGCGACCAAGAATACATTCGTTCCCGACGGTTGGGGAATCGAGATAAAAAGGCTGATGTCGGCGACCGCGCACGCCGGCACTTTCCACGCGGAAGAAGTCTATCGCCAGTCGTTCTCCGTCCTGGCGATGGGTACGGCGTCGCTGTGCCTGGGCGCGCTGGACGCTGCGGTTGAGCTCGGCCGCGAAAGGCTTCGGACCTCGAAGCCGTTTGGCATCCCGCGGATCGATCGGGTTCCTTCGCGTATCCGCTGGGCGAGAGTTTATGAGGCGGCGCGAGTCGCGCGTCTCGTGCGCGACACCGTCACTGAAGGCTCGATTCAGCGCGCGCGGAGCGGTCGCCCAATGTCGCTTGAAGACGAGGCCAACATGGGACTACATGGGGTTTTTCTCATGCAGACCATAAAGGACGCCGCGCGACTTCTGGTTGACGGTCTAGGCACGAGCGGTTATCGCGCCGACGATCCCATTCGTCGCATGTCCAGCGATGTCGCGATGATTAGCACCCATCTGTTGGGCGGCGACTACGATATCGTGATGGATCGTCACGCCCGATGGGCGCTGGGACTTGGTATGGATCCAGGCGATCCTATGACACGGTTTGCCTAATCTGATTTGAACATTATTGGAGGCTTCGAGATGAGCACAAATCCAAAAGCACAGATGCCGAAACTGCCTCAGAGGCTGCACCATAACGCACGCGTGGTGAAAGACCACGAACGAACGCGTCACTTCTACGAAGATATCGTCGGGATGCCGCTGCTCGCGACGTGGGCCGAGGTAGGACAATTTCCTGATTTCCCGGAAAGACCAGTCAGTTATTGCCACACGTTTTATGGTTTGGCGGACGGAGGTGCACTAGCCTTCTTTGGGTTCGCCGAGCCAGACGTCTACGAGGCTTACAAAGCAAAAGTTCAATCCGGATTTAATCACATAGCGCTTGCCGTGTCTCCAGAGTCACAGGCCGAAATCAAACAAGAGCTAGAAAAGGCGGGACATAAGACTACCTTCATCGATCATGGCTACTGTCAGTCTTTATATGTGCAGGATCCGGATGACTTGACGCTCGAATTCACCTCAGATCCCAAAAACATCTCGGAGATCAACGAATGGCAGTCGAAGACAGCCCACGAAACACTCTCCAGCTGGATCGGCGGTGACCGGAAGCCGAACAACAACATGCGTCACCGATGAGTTCGGCAGTCCTATCTTCCGAGTTTTTTGTTTCCGATGAACACCCGATGTACGTTCAACGTTGGGGTCCCACCGCGTCTTCGCTTCGCGTTGTTCTGATCCATGGTGGCGTCCATACCGGGGTTTGTTGGACTACGCGTCCAGACGGACAGCCTGGCTGCGCGCAATACCTGGCTGAGCAGGGATGGACCGCGTTCGTCGTCGACTGGCCGGGAGTAGGACGGTCTGCTGGCACCGGCACGCTCCTTCAATCGAGGGCTGAGCATGTCGTAAGCGCACTGGTTGCGCTGGTCCGTGACATAGGGCCGACGCTTCTAATCGGACATAGTTTCGGCGCGGCGATCGCCGCAAAGGTCATGGACGTTGCGCCGAAACACGTCACCGGCCTGATCTCTATTGCACCTGCTCCGCATGGAAACATCGCCGGCGACCGCGGTCGCGCACCGATTCCCAGCGATCAAGCAATTACTTTCGATGAAAGTGCGATGCTTCGGTTTTTCTGCAGCGCTCCTCGCTTTCCAAAGGACTCGATCGATCAGTATAGGCGTTCGCTTTGTTCGATGAGCCCAGGCGTCTTCAATGCGGCTGCCTCAGGGAACGGAAGTCGGGATCTTGTGATCGAAGATTTTGCGGGAATAGCTTCAATTCCGAAGTTGGTAGTAGCAGGTGATAACGATCAACTTGTGACCCATGAGAGATCGTCGGCGGTCGCAGAGTCGCTAGGCGCTCCGCACATCTCTGTTGGCAAGGATTGGGGCCTTTCTGGCTTTGGCCACATGATTCCGATCGAAAGCGGTTCCGAAGAGATTTTAAAGCGGTGCCTCGCTTGGTTTGCCAACGCTGGAAAAGCCACGCGCTGAGTGGGCAGATGGTCAAAGGACGCCGCGGCCCACAACTGATCTAACCCGCCAGAAATCTCTCCAAATGCTCGGAGACAACCTTCCGCTGCTCGACTTGCGGCAGATGGCCGGCCTTTTGAATCATCTCAACGCGCGCGTTCGGAATCAGCTCCGCAAATTCCGCCGCATACGACGGCGGCACCAGCGCATCCTGCGCGCCCCACAGCACGAGAGTCTCGGCCTTGATCCGCCTGAGCCGCCGCTTGAGGCCGCGCTCTGGAATCGGATGGATAAAATGCGACGTGCTTGCGAGTGCGCCAAAGCGATTCACCATCGCGGCGTTCATCGCGTCGCGCTCCTTCGGCATCGCGAGCTTGGCGGCGACTTCCGGCTTTGACGGATCATGAAACAGCAGCTTCACCAGCTTCTCAGGTGAGACCAGCAGATGGTCTTCAACCGGAGCGTCGTCGCGCCACAGTCCCATCGCGTCGATCAGCACCAGCTTGCCGACGCGATCGCGAAAGGTGCCGCATACTCAGCGGCGACCATTCCGCCGAACGAATGTCCGACCAGATCGACGCGACTCAAGGCCAAGGCGGTCGAACAGATCGTCGTAGTACAAAATGAGATCCGGAATGCCGTCCAGATGATCGAGGTCTTCGGTCTGCTTCGGCGCCGGCGTGCGCAGGCGCATAGACGCGGCGATGCACTGCGAGGTCGTCCAGGAAGCCGTCCCATTCCTGCCCGAAAGGACCGTGCAGATAAACAACCGGTGCGCCTTCGCCCTTGATAATCACCGGATTGGCCGCGAAGCCGCCCGGCAGTTCGATATTCTGCGCTGTCTCGGTGTTCATGCCGTGACCTTTGCTTCTCCGTTGGTGATCTTTGTTGCTGACGGCGCGCGGTGCGGTTGATTGCGCGTCGCGCCCTGCGGCCACCATCGATCGGCGTAGCCTTCCTTGTCCCAGATGCCTTTGATTTTCGGCAGCACCTTTTCGGCGAACAGCCCGCTGCTGTACGCGGTCAGCTCGGGATCCATCGATTGAATTTGCAGAATGACCATCAAATGTCCTACGCGGATATTGCGTACCGCCTCTTCGATTTGCGCGGCGACGGTATCGGGACTGCCGCCTATCACCATGCGTGAGTCTTCGACCAGCTGTTTCCAGGTCGCCTCGTGCGGCTTGAAGTCGAAGCTGAATGCGCTCGCGCCGCGATGACTCAATTGGAATTCGAAACTGCGCTTGGTCATGAACCCCGGCACGTTGCCGAAATGCGGCGCGACGTAGAGCGACTTCGAGTAGAAGTTGCGGAGATGCTTCAGGTAGATTCGCTCCGCTTCCGCGTCGGTGTCGGCGACGACGACCAACTGCGCGAATCCCGCGCGATAAGGATTGTCATCCATGCCGGCCTTTTCGACCGAGTCCCAGTAGCCGTCCATCAGCACCTTCGCGTACTTGTGGCCCATGAAGCTCAGGTAGCTGTAGGTGTAATCGTGGTCGGTCGCGAACTTCCAGGTCTCGACCGAGCCGCCGCCCGCGAGCCAAATCGGCGGATGCGGCTTCTGCAGCGGCTTCGGCCACGGATTCACATAGCGCAGCTTGGTGAATCGGCCGTTGAATGCGAACGGTCCGGGCCGCGTCCACGCCTGCTTGATCAGATCATGCGCCTCGTAGTATCGCGGCCGCACCTGTGTCGGCGGAATGCCGTAGCAGCCAGTGGTGTCCATCGGCGAGCCGACCGGGAAGCCCGCCACCAGGCGGCCGCCGCTCAGGCAATCGAGCAGCGCAAATTCCTCGGCGACGCGAATCGGCGGATTGTACAGTGGAAGCGTGTTGCCCAGTATGACCAGCGCCGCATCGGACTTCCGCCGCGCGAGAACAGTCGCAATCATGTTCGGCGAAATCGGAAACCCGTAGCCGTTCTGATGATGCTCGTTGAGGCCGAGGCCGTCGAAGCCGAGATCGTCCGCCATTTCGAGCTCGTCGAGATTCCAGTGCAGATATTTCGCGACCTCCGCCGAATGGCATAGCTCGTCGTTGGGCGGCGTCACCCAGATGCTCTCGTAGCGATCGCGAAAATCATCCGGCAGGTCGCGATATCCCTGCATGTGAAACCAAATCGTTTTCATAAGCCTGTTCCTTTTCCCAGCGTCCCGAGAACGCGGTGATTGCGCGGCGCCGGCCTCGACCGCCGAGTCCCAGAGCGCGCCGCTGCGGCTAGACCTTGCAGATATGAATCAAGCGCTTTGGCGACAAATCCTTCCGGCTCAAAGCCGATGGTATGAAGCAGGTACTCGCGATCGCGCGTCACCATGAAAGCGCCGTTGAGGATCGACCAGATCGCGACAGTCACTCCGGTCGGCCCTAGCGGATCCGCGATGAGGCCGTCGTCGAAAGCGCGCTTCACGCTGCCTTCGAACAGGCGGAACACTTCCTGTCGGATCTTCGAACCGCGATCGAATGCCCGGATTTCCGATGACCGCCGAAGTCGCTTTCTGATCTCGTAGTAAGGGGTGGGCTCGCTGAGCAGGATCGGATCGGCCGATTCGTGCAGATACTCGATATAGACCTGCGCGAGGGCGCGAATCTCGTCGAGCGGCTTCAGCCCCTGCGCTATCACTTCTCGATAACCGGCTCCTAATTGCGTACCGCGATCGGCGCACAGGTTCAGATACACTTCGTCTCGCGACGCGAAATGCAGGTAGATGGTTCCGACTGCTACGTTGGCCTCGTGCGCAATCATTTCCATCGTGGCGTTCTCGACCCCGCGGCGCGCAAAAACGCGCGCGGCTGCTGTCATGATTCGCGCTGCACGGGCATCGTTCTCCACGCGCCGCCGTTCGCGCACCTTAAGGGTGAGCTTCATCTGTCAATCTCATACGGTGAATTGGAATTCATGAACGCGCATTCAGAATAATGACCGAGCGACCCAAATGTCAAACGTTACTGTCCCCAGCCTCGATCGCTGTCCCTTGGCCGCGCCGAAGGAGTGGCTCTTCAGCTGCGACGGCCGCGAATCAAGCTCTGTGGGTGACGCATATTTGTGGATGAACGCTTAAGGAGGATTGCGGGCAACCGGCTGAATACTCGGCGAGGAATTTTTCCACTCGCGCCATAAAATCCATGGAGACCGCTTCGCCGCGGAGCGTCTGGTCAGGATGCGGCCGCGCCGGCTTCAGCCCTTGCTGTGCAGCGCTCGCGACGATCCGACAATGGTCGCCGCTCAGCGTACCATCCATCTTCGCCGCCAAGCTCGACTGGAGATCGTAACGATCGAGTTCGACCGCTTTGTCTCTTGCAGCTCTTCACTCGCCTTTTCCCATCTGGTGTCAACTGCGGGCGCGCTGATTTTGTTCCCGACTGCCTTTCCGGCCTCAATCACAGAAATTTTCTCTCACCGGTCGAACTCCTATCCTGTGAAAACGCACGTCACCGCATCAATAACCCGCTACCTCTGAGCACGGCAATTCAAAATGCAAAGGGCTGAAATAGGCTTACGCCAACTTCCCTAGTCCTATGACGTACTTTTCAGAAATTTTCTGGTTCAACCGATTGCATCGTTGCAAGCCTTTTGAATTTCAAAAGTTTTTTTCTGGGACATGCGTTGTGCGATCGGAAGCACGCTAGACCTATTCAAAGGTCTCAAAAGATGTACCCAGGTTAGTTTTGTGCGTCGACTTTTCACGCCTGAAAGGCCGATAGGGCTTACCTATCGACTTGGCAGGGAACTCCGGACTCCACCGGGGAATTCTTAATGGCAAGTATATTTGATCGCAACCACGCAAAG
This sequence comes from uncultured delta proteobacterium, assembly GCA_963744545.1. GTDB lineage: Bacteria > Desulfobacterota > Binatia > Binatales > Binataceae > Binatus. Next base: position 58,534 of record CAVUUH010000026.1, read on the forward strand.
GATGAGTAAGAAAATTGAAAACGACAATGTTCAAAAACAAGATCTCAGCCACCGCCCTATTGGGTACAGCCGCAGCGATTGCGCTCTGCGCGCAACCGGCGTTCGCGCTCGGAATGATGAGCGGCGCCGGCGGGGCACATGTCGGCGCGATGGGTTCAGGACGGATGGGATCTGTTGGGAGCCTGAGCGGAGCCTCGGGCATGACCGGTGCGGTTACGATGAACGGAATCACAGTATTGCCAAGCGGAGCGTTGATCGTGCCAGCGGTGACCCCGCGCGTGCCAAAAGTCGCTCCAGGGAGTCTGAACAACATGGACCAGCAGGAGACAACTGGGGCTCCATGCAGAACGAACGCCGACTGTACGGGCTACTAGCTCTAAGCCAGACGTGGACCGTGGCTGGAACAACACCGTCGGAATGGATGCAACGCTCATGAGGATGAACGTCTCCGTCGTCGAGTAAGCATGAGGTCAGGTTCGCGCAACTGGTCAGCACCTATCACCAGATCTTAGATCACTTCACCGTCGCGTTGACTGACCTTCGGGATCGCCGCGGAACTATTCTCCGCCGCGGCGATCCTGCTTCTCGCTGCCGGGCGGCTTTCGTATCTGCCTAACCGGCGTGCCTGAGGATCTTGACGAGGTACCTTTCCGGAACGCCGCGACAATTTTTTTCATCTTCGCGATCGAATTGGACGCCGCCGTCGCCAGGAACACAACGAGCCTGAGCTCCGGATTATCACTTACCGCGAACGTGGTGTGCTCGACGACCATTCGTCCGGCCTTTGGATGATCGTAGGCGTTACGGCCCTCGGTCATCGGTAGGATGTCATGACGCGGCCACCATTGCGCGAACTCCGGGCTCACTGACTTGAGCCGCTCGACCAACTTTACAAAATGCTCTTCACCAGCATGACGCCCATAGTCGGCACGGAATCTGGCGAGCGTGTCTTTAGCTCGCGCAGGCCAATCGACGAGCAGGGAGCGCAGTGCCGAGTTGGTGAAGGCGAGCCAAAGCGTATTTCGTTCGTTCGCGGGCACCTGCTCGAAATCGAAAAAGAAGGCAAGCGCGGCGCGGTTCCACGCAAGCACGTCCCATCGACGCCCTAGGACAAAAGCCGGAATCGGATCCGTCTGATCGAGCAAGCGCCGGATCAGCGGACTCACCATTTCGTTTCTGGAGGGAGAATCCAGGACCGGCTGTCGAAGCGCGAGCTGGAAGAGCTGCATTCGCTCGGCGGGATCGAGCCGCAGTACGCGCGCCAGGTTTTCCAGCACGCCAGATGACACTCCGATCGGGCGTTTCTGCTCGAGCCACGTGTACCAGGTCGCGCTCACACCGGCCAACTGCGCCACTTCCTCGCGTCGGAGGCCGGGCGTTCGCCGCCGATTGGTCGCGGGCAGGCCGACATCGGCGGGAGCGATGCGTCCCCGCCGATTGCGTAGAAAGTCGCTCAGTTCCTGCCGTCTGATTTCGTCCCTGGTCATATCGCAATCTATGAGTTGGGCTGGCCGTTCGGTTCGGAGATTAAGGTGGCAGGTTTTATACCAGGATAAAAGCTTCCCCTGGTACCGGGTTATTTTCACTTATATTCCTTAATCAACGTGACCGCCAGAGTTGCCAGATAGCGCCTCTCGAATAGTCCCCTGGGCCACCGAGCCTGGCGGTCACGTTTTACAGAAGGCTCCGCATCATCTGTTAAGGAGGAGAGAATCATGGATTGTCTGACTCTGGTTCGCCGCCTGGAAGTGGGATTCCTCGTTGCCTTCGCGTCGCTGACGTTGATGCTGGCGACGCCCGTCGCCGCCCAGGTCAAGGCGGGTGACTTTATCACGCCCGAGAATGGGTCGAAGGTGAAGGACCTCGTGAGTCCGGGAGTGTATTACAAGGTGCAGCGCGGCATGACGATGAAAATCGTGCCAACCGTGCGCATCGATTGGCCGCCTCCTTATAAGGACGCGACCGAAAAGTATTCATCGCAGGTTCGCCTCTCGAAGGATCATCGCACGGTCGTCGGCTATGTCGCCGGACAGCCATTCCCTCTGATCGATGCGAACGATCCGGACGCCGCCACAAAAGTCGTGTGGAACAACGTGTTCCGGCCAATTACCTCGGACGACTACGATCTGCGTTATTTCGATTGCGACACGGTGTACACGGGCTACAAGAAGCCATTTTTTGAAGTGGCGTACGGGCAGCTTGGCCATTACGCCGGTTACAACCTGGTGGGCAGAACCGAAGTCGATCCGCTTCCCGTCGATCCAGACTTCAAGAAAACCAACCGCCTGTGGCTGTTCCTGCTCGGACCCGAGCTCGCGCCCGAGGACGCTCGAGGCACCAGCCTTCTGCGCTATCGCTACGCCGATCCCGCTCATGGCGACGACACCTGGGACTGGACGACCGGATCGCGGCGCTTGCGCCGTCTGAACGAAGCGATCAATTCGAGCGCGACCGGCACGCAGACCTTTGATCCCGATCACTATTCGGGGTTCAATCCCAAGACCGAAGAATACAACTACAAATTCCTTGGCGAGAAGGAAATGCTCGCGACCGTCGACGCTGAGCATTCACCGGAACAGCGATGCCCCACCGACGGAGGCGCCAGTGCGTGTCCCGAGCGTTGGCAGATGCGCCATATGTACATCGTGAGCGCGGAGCCGCGGCGAGACGTTAACAACGCCGAAGCGCTCGAGTCCAAGTCCGTAATCTATATGGACTCTGAAATGTGGTTCGAGCCGTACGTTGACACTTACGATCGCCGGGGTGAGTTGTTCCGCAACCACCTCTCCTGGCTGGCGTATCGCGATAGGCCGGTACCCGACGCGAAGGTCGCAATATATCCGTTCAAGCGCGAATACGTCGTAGGCGTTTCGTCCACCGATGTTCAAAGCGCCAGTGTCACGATGTGCTACCTGCCCGGGCTCGAAACTCCCGAGCGTGAGTGCTGGTACATCAATATGGGTGCCGTCGACAAAGCGTTCTTTACCACCGAGGCGATGGTGAAGATGTCCGAAGTCGGCCACATGTAGTGATGGGATGGAGCAGCGCATGTTCACCCCTCGCTTAGCCGTTAATGTAAGCGTCGCGCTTGCGCTCGCGATTCTTCATTGGTTCCGCCCGCGCGTACATGCTCGGTCTGGACGGCTCGATCTCGCCAGGCTCAGACGTACTCTACGCACTCGATCGCGATGGACGCGAAGTGAGGATCGCTCAGACCGGGTCAGCGGGTCCCGATTGGGTCGTTCTCGAGGATCTCGGAACGCCGTCGATCGCATTGGACGGCACCGTTTTGTTCGGCGCTGCGAGAGAATGGAGTCATCAGCTTCGATGGTCGATCTTCGTTGCTGAACCAGACTCAGGATCGATCTTTCGTGTAACGCTGCCGACCTCCTCCGAAGACGGCTCGCTATCTCGACATGGTCGCCGACCCGCGTCCACAACGGACCTCTGACGGCGGGATCGTTTTTCTGGCTCATGAATCTTCGGGCGATGATGCCCTGTTCAAGCTGGCGCACGGAAAGCTGAAGCGGCTTATTCGAACCGGGGAGCGGCTGTCCGATGGGCGCACGATCCGTGTGATCACTTTCGGTAGCATACGGCCTGAAAGCCAGGGAGGCGTAGCGTTCCTGGGCTATCTCGAACCTGGTGGTCAGGCGGAAATGATGGTTTCTGAAGATGGCGGAATAACCATCCTGGCGCTGCAGGACACACATTTACCCGATAGTGAGCGTTTCAGGAGCTTCGGGCTTCCAGCCGCAACTGTTACAGCGGATGGGCCATTAATCGCGTTCACTGCGCGAACCGATCGCGGCGCCGGCCTGTTCACCTTTGCGCAAGGCACGCTTCACAAAGCGCTGTCGCAGTCAGCATCTTGCGGTCTCGGGCATATCGACTATCTGTCACCGGCGAGTCCGGGCCTGAACGATCAAGGCGCGTTGGCGGTTCTTGGGCGATGCTCCGGGAGTATGGGAATTTTTATGGTAAAGCGCGGAACCGCTGAGTTGGTAGTTAATGCCGACCATGCGACGGACGATGGCACACGCTTCGACAGCCTGGGTGATCCGGTGTTCAGCGAGGGTACTGTTTTTTTCGGAGCGCTCACTGCTGATGGAGCTACCAGCTTCTTCAATATTTTCAAAGGCAAGATCACTCAATTCGTTCCAACTGAGGTGCCCGAACGTGACATCGCAGATCGAGTATCCGCGAATCCGCACACTATCGAGGTCGTGACGATGTCGATCAATCAGCACGGTCAGATGGCTTACCTGGGCAGTCCCTGAGGAAAGGCCAAATCCGGGTAAGTCAGACGCCTTTCACGATTCGGCAGCCCGGCCGCTGAGAATTTCCACGCACTAGCAGCATCCACGCCAAGAGGAGGCCGAAGAGTGGCGTCAAAGCCGATCACCGAGCAACGTCCGTCAATATTGTTACGTGAGATTGGAAAGTTGCTTCTCATGATAACGGCGGCGTTGCTGATCGTAACGGTCGTGGGATGCATGGTCGGTCCGGACTATAAGCCGCCCGCGATGAAGTTACCCGCGCAGTGGAACGGTAACGATCAGCAGATGAAGGACGCTGCGGACCGGGGGACCAAGACCGATCTCGCGACGTGGTGGCAGGCTTTCGACGATCCACTACTCGACGCGGTCGTCGAGCAAGCGCTCTCGTCAAATTTGGACGAGAAGATCGCGACGGCGCGGATTCGCGAAGAGCGCGCCTACCTGGTGATAAGTCGCGCCGGGCTTTACCCCAGTATCGATACGTCCGGTTACTACACTCGCCAGCGGTACAGCGCGAACACCCCCTTCGGATTCTTCCCGCAGGTACTTCCAAGAGATGAAAACATCTATGAAGCCGGATTCGACGCGAGCTGGGAGCTGGATGTCTTCGGCGGTATCCGGCGTGGCGTCGAGGCGTCGAAGGCCGAGCTGGCCGCATCAGTCGAGAACGCGCGCGACGTGCGGGTATCGCTGCTGGCGGAGGCCGCGCGCGATTACGTTGCCGTGCGCGCGCTCGAGCGTCGTCTCCAGATCGCCAAGGCAAACTTGCGCGATCAAAATGATTCATTGAGGCTCGCTCAAGCCCGATTCGAGCAGGGCTTTGCGCCGGAGCTCGACGTCTTCCAGGCGCGGTCGTTGCTGGAGACTACGCAGGCGCAAGTGCCGGAACTTGAGAGCGAGGTTGCGCAGACAGTCCATCGCCTGGGCGTGTTGCTTGGTCGCGAGCCAGATGCGCTCAAGGCGCAGCTCTCCGACATGGCGCCGATTCCGGGCATCGCGGATCCCGATGCGATCGCGGTGCGAATTCCCGCCGGCCTGCCTTCAGATCTGCTCCGGCGGCGGCCTGATATTCGCGCCGCCGAGCGAGAGATCGCGGCAGCCACGGCTCGCGTCGGTGTTGCCACGGCAGACCTGTTCCCCAAGTTCAACATCGTCGGCACCGCAGGGCTCGAATCGATAAGTCCCGGCGATTTCTTCTTTGGAACGAGCCGGATGTGGCAGGTCGGTCCATCGATGACCTGGCCAATTTTCGAGGGCGGCCGGATTCGCGCCAATATCGAGGTCCGCAACGCGCAGGAAGAACAGGCGCTTCTTTCCTATCGCAAAACCGTGCTCAACGCGCTCGCCGAAGTCGAGGATGCTCTCGTCGCCTATGACAAGGAGCGCACCAGGCATCAGGCGCTGGCGGCTTCGGCAGAAGACTTCAAGCGCTCGCAGCTACTTGCGCTCGATCGTTACGAAGAGGGCTATGCCACCTATCTCGACGTGCTTGACGCACAGCGATCGCTCTATACGGCGCAGGACCTACTGGCACAGAGCGACCAGCAAATAATCGACGACCTGATCGCTATCTACAAAGCTCTAGGCGGCGGTTGGCAAACCGATCCGCAAACCCGATCCGCAGAAACAGCAATCAACCTTCCCCCGGTGGCCGTTGCGCGTGTGGCCTTGCCTCCCCTTGAGTCCGCGCGCAGCGGTTCTACCGGGGGAACCTTTTTTCAGTAGTTGGCTAAAAAGATGCAAGAGAACACTGCGAGTACGGAACTCTCCACCAACTCCGACCATAAGAAGAACGTTGTGGATCGCGACGACGCCGATCGTGCACCATCGCCGGAATCAGAACGATCCTCATCGTCACGACCCCATCACCGGCGAAATCTCGTTCTGGTCTTCTTGCTCCTAATCGTCGCGGCGACAGCCGCAGTGCCAGGATGGCGCTACCTGTCTTCTTATGAAGCCACCGACGACGCGCAAGTCGATGGACATATCATCGCGGTCAGCTCTCGAATCAACGGTACTATCTTAGGCGTCTATGTGGTCGATACTCAGCCGGTCCGCGAAGGACAGCTTCTGGCCGATATCGATCCGTCCGATTATGTCGTCGCTATTGAGGGTGCGAGAGCTCGGCTGGGTCAGGCTCAGGCGCAGGTGGAATCGGCTAAGGCGGACTACGAGACGACGCTTAGCAAAGTCAGTCAGGACCAAGCGACCAGCACAAAGGATGACTATGATGTGCCTCGGCTGGAAATCCTTGCGGCCAAGGGCGCTGCCCGAAGGGAGGATTATCTGGAGAGCCTGCGTGTCGCGAAGGTGGCTCGGGCAACAGTCGATGCCGATCGCGCAAGCGCTAACGCAGCGCTGAAGAATATCGCTTCCCGCCAGGCCGCGGTTAAGCAGGCTCAGGCCGATCTCGATCAGGCCGTACTCAATTACAGCTACACCAAAATCACAGCGCCTATGAGCGGGGTGATCGGCAAGAAAAGCGTCGAGCCGGGGCAACGCATCCAGCCGGGCGAATCGTTGCTGGCAGTGGTGCCGCTCGACGATATCTGGGTCACCGCCAATTTCAAGGAGGACCAGCTGCGGCGGATGCAGCCCGGACAACCGGTCGACATCCACGTCGACGCGCTGGACCGCACTTTCAAAGGGTATGTGGATGGGTTGGGCTCTGCGTCAGGTGAACGCTTCAGCCTTCTCCCGCCCGAGAACGCGACCGGCAACTACGTCAAAGTGGTGCAGCGGATTCCAGTTCGCATCGATCTCGCACCGGGCCAGAACAGCGACCATCGTCTGGTCCCAGGCATGTCCGCCGAGCCCACGGTGTGGCTTAAGTGAGCGCGGCTCCGGCTGGAGGTCCGTCCGCATCAGCCTCCGGCCCCAGGTACGCGATAAATCCATGGCCGATCGCATTCACGGTGACGATCGCGACCTTCATGGAAGCGCTCGACTCGAGCATCGCGAATGTCGCGCTACCGCATATCGCTGGCAGCCTGTCCGCGACCGCCGACCAGGCCACCTGGGTGTTGACCTCATACCTGGTCTCCAACGGCATCATTCTGCCGCTGGGCGCATGGCTGTCGGACGTGATGGGACGCAAGCGCTTCTATATGACCTGCGTCGCACTATTCACAGCCTGTTCATTTCTATGCGGGATTGCGCCCTCGCTTGGCATGCTGATCCTGTTTCGCGTCCTGCAGGGAGCCGGCGGCGGCGGACTGCAGCCCAGCGAGCAGGCCATCCTCGCAGATACGTTTCCACCCGAACGCCTGGGCATGGCATTCGCCATCTATGGAATGGCGGTCGTGCTAGCGCCGTCTATAGGACCAACCCTAGGCGGTTGGATAACTGACAACTATAGCTGGCGCTGGATTTTCTATATCAACGTTCCGATCGGAATTATCTCGCTGCTGCTCACCAATCATTTCGTCCAGGATCCGCCCTATCTTAAAGAGCGCATGGAGCAACAGCGCCGCAGCCATCGCCGACTTAACATCGACTACATCGGAATAGGTCTGATCGCGCTCGGCATAGGCTGCCTGCAGGTAGTGCTCGACAAGGGTCAGGAGGATGACTGGTTTGCCTCTCATTTCATCGCGACGCTCTCGGCGATCTCGATCACCTCGATCGTGGCGTTGATCGTCTGGGAGCTCCGGCAGAAGTCGCCGGTGATAGAACTGCGACTGTTAAAGAACTTCAACTTTGCCGCGGCCAGCCTGATGATGTTCGTGCTGGGACTGGCGCTCTACGCGGCCACCGCCTTGTTACCCCTTTTTATGCAAGAGCTGGCAGGATATACCGCAGAATTAGCGGGCTTGGTGTTGTCGCCGGGAGGTCTCGTGATGATCGTGACGATGCCGCTGGTCGGGCGACTGTCGTCGCGCGTGCAGGCGCGCTGGCTCGCTGCCACGGGGTTCCTGCTCACCGGGCTTGCGCTATGGCACATGACTCGGCTCGACCTCGATGCCAGTTTCAACACCTATACGCTCGACTACCTCTATCAACGTGTGGGCGTTGCCTTCATGTTCATCCCGATCAACACGCTGGCTTATCTCGACGTTCCGCCGGGGAAAAACAATCAAATTTCGAGCATGATAAACATGTTCCGCAATCTGGGAGCCAGTGTCGGAATCTCGATGGTGACGACTCTGACCCAGCGACGAGCGCAGCTACATCAGGATACTTTCAGCATGCATACCAACACCTACAATCCCGCGCTGCGCAGATCAGCTCTCAGGGCTCACCAATAATTTGTTCCACGCGGGCATGAGCACTGCCGATGCGAGCCATCAAGCTCTGGGGCGCATGTACCTGACGATGCAGACGCAGGCGAGCACCGAGGCCTATCTCGACACGCTCAAGATTCTCGCGATCATCTGCCTCTGCATGCTGCCAATCTTCCCGCTGCTCAAGGGCAACGACCCGCGCGCCAAGAAAACGATGGCGGTGCATTGATTTCATCCATCTAGCCATTCGTTGTTCCAATGGAACCGGCGCCCCCAGAAAGAGTCTTGGGACATGGGTGGGGCGCCGGCTCGTTCGCCCCATTTTCAAAATGGAACCTGCGCGCCAGCTACTATAACGCAGAAACAATGCAGTCGAGCGCTACTATTCTTACGCAAAAGGGCATAGCAATGGCTGAGACCTTCGACCGAGAATCCAAAGAAAATATAATCGGCCAACAATTATGCTGAAGCTCAATGCATCGCGACTGACGATCCGCCTCAATGAAAAGTAGGATGAAGCCACGTTACAGCGCCCCTTCCCATTTGTGGGCTGGCAAATGACCGAGGCCAGCCATGGGCAGGTTACGAGACTCCTGTCGTGTGGCATATTGATCTGCTTCATCGCAATTCACCCGTCGAGCGGACGCGCGCAGACGGCCGACGATGATTGGCGCGAGATCCGTCCTTCCGCTGTACCTACCGAGACCAGTACTGGCGCTCAAGACTCCCTCGGGCCGACAACCGCGACGGGCACTATCAGCGGTCTTCGCAGCGGTGGCAATCCTGAGATGGAGCTTCGGCTGCGCCCGCAGTCAAACGGCTTCCTGCATGGCGAGTTAGTGATCCATCAGTCCGGCTTCGGCATGACGCCACTCGATGGATACGTTCGCGGCGACCGTCTAGAGTTCCAAGCCCCATATGGCAGCGAGACGTATTACTTCGAGGGTTCACGGCGGAGTGATCAGATCAGCGGCACTTTCGAATCGAGTCCGTCGGGCGAGCGCGGAACCTGGTCCGCGGAGGTAAATTAATGGCGCTCGCCAAGGTCCTTAGATACATACTCGCGAATGTTTCAGCTACCTGAGAACGTCGCCAGCGAGCCGATTGCAGTTGGAATCGTTTTCACCGTCCGCATTCTCAGGGAAGCCCCTCCCAATTGAATCGGGTAGGACCTAAAGTCGCGAATTGAACTTCGTCAAGAATCGTAGCTGATGATGAACTTATCGGAATCGTTCGGAACGTAGTGTCTCCAAGCATCTGCACGGTCGCGAAAATGGGATACCAACAATTCACAAATTTATGACTTTCATTTACGAGATAGACGGTAAATTTTTGTTTTGCATCAACCGTAGTGATAACGAAAGTCTTGTAATGAGGGTTGACTAGCGTCTCGTTCGGAAACATAGGAAGAAACTCTATGGTGACGCTCAGGAAAGGCATTTTGCCAAGGTTCTGAAATTCGCAACGGTAAGTGCTAAAAACAGCGCCTTGTACATTGGAGGTAGAGTCCGTCGCCTGAAAAAGGAGACGGACGATGAAAGGAAGCCGCTTCACGGAGGAGCAGATCATCGGGGTTCTGCGGGAGCAGGAGGCCGGGGCAAGGACCGAAGAGGTGTGCCGGCGGCACGGGATCTCAAGCGCGACATTTTACAAGTGGAAGGCAAAGTACGGCGGGCTGGAGGTCTCGGACGCCAGGCGGCTGAAGGCGCTGGAGGATGAGAACCGGCGCCTGAAGCGACTGTTGGCCGACTCGCTGTTGGACAACGCGGCACTCAAGGACCTGCTCGGAAAAAACGTCTAAAGCCTGCGGCGCGGCGAGTAGCAGTGATTCGGGTAATGGAGCGTCACGGGCTGAGTCAGCGGCACGCGTGCGAGCTGGTGGGGTTGGATCGTTCGACTCTGCGCTACCGGTGCAGACGACCGGACGACTCGGCATTGAGGCAACGACTTCGGGAACTGGCCGCGGAGCGGCGGCGCTTCGGGTATCGGCGATTAGGCTGGATGCTGGCGCGCGAAGGTCACGCGCTGAACCACAAGAAGCTCTATCGACTGTACCGCGAAGAGCGGCTGATGGTGCGCCGGCGCCGAGGGCGAAAGCGGGCACTAGGTACGCGAGCACCAATGACGCTGCCGATCACGATCAACCAGCGCTGGTCGCTCGACTTCGTCTCGGACACGCTGAGCGACGGCCGGCGCTTCCGCATCCTGTGCATCGTCGACGACTTCAGCCGCGAGTGCCTGGCGGCGGTGGTCGACACCTCGCTGGGCGGGGTACGGGTGGTGCGTGAACTGGAGCGGCTCACGATCGAACGAGCGCTGCCGGAGACGGTGGTTAGCGATAATGGGACGGAACTCACCAGTGGTGCGGTGCTGCGCTGGGCAACGAGAAGGGTGGCGTGGCATTACATCGAGCCGGGCAAGCCGGTGCAGAACGCCTTCATCGAATCATTCAACAGCAAGTTGCGCGACGAGTGCCTTAACGAGTACGTGTTCAGCAGCCTCGGGGAAGCGCGCGCGATCATCGAGGCGTGGCGGCACGACTACAACCACCTGCGCCCGCACTCGAGTCTCGGCTACCTGGCGCCGGAGGAGTTCGCGGCAAGGAATCAAGGGAGCTCGGCCATCGCGCGCACCGCTTGGCCAGCCAAAGAGCTGGCCGGCGCGGTGCAAGGCGCGCCGGCCTCGGATCCAAAACCTGACAGTTTTTCGGCCGCCCTCAGAGAGTGAAGGGCGGCCGGAAAAACTGGGATGAACATGAAACCAAAACCACAAACGACGCGCCCCCAGGAGGGGCGAAATAACCGGCGGACTCTACTTATAACTGGCGGGAAATTGGGGTGCAGGCCACCAGCGATGTTGGTGGCCATGATTCATTATTGTCCGAAGAGTTCACCATTGAGTCGGAGTCTACGGCGATGCAGTGAACTGCGCTCGCGCAGAAGGCGGCCGCGAAGCATTAGAGCGCGCAGGAATGCCAAGTTCTCGGACTAGCTAAGCTTCCGCCGCAGCAAGAGGAGTAATGTCCCAAATTCCGATCTGCGGCTCAGCAGCGACCATCGCAAGAAATCCCTCCATCTCTCCTCTGCCTGTGCGCCATGCTACATAGTCTTGAAAGTTTTGTGCAGCATCCCATTCTTCAATGAGAATAAAATGGTTTGAATCAGCATCACTTCGCAACAGTCTTATGTTACGAAAACCCTCTCGGAGTCTAGTTTGGTGGAACATTTTCTCAAGAGTAGCAATAAAATTTTCGACTAGTTCCGGCTTTATTATCCAGTTGACTGTGACGGTCACTCCATTGGCCACGTTAGAATCCTCCATTTGTGATGATACTTGCTGCGAGTCGGTCTCCGAGCAAATCATTAAAGTCTGGTTGCACGCCGTCTTTGGTACCCGCGATGTCCGCCAGAATCCCCATGTGTCCGCTCGTCCTGCCCGCGTAGCGAGTGCTACATACCATATCTGTAGCATCCGCTACAAGTATGCACAAGCATCTGCTACAAGTATGCACATGAGTATCCGAGACGAGCGCCGAGAAGCCGCCATCGAGCGAATGGCCGATCATCTCTTGTTGGAAGGCCTGGGCGCCGCAACCCTTCGACCCTTGGCAGCGGCCGCCGGAACCAGCGACCGCATGTTGCTCTACTACTTCTCCGACAAAGACGAGCTCCTTTCCGCTACGTTGCAGCGGCTGGCGGCGCGTATGACTGCTCAACTCGACGAAGCTATCCCAATCGGGCGACTTCGTTCCTTTCCCGTGCTGCTGGAAGAGGTCTGGGCGGCGTTAGCGTCGGGTGGCCTTAAGCGGTTTATGCACCTGTGGCTCGATCTTGCAGCAGGTGCGGCTCGTGGTCTTCAGCCACACCACAATATCGCGGGCGCGATTGCGGACGGGTTCCTCGCCTGGGTGAAGAGTCGTCTGAAGGTCCCTCGGGGCATCGAGTTGGCTTCATCGGCCGCGTTGTTCCTTACGTCCATCGAAGGGATGCTGTTTCTCGAGGCTGCGGGGCGTCGCAGCATCTCGGACTCTGCGGTCACCGAACTCGCTGCGCTTTCAAAACGACCTCGCTGATCGTTCCTCGATTTGCGGTTGACAGTTCCGGGCTCGAACCGGAGACCCGCTGATTAAGAGTCAGCGCCGGGGAGATTGCCATCGATCAGGACGCAACAAAATCCGCGAGAAACTGGAGACTTCGTTGGAATCGAGGTCGGTGGTGATCGGTTCTGTTCGCTCGTGATCGGCAGTCGTTTGGCAGTCGAGTTTGCCTAGACCTTATCGGGCGTCAGCGACTAACACCGAGGTTGTGCGGGGCAATGACTCGGGAGCTCAGTTTGTCTCGCCGTGCATGTTACTCAGCTGCGAGCTGAACGCCTGAGAATACATGTGCACATTCTGGAATCTGTGTATGAACGGCTGCGGTGGGTCTGATCCGCCGCAGCCGTTCTGTTGGAGTGGAAGGTCGACTCCAAGGGGTCTGCCTTCAACGTTCCTCGTTGACCGCGACTTCCGGCTGGTAGTTGCTCATCCGCTGCGCCACTTCGTACTGGGCGCAATCGCTATTCAAATGCTCATACCCGGGATGTTTCGGCTCGACGACGGGATCGAGGTCACTGCAGGTTCTCTGCCACGCGTCGCTCCACGCAGTCGTTCCGTACATCGCCCGCGGCGGATCCTCTACCGCCATGCTGCAGGCACTCAACGCCATCGCGAGTCCGGCTGCCATAGCAAACCGACCGACCACTCGTCCGACAGAGTTCATATCCATGACCGTTGCCTCCTTTGGCCCTTTAGGGCGCTTAAACAGGAGGCGTAACTTAGGAGGGAACGGATTGGTTTCGCGCTATGTAACGATGTGACTTGGAATCAAAGGCAAGCGGTTCACAGTCGCCAGGAGACGGGGAAGCGATCATCGGGAACATACGCGCAGACGGTTCCGGTCTTGATCGTCGTCGAGAGCAGTTTGCCGAGCGATGCGTCATTCTCGGCGATCTTGTTGAGCGAGAGGCGAATGGCCTTGGTGACCGCGATTCGTCCACGCTCGGTGGCTGAAGCCGACCGCCGATCGCGCCCAGCGAGTCCAATCGCGCCCCTGAGTTCTCGGCCTAGCGCTTCTCTCTCGTCTTCCGCTTTCGCGATCCGTTCCTCGTCCTTGAATTCGCGGGCTTCTTCAATTTCTTCCTCAAGCTCGGTCAATCGGCGCTGATAAGCGGCCTTCGCTTGCGCATCGAGCATCTCACCCGCATGCCCCAAGTCGCCCGTGAGCTCTCCGGTTCGCGCGAGGTCTTCAGCACTGTCGTAGTCAACGCCCTCTTCGCCTCCTCCGCTTGAGCGAGCGGCTAGGTCGAGTGCGCGGATCTCCTCGCCGGAATGCCCGAGCAGATGCGCGATGTAATGAAGCCCTTTTGCATCTTTTAGCCGCCAGGTCTTGCCTTCATAAGCGATGGTCCAAAAGTCGCCCTCTCTGCAGAATATCGCTTGGCTTTGGACGTCCGTTGGATGCTCTTGCTTCTCGATCCGCGACGGCGACGGTGGTCGGTCCGCTTCAACCCGCTGAACCCATCGCTCGCCTGCTCCACAGCGCTGATAGATCTCGATTGCCGCGTCAAGCTTCTCATTCGCCCGACCGTGCTCACCGGACGCACTCAGCGCCCGACCCCAGTAGTACAGGGCTTCAGCTTCTTCGAATGGCACACTATAGCGCCGAAAGATCTCTACGGCTTTCTCGAACTGCGCTTCGCCATCTTCGTATTTCCCTTCAGCGGTTGCGACGACGGCCTCCGCTCGCGCGCCGGCGCCCGCCAGCCCGCGCCAGTCCTCGCCAGCCGACATGATTTCGCGCAATCTTATGAGACATAATTGCGCATCCTTCACGCGCGCCGTCTCGGCGAGAACTAGAGCCAGTTCCGGGAGTGCTTCCACCTCACAGAGCGAGTTCAAATCGTCGGCACACATCGAAAGGATTTCGCGGAGCTGCGCGACGCCTTCCTCAAGCTGTCCCTTAAGGAGGCAAACCCTAGCAGCGTAAAGCATGCTCCGCGCGGTAGCGTCGCGGCTCCCTACCCGTCGGCAATACGCGAGACTGCGCGCTGCGATCGACTGAGCTAGTTCCCATTCACCTGAGTAGATCTTCTCTTTTCCTTGGACAAAAGCGTCCCATTGCTTGGAAGTGCCCAGTCGGTTCCTGCTTTTGAATTCGCCTTTCTGCAGATGGGCTATATCCAGCCAGACCCGCAGCCTTTCCTGAAGCTGGGGCGCCTGCGCGAGGCGTGCCTTGCCGAGTTCGCGTGAAATATAGCTCTCGGTTTGGCACGGGTCCCACAGCTGCGAATAATTGGCACAAGCTGATATGGCCGCAGCGCTGGTGGCGCCCGCATCATTGAGCGCATCTGCCTTCACGCACGCTTTGTCGGTCAAAGCGAGCGCCTCTTCTATTCGGCCAGCGTTCAGCAATAGGTCACTATGCAAAGAGGCAGCATAGATCCAAAGCGCTTCGGCCCCGAACCGCTCAGCAATTTGCATCGCACGACTCGAGGTTCGCAAGCCCTCTTTGGTTTGCATCGCCTCTCTGGCTGCAGCCCCGAACACAGTGTAGAGAGAGCCAAGTGACACACGTTCTGGGAGCTTGTTCAGCACAGCTTCCGCTTTTTGGTAATGTGCCAAGGCTCCTGGAATGTCCATCGCCGCGAGGTTGGTGGACATCCAGTGTCCCAAATGGGTGTGCACACGGGCCGCCCGTTCCAGGTCGCCGAGATCTTGATAAGTCCTGAGTGCAGCTTCGAGGTGCTCAACACTTTCGGCCGGGTCAAAATCACCTACTGTTGCCGGATTGCCAAGGCGCTCCAGTAGCCGTGCACGGACGAGTGGGTCAGTTCGTTGGTTCTCTGTCATCGCGAGTGCGGTGCGCCAACAGGAAGCCGCTTCCTCGAAACCAAAGACCGAATACGCTACTTCGCCCGCCTTGATCCAAAAATCGATCGCCTTCGCCGCGGTTCCCGCCTCTGTGAGATGACGCGCTAGCTCGGCCAAGTGCGGCTCCAGGTCACTTTCATAAATTTGCTCGATCACAGCCGCGATGTCGCGATGCAACTCGATACGTCGACTCACTGGCAGATCATCGTAGAGCACTTCCCGGATGAGCGCGTGGGAGAATTGCTTGCGCGCGAACCCTGGCGCTCCAGCTCTCAGAACCCCCAACCGCACCGCTTCGTCTGTCTGCTCGACGAGCTGCTCCTGCGCGCGTCCAAAAACCCGCTCCAGCAATCGCATGTCGAACTCATTTCCGATCACCGACGCGATCGAGACCAGCGAGTTCGCGTCGTCCGAAAGCGCAGCCAACTGCCGCCGGATCGATTCCCGCACTCCGTCCGGTATCTTGAAACCGCCGCGATCACTCCCAGCCGGTTCGGGCCTTCCCCCCGACTCAAGCAACCGCACCACGCCCTCGACGTACAATGCATTTCCATCCGTCGCTCGATACAAGTCTGCGACCAGCCTCTCGTCCGCGGCCCGACCCGTCCTGCTCGCAACGAAGTCTCCAACCTCTGCCTTGCTTAGGCCCGTGAGCGAGATAGATCGGCCTTCGCGGATCAGATCGCCAACCAGTTTTCCCAGCGGCGGCGACCGTTTCACTTCGGCGTCCCGATAGGTGCATATCATCAGAAGAGGCACGTCTTTGGCCGCCCGCGCGATAAATCGCAACATCTGCAGCGAAGGATGATCTGCGTCGTGAAGGTCATCTACCACGATCAGCAGCGGCCCATTGCGCGCCACGTTCTTGAGCAGCATCGCTACCGCATCGAACAGCCGAAAGCGTGCCGACTCCGAGTCCGTCGCCGCCTTGGCCCCCTCGAGCGACGGAAGTGAAAGCTTGATCTCCGGAATCAGTAGCGCAATTTCACTTGCGCAGGAACCTAACAACGCTTTCAGATCCTCGCTTTCGCGACCTTCAATGCACGCGCGGAGGATCTGGATGAACGGCCAGTACGCGGGCGCACCGCCACCCTCCCAGGATCGGCCCCACGTCACGCGCATCCCGCGCGCCGACGCGTCGTTCGAGATCTCCTCGGCCAGACGAGTCTTGCCGATGCCCGGCTCGCCGCTGAGCAGAAACAGTCGGCCGTGACCCGCGCTCACATCGTCGAGACCGGCGCGGAGCTCAGCCAGTTCACGCTCTCGGCCCACAAACGCATTGTGCGACGGCTGCCGATCGAATGTGTTCTGAAGGGCCATGCTTCGATCCCGCATTTCAGCTAGATCGCAGGAGTTACGTAACTGTGCGGCGGGGCGTGTAGTGCTCAGGCTTAGCACTCGGGCAAGGAAGCGTCGACAACATCGGAATGAACTAGCCGCGGTTGGCGGTTTTTCATTGTAATGCGAGACGGAAGGGCGGCCTCTTACAGTCGCCAGGAGACGGGGAAACGATCATCGGGGAGATACGCGCAGACGGTCCCGGTCTTGATCGTCGTCGAAAGCAGTTTGCCGAGCGATGCGTCATTCTCGGCGATCTTGGTGAGCGAGAGGCGAATCGCCTTGGTGACCGCGATTCGTCCACGCTCGGTGGCTGAAGCCGACCGCCGATCGCGCCCAGCGAGTCCGATCGCGCCCCTGAGTTCTCCGCCGAGCGCTTCTCTCTCGTCTTCCGCTTTCGCGATCCGTTCCTCGTCCTTGAACTCGCGGGCTTCTTCAATTTCTTCCTCGAGCTCGGACAGTCGGCGCTGATAAGCGGCCTTCGCTTGTGCGTCTAGAATCTCGCCCGCGTGCCCCAAATCCCCGGTAGCCGTGTCGGATCGGGCGAGGTCTTCTGCACTTGCCTTTTCTACAGTTTCCTCGCCGCCTCCACCTATCCGAGTCACAAGGTCGAGCGCGCGGATCTCCTCACCGGGATGCGCGATCAGGTACGCGATGTAATGAAGTCCTTTTGCATCTTTTAGCCGCCAGGTCTTGCCTTCGTATGCAACAGTCCAATAGTCGCCTTCGCGGCAGAAGACTGCATCGCTCCGGGCGTCCGAGGGAGGCTCCACTTTCTCCGTCCGCGCCGGCGAAGATGGTCTGTCAGCTTCGACCCGCTCAACCCATCGCTCACCTGCGCCGCATCGTCGATAGATTTCGATCGCCGCGTCAAGCTTCTCATTCGCCCGCCCGTGCTCGCCCGACGCACTCAGCGCCCGACCCCAGTAGTGCAATGTCTCGGCTTCCTCGAATGGTACATGATAGCGGCGAAAAATCTCTATCGCTTTTTCGAACTGCGCTTTCGGCATCGTCGCATTTCCCTTCAGCCGCCGCGACCACAGCCTCCGCCCGCGCGACTTTGCCGGCCAGCCCACGCCAGTCCTCTCCATTTCCGAGTATCTCGCGGCACCGAGTGAGATGCGGGTGCGCTCGCTCCGGGGTAGCCCATCTCAGCATAGTATTCCGGCAAACAATGATCCCGTATGCAGTAGTCCGGGAATGTCCCGTTTTCTCGACCGCGATTCGCCCCAGTCGCTCGGCTCCCGCGAGGTCGCCAAGAATCTGTCGAATCCTGGCCAAGCAGTCGCGATTCCGCCTACGTCATCGCGCCTTCCGGCTCGCCGCGCCATGTTCAAGATCTCTGGCTACGAATCTCGGCCTGTTCAAATTCGCCCGTCGCAAGATGCCACCAGACCGCAACAAAAGAAGACGATAAGTCCGCCTCTTCCCAGACACGCCTCGCCTGCACCAGATCCCCTGTCGCAATGTATGCGTCAACTAGGTGACTAAGTAGTTGCAGACGAGGAGCGGTAACGTGCGCAAGCCTCGGTTTGGCAAGTTCACGGAGAAGCCAGAACGGAGCCTCTGTGGGGTCCAGCAGAGTCAGTCGTATTGATGCAGAATTCCATGCCGCGCCGTATACAGAAGCAGCATCGACAAGCCGGTCCGCGCGATTCGACGCTTCATCAACGAGCGCTCAGGGCTTGCGCGAGTCGTCCCGCGTGCGAATAGGTGAAGCGCGTGCAAACATGCGGCGTTTATCCAAATCTCCTCGTTGCCGATTCGCTCAGAGATGTCCATCGCCGAGCGCGACCATGCGAGCCCTTCCTCGTGGAGCATGAGCTGCAGGGCAGCCATCGCCATTCCGGCATATAAATTAGCTTTGCTCCTCGAGTCCGCTCCCTTACCCAAAATCGCCTCGGCTTTCCGATAGTGTTCCATGGCGTCCAGGGGGTTACTGATCGCGGACCGCATTGCCAACGCTGCTCCCATACGCGAGTGCACTAGAGCGGCGCGTTCCGTCTGGCCGGACTCCTCGTAGATGTTCAATGCCCGAGCCAAGTACTCCATGCCTTTCGGATCTGAGACATCGGTGACGTACATCAGCGTGGCGAGACGCTCGAGCAAACGTGCTTGATTCTGTGGCTCGATATTGTGCTCCTCCATCAGTCGGAGCGCTGCCTGCCAACTGAGATTTGCGTCTTCGTAGGCAAATATCCTGTAGGACGCTTCGCCCGCATCGATCGAATAATCGATGGCTTTCCCGGCGACGCCGGCCGCTCTGAAGTGATGAGCCAGTTGCGCCCAGTGCGGCCTCAGGTCGCCCTTATAGATTTCCTCGATTGCCGCCCCGATTTCGCCATGCAACTCGATGCGCCGATTCGCTGCCAAGTCATCGTAGAGCACTTCACGGATGAGCGCGTGGGAGAACTGCTGGCGCCCGAACCCCGGCGCGCTGTTCTCAGAACTCCGATCCGTAGTGCTTCCTCTGTCTGCTCGACCATCTGCTCCGGCGAGCGCCCGGAAACCCGCTCCAGCAATCGCATCTCGAACTCATTTCCTATCACCGACGCGATCGACAACAACGCGTTCGCTTCGTCCGAAAGCGCAGCCAATTGCCGTCGGATCGATTCCCGCACTCCGTCAGGAATTTTGAACGCGGCACCGTCGAATCCCGTTCGCGCAGACTTTCCTTCCGCGGCTAGCAGCCGCACGACCCCATCAACGAACAGGGGATTGCCGTCGGTCGCGTGATACAAGTCTGCGACCAGCTTGTCATCTGCTTTCTTCGCCGAGCTGCGTTCGATGAACTCGCCGACCTCGGCCTGGCTGAGCCCTCCGATTGAAACCGGCCGGCCTTCGCGAATCAGATCGCCGATCAACTTGCCTAGCTCGGGTGACTGCCTGACTTCGGCATCGCGATAGGTGCCCACTATCAGTAAGCGCGCGTCCTTGGTCTCCCGCGCGACGAACCGGAGCATTTGCAGGGAGGGCTGATCCGCGTCGTGCAGATCGTCGATCACAATCAACAGCGGCTGAATGCGCGCCACGTTCTTGAGTAGCGTCGCGACCGCATCGAACAGCCGAAAGCGCGCCGACTCTGAGTCTGTCGTAGCCTTGGTCTCCTCGAGCGATGGGAGCGAAAGCCTTAGCTCCGGAATCAGTCGCGCGATTTCACTTGCGCCGGAACCGAGAAGCGCTTTCAGATGCTCACCGTCGCGATCATCGGTGCATGCTCGAAGTATCTGGATGAACGGCCAGTAGGCGGGCGCACCGCCACCCTCCCAGCATCGGCCCCACATCACGCGCATCCCGCGCGCAGACGCATCGTTGGAGATCTCCTCGGCAAGACGAGTCTTGCCGATACCCGGCTCGCCACTCAGCAGAAACAGCCGGCCGTGACTGGCGCTGACATCGTCCAGGCCGGCGCGGAGTTCCGCCAGCTCGCGCTCGCGACCAACAAATGCGGCGACGGAACGGGCCCGTTCTGGTGAGATTGCGGAGACCATTTTCACGAGTCGCGACCCGCTCGATACAGGATTTCTACGAGGGCCGTTCCCGCTCACTAGTAGCTACCCCTTCGCCGAAGTTGCGACAACTGGACTCTCCGGCGACTTGGGAGAAGACGCGCTGCGATCTTCGAACCGGCGCGGCCTCCTCGCGCGCCATCTGTCGGTAATCAGACCATGATCGGGCGTCGACTGCCGCTTCGCTGCCATTTTCGCCTCAACACCCGCTCGACAGCGATTGCCCGCCGGAAGATTCCGAGCCAGAATCCGAGATCATTTAGCCTTCAACGGAGAAGACGCTGACGCGCAGTTAGCGGGTCGCGGTACGGCTAAAGTGGTCTGAAACCAAGGCGTTCAGTATTTCGGCGACTACTGCAGCTAAACTTCGGTCGACTTGCGGAGGGTTCTGTATTTGAGGCCTTCACCCAAGCCGAACCGATCCAGCATCCGGTAGACCGTGTAGCGCGACACTCCAAGCAGCTCGGCCGCGCGATGACAATTGCCTCGGCTCGCCTGCAGAGCGCGAATCAGCGCGAGCTTCGATGCTTCGCGGACTGCGGCATCGAGCGAGTAGGGCCAATCCTTCGCGGGCTCGTTTGCCCCAGTTGTCATATCGGAGGCGGGGGTGCCGCTGGCGGGCTGGTCGATCGCTTCGACGGCCGCGTCTCGGTGACAGGTCAGATCGCCGATATCGATACGGTCGCCATCCGTCATCAGAACTGCGTTCTCGATCGCGTGGCCCAGCTCGCGGACGTTGCCGAGCCATTGATTAGCAAGAAGCGCATCCATCGCGGCACGCGAGACAAATTGTATTTCCTTACCGAACAGGCGGTTGAAATGCTGAATAAAATGGGCAACGAAGGCCGGGATTGCCTCATGCCGTTCGCGAAGGGGAGGTATTAGAATCGCGGGAGCGCTGAGGCGATAGTAAAGGTCGTCGCGGAATTGCCCAGCCTTGACCATCGCGCGCAGATCACGATTGGTGGCTACGACCAGTCGAATATCAACCGAGTAGGAATGCGAGGAACCGACAGGCTGGATCTCGTGCGTCTCGACTGCGCGCAGCAACTTGGGCTGCAATTGCTGTGGAAGCTCCCCGATCTCGTCCAGGAATAACGTTCCACTATTGGCGGAGCGGAAGTAGCCGAGGGAATCCTCGCGAGCGTCGGTGAAAGCTCCGCGCACGTGGCCAAAGAGTTGCGACTCGGCCAGTGAATCGACGAGATTCGAACAATTGAAGCTAACGAACGGCCCTCCATGCCTCGAGCTCAGCGCATGCAACGCTCGCGCTACAAGTTCTTTTCCTGTCCCCGACTCCCCCTGAATTAGGACGGTTGCCTTATGCGGACTCAAGAGTGAAATGGTCTTCAGTATCTTGCGCACTTGCGCCGACCGCACGACCATCCCGCCAACCCACTCCGAACCCTGCGCAAGATCCTTCAAGCTCAACCACTCGCACGCGGACCCGGTCGATTCCGCGCGAAGACTATTCATCGCGTCCGCAACCGGCGATTTGCTCGCCGACATAATAATTTCGCTGGCCTCCCCAGATGGTGTCGTTAAGAAGCACCAGGCGTGCCATGAATGCATCGCCCAACTGCACCTAAAAAGCGCCCTGATTCGCTGGATCTAGCGAAGATGAGCAACTCATCTAGGGTCAAAACGCCCATTACTGATCTGCTACATTGCTGCAGCTGCATCAGAAATGAAGCACCTCGTGAACTCTCTAGCGCATCTCTTTCAGCGGCCGCTTGAGTGCCGAGCCCTTCATTTTCCGCTCGCCATCGCTATCGCAGATGACGGTCAGCGCAGCCCGTATTCCTTGATCTTGCGCTGAAGCGAGATGCGCGAGATGCCGAGAGCAGATGCGGTGCGCGACACGTTACCACCATTCAGGGCGAAGACTTCGGCGATGTGGCGAGCCTCGAAGCCTGCTCGCGCTTCGCGCAAACGAGCGTCGTTCGCGGCCGCCGGGGCGGATATTTTGAGAGGCTTTCTCTTTGAATCCGCGGCCGCGCTCCGTAACTCGTCGGACAGGTGTTCGTGGCTTATGCTTTCACCGCGTGGTGTGAGAACCACTGCGCGTTCGATCTCATTCTGGAGCTCGCGGATGTTGCCGGGCCAATCGTACTTCTCGAGCAGATCCACGGCGGCAGGATCAAATTCACGGATCTCCTTCAGTTGACGCTCGCTAGCGATCGCCAAGAACCGAGCCGCAAGCAATGGTATATCGCGCCGCCGCGCACGTAGCGGTGGAAGTTGGATCGGGAAAGCAGCGACACGGTAGTAAAGGTCAGCGCGGAACTTTCCCGCCGCGACCGCAGCCTTGAGGTCGCTGTTGGTCGCAGAGAATACCCTCACGTCCACCTTCTCGGGCCGCGTGTCGCCGACCGAGATGATCTCTCCGTCTTGAAGCACGCGCAGCAGCGTCGGCTGCATCGCGAGTGGCATCTCGCCTATCTCATCGAGAAAAATGATTCCTCCCGAGGCGGCGCGGAAAAAGCCGGGCTGGTCGCGGTCGGCGCCGGTGAAGGCGCCGCGGCGATGACCAAACAACTCGCTGTTAAGCAAGTGCTCGGAAAGTGCCGCGCAATTGACCGCCAGGAAGGGCTTGTCGGCCCGCGCGCTCATCCGATGGATCGCACGCGCGACGTACTCCTTCCCGGAGCCAGTCTCGCCCACGAGCAGTACTGAAATCGATGAGGCCGCCGCGTTATTCATGAGGTGGTGGACTTCGGCCATTTCGGGGCTGACGCCAATGATTTCGTCGAGGAGCTCGTGACGGGCCAGGTCGCGCCGCAGCGCACCGACCTGGGTCCGCAGTATTTCCTCGGAGGACTTTAGTTTGCCGACACGATCCGCGTTGTAGATAGCCACAGCGACGCTGTCTGCCAGCGCCTCTAGCAGGGCCAGATCGTTGTCCGTGAACGCCTCCCTTCCCAGCGGGTTCACCGCCTCGATTACACCCAGGCGAACCTCATCGGCTACCAGCGGAGCAGCGAGCAGCGAACGGGTCGTGAGGCCGGTCTTCTTGTCGACGCCGGAATAGAAGTGGCTGTCGGTTGAGACGTTATCGATTTTCATCGAGTGGCAGGTCTGGAAGACCTCGCCCGCTATTCCCTTGCCGATCGGCACGCGAACACGCGCGAGGCGTTCTGCAACCTTGGGATCGCGATCGGAGAAGTACGGGAAATATAATTGCTGGCTGTCGCCGTCGAGCAGCATAACCGCGACGCCATCTGCGTCTAGTACTTCACGGCACTTGCTGGTCACAAGCTCGATCAGTGGGACGAGCTCCAGACGGCTGGCAAAGGCGTTGCCCAGTTCATAAATCAACCGGTAGGGCAGATTGCCCTTGGGACTCGCCATACTTAAGAGCCGCGCAATGACGCCGGCGTTCCGGAGCATAATACAGGAGCGTGCCTAAGGTCATCAGGCTGGAATCGCAAGGCACACAGTTGCTCTTGCACTGGACATACGTAAAGCTCGGTGAAATTCTCTAGTATCATGGATCGCCGTCGAGTCTTCGGTGCGGCAGCGAAATTCGCTGTCCGCGCACGAGAGTATAAAGAGGTAATGGACGAGTGGGAACGAAGGCAGCGAGCAGGCGAGACTATGACGATATTTCGGTCTGAGGCCGATGAACTTAGAGCGAGACTGAAAATAACCAACGAACTGTGGAGCCAAATTCAGACGCTCTACGAGCAATCGGACAACATCGGAAGAAAAACGCGGGCAACGAAACGTGATGACCGGTCGTTTGGTCGTGGCGTCGCTTTGCTGGAGCGTCTCAGCGATCTTCAGCGCGCCAACATTCGTCAGTTCAGAACTTTCCTCGCGCGACCTGCGCAGAAAGCAAAAGACATGAAGTGACACGACCTGCCCGCCGCGCAATACCGCGTTCGCAGCTAAGCCTCCAAGCGCGAAAAATATTCTGCGTTCGCTGGCGGGCAGCCGGACTCTCAGCCAAGAGGCAGCGCCGCTCGCCATGTGAACGACTTTCCGCCGAAAACGACGGCACTATTGTATCCGCTGAGCTTCTTCGTCGAACTTCTCGGTCGTCAAACCGAAATTAAAAATTGTGGGCAGTAAGTGGGCACTCTGGCCAGGTTGAGATTGCGCGTATCGTCGTAAGTACCTAAAAATAAGGGCGGAGGAGGGAGAGGCCCGGTGGCCCTACCGGCCTTCAAATCCCATCCTGCACAGTACAACACGGGGTCTGAGACTCGGTGGCTAGCAAGGAAGCGGGGTTTTTCACTGCCAGCGGTACCGTAGATCACGCACCAGAAGCAGGGAGTGGGCACTCAGTGGGCAGTGCGGTTTCGAATACGAGACCGGGCCAAGTTCAGTTCAAGCCACACGATGGATGTTGATTCGAGTCGGCAATTCGTCGCTACGGATTGGAGATCCGTTGCGTTGGAGCCTCAAATACGCGTCGCCCGCACGATTCCTAAGCCAAAGCGATGCGGGCATCCGGACTAGGAACAACGACACAAAGGGAGCGGCGGCGACCGTTTTTGCCGCCCCTCGGGCCGAAGCTCCCTTGCGGGCGGAAATCAGTGCGGCGCCGGAGTTCAGCAAGCACAGGACCGCAGGCAAATTGCGTTACGACGCGCTACTATCCTCCGCAACGAGCGCGGAGCGGCAGCCTGAGCGCCCTGGATCGCGTGTCAACGCCGGAGCAAAAGTACATCAACAGGCCGGAGTAAAAATGCATCAGTCTGGCCGGGGTAGGTTTGAGCTCTGGCAGGAGGAGCGCGAGGGGGATTTTCCCCCTCGCCCGTCTGTGGAACTAAGGGCTGAGCGACCCGGTGGTAGGGTCAGTCGGGTTCTTGCGGTGGTTGCTCTTCTACGATCTGACCTCTGCTGTGCTTAAGCCTGAAGCTATCGCCGTTCATCTCGAGGATGTGGACATGATGGGTGAGGCGATCGAGCAGCGCGCCGGTCAGTCGCTCGGAGCCGAACACGCCGGTCCACTCATCGAAGGGCAGATTGCTGGTGACGATGATTGAGCCGCGTTCGTAGCGCTGGCTGAAGACCTCGAACAGCAACTCGGCGCCGGTCTGCGACAGCGGAACGTAGCCGAGCTCGTCGACGATCAGCAGCTTTAATCCGGCGAGTTGCCGTTGCAGTCGCTGCAGGCGCTTTTCGTCGTGTGCTTCGTGCAGTTCGTTGACCAGGGCCGCGGCAGTGGTGAAGCCAACCGGGAGACCCTTCTGGCAGGCGGCAAGCCCCAGGCCTAGCGCAATGTGAGTCTTACCGGTGCCGCTGTTGCCGACCGCGATGACGTTCTCGCGGCGAGTGACATACTCGGAGCGGGCCAACTCCAGCACCAGGGTCTTGTTGAGCGAGGGGATTGCGGCGAAGTCGAAGCTGTCGAGGCTCTTCACCGCTGGGAACCTGGCCTCCTTGATCCGGCGCTCGACAGTTCGCCGTTCCCGATCGATCATCTCAAGCTCGGCAAGACGCAGCAGGTAGCGCGAGTGATCGACGCCTTCGGCGGCGCATTGGCGCGCCAGCTTGTCATACTCGCGCAAGAAGGTTGGGAGCCTCAGCGCCTTAAGGTGATGAGCGAGCAGCACTTGCGGTGTATCGCTCATGACTATGCCCCTCCCGCCAGCAGGCTCAGGTAGGCCGAGGGCGAGGTGGTCGTTACCGTGGCCTGCGGCAGATAGGGATAGATCTTAAGGTCCAACCGCGGCGGTCGCCGTTCGATGCGGCACAGCACCAGATGCTTGACCGCATCGAAGCTTAACACTCCGCGCGCGATGGCTTCTCTCACTGCCGCCGAAACATCATCGGTGCGGAACACCTCCAGCAGGCGCAGCACCTGCACGAACTCGCGCTTGCCCGGCTTGCCAAGGCGGGCCTCGAGCAGACGGCGCAGGGTCGCGAACTCTTCAGGCAGGGTCCAGCCGACCAGTGGAGCCGCTTGATCGAGCGCGCCGATCTTCCGTTCCAGCAGCGCCAGGTAGTGCAGCGGATCAAAGATGAAGTCCTCGCGCTCATAGGAGCGCGGATGGCGAGCGATCTCTTCGGCGCCGCAGGCGATCACCACCTCATGGACGTAACCGCGGACCAGCACTTCACGGTGGCCGTAGGCGGTTGACACCGAATAGTCGTTGCCGCGATAGCGCACCAGCGAGAGCGAGCTGACCCGGACGGCTCTCTTCTCGCACGCTTCATAAGGAGTGGCCGGCAACGGCAGGAAGGCCGCGCGGTCCCGCACCAGCCGCTCGCCGATGGTCTCATCATGGCCACGCAGCCGATCGTTCAATCGACGGCGGCAGCACTCCAGCAGCTGCGCGTTCAACTCCGTGAAGCTGGACGAGTGCGGAATCGGGACCATGAAGTTGCGCCGCGCGTAGCCCACCAACCCTTCGACCTTGCCCTTGTCGTTACCCTTTCCTGGTCGTCCGAAACGGTCGGCGAACAGGTAGTGGGACTGCAGCTCGCTGAAGACCCGCGTTCTCAACCGGCGGCCATCGCCCAGGATGCGCGCAACCGCCAGCTTGAGGTTGTCGTACAGGATCGAGCGCGGGACGCCGCCGAAGAACTCGAAGCCGACGCGATGGCCCTCGCAGAAGGCCTCGCTGCTCTCCGCCGGGTAGGCCTGCACCATGCAGCCGTCGCTGTGCGGCAGATCCATTGCGAAGAAGTGGATCTTCCGCTCCTCCCCGCCGATCACCGCCAGCGCTTCGCCGAAGTCTACCTGCGCGTGTCCCGGGTCGTGGCGCAGCGGCACGAACATCTCGCGCTGCCGTTGCCGGCGTTCGTGCACGTACTCCTTTACAACAGTGATCCCGCCCGCATAGCCATGCTCATCTCGCAGCCGCTCGAAGATCCGCTTGGAGGTGTGCTGCTGCTTGGCCGGCTGGCCCTTATCCTCCTCCAGAATCCGATCGATGATCCCGACGAACGGATCCAGCTTCGGGCGCGCCGGCGGCCGGCCCCGCCGGTATCCCGGCGGCACCGAGAACGCCAGCATCTTCGCCACCGTCCGCGGGTCGATCCCGAATCGCCGCGCTGCCTCGCGCCGGCTCAGCCCTTCAACATAAACCGCTCGTCGCACCTGCCCATACAGTTCCACGCCTTTCATCCCTCCGCCTTCAACCCTCCAGGCTGAAGGCTATCGCGTGCTGGAGTTTTACTCCGGCGCGGCTGGTCTATCCGGCCGCTTCACTGAGGGATTTTCTCTCCGGCGCTCTCAATCTTTGGCACTTTCAGTCCCTGCGGCCGATCGATGTCGCCCCCAGTGTGTGCCTTCTCTTTGTACCGGGAGCTGGGAATGGCATCTGGCGGTAGAGGCGGTTGCGTAGGTTTTAGATAGGGATCGACTTGAGAAGGATCGATGTCGCCAAGAGTGGCGGACGATTTAGCGAAGACTTCTCGGTCGCTTTCGCATTGAGATTGCAGCGCCGACAAAAGCCGAGACGCCCTCCAATATTGGACGCCACCAAATCCGACCGTTGCCACGGAAGCGCACAGTCCGAGCACCATCACGAGCGTCGCAATGCGCCTTCTTCGCGCCATGGCGTGTACAGGTTTCAGAAATCTCCATGATGATGCGTACGGAATTCCGAACGCAGGGTCAAGGTCCTTCTGGTATCCCGGCTCGGCATGGATGTCGCCGTGTTGTTCAGGAAGCGACTGCGGAAACTGATTCTCGCAAAGTACCGCTCTCTGGACAGGTTCTATCTAGAAACCGATTTTTCCAAAGGCCACCTCTCCGAAATCCTGCGCGGCAAGGGCAGCCCTTCGGCTAACACGCTCATCAAACTCGCAGTTGCCCTAGACTTGGAGGTCTGCGACTTCTTCATCTATCCGGAAAGAAGTGAACGCGATCGCGCCATCGCGTTATTGCGCGCGGCACCGGCCGATGTAGTCAGGCGGATTCTCCGCGAGCTTGAGCAACCCAAGTCCTGAGTGCGAAAAGGGTTGGGCGCCTACTTTCCTGATGAGACCGCGCGCTCGATGACTCGATTGTTTAGAACAAGTCGGCGGCGCGCCTCTTCAGAAAAATGGTCGCTGTATCGACGCAAAGGCGCCGCGAGAACCGTCCAAAATCGCCGGAAGCGGGGTTTCGATACTACGAGATGGGCACAGGGCACCCCCACTTCGCGACCGTTCTGACTTTGGGTGGGTTTGAATTTGCAATCCGGCCACGCCAGCCGGGTCTCGACCGAAGACAGGGGAGCCGCAGTCACACCCGCAGAGGCGGATCTGACCGTCTGCACGAAGATCGCTCACCGCCCTGAGGTACTTTGCAATCACCGACCGGAAAGAGATGACGACGGACCAGTCTGGATCGCCGCGAAGTGCGCGCGAAAAGTAGCCGGCTGCAGATTCTCTCTCGGCGATGCCCCTGAACTCGAGTGATAGCCGTCGATCGCATGCGCTTCGCCACCGCCGCAAAATTCGAAGCTTACGCCCTCAATTTACTCTCTCACTACTTGTTCCCAAGGTTCTCGCCGGCGAGAGTTTACGCTGCCCCTTCTTTCGGAGACTCGGCTCTGACTGCCCATCCGGTCGCGACCAAGGTGGCGCCTGGGAACGCCTGCTCGATCATTCCGATGGCGGCGGAAAGCGCCGAGTCAAGTGCTCCACCCGGGCGGATTAGCTCACTCCGAGCCGCTTGCGGGCTCTCCAGGGCGGTTGACGCGTCAAAAGTCTGGGCATCTAGGGGCCGCAATTTCTCTACTCGTGGACAGGTTTCCTCGTTGAGCATCCGACCCGAGAGCACCTGACGCCGGAAGGCTGCCTTCGTCGCCCGTTTGGGGGGTACTTCTCCGGACTCAAGTACAAGGCCAGTTTCGGGATCGACGACCTCGCCGGTTCTCTTCCAAGTTTCGTATGCGCGCTGCAAAGCTTGCCAGGATGCTCTTTCCCGTCGGTAGCGCGCATCCTGCGCGGCTGTCGCTCCCAGGGTGCCCAGATGGTCTGCGACCGCGTCTAGATCAGCCTCGCCCCGCTCATAGCGGCCATCCGCACCACGCTGAACGAGACCGTGTTGGACGAGCTTTTTGAGGTGAACGCGAGCATTGCGCAGGGACCTGTAGCCCATCAATTCAGCAACCTCGTTCACCTTCAGTGGCTTCTCCAAAAGTGAATAAATCTCCCCTTTGATCGGCCCAAGCCCCCTTTTCCAACGGAAGGCGTCGTGTAGGAACGGGATGACCGGGCCGGATAAATCCGCCCGGCCATCCGCACGAAGGGACGGATCGACCTGCAACAGTCGATCACGTCCTTTCTCAGCACGTTGGATTGTTGCTCTGCGATCCCCTGCCTCTTTGGGGATCTTTAGGCGCCAGATGGCTGCTCGTTCATCCCTTGCGCCAGCAATGTTCTCGAGCCAGCCCGCCTTCGCGAGACGACCCAGCGACCGCCAGACTGTCGCTTCGTTCAAGTGAGAGCGAAGGGCCACTTGGCGTACCGAAGCGCCAAACTTTTCCTTGCAAGAGCGCCCTCTCCATCACCGCGCGCGGTTTCAACCATGGCTCGATTTAGCCGCTGCAGTTGGATTCGCTGAAGAGGTTCCTGCTCCGTGGGAAGCGAGCCCGGAATTCGTCGATCGATTTCTCGAGCAGCACGCCGGCCTCAAGAGTGTGACGGATAGCGCGTCGCCCTTTTGGTGCGCGACGCGAGGGGTGGCAATGCTGTTTTTTCCTATGGGCGCGATCTTCGATCGCTCGCGGGATGCACGCGAGTTCTACGAATTCTTTTGGAACGTCCGCGGCGCCATCGATTGGATCGTCGAAACTGCGGCTGAACAAAGCGGAGCGTCGGATACTGAAGTGCAGACGCGAGGAGGTGGCCTCGACGCTGAGCAATCGCGAAGGAGACTGCTGGACCTCGCATCGGAGCTTTTCGACGCAAAGGCGCTACAGCGTACTAGGGGGTTGCGAATACCGTCTAGAGCGACGATCACAAAACGCGAAGGATTCGTGCATTTGGAGGAAGAGACTCTACTTTGGACAATCTTCAGAGCGGCTATCGAAGGTCTTGAGGTAGAGCGGCTTAAGCGGTGCCCCATCCGAGATTGTCGCAAGGTCTTTTACGCTATGAGAAGGAACACCGGCGCATGTCGCGAACACCTGGCGCGTGCGCGGGTATATCTCGCGCGTGAACGGCGCGAGCAGTATGAGCAAACCCGTAGGATCAACAGGATGGTTCGGCAGGGAAAATCGATCGGCGAAGCAAAAGCCGAAGTGCAGCGAAAACGATCGAATCGGAGGATCGTCAAATGAGCAGAGTATTTCAACGTGATGGCGGCCGGGAGTGGTGGATCGACTTCAAGGACGCGCGAGGCATCCGCCGACGACACAAGATTGGGCCGTCAAAGCGTGTCGCCCAGGAAGTGTTGGACGGCCTGCTCGGCAACGTCGCGCGCCGTGTTCACCTTGGCGTCATCGAGGACTCGACAATCAGTTTTCCCGATTTCGCGAAAATTTGGCGCGAGCGAGTCACGCCGATGCTCAAGCCGCGTTCGCGCGAACGCTGGTTCGGCATCGTGGACAAGTACCTCGTCCCCGCTTTCCCCGGCGCGTTGCGGGCCATCACAGCGGCCGACGCCGAAGCGTACCTCAGACAGCGCCGCACGCCCGAGAAATGCCCTCGATGCGATGGCAAGGGGAAAGTTTCAACCGGCCTGCGATATGAACGCGAAGCGCTGGCGTGCCCAAGGTGCAAGGGAGCCAAGGAAATCGCCCCGTCGCCTTCAACGCTCAATCGCGAAACGACCGTGCTCAAGCACATGATGCGCCGCGCCGTCGTGTGGGAACAACTGAGCCGCAATCCATTCCTTGATTCGCAAGGCGGCTCGTTGTCCGGGCTCAAGGCGCTCCGGGAACCCGGCGGGCCGAACCCGTTTCCTGAACCTCGATGAAATCGACCGCCTGCTCGCGGCCTGTGAGCCGATCCCGTACCTCAAGGCGTTCGCCACTGTGGCACTCAACACCGGCATGAGGCGCAATGAAGTCCTGAGCCTCACCCGCAAGTCCATCGACTGGCAGAATCGCTCTGCGGCGCTAACTGAAACCAAGAACGGCGAGGCGCGCCAGGTCTATCTAAACGACGCGGCCCTTGAAGCGTTGAAGGCCCTCCCGCCGCGAATGGACGGCCGGCTTTTCCCGCTCCATTCCAACCAAGTCAGCGTCGCCTTCATTCGTGCCGTGCGGCGCGCGGGCATCGAGGACTTCCGGCTTCACGATTGCCGCCATACATTCGCGAGCTATCAAGCAATGGCCGGTATCCAACCGCGCGGCCTGCAAACCCTGCTCGGGCACCGGGACGGCCGCATGACGGCTCGCTACTCGCACCTGAGCGATGCCTACCTGAAAGCGGCCGTCGATGGCGTCGTCCTCGGGCGCTCAATCCCGATTCGAGCCGACGACGCATCAAACGTGGCGGCACGCTGATGCTGGTGCACCCCCGAGATGTTTCCTCGGATGCTTCTCAACGCGCATGAGAACTTGGCTGCGGAGAATCATAGAGAGTTCCTTTCCTCAGCGCGCGCTCCTTCATGATCGCGAAGAACACCGGCACCAGTATGAGGACGTGAATCGTCGAGGTGATCATTCCGCCGACGATTGGCGCCGCGATTGGCTTCATCACGTCGGAGCCGATGCCGCTCTCCCATAGAATCGGCGCGAGACTCAGCATCACGACGGCGACGGTCATCAGCTTCGGTCGAAGCCGCTGCACTGCGCCCTCGATGACCGCCGCCTCGACGCCTTCATGGGTGAGTTCGCCGGCGGCGATGTGACGATTCAGAGCTTCGTGAAGATAGATCACCATGACGACGCCGGTCTCGACGGCGATTCCGAACAGCGCGATGTATCCGACCCATACGGCGACGCTGAAGTTGAAGCCCATCATGTACTGGAGCAGCAGCCCGCCCGTCATCGCGTACACGGTCGGAAGGATCAGCACGATCGATTCGGTCACCGACTGGAAGAGCATGTAGAGCAGGACAAAGATCAGACCGAAGACGATCGGCAGGATGACCGTCAGGCGCTTTCGCGCGCGCAACTGGAACTCGTACTCTCCCGACCATTTCAGGGTGTATCCGGCGGGCAGATGCAGTTGCCGATCGAGCACGCGCTGCGCGTTGTCAACGTAGCTGCCGTAGTCCGAGGTCGCGAGGTCAACATAGACGTAGCCGGTCAGCAGCCCGTCTTCGTCGCGTATCATCGACGGCCCCGGGCTCAAGGTGATACGCGCGACTTCGCCGAGCGGAATCTGCGCTCCGGTTGGCGTCATGATCAATATTCGACGAAGCGCGTTCAGGTCGTTCCGATAATCCGCGAGATAGCGGACGTTGATCGAGTAGCGCTCGCGCCCTTCGACGGTGGTCGCGATATTCTCGCCGCCCATGCCCGAGCTGACCGCCCGCTGAACGTCGCCGACCGTCAGGCCATACCTCGCGGCGACGGCGCGGTCGACATCAACGTTGATGTAGAACCCTTGAGAGACTCGTTCGGCGAAAATTCCTCGCGTGCCCGGAACGGAGCCGAGTATCTCTTCGATCTGAGAACCAATCTGCTGAATCCGGTCGACGTCGGGACCCTGAATCTTGAGTCCGACCGGAGTTTTGATTCCGGTCAGCTCCATGTCGAGCCGGTTCTCGACCGGCATCGTCCAGGAGTTCGAGAGACCGGGAAAATGCAGCCGGTCGTCCATCTCGGCGATGAGCTGAATCGTAGGTCATGCCCTTTCGCCATTGGTCGCGCGGCTTGAGCATGATCGTCGTGTCGTACATGTCCAGCGGTGCGTTGTCGGTCGCGCTATCTGAACGTCCGACGGAGCCGAATACGCTTTCGACCTCGGGAAACGTGCGGATGATCTGATCCTGCTTCTGCATCAGATCTACCGCTGACGAGATCGAAATTCCTGGCAGAGCGGTCGGCATGTAGAGACTCGATCCTTCATACAGCGGCGGCATGAACTGACTGCCGATCTTGAACAGCAGCGGAATCGTGAGCAGCAGGAAAATCACGTTGGCGGCGATCGTCATCGCGCGATGACGCAGGCACCATCGGATGACCGGCAGATAGATGGCCTGGAAGAAGCGCGATATGGGGTTGTCTTCCTCGGGGCGCAGGCGTTTGCCGCGGATGAAGAGGACCATCAGCACCGGGACCACGGTGATCGCGAGAACTGAAGAGAAGGCGATCGCAAACGACTTGGTGTAGGCCAGCGGCCGGAACATCCGTCCCTCCTGCGATTCGAGCAGGAACACCGGCAGGAACGAGACGACGATAATAATCAGCGAGAAGAAGATCGGCCTGCCGACCTGCTTCGCGGCCGATAACAGGATTCGCTGCCGTTCGGGTTCGGAGACCGACTCGCCTTTCAGCGACGCCTGGTGCTGCGCCTCCGACAGATGCCGGTAGCCGTTCTCGACCATCACGATCGAAGCGTCGACCAGCACGCCTATCGCCAGCGCCAAACCGCCCAGCGACATGATGTTGGAGCTGATCTGCAGATAGTACATCGGGATGAAGGTCGCGATGACCGCGATCGGCAGCGCAAGAATCGGGATCAGCGCCGAACGCAGGTGAAAAAGGAAAATGATGATCACGAGACTGACGATGATCGCCTCTTCGAGCAGATCGCGTTTCAGCGTGTTGATCGATGCCTGAATGAGTCCCGAACGGTCGTAGCCGGCGACGATTTCGACACCGCGCGGCAGAGTCTTTTGAATCTGGGCGAGCTTCTGCTTGACCCCGTCGATGACGGTGAGGGCATTCTGCCCGTAGCGCATCACGACGATGCCGCCGACCGTCTCGCCGTCGCCGTTCCACTCAGCCGCTCCCTCGCGCAGGTCGGGTCCGAGACTGACGACGCCCAAGTCTCTTATCAGCACCGGCGTGCCGTTGTTGGTCGCGACGGAAATTTGTTCGAGGTCTGCAACCGAATGGACGTAGCCGAGGCCGCGGATCATGTAGTCCGCTCCCGACATCTCGAGCACGCGCCCACCGACTTCGCCGTTGCTGTCGCGGATTTTGTCGATCACCGTTTCCAGCGGGACCTTGAGCGCGAGCAGCCGATTCGGATCGAGCTTGACCTGGTACTGCTTTACGAAGCCGCCGATAGTGGCGACCTCCGAAACCCCCGGCACGGTTTCGAGCGCATAGCGGACGTTCCAATCCTGCAAGCTGCGGAGGTCGGCGAGACTGTGAGTATGGCTCTTGTCGACGAGCGCATATTCGTAGACCCAGCCCGCGCCGGTCGCGTCCGGCCCGATCATCGGATTCACGCCCGCCGGAAGCTTGCCTGTAATCTGCTCGAGGTATTCCAGCACGCGGCTCCGCGCCCAATAGATGTCGGTGCCGTCTTCGAACACGACGAACACATACGAGTCGTTGGGCATCGTCTGCGCGCGAACCGCCTTTACGTGCGGCGCGGCAAGCATCGCGGTGACGATCGGATAGGTCACTTGATCCTCGATGAGATTGGGCGGCTGGCCCATCCATTCGGTGTGGATGATCACCTGGACATCGGAGATGTCCGGCAGCGCATCGAGCGGGATTCGATCGAGCGACCAGATGCCGGCGAGTACAAGCGCCAGCACGCCGAAGAACAGGATGAAGCGGTTCGCATTGCACCAGTCGATAGTTCTTTCAATCATGCTTCTATCCTCACATCGCCATTGAGCCGCTGGCCGACACGTCCATCTGCTTGGTCGCGATAGGATGGCCTTCCTTTGACACGGTGATCGTCAGGCTCCAGGTGCCACCGCTGGGCAATTCGATATTCGCGGCGTAGGTACCGTTTCCTTGATCATCCGCGGTGCCTTGCGTGTGCATCGCGGCCATTCCCATCGCGGGCATCGCCGCCATGTAGAAGGACACCGTCACTTGTGCGCCTGAGATCGGCGCGCCTTTGGAATCGCGCACTGTCACGATCGCTTTGTTGTGACCCCGCACCAGAGGATTCGGGTCGCTCGCGAACTCGATGCTTGCCTGGGGGATCGCCTCAATGGGTAGTCCAGCAGCGTTCGCACCGACACCCGGCGGAGGCGGTACAAACGCTCCGGCGGCCGCTTGCAGCTGGCTTTCCGAATCGATCAGGAAATTGGCGGAACTGACTATTTGCTGACCCGGTGCGAGTCCCTTGAGCACGATGAATTCATCGCCCACGTGCGGTCCCAACTCGATCTCGGCGGGCGTGAGATAACCGTCACCGCGATCGATGAACGCTACGTTGTGCGTGCCAGTGCTCAGAACAGCGGTATCAGGAATAACGGTTTGCTCGCCCATTGGTAGGTCGAGCGCGACGTGCGCGAACATCCCCGGAAGAAGCTGGCCTTTAGGGTTGTTGAACTCGCATCGAACTTTTGCACTCCGAGTCATGAGATCGATCTGCGGCTGAATGAAATCGACGCGCCCGTCAAAGTTCGTGCCCGGATAGGCGTCGACCGTGACGGTAGCAGGATCGCCTGGACGAACCTTGCCGATCTCGTTTTGAAACACCGCCGCATATATCCAGACCTTCGACAGATCGGTGATCGTGAACAGGCGCGTGTCCGGCTGAACGTACATGTTAGGCAGCGCGTTGCGCTCGACGATGTATCCGCTCATGGGCGAATCGATCTCGACGGCGCGGCGCCCGGTGCGCTCGCGTTCCAGGCGCGCGATCTCGCGCGGCGATACTCCCCATAGCTTGAGACGTTCGGCAGCCGAATCGACTAGCGACGTCGCGTCGGTGGTTACGTCGCCGACGGTACTATCCTTCACGCGCTTGCGCGCCTCGATCGCGAGCAGATACTCGCTCTCGGTGCTCATTAGGTCCGGGCTATAGATCGTAAACAATGGCTGGCCGCGGCGGACGTACTGATAGGTCGAGTTCGCGAACACTTTTTCAATCCATCCGGCGAAGCGCGTCTGCACGTAGCCTTGCAGCCGTTCGTCAGCTTCGATGTTCCCGGTGGTATCGAGGCGGTCGCTCACATCTTTTCGCACCACGGTCGCAAACTTTAGGCCGATCAACTGCCGGCGCTCCGGCGTGATGCGAATGGGCGCGAGCTGGGAATCTGCTCCGTATGCGATCGGAGACGCGATAGCCAGAACGAGCGTTAGTACGCAGAGTCGCCAACTAGGTGAGTTGCAATTCATTTTCGGTCACCGATTATCTGCTGAAGTTTTGCGATCGCGATTTCGTGGTCGGCGAGGCTGCGGTAGTACTCCTGCCGCAGGTTCTGTAAATCGAGAACTGATGAGAGCAGTGTCTGGAAATCGACTTTGCCGACTCGATACGCAGCCGTCGCCGAGGCTTGGGACGTTTCGGCCTGCGGGATCAAGCCGTCGCGATAGATGGACAAAATCCGTTCGGTGGTGCGAATCGCAACCAAGCTGCTTTCTCCATCCGAGGAAACCTGCAGCTGAGTTGCGCGGACCTGCGCGCGCGCCGATTCGGCTTCGAGCGCGGCCTGTTGGATGGCGGGCGTTTGCTTGCGCCAGAAGTAGAGGGGAACCTTCGCGCCCAGACTCAACATGTAGTAGTCGTTGAATCCGGGACCGGTTTTTTCGTACGAATAACCGACCGTGAAGTCAGGCCAGTATCCTTGATGCGCAAGCTTCAACGCTTCGGCGCTGCGCGCTTCCATCGCGCGATCCGCGGCGAGGTCGGGAGAACCGCTGTCGGCCAACTGCGCGAGCTGCGATGAGTCGAGCTGGAGCTGCGTCATCTCAACGTCGCCGATGTCTATATTGCGCGAGTCGGGATCGCGCCCGAGGAGCTGCTTGAGTTCCAGCTGTTCCTGATCCTCCTCCTGATGATGCATCGCGTGCTCCTTCAGGAGTTCGGTGGTCTGAAGCTGCGCCTTAATCAGATCTTGCTGCAGACCTTGTCCCAGCCGATACTTGGCTTCGGCGATCTGTTGAATCTTTTGGAGCTCGTCCTGATTGCGACCGAGGATCGCCAACGTCTTCGCGTGATAAAACAGCTCGTAGTAGAGCTCCTTGACCTTTTCCTCGACCGCGCGACCCGCAGCTTCGTAACGATGCTTGGAGTACTCGGCGTCCTTTTCGGCTTCCGACTTCTGCAAGCGGAGCTTCCCGGGACCCGGGATGTCCTGCGAGACGCCGAAGCCGGTGTAATAGAAGTCGCTGCTCTCATAGCCGGAAAATGGCTGCGGACTTCCGACGGTGAAATGCTGCAGCGATACTTGCGGATCGGGCAGCGTCGACGCCTGGATCGGCACCTTGGTTTGAGCCTGCCAGTGACTGCGCGCAGCGAGGACGACAGGGCTGCGGGAAAGCGCCTCGTCGACGAGTGCCCGCAGCTGATCAGAACCAGCAGAGGTCTCAAGCGTTGGACCGCGATCCTGTGCACGTCCCGCCGACGCAATCGCAGTTAGAATCGCGATGGCAAATGTGGTCGCTATTAAATTTCTCGCCGCTGAGCGGCGGATGCTTTCGGATGGTTTCACAAATTCTAACCTTCCAGCCGCGATCTATCGCGCCGCGGCTGCGTCGTTCGCAGGTCTAGAACCTGCGCTTCACCCGCCGATCGGATCGGCAAATGTTCCTTGCATTGTCGGGAGCAGGCTGCACGCAAGCGTCGGTGGCGAATGCGACACATCCGCCATTCAGCTCACGGGCTCAGGGAGGGTTCAGATCTGACGGGAACAGAGAAGTGCTAACGAAATGAGACGGTCAGGTGGCGAGTAGCCACTAGTGATAACGGTATTACGGAAGTGCGAAATCGTGGTTATCGCCACGGATGCAGGAAGACTCCCGGTCGAGTCGAAATTCTGCGGGTCTCGGGCTTGATTGGTTGCCCTATCAGGCGACGTTGGCGCTTTGCAGCAGCTCAACTGATTCACCGGCGCGTTGCTCGAACAATTCGGGCCGCAGCACACCGTTGTAGGACACGCCATAGCATACGGCGCGCTCATGCTGAGCGGAAGGAGCAGGGCAACAACGATTATGGCGAGAAACCGCACGACGACTACCGTCTTAACCCGACTGTACGGTAAAGGCAATCTGCTCCGTATTTTTGGATTCGACCACGAAAACAGAAAAAGTTTGGCACCTATTTGGCACCGGAGCTCAGCAGAGTCGAAAAAACTGAGCGTCCCCGACGGGATTTGAACCCGTGTTACCGACGTGAAAGGCCGGTGTCCTAGGCCGAGCTAGACGACGGGGACGTGGAAGCGATGCTCCGAAATACGAACGCGCGCAGTGCGCGCGTATGACAGCCGAAACTATCAGAGCCGCAAGAAGCGGAGCAAGTCGTCGCGGACAGCGGTCGCGCCGCGTGAATTCTCATCCGGTGAAACGAACTTTGCCCACGATTTCAGATACTGATTCGTGGCCATGCTCGCCAAGAATCGAATCCAGTTCGCGATCGATTCGACCAAGAGCGCCCGCGCCTTCCTTCATCAGGGCCGATCCGACCTGCACCGCCTTTGCGCCAGTCAGGTGCGCGATGTAGGCGTCGCGGCCGGTGTTGATTCCGCCGACCGCGACCACGTCGATCAAATTTTCGCTCTCTTTGAAAAACGCATGCGCTTGCGACAGCGTCCGCGCAGGACCCTGCACCGCACCGCTCGCGATGTCGACCGAGAGATCTTTCGGCAGATCGTTGGCACATACCGCGATCGCTATTCGCATCGACTTGAAGAGGTCTACGATTGCGCGCGGCTCGAACGTCATGCGCGGCGGCACTTTCACCGCCAGCACGCATCCGGTCTCACCGCGAACTCTGCCGATCAGCGATTTGAGGCGCTCGAACGACGCGAACGGCGCCACTGATTTCGTCACGTAGTCGTCGGCCAGGTTCAGCTCGACGATACTGACGCCGGCGCGATCGAGAATGCGGGCGACGTCGATAAATTCTTCTTCGCTGGCGCCGACGACGCTGCCGATGACTCGCTTGTTACGAGCCGTGAGCTCGCCGGCAATTGACTGAAAATGTTCGACGCCGCGATTTTTCAGGTTCTCAGGCGTGTCGAGCCCGGCGCGATTGCACGATTTAAAAACGATCGCGCCGCTGTGCACCGCGCACAGTTCGTAGATCTCACCGCGTTCCGCCGATCGCGCGCCCGACGCGTTCATGACCGACGATGCCAACTCGACGCCGCCCAATCGAATCGAAGTCCGTTCCATCCCTACTTCCTACTGCGCGCGATTGTTCGACCGCAAGCGACCGAACACGTTGTCTAACCAATCAGCGACCAATAACTTCGACATCGATGACCGATACTCCCATCCTGATTGCGGGCGCCGGCGCGATCGGTTCGATTCTCGGCGCGATGCTGCATGACGCGGGGCACGACGTCACGCTGCTCGGTCGACGAGCGCATCTCGACGCGATTGCGCGCGGCGGTCTGAAGATTTCGGGACTGCTCGGCAATCGAACCGTCGCCGGTATGAAACTGGCGGATGATCCCGCGAAGCTTGGCGGCCGGTTCGGTTTGATTCTCTGTACGGTCAAGAGTTACGACACCGAATCGATCGCGGAATCGCTTCGCGAGCGATTGACTGACGACGGCGTGATCGTCTCGATGCAAAATGGACTCGGCAACATCGAATCGCTGATCGAAGTCTTCGGGCGGCGGCGCGTCCTGGGCGCGCGCGTGATTTTCGGCGCGGAAATTCCGTCGCCCGGATGCGCGCACGTGACAGTCTTCGCGCAGCCAGTCGCTATCGGCCCCGCGCCCGCGCTCAATCTTGAGGATTCGCCGGCACTCGCGGGCCGCGCCCGCGCGATCGCCGCTATGATCGACGCCGCCGGCGTCCCCACCGTAGCCGTCGACGACATCATGCCGGTGCTGTGGACCAAGATTCTGTACAACGTCGCGCTGAATCCGCTGGGCGCGCTGTTGCGGCAGAACTACGGCGCGCTGGCCGCCGATCCGGACGTGCGGCCAATCATGGATCGCGCAATCGACGAAGCGTTCGCGGTCGCGCGCGCGGTCGACGTCGCCATCCCCTTCTCGAGCGCCGAAGAATATCGAAAGTTCTTTTACGAGCAACTGATCCCGCCGACAGTCAGCCATCGGCCAACGATGATGCACGATCTTCATGTTCGCGGGCGCACCGACATCGCCGCTCTGAACGGGAAAATCGTCGAGCTCGCCGATCGCCTCGGTGTGAACGCCGAAACAAATCGGATGCTCACGCGCCTGATTAGAGCTGCAGAGCGCGCATCTGAAAATTCTAAAAGGACTGAAAAGAGGGAGACCCGATGAAGGTAGCATCGATACGCCGTGCGAGCATGGACGCGATCGTCGCACAGGCCGAGCGCGAGTTCCCGTTCGAATGCTGCGGCTTCATCATCGGCGACAACGCTGTCGAAGAAGTGCGCCTCATCGCCAACATCCAGAACGCGATGCACGCGAAGGATCCCGCGGAGTTCCCGCGCGACGCGCGCACCGCGTTCCTGATGGACCCCAAGCAGCATCTGGCGGTGATGAACGAACTCGACGACCGCAAGTTGGCGCTGCAGGTCGTCTACCATTCGCATCCCGATCACGACGCATACTTTTCCGCAACCGACCGCGCGCAAGCATGCTCCTTCGACCCGTCAGAGCCCGACTACCCCGACACCGTGTACATCGTGCTGTCGATCCGCTCCGGCAAATTCGCAAAAGCCGCCGCCTTCGCCTGGGACTCGGATAAAAAGGAATTCGCGGAGACCCCGCTGACTATCGAGTGATCGAATTCGATTGCAAGTGAAACCCGCGGTGGGTTTCACGCTTCCTTCGGCAGGGCTGAGCCCTGCACCCACTACTAATCGCAAAATGGCGAGGACGCCATTTTGCTCTCAGGTTCTTTTTACCTGGGAGAGGGCGGCGGGAATTTACCTCGCCCGTTATCTTCACGGGAGAGTCGGCCGGCCGTATCGCGGCCGGTAGGTGAGGGTCCTACGATCACAGCACAAGAGCGCGCCTGCTCACTTTGTGCAATCTTTTTTTTACGTCTCTCGTCTTTGTGTCATTCTAGAGCGAAGCGAAGAATCCCGGCGCTGCGTTCGACGCCGCATTATTTTCGGGCCTTCGGCAAGCAATCGTAGTTCCTTCGTTCCCTTTTTATTCGAAGAGGTAGCTCTCAATTTGCACCGACTTTTCCTGATGGCGCTGACGCTTTTGCACTGCTCCGAGCCGCCTGAAACGCGTTGAACAGGTTCTGCCAAAGATCAAGAATTTCCGACGATAACGACTGCGATTGTGCTCCTTCGACGAGCAGCCGTTGCTTCACCCTCTTTGCCAGCTCGACCTTCCAGCCGGGCTTCGCGAACTGCACTTTGTTGCGCATTGCCCAAGCTTCGATCTGAGGAACGATCGGCGCACCCGACTTCATTTCTTCCGCGAAAGGAACATCCGAACCGCATTGCCATCTGTCCAGCTCGCGCGCAACCAGTTCGGGCGGTGCGAGATCCTCTATCTCCGAATCAGCCATGCCTGTAAACGATCCAATCTCCAGAACCAAATTCGGCTCCGCGACGTATAGACCCTCTCGCAGAGATTTAGCCGTGTTTCTTCCCTGGAGGTCACTGTCGAAGAGGGCAACTGGCAGCTCTTCGTCGCGGCCACCGAGGATGCTGGCAACCGCTTTGACACCTTTGGCCCCGCCCGCCGGTGGAAAAACCAATTCTCTGCCCGGCTTGAGTCGGCCAGACGCAATCAAAAGCGTCTTAATTCCGTTGAGGTAGTGCTGGTCAGAAGGGCCTTCGACGATCACCGGCTCGCAACCGAGTAGTAGACTTTCAGCGACAGTAAGGCCGAGGGCAGCATGAACAGCGTATCCAGCGCCGCGCTGTGTGATGTCGCCGTCGGATGCGCGTAGATCAGGGGAAATCTTGCTAGTTCCGTCCTCGCCAACATAGACCTTGCGCGCCCTGTCGAGACGGTCCGCATCCACCAGAAATGGTGAATGGCTGGTGTATATTAGCTGGTTGGTCTCGGCCAAGCTGTCGAAGAATTCGGACAGGTCGCGTTGCGCAAGTGGGTGAAGAGAAATGCCCGGCTCATCCAGAAGCAGAATCGCGCCCTGATGCGCGTCAGCACTTTCAACCAGAAACACCAGGTAGAAACTCAGAAACCATTGAAGACCCGTGCTACGACCCTCGAGCTCAATTTCCTCGGGCCTCTTGTCATCGGATACCCAGATGCGGAAGTGATCGCCGTCGGCCTCAAATCGAAAGCGGTATTCGCCCTGCCTCCACCATGAGCGGAACTCCATTGTTAGTAAGGTCGAAGCCGACTGAAGTAGAATGCTACGCTGTTTCTTCTTT
The DNA here is from genome assembly GCA_963744545.1 of uncultured delta proteobacterium. Taxonomy (GTDB): domain Bacteria; phylum Desulfobacterota; class Binatia; order Binatales; family Binataceae; genus Binatus. The sequence goes on from CAVUUH010000026.1 coordinate 101,021, forward strand.
TCAGCGATTGCAGCAATTTCGTCATCTGTGGGTTGCCGATTTTGCGGGTCCTTGAAGTCGCGACCAAGTTCTAGGATCTCCTTCGGCTGAAGTCTCACAAATTCAAACAATACCTTCAGAGTGCGCGCCTTTGCCTGTTCTTTGGCTCCAATGTCCGCTCTCGACATATTCTGGATCACGTGCGGCAGATATATCTCCGAGTCTAAGTTCCCGTAGTTCGAGTAGTAGACGAACTTCGGGAGGCTCTCGAGTACTAGATTCACGGCGCTCTCCACTTCTCTCGGGTGCTCGCGAGAAATTTCGCTTTTCACTTTCTCTAGTTCTTCTGAGAGTCGCAGGTAGCGTGGAACTACGGTGCTTGTTTTCGGTGCGTTATCCGTCTTTACGGCACCAAATGCCGAAATCAATTCATCAAGCTGTAGCGGCCCAATTTCGTTGAATCCTGATACCTTCGTCTTTGCTGATCCGATCGCAGCAAGGGCCAAGTTCTTCAGATCTTCCTCAGTCTTCAGAGCCGTCATCGCCGTCAGATCTGTCTCGGCTCGGCTGAGCAGATTCAACGCGCGGTTTTGGTCGATGTCGCGGGCCGGCGTGGCATTCGGGAAATCGACGACGGGCTCACCTTCGAAGCGACGGGACATACTGACTTCGCGCATCTGGTCAATCGGCATTCCTGTTTCGTCGGCGAGTTGCCGTGCAAGTTCCGTCCCGACGTCGAAAATCGCTTCGATAAAAACTGGTTTCGGCTTTTCGTGCCGGATTTTATTGTAATACTTGCGCGGATAGTCAGAAGTGGGGTGAATCGCGCCTTCCTTCGCAGGGTTGAGCTTCCAGAGCGGGAGCAACATGTTCGTCTTTCCCGATTCGTTGGTGCCAATCAGGGCAGTCACATCGTCTACTTCCACCCAGCCGCTGTCGTCAACGGAACGGAAATTGGTTACGCGAAATCGCTTCAGTTTCGGTGTCATAGGTAGGGGCCTCGGGCCGTAATTGTTTCAGGGGTCGGTCGAATGGGCAATCACCTCGGAATAACTTTCGGTTGACAGCCTCAGCTACCGGCCGCGATGCGGCTGGCCGCCTCTCCCGTAAAATAACGGGCGAGGTAATTTCCCGCCGCCTTCTCTCCAAACCTGAGAGCAAAATGCGTCCTCGCCATTTTGTGACTTAGTACTGGGTGCAGGGGTCACCCCTGCCGAAGGAAGCGTGAAACCCACCGCGGGTTTCACACTTAATGACGTGATTTAGGCTCCCCCCGCCCAGCCTAATCAGTTCTCCGATGTGAATTGCTCCTCCTTACCTGCCATCTCGAGCGACATGCCGCGGGTTTCGTCGATCATTATGCCGAACAGGATTGCTGCCGGGATGCCGACAATCGACAACGCGCCTACTACTATCGATAGGCCGCCCATTTCGTTTGCCAATAGTGCTACTGCGGCGTTGGAGATTACGGCGCCGATCGCGCCTACGAGCGCGAACCATCCGATCATCGTGCCGCGCAGAGGAGTTGGGAAAAGCTCCGTAGCAGCTACGTTGCTGGCGACGGTGCCGCCGTTGTCGCATAGGTTGAACCAGAAGAATCCTGCCGATAGCCACATCAGGGGCCATGCGAAATGCGTCGGCGGGCCCCAGAAGTACCATAGATGTCCGGCGGTGATTGCGATTCCGAAGGCGACTACTGTCGGAACGCGGCCGAATCGCTCCGCGCTCCATGCGCCGAATGGGAAGCCCAACAATCCCAGTCCGCCCGCGACGATCGTCATCGCGCTGGTGCCCGCCGACGACATGCCGACCACCGAAACCGCGTGGTAGTAGCCGAACGCGTTCGCGCCCGTGGTCGAGATTGCAGCCGCGAGTGCGCATACGATCATCGTGATCGATCGCTTGCGATAGAGCGGCTGAAAGACATCATAGAATCGCGTCCTGCTAGTGATTCCCGACGCGTCGGAAATTTTCCAGCGCCCGCTCTCGGGCAACAGCCGCGCCATCGCCGGCAGCATCGCGATGCCCGCCGCGGATATCACGAACATCCATCGCCACGACCATCCGTACGCATCGAAGATCGGCATCAGGAACACGCATAGTCCGGCTCCCACCGCGCCCGCGAGGCCGCCGAAGCTTTGGCCGCGTGCGCGACGTGCGATCGGCAGTTCTTCGGAAAGCATCACAACGCAGCCCGAGCCGGCGGCGCCGACGACCGCGTAGAGCCCGATTTGAAACGCCGCGAACCAAATCAGTTTGGTGGATACCGCCGTCCCGATGCTGCAAATCGGAATCGCGGCCATGCACCACAGGATCATGCGGCGGCGTCCGTAGCGATCGATCATGCGCGAGAGTACGAGGGCGCCGAGAGCCGAGAGCGAGATCCACGCGAACAGGCGCGCGATTCCTGCGCCGTCGAGATGGAAGCTGGTTCCGATCCACGGCGCGGCGACCGACACGATCGCGACCGCAAAACCCTGGTAAAAGAGCATCGCAACCAGCGCGAGTACGGTCACCCGCTCGCGCGCGGCGGAATCGGCAGCTATCTGCTCTTCATTCGGAGGCGGACTCGGCGACGGCGCGGGCTCATCCACAATATAAGGTTTCGCAGATCCTACGAGCCGGACATCAGCTCAAACACCGGCCTGCGCGACGCGGTGGCGCGAAACGCGTCGACTGGCGATCCGGCCTTCACGTCGAAGAAACGCTGAACCTGGGAGGCGAAGCGATCGAGGAACGCCTTGATGACTTCGGGCTTGTCGGCGTCGGCAATCTCGCGAACAATCAACGATTCCGCATTGGACCCTCGACGCAACACGACATGGCCAGCCGCGCGCGCATTACGAGCCCACGCCGTCTCGCCTCGCGCCGCCACCAGCCATCGGCGGCCGTTGAAATCGAGCACGTTGACCGGAGTGGTGAAGGTCTTGCCCGACTTCCTGCCGCGAACCTCGAGCAGCCGCATATAGCCAGGCGCAAATCCAAGCTTGAGCGCGCGGCCCATCAGGCGGTTGAAGAACCGATCGAGCGCGCTTTCCTTCTGAAAAATCTCGGGCATGACGGTGAGCATATATAATGATGCAAAGATTAAGAAACGTTAATTTTAGTGTGAAACCCGCCGTGGGTTTCACGCTTCCCTGGGCAGGGGTAACCCCTGCACCCTTAGTGGGAAGAAAGACGTGGCACAGGCTTTAGCCTGTGATTTTCTGGTCCATGTAAATCCAGCAAAGAATCACAGGCTAAAGCCCGTGCCACCTGCCAGCTCCTTGGTCGCCTTCTTCAGTCTTAAAATTTGGACCTTGACAAATGAACGTTCATTCAGTAGGTTTCCGGTATCCGAGAGACCGGTTCGTAACGAATGCCTCGAATCGCTGAAGCAATACGCGCACAACCGCAGGACGAGAAGCTCGTCAAGGCGCGGCGGCGTCAGATTTTTCTGGCGGCTTGCCGCGTGCTGGCGCGCAAATCGTTTCACGAAGCTTCCGTGAAAGAGCTTGCGCTCGAGGCTGGGCTTGCTGCGGGGTCGATTTATCTTTATCTCGACAGCAAGGACGAGATTATTCCGTTGATTGGCGAGTCGATGGTCGGGGAGTTGGTCGAGATGCTGCCTGCGATTCGCGAGCGCAATGTCGGCAACCCGCGGCGCGAGCTGATCGACGTGATGCGCGCGATTCTCGACGTTATCGATCGTTATCGCGAAGCCTTCAACGTGCTCCATCATGAGGCCCGCTATCTCGAACGACGTCCGCAGTATCGCACCGCCATGAAAAAGATCGGCGCCGATTACCTGGGCGCGGTCGCTGAAATTCTCGAGCGCGGCCGTCGCACGGGAGTCATTCATTTCGAGGATGCGCGCAGCGCCGTTCACGCGATTCACATGCTATGCGCCGGATGGGCGATGGGCGCGAACAATCTCAAGGGCACGGACAAAGAAACTTACTGGCGCGAGATTGCGGCAATCGTCGAAGGCCGCTTTTTCGGGTCCGCAAATGGATCGAGTACTTCCGCCGCCGCTCGCTGACGCGGCGCGGTTATTATCGAGGAGTTGCGAATGGCACTTTACGACCGGCGAACTCTCGAGGGCGTTTACAGCGTCCGCCAGAGCGTCATTTACATCCAGAATTATCGCTACGCCGAAGAGCGCATGATGCGCATGATGGCCGGCTGGATTGCGCTCACGCCCGAGCTCGCGGTCAAGCTCGAGATGGCCAAGCAGGTATACGAGGACGCGCTGCATACCGACGCGCTCGGCAAGCGTCTGCCCGAACTTCGCGCGCAGCCGCAGGTTTCCAAGGCTCCCAACGACGCCTTCGTCACCTTCATGAACGCGCTCGAGGGCAAAGAAGAGTGGGAGGACACGATCGAGCGGCTGGTCGGAATTTATCGCGTGCTGAAGCCGCATCTGATTTCGCATTACAGCTCGCATCTCACTGCGATGAATCCCGTTTACGAGCCCCCTACCCTCCGGATTCTTGGGCGACTGGTTGAAGAAGAGAAGGCTCACGTCGAGCGCGGCAGCGTGCTGCTGAACGAGTTGCTCGACTCGAAGGAAAAACATCTGCGCGCCGCCAACTGGCAATCGCATCTCGAAGGATTGCTCGGTGCGTCGGGCGGAGTAACGGGCTTTGAGGCGGACGAGCCGGCGCCGCGCAGAAAAGTCGGACGCAGCTAAAATGGTTCACGTAGATAAAATCGACGACCTGCGCGAAGCGATCGCGACACATGCCGACGCGGTCGCGGCGGGCGATAGCGCGTCCGCGCAGAAATTCGTGCTGCCGCAAGCGCTCGAGACGCATCGGCAGGCGGCGGCTGAGGTCGCGCGGATTGCCAAGCCGGTCAAAGTTGAAACGCTGGCGCTGGCGAAAATCGGCTTCCAGTACATCTCGAAAATTCGATTCACCAACGGCACCGCGATGCGTCGTGTGCTCTACCGATGGCGTAAAGAGGCTGACGGCAAGTGGGTGATAGTCAGCGTCGAGGACACCACCGGCAAGCGATCGTCGTGGAGCGACATTCCCGATCTGGCGGCGGCGGTTGCGCAAGCGCGCGCGGAGAACGGCAATGCCTGACCTCGGAGAACGCGGCAATGTAATGGGTCCGCAGCCGATCGCGGCGATCGTACAGCCGCCGGCCGAAATGCTCGCGGCGGCGGAGCATCTTCTGAACGCGTTGATTCGCGGCGACCATACGAGCGTCGAGGCGATGACTCCGCCGCATGTGCGCGACGAAATGATGCTCGTCGCCAAAGAGATTCCGCCAAACAAGTATGATAGGTTCGAGTTGATTGGACGCGCACGCGTCTCACGACATTATTTTTTGAAAGCGCAGCTCGTCGGCGCCAATGTCGAGCCGTTCAAGTTTCAGTTTCGGCTCGGCGAAACCGACGGCAAGTGGACCGTTCGCGAAGCATTGAATCTGACCGGTCGCCGGTCGGCTTGGAGCAGGTAGCAGATAGGAGCAAATTTCTATGCAGAGAATGATTCCCGTCGACAAGCTGGCGCGTCCCGAGGACCACATCCTGCTGCCTGCCAATCGCACGCGCAACGCGCGCAGCGAGCAGGGATTGTCGCCCGGCAACGCGATGCCTTACGAGGATGATTTCCTGAAATCGCGCTTGCACGGAATCTGCGGCGGTGAATTCCAGGCGATGGAAGCGGCCGGCCGCACGCTCTACGATTTTCCCGATGCGCCGTGGGAGTTCCAGCTCGACATGGCGCGCCAGGTCTGGGACGAATCGCGTCACGCCGAGATCTACATGAAGCTGCTCGAATACGTCGGCTCCTACTACGGCGAATTTCCCGAGGGCGAAGTGCTGTGGTCATGCACGCAGGCCGAGGATCCCGCGGCGCGCGTGGCTGGAATCAATCGCGGACTCGAAGGCCTCGCGTGCGATGTTTTCGAGCAACTCATTCGTATCGCGCAGAATATGGGCGACACGATTATCGAACGCTCGGTAGATTACGTGCTCGCCGACGAGATCACTCACGTGCGTATGGGTTCGCAGTGGATGCGCAAGTTGACCGAGGGAGACCCTGAGCGCTTCAAGCGGGCGCAGGAGTTCCAGGATCGAATCGACGAACTGTTCAACTTCGGCCCCGGACGCAAGCATGTCGAGGACGTTGATCACGTCAAGCAGCGAATCAACGATAAGGAAATCGAGATCGACTCGGGCCTGACGATCGCGCGCGAGGCACGCCTGCTGGCCGGCTTCACAGAAGAAGAAATCGATCGCCTCGTCAAAGGCTTCGGCAAAAGTGCCGCCTACTAAGAATCACAGACTAAAGTCTGTGCCACTTAACGCTAAGAAACAAAAATACTGAAAAAACACAATGGAAAAATGTATTCCTGTTGATCGTCTCGCCCGTCCTGACAATTGGGTCGTGCTCCGCAGCCGCCAAGTCCGCGAGATTCGCGAAGAGCAGGGTCTCGAAGGCGGGCGGCCGATGCCGTTCGACGAAGAGACGTTGCGCTCGCGCCTGCACGGAATCTACACGGGCGAGTTGCAGGCGATGGAGGCGGCGGGACGCACGCTGTTCGATTTCCCCGACGCGCCGTGGGAGTTCCAACTCGACATGGCGCGCCAGGTGTGGGACGAAGCGCGTCACAGCGAGATTTTCCAGCGCCTCGTCGAGTACATGGGCGGTCATCCCGGTGATTACGTCGAGACCGAGATTCTGTGGCGATGCACGCAGGCGATGGATCCTGCGGCGCGCGTCGCGGGAATCAATCGCGGGCTCGAAGGCCTCGCGTGCGACGTCTTCGATCAGCTGATTCGCATCGCGCAGCGCAACGGCGACGAAGTGATCGAGCGCTCCGTCGACTACGTCCTCGCCGACGAGATCACCCACGTCCGCATGGGCTCGAAGTGGATGCGCAAGCTGACCGAGGGCGACCCCGAGCGGCTGGCCAAGGCGCAGGCATTCCAGGACATGGTCGACGAGGTCTTCAACTTCCGCGGCGGCCGCCTCGCGCAGGAAGATATCGAGAATGACGACGGGCAAGTCGTCTCGATCGCGAAAGAAGCGCGCATGCTCGCAGGATTCACCGAAGAAGAAATCCAGCGGCTGATCAATTCCGCGCGCAAGAGCGCCGCGTACTAGAATCGCAAGCAATGCCGTTCATCAAACGCGCGTCGCGCGTTTGCGTGTGAACCTTCCAGCCTTACCTACGAAGGTGCATCGGTTCCCTAACGCGAACCGCCGCGCATCCTGTTCATATCGACCAGCCCGGTCTGGATCGTCACTCCGCCATCCACGATGATCGCCTCGCCCGTGATAAACGACGCCTCGTCGGAGGCGAGAAACAGCACGGTATTCGCGATCTCATCGGGCTCCCCCATCCGTCCGAGCGGTGCAGCCGCGCCCTGCAGACGGCGGAACTCGTCGGCGCGATTACCCGCGAGCAGCTCCGGCGCGCGCGTGTTGATCGCGCCGGGACAAACGCAGTTGACGCGGATTTTGTAGCGCGCATTTTCCATCGCGGCCGCGCGGGTCAGATTGATCACCCCCGCCTTCGCTGCATTGTAAGACGCGAGCCCATAGTCGCCGCGCGTGCCTGAGATCGACGCGGTATTCACGATCGCGCCGCCGCCCTGCTTGCGCATGATCGGGATGCTGAACTTGATCCCGAGAAAGGTACTGGTCAGGCATACCGCCTGCACGCGATTCCAGCTCTCGAGCGTGGTCTCCTCAAGCGACGCCAGCTCGGCAAAACCCGCGTTGTTGAACATCACGTCGAGTCGGCCGTAGTTCTCGATCGCGCGGCCGATCGCCGCCTGCACTCCTTCGGGATCCGAGGCGTCCATCTTGATTTGCACCGCCATGCCGCCCGCGCCCTTAATCTCGTTCGCGATCTTCTCGGCGCGCGTCCCGCTCAGATCCGCGATTACCACTGCCGCGCCTTCGCGCGCGAAACGCTTCGCCGTCGCCGCGCCGATCCCCGATCCGCCGCCCGTGATAACCGCTATGCGTCCTTCGAGTCTTCCCGCCATGATCAAACTCCTCGACGGTGGCATCTTCCATCGCTCGCATTGCAATCGCCCTATCCTCATTAATGAGGTACCAGAAAAGCAAGCTGTCGAGGGCGCCGTACCCTTGGTAGTGACGTCGCCAAGCTACCACTACAGGTGGTGCAAATTGCCGTTTTCGATTGTTTTCAGTCAGCCAGAAATGCGCCGGGCGCAACCGATGCTCAAACCGAAGATGCCATCCGTCGACGTTTGGTGCTCGGGTTACGCGCGGCGTCTGCTTCGGTTTGTCCAAAAGCACCACTTATACTTCTGCCCTTGATTATTTTGATCTGCTAATCTACATATTACGAGCCCATGATGATGAGATTGCTTTTTGTACCTGCGATTAAATAGGAGTTACGTCTCACAGGGACCGACGTGGAGCGCATGAAGTGACGGCCAACCGCAACGAAAACAGTTCGCCGACCAGCAGCCGCGCGTTGCGCGATTGGGTCAATGAAGTCGCCGCGCTCACCAAGCCCGACGCGATCGTTTGGTGCGACGGTTCTGAAGCCGAGAAAAAACGCTTCACCGAGCAGGCCGTCGACGCGGGAATACTAATCGAGCTCAATCAGAAAAAACGGCCCGGCTGCTACCTCCATCGCTCGAATCCCAACGACGTCGCCCGCACCGAACAACTGACCTTCGTCTGCACGCCAAATAAAATCGACGCCGGCCCGACCAACAATTGGTCCGACCCCACTGAGACTTACGCCAAGTTGCACGGGATGCTCGACGGCTCGATGCGCGGGCGCACGATGTACGTCGTGCCGTACGTGATGGGCCCGCTCGGCTCTCCGCTGTCGAAAGTCGGCGTCGAGTTGACCGACAGCCTCTACGTCGTGCTGAACATGCGAATCATGACGCGGATGGGCCAGGCCGCGCTCGATCAACTCGGCGACTCCGCCGACTTCAATCGCGGAATTCATTGCACGCTCGATTTGGATCCCGAGCGGCGCCTGATTTGCCACTTCCCGCAGGACAACATGATCATCTCGGTCGGCAGCGGTTACGGCGGCAACGCGCTGCTCAGCAAGAAATGTTTCGCGCTGCGAATCGCCAGCGTGCTCGGCCGCGACGAAGGCTGGCTCGCCGAGCACATGCTGATCCTCGGCCTCCAGAGCCCCGAAGGCGAGACCACTTATATCGCCGCGGCGTTTCCGAGCGCATGCGGCAAGACCAATCTCGCGATGCTGACGCCGCCGGCCGAGCTCAAGGGCTGGAAAGTCACTACCGTCGGCGACGACATCGCGTGGATGCGCGTCGGTCCCGACGGCCGGCTGTGGGCGGTCAATCCCGAGAACGGCTACTTCGGCGTCGCGCCCGGCACCAGCGCAAAATCGAATCTGAACGCGATGAAGATGGTCGAGCACGATACGATTTTCACCAACGTCGCGATGACTCCCGACGGCGACGTGTGGTGGGAAGGGATGGACGTGCCGCCGCCCGACGGCCTGCTCGATTGGCAGGGACGCCCGTGGAAAAAAGATTCGGGCGAAAAGGCCGCGCATCCGAACAGCCGCTTCACCACTCCGATGCGCAACAATTCCGCCTGGTCGCCGCAAGCCGACGATCCTCGTGGCGTGCCGATCTCCGCGATCATCTTCGGCGGACGCCGCGCCTCGACCGTGCCGCTCGTACTCGAGTCGATGGACTGGACGCATGGCGTTTTCATGGGCGCCACGATGGGATCGGAAACGACCGCGGCCGCTGCAGGAGCGGTCGGCGTGCTGCGGCGCGATCCGATGGCGATGCTGCCGTTCTGCGGCTACAACATGGGCGACTACTTCGCTCATTGGCTCAAGATGCGCGGCGCGATCAAAAATCCGCCGCGTATTTTTATGGTCAACTGGTTCCGCAAAGGCGCCGACGGCAATTTCATCTGGCCCGGCTACGGCGAAAACCTGCGCGTGCTCAAGTGGATGCTCGATCGAATCCACGGACGCGCCAAGGGCCGCGCGACGCCGGTCGGGATCGTTCCCGACGAAGCAGAACTCGATCTGAAGGGCCTCGATCTTCCTCAGAGCGCGGCGCAAGAAGCGCTCGCGGTGAATCCCGCGGAATGGAAGGCGGAGCTCGAATCCGCGGCCGAGTTCTTCGAAAAGATCGGTCCGACGATGCCGAAGGAATTGAAAGACCGCCGCCAGGCGATCCTCAAATCCCTGAACGGCGAAGCCCCCGCGCCACGAGTCGCCGCCGGCCGCTAGGCTTTTCCGCGATCGCTGCCCGAGTATAAGCTCTCCTCGTTCGAGGAGACGCTCGCAGGCCCTATGCCTGTATGCTCACGACTATAGCCTTCGACCGTGCACGAGCGTTCCGATTGTGCTTCGCGCACTGGCGACTCAAGGACTTTGGCGAGAACGAAGGAGTTGCGGCGCGCGCATTCGATGCGACCGATTCTGATGATGGCTGGATAAAGGTCGAAGCGCCCGGCGACGTGTACCTCGCGCTACATGCGGCCGGACGCATTCCTGATCCATTCGGCGATCGTGCCGAGAAGGCCTGCGCCTGGGTGAAGGATCGCGAATGGTGGTGGCGCACTGATTTCGAAGCGCCGCAGATTATGGACGATCAGCGGCTCATCCTTGAGTTTCAGGGCCTCGATACCTTCGCAACCATCTGGCTGAACGGCGAGACGATCGGCCGCTCTGAGAATATGTTTCGCGCGGTGCGTTTCGATATCACCGCGCGCGTGCATCCCGGTAAGAATCGCGCTGGCAGTATGCTTCAGGCCAACCTCAAGCGCCGTGATCGATCGAGAGATGCCGACGTGGCCGATCATCGCCGACTCTATCAAGGAGACCAAGCGCAACTTCATCCGCAAGGCTCAGTTCGGCTGGGGTTGGGATTGGGGTCCGACCTTGCCGACGGTTGGCATCTGGAAGCCGGTTTCGCTGCGAGACGGAAACTTCGGCGGCGTTGCGAACTGTGAAATTCACCACGCTGGAAATTTCGCCGACGCATGATCGTGCCAAAGTTTCGGTCGAGATTGAGGCCGAGGTCTTCGGTACCGCCGAAGCACTGACGGCTGACATCGCATTGGTTGGACCCGCAGACGGCGCGCACATCGAAGGACACGGTCGATCTTGAAGAATGGCCGCGGTCGATTCGATACGACCGTCGTGAATCCGAAACTCTGGTGGACGCCCGAGCTCGGCGAGCCTTAGCCGCTATGACTTGAAGATCGCTCTGAAGGCTGACGGCCAGGTTGTCGAGCATCGCGAGCTCAAGGTCGGCATCCGCACGATCGCGCTGGATCAATCACCTGATCCTGACGAGCCTGGCGCGAGCTTCTTTCGCTTTGTATTGAACGGAGTTCCGATCTTTGCCCGCGGCGCATGCTGGATTCCTGCCAGTTCCTTTGTGGCCGCGGTTGACGAGGCGCACTACCGCCGTCTGCTCGAGGCCGCGGTCGAAGCCAACATGAACATGGTCCGCGTGTGGGGCGGCGGCGTCTATGAGCACGACGCTTTCTATGATCTCTGCGACGAGCTCGGTCTTTTGGTCTGGCAGGATTTCATGTTCGCCTGCGCCCCGTATCCGGAGCACGATCCGATCTTCGTCGAGAACGTCGTCGCCGAAGTCGCTACCAGATAGAACGGCTGCGCAACCATCCTTCGCTCGCGCTGTGGTGCGGCAACAACGAAGCCCAGGTGGTGCAGGGCTTTATGAATGCGGTCAAACGGCGCAACGATCCGCTGCCCGGCGATCTCTTTTACTCGAAGAAAATGCCCGAGGCCGTGGCGGCGCTCGATCCGACCACGCCCTATTGGCCCGGCAGTCCGTTCGGCGGACCAAACGCCAACAGCATGATCGCCGGCGATGTGCACGACTGGACGGTTTGGCATGGGATGCCGCCGGTGCCGGTGGATCGGGCGGTCGGAAAGTTTGATCTGAGTCCCGAAAGCGTGGCCTACACTCGCTATGCCGAGGACATGGGCCGCTTCATCAGCGAATACGGAATCCAGGCGTGCGCCGGTGATGGAGACGCTCACGCGATGCCTGCCGGAGGATCAGCGCTCACTGCGGCAGTGAGGGTTTGCTCAACCGGATTAAGGACCATCCGAAAAACAAGGTCGATGCGATGCTGGTAAGCGTCACCGGCCTGCCGACCACGCTCGAGCAATACGTTGATTACACCCAGATCACTCAAGCGGAAGGTTTGAAGTTCGGCGTCGAGCATTTCCGTCGTCGCAAGCCCCATTGCTCCGGCTCGCTCATCTGGCAATTCAACGACTGCTGGCCCGGCATCAGCTGGAGCCTGATCGACTACTACGGCTTCGCGAAGGCGTCATACTTCTATGTGCGCCGCGCCTATGCGCCAGTGATGGCCTCGTTCAAGGCGATGGACGACGGCGCGGTCGAGCTGTGGATCGTCAACGACACCTTGAATTCAATCGATATCGAAGTGGAAATCGCACTGAAGACTTTTACCGGCGGTACCGTCTGGTCAGATTCGATCGCCGCGAGCATCGGCGCAAACCGCGTTGAGATGGTGTGGCGGGCGGAAGGCAAGCGGCTGGCGGGTGATAGCCGTCATGTTCTAACAGTCCGTGCGCGTGACAATATTTTTCCGGCGAACAGACATTTCTTCGCACCGATTAAGGATCTCGACCGGCCCGCACCACCGGCCCCCGAGATCAAGATCGAGCAAAGAGGATCGCACGAGATTGCGGTTCACCTCGGGAGCGACTGCCTATCTCTATTTCGTTCATCTCCTGGTTGCCGACGAACGAACTCGATTCAGCGATAACTATTTCGATCTTGCTGACGGCGAGACGACGACGGTCGTCGTCCGAAATGAAGCGGTCGCGCTCAGTCCCGATAATGTGGTCGTCCGCTGGCGCGCTGACGCCTCTTTTCTATTCGACCGATGCCGGCCGGTTCGAACGGGTTCAAGCAGCGAACACCGCTGCGCTCAATGTCTTTGAGGTTGCGCGTTACCAGCGTCATGCCGTGGGCCTCCGCCGTCGCAGCCAGCAGCGAATCGACGGCAGCCAAAGGTTCGCGCGCATTCATTCGACCCCAGATCTGCGCGACTCGCTCATCGACGGGCAGTACTCGTTCGCCGAACGACGTCAGGATCTCTTGCAGCCAATGTTCCAGCGCGGCAGCTCGTTGCCGATTTCGAGGACGCAGCCGTTCGATTCCTTGTCGTATCTCCCCGACGACGAGAACACTCAGGAAGAGTTCGTCGTCGCGGGTATCGCGATACCAGTGCGGCCACGTGGCGATCGCAGCGCCGGCCTTTGCCAACTTCCGATATGATGTTCGTATCAATCAGGTACATTCAAAGTCGAATGATTCGCGCCTTCTCGCGCGATCGCCGTATCTCGACTCCTTCCAGCGGCGCCGACGCGAGCAATGCCTTGAAGGTTCTGCCCCCGGCGCGCAAACGCTGATATTGGTCGGCCCTGACGAGGACGGCCACCGGTTTGCCATGACGGGTTACCGTTTGCGGCCCTTCTCTCAGAGTGCGCTCGACCATCTCGCTGAAGCGCGCCTTGGCTTCCTGGATCTGCCATTTCATATAGAATCAGTCTAGTCAGACTAGTCTGATCAATGGCAAGAAGACAACAGCGCCGGAGCCTTTTTCAGACTCCGGCGCCGCAACATTCTCTGAAGTCTCCCGCGCTAGTCGAGATGCTTGCGCAGGAACGTCGGGATGTCGAGTTTGTCGTCGCCGTCGAGCAGCGAATTCGGCTCGAGCTTCTCGCCCTCGGCAAGACCCGAATCCTCGCCGCGCCGCCTGAACGCCGGGATGTCGAGCGTGCTGTCATCGACGACCAGCCCCATCCGCCGCACCGGCTTGTTGCCCGGGAACATCCGCACCTGCCCTGCCTGCGCCGCGCGGCGCCGGCTGCTTGACCTCCATCGGATCGACCGGCCGGGTCGAGGCCGCCGCGATCGGCGTGGTGACCGGCGCGCCCGAGGGCGAGTAGCGCGACGAAGAAACTCTGTCGAGATCGCCAAACCCGGTCGCGATTACGGTGACGCGAATCTCGTCCGACATCGCCTCGTCGATCACCGCGCCGAAAATGATGTTCGCGTCCTCGTGCGCCTCTTCCTGGATCAGGCTCGCCGCCTCGTTCACTTCGTAGAGCGCCATGTCCGAGCCGCCGGTCACGTTGATCAGCAGACCGCGCGCGCCCTTGATCGATACGTCTTCGAGCAGCGGACTCGAAATAGCGCGCTGTGCCGCTTCGACCGCGCGATTCTCGCCCGACGCCGTCGCCGCGCCCATCATCGCCATGCCCATCTCGGCCATGATCGATCGCACGTCCGCGAAATCGAGGTTGATCAGCCCATGCACCGTGACCAACTCCGAAATTCCGCGCACTGCTTGCAGCAGCACGTCGTCGGCCTTCTGAAACGATTCCTTGAGCGACGTATTCTTGCTCGCGACCGAGAGCAGGCGCTGATTTGGAATCGTGATCAGCGTGTCGACCGCGTTCTTCAGCTCGCGCAGTCCCTCTTCCGCCTGTGACATGCGGCGGCGCCCTTCGAACTGGAACGGCTTGGTCACGACGCCGACGGTCAGCGCGCCGAGCTCGCGCGCGATACGCGCAATCACTGGCGCAGAGCCGGTTCCGGTGCCGCCGCCCATGCCGGCGGTCACGAACACCATCTCGGCTTCCGACAGGATTTCGCGAATCCGATCCTCGTCTTCGAGCGCGGCCTTGCGTCCGATTTCAGGATTGCCGCCGGTGCCGCGTCCGCGCGTGATCTCGTCGCCAATCTGCAGGCGCAGCGGCGCGTGATTATTCTGTAGCGCCTGGATGTCGGTATTCACGGCGATGAAATCGACGTTGCGCAGCCCCACGTTGATCATGTGGTTGACCGCATTGCCACCGCATCCGCCTGCACCGATTACCTTGATCCTCGCGCCCGGGTCGGGATTACTCACCAACTCAATCATCACAGATCCTCCTCCGCCACCTACCGGCAAAGTTTGTTGCCCATTAAATTTGTTTTCTCGGTTTCTCGGCGACTTCTCAAAAGAAGTCCCTTACCCAATCGCTAAGTCGCGAGCGCAGCCGTCCCAGCCGGCCCGCTTTTCCAACTCCATTTCCAATTCCGCCCGCCGCGCTCTGATGCAGCAGCAGGCCAGCCGCCGTCGTGTACATCGGCTTCATCAGTTCTTCGGGCAGGCCTTTCAGGTTGATCGGAAGTCCGCGCCGCACCGGCACGCCGAAGATACGCTCGGCCAGTTCCTGCGTGCCCTCGAGCAGCGAGGTCCCACCGACCAGCACGATGCCCGACGCGAGCCCGTCCGAAACGCCCGAGCGCAGCAGCTCGCGCTGCACCATCGTGAAGATCTCTTCCATCCGCGGCTCGATGATTTCGCCGAGCAGCCGGCGCGCGATCACTCGCGGCTCGCGTCCGCCGACACCCGGCACCTGCACCATCTCGTCGCGCCGCACGACCTGGTTGGTCGCGACGCCGAAGGTAATCTTGAGCCGCTCCGCTTCCGAAATCGGCGTGCGCAATCCCGCGGCGATGTCGCTCGTAAGATGGTTCCCGCCAATCGGCAGCACCGCGGTATGCATCACCGCGCCGCCGTGAAACACGATGATGTCGGTCGTGCCGCCGCCAACGTCGATCAGCGCGACTCCCAGTTCGCGTTCCTCCGGAAACAGCGCCGCGTCCGCCGACGCGAGCGGCTGGAACACCATCTCCGACGGCGTCACGCCCGCGCGCTCGCAGCACTTGGTGAGATTCTGACCGTAACTCTGCGCCGCAGTGATGATATGAATTCGCGCTTCCAGCCGCACGCCCGCCATTCCGTACGGCTCGCGCACGCCCTCCTGCTCATCGACCGCAAACTGTTGCGGCAGGATATGCAGCACCTGCCGATCGAGCGGGATCGCGACCGCGCGCGCCGCGTCGATAACTCGCTCGACGTCGCGCACGCTGACTTCACCGCCGCGCACTGCGACGATCCCATGACTGTTGAGGCCCTTGAAATGCGGCCCCGCAACGCCAACCACGACCGAGCCCACGCGCACGCCGGAAGTTTTCTCCGCTTCTTCGACCGCGGCTTTGATCGCATCGACGGTCGCCTCGATATTGACGACGACGCCTTTGCGCAGACCCGTGCATGGCGAGATTCCGAAGCCGAGCGTCGCCAACTGGCCGTCAGGCAGCGACTCGCCGACGATCGCGCAGACCTTGCTGGTGCCGACGTCCAGGCCTGTGAGCAGATTTCTCATCGCGTCGCGGACTCCTCCGCCGGCTTAAACGAAACTTTGCGAAGCCCGCTCTTATGCTTCGCGTGATTGTTTTCCGCCGCATGCAGACGCACGACAGCCAGCCCCGGCGTCGTCAAATCGAGCGCCGCGATCAGGTTCTCGCGTCCCTGCCATTGCTGTCGCACTTTGATCGCGCGCTGAATTTCAGTTGTCGCGCGATCGAGATCGATCACCACTTCGGTGCGCTCGCGTTCGAGGAACAGCGACGCCGTGCCGTCATCGCCGACGTGCATCTCCGAGATTATTTCAGAGAGTTGAGTTTCTGCGCGGACGAGAACTGCAGCATAGTCGACCATCTGCGTTCCGCGCGCGCTGTCGAGCGCATCGCCGCTCAGAACGGGAAGATCGCCCTGCTTTCCGGGCGAGACCGGCCCGCGCAGTTCGCCGCCGCTGAAAAGTTCGTAGAAGCCGTCATGACGCTCGACGATCGCGACCGCACCCTCACGCATGTCGCCGGATGAAATCGCCGCAGCACCCGGCTCGTGCAAGTCGCGCCGGTAAATTCCCGCGCGTCCCGCCCATTGGACCAGCACCGCGGAGTAGTTCGAGGCGGTCGCGCGTGCGGGCGCAATCGAATCCAGGAATTGGTCGCGATAAGAGGAGAGAGTCGCGGCTGCTCTGAGAGCCACGGTGCGCCCGGTCGTGCTGAATCCGGTCATGACGCCGAGCGCGAAAAAGGCGCAGACCACCAGCCCGCCCATCCGCGCGCTCCACCCCGCCACCGCTTTATTTCTGCCCCGAACCGCCACCCCACCACCTCAGTGAAAAGTGAAAAGTGAAAAATCAAAAATCCAAATCGCGCGTCACCAGTCGCCGACCAGTCTAACCTCCGGTTCAAGCAAAACGCCGCTCTGCTCTTTTACCTTGTTGCGCGCCATGTCGATCAGCGCGAGCACTTCCGCGGCCTGAGCGCCGCCAAGATTCACAATAAAGTTTGCATGCTGATCGGAAAACGCCGCGCCGCCGAGACGAGTCCCTTTCAGACCCGCGCCCTCAAGCAACTTGCCCGCGAAATTTCCCGGCGGATTCTTGAAGATCGATCCGGCATTCGGGACTCCGCGCGGCTGCCGCGATGCGCGCTTGGCCTTCAGCTCGGCGACTCGCGTCATCAGACGTTCGCGATCGCCGCGAGCAAGCTCGAAATCGACCCGCGTGATTACGAAATGATTCGGCAACTCGGTGCGCCGGTATGCAAACTTGACGTCGTCCTTGGTCAGCGCGATCGACTCGCCAGCTTCGGTGACGCCGTGCACCAGAGTAACCACCTTCGCGATTTCGCCGCCGAACGCACCCGCGTTCATCACCAAACCGCCGCCGACAGTGCCGGGAATTCCTTCGCCGAATTCGAGCCCCTCAAGACCCCGATCGACAACTGCCTCGACCAGGGCACCGAACGCAGCACCAGCACCTGCAACGACTTTCGTGTCGTCAATTTTTATCTTCGAGAACCCGTCGCCGAGCCTCACCACCAGCCCGCGCATCCCGCGATCGCTCACCAGCAGATTCGTCCCTGCGCCGAGACAGAAGCACGGCACGCTCGCGCGATACGCGGCGGCCTTCGCATGCATCAGCTCGGCTTCATCCTCGACGTTGACGAACAAGTCGGCCGGCCCGCCGATTCGAAACGACGTCAGCTCCGCAAGCGGCATCGACGCTCGCACTCGCGCTCCGAATTTCGCGCGCAGCTCGCCCTCAAGCGCCTTCATGAACTTTGACCTCGGCGCTGAGCGCGTTCAGTATTTCGCCACCCGTTCGGTAGATGTCGCCCGCGCCCAGAGTCGCGATCACGTCGCCCGACCGCGAGCCTGCCGCGATTCGCGCTGCCGGATCTTCCTCGGCGCCCAGGTAATGCACTTCGAGATGTCCGCGCGCGCGCAGCGCTTCATATAGGCGCCGCGACGATACGTCGGCAATCGGTTCCTCGCCGGCGGGATAAACGTCGAACAAATAGAGCACGTCGGCATCGTCGAACGCCGACAGAAAATCGTCGAACAAATCGCGCAGCCGCGTGTATCGATGCGGCTGAAAAACTGCCACCACGCGCCGCTTGAACGACGCGCGCACGGCGGCCAGCGTCGCGCGCACTTCGGCCGGATGATGCGCGTAGTCGTCGAGCACGATTCGTCCGGCAGCTTCGCCCTTGATCTCGAAGCGCCGGCTGATTCCGCCAAACTTCGCCAGCGCCGCAGCCGCGCGTTCGAAACTGATTCCGACTTCCATCGCGACTGCGATCGCCGCGAGCGAGTTCAGGGCAACGTGCACGCCGGGCGTCGGGATCGTCACTCGTCCGAGATTCTCGCCCTTGCGAATCACCTCGAAGCGAGTCGAGAGGCCGTCGATTACGATTTTCTCTGCGCGCAGATCCGCGTCCTGCGCGACGCCGTAGGTCACCATCGGCTTGCGAATCGACCCCATCAGCCCGCGCACGTTCACACTGTCGATTCCGAGCACCGCCACGCCGTAGAACGGCACGCGATTGACGAAGTCCGCGAACGCTTCGCGAACTTTATCCATCGTGCCGTAGTGATCGAGATGC
The DNA here is from genome assembly GCA_963744545.1 of uncultured delta proteobacterium. Taxonomy (GTDB): domain Bacteria; phylum Desulfobacterota; class Binatia; order Binatales; family Binataceae; genus Binatus. The sequence goes on from CAVUUH010000026.1 coordinate 119,796, forward strand.
TCCGGGTCGATATTCGTCACGACCGCGATGGTCGGGAATCAGCAGCAGGAACGACGCGTCGCTCTCGTCGGCCTCGGCTACCATGAAGTCGCCGCGCCCGAGCCGGACGTTGCTGCCGGTGTTGCGAATATTTCCGCCGATCGCGACGGTAGGATCGAGATCCGCCTCTTCCATGATCAGCGCGATCAGACCGGTCGTGGTCGTCTTGCCATGAGTTCCCGCGACTGCGACGCCGAGCTTCGCCATCCGCAGCAGTTCGCCGAGCATCTCGGCGCGCGCGATCACCGGGATTTTCATTTCGCGCGCACGCGCGACTTCAGGATTCGAAAATTTTATCGCCGACGAGATTACTACCGCGTCGATACCGCCGTCGTCCTTCAAGTGCGCCGGATGATGACCCTGGCTGATTTCCGCGCCGAGCGACGAGAGCCGCGTCACGGTAGCCGACGGTTTCAGATCGCATCCGCTGACGCGCATCCCGAGCCTCAGGCATAGCTCCGCGATTCCGCTCATGCCGGCGCCGCCGATTCCGACGAAGTGCAATCGGCGTTGACGCGTCAAAAGACCATTTGCGTGCAGTTCACTCATGCTGCCGCCTTCTCCGCCATCTCAAAACAAATTTTCGCGATGTGACGAGCCGCGTCGGGATGCGCCTCCTGATGCGCCCGTTCTCCCATCTCGTCGAGCCGCGCCGGATTTCGAACCAGCGTCCTTCGATTTCGCGCGCCAGGTTCGACGCAAGTTGATCGTCGTCGCGCACTATTATTGCGCCGCCGCGCTTTTCAAGCACGCGCGCGTTATGAACTTGTTGCTGATCTTTGTGGAAGGGATACGGCACGAAAATAGCCGCACGCGCGCCAAGAGCAATATCGGTAACCGTCATCGCACCAGAGCGCGCGATAACCAGATCGGCGCGATGCAGCGCGGCAGCGATGTCGTCGATAAACGGCACCACCTCAGCCGCGAACCCGATCTCGCGGTATGCACTCCTCACCAACTCCTCATCCGCCTCCCCAGTCTGGTGCACTACGTGCCAATTTATAACACTTTTTCCGCAGATTTTGAAAGCCCCTACGGCACCAATATTCAGGCGATGCGCTCCCGATGAACCGCCTAAAACAAGGATTTGTAACTGACGACCCTCTTGCCTGGATCGGTCAGGCCGATACTGAAATCGGGTCGGATTGCCGGTCACCTCTACTTTAGCGGAACTGAAATAAGGCACGCTGTCACTGAAGCCGACGCAAATCTTCTTCGCGAATCTAGCGGTCATGCGGTTCACCAGACCCGGCCGCGTGTTCTGTTCCATCAACACCAGTGGAGTCCGAGTCAGGACCGCCGCCGCAGCCATCGACGCCGACGCGTATCCGCCGGCACTTACGATGATGCTCGGACGAAATCGCCTGACCAGCGAGGTCGCCAGCCCGATCGCGCGCACGAATTCCACCGACGCGCGCGCTCGCTCGAGAACGTTATGCCCGCGAATTCCATGCATCTCGAACAACTCGTACCTGTACCCGCTTTTCGGCAGCCACTTCGCCTCGAGCCCCGCGCTGGTGCCGACGAACAACACTTCTATATCGGGACGCTCGCGCATCATCTCCTCGCCCAGCGCGACCGCCGGAAAAAGATGCCCTCCAGTGCCGCCTCCTGCGATTATCACTTTCATCGCACCGCCGGCCGGCGCCCGAGCGCGAGTAGCGCGCCCAACGCCGCCATCGCGATGATGATCGAAGTGCCGCCGTAACTCAGGAACGGCAGCGGCAGTCCCTTGGTCGGGATCAGCCCAATCACCACCGACATATTGATCAGCGCTTGAATCGAGAGCAGCGCCGTCAGTCCCACCGCGAGCAGACTCGCGAACGGATCAGGCTCGTCGTGCGCGATTCGCATCCCTCGAAACAAGATCACCAGGAACAATGAGATCACGACTGCTGCGCCGATCAGGCCGAACTCCTCGCCGACCACGGCGAAGACGAAATCCGTGTGTGCCTCGGGCAGGTAAAACATTTTCTGGCGGCCCGCGCCGAGACCGACGCCCCACTTGCCGCCTTCGCCGAGTGCGATGAACGATTGCACCAGTTGGAAACCGGCGCCGCGCGCGACTGACCACGGATCGAGGAAAGTCGTCAGCCGCTTCATGCGATACGATTTCGCCACGGCCTGGAATGCCAGCATGCCGAGCGCCCCGCCGCCCGCGGCCGCAAGATGCTGCCAGCGCGCGCCCGCAGCCCACAGCATCGCGAAGAGGATCAGCGCGATCATCACGGTGCTGCCGAAATCCGGCTGCTTCAAAATTAAAAGCGTGATCGGACCGACGATCAGAAACACCGCGAGCGGGCCATGCTTGAACTCGCGGATTCGATCCTGCCGCTTGCTCAGAAATTTCGCCAGGAAAAATACCAGCGCGAATTTCACCAGCTCCGACGGCTCCGCGATCACCGGTCCCAGCCTGAGCCATCGGCGCGCTCCGCCCTTCATCAGCCCGAGACCCGGCACGTAGAGCAGCGCGAGCATCACGATCGACGCGATGAACAGCGGCATCGCGATTCGCCGCAGTCCAGCGAGCGAGAACTGCGAGAGGATCATCAGGAACACAAAGCCCACCGCGATATGCGCGAGGTGCAGTTTGAAAAAGTGGAACGCGTCGCCTTTTTTCTCGATGCCGAGAAAGTAAGTCGTGTTCAGCACCATCAGCAGGCCGAGCAACAGCAGCGCCGCCGCCGGCAGCCACAGCCACGGGTCGGGACGCCGGTAAGTGACCGCGTCAAAGCGCCCGAACCAGCTCTTTATATACGTTCCCACGTTCCGCATAGTTCTTGAATTGATCGAAGCTCGAGCACGCCGGCGACAGAAGCACGGTGTCGCCCGGCCGTGCCGCGCGGGCAGCATGTTCGACCGCCTCGCGCAAAGTCGCGACAGATTCGATCTTCGTCACACCTTCCAGCGCCGCCGCCATCTTGTCGCGCGCCGCCCCGTTGAAAATCGCGAGCTTTACCTTCTCGCCGAGCGGCCGCCTGAGCGGCGCATAATCTCCACCCTTGTCGAGGCCGCCTGCAATCAGAATTATCGGCGCCGCGAGCGCGTCGATCGCCTCGACCACCGCGCCGACGTTGGTCCCTTTCGAATCGTCGATATAAGTCACGCCGCCATTTTGGTGGACGACTTCAATCCGATGCGGCAGTCCGCGAAACGATGCTAGCGCGCGTTCGACTTGCTCAGATTTGACGCCGAAGGCGAGCGCGGCCGCCGACGCCGCCATTGCATTGGAGACGTTATGCCGCCCGCAAAGGCGAAATCCTTTGAGGCTGATTCGTCCGCGAGGCGCGTCGTGAAAATCAAAATCGTAAACGATGGCGTTAGCTTGTTCGGCAAACCAAATCGACGCGCCCGATTCGCCACGAGCCAACCCGAAGCCGACCACGCGCGAGCGCACGCTCTTCGTGAGCTTCCATACGTTCGGATCGTCGCGATTCAGAATTGCGTAGTCCGAGGCCTGCTGATTCTCGAACAAGCGTGCCTTTGCGCGCCCGTAGTCCTCGAGATCTTTGTAACGATCGAAGTGATCGTCAGTGAGATTAAGATGCACGCCCGCCTTCGGACAGAATTTCTCGATCCACTCGAGTTGGAAGCTCGACACCTCGACCACTGCGACGTCCCATTCGCCGTCAACCGCTTCGATCAGCGGCGTGCCGAGGTTGCCGCCGACGAAAGTCCGCCGTCCCGCCGCCTTCAAAATTTCGCCGAGCAGCACGACCACCGTGCTCTTGCCGTTGGTGCCAGTGACCGCAGCGATTGGCGCGTCGAGGAAGCGGCTCGCGAGTTCGATTTCTCCAATTACCGGAATCTTGCGAGCAGTCGCAGCCAGCAACAGGATCGAATCGCGCGGTACTCCCGGACTCGTGACGACCAACTCGACGTCGTTCAACCAGCTCGCATCTTCGGCTCCGAGCTTGAGCGCGCCCGCGGGAAGTCCGTTGCGTTCCACATCGATGCGTCGATCAGTCATCACGATTTTTGCGCCGCGCGAGGCGAGGAATCGCGCCGCGGCAAGTCCGCTGACTCCCAGCCCGATGACCATCACGCGTTTGCCCGATAGTTCCATCGATTCAACGCAACTTCAGCGTGCTCAGCGCGACGAGCGCGCACACGATCGAAACGATCCAGAATCTGATCACGACCACGGTTTCGGGAATGCCCTTCAGTTCAAAATGATGGTGCAACGGCGCCATCAGAAAAAATCGTTTGTGCGTCGCCTTGAAATAGTAGCGCTGAATGATGGTTGACGCCGCCTCCGCGACGAACACGCCGCCCGCCAGTACCAGTGCGAGTTCCTGCTTGCACAGCACCGCGACGGTGCCGATCGCGCCCCCTAGCGACAGAGCGCCGACGTCGCCCATCATCATCGAGGCCGGATACGCGTTGAACCACAGGAAGCCGAGCGACGCGGCTATGACCGACATACAGAAAATCGCGACCTCGCCAACGTTTGCGATATACGGAATTTGCAGATAGCTCGCGAGCCTGATGTTGCCGGCGACGTACGTGAACACCCAGTACGTCGCGGCCACCGTCATCACAGGCCCAATCGCTAGCCCGTCGAGCCCATCGGTCAGGTTCACCGCGTGCGAGCATCCGACGATCACCAGCATAGCGAACGGTATGTAGATCCACGTGTGCAGATTGGGATGAACGTTCTTCAAAAACGGCACCGTCAGATGCGTGTCGAACCCGAGATACAAAAACAGCCACGCCGCCGCGATGAACGCGCAGGTAAATGACCAGACCAATTTCGCCGGACCGCTGAGCCCCAGGCCTTTGCCGCGCGTGAGCTTGAAGTAGTCGTCGCTGAAGCCGATCGCGCCAAAGGTCAGCGTCACGAAGATCGCGATCCAGACGTAGGGATTCGTAATGTTGGCGAGCAGCAGCGTCGCCGACAGCATCGAGGCAACGATCAGCAGGCCGCCCATCGTGGGAGTGCCGGCTTTCTTCTGATGCGCTTGCGGAACCACTTCGCGAATCGTCTGTCCGATCCGCAGCTCGCGGAATCGATCGATCAAAATGGGTTCCAGAGCCAACGACAGCGCTAGCGCGGTAAGGCCTGCGAGAACGGAGCGGAGAGTCTCGTACCGGAGCGCGTTGAAGCCCGAATAATATTTGTGCAGTGGGTAGAGCAGCAGGTAGAGCATGACGGCCCTCGCCGAATCTCAACTCTGCCCGCCGCCGAGTTCGGCGGCAATCTCGCGGACAACGACCCGATCGTCGAACGGGAGCACGCGGCCCGCCACCAACTGATAGTCCTCGTGGCCTTTGCCGGCGATTAAAACCGCGTCGCCGCCGCCGCGATTCGTAGCGCGATCGCGATCGCTTTGCGTCGATCAGGCTCTACGATATATCCGCCACTGGTCGACGAATCGTTGCTGCGCACGCGGGCCGCCTCGACCAGTCCCTTCTCGACTTCGCCGATTATCGCGAGCGGATCTTCGGTGCGTGGATTGTCGGAAGTCAGGATCGGAATATCGGCCAGCCGCCCCGCGATTTCGCCCATGATCGGACGCTTGCCGCGGTCGCGATCGCCGCCGCAACCGAAGACGCAGATGATCCTGCCCGCGCGCAAGCGTCGAAGCGCAGTCAGCACCGCGTCCAGCGCGTCGGGCTTGTGCGCGTAATCCACTAAAACCGTGACCCCCGGTTTCGCCGCAACCGCTTCGAGCCTGCCGGGGGCCCCTGGGCATCGCCGCACGCCATCCGCCACCGCATCCATTTCGATACCCAGGGCCGCCGACAGAGCCGCCGCGCCAAGGATATTGAGCAAGTTGATTTCGCCGATCAGCGGCGATTGGATTTCGATTTTTTTGCCGAGCACCGAAAGCGTCGCGCGAAGTCCGCTCAAGTCCGCGTCGAATTTCTCGGGATGCACGTCGAGCGTGCGGTCCATCCCGAAACTTATTTTCGATCCTTTCACCGCGTCGAGCACGCGCCGCCCGAATGGATCGTCACCGCGCACGATCGCGACCGGGTCCGTGCGCTTGCTCCGCGGCATTATCTCGGTGAACAGCCGCAACTTCGCCGCGAAGTAATCCTCGATCGTCGCGTGATAGTCCAGATGGTCGCGGCCGAGGTTGGTGAACATGCAGGCGCGGAAGTTCAGCGCCTCGACCCGTCCTTCCGCGATTCCCTGCGACGACACTTCCGCGACCGCGTGACGCACGCCCTCATGCTCCATCTGCAACAGAGCAGCTTCGAAGTCGATCGACTCGGGCGTGGTTAGTCCGCTGTAAATTTTCTTGCCCCCGATGAAAATTCCAATCGTGCCAATTATTCCCGTGGGCATTCCCGCCGCTTCAAAAATCGACGCGAGGATGTAACTGGTCGTGGTCTTGCCGCTGGTTCCG
>CAVUUH010000027.1:0-544532 GCA_963744545.1 uncultured delta proteobacterium
TTCGCCAACAAGGAAGTGCTGGTCATCGCCGGCGAGTTGATCACGCGCGGTGCGCGAGCGGCGTCCGCCTGCTGCCGGTCGACAGCGAGCACAACGCGATCTTCCAATGCCTCGAAGGACGCGGCGCGCGAACCTGAAGCGGATCATCCTTACCGCGTCGGGCGGGCCGTTTCGTGAACTGCCCGCCGACGATTCGCGACGGTCACCATCGAGGAGGCGCTCAAGCATCCGACCTGGCGATGGGCGCAAAATCACGATCGATTCCGCCAGCCTGATGAATAAGGGCCTCGAGGTGATCGAGGCGCGCTGGCTGTTCGATCTATGCCGGCGAAATCTCGGTGGTGATCCATCCGCAGAGCGTCATTCATTCGATGGTCGAAATGATCGACGGATCGGTGATCGCGGAGATGGCGATCCCCGACATGGCGATTCCAGTGGCGTACGCGCTCGCCTATCCGGAGCGCTGCCGATGACCATCTGAAGCCGCTCTCGCTCGCGGAAATTGCGCGGCTCACTTTCGAGGAGCCGGACCTCGGCGCTTTCCATGTCTGCGACTCGCCTACGATGCGCTCGCGCGGCGGCACGATGCCGCGTGCCTCAACGCCGCCAACGAGGAACTGGTCGCGGGCATTTCTCGCCGGCCGGGCGCGCTTCCCCGACATCCCGCGCCATATCGAAACCGTGATGGGGCGGCATCATAATCATCCCGCGCGCACCCTCGAGGATTTGCTCGAGACCGACGGCTGGGCGCGAGCGCGGCGCGCGAACTGATCGGCGCGCGACGGCGCGGCCTGACGCGATGGCAGCTGCCGGCCAGCTCCAGGGCGGAGCACCGCGGCCGCGCGAGTTCGGTGCCTACGCGTCGATACCCGCCGGGAGCTTTCGACGTCGCAAACGCCTACGAGTTCTGCGCGCGCCTGGCGAAATCGCACTACGAAAATTTCACCATCGCGTCGTGGCTGATGCCGCGCGAGATGCGTCCGCACATGCACGCGATTTATGCCTACGCGCGGATGGCCGACGATTTCGCCGACGAGGATCACGACCTCGCCAAGCTCGACGAGTGGGAGCGCGAACTCGACTTGGCATACGCCGGCACGCCGCGCCATCCGGTGTTCGTCGCGCTCGCCGAACGGTTCGCCGCTATGATATTCCGCGCGAGCCGTTCGAGGATCTGCTGACAGCGTTTCGCTCCGACGTCGATTTCAGGGGCTTCGAGACGCTCGACGAATCTGCTCGGCTACTCGCGCTACTCGGCGAATCCGGTCGGGCGTCTGGTGCTCTACTGTTCGGCTATCGCGACGCGGAACGGCAGCATCTGTCGGATCTGGTCTGCAGCGGATTTCAGCTCGCGAATTTCTGGCAGGATGTCGCGATCGATCTGGACAAGGGTCGGATCTATTTTCCGCGCCGTGACATGGCGCGATTCGGCGTCACGCCTGCCGACCTCGCGGCGCATCACGCGCGCGCGAGTTCGTCGCCTGATGCGCCATGAAGTCGGCGTCGCGCGCGCGATGCTGGTCGGGGCGGGGAGCTCGCAAGCGCGTCGATCGCGGCTCAGGCGCGACATCCTGATGTTCGCCGGCGGTGGCCTGGCGATACTGCGCGCGATTGAGCGCGTCGGCTACGACGTTTCCGCAAGCGTCCGAAGCTGACGAAACTCGACTATCTGAAACTCGGATGGAGCGCATTGCGTGGACGACTTGACGGGTCTGACGGCGGCGCCGCGGCCTCGAGACGTATCGCGCAGCGACGGCGCGTCGCTCGACGCCGACTACGCGCGTTGCGCGGAAATCACGCGCCGCTCGCGTTCGAATTTCTATTACGCCTTCATGTTGCTGCCGCGCCGAACGCCGCCGCGCGCTCCACGCCGTGTATGCGTTCTGCCGTTTCATCGACGACATCGCCGACGACGAAGCGATTCGCGAGCCGGCGCTGCTGCTGGCGCGATGGCGCGAGGAACTTGACGCGTCTACGCCGGCGCGCCGACCCGCGCGATTTCCCGGGCGCTCGCCGACAGCGCGCGACGATTTCAAAATTCCGCGCGAACTATTTCGAAGAAATCATCGACGGCGTCGAGATGGATCTGTCGCGCAACCGCTACCAGAGTTTCGAAGAACTGCGACTTTACTGTTATCGCGTCGCGTCGGCGGTCGGCCTCATCTGCATCGAAATTTTCGGCTATCACCAATCCGTCGGCGAAACTTTATGCGGAAAAACTCGGCCTCGCGTTTCAGCTGACCAATATTCTGCGCGACGTGAGCGAGGACGCGGCCCGCGGGCGGATTTATCTGCCGCTCGAAGACCTCGCGCGATTCGACGTGAGCGAGGAGGAAATTCTCGGCGGCGTGTACTCGCCGAATTTCGTCCGCCTGATGGAGTTCGAGGCCGACGCGCGCGCGAACTTTTACGCGCGGCGCAAAGCGCGCTCGCCGCCGGAAGATCGAGCGACGCTGCTCACCGCGGAGGCGATGCGGCTCATCTATGCCGCGCTGCTCGAGCGGATCATCCGGTCGAACTATCGCGTGCTCGATCGCCGGCACAGCCTTTCCGCGCCGCACAAGCTCTACCTGGTCGGACGCGCGTGGGCTGAGGGCCGCCTCGCGCGCTGCGCGGCTGAGATGGCAATCGCGCGCAGCAAAGATGCAGTCGTGATCGGCGGCGGCTTCGCGGGACTGAGCGCAGGGGTCGCGCTCGCGGAGCAGGGCTTTCGCGTCGCGGTGCTCGAAGGCAAGCCCGCGCTCGGCGGCCGCGCGTATTCGTTTGCCGATCCCGACACCGGCGACTTCGTCGACAACGGCCAGCACGTGCTGATGGGCTGTTACAGCGAGACGCTGGATTTTCTCGAGCGGATCGGCGCCTCCGACCAGCTCGTCTTCCACGCGGATCTGGAAATCGAAATGCTCGCGGGCCCGGGACGAAGCGCGGTGCTCAAAACCGCGCGTCTGCCCGGGCCCTTGCATATGAGCGGCGCGCTGTTCGGCTATCGGCATCTCAGTATCGCGGAGCGACTGAGCGTTATGCGCGGCGGACTGCGGCATGCTCGCGATGCGACGATTCGGCGACGCGACGCTGCGGCGTATGACCGTCGCGCAACTGATGGATCGCCTCGGGCAGAGCGAACGCGCGCGGCAATGCTTCTGGTATCCGCTCTCGATCGCGACTCTGAACGACGAGCCGGAGTTGTCGTCGGCGCAGCTGTTGGCCGAAGTTCTGAAGCGCGCGTTTTTTTCGCGCCGCCGCCGCGATTCGGCGTTCGTCTATTCGCGCGTCGGACTCAGCGATCTATATTGCACCGGCGCGCGCGGTTCATTGAGCGCGCCGGCGGGACGTGGTCTCGCGCTCGATCGTCGAAGCGCTCGAACTTGGCGCAGGCGGCAACGTCGCAAGCGTGCGGCTGCGCGACGGGCAGCGAATCGAGGCGTCCAATTTTATCTGCGCGGTGCCGGCGCCCCAGTTGCTCCGAATCCTGCCCGAAAACGCGGTCGCGGATCCATTTTTCGCGCGCTCGCGGGACTAACCAGCTCGCCGATCATCTGCGTCCACGTATGGCTCGATCGCGAAGTCACTGATTCGCCGTTCATCGGCTTCATCGGCACCACTACCCAATGGCTATTCAACAAGCGGCGGATATTCGCGCAGCGCGGCGAGCGCATCCGGGTTACCTGAGTTTCGTGATCAGCGGCGCGCGCAAACTGGTCGATCGCAGCAACGAGGAAATGCTCGAAATCGTGATGAACGATCTGCACGCGATGATTCCCGCGTCGCGCGAGGCCAAAGTCGTGAAGTCGCTGGTGCTCAAGGAAAAGCATGCGACGATGGCGCCGGACCTTCGATCGCATCGAATTGCGTCCGACGGCGAAGACGCCGATCCCGAATTTCTTTCTGGCCGGCGACTGGATCCAGACCGGCTTCCCGCGACGATCGAGAGCGCGGTGATTTCGGGCGGGCCGCCGCGGCCGCCGTCCGCTCGCGCTCCGCTGAATAGCTATTGACTAATCGCGATTGACTAATCGATGGCTACAAAGTTAGCGCTGGTCACCGGCGCCAACGGATTCGTCGGATGCCACGTCGTGCGCGCTCTGCTCGCACGCGGCGATCGTGTGCGCGCGCTGGTGCGTGAGAACGCGGATCTGCGCGCGCTCGCGGGCTTGCCGGTCGAGATCGTCGCGGCGATCTTCGCGATTTCGATTCGATCGAGCGCGCCGTGACGGATGCGACGAGGTTTATCACGTCGCCGCAGACTATCGTCTGTGGGTGACCGACCCGGCGCCGATGTATGCGACCAACGTCGAGGGCACGCGAATGTTATTCGCGCGGCGACCGGCGCGGGAGTTTCGCGCATCGTTCACACCAGCACGGTCGGCGCGCTCGGGATTCCGCATGGCGGCATCGGGCCGCGAGGATACGCCGTCGTCGCTCGCAACGATGGTCGGTCATTACAAGCGATCGAAGTTCATGGCGGAGCAGGCGGCGCTCGAAGGCCGCGCGCGCGGGCGCGCCGGTGGTGATCGTGAATCCCTCGACGCCGATTGGTGCGCTCGATTACAAGCCGACGCCGACCGGCAGAATCATCGTGGATTTCCTGAATCGGCGGATGCCCGCGTATGTCGAGACCGGGCTGAATCTCGTCGACGTCGAGGACGTCGCGCGCGGTCATCTGCTGGCCGCCGAGCGGGGCCGGATCGGCGAGAAATATATTCTCGGCGGCGAAAATCTGACGCTCGAGGAAATGCTCGGCCGGCTTGCGGCGATGTCCGGAATGCCTGCGCCGAAGATGAGGATTCCCTACGCGGTCGCGTTCGGCTTCGCGCTCGGCGCGGAGGCGTTTGCGCGCACCGTCACGCACCGCGCTCCGCGCGCGAGCCTGACCGAAGTGCGGATGGCGCGAAAGCAGATGTTCTTCGATTCCTCGAAGGCGCGCGCGGAACTGGGCTATTCGCCGGGACCGATCGACGCGGCGCTGACCGCGCGATCGAATTTTTCAGAGACCAAGGCAGCCGCGAAGAGCGCCGCGTAAACCTGCGATGCATCTGCTGCTATCCACGATCGCGTTGCGCCCGTATGTGTTTATCTTCCTCGCGAGCTTTCTGTTCATCTCGATCGTCAACTTCGGTTTGCGCACGACGCTTCTCTTCGCCGTGCTGACCTACGCCGTCTCGCTCGCCTGCGAATGGTCTTCGATTCACAACGGATTCCCTTTCGGGCTTTATCATTATATCGAGGCGACTCGTGGCCGCGAGATTTGGGTCTTCGGCGTTCCGTTCATGGATTCGCTCTCGTTCACCTTTCTCGGCTTCGCCAGTTACACGGTCGCGCTACTTGCTCAGCTCGCCGCTGTATCGGCGCGGCGTCGACTCGCGCATGCTCGATACATGGGAACTGCGCCGCGCGCCGCGAGTATGGCTGATGGCCGCGCTGTTCATGGTGATGGTGGATATGGTCGTCGATCCGTTGAGCGTGCTGCGGCGACCGATGGTTCCTCGGCAAGATTTTCTGGTACGACCCGCCCGGTCCGCATTTCGGCGTACCGATCAGCAATTATCTCGGATGGTATTTCGTCGCCGCGATCACGATCGCGATTTTCCAGTGGCTCGACGCGCGCTCAATCGCGGCACGGCCAAGCCGACCGGCTTGCTCCCGCGATGCCCTCGCGCGCGCTGCTCGGCCCGATGCTCTATGCCGGGATCGTGATTTTCGGAATCACGATGCTGTTCCGCATCAACGCGCCGAATATCGGATGGGCTGCCGTGTTTATCTATCTGCCGTTTTCGGTGCTGGCGATTCATGTTCTCACCCGCCGCGAATCCTGGGGCGACGCCGCCGCAATCGAGCGCCATCTTGCGGATTTCCCTTACGAGAGCGATCTTTCTGTCTCGAAGCCACCGAGCGCGCAACCTCGCGAACTGCATCACGTCACCGTGTAGGGGCAGCGCTTCCAAATTTTCGCCGAGTGTGGCAAGCGTCAATCGCCGGGCTACGATCGCGTCGGCGGAGGTGAACCGTCATGCTGCTCAAGGACAAAGTTGCGTTGATCACAGGCGCGGGTTCGGGAATCGGGCGCGCGAGTGCACTTCGATTCGCACGGGAAGGCGCGAAGCTGATGATCGCGGACGTGCGCGCGGAATCCGCGAGCAATACCGCGGCTGAGATCGAGAAGGCCGGCGGGGTTGCGAAGTCGGTCTCGGTTGACGTGCGCGTCGCCGCCGAAGTCGAGCGGATGGTCGATGAAACGATTCGCGCGTTCGGCCGCCTCGACATCCTGTTCAACAACGCCGGCGTCTTCGTGCCCAAAACCGTAGTCGACACGACCGAGGAAGAATGGGACTGGGTCGTGGACGTTTGCCTGAAGGGCGTGTTCTTCGGTTGCAAGTATGCGATCCCGCAAATGATCAAGCAGGGCGGTGGCGTGATCATCAACACCGCCAGCGGCGCGGGCATCGAGGGCGTGCCGAATCTTGGCGCCTACCAGGCAGCGAAGGGCGGCGTCGTGATCATGTCGAAGGGGATCGCGCTCGACTTCGCGCGTCACAACATTCGATGCGTCTCGATTTGCCCGGGCGTGATCGAAACGCCGATCGCCGAGAATTGCAAAACCATTCCCGCCGGCGCGTCGCAGCTGATGTGGGAGCGCACCGGCATCATGCACCCGCTCGGGCGCAACGGAAAGCCGGAAGAGGTCGGTGCGCTGGCGGCGTTCCTCGCGTCGGATGAGGCGGGATTCATCACGGGCGTCGCGGTGCCGATCGACGGCGGGTTCAGCGCGGGTGCCTTCGCGCCACCGAGTCGCGATCGCGCTTCGTAGCATCCGGAGCCTGAACTTCGTACGCGATCGCCGTGAGTGCGTTGGCAATTGCGGCCGTCGCGCGCGAGAGGTTTCGAATCATCTTTGGCAACTTGAGCATCGTCGCCGGATTGCGAATCAGATATGAGGTCGCGGCAAGCGGCCGAACGTTGCCGTCCGCATCGGCCATCTCAGCTCCAACGACTTCATCGTCAACTTCGTCGAGCACTGCGCGGATCGCGACGAACGGAAGTCCGCGCGCGGCCGCTTCTGCAGCAATCGCGGCGGTTTCCATGTCCACCGCAATCGCACCGGTACTTTCCTTTGCGCGCCGCTTCTCAGCGCCGGTCGCGAGCACGCGATGTGAAGTCAAAATCGCTCCTGTCGAGTACGCGATACCCGCACTCGCGAGTGAGCGGCCGGCCGCGCGCAGATGCGAGTCGCTGACAGCGATTACTCGTTCGGCCACCTGTCCATCGCCATCAATCGTCATTACGCGGTCGGAGAGGACGAGGTCGCCCGGCTTCAGCCCGCTCGACAGCGCGCCGACGACGCCGGTCCCGATTACCAATTCGGCGCCAGGTATCGCGTCCAACGCCTTGCGCGCCGTTTCGGTTGCGCGACGATGCCCGATTCCGTGGCCGACGACCGCAAACTCCTTGCCGCCGATCTCCGCGCGGAAGCCATGCAAGCCGTCGAGCGCGAGCGGAGTACGCTTGACCTGCCGGCGCTTGAAAGGCGCGATTTCGCGCGAGAAGGCGTAGAAGAGAAGAATCAATCCTATAATCTCATTAGCATTGCGAAATGACGCTTGAGTAGGCCGTTCGATACTAGCAAAATCGAGCACGTGTTTTTCGATAATCGCGGTGCCGCGGTTTGAAGCGCCTCATCGTTAACGCCGACGACTTCGGCTTGTCGCCCGAGGTCAACGCCGGTATCACGCGAGCGCATCGCGACGGGATTTTGCGCAGCGCGAGCCTGATGGTCGCGGAGCCGGCTGCGCTCGCGGCCGCTGAACTCGCACGCGACAATCCCGACCTCGACGTCGGACTGCATGCTGTAGTTTGTCGGGGACGCAGCATGCTTGACGGCTCCCGGCTCGGCGCAGCAGTGGGCGCGTCGGGCGAGTTCATCGAGAGTCCGGTCGCGGCGGGGATGCGATATTTCTTCGACCGTTCGCTGCGCACCGCGATGACCGACGAGCTGCGCGCGCAGGTCGAGCGGCATCTCGAGCTGGTCGGCTACCTCAATCATATCGACGGCCATCTGAACTTCCACGTCCATCCGCTGTTCGCCGATATTCTGGTGAACCTCGCCGTCGAATACAAAGTGCCGTGTATCAGGCTCCCGCGTGAGCGCGTGATGACGACGCTGCGGCTGCGCCGCGACAATGCGACGCGCAAGCTGGTCGAGTCGGCGATCTTTCGCACGCTGTCACGCCGAACGCGCCGCATGATGACCGAGCGCGGCCTGACCTCGACCGACGCGCTGTTCGGACTTCATCAGAGCGGGCATCTGAGCGAAGACTATGTGGTGGGCGTGATCGATCGAATTCGCGACGGCACCACCGAGCTATATTTTCATCCGGCGGCCGATATCGGTGGTATCCCGCCAGCTCCTGCCGCCCAGCTCGAAGTCGAGATTCTCACCAGCCCGCGCGTGCACAACGCGATCGTTCGAAATGGAATCGAGTTGATCACGTTCGCCGATCTCGCAAAGGACAAGCTTGCCGCTTGATTCAACTTTGCATCTGGCGTTGCCTGTGATTCGGCGAAACTTCCCAACCAGGAGACCAGGTTCATGGCGGACGTAAGGATTCGGCCGGCGACGCGCGACGACCTGCCGCGCCTGACCGACATTTACAACTATTACGTCATCAACACGCCCATCACGTTCGATTTGGAACCGGTGACGGTCGAGCAGCGCGCCCGATGGTTCGACGAGCACACTGGCAGCAAACGGCATCGCCTGTTCGTCGCCGAAGACGCCGGCCTCGTCGTGGGTTGGGCGGGGACCGGGCCGTTTCGCGACAGGGCGGCGTACGAGACCAGCGTCGAGACGTCGATTTATTGTGCGAACGATGCGAAGAGTCGGGGAATCGGAGCAGCGATGTATCGCGTACTTCTCGATGCGCTTAAGAATGAGGACATCAATCGAGTACTGGCCGGAATTACGCTTCCCAACGAGGCGTCGATCAAGCTGCATCGCAAATTCGGCTTCACCGACGTTGGCGTCTTCACCGAATGCGGCCGCAAGTTCAACCGCTACTGGGACGTCGTATGGATGGAGCGACCGTTGCGAGTCGCCGGCGAATGAGTTGCTCGCGCCTCGACGCCGTTTGAACTAGGCTAAGTGAAGGGGCGCGTCCGCAATTTTTCACCTTCAACGCGACTGCCTTACAAGGAAGAGAGATCATCAGTATGCGCGATCAGGATGGAGCTCCCCTCGCCGATACTTCGCAGGACTATCGCCTGCCGAAAACCGTTACGCCCAGCCGCTACGACATTCGGCTGACGCCCGACCTCAAGGCGTTCACCTTTCAGGGCGATGTGAGTGTCGCGATTGTCGTCAATGAAGCGACCGATGACGTCGTGCTGAATGCGCTCGAGCTGGAAATCGACAAGGTGACCGCGGAGCGTGCCGGGAAATCTCTCGTCGCGAAGGCCGAGATGGAACCGGCCAAGGAACGCGCGCACTTGCGATTCACCGAGAAACTCTCGCCGGGCGAATGGACGCTGAAGATTGCGTTTCGCGGAATCCTGAATGACAAGCTGCACGGCTTTTATCGCAGCCAGTACCAGGACGCGTCCGGCAAGACTCATGTCGCCGCGACTACGCAGTTCGAATCCACCGACGCGCGCCGCGCGTTTCCGTGCTGGGACGAGCCCGAGCTCAAGGCGAGTTACAAGGTGACGCTGGTCGTCGATGAAAACCTCGCGGCGATTTCGAATGGCGGGCAGGAGAGCGAGCGCAAGCTGCCCGGCGGCAAGAAGGAGGTCGTCTTCAAGGAGACGATCCGGATGTCCACTTACCTTGTCGCGTTCATCGTCGGCGAGTTCGACGCGACTGCGCCGGTTGATGCGGGCACGCCGCTGCGTATCGTTCACGTTCCCGGCAAAGAGTCGCTGACCGGATGGGCGAAGCAGATTGGCGCATTCTCGCTTAAATATTTCGCGGACTACTACGGCCTCAAGTATCCCGGCGACAAGCTCGATCTGATCGCGATTCCCGACTTCGCGTCGGGCGCGATGGAAAATCTTGGCGCGATCACGTTTCGCGAGACCGCGCTGCTCGCCGATGAGAAGACCGCGTCGCGCGCCGAGCTCGAGCGCGTCGCCGACGTGGTCTCGCACGAAAACGCGCACATGTGGTTCGGCGATCTCGTCACGATGCGCTGGTGGAACGGCATCTGGCTCAACGAGGCGTTCGCGACCTTCATGGAAATGCTCGCGGTCGACGCCTGGAAGCCGGAGTGGAAGCGATGGGAGAGCTTCAGCGTCTCGCGCGCGGCGGCGATGTCGATCGACGGGCTGCGCAGCACGCGCCCGATCGAGTACGAGGTGCGCAGTCCCGAGGACTGCCGCGCGATGTTCGACATCCTGACCTACGAGAAGGGCGCGGCGGTGCTGCGGATGCTCGAGCAGTTTTTGAGCGACAAGACTTTTCGCGACGGAATCCGCCTCTACCTGAAGAAGCATCAGTTCAACAACACCGAGACCGGCGATTTGTGGGACGCGCTCGAGGCGGCGTCGCGCGAGCCTGTGCGCAAGATGATGGACTCGTGGATCTTCCAGCCCGGCTTTCCGATGATCGACGCGTCGCCGTCTGCCGACGGCAGTGGACTCAAGATCTCGCAGCGGCGCTTCTTCTATCTACCCGAAGACAACGACCAGCTTTGGCATGTGCCCGTGATGGTTCGCGCGAAGACCGACAAGGGCGTCTCGACGCACAAGGTTTTGTTGACCACTCGAGAGACGACAGTCGAGATTCCCGGCAAGCTCGAGTGGGCGCTACTCAACGAGGGCGGCCACGGCTTCTATCGCGTGCATTACGCGCCGGAATTGCTCGCGTCGCTCACGAAAAATCTCGGCGCGCTTCAGCCGATCGAACGCTTCGGGCTGGTCAGCGATACATGGGTCTCGACCGTCGCGGGGATCGGCCCGCTGAGCGAGTTCCTCAAGATGGCGGCGGCTGTTCACCAATGAGACCGACATCAACGTGTGGCGCGCGTTGATCGGCGCGTTTTCGTATCTCGATATGATCGCGTCTGACGCCGACCGGCCCGCGCTCTCGGCGGCCGTGCGCGCGATCGTCGGTCCCGCTGCCGCACGTCTGGGCTGGGAGCCAAAGCCGGGCGAGAGCGAGCTCATCCGCCAGTTGCGCGGCACGCTGATCGGCGCGCTGGGCACGCTCGGCGACGATCGCGAGGTGCAAAAGCGCGCGCAGGAACTGTATGCCCGCTTCGAGGACAATCCCGAGTCCGCGGATCGCGACCTGATGCCCGCGCTGGTGAACATCCTCGCGTACTCGGGCGACGCCAAGCGCTACGAGGAGTTCAAACGAAAGTTCAAGGCGCCGCGCACGCCGCAGGAAGAGCAGCGCTACCTGTTTGCGCTCGCAAATTTCCGCGATCGCGAGCTGCTCAGAAAAACCATGGAGATGACGATCGACGGCGAGGTGCGAACGCAGAACGCGCCGTACCTGATGCATTCGCTGCTGCTTAATTCCGCATCGCGCTACGAGGCGTGGGACTTTGCGCGCGCGCACTGGGACGAGATGATTCAAAAATATCCCGACAACGCGCTGCCGCGAATGTGCGAGGCGGTCGTCGCGCTGCTCGATCGCGAGGACGAGGTGAAGAAATTCTTCGCCGAGCATCGCGTGCGCCTCGGCGGCAAGATAATCGATCAGCACCTCGAGCGGCTGAGCGTCGCGGTCGGATTCAGGAATCGCGAAGGCAAAAATCTGCAGGCAACGCTCAAAGCATTAACAGGGGAGAAGCGATGACGGACCAATCGAAAGCGGCTGCCGCGACGATCATTCACGAAGACAAGCCATTGCATTTCGAACGCGCGATCGCGGACTCGAATGCGGTGTGGCTCGACGCGGCGGAGCTGAAGCAGCTCGCGGGATGGGAGCTCAAGCCGGAGGGAATCTGTCGCGGCGATTTGTGCGTGCCGATTCCGCCCGGACGCGAGGGCGAATTCGCCTCGAAGCATGACGGCGCGACCTGGCTCAACTTCAGCGCGCTCGCCGACAATATGGGCAAGCCGTGGGCGGGAGACTCAAAGAATCGCGTGTGGTACTTCGGCGCCGAGGCTGCAGATCGCGGCAATGTGCTGCGATCGCTCGAGGCTCCCGATTTCGAGTTGCCCGACCTCGACGGCAAAATGCATCGCCTGTCGGACTATCGCGGCCGGAAAGTCTTTTTGCTGGCGTGGGCTTCGTGGTGAGGATGCTCCCTTGACCTGCCCGGGTGGCAGGCGCTGTACGAAGAACTCAAGGACCTGAACTTCACGATCGTCACGGTCGCGTTCGACACTGGTGGCGCCGCCGCGGCAGGCCCGTTCATCAAGGCCGGCAATCCTGCGCATCCGTCGTTGATCGACACGCGGCACGTCGTCGCCGAGCTCTACAACATGGTCAACGTTCCGACTGCGGTCTGGATCGATGAGTCGGGAACGATCGTTCGGCCCAACGAAGTCGCGTATGCGCTCGACACTTTCCGCGCGATCACCGGTATCGATTCGGCGCGATATCTCGACGCGCTGCGCGATTGGGCGAAGAACGGCGCGAACAGCCGCTACGTCATGAAGCCCGACGAGGTGAAGCGCAAACTCAAATTGCCGACCCGCGAGCATGCGCAGGCTGCCGCATACTTCAGACTCGCCGAATATCTGTGCGAGACTGGGCACGCGCCCGACGCGGTGCCGTATTTCAAACAAGCGCGCCAACTGCGTCCCGAGAGCTGGACGATCACGCGGCAGGCGTTCGCGATGGGCGATCCCGAGCGCGACTACGGCACCACGTTCGTCAACGAAGTCGGCAAGCTGCGGGGCAAGCTGTATTACGACCTGCTCGATCTCGATGGCTCTGGGAGCAATCCGGAGCAGGAGCAGGTCGCGAAGGAAGGCGCCGAGCGCCTGCGCAAACTGGTCGAGGGACGCAGCTAATAGGTGTCGGCACTCGACTAAACTTCGGCTGGCTAGGATAGCGCGATGGCGAAGGCGGACATCCTGATCGGCACGTCTGGCTTTTCGTACAAGGAATGGCTCGGCGGCTTTTACCGGAGAAACTTCCCGGCGCCAGGATGCTCGAGTACTACGCTGAGCGGATGCCGACGGTCGAAATCAACTACACGTTCCGCGCGATGCCGAAATCCGCGATGCTCGAAGGATGGGCCGCACGCACGCCGGCGAATTTCCGCTTCGCGCTGAAGGCTCCGCAGCGCATCACGCATTTCGCCAAGCTCCGCGGCGTCAAAGAAACCACCGATACCTTCGTCGAGCGCGCGTCGGTCATGGGTGAGCGGCTCGCGCCCGCACTGTTCCAGCTCCCGCCGGACCTGAAGCTCGATCTCCCGCTTCTAAAGGACTTCCTCGCGATTTTGAAAGGTCGAATTCGCGCCGCTTTCGAGTTCCGAAACAAAAGCTGGTTCGACGATTCCGTGATCACCGCGCTGGCGGACAACGGCGTCGCACTATGCATCGCGGAGACTGAAAAGCTCGCCTCACCGCTCGAGCGAACCGCGCCGTACGTCTATGTTCGATTGCGCAAAGAAACCTACGACAACGCGGGCCTCGACGTATGGGTGAAGAATCTCGATCGCCTGGCCGCGAACGGTGCTGAAGAAATCTTCGTCTATTTCAAACACGAAACTTCAGCGCCCGATCTCGCCGCACGCCTGCGCGCCGAGCTCGACCGGTCCTAACGGGGCTCTCACCTTTGTCTTTGCGTCGCTCGTTCACTCCCAATAATCTTCGACACTTATGGCAATCGAATATCGCGTGTTGGGAAAGACTGGGCTTCGAGTCAGTACTCTTGGATTTGGCGGGTCCGAGGTTGGCTACCAGGCAGTCGCGCAGAAGACCGTCGATAAAATTTTGAATACCGCACTCGATGCCGGTATCAACGTGATCGACACGGCCGAATGTTATGCCGACGGCGAGGCGCTGATCGGCAAGGCGATTTCCAAACGGCGCGCTGAAGTTGTGCTCATGACGAAATGCGGGCATGCGCCGCTTGGGTCGGCGTCCGAGCGCGCGGGTGGTTACGCGACGCCGGATTGGGATCCTGCGATGCTCGCGCGGAGTATCGAGCGCAGTCTCAAGAATCTGCGCACCGACCATGTCGATGTCATGCAGGTCCATAGCCCTCCCCTCGCGACTCTCAAGGACGGCCGCGTGATCGAAGTTCTTCACAAGGCGCGCGAGCGTGGACAGGCGCGGTTCGTCGGATGCAGCGCCGACGCGGATGAGGCGGTGTACGCGGTCGAATGCGGCGCGTTCGATACGTTGCAGATCTCTTTGAGTATCGCGGATCAGGAGGCAATCGATCGTGTGCTGCCCAAAGCGGCTGCGCGCCGGATGGGCGTGATCGTAAAGCGGCCAATCGCCAACGCGGCCTGGCGTCACGGCAAACAACCGCCCGCCGACTGGTACACGCGGCCGTATTGGGACCGACTCCAGAAGCTCGACTACGATTTTGTCCATCGCGGAGTCGAGGACGCGGTCGCTATCGCGCTTCGATTCACCCTCGGCACGGCTGGCGTTACGACTGCGATCGTCGGCACGACACGGCCCGAGCGCATCGCGCAAAACATCGCGCACGCCGGCGCAGGACCATTGCCGCCCGCGGAGTACGAAGCGATTCGCACGCGATGGCGCTCAGTCGCGCCTTCCGACTGGACGGGCCAGCGCTAGCGGGGAGTTCGTCCTGCGGTATGCAGACGCGCGAGCATGTCGGCGTCGAGGGCGTCAGCGCTGACGGCAGCCTCGCCCAGGAGCAATTCGGCAATCGCGATCATCGCGATCAATCCGATCATCGAGAGCCACGCGAAACCGTAGCAGAGTGTCGCAGCGCCATGTCTAATGCGTAACAGTTTTCTTCCTCTCCCAGAAATCTTTTAGCCCGAAGCTGACTGTTTGACCACTGCTTGACAACAAATTGTTATCATAGTTGTTACAAACAGAACAAATAAAGTGTCTATTCCGATATTTTTATGGAGTTCCAAGTCCGAGATCCGCGTAGACGGCCTCGACGGTCTCGCGCATCCGCATCGTGCAGCGCAGGGCGCGCCGATTCTTGGCAACATCGCCGCGCTCGCATTAATCTTCGGGGCCGGGGAAAGGAGCTTGTCGAATGCCAAAGGATTTGTCGCGCGTGCAGACTGTCGTCATCGCGATGATGGAGAACCGGTCGTTCGATCATATTCTTGGGTATCTCGGTTTGCCTGATTCGGGGCATCCGCTGGCGGCGCGAATCGAAGGTATCCAGCATGCGCAAACCTACTACGCTCACGACACCTATCAGCCTCGGCCGATCACCAGTCCGTCGCTGACACCGGATCCACCACACGAGCGCGAGAATATCGACGCGCAGATCAATTCGATCCTCGGACCGATGCATGGATTCGCGCAGAGCTACGCCGCCTCGTCACCAAATGCAGATCCCGCGCGCATCATGGAGTACTGCATCAACGCGTACCTGCCCTCGACGGATTTTCTCGCGCGCAACTTTGCGACCTGCGACAACTGGTTCGCGTGCCTGCCCGCGAGCACGCTGCCGAATCGCCTAATGGCGATGAGCGGCTACGCGCTGGTGGACCACACGCCAAGCGGCTACTTCCAAATCTCGCAAAATTTGTTTCACGACAATCCTGACGATCTCGTTTACGATTGGCTCACGGCGCGCAAAGTCAGTTGGCGCGTCTACCTTGGCGGCTATTCGTTCTTCTTCATGCAGATGCCGCGCATCCTCAAGCTTTATGAGGATGACGTGCAGGTGCAGAACCTGTTTCGGCCACTCGATCGTCTGATCGACGACTTCAAAAACGGTGATGTACCCCAGGTGGTGTTTATCGAGCCGCTATACCAGGACGATTATCGGCGCGGTACCGCGCAAGCGTCCGATGATCATCCTCCGGCATCTCTATACGGCGGTCAGCGGCATCTGAAGATCGTGTACGACGCACTCGTCGCTGGTGGTACGTGGAACGAACTCGTCGCGTTTATCATTTACGACGAGCACGGCTCGTTCTTCGATCACGTGCGGCCGCCCGCGATAGTGACCGCGCCGCCGCCGCAAGCCTTATACAGCAATGGATTCGGCACGCTCGGTGTCAGAGTTCCGGGAATAGTCGTGTCGCCATTCGTGCAGCCGGCGTCGCTATGCGAGCAACTGTTCGACCATACTTCGATTCTGAAATTTCTCGCCGAAAAGTTTAACGGCGGGAAATACACCGACCTCGTGGACAACCGCGCTGTCCAGAACGCGTCGGTCGTGCTCGACGACAACCTGCTTGCGAACGGAGCGGCGGGACCGCCGCCCAGCATGGATGACTGAATCGTCACGGCCTGCTTGCGCCTTTGTGGGTAACGAGTACGCTGGGCGTTCGTACTCACTGATTATGCGATTTAATCCTGGACCCTTCGAGCCATTCGTTTACCTGCTCCAGATACCCCTCGTGTTCCGCGTCGTCGGGCTGGGCGGGTTCGTGCTGTTCTCGATACTCACGCTTTCGATTGCAGGCGAGCATAGCGCCGGCGCCGTTATTCTCGGTCTCGCGCTCATGGGTGCGCTCTGGTACGAGACGAGCACTAACGTCTGCCGTCGATGCCGGTTCTACGGCACCTGGCATTGCCTGGGCAGGGGATTCTCGTGTCGAGGCTGTTCTGGCGAATCGACGAGCGTCTCGGCGAGTCGGGCACGATGTTGCACGGCGCGCTGTTGGCCGCCTTTTTCACCTACGGGCTGTTCTGGCTGTGGCATGAACCGATGCTCGGATTTATCTTCACGTTATGGATTCCGATCGCGCTGATCACAGCAACCGCGCCCGCCGGATTTTCATGGCGCGCGTTGAAGCCGACCTGAGCAGGGGAACATAATCTAAAGTGAAACCCGCCGTGGGTTTCACACTTCCCTGGGCAGGGGTGACCCCTGCACCCAGTGTTCTGGAAAGACGTCATCCTTGGCCCGCAGATAATTTTCTGGTGTCATCCTGAGAGCAGCGAAGAATCTCGCGTGCTTATCTCAGCGGAGCATCAGATGGAAATCGGATGGATCGGAACCGGAATAATGGGCGCGCCGATGGCGCGGCGGTTGATCGGCGGAGGCCATCGCGTGCGCGTCTTCAATCGCTCGCCCGAGAAGGCTCGCGCGCTCGCTGCTGACGGCGCGACTGTCGCCGCCGACGCCGCCGCATGCGTCGCGGGCGCCGACGTCGTCTTCATCATGGTGCCCGACACACCTGACGTCGAGGCGACCGTCGCGAAGATCGAGCCCGCGCTCAAGGCGGGGCAACTCGTCGTCGATATGAGCACGATTTCACCGGCGGCGGAGCGCACGATCGCCGCGCGGCTGAAGACCGCCGGCGTCGGTTACCTCGATGCGCCGGTCTCGGGCGGCGACGTCGGCGCTCGCGACGGCACGCTCGCGATCATGGTCGGCGGCGACGCGGCCGCATTCGAGCGCGCGCGTCCGCTGTTCGAGCTGATGGGAAAACGGATCACGCATATGGGCCCGTCCGGCGCAGGCCAGATGACCAAGCTCGCCAATCAGATCGCAGTCGCAATCAATCTCGAGGCGGCGGCCGAGGCGATCAAGTTCGCCAAGGGCGGCGGTCTCGATGCGTCGCGAGTGGTCGAGGCGATTGGTGCGGGCGCCGCTGCGTCGTGGCAGTTGTCGAATCTTGGTCCCAAAATAATCGCCGGCGACTATCGGCCCGGGTTCTTTATCAAGCTGATTCGCAAGGATTTGCGCCTGGTGATCGAGGCGGCGCGCGAATCGGGGCTTGCGCTGCCGGGACTCTCGCTGATGGCCTCGATGTTCAACGCGTCGGCTGCGCTCGGCCACGACCTCGACGGAACCCAGGCGGTCGCGGCGGCACTCGACAGATTGGCGGACGTGAAGTAGTACCAGAGTTCGACCCGGATTTTTTGGAGGCCTAAGATGGCAGACCTGCTGACCGAAGTGAAAGACCGCGTGCTTTATCTCACGCTGAATCGGCCCGACAAGCTCAACGCGATGAGCGCCGAGATGATGGGCGCGCTGGTGGACAACCTGTCGCGCGCCGCGACCAATCCCGAAATCGGCGCCGTCGTGCTGACCGGCGCGGGCCGCGGATTCTGCTCGGGCGGAGATATCGGCGGGATGCGCGAGCGCAACGAGAATGCGAACGCCGGCGCGACGCAGACGATCGAGGATCGCGTCGCCGGCTTGCGTCGCGGCGAAGAGGCGTCGTTGATGCTGCACGAGATGGCGAAGGTCACGATCGCGGCGGTCAACGGACCGGCCGCCGGTGCCGGACTTAGCCTCGCGATGGCGTGCGACATCAGGATCGCGTCCGACGCGGCGCGCTTCGGCACCGCGTTCGCCAAGGTCGGCTTCTCGGGCGACTACGGCGGCACCTGGTCGCTGACGCATCTGGTGGGATCGGCGAAAGCGCGCGAACTGTATTTCCTGGCCGACGTGATCGGCGCCGACGAGGCGCTGCGAATCGGTCTCGCGAACCGCGTCGTGCCCGCCGCCTCCTTCAAGGACGAAGTGCATGCGCTCGCGTCGCGAATCGCCAACGGTCCGACGATCGCTTACGGCTATATGAAGGCGAATCTTAACGCCGCGCTGAATCACGAATTCAACGAGCTGCTCGACCGCGAAGCATGGGGGCAAACGATGACCGGCCGCACCGAGGACCATCGCGAGGCGGTCAAGGCGTTCCTGGAAAAGCGCCCGCCGACGTTTAAGGGTCGGTAGCGGATCGCAACTAGCCGCCAATTCCGTGATCCGTCATCCTGAGCGAAGTCGCGAGCAGGATCTCGCGCGTCAGCGCGTCGCATAGTATCACGCCGGCCGCAAGAGCACTGCCGTCGAGATTCTTCGCTCCGGCAGCCTCCGTTCAGAATGACACCAAAAAAGAGAGGTCACTGACGATGGACTTCAAAACAATCATCTATGGTTCGCGCGACGGCATCGCGAAAATCACCATCAATCGCGCCGAGCGGATGAACGGCTACAACGAGACGATGGTCAAGGAGATGTGCGCGGCGATCGATCTCGCGCGCCAGGACGACGACGTGCGCGTGCTGATCATCACCGGCAGCGGACGCGCGTTCTGCGCCGGCGGCGATATCAGCGGCGCGCCCGAGAGCCGCTCGCGATTTCATGGGCATCCGATGGGCCACATGCTCGAGATGCGCGAAGGATTCCATCAGCTGGTCCTTTCGTTGCATCGTTTCGACAAGCCGGTAATTGCGGCGATTAACGGCGCGGCCGTCGCGGGCGGCCTGACGCTCGCGCTGTCGTGCGATTTCAGGATTGCGTCGGACCAGGCGCGGTTGGGTGATACTGCCCTCAAGTTCGCGCTGCTTTGCGACGAGGGCGGCGCGTATCTGTTTCCCCGCTTCATGGGACTGGATCGCGCCCTCAAGATGACGCTGTTGTCCGAAGTCTACGACGCCAAAACGGCGCTTGAGCTCGGGCTGGTAACCGAAGTGGTGCCGCACGCGGAACTCGAGGCGCGCGTGAATGACTTCGCGCGGCGGCTCGCAGACGGCCCGCCGTTGGCAATCAGGCTCGCCAAACGCATGATGTACAAGCAGCGCGAGATGACGCTCGAGAATGCGCTCGAGGACGCCGCGCTCAACGTGATGATCACCAATCCGTCAGAGGACGTGCGCGAGGGTATCCGCGCCTTCCGCGAAAAGCAAAAGCCGAATTTCAAGGGCAAGTGAGTTCCCGTCCAGCCCGTCGCTACAGGAGATCCCGTTCGCATGCCGATGAAGAAAAAAGATATCGAGAAGCTGCTCAAGAAACCGATCGTCGCTGTGGTCGCAGTCACCGCGCCTGACGGCGCGCCGCACGCCGTGCCGACCTGGTACGAATACGCCGACGGGCAAATCGTGTTTCACACCGGCGCGGAGTCGTTCAAATACAAATGCCTGGTGCGCGATCCGCGCGTCACGCTGGTGGTCGATACCAAGAAGGCGCCGTACAAGACGGTGGTGCTGAAGGGGCGCGCCACGCTCGAGGAAAAAGTCGACGACAAGCGCACCGAGCGGATGGCGGTCGAGTACCTCGGCAAGAAGCTCGGCAAGGCGTACGCGAAATCGCTCAAGGGCAACAAGGTTGTGGTCGTGACCTTCAAGCCGTCGCACACGGTCTCGTGGGACTACAGCCAGGAGAGCCCGTAGCATCCGCGATGGACGAACGGCTGAAAGCAAATCTCGACGCGTGGAACATGATGGCGGGGATTCATGCGGCGTCGCGCGAGTACCGGCTGGCGGAGTTCAAGGCCGGCGAGAATGTCCTCAAGCCGATCGAGCTGCGCGAGGTTGGCGACGTTCGCGGCAAGTCGCTGCTGCACATGCAATGTCATTTCGGACTCGACACGATGTCGTGGGCGCGGATGGGCGCGAACGTCACCGGCGTGGATTTTTCCGACAATGCGATCGCGCTCGCGCGTTCAATCAGCGCTGAATTGAAAATTCCCGCGCGGTTTTTGCAATCCAACATTTACGACGCGCCCGACGTGCTGCACGATCAATTCGACATCGTGTTCACGTCGTACGGGGCGTTGTGCTGGCTTCCCGATATCAAGCGATGGGCGGAGATCGCGGCGAGTTTCGTCAAACCGGGCGGCTTCTTTTATATGGCGGAATTTCATCCGCTGACCCAGATGAGCGCGAATCGTGCGGGCACGACCAAGCTGGAGTTCGTGATTTCGTACTTCCACACGGCGATGCGCGAGGATCCGCCGGGTCCCGATTATTCCGATCGCACCAAAATAGTTCCCGAGACGCACGAATGGATGTATCGGCTAGGCGACGTCGTCAGTGCGCTCGCGGCGAGCGGGCTTGCGAATCGAGTACCTGCACGAATTCGCCGGATGCATCTATCAGCATTTTCCGTTCATGAAGCAGGAGAGCGACGGACTCTGGCAAATCGAGGGCGATCCGATTCCCACTATCTTCTCGATCAAGGCGAGAAAGCCATGAACCGAGCAAAGGTAATTCTGATGAATTCATTTTGCCGATCAGTTAAGCAAGGCTAATCGAGGTCTGCAGAAAAGTCGTGAAATATCAACAGATTGTAGAAATTTCTACAAAAGCTGTTTGCTATGATCGTATGACACGTCTTGTAGTGATTAGCTGCTGTCTGTTTACTTTGTTTTAACCGTATGTTAGTAATTCACGGTATGTTGAAGGAAAAGAGTTCACCACGAACAGCTGCGGCCCGCGCCGCGAAGGCCAAATCTGACGCTTCACCAGCTGCGTCCGAAGACCCCGAATTTCGGGGAGGTGATACGCACGAGGCGAAGAGAACTGGATCTCACGCAGGACGAAGTCGCTGCCAGGATCAAGATTTCGACGCCGTATATCGGGCACCTCGAGTCAGGCAAACGGCATCCCTCCGACAAGATTGTTACCAAATTGGCGGAAGTGCTCGGCCTCGACAACCGCGAACTGTTTTTTCTCGCGAACCCGCACGCGCAGGCGCTGATCTCGGAGCCGGTGAGCGCCGAGGGCTCGAGCTGGGAACAGTTCCAGAAGAACGAAAAACTTCAACGGATCCACAACGTCACTCCGGACGGAAATGCAGATTTTGTCGCACGTGGCGCTGATGGGCGACGTTCAATCGCCTCGCGATCTGATCTATATACTCACCACCATTCGTCACGCCGTCGGAAGGTAGCTGACGCCCGCGATGTCGCCGTTGCTACCCGCGCCCGCGGGTAGCCGGCGCGTCGTACTCGTTTCTCCTACAGCCACTCGAATAGTTACTCTACTTCTTTAGAACCAGCCCTGGTTTGCCTGCGACAGCTACGTCGCGGCATCGAATAGCTAATCGTCAATGTAGCAGTGCGTTCATCTGCAAGTAGCAACTTGCTAATGCACTCATCATTCTATCCTATCTCACTATTCAGCCTCAGTTCACTATTTGTGTAGTTATCGAAGTCGATATCTGATTGCCTATCTGAAGTAGAGTCCTCGAGGGATCGTTGGATGCAGGCGGAAGGGATGGTCGTGTCGCAATCAGTGCGAGACACGATGGAGGAGGGTAGGCCATGTTTCAACGCAGCTACTACCGAACGATCTGGATCTCCGATGTGCACCTCGGCACTCGAGCGTGCAAAGCAAGTTCGTTGCTCGATTTCCTGCGCCATCATATTTCGGAGACCCTCTATCTCGTCGGCGACATTGTTGACGGATGGAACTGTGGGCCGTCGTGGCACTGGAGTTCCGCGCAACAAGAGCTGGTGGATGAAATCGTGCGATGGCGCCGCATTGGCGTCAACGTAGTATTCATGCCGGGCAATCATGACGAGGGTAATCTCGGCCTCGTCGAAGAACTGTTCGGACGTATCCCGTGTGTAAGTTCGTTGATTCACACCACCGCTCGACGGTTCCAGGATGCTGGTGATCCACGGGCATCAGTTCGATGGCTCGCTCAATCTGAATCGCTTGCTGCCGATGATAGGATCCAGCGCCTATGCGCGCGCCCAACGGATCCATGACTGGTACAATCGGCAGAGCGAACAGGGTAGCGACGAAGGCCGCTCGCTTTCCGATTATCTCCGTGAGCCCGCCCGCAAGGCCATCGAGTTCCTGACCGACTTCCGCGATCGAGCAGTGCTGGCAGCCGCGCGCGACCACAAAGCCGACGGCGTTATCTGCGGGCACATCCATCGTTCGGATCATCGGCTGATCGGAAACGTCATGTACGTAAACGACGGCGATTGGGTCCACAACCGGACCGCGCTGGTCGAAGATCGGGACGGGACGCTGCAAATCCTGCGATGGAGTCCTCCACCGCACCACATTTCGGTTTCGGCACCGATGCCGCAGGAGGCGATTTCGTGACAACTCTACTCCCCGAATCGACGAGTCACGCGGATTCACGGATCGATCTGATCTATTTCGACGCAGGCGGTGGACATCGCGCCTCGGCAACGGCTCTGATTTCAGCGGCTCGCCAACAGCATCCTTCCTGGAATATCAATCCGATCAACCTGCGCGAGCTGCTCGAGCCGGCCGACGTGATTCGGCGCCTCACCGGCGTGCGGATCGAGGATTTCTACAACTCGCAACTCAAATACGGTCTTACCATCGGCACCGGACCGCTGTTGCGCATAACGCAGATGCTGATTCGGCAACTCGAGCCGACGATCATCAAGCTGCTGGCGCGCCATTGGAATCGATCCCGGCCCGAGCTGGTGGTCTCGATGATCCCCAACTTCAATCACGCGATTTTGCAAGGGCTGCGACAGGCCGACGCGATGAATCGACGGTCCGAAACTCCGATGGTCACGATTCTGACCGACCTCGCAGACTGTCCGCCGCACTTCTGGATCGAACACCAGAAGCAGTACCTGGTTTGCGGCACTGAAGCCGCGGTGGATCAGGCGATCGCGATGGGCCATGCGCCAGCGCGCGTGTTTCGCACCTCGGGAATGATCGTCCGTCCAGAGTTTTATCGGCCCATCGAGATAAACCGCGAAGCCGAGCGCGTCCGGTTGGGGCTCGACCCCGAGTTGCCGACCGGCATCGTGATGTTCGGCAGCTACGGCTCCAGCCAGATGGCATCGATCGCGCGACGAATCGAAAGCGCCCAGCTCAAGACTCAGCTGATTTTCATATGCGGTCACAACGACAAGCTGCGCGAGCGTATCGAAAGTATGGAGCTGCGCTATCCATTTCACTGCGTGGGCTTCACGCAGGAAATTCCCTACTTCATGAAGCTCGCCGATTTTTTTATTGGCAAGCCGGGCCCCGGCAGCATCAGCGAAGCTCTGGTCATGGGGCTTCCGCTGATCGTCGAGCGCAACTCCTGGACGATGGTGCAGGAGCGCTTCAACACCGATTGGATCGCGCAAAACGAGTTCGGAATAGTGCTGCCCTCATTTCGGGAAATCGGGAGTGCGGTCTCGACGATGCTGGATCGCGAACAGTTCCTCCGCTTCCGGGCCAACGTGGAAGCCTACGACAACCGCGCGGTGTTCGAGATTCCTGAAATTCTCGACGCGCTGATTTCTCATCATCGAACCGCAAACTGGAGCTTCGGGCGCACCGCAACTGCGAGGCAGTTCGCATCAGAAATTCACTACGGCATCTGACCAACGCCCGAGCTGCCATCGCGATTGCGTTGCTGGTCGCATTGCTGCATTTAAGCCGCATCGGTTGCTCGAGCTGCCGGACCCGGATTTTGGCGGTCTGCAATTCAATATCCTCAGTCCCGATGGCAAGCGAGAAGATCGGGACTACCCGCTTCACAGTCCTGCGGAATAATTCGACCGAAGAGATCAAGGGCGAGACCCGGTACCTCGATGGCGAGCGCGACAGTGAGGATGTGCGGCTCGACGTCGAAGATGAGCGGTCCTCGCTCAAGCTCGACACGTTATGAGCACTCGTTCTTCAACGCCGACGGCACGCTTCACATGGTCGATCTCTAGACGCTAAATCTGGTGTCGCGTCTTGCACGAGTTACACGTCGGGCCAGATGAAGGTCCGCAAGTCTCAGCTTGACGTACCGGCGGACTCCTTCGCAGGCGCGTCCGGCCTGCTGATGATGGTCACGAATCTTCGGCATGGGAGTCGTGAAATCAGGTTTCACGCGTTCGCATGCGCGCCGGGACCTGAGATCTTCAGCGTCAAGGCGTCGCTTCCCGAGCAATCGGAGCATTGGCCGTTTTACTCCGGCGATCTTTTCCGGCTCGATATGCGGCCTGATCTCGGCGCCTTGAACTTGTTGATTGCGCCGTTCCTGCCGACGATGGACGCGTGGTTCAGTCCGGCTGACAACTGGAATTACGTCGGCGGCGAGTTCGACCGCTATTTCCGCGGACCTCACGTACTGACCGTGCTAGTCCCATCGCATTGAACTGACCGCAATTCTTCCAGCTTGCGCCTTATCCTCGAAATGTCGAGAATTGAGCCGCGAATTCCATACTGACATTGGCCATCGGAAATTCGGGGAGGGTTCCATGGAGATTGGCGAGCGGCGCGATGGCGACATCCTGATCCTGAGTCCCACCGGACGAATCGACAACGACACGAGTCCGGACTTCCAAACCAGACTGCTCGCCGCTTTGACTCCCGGTGCTGCCGTGCTGGTAGATTTATCGGGCGTCGCGTACGTTTCGAGCGCCGGCTTGCGAGCGCTGATGATGGGATCGAAGCAATCGAAGGCGGCGAACGGCAGGCTCGCGGTTGCGGGGCTCGGTCCTGTGGTCAAGGAGATTTTCGAGATCAGCCGCTTCTCGCTGGTGGTGCAAGTCTTCGATACTCCCGCGGACGCGCTTGCAGCTTTGCGCTAACTCGTGGACAACTGCACGAGGGTAAGTGCCGATGTTGATCCGTTTCTGGGGAAGTCGCGGTTCGATTCCGACGCCGCTCGGATACCGCGCCGTGCGAAGCAAGCTCCGCGAGGCGCTGCTGGTCGCGCGCGGCCATCGACTGGACAGCCTCGAAGCGATCGACAACTTTCTCGTGAAGGAACTCCCGTTCTCGATCAGCGGCACCTATGGCGGTAATTCGAGCTGCGTCGAGATCGAAGCGGGCGGCGACGAGAACGAGTATGTGCTGTGCGATCTCGGCTCCGGCGTGCGCGAGTTCGGAAACGCGTTGATCGCGAAGCATGGCCCCGCCAGGAAATCCCGCTTCAATGTCTTCCTGTCGCATACCCATTGGGATCACATCATGGGGTTCCCGTTTTTTACTCCGTCGTACATCCCCGGCAACGTGATCCGGATTCACGGCTGCCACAAAGAGATGCGCGACGTTTTCATTCGTCAGCAATCCAATCCCTGCTTCCCAATCGATTTCCGATCGCTCGGCGCGACGATAGAGTTCGTCGAATTGGAACCGGGTCGCACCTACGAGATCGATGGCATGTCAGTTACGCCGATCCGGCAGAACCATCCGAGCGATTCCTACGGCTTTCGCTTCTCAAAAGATGGCAAGTCGATGGTTTACTCGACCGACTCCGAGCACAAGTTCGACGTTCTGACCGAGGACTATCCGTTCGTCGATTTTTTCCGCGATGCCGACGTGCTGATCTTCGATGCGCAATACTCGCTGGCGGATCAAATCTCGGTGAAAGAGGATTGGGGACATTCGAGCAACATGATCGCGGTCGAACTCGCGCAGCTCGCGCACGTTAAGCACCTCGTGATGTACCATCACGAGCCCGTCCTCGACGACAAGATGATCGAGAAGGTGCTGGGCGAGACGCGGCGCTACGCCGAAATCAACGGATCCCCGCATAAGTTGACCGTCACCTCCGCTTACGACGGACTCGAGATTGTCATCTGAGGACAAGGCTGCCGAGGAACAGCCTGCTGAAGGGCTGAGCTGGCTGCATCGAATGTTCTCAGCGCCGGGACGCACACCGGCGCTGGTCGTGCTCGCTCTGCTCGTGATTGTGCGCGCGCTCGATCCCGCCGTCGTGCAGAGCCTGAGGTTGCGCGGCTTCGATTTTCTCGAAGAGCTTGCGCCGCGCAAGTATCAGCCGCTGCCGGTTGAGATCATCGCAATCGACGACAAGAGTCTCGCGCAATACGGCCAATGGCCGTGGTCGCGGGCGCGGCTCGCGCAGCTGGTCGATAAGATCGCGTCGGGCAAGCCGAGCGTGCTCGGTGTCGACGTCATCTTCGCTGAGCCTGACCGGCTTTCACCCGGACGCCTCGTCAATTCTGATCCCGAAATTCCCGCATCCGTCGCCGGCGAACTGTCACGGCTGCCCTCGCATGAAACCGTGCTGGCCGACGCTCTGCGCAAAGTCCCGACCGTGTTGGCGGCTGGAGTTAGTGACGAAGCTCATCCTCGCATCGCACCCTCGCGCGTCACGATGATACTCGAGTCGGGAATCAATCCGCGTCCTTTCCTCTTCACGCATCCGGAGCTCCTTCGCAGCTTGCCGGAAATCACCGCGGCCGGGCGCGGCCAGGGTTCCGTCGACATGGAGCCGGATCGCGACGGCGTAACTCGCCGCGTACCGCTGTTCATTTTCGCCGAAGGTCACCTGGTGCCGGATCTTGCACTCGAAATGCTTCGCGTGGCGCTGGGTGGCGGCGCGCTCGGCATCGTCACTGGAAATCAAGGCATAACAGGTGCGACGCTCGGCAAGAACTTTCTCCCGACCGACAGCCGCGGCCGCATCTACCCGTATTTCACGCCGTCGTACTACGCCCGCTATATTTCGGCGGCGGACCTGCTCAACGGAACCTATGACCCTTCGCTACTCAATGGCACCGCAGTGCTCGTGGGATCCAGCGCCGCGGGATTGTCGGACCTGGCGCAAACGCCGCTCGGCCTGATGCCGGCGGTCGAGGTCTGGGCACAGTCCCTGGAATCGATGCTCACCGGAAATCTTCTGCGCCGCCCGGTCTCGATGAACCTGATCGAGATCGCGATCGTGCTGCTCGCAGGTCTCGTCATCATCTTTTCACTGCCTTATGAGAATCCGCGAATAGCCGGCGCCGCGCTTCTATTTATTGTCGCGCTCCTGTTCAGCTCTGCGCTGGCGAGTTTCAAATTTTCGAAGTTCCTGCTCGACGGCATCTACCCGGCATTGTCGTCGGTGATGGTGTTCGGCGTGATGCTGTCGGAGAACTTGCGCGTTGCAGAAGCTGGACGCCGCCGTCTCACGGCTGAGCTGCAACACGAGCGTGAAGTCGAAGCTCGGCTGGATGGCGAGCTGAATGCCGCGCGCGCGATTCAGCTTGGCCTGCTCCCGCGGCACTTCCCGGGCCCGCCCGATCGCAACGACCTCGAGGTCTTCGCTTCCATCGAGCCCGCGCGGATGGTCGGCGGCGACCTTTATGATTTCGTTTTGCTCGATCCTGAACATCTCTCGTTCGCGATTGCCGACGTTTCGGGCAAGGGGGTGCCGGCCGCTTTGTTCATGGCGATGACCAAAGAGGTGCTGCATACCGCGACGCTGCGTTATCGGAACGCGCTCGACCGCGTGTTCAACGAGGCAAACGACAAAATTTCCGCCGCGAGCGAGGAACTTGGCGCGGGTGGCACCAACATGATGTTCGTGACGGTGTTCGCGGGAATCCTCGACCTCGCGTCGGGCAAGCTGGTTTACGTAAATGCCGGCCACGACTCGCCCTTCGTAATCCGCGCCGGCGCGGCGCCTGAAAGTTTCCCGCTTGCCGGAGGGCCGCCGCTCGGCACGGTCGACGACTTTCAGTATTCGATCGAGCACCGTCAGCTTGCGCCCGGCGAGATGGTGCTGGCCTACACCGACGGAGTGACCGAGGCGCAGGACACGCACCGGACGTTGTACTCGAGCGCGCGGCTGAATCAGCTGCTCGCGTCAGCGCCGACGACAGGTGCAAAGGCGGTCGTTGATTTGGTGCGCGACGACGTCCACCGCTTCGCCGCAGGCGCGGAGCAGGCCGACGACATTACGCTGCTCGCGGTTCGCTGGCTCGGTCCCGCTTCCTCTGGTTGATCAGCGCACGGTGATTTCGACGCGTCGATTCCGCGGTTCCGCGACCTGATCTGCCGTCACGACCGCAAGATCCAACTGACCGCGGCCCGCGACCGAGATCGATTTGGCATTGATCCCGTCATGCTCAAGACGATCGCGAATCATTACTGCACGGGTCATCGAGAGCTGCTGATTGTGCGGCACGGTGCCTAGAGTGTCGGTATGCCCAATCACCTCGACCTCGTACACACTTCGGCGCTTGATGTCCGCGAACACGGCCTGGTACTGGAGCTTCGACTCCGGCGTCAAAGTGTCGCTGTCCTTTTCGAAGTAGAGCACGAAGTGGGCGGGCAGGATTGGTTGCGCGGAAAGCGCATTGCCGAAAATCTGCTGAACCTGCGCCTGATCAACTTTCACCGGCGCGGCGACGCCTCCGCGAACTTCTCCGGCTGCATATGGATGGTCCAGCAAGACCGACTTCTGGCCGTCCTCGATCGTCACCGCACCCGAGCTGCCGTCCGGATTCGGCAGGACGACAAAAAGCGACTGGCGGCTGGAACAAGACGCCAGCATCAGAAGCAGCGGAATCAGAACGATGCGCCGCATGATCAGCGATTGTCTTTAACTTCGATTACAAACCGGGTTCCGCGCACACCGAGAATTGCCGTCGGCGTTTTGACTTTCATCGCACCCGGCGAGCTTCGCGCGATATCGCCCGAGATCATCGAGACCGTGCCGCGGTTCATGTCGGCCAGCATCGAGCCTTTGAAATTGCTCGAGTTGAACTTGTAATCCTCGAGTACGATCTCACTGTCCGGGCCACTCGACATCACGGTGTTGTCGATGAAGGTGATTCCGATCGAGCCGTCGGGTCCAGTCTCGATCGTGTCCTTTTCGTAGAGTGGGTCACCGACTCGCGCAACGGTGCGGGCGCTATTGCGCACAATTTCGGCCTGTCCGGTGACCGTCTTGATTTGCGCAACCTGCGTGTTATCCGCGTTCGCCGCAGATCGGAAGACGGTCAGCATTGTCAGGATGAAGCCGAGACTGACGGCCACGCGCCGAGCACGATTTACGAAAGTCATTTAGCATCCCTCGCGAATCTGACACGATTCGCGGTGCAGACTATCGCCGCGTGGCGTCAGAAGCCAGCAGTGGCAACCGCTGCAAGAGGCCGATAGTCTGGTCTGACTAAGCGATGCAATCCCGCCTTGTCATCCGATCCGATTCCAGTGCGATGCGTGAAGTCGACGCCTTCGTCACTGGATTTGTCAGAGAGCATGGAATGGCGCCCGATGAAGCCTCGCGCATCCTCATCTTGCTCGAAGAGCTGATCACCAACCTGGTGAAATATGGATATCCCGATCGTGCGGAGTGTGGACGCGCCGAAATCGTGCTCGCGCTCGACGGCGGCCGCCTGGAAATCGAATTCATCGACGACGGCCGCGAGTTCGATCCCCTAGTCGGCCCGCCTCCCAATCTCGAAGCCCAGCTCGAAACAAGAACCCCGGGCGGACTAGGTCTCCACATACTGCGTTCGCTGACCGATGAAGCGCGCTACGAGCGTCGCAACGGCAACAACGTAATCCGACTGTCCCGGATAGTCGCGCCGCCCAAACGCCCCTGACACGCGGCCGGTCTCCTACTTGACGGTCAGCTTCACTGCTTTGGCAAGCCGGCGTTGTCTTTCGTCGAAGGTGTAGAAGGACTCCGCTTCCAGCGCCAGCGCTGACGCGACATGGAGGATGTCGAGCGTCCGGGTGCCGAACGTTCTGGTCCATCGTTGAACAAGCCGTCGCGCTTGCTCGTAGATCTGATCGGACATTGGTTTGATTGCGAAGATGCCGGCGGTCACGTCGTCGCGGAACGCTGCGTATGCCGCGCGGGTCTGGGCTGCGAGCAGTTCACGGCGGAACAGGCGGAGTTGCAGCGCATTGGCCAGTTCTAGTTCTCCGAACGGTGTAACAACCACCGGCTCAGACATCCGTCGCATGCGGGAGGCCGCCTCCAGGGAGTTCGTGTCGGGGGTGTAGAGGGAAAACAGAAAGCTCGTATCAACGTATGCGCTCAATACCGGTTTCGCTCGCGGTCGAGGAGTTCCGCTCCGCTCACCTTAAGCGTCTTGGCGCCGTAGATTGCACGCAGGCGGGCCAGGAAGTCAGGACGCTGGTGGGGGGAGCGCGACGACACCGGCAGCAGATGAGCGATTACGCGCTTGCGTTTAGTGATTTCGATATTTTCGCCTTCCTGCAGGAGCCGTTCGACCTCAGAAAAGCGATAGCGAAGATCGCGCACACTGGCCTTTCTCATGTGATACATTTTAGCATCACATGACAATTTAGCAAGAGCGGTGATTTCGTGCTGCGCGCGACTCGTTACGATCCTGCCGCTACCGTCTAAATTCGTGATAAAAGATGTCCCCGAATCACAAGAGAGAGAGCGTCATCAGCAAGAAATCAGCAGGCGGCACGAAATCCACAGGTGCGCGGTTCTTCGAGCATCGTCATGAAACGCTGTTGCCGTTTCCCCTGTTTCTGCGGCGTGTCGCACGATGGGCCGCGCTGGCATTCGCCGTCGTGGTGGTTTCACTCGCGGTCGGCGTGTGCGGCTACCACTATCTCGACGGATTGCCGTGGGTCGATTCGCTGCTGAACGCGTCGATGATTCTTGGTGGCATGGGTCCGGTCGATCCGCTCAAGACCACTGCCGGAAAAATCTTCGCGTCAGTATACGCGCTCTATAGCGGGCTCGCGCTGATTGCGGTGATCGGAATTCTGCTGACGCCGATCCTCCATCGCGTGATGCACGTATTTCACATGGAGTACAAGGAATAGAGCGATGGCGGCCCGCAGTCGGACCGCCATCGAGGTTCCTTCGAGTCCGATTTCAATACGGAGCGCTATGCGGCGACGCCATCGCTTTATCGGCGGCGCTAAGCGGGAAGTCCTGGCCGTTCTTGAGCTTGGCGATCAGGTCTTTGATCTCGTCAATCTTTTTATCGTAGGTAGCCTGCGTCAGCGGCTCCTGCGACCATCCCGCGCGCGCAATCTTGTCGTGTTTCCTGGCCTCCTCGAGCTTTTTCATCAGCGCGTCCTTGTCCGCCGGCGACAAGCTCGACGCCATCGCCTCGGTCGCCATCGCGCCCGGAGCAGGCTGCGCGAACGATACCCCCTGCTGGAACGGTGCCCCGGCCCAAGCCATCGCCACCAACACTACGATCGCGGTCTTCCGCATGCCCATGATTTCTCCTTCCTCCCGATGGTAGCGTCCGAAGTGGCCGCTCCAGTTGGTCTGTCGTGCCAAATCGACGTTACCGAAGCATTAACGACTGGTTGACGAAGGGTGAATAAATCGATCGTTTCGGTGTCGGCAGAACAGAGCGCGCGTTTGGAATTGCTTGGAGCAGTTTGATATATATCTAATTAGATATATATCAAAGTAGTTGAGGCTATAACCATGGATTCCCGACAGCTTGAAATGATGCTTCAGTTCTGCAAGGCGATGGCCGACGAGAGCCGTCTCAAGATAATCGGCCTGCTCTCGACCGCTGAGCACAGCGTTCAGCAGCTCGCGGCCATCCTCGAATTGAAGGAGCCGACCGTCTCGCACCATCTCGGGATACTCAAGCAGCTCGACCTCGTAAGACTGCGCGCGGACGGCAATTTCCGCTGGTACCGCTTGAATGAGGAGGTGCTCGGACAGATTAGCCGCACCGTTTTCAGCCGCGACAATATCGCCCGGCTGGCAACATCGGCTGGTGCCCGCAGTTCGGAGAGGAAAATCCTCGACAACTTCGTCGATGGAGAGCGTCTGCGGGAAATCCCCGTCAGTTATAAGAAACGACTGACTATTCTGAAGTGGCTGGTCGGTTTCTTTGAGCCGGGTATTAGCTACACCGAATCGCAGGTCAACGCCATCCTCAAGCTGCACCATCACGATTGCGCCACGATACGTCGTGAGATGATCGGATGCGGGATGCTGTCGCGGGACAAGGGCATCTACCACCGCAGACCGGAATCCAGTATGGCGGATGGTCGTTAAATAGGCGACTTTAAGCGGATCAGGCTCGTGCCTCGCGTAACGCAATAGGTAAAATTGCACCAAAGCGCAATTAGTCTCATTGACATCTGTACCTGACCGTTCTAATAGCAAGATTGGGTGTGAAAAGTTCACACCAGAAGGCTTTTAGTCGAGACGAAAAAAAACGTTACGGCTCTTTTACGGAGGTTCGAAATGCTATTGGGGACATTGGGGATTCGCAAATCGATAGTCGTCGGGGGCATAGCGTTGCTTGCCCTCGCGGCTTTGAGCCTGCCTGGGGAGGCGGGTGTCAAGCCGGGCGACTTCATCACTCCTAACAACTCGGCGCAGGTTAGAGATCTCGTTTCACCTGGAGTGTTTTACCGAGTCCAGCACGGCATGACGATGAAAATCGTGCCGACCGTGCGCGTCGATTGGCCGCCTCCGTATAAGGACGCGACCGAAAAGTATTCCTCGCAGGTCGAGCTCTCGAAAGATCATCGCACGGTCGTCGGCTATGTCGCCGGCCAGCCGTTCCCGCTGATCGACGCTAACGATCCTGACGTCGCGACCAAGGTCGTTTGGAACAACGTGTTCCGGCCGATTCAGTCGGACGATTACGATCTGCGATACTTCGATTGCGACACGGTTTACAGCGGCTACAACAAGCCGTTCTTCGAGGTCGCGTACGGACAGCTCGGTCACTATGCAGGGTACGATCTCGTCGGTCGAACCGAAGTCGAGCCCCTGCCGACCGATCCCGACTTCAAGAAGACCAATCGACTGTGGCTGTTCCTGCTCGGTCCCGAGCTGGCGCCACAGGACGCTCGCGGCACCAGCCTGCTGCGCTATCGTTATGCCGACCCGAGTCACGGTGACGACACCTGGACCTGGACGACCGGCGCGCGGCGCCTGCGCCGTCTGAACGAGTCGATCAATTCGAGTGCCACTGGAGCGCAGACTTGGGATCCCGATCACTATTCGGGTTTCAATCCGAAGACCGAACAGTACAACTACAAGTTCCTCGGTGAGAAAGAGATGCTCGCGACAGTTGACGCCGAGCATTCACCGGAAATCCGATGCGCCACCGACGGCGGCGCAAGCGCATGCCCAGAGCGTTGGCAGATGCGCCACATGTACATCGTGACCGCGGAACCGCGGCGCAGCGTGAACAACTCCGAGGCGCTCGATTCCAAGACCGTCATCTACATGGATTCTGAAATGTGGTTCGAGCCGTACATCGACACGTACGATCGTCGCGGCGAACTATTCCGCAACCACGTTTACTGGCTGGCGTATCGCGACCGCCCAGTGCCCGACGCAAAAGTCGCCATCTATCCCTTCAAGCGCGAGTTCGTCGTCGGCGCGTCCTCCCAGGATGTCCAGAGCAGCGAGGCCACCATGTGCTATCTGCCCGGCATCGAGACGCCTGAGCGTGAATGCTGGTACATCAACATGGGCGCGGTAGACCGCGCGTTCTTCACTACCGAAGCGATGGTGAAGATGTCCGAAGTCGGACACATGTAGCCTGACGATCCTGACTGTGAGAACGCCGGCAGGAGCATCGACTCCTGCCGGCGTTTTCGTTTCTTCATTTGTGAAAGTGGCACAGACTTTAGTCTGTGATTCTTCCGGTAGATGAGGAAAATCACAGACTAAAGTCTGTGCCACTTAACTCAACAGTACGTACGCGGCGCCGCCAATCAGCACCAGCACGCCCGGATTGACGTGGCGCCACAGTAATATCGAGAACACCACGAGCGCGATCGCCAGGGTTTGCACGTTCACGATCGAGAGCTTTGCGATCGCGTACGTTCCCGACGTCATCAGGCCTATCGCCACCGGCGCCAGTCCGCGCTGAATCGAAGTGCGCCACGGCCACGCGCCCAGATGCACCCACCATCGATTGACGAACAACGTGATGATGCAGTCGGGCAGGAAGAATCCGATTCCCACCACGACCATCCCGGCCCATCCCGCCAGCTTGTAGCCGATCACCAGCACCATCAGCATGTTCGGTCCCGGCGCAACCTGCCCGAGGCTGTAGATGTTGCGGAACTGCGCGTCCGTCAGCCAGTGAAATGTATGCACCGTCATGTGCTGCATCTCGGGCAGCACTGCGGTGCCGCCGCCAACAGCCAGCACCGACAGCAGGGAGAAGACCAGGAACAAATGTATCAGTCGTGTCATGCGGTTTTGGATCTCATTTGCTAGTGACGAAACCAGTGATGATGCGGGCCGCGATGAAACGGCAGATGCTCATCCTCTGCGCGCGGTTTTGAGACGTGAGGACGGTACAGCCAGACCGATACCGGCCCGACTCCCAGCAACACCACGAACAGCGGCAGTTTGAGGAAACTGACGGCGAGAAAGGTCACCGCGATGATCGCGATGTCGGGGAGCTGACGAAATTGTCGCCGCCCGATTTGCAGGGTCACTGCCGACAGCAGACCGACGGCCGCAGCCGCGATCCCGAGCAGGAAACGCTTCACTTCGGGGTTGTCGTGATTCGATTGATACAGTATCCCAAGCACCATCACGACGATCGATCCCGGCAGCAGCATCCCGATGACCGACACCACTGCGCCCGCGATCCGCGCAGATTGTCGCCCATGATGATCGCCATGTTGACGGCGTTGAGCCCGGCAGCGTCTCACTGATCTCCATCGCGCCGAGAAAGCCCTCGTCGTCGAGCCAACCCTCCTCGCGCACCAGGTACTCGCGCAAATAAGCGACGGCGCCGCCG
This sequence comes from uncultured delta proteobacterium, assembly GCA_963744545.1. Taxonomy (GTDB): domain Bacteria; phylum Desulfobacterota; class Binatia; order Binatales; family Binataceae; genus Binatus. The sequence goes on from CAVUUH010000027.1 coordinate 35,208, forward strand.
CCGAAGCTCAGCCCTCCTGCGAGCAGGAAGATCCTGAACAGCGTCAGCAGGCTCGGATGAAGATCGGGTTCACTCTTGATGCTTGAGACTGGCGTTTCCGTATCCGTAGATAAGGGCGGTTTTGGTTGTTCCACGCTGCACCCAGTCTGTGGCCCGCGACTGCAAGGCCGTGTAGAAGAATTCGGAAAGCTCTCGCTGCTTGCGACGCACTGCTTCGGGACTGTCGAACTTCAACTGATAAGCGAACTCCGCGACTATCGGCGTGTTAGTCGTGCGCACGCGCCATACTGCAAGGTTCGCTTTCGCCTCGAGCTTGTGCCCGAAATCCAGCATCCCGAGGTCCACCAGGTATTCCTGGATCGAGACGCCGTTGACGACGCTCAGCGCAGCCTTCGGATTCGCGTCGATCTTCTTGAGCGCCGGAAACGCTTCGGCGGTCGTCTCGAATCGTTGCGTCAATATGATGTTAGGCGTGTCGAGCTCGCAGTTGTGTGAATACACCAGCCGCATCCCGAGCGCGCCGTCCTTGGGCAGGAGGATCTCCTCCTTGAACTTCATCGTGTACTCGCACGGCAGCAGCGGGCGCGGATCGACCGCGAGCGCCACCTTTTTTTCAGGATGACGAAACTTAATTACCAGTTCGTGCCGCGCGTCGGGAACGCCGTGATGATAGAAAGTTCGCTTTCTCAGGATGAAGCCGTGATTGTAGAGCTTGAAGTGGGGCGTGTCGTAGAAGACCACTTCGCGCTGATGCGGCTTGATCGTCTCGTCCATCTTGCCGAGCTTGATGCCGAGCGACTTGGCCGCGTGATGCGCCAGTTTCCAGAATTTGTGAAATGGCTTTCTCGTCGGGAAACAGGTCCGGCTTCAGCAGCAGCTTGTATTCGCGATACTGAATCTGGTCCGACGGTACGATCGGTTCGTAAAGCTTTGAACTTTCGGCGTTCGTATTCATCCCCAATTATTCTGTCCGTTCGAGAGCGTCGCGCCGGAAGTCCCGCTTATCCTGCATCAAGGCCGCCGCTTGCTCATCCCCACCCATTCCCCGATCCCTTCGAAGTATCAGTATGATAAGTCGGGGTTAATTATTACTGATTTTCTGGCGCGTACGAAACTGTTACTCAGTCGTAAATGAAGACAGAAGCCACTTTAGCCGAGCGTATCGCAGCTGCCATCCCGCGCGGTGTCAGCGTGCCGATTCCAATCCTCGCCCATCATGCGTCCGGCGCCGAAATTTGGGACGCCGACGGCCGCCGTTACATCGACTTCGGCGGGGGAATCGCGGTGCTCAACGTCGGGCATCGTCATCCGCACGTGATGGCCGCGGTGCAGGCTCAGATCGAAGCCTTCACTCACACCTGCTTTGGCGTCACGCCGTATGAGCCATACATCAAGCTCGCCGAGCGAATGAATCAACTGGCGCCGATTTCGGTGTCCAGGAAAACGATCTTTCTGACCACCGGCGCAGAGGCGGTCGAGAACGCCATCAAGATTGCGCGTCACGCGACCGGCCGCTCAGCAATCATTTCGTTCACCGGAGGATTTCACGGACGCACGCTGATGGCGCTCGCGCTCACGGGCAAAATAAATCCGTACAAAGCGGGATTCGGACCGTTTCCTGCCGACACCTTCCACGCGCCGTTCCCCGACGCCTATCGCGGCGGTAGTACTGAAAAAAGCCTCGCCGCGATCGAGATGCTGTTTAAGTCGTCAGTCGAGCCGTCGCGCGTCGCCGCGATTATCATCGAGCCGGTGCAAGGGGAGGGCGGCTTCAACGTCGCGCCGTTCGAGTTCTTGCGCGAGCTGCGCGCTCTGTGCGATCGCCATGGCATCGTCTTCATCGCCGACGAGATTCAGACTGGCTTCGGCCGCACTGGCAGGATGTTCGCCGTCGAGCACGCAGGCGTCGAGCCCGACCTCATCACGATTGCCAAGAGCCTCGCCGGCGGATTCCCGCTCTCGGGCGTGATCGGCCGCGCCGCAATCATGGACAGCGTCGCGCCCGGCGGTCTTGGCGGCACGTTCGCCGGCAGTCCCGTGTCATGCGCCGCGGCGCTTGCCGTGCTCGACGTATTTCGCGACGAGCATGTGCTCGAGCGGGCCGAAAAGCAGGGCGTGCTGGTTCGCGCGCGCCTCGAGGTGATGCGCGAACGGTTCCCGATCATCGGCGACGTGCGCGGACTCGGTGCGATGCTCGCGATCGAGCTGGTCCGGAACCGCGCCACGCGGGAACCAGCGCCCGAACTCGCAAGCCGCCTCGCGAAGCATGCATCGGAGCGCGGCCTGATCCTGCTGACCGCGGGAATCTACGGGAACGTCATCCGAATCCTGGCGCCGCTGACCGCGTCGCCCGAATTGATGGACGAGGGCATGACAATTCTGGAGCAGTCGATCGCCGACCTCGGCTAGCACTGCGCGCCCGATTCGTATGAAATATGGCCGATGAGGCTCCCCGACGTTATCGGAATCGGGCCCCCGCGCACCGGCTCGACCTGGCTCTACAATGCTCTCTGCGACTCCGTGGATATGCCCGCGGGCGTCAAAGATACGCACTTCTTCGAGCACTTCGATCACAAGGGAATCGAGTGGTATGCGAGCCACTTTCGCCGCGCTACCGGCGACCGGAAAATCGTTGAGATTTGTCCAGGCGTTTTTTTCAGACCGCAGGCCCGAGAGCGCATCAAGCTGCACATTCCGAATTGCAAAATCGTCGCGACTATGCGCGATCCCGTCGAGCGAATGTATTCCGTGTACAAACTCCAGCGTCGCTACGGCGGAGTAGGAAGCGGAACGCTCGACCAGGTTATAGAAGCGTCGCCCAACCTCGGAGGCGCCAACCGTTATGCGGCACAGCTCGAATCGTGGTTCGAAAGCTTTGGCCGCGAGAATGTTTTGGTGACGATCTACGACGAGTTGCGCGCGGAACCGCAGGCGTATCTCAATCGCGTCTGCGACTTCATGGGCATCGCGCGAGTCACGCTGTCGCCGCGTCCCGACCTTGGCAGCGACATAAATTCCTTCGCGCGCGCGCCCAAAAATCGCCGGCTCGCTCGCCGCGCGACCGCCGTGATCGATTGGCTCAACAGCCATCAGGCGTATCGCGTGCGGTTCGCGTTGCAGCGCGCGGGAGTATGGGAATTCTGCCAGGGCCGCGGCGAGCCGTACCCGCGTCTTACTCCTGAGCAGGATGAACGCCTGCGCGAGCGTTACCTGCCCGAAGTCGAAGCGCTCGAAAAATTGCTCGCGATCGATCTCTCCGCATGGAAAAAATCGCGCGCGGGCGAACGTGAACGCCGAACTCCAAAGGTGGCGCTCGCATGAGCCGGAACGTGAAGCCACGGCTGCCGGAGTTTCTCGGAATCGGTCCGCCGCGCACCGGCACTACCTGGCTGCATAACGTGCTCGAGGGCCACGTCGATCTGCCTTACGGCGTCAAGGAGACGCTCTATTTCACCACCTTCTATGACAAGGGCTTCGATTGGTACGCGCGCCATTTTCGCTATGCGACCGGCGAGCGGAAAGTCGCCGAGGTCTGTCCGTACTTCTTCGACAGCGTCACTCTCGACCGCATAAAGGCGATCATGCCGAACTGCAAGTTCATCGTCACGCTGCGCGACCCGGTCGATCGCCTGTACTCGATGTACAAGGCTCTGCGGTATTCCGCTGAGGCGCGTCGCGGCGGTTTCGAGCACACCTTGGACATGTGGCCCTCGATGGCGAAGGGCAATCGTTATGCGTCGCATCTCCAGGGATGGTGGGACCACTTCGGCCGCGAAAATGTTCTCGTCACGATGTACGACGAAATGCGCTCGGACCCGCAGCAATATGTGGATCGAGTCACCGAGTTCGTCGGCATCGATCGAATCTCTCTCGCGGAACGGCCGCAAATCGGCGACGATGTGAACGCATTCAAGCGCGCTCCCAAAAATCGAAGACTCGCGCGCAAAGCCTGGAAGGTGAAGTACTGGCTCAAGGGCCGCCAGGCTTATGGCGTCGTCAACTTGCTCGAGCGCACCGGGGTATGGGATTTCTGTGCGGGACGCGGCGAGTTGTATCTTCCTCTGACACTTGAGCAGGACGCGCGCTTGCGTGCGCGCTATCTGCCCGAGGTCGAGGCGCTCGAAGAACTGCTCCGCATCGATCTTTCCGCATGGAAAAAGCCTCGCGCTGGTCGGTCGCGACAGTCCTCGATGGAGCCTGGCTCTCAGCGGCTAGCGGTGGGATGAGCAAATCGTCGCCCCGCCGGCTGCCTGAGATTATCGGCGCTGGTCCCGGCCGCACGGGCACCACCTGGTTACATCGCGTGCTCGAAGGCCGCGTTGATCTGCCATACGGCGTCAAGGAGACGCAGTTCTTCAACACGTTCTACGACAAGGGCATCGACTGGTACGCGCATCACTTTCGCTACGCGACCGGCGACCGCAAAATCGCGGAAATCTGTCCGTACTTTTTTCATCCGCTTGCGCCCGACCGCATCAAAGCTCACATTCCGAATTGCCGCATTGATCACCACGCTGCGCGATCCGGTCGATCACGCTTTTTCAGCTTACAAGCTGGTCGTTCATTTCGCGTGGGCGCAGGGCTCATTTGACGAGGTCCTGAAATCGCGTCCAAATCTCGGCAGCGGAAATCGTTACGCGTCTCATCTCAAGACCTGGTTCGGTTTGTTCGGCCGCGAGAATGTGCTGGTCACGATGTATGATGAACTGCGCGCGCAACCGCAGTCGTATCTCGATCGCGTTACTGATTTCATGGGTGTCGAGCGCATCGTACTTTCAGCGCGCCCGGAAATCGGCGATGATGTTCATTCGTTTGCGCGCGCTCCCAAAAGCCGCAAACTCGCTCGCAGCGCGCGGAAGATGATGTATCGTCTGCAGGAGCCATCAGGCTTACGGCGCAATCAACCTGCTCGAGCGAGGGGGCGTCTGGGATTACTGTTACGGGCGCGGCGAGCCGTTCGGCCGTCTCACGTCCGAACAGGAACAGCGCCTGCGTGAGCGCTACCTGCCGGAAGTCGAGGCGCTCGAGGAATTGCTCCGCATCGATCTCTCAGCATGGAAGAAGCCGCAAGTGCGGCGTGCAACGGTTGCGTAAGTTGATGGCGAACTCTTCCAACAGCTCGCGCGATCTGCGACTGCCCGATTTCATCGGCGTCGGCCCCGGCCGGACAGGCACGACCTGGCTGCACGAGGTCCTGAAAGGCCGCGTGAATCTGCCGGCCGGAATCAAGGAGACGGATTTTTTCACCACCAACTATTACAAGGGCATCGAGTGGTACGCGCATCACTTTCGCGACGCCGACCGAATCCGACCGATCGGCGAGATCAATCCGTACTTCGGTTTCCCCGAAGCCGCCGAGCGCATCGCGATTCACATTCCTCGATGCAAAATCATCTGCTCGTTCCGCAGCCCGGTCGAGCGAATCTACTCCGCCTACAAACTCTGGCGTCATTACACGCTGACGAACGATCCGCTCGACAAATTCCTGGTAAAAGTTCCGCAGGTGATCGAAGTGAGTCGCTACGCGACGCATCTGCCGGACTATCGCGCGCGTTTCGGCGATGACCGCGTGCTGGTACTGCTCAACGACGATCTGCGCGCCGATCCGCAGGGGTATCTCGACCGCGTTTGCGATTTTGTTGGCATCGAGCGTTATCCGGTGCCGGCGTCGGTGGGCGAGGGCGAGCTGATCAATTCGATAAACGATCTGCCGCGGTTTCCGCGCGTCGCGCGCAGAGCGCGCAAATTCATGTACTGGCTGGAAGAGAAACAAGCGTACGGCGCGAGTAACTTCCTCGAGCAGGCGGGCGCGTGGAGGCTGGTATTCGGCGGCGGGCCGAAGTTTCCTCCGTTGGATCCGGTTATCGAAGAGCATCTGCATGAACTGATGAGCCCCGAAATCGATGCACTCGAGCAGATGATCGGACGCGATCTCTCAGCGTGGAAGAGTCCTCGCGTTAAGAGCGGCACCGCCGCGCACGTTGCTTCACTCCAGGGAAGATAGCGTCGCGATGGCAAAGGTGTCGGTAATAATTCCTGTCTACAATGGCGCCGCTACGATCGGCCGCGCGCTGGCGAGTGTGTTCGCGCAAACCTTCGCTGACTACGAAGTCGTGGTCGTCAACGACGGCTCGACCGACGATACCGCGTCGGTGCTGGCCGGCTACGGAGATAGAATCCGCGTAGTGACGCAGGCCAATCGCGGGCTTCCGGCAGCGCGCAACTCCGGTATTCGCGCGTCGAGCGGCGAGTACGTCGCTTTCATCGACGACGACGACGAATGGCTGCCGCAGATGCTCGAGCGATGCGCGGCGGTCCTCGATCAGGATCCGGATTGCGGGATGGTCTACGCCGGAGCGCTGAAGGTCGACCTCGAGGGAAGGCAGATGCCCGACCAGAGCACCGAGAACGAGGACATCGATTCGCCGACGATGGAGCAGATGCTCGAGCGTCCATGGGTTGTGGTACCGAGTCGCGTCATGGTGCGTCGGGCGATCCTCGAGCGATGCGGCGGGTTTGAAGAGCGCTGCGCGGTGGCCTGCGAAGATGTATTTTTTCTGCTGCGCGCGCGCGAGTGCGGATACTTCCGGCGCGTTCCCGAGTTGCTGGTGCGCAAGGCTACGCGCCCGCTCTATCCCAAGGCTCTGAAGCGCGAGCAAGCATGTGAATTGCTCGTTCGCCTGGTGCGCGAACGCTATGGCGCGTCGGCCGAAGGTTTCATCCGCGAATACCGCCGGTCGCGAGTGAAGGTGATGAAGCACATGGCGCGCATGCTGATGCAGGAGGGGCGCCGCGCCGACGCTCGCAAATGTCTCTGGCTCGCGTCATTTACTATCAACCGGCGTCGCCCAAAGCTTATCGACGATATTTGAAAACTTTTTTTCCGGTTCGCATGCCCCGCACGTCGTCGAGCACTGAAAATCCAGCAACGCCTGATTGACGATGGCGTCATCCGGACCAAATTCGCAGCATCGCGGGCGCTCACCGTTCGTCTCGGTAATAATCCCGGTTTACAACGGTGCCGCGACGATTGATCGAGCGCTCAAGAGCGTCTTCGATCAGACTTTCACCGACTATGAAATCGTTATCTGCGACGACGGGTCGACTGACGACACGCCGTCGGTGTTGGCGAAGTATGGCGACAGACTTTGTGTCGTGCGCCAGCCGAATCGCGGGTTGCCTGCCGCGCGCAATGCGGCGGTCGCATCCAGCCGCGGCGAATTGCTCGCGCTTATAGATCACGACGACGAATGGCTTCCGCAAAAGCTCGAGCTTGCCGTCGCTGCGATGCGTTCCGATCCCGCAGCAGCGCTGCTCTACTCGGACAAGATCGTTGTGAACGAAGCGGGCGAGGAGTTCTGCCTGTCGGAGATTCGTCCTGAGACCGCGCATGCGCCAGCAATGGACGAGATGCTCGCGCGGATATGGCCAATCACGCCGAGCACGGTCGTCATGCGCCGCGACGCTTTCGATCGCGCCGGCGGATTCTGCGAGCAACTCATCAGCGCCGAGGACATCCATTTCTGGCTGCTGATGCGCGGGCAGGGGCATTTCATTTACCTGCCGGACCGCCTCGTGCGCTTCACATACGGGCAGTTATTTCCCGAAGGTGTTGAACCGCGACATCGGGCCCGATGCGATCATTGATCTGATTCGGGCTCGGTACGGTTCGCGCGCTGATGGGTTGGTGAAGAATTTCATCCGGCATCGAGTGAGGATGATCGCCAATGCCGGCGTGGTCGAGATGAGTCGAGGGAACATGGAAGGTGCGCGTCGATGTTTCATCCGCGTGCTGAGATACGATCCGCTCTACCTGAAGAGCTACACGCGAATTGCGCGGACGTTCTTGCCTGGGCCAATTAGGCGCGCGCTAGGCGGGAAAGCATCCCGCGGCGCGCGGGTCGGGTCTTAACCTCCACGCTTATTTTTCTTTTGTCATTCTGAGCGGAAGCTGCTGTAGCGAAGAATCTCGCTGGACGCTCCTGCGTTCGGCGCCTGCCGGCAGACGCGCTAACGCGCGAGATCCTTCGCTTCGCTCAGGATGACGGAAAAAACCGTAGCCGCTTTTACCGGGCGCGGGAGATTTGCGCTTTTGGTTTTGCCTCGGGTTCTTCCGACGCCGATGACATCGAGCCGTAGCCGATTGCGTTGCTGGTGTTGCGCCAGTTCACCAGGGCTGCGATGCGATCCTTTTTCACCCGATGTTTGTAGTGCTCGACCTTGTCGAGGACTGAGTCGATCAACGTGTCTGATAACAAGCGCGGCTTGAGGCCCAGATCGATCAGCTTGGTGTGCTTGGCGTTGTAGTAGTGGACCTCGGCTTCGACGCGCGGGTCTGCGATGTGCTGAATCTCGACGTTGCGGCCTTTGTGTTTCGCGGCGGCCTGGATCAGGTCGGCCAGTTGCGCCGACCGAGAACTGTTCGGTGAATTGGTTGAAGACTCGATATTCGCCGGGCTTGGCGGGTTTCTCGATCGCGATTTCGATACATCGCATGGTGTCGCGGATGTTCAGGTAGCCGCGGGTTTGGCCGCCTTTGCCATGAACCGTCAGCGGATGTCCGATGGCGGCCTCGATACAGAAACGGTTGAGGACGGTGCCCCAGATTCCGTCGTAGTCGAAACGCGTCGCGAGCCGCTCGTCGAGCATCGTCTCGTCGGTTTCGATTCCGTACACGACGCCCTGGTTGAGGTCGGTCGCGCGGATGCCCCAGATTTTGCAGGCGAAGTGGATGTTGTGCGAGTCGTGGACCTTGGACAGGTGATAGAACGAGCCCGGCTGCTTCGGATACGGGAGAGTGTCGGTGCGGCCGTTGTGCGTGATCTCGATAAAGCCCTCTTCGATATCGATGTTGGGCGTGCCGTACTCGCCCATCGTGCCGAGCTTGACCAGGTGGCATTCCGGGACATGCTCGCGAATCGCATAGACCGCGTTGAGCGTGCCGACCAGATTGTTGACCTGGGTGAGGACCGAATGCCGCCGATCGATCATCGAGAATGGCGCGCTGCGTTGCTCGCCGTAATGGACGATCGCGTCGGGCTTGAAGTCGCGCACCACGCCGCTGATGAATGCGTAATCGGTCAGGTCGCCGACTGCGATTTGAATCGACTTGCCGGTGGTCTCGCGCCACGCCGCGACCCGGTCATGCAGCGGCGCGATCGGAATCAGGCTTTCGGTGCCGCCTTCGAGGTCCCACAGACGCGCGGCTGAAGTTGTCGACCACGCATACGTCGTAGCCGCGCTTGGACAGGTACATCGCCTGCGGCCATCCAAGGTATCCGTCCCCACCAGTTACAATCACCCGCATTGAAAATGCCTCCACCGTGAAAAAGCGAATCAGCGATTCGCCGTCTATTTATTCCTGATATGCGCGATCAGATCGAGCGCGCCGCGAGCTTCCGCCGGACAGACTTTGCGCGATGCGATGCGGCAGCCACGTGCGCATCCATCGCAGATAGTTCTTGAGCCGATACGGATCGACCCTGATAGCGCGCGCGAATGCAGCCCGCGCCCGCGGACGGTCGCCGTCGCGCATCGCCTTGAGGCCGATCGTCGCGAGGATACTTCGCGGCGCTCGCGCGCGCGCATCCACCAGCGGTGCGGCAGAAACGCCGTAGCGCTCCTGCAGATACGCCTCGAAAACATGCAGCGCTTTCGAGTAATCGGGCAGCCGCTTGAGCTGCTTGGGGAACCATGCGAACCGCCACGTGATGAGAGGCTCGTCGATATATCCGAACGGTCCCTGCTCGCGCATCTTGATCCAGAAATCCACGTCCTCGAAGCGAAAGCTCGCGCCCTTCAACGCGTCGCGATAGCCGCCGCATGCGTCGTACGCGGCGCGCCGGACGAGAGCAGCGCTCGGCATTATCGGCCACAGTTGGGTCAGCAATTCGTTCAGTGACGGAGCGTGATCGAAGCCGTTGCCGACCAGGGAAGTGTCGATCGGTACGCCCTCGCTGTCGGCCAGCGCGCAGTTGCAATAGACCAGCGAGAGGGCAGGGTCGGCGTCGAGCGCCGCGACGCTGCGCTCGAGAAATTGCGGCGTCCAGATGTCGTCGGCGTCGAGGAAAGCGAGATACTCGCCGGAAGAATTGCGTGCGCCGTTGTTGCGCGCCGGCTGCCGGCCCGCTGTTGGACTGCTCGATCAACCGCACGCGGTCGCCGATACTGTTTGATGATTGCGAGGGTGCCGTCGGTCGAGCCGTCGTCGACGCAGATGATTTCGAAATCCTGGAGCGTTTGCGCGATGACGCTGTCGACGGTGCCGGCTATAGTCGCGACGGCATTGTACGCAGGGATGATTACAGAAACGCGAGGCACTGTGGTTGGGACTCGGACGGAAGCCCTCGCGACAGGTTACACGCCAAGTGGCAGGCTGCTCAACGGGCCGATACTAAGGTGCAGCGGGTTGCCTCCTGGAAAAGGAAACGCGAAACCCACGGAGGGTTTCGCGTTCGAATGAGTTTCGCGTCCGCGGTTATGCGCGGCGGACGGTTGGCTTGCGGAAGGTTCGGTACGTGCGGCCTTCGGCCAGGCCGAAACGGTTCAGCATCCGGTAGACCGTGTAGCGCGATACGCCCAGCAACTCGGCGGCGCGATGGCAATTGCCCTCGGTCGCCTGCAATGCCCGAATCAGCGCGAGCTTCGAGGCTTCGCGAATGACAGCGTCGAGCGAGTATGGCCATTCCTTCGCGGTGTTGCTCGCCGCGCCCTCGACCAGGTCCGATGGTGCACTCGGAAGCATCGCGTCGACCGGCACGCCGACCGCTTCAGGGGTCGTGTCGTCGTGATTGAAAGGCAGGTCGTCAATATCGATCCGATCGTTCTCGGTCATCAGCACCGCGCTCTCGATCGCATGGCCGAGCTCGCGGACGTTACCGTGCCACTGATTGGCGCATATCGTGTCCAACGCGGCGCGCGAAACCTCTTTTACGTTTTTGCCGAACAGCCGGTTGTAGTGCTCGATAAAATGAGCGACGAAGGCCGGGATCGCCTCGCGCCGTTCGCGCAGCGGGGGAACCAGGATGGCGGCGGCGTTGAGGCGGTAGTACAGGTCGTCGCGGAATTGACCCGCCTTGACCATCGCACGCAGGTCGCGATTGGTGGCAGCGACCAGGCGAATATCAACCGAGTAGGAGCGCGACGAGCCGACCGGCTGGATCTCGTGAGTCTCGACCGCGCGCAGCAGCTTGGGCTGCAGGCGCAGCGGGAGCTCGCCGATTTCGTCCAGGAAGAGGGTTCCGCCGTTGGCCGAGCGAAAATAGCCGAGCGAATCCTCGCGGGCGTCGGTGAAGGCGCCGCGCACATGGCCGAAGAGCTGCGATTCCGCGAGCGTCTCGACCAGGTTCGAGCAGTTGAAGGTCACGAACGGGCCGCCGGGTGCGGAGCCGAGCGTATGGAGCGCTCGCGCGACCAGCTCCTTGCCGGTGCCGGACTCGCCGTGAATCAGGACGGTTGCTTTGTAAGGGCTCAGGCGTGAAATGGTTTTCAGCACCTTGCGTACTTGCGCCGACCGCACCACCATCCCGCCCACCCGCTCCGACCCATGCGCAAGATGCTCGAGGCTGAACCAATCGCACGCGGCAGCCGCCGGATCGGCGCGAAGATTATCCATCGCAGCCGCGACCGGCGATTCGTTCGCCGAGTACTCTTGAAGGCGCATCTTTGGTTCCTTCTCCGCTGCTTAACTTCGACCTACAGTTAGTTACTAAATCTTCTCTACTAGTTGTAGGGTTTTGGATATAGTCGAGTAGCGCATGGTGTGTCAAGCCGCTGCGCCGAGATTTTACCGACTGCCTTTAGCAAACGCGAGTCTCCTTGTGTTTTGGCTTCGCCGATTCATTGGCCATACGGCGCAGGCAAATCATGACGAGGTTTCGGCCTATTGATAGTCCCTTTCTCATCCGCACTTCACTTGACCTAGTTCAGGAGTGAAAGTCCGGCAATCATGGCCTTTAACCGGCTGAAAAATCAAGCTTTCGAGGGCTTATCCACAGCTACGGACAGGTCGCACTGGCGGCGAATAATTCACCGGTTTTCGGCGAGAATATCGCGCAAATGGCACGGCCTGGGTGCCGTTCAAATGTGCGGTCGGAGCGCTTTTCTCGATGGTCGGGATGGCCCGCGATTGCTATTAGTAGGCTCGGAGGAAATAAAGATGAAGATAGTAGTTACGGTCGCTCGCGATCCTGCTGGGCCTGGTATTTTTTGTCTTCGGTCTGAACGGCTTCCTGCATCCTTTCATGCCGAATCCTCCGCCAACGCCCGCGCGCGGGCGCATTCTTCGGCGCGCTGGTCGCGACCGCACTACATGTTTGATTGATTTTCGGGACGCAGGTCTTAGGAGGGGCGCTGCTGTTGCTGGGCGTGGCGGTGCCGTTTGCACTGGTGATTCTGGCGCCGGTCATCGTGAACATCGTCGCGTTCCATATTTTTCTCTCGCCGGTGCCTATGCAGTTGGCGATCGCGTTCATCGTGACGGCGTTCGAGCTTTTCCTGGCGTGGTACTACCGCGCCAATTTCGCGCCGCTGTTCAGCAGCGTCCCGCGCTCGTGATTGGAGTTCGCCGGGCAGCCCGACTGTTTCCAACGCTTTGAATTACCTGTAAGCATTGGAATCTCTCGGGCGAGCCGGTAGCTCAGGTGGTAGAGCATGTGACTTTTAATCACAGGGTCCTGGGTTCAAGTCCCAGCCGGCTCACAAATATATTCAGATCGGAGTTTGAGCGATGAGCGAGATTGAAAAAGTCCCTTCCACCAGCAACGGACAGCAGGAATTCGATTTCGATCCTGAGGCACTGCGCGCCAAATATCGCGAGGAACGCGACAAGCGCATTCGAGCTGACGGCAACGAACAGTACGTCGAAGTGAAGGGCGACTTCAGCCGCTACGTCGACGATCCTTATGTCGATCCCGGCTTCACCCGCGAGCCCCTGACCGACGCGGTCGACGTCGTGATCATCGGCGGCGGCTTCGGCGGGCTGTTGGCAGGCGCGCGTCTGCGCGAGGCCGGCGTCAAGGATATTCGCGTCATCGAGAAAGGCGGGGACTTCGGCGGCACCTGGTACTGGAACCGCTATCCCGGCGCGCAATGCGATATCGAGTCATACATCTATCTGCCGCTGCTCGAGGAGACCGGCTACATCCCGAAGGAGAAGTACTCGTACGCGCCGGAAATTCTGGCCCACGCGCGGCGTATCGGCGAGCAATTCGATCTTGTATCGCAACGCCTGCTTTCAGACTCAGATCAAAGCGCTCACCTGGAGCGAGGACGAGTGCCGGTGGATCGTCACCACCAATCGCGACGACCGGATGCGCGCGCGGTTCGTCGTCATGTCCAACGGGCCGCTTGAACCGGCCGAAGCTGCCCGGGATTCCGGGCATCGACAGCTTCAAGGGGCATACCTTCCATACCAGCCGCTGGGACTACGGCTACACGGGCGGCGATACCAACGGAAATCTGCACAAGCTCGGCGACAAGCGCGTCGCCGTGATCGGCACCGGCGCGACGGCCGTCCAATGCGTCCCGTTTCTGGCGAAGTACGCGAAAGCATCTGTACGTATTCCAGCGGACGCCGTCCTCAATCGATGAGCGAGGGAATCGTCCGACCGACCCCGAATGGGTGAAGACGCTGAAGCCGGGATGGCAGAAGCATCGGATGGAGAATTTCAACGTGCTGGTCACGGGCGGCTTCCAGGACCGAGGACCTGGTCAACGACGGATGGACCGACATCATCCGCAATCTCGGCGGCCTGCTGATGGCGAGGAACCAGGATTCCGAGGTCTCGCCGCAGGAGGTCATGCGCCTGGCGGAGATCGCGGATTTCAAGAAGATGAATCAGATTCGCGCGCGCGTCGACGCGATCGTGAAGGACAAGCGGACCGCGGAGTCGCTGAAGCCGTGGTATCGCCAGTTCTGCAAACGCCCGACCTTCAATGACGAGTATCTGCCCGCGTTCAACCGGCCGAACGTCACGCTGGTGGACACGATGGGCCGCGGCGTCGATCGCATCACCGAGAAGGGCCTGGTGTTCGACGGAGTCGAGTACGAGGTCGACTGCATCATCTTCGCCACCGGATTCGAAGTGGGCACGGCCTACACGCGTCGCGCGGGCTTCGAGGTTTACGGCCGCGGCGGCAAGGCGCTTACCGAGAATTGGGCGAACGGTCTGAAAACGCTGCACGGCTTCTGCAGCGTCGGATTCCCGAACTGCTTCCACATGGGCATCACGCAGAATGCCTTGACGGCGAACTTTCCGCACATGCTCGAGGAGCAGGCGCGGCACATCACCGAGCTTATCCGGCACGCGAAATCGCAAGAGGCGCGATGCATCGAGCCTACGGCGGAGGCCGAAGCCGAGTGGGTGGCGACGATCAAAGAGAAGGCGATGAACAACCAGGAGTTCCTGGAGGCGTGCACGCCCGGCTACTACAACAATGAAGGCAAGCCGGAAAAAGGCTTCGGGCTCGCCGGCGAGCTATACGGCGGCGGCCCAGTCGAGTTCCACGACCTAATCCGCAAATGGCGCGAAGCCGGCGAAATGAAGGGTCTGCGGTTCAGCTGAAAGAGCGGAGTCGGCTATCGTCAAAGATCCAGCGCCTCTTCCCACTATTAGGAGAGCTTTGGCATACCTAACTTGGCGGCGCTCTTCCCCTCTCCCGACGGGAGCCCCTTCGGGAGAGGGGAAGAGCGGCGCGCGGATGATGGTCGAGGACCGGCTCATTGCGTTGCCCGTAGCAAAATTCGCCGCAGGCCTTCGTCGATCTGAATACTGCGAAACGCAGGAGCCGCGGGCACGGCGGCCCGCCCCACTCGGGCATCACGATTTGGACTTCGACGACAGCTCCATTACGGGGCGGACCTCGATGGTGCCGTGTTTTGCCATCGGGATCTTTGAGGCTAGCTCGACGGCCTCGTCCATGTCTTTGGCTTCTACCAGGATGAAGCCGCCTAACTGCTCCTTGGTTTCGGCGAAGGGACCGTCCATGACGGACAACTTGCCGTTGCGGACGCGCAGGGTTCTGGCCGTGGTCGCACGCTGTAGGGCATCGGACACAATGTAATGTCCGCTCCTGCGCAATTCTTCATCATAGGCTATTGAGTCGCGGTCGAGGGTAGCGCCCTCAGCTAGGGAAAGCTTTTCCATCGTCTTCGGTTCAAGGTAAACGGCACACAAATATCGCATAGGTGATTCTCCACAGCGCTCGAATGTATCGCGCACTATCTAGTCGTCCGGTGGACACGAAAATCGACAATGCACGTCGTCAAGGTTCGGACGTTCGGCGTCGAATTCTTGCGAGCCGCGAAAAAGGCGGGGGCCGTATTGCACCGCCATCCGGAACGGCCGGATTACCCAGTAGAGCGGGAACAGCGATGCCGGCAGTTGGACGAGTTCATAGTCGCCCATCGTCGGCGCCAGCATCCGGCGGACGACGTAACGCATCCGCCCGCGGATGCTCTCGATTGAGCGGAGGGGAACCGCCCATGGATCGAAGCGCGACCGTCCGGGCCCGGCTCCGCTGAACAGTTGGATCGCGACGCGCCTTGCCAACGATTCAACCGCGCGGTCTCGTCGAGCTATCGCGACAACGTCAGTTTGAACCGGCGCGCCGACCAGATCGTGCGCGAGGAGGATGCCGGTCAGGAACATCCTGCGGCTGCCGAGCGTGGTCGCCTCATCGAGCATCGCCATCAGATCGATTGCCGGCCGCGCGCGAAGGATTTCTGCGACGTCGCAAATCGATCCGAGCGCGATCCATCCGTGTTTCGCGGCATGGACGCAGATGTACAGCAGCAGGTCCTCCGGCGCGATCGCGGTCACGGTGCCGAACTCGAGCTCAATGACGTGCGCGCGACGCCAGAAGGATTCCTCATCGGGGGCGAAGCGGAACGCGCGCGGCGTCACCTTCCAGTGAACGTCCACCGCGCCCATCCCGCCGGCGGCAAAGAAGGCATCCTCGCATTCCTGAAAATAGCCCGTCGCCAGTCCCTCGCGCCTGCGTGTGCGGCGACAGAGTATCCTTCGGCGGTCAGTATTTCGGCGACCCGCGGCAAGTCCGTCTGACGCACGAGAATGTCCAGATCGACTGAACTGACGAAGTTCGATCGATCCGTACGCCATCGCAGCAAGCACCGGACCTTTGAAGCTGACCGCCGGAACGCCCGCAGCATCCAGCAGGCTCAGTCAGCCGCACGAGCTCTGCCGCGAGATGACGGTTGTAGAGAATTATCAACTGCCACTGGGTCCGGAGCTTCGCCATCGCGTCGGCAGGAACCGCAGCCGGACATTCAAGATTCAGGTAGCGATGTACCAGAGGCAGCACGCCATGGCGTTTTGCAATGTCGATGAAGCTATCCCAATTGCGCACGCGCGCCGCGAGATCGGACGCCATCGCCGAGCGCTCAGGTGTCGCCGCAGTCGTCGCGCAGCACAGCACCAGCGCCGCTTCGGTGGGCAAGTTGGAACGGTCGAGGAGAATGTCGGATACCACTAGGCTCTCAACAATAGTCGCCTGGTGAGCATCCCGCGACTCGAGGCCACCGAGGCCGAGGTAGTGCCAACGGCAGTTCACCGCCGGTTTCGCCTACTCTTTGTGGACAAATGTTCTCCGAGACACCCTTCTTTTGCAGTTTACGTTGCTCATAATGTGCACATGCGCATTGCTTTTGAGTTATTTTCGTGCTCGAATTGCGCCGCTAGAGATTCATTTCTTATGTTGAGCTTGTCATCGGATGCGTTTGCGTCTGAGAAGTTGATCCGGTAACGTGTCGGGCCATCAGGGGAGAGCCAATAAATCAATGACTAAGCGTGAGAAAGAAGTTGGGATGAGCGCGGGGAACGCAGTCAGGAAAAACGAATCGCGTAAGCCGTACAAGAAGCCTCAGCTGGCCATCTATGGCAAGCTCGCCGAATTGACCGCGGGGGAAACCGGATCAAAAGCCGACCCGGGTCACACTGCACCGACCAGGCGCTGAGTCACTACATTTACGGTCCGCGAACGGAGTTGCTCCGGCGCTATGGACAGATATGGCTGCTATTAGACTGTCGGACGGGTCCCGGATAGGTGTCTCGGGAGACCAAATATCTTGCGATCTTGCGGGAGAGGCGGTCATTCTGAACCTGAAGAATGGCACTTACTACGGTCTCGATCCGGTCGGGGCCAGCGTCTGGAGTTTGATCCAGGAGCCTAAGACGTTCGCCGAGATTCGAGAGGCTCTGCTGGGTCTCTATACTGTGAGTAGCCCGGAGCTCGAGTCAGATCTTCAAGAGCTTCTAGCACAGTTTTCAGAGCAAGGATTGATCGACGTCCAAGGATGACGGCCATGCGCAAGTTATGGCATTTGAGCTCAGCCGAGCGGGGGCTGCTGCTCAAGGCTGGCATATTGCTCGCGATATATCGCATCGCTCTGTGGGTGCTGCCATGGAATCGCGTATCAGTCTCGCGACCGTCGCCCAGCGAATCGAGCGCCGATCGACCCAGCGTTGAACGTCTCGAGTGGGCGGTTCGCACCGCTCGCCGAATGGTTCCGTTCGCCAGTTGCCTGACGCAAGCGCTGGCGCTCAATCATTTGCTTGCACGCGCGGGATACGAATCCAGCATCCACATAGGCGTCGCGAAGACTGAAGGTCGTGGCTTTGAGGCTCATGCGTGGGTCGAGCACGTGGGTGTCACCTTGCTGAGCAGTCCGAGTGAGGTCGCGCACTATTCGCGGCTGCTTGCCTTACGGGCACCATCGCTATGAGCGAGACCTCGCTCGCATCAACCGGCGGGATGCACTTCGGCTCCGCCCGGGTCGGAATCGATCCAGTCGAGCAACTGCATCTGATGGAGAATCACGATCGCTCCTATTTTCTTTGGCGCGACGCTGCTTTCAAGAACCGCATCCTGGTACACATCGATGCCCATCACGATATGTGGTGGATCGACGATAACCGGTCTCTAACCATCGCGAATTTTATTTGCGCCGCGCTGCGCGAGCGAATTGTCCGCGAAGTTTACTGGGTCGTGCCTGATGGCACCTGGGAACACCCTGCTGGCCGCAACGCGTTGAGCAACCATTTGAAGGAGCTGCTGAAGACCTACCGCGGCGATCCAGCTGGCACGAAGTGGGAGCATCATCGCGTACGCACTTCAGTGATGGGTTGCCCGCTGGTGATCTGCTCGCTGGATACGCTGCCGGCGTTTCCTGAGGACGTGCTGCTGGACATCGACACTGACTATCTGACTATTCCGAGGGTTTCATACCGCACGGAAGATGTACTGGACCCGGTGCCGTGGCGGTCGCCGGAAGAATTGACGGAAATTCTGCGATCGCGGGCGCTCAGCACAGACTTCGTCACGATCGCGTACTCGGTCGAAGGTGGCTACACGCCGCTCGCGTGGAAATATCTCGGTGACGAACTGGCCACGCGGCTGGGCCATCCGGAACAGAAAGAAATGGCGGACGCGTACCTGCGGATGCGCGAAGGTATCGTCGCGAGGCTTAGGGGCGATGTCGCGCAAGCGGAGAATTGTTTACGCGCCGTCGGAGACACGCTTGGAGCAGCGCCGTATTTTCAGTTGGCGTACCTGATGGTGGAGGCCGGGCGTCCCGAAGAGGGTCGCCGATTTCACGACCAGGCGCTGGCGAAGGACCCCTCTTATCGCACTGCATACGCCGGTCCGGGGATACCGCTCTACCGGGCGAAGAACAATGATGCAGCGTACTCTGCGTTCTGTCGCGCACAGATTCTGGATCCTGCTGCCGCATATCCTCGCCTGGGCCTGGGATGGATCGCGGCTCGAGGCAAGCGTTGGGTAGACGCGGAAAAAGAATTTCGCGCAGCCATTGCGCTTCAGCCGGATCTGATCGACGCGCATCGAGGTCTCGCGAAGGCACTAGAGAAGCAAGGGCGTGCTCAAGAGGCAATCGAGCCTTACCAACAATTTCTGAAACTCGCGCTACGCGGGCATCAACCGTTGAATGAGGTGATCGCAACAGATCCGAGCGCTGGGCTTCTCCTCGATTCGGATCACGGACGCGTCCATGCGTCACTGGCGCGAATCTATGAACGCAACGGCGACACCAAGCGCGCGCTCGCGGGTTACCGGATCGCAATCGTCGGTGGGTACGATCGCGTTTGGATCCGCTGGCGTATTGCGCGCCTCTACGCCGCCAAACGGCAGTGGCGCGAAGCGCGTGAGCACGCCGTTGCGGGACTCCTGCTGATTCCGATCGCTGTGCGCCGTTCCCTTTATCGGAAGTTCGGATTGCCGATGCCTGCATCCTCCCGCCGACGCGCACGGCACGTCAGTGCTGATTCGCATCAGATGGCAGTGTCGTGATTTGCGGGCTATCCAACCGAGCTTGAGACCGCGCGTCATCCGTCGCGCGGCGATCTCACGGGCAAAAAGTTCTAAATTGAAGACGACGTGAGCGGTATCGTCGCTATATTCAATCTCGACGGCCGCCCGGTCGAGCGCCGGCAGCTCGAGCCGATGATCGACGCGATGGCGCATCGCGGGCCCGATGGTATCGGCCGCTTTTGCCAGGGGCAGGCCGCGCTGGGTCATGCGATGCTGCGCGTCACGCCGGAGTCGTTCGCCGAGGTGCAGCCCCTGTGCGACGAAACCGGCGCGCTGCACATCAGTTTCGATGGTCGGATCGACAATCGCCGCGAGCTTCGCGAGCTGGTCGAAGCTGCGGGCGCTCACGTCTGCTCCGACACCGATCCGGAGTTGATCCTGAGAGCCTATCAATCGATGGGCGAGAATTGCGTGCGCAAGCTGCTCGGAGATTTTGCGTTCGTAATCTGGGACGCAAATCAGCGCCGCATGTTCTGCGCGCGCGATCACTCGGGCATCCGTCCTTTCTATTACTACTGCGACGGCAAGACGTTTCTCGCGGCGTCGGAGCTGCAACAAATCCTGCACCATCCCGGCATTCCCCAAGAGCCGAACGAAGGCCTGATCGGCGAGTATCTAGCGGGCAGGTTGATTACCCGCGAGGAGACCCTCTATCGCGGCGTGATGCGGCTGGCGCCGGCGCACATGATGATTGTCACCGAGCGCGGACCGCGAATTTCGCGCTACTACGATCTGGATCCGTCGCGCGCCATCAGATATCGCGCCGACGACCAGTACGCCGCGCACTTCCTGGAAATCTTCAAGGATGCAATCCGATCCCGGATGCGCGCGCGCAACGGAGTCACGTCGGAACTCAGCGGCGGTCTCGATTCGTCGTCGATCGTATGCACGACGCAGTCTATGATTCGGAATGGCGAGATCACTGTGCCGAAGTTCGAGGCCTTCTCGCTCGTTTATAACGACCCGTCAACCGACGAGCGCGTCTACGCCAAAGAGGCCGCCGCGAAATGGGACGTCAAACTAAACTGGATCCAGCCCTACGAGATCGACATGCAGGAGTCGATCGATGGCGTACGCCGATCGCTCGAGTTGGGCGAGCATCCCAACGGTCCGCAGTTCCGCAATCTTCGGCAAGCAGTCGCGGACAAGGGGATACGCGTCCTGATGACGGGGTTGGGCGGCGACCAATTTCTGACCGGCAGCGAGTACTATTACGCGGAGTTGCTGTCCGAGTTCAGATTTGCCGAAGTGTTGCGCGTGATGAAGACGGACACTCGTTTTGGAATTCCGGGGACGCCCGGATACAGCCGGCTCAAATCTCTTCTGTGGTGGGGCTTGCGGCCGATGCTGCCGGACAGTCTGCGCCAGCATCTCAGTGACGTAATCCCGCGCGAACGTTTTCCAGCTTTCATCCCGAGTGAGTTCGCGCGCCGGATTGATTTGATCGGCCGCTTGCGCGCCATTCCCGAGCGGCCTGCCGGCATGTCGTTCTCACAGCGGAGTATTTTCGAGGAATTCGTCAACGGATGGATGGTCCACGTAATGGAGCGCGAGGACCGCAGCGCGGCACAAGTGGGAATCGAGGAATTGCATCCGTATTACGATCTCAGGCTGATCGAGTTCTGCCTCGCCATCCCCGAAGAACAGCGGGCCGGCACCAATTGCATCAAGTACGTATTGCGCAACGCGATGAAGGGGCTGCTGCCGGAGAGCATTCGCACCAGGCTCACCAAGGGCGAGTTTTCGGAGACGTTCGTTCGTCTGTTCGATCGTTTCGGCGGTGCAGATTTTTTCGATCATCTTACGATCGCCGAAAAAGGATGGGTGGATAGTAATCTGGCTCGCAAGGTGGCGAAGGAACGGCTGAGCAATTTTGCGGATTCAAATCTCTGGCCGCTGATGAACGCATTTGCAATCGAGGTCTGGTACAACACCGTCTTCCGCGACGGCGGTGATCTGCTCACGCGCGTCGCTCCGCGGCGAGCCGCGTCGCAGCAGTGATTGCGGAACCTCGAGGCAAGTTGCTGTCGAAGAAGAATATTGCGGGATGGCCGCTGTTCTGTTGCGTGCTCGCCGGTCTCGCGTTGTCATTCACACCGATTGTGATCGCGAGGCTGAGGACCGGGATGTGGACGCTGGTTCAGCCGGAGATTGAATATTATCTGCAGATAGCAGGACAGGCGTACTACAACCATCTGTCGTATATCAGCGATCCGTCGGTGCCGGACGGAATCATTTTCTATCCGTGGCTCCCGTTCGGTCCCGCGGTCGCTCTAGCAAAGGCGTTGGGTCTCAGTCTCTTTTCGGTCGGGCCGATCTGGATGCTGTTCGGAGGCGTCGGTACGAGCGCGGGACTTTATTTTGTTTTCTGGAGATTTCTCGGACGGCCGTGGATAGCGGCAGGGCTCGCAATATTCTGCCTTTCAAGCCTGCGCTTCAGCGCTTTGGTTCCGTTGAATTATCAGTTCGATGCCATCATGCGCGGGCTGCTGATTCATCCTTACGGAAAAGTGGACCTATCGCCGATTCCGATTTGGGAGTGGCGGCGGGTAGTGGATCCCGCATTCGACTTACCGTTCCTCTTTGTTCAAATCGTGGTCATCTCGATCGCGCGCGAACGTCAAAAGGGCATCAGCGTATTGCTGTCCGGTCTGCTCTTCGGTCTCATGTTCTACATTTATTTTTATATGTGGACGCTGGTGACTGTCGCGCTGTCGCTCGCGATGCTGCTCGATAGTACCCGGCGGAAGATATACGCGCAGACATTGTTGATAGGTATTGCTCTGGGAGCGCCCGAGGTGGTGCATCTTTTTCGATTAAGAGCGGTGGCCTCGACCGAAGCGCTGACGCGGTTCGCCGCCTTTTCTGCCGCCGGTTCCGAATATCTGCCAGGCCTTCCGTGGCTCTCTATCATCGCAATCGGGCTAATGGGACTTTGGATCTGGTCGACCGCGACGTTCGAATTGACATACTTGTGGAGCTTGGCTGCGGCAGGAATTGTGCTCGGATGCAGTCCTCTGCTGACCGGGGCGTTTCTCCACGCGTATCACTGGACGTGGCTGATGTTGCCGGTTCGAATGATCCTCGCGCTGATAGTGATTGCAATGATTGCGAGAGAGCGAGTTCGATGGGTGCCGGCATTCAACTGGGCGCTGCCGAGCTTGCTGGCGATTTACCTGATTGGCGGAATATATCTGACTGCCATCACGTTAACACGTACCGAGGATGGCGCCGCAAAAATCGAGAATTATGCGCGATACAGATCGCAGCGGCTGGTTCCCGGCGTGAGTCCGCTCGCCCCTGATTCCGTTATCGCCGGCGACGATCGATTCTCCGAGTTGGCGACCATCGGCGAAAATCAGCGCGCGCTCAGCGGTGTCTTTCTGAATGCCAGCATGTCGGTCGACGACTCCATGTGGCGATCGAGATTCTCGCTCAATGCATTTCTCAGCGGTACGACTGACCGTAAGGAATTCGAGCGAGCGGCGAGTCTCGAGTTGGAAACCGGGCTGTGGAACGCGCCGAAGATTACGCCGGAACTGCTCGCACCCTTCATGAGCACCTATGATGAGGTCGTACGCTATCCGAGCAAATTCATAAAGGCCTTTGCGGTGCGCTACGTGGCGCTACCGATCGATCGTCCACCGCCTCTCTATCTGCGGAGTGGCTGGACGCTGCTTCAGCCGGGACCTTATTGGCAACTCTGGGAGAGAAAGGATTGAAGTTGTCGACAGTGAAAAGCGAAACTCTCGGGATGCCGCACGGCGCGGATTGAGTTTTGAAAATGTTTCGTTACCGGATCTATGGACTCACAATCGAATCGGACACCATCTTTCCCGAGCTTTCGAAAATCGAGAAGCCGACCGATTCGATGGCGACGGATGTTCGCGTTCGTCTGCAAGTGCCGAACTCCAAGCCGCCCGCTATTTCCGAAGTACTGAAGACGACGACGCTGCTGGACGGAACCCCGTGGCTCATTTCGGCCAGAGTCGGCGACGGCTATCTGCTCAGATTTGTCGCGATGGCAGATTTCATATTCGACAGCACCGGCAGCGAACTCACATGCTGGCGCGTCGAGTCCCAGGTTTCGGCCGATACTGTACGCCATCTGGTGCTCGACCAGGTGTTGCCGATGGTCTTGAATCGGCGCGGCCGCGAAGCGCTTCACGCGACCGCAATTGTGACGCCGAAGGGAGCGTGTGCGTTTTTCGGGCCCGCAGGTTCCGGGAAGTCGACGCTGGCGGCGAGCTTTTTTCTCGCAGGTTTCGGTGCGTTGGGCGACGACTGCCTTCCCCTGGTGGATCGAAACGGATCGATCCTTGTGCTGCCAGGTTATCCCGGCATGCGTCTCGGGAGCGACGCGATCCAGGCGCTCTCGGTGAGTGCCGGCGCCACGACTCCGGTGTCTGATTACACTTCGAAGCGGCGGGCACTCGAGTCGCCCAGCGCGAAGAACTTTCCGCGCGAGGCCGTTGCGCTCAGCAGAATTTATCGGGTAGTACGGCCCAAAGACGGGGAGCCGCAAATCGTTCGACCCGCGATCGAACCGATTGAACCGCGCCAAGCTTTCATCGAGCTGCTCTCGTCTTCTTTCCTGCTCGACTTCACGGACTCCGAGATGCTCGCGCGCCATTTTCAGCTGATCGAAAAAGTTGCCGCGACGGTGCCCGTCAGACGACTGACAGTACCCAACGACCTGACCGCGCTGGATGCGGTTCGCGAGGCTGTTCTCGCAGACCTTGACGCCTGAACTCTCGGCGTTCTGCTATTTTGTCCGACGTCATGCTGAGTCCGGTCAATCGATGGTTCCCGCAGAGCGCCACCAGCGACGCGCGAATCCTGCTGACGACGCGCGCACTGCGCGGGCTTGCCGACGGAGCAGTGAGCGTGTTGTTGCCGGGCTACCTGACTGCGATCGGATTCAATCCGCTGCGAGTCGGCGCGATCGTGTTTGGCACGCTGCTCGGCTCGGCGGCGCTCACGTTATGGGTGGGTCTCGCGACTGATCGACTAGGCCGGCGCCGAGTCCTGCTCGCGGCGTGCGCGCTGATGCTGCTGACGGGAATCGGATTCGCCACCACCACAGGCTTCTGGCCGTTGTTCATAGTCGCTGTGATCGGCACGCTTAATCCTTCAGCCGGCGACGTCAGCCTGTTTCTGCCGGTCGAGCAGGCGGCGCTGGCCGAGGCTGCTGAGCCGCGCGATCTGACTGCGATGTTCGCGTTGTACAACGTCGCGGGCGCCTTCGCCGGAGCACTCGGCGCGCTCGCCAGCGGTTTGCCGGCGATACTCGCGACGCGGCACGGATGGGCACTCGCGCCGGCGCTGCGGTCGGGTTTCGTCGCCTACTCGATCCTCGCGGTCATCGCTTTCACGTTCTATCGGCGTCTTTCACCGGACGTCGAAGTCGAGCGCCATCCGGTCAAACGCGCGCCGCTGGAGAAATCGCGCGCAATCGTTTACCGGCTATCGGCGCTGTTCAGTATCGACGCGTTCGGCGGCGGATTCGTAATTCAGTCGCTGCTGGCACTGTGGTTGTTCCGCCGCTTCAATCTCTCGGTGCAGACCGCGGGTGCATTTTTCTTCGCGGCCGGGTTGCTCGGATCGTTTTCGCAATTCGTTTCGGCGGCGCTCGCGGCGCGGTTCGGCCGTATCAACACGATGGTGTTCAGCCATCTGCCGTCGAATCTGATGCTGATACTCGCCGCGCTGATGCCGACGCCGGCGCTCGCGATGGGATTTCTGCTGCTCCGATCGTCGACCTCGCAGATGGACGTTCCCGCGCGCCAGTCGTACGTGATGGCGGTGGTGCCGCCCGAGGAGCGCGCAGCCGCGGCGACCGTCACCAATGTGCCGCGCAGCCTGGCGTCAGCCTTCGCGCCGCTGCCGGCGGGCGCGATGTTGAATCATTCGTCATTCGGATGGCCGCTGATTTGCGCCGGAACGCTGAAGACGATTTACGACATCCTGCTGCTGATCCAGTTCCGCGCCGTGAAACCCACCGACGAGTTTTGAACGATTCCCTCGCCCCACTTGGGGAGGGGATTAGGTGGCAGTTGACTCCGCACGTTCTTTGCGCATATAATTGCAGGTATGAGCAACGAAACAACATTGTCCGTTGATGCTTTCGATAAACGCTTCCCGACCGAAGAAAGTTGCCGTGAGGCGTTGCGCGATGCGCGCTGGCCGAACGGCGTGGAATGTCCGAAGTGCGGGAAGCAAGAGAAAGTCTACGCGCTCAAGTCAAAGCCGTTCTACTGGCTCTGCAAGAACTGCAAGAGCTATCGCTTCAGTGTGATCAGCGGCACGATTTTCGAGAACACAAAGAAGCCGCTCAAGGTTTGGTTCAAAGTCGCTTATCTGATGCTGGTCGCGAAGAAGGGCCGGAGTGCGCTTGAGATTCATCGCACTATGTACGGCGATCCATTCACTGCCGACTATCACACGACTTGGTACATGTGCACGCGGCTCCGCGCCGCCATGCGCAACCAGTCATGGAATCAACTGATGGGCGAAGTCGAAGTTGACGAAACGTATATCGGTGGCGCTAACAAGAATCGCCACGCCAGCATGAAGAAGAAGGGCAAAGGCACGGCTAACAAAGTTGCGGTCATTGGCGCGATTGCTCGCAAGGGCAACGTGGTCTGCCAAATGATCGAAAATGCGGACACCGAAACGCTAACCAAATTCGTGCGCAAGACCGTCGATAGCAAAGTTGATTTGCTCGCGACCGATGAACACTCCGGATACCGCTACCTCAAGTGGGCGCCGTATCCGCACGAAACAATCGCCCACAGCACGGGCGAGTACGTGCGCGGCAAAGTCCATACGCAGACAATCGAAAGCTTCTGGTCATTGCTCAAGCGCGGAGTGATGGGCAGCTATCACAAAGTCAGTAAGCGGTATCTCCCGCTGTACCTCGCCGAATTTACTTTCCGGTACAACAATCGAAAGAATCCGGATATGTTCGGCGAGCTACTTTCGCGCTGCTAGCAAACCACTGAAACGCACGCTAAATTACAGGCGTGCCGTCGAAGCCGGAAACAAAAAAGGCCGTCGAAGAAGCGCGCGAAGAACTAAAGCACGCCGACATGGGAAAGTTCGATCGTATGTTGCGCGCGCTGGTGAAGGTTACAGCTACCGACAAACAGCCGAAGTCGCGCAAGAAATAATCAAGCGATCAGCCTCTGCCAAGATTTTTGATCGCGTGAGTCGCGACGTTGCTGCAACGCCATTCTCAAATTTGAGAATAGCGAGGGCAGAGGTATGCCGCAAGAATGGGGAACTCAATTCAAGACGAATTTGAACGATTGCGCGACGAGGTGATCTCCATGTTCACCTTATTCGAATCGTTCGATCTTGAGGGTCGCCATCTGGTTCGTTCCAGGAAGTTGCGCGCACATTATGACAAAGTGCGAGTGAAGCAACTCAGAGAATTAGATGAGCTTAATCAATTGAAACTGAAAGCCTCAACACCGAAGAAAGCGCTTGAATGTGCTTCGCGCTTTCGCGCCTTACTTAAAAAGCACACAAAGCAACTGAACAGCATCATGGATCGACTCGTACCCTTGATGCGTAGCAGCATGCGCGATGCGGAAAAAAAGAAAAATGAATCAGGCTAAAATTATTTGGTGGCTCGGATTGGTGGCGGGTGCTGTCGATCTTTACTTCCATTGGTTGCTCTTTCGTGATGTACCGCAGTATGCGCTGTGGATAATGGGATACCTCTTTGCCAGTTTCTATGCGTATCGGGTTGGGTCTATCCGCGCCTCAAGCAATCGGCCATAGTGCGCTGTCTGGCTCGCAGACTAGTAACGGATGTAGCTCTTGGTACATTTCTTCGGTGTCTTCTTTGCCCATCAAATGCCGCTTGACTAGGAACGCCACAGTATCCGCAAGCTGTAGGCCGATGCTTTCGGACAGAGAGGCGAAGTGCAGGGCATCTACTAGATTGTAGTAAACGCCAAATGGCGCTTCCGGCACGCCTTCATTCCGTAGCTTTGCGAAATTCTGCTTCAAATGTAATTGACGATTCTTCGCGTCATTCTTGTCTGCCACGCAGATCGCTACCTCGTCACTGAACGGCCCTCGATCGAACCATCCTTGGAAACCCATTGCGCATAAGGTAAACGCCATCTGGTGAGCGAGATGAGTTCGATGCTCACTTTTCCAATCTGGCAAGGATTCGCGTAACTTCTCTCGCCGCACCGCTCCGTAACTGATCGGCAATTTGAACATTTTAATCGTCGTTACCAGATCGCCGATAAGTCGGAATCTCTGTTCTCTATCAAGCAAGCCTTTGAATTTAGGATGATTGCCATGCAAGTGCATGGCGTGAAAACAAAAACCCTCTCGAATCTCAGCCGGAATTTCAGCTTCAAGGATTGTTTTGAAGCAATGTTCAATCGGCTGCCAGTCCGTATCGCCGTGGATGAGAACTCCGCCGACAACCAAGAACGGTTCTTGTTTTTCTTTGGCGACGCCAGCCTCATCAAAGTAAGCGATTCGCACTAGCCGCCTGTAGCGTCGGACGCGTCCTTGAGATTCTTCTGCGCACCTTTGAATCTTCGTGGAAACATGGGCAGGAGTCAACATTCACCTAATCCCCCTTGGGGAGAGGGTTAGGGTGGTACAGACCGGCAGGATGGGTAACAGATTGAATGCTACGGCAGGAGGTACGAGGCGATGCCGTGGCGGGAGGTCTGTTCGAAGGACGAGAAGATGCGGTTGATGGCGGCGCTGTCGGCTGAGGAGGAGAGCGTGACGGAACTGTGCTAGGACTTCGGCATCAGCCGCAAGACCGCGTACAAGTGGTGGGCGCCTTACCTTAAGTACGGGCCGCCTGGGTTGAGCGAGCGATCGCACGCGCCTTTGTTGGTGCCGTGGGCAATACACCCAGGGCGAGGGTGAATCTAGGGTCCGTTCCATACCGGTGACGGCGTACGTTGCGATCCGCTGACCGTGACCGACGCCTACAGCCGCTATCTGCTGTGCGTCAAGGCAGTCAACAAAGCCGGCTACGACGATTGCCGCAGCGAGTTGGAGCGGGTGTTCAGAGAGTACGGCCTGCCGCGCGCGATCCGCTCGGACAACGGAGCGCCGTTCGCCTCGAGCGGAGTGACGGGACTGAGTCGGCTGTCGGTGTGGTGGTTGAAGCTCGGTATCATGCGGGAGCGGATCGAGCCGGGCCGGCCCGAGCAGAACAGGCGGCATGAACGGATGCACAAGACGCTCAAGGCTGAATGCGCCAGTCCCCCGCAAGCCGACCGCGCAGCGCAGCAGAGTCGCTTCGACCAGTTCCGCGACGAGTTCAATCAGCAGCGGCCGCACGAGGCGCTGGGCCAGACCGCGCCGGCCATGCACTACATCCCGTCGCCGCGCAGCTATCCGGCCAAGCTTGAGGATCGCGCCTATCCGGCCGACTATCACGAGCGCCGCGTGCGCCACACCGGCGATATCAAATGGCAGGGAGAATCGGTTTTCCTGAGCGAGACTTTGCGCAATGAGGTAATAGGAATAGTTGAAACCGATGAGGAAGACGCGGAGGCCTACTTCGGACCGCTGATACTCGGGCTCATCGACGGCGTCAGTTTAAAACTGCGCCGTCCGTAGCCTGCCGGCAGCTCCACGGTGAGGCGAGAGGGGCAGCCCCCCTCGCGCTCCTCCCCCTCAAACTCAGAAAATGTGTTACCTATCATGCCGGTCTAAAGTGTTACCGATCATCCCGGTCGCTCAAAGACGGAATCCTGCTCGCCGTTGGAGTTGCATAAACGCGTCAGCGGTCATAACGTTTTCGCGTTTGCAGCACTCACTTCTGCGAGGTTGATATGAATCTCAAAAATGCGGTCGCGCTGGTGACCGGTGGCGGCTCCGGACTCGGCGAGGCAACGGTCCGCGAATTCGCGTCGGCGGGAGCCAAGGTTGCGATTCTCGATATGCCGGCATCGCCGGGCGCTAAAGTCGCCGAGTCGCTTGGGGCAGACGCGCTGTTCGTCGAGGCCGACGTCGCTTCCGCCGACCAGGTCACTGACGCGATTGCGAAAACGGTCGCAAAGTTCGCGTCCATTCATATCGCCGTGAACTGCGCCGGTATCGGCCGCGCGATGCGCACCGTCAACAAGGACGGCCCGCACTCGCTCGATCTGTTCAGCAAGGTGATTGCGGTGAATCTGATCGGCACCTTCAACGTCACGCGCTTGGCCGCGGCGCAAATGGCGAAAAATCAGCCGGGTGCCGACGGCGAACGCGGCGTGATCATCAATACCGCGTCGGTCGCCGCGTTCGACGGACAGATAGGGCAGGTCGCCTACTCCGCGTCGAAGGGCGGTGTGGTTTCGATGACGCTGCCGATCGCGCGCGACCTCGCGTCGCTCGGCATCCGCATCTGCACGATTGCGCCGGGAACCTTCGAGACCCCGATGCTGGCCGGATTGCCTGAGCCCAATCGCAAGGCGCTTGCCGCGCAGATTCCGTTTCCGCAGCGCCTCGGCAAGCCATCAGAATACGCAGCGCTCGCGCGCCACATCGTCGAGAACGAAATGCTGAACGGCGAGACAATCCGCCTCGACGGCGCGCTAAGGATGCCGCCGCGCTAAGATCGTCGATTACGCGGCTACGCCCTTGGTTGTCCGTTCCCTTCGGCGCACCTTGATCTTGACGTCCACGCGTTCCCCGAGGTGATTGATCATTGCGATCAGACGTTCGACGCTGATGCGCCGGAAATCCGCGTTGCGCACACGCGAGAAGTCTCCTGCATCTATCCCCGTTAGGCGCTGCGCGTTGCGGACACTCAGCTCTTTTCGATCAAGTGTTTTAATGATTGCGGCAGCAAGCACCGCCTTCAGCTGACGAACGTCCGCGTTTGGGAGATCGAAATCTCGATGAGATATTCCCGCTCCCGCGGATAATCTCGGGCTCGCGCGTTTTCATCGCAGTATCTCAAATCGTAGATGCGGTGCGGGCGACGCGGGTTGCCAGGATGAAGGCGAAGGCGGCGAATGCGATTGCGATTGCGACTGACGATCCCATCGGCATCGTCGCGCCGCTCGAAGCCGGCTCTGCTAGATAGAGGCCCTGCCGAAGCGCGTCCACGGCGTAGGTCAGCGGGTTGAGGCGCGTCGTCCATTGGAACCATCCGGGCGCGCCCGCCACCGGAAACACCGAACCCGACAGCATCCACAGCGGCAGCAGCAGCATGTTCATGAACGCGTGAAAGCCCTGGGTCGATTCGGTCCGCCACGCCATCGCGAGCCCGATGCTGGTCATCGCGAACGCGATCAGCCCCATCATGGCGAGCGACACTACTATCGCTCCCAGGCTGAGATGGATTCCCGCCAGCGGCGCCATCGCGAGAAAGATCGCTCCCTGCATCAGCGACAGCGTCGTGCAGCCGAAGGCCTGGCCGAGCACGATCGTCGCGCGCGAGATGGGAGCGACGAGCACGCCCTGCAAAAACCCCTGGCGGCGATCGTCAACTGTCGATGCGGTCGCGAAAATCGCGGTGAACAGGAGCATCAGCACGATCACGCCGGGATAAAAGTACTGCACGTAGCCGATTCCGGCGGGCATCCCGCTCGGCTTGAACGATGCTTGCAAGCCAGCGCCGAGCAGCAGCCAGAAAACCAGCGGCGTTGCGATCGCGCTCACCACGCGGATCGGCTGGCGGATGAACCGCACGACCTCGCGATACCAGAGCGTTTGGGCCTGAAGAAAAATTTCGTTCATCGCCGTCTATTCCGTCTCCGGCGTATGCGCGAAGAACTGGTGTCCCGTCAGATGCACGAAGACGTCCTCGAGAGTCGGCTTGCCGAATGAAACCGACTCGATCTCCTCGCCGAACGCATCGATCAGATCGCGAACCAGTTCGTGCGCGCGCAGTTTCTCGATACGAATCGCGCCGTCGACCAGCTGGCTCTTGAGCTTGAAGCGCGCGAGGATTTTCCGCTGCAGGATTTCCGGCTCCTCGGTTCGAATCACGATCACGTCGCCGCCGACTTCGGACTTGAGCTCGCCCGGCGGCGCGATCGCGACCAGCTTCCCCTGATGCAGAATGCCGATGCGATCGCATCGCTCCGCCTCTTCCATGTAATGCGTGGTCAGCACGATCGTAACGCCCTCGTGCTCGCGCAGATGTTCGAGGTAATTCCAGAACTCGCGGCGCGCCGCCGGATCAAGCCCGGTGCTGGGCTCGTCGAGCAGCAGCAGCGCCGGCTCATGCAGAAGAGCCTTGGCCAGCTCGACGCGGCGCTGGAGCCCGCCTGACAGCGTCTCGACGCGGTCGCGCTCGCGCGACGTCAAGTCCAGCCGCTCGAGCATCGCCGCGCTGCGCTCATGCAGCCGCTTGCCCGAGATGCCATACAGATGACCGTGACGCCGAGAGATTTTCGCGGACGGTCAGCTTGCCATCGAGACTCGGATGCTGAAACACAACGCCCAGTTGGCGCCGCACCGTGGCGGTTTCGCCCGCGAGATCATGGCCGAACAGCCGCGCGCTTCCAGATTGGATCGGCGCCAGCGTCGACAGCAGCTTGAACAAGGTGGTTTTGCCGCCGCCGTTGGGCCCGAGGAAACCAAAGATCTCGCCGCGGGCGATCGAAAAAGTCACGTCGCTCAGCGCGTCGCGATCGCCGTAGCGAAAGCCGAGCGCGCGCGCATCGATCGCGCTGGATGCGGCGCGAATAGCGTCGGCTGTGGCCTGTGATGGGTTGGAAATAGTCGAGGCGCTCATGTTCAAAAAAAAGCTTGCGGCTGAGATTTACGGTTCGCCGAGTCCGCCTGCGGGTTGTGTGCCTTGTTCCGACAGTCCGATTTCCGCGCGATGCCATCCATCCTCAAACGCAGTCGTACGTTCTTCGCCATTGCCATGCCCGGAAGCATGGCCGACGAAATCGTCGCCGGTGAGTTGGTAATAGCGCGTCACTTCGACGGAATCGAGGCGCCGAATCCCCATCCGCTCGAGCGAGTAGCCGGCGAACTGATCGGCGGCGAGCTCCTTGTTCTTGATCGGAACATTTTCGTTCGCGGGATCGAAGTCGCTGTGCGCGAGATGACCGATCTCGTGCGCGAAGATGGCATAGAGCATCGGTTTGACGGTGTCCGGGTCGTCGATTTTCATCCACTGCTGAAACAGGTTGTCGAGAAACTTCTGGTTGTAGAAGATGCATCCGCCGTCGCGGGCGTGGGGCGATCCGGAAGTCAGCGACTCGTAAACCTTGAAATTGGTGCCCCACATATCGTTGAGTTGCGCGACGATTGTTGTGTAAGGCTCGCTGGCAACGCGTGCGGTTTCACCGCACGCATTGATGGTGCCGTCGGCGGCAGTGACGGCGGGCGCGGCCGCGGCGGCGCCGGCCGCGGCCGGCGCCTGTGAGGTGGTATGGCGCTCGATGACCTGCCAGTCGTCCTGTCCGCGCGCGATCGCGCGCGCACAGGACGACTGCGAGCATCGCGAGCATCGCGCACGACGCGAGCGTCGTCGCCAATCCGCGGCAGATGCGCCCGCGCGCGAAGCGCGCGCGCGCATCTGCCGCTGCTGATTCTGCCGTCTCTCTCAATGTGTCACTGCGCCACGCGACGACGACGATACCGTGTTCGCATACTTGGCCATCACGCCGCTCTTATAATGAGGCTCGGGTGCTTTCCAATTCTTGAGCCGCGTCTTGATTTCCTCGTCGGTGAGCTCGACGTCGAGCCGCCGCTTCGCGATGTCGAACGTTATCACGTCGCCCTCGCGAACCGCCGCAATTGGCCCGCCGACCGCCGCTTCCGGCGCGACGTGCCCGGCCATCAGGCCGCGCGTCGCGCCCGAGAAACGTCCGTCGGTCAGCAGCCCGACCGATTCTCCAAGTCCCTGTCCGATTAGCGCCGCGGTGACGCCGAGCATCTCCGGCATCCCCGGTGCGCCGCGCGGCCCTTCATAGCGAATGACGACGACGTCGCCCGGCTTGATCTTCTGATCCGACACCGCCTTGAACGCGTCGTCTTCGCAATCGAACACCCGCGCCGGTCCGCGATGTATCATGCGTTCGTGCCCTGCAACCTTCACCACGCATCCTTCCGGCGCGAGGTTGCCCTTCAAAATCACCAGGCCGCCGGTTTCCTTGAGCGGCTTCGCGACCGCGCGCACGACTTCCTGTCCCGCCGTCTCGCGCGCTGCGTCGGCCTCGACGCCAATCGTCCTGCCGGTCACGGTCATTTCGTTTTCGTGGAGCAGCCCCGCTTCCTTCAGGCGTTTTGCGATCAGCGGAATCCCGCCCGCCGCATACATTTCAGTCGCGAGGAACCGGCCGCCCGGCTTCAGGTCCGCGAGCAGCGGGGTGCGGGAACTTATTCGATCGAAGTCGTCGATATCGAGCGCGATTCCCGCCTCATGCGCGATCGCGAGCAGATGCAGAACGGCATTGGTCGAGCCTCCCGTCATCGCGACCGACGCGATCGCGTTCTCGAGCGCCTTCTTCGTGATTATCTGGCTCGGCTTGAGTTTGCGCTTGAGCAAATCGACCGCGAGCCGCCCCGCCTGGAACGCGCTCTCCGGCTTTTTCGGATCCGTCGCCGGGATGCTGTTCGATCCCATCGGCGAGATTCCGAGCAGCTCGGTCGCCGTCGCCATCGTGTTGGCGGTGAACTGGCCGCCGCATGCGCCCACGCCAGGGCACGCGACGTCCTCGAGTTTCTTGAGATCCTCGAGCTTCATCTTGCCTGCCGAATGCGCGCCGACGGCCTCGAACACGTCCTGAATCGAAACCTGCTGATCGCCGAAGCGCCCCGGCTGTATCGATCCGCCGTAAATCATCAGCGACGGCAGGTCGAGCCTCTGCAGCGCCATCACCGTCGCGGGAATCGTCTTGTCGCATCCCGACATCGCGACGACGCCGTCAAACAAATGCCCGCGCACGGTGAGCTCGATCGAGTCGGCGATAACTTCGCGGCTGATCAGGGATGCGCGCATGCCATGCGTCCCCATCGAGATCCCGTCGCAAACGGCGATCGTGTTGAACTCGATCGGCGTCGCACCGGCCGCGCGAATCCCGCGCTTCACATGCTCGGCCAGATCCCGCAGATGAGCGGTACAGGGCATGATTTCGATCCAGGTATGCGCCACCGCAATCAACGGTTTGCTCAAATCCTCATCGGTAAACCCGACGGCCTTGAGCATGGCGCGCGCGGGTGCCCGCGAAGGCCCGTCAACGAGGACGCTGCTATTTGATCTCAGAGAATTTTTGTCATCCGCCATGTGATGTTTCCTGCGCCGACCGCAAACCTCAGCCTTGCGCTCGACGAAAATATCGAAGTCCGACTAATGATTTGTACAACAGCGCGAGCCCCGGCGAAATGGCGTCCCGGGCCGATGCGTCAGTCCTCTTTGCCCGCGACCGCGCATCGGCGTAACTTTCTCACTATCCGGGCGCCCCCTTAGCTCAGATGGATAGAGCACAGGATTCCTAATCCTGGGGCCGTGGGTTCGAATCCCGCAGGGGGCACCAACTTCCCTAAACTGCCGACGCCGATTTGACTCCTCCAATCGTTCTTCCAGCCGAAACGGGCTTCGTGATACATGGCGACCCTGTAGACGAACAGGGAACACTTGACCGGTTGATGAAGACCATTCCTATAGCGTTCATACTCGCCCTTTTTTTCGCCTCGCTCACTGGGTGCGGGTCGCGGCAGGTTCGGTCCTGTATCCGGCACTTCCTCGACGACAGCTGCTGCGCCACGGCCAACGGCATGCACGCTGGCCTCGAACATTTGGACGTGCAGTCCTCGCGGATTCAGTACGGGAAGAATCTATCTGACGGGTACTCAAGAGATCAGGATGAGTTCGGGTGGTGTTGACGGAGAATTTTTTACGCTTCGACTATCACAAGACCCGCAAGGCGGTCGCGTTCCGACGTGGGGGAGTATGTTTTTGTTCCAGAACTTTATCAATAACCCTGACAATACTCTGGTTCCGCTCTCTTTCCCGTATGCGGTTGAAACAATTCTATTCCAGTATGACGATGTCCTATCGAAATGGGTGTATCTGTCTCGCTCTGGTATCGAGCAGATTGCGCCTACTATTCAAGGTGAAGGCACCAACGTAGGCGATCATCCGGGTAACGGCGGTTCAGTCCAGGCATTAGCTCTCCCAGCAAACACTGAGACAGCAGTCTTCAGCGACAATGGGGGTTTTGAGAAGTCACAGGCAATGGCGTCATCAATTACTATGAGCTCCAGTCGGGTGTTATCCAGTTCTGTAACTTCGACGCGATTACCACACTGGCGACCTTTCGTTGTAACTCATCGGGGGATGGGCCTACGGCCAAGGCGCAGACCGCTCCTGTTATGGTTCCAGCGGGGGGTTGTACTGAGTTCCAGACACAGATGATTGCCAGGGGAAATCCTGCCTTCCGCGTTTTTACCGGTTATGTATGCTACATCAACCCCGGTAACTCTGCCGCAGCTTATGCAACCTGGAATAGTGTTTACAATGAGGAGATTCCTATCAACTGATGAGATCGCAAGTATGGAGCGGAGTCGTACTAGTGCTCTTGTTGAGTTTCAGGCCAGCGCAGGCACAGTTTATCGGAGGCTCATCCTTTAATGGAACAGATTCTTTAGTTGCGACTTGGTCTGGCAATGGCAGCGCTGACTCGATAGGTTTTGCTGCCTTGGGGATGAATCCACCTAGATTACCGAACCTGGGTGGTGTGGTTCAGCTAGTACTTGGAAGCTCATACGCGTGCCGTTGGGCCACGAGTGACTACCGATGGACAGTTATCCCAAATTCAGTGGCAGAGGCAGACGGGCTATGTCAGGTGCTCTATTATCGCAGATTCCAGGCGGGCGAAGAGCCGCCGTACAGGTTTCGATGGTTTGTTACGGTACCTTATGACATCAGGACCTATGTCATCTCGAATATATCTGACGTCGACGTAGCCTCCAACAACAATGGCAACGGCACGACGCTGATTGCAAAAGGAGTCACGACGAGCGGGGTGGGCGACTACCTGATGGCCTTCTATGCGAGTCTTGGGTCGGGAACCTGGACGTCGCCTTCCAATATGGGAATAGCAGTCAGAAATGACTACGGTTACAGCGGCCCGTCCAATTTCCCGAACCTTGCGACCCAGGCATGGGCCTATTCTGCCGCACCGACCGGAGACAAGGTGACTACGGAGTGGGGTAACTCAGCGCAATGGGTAGCAGACCTGGTAGCCTTCAAACCGCTCTACAGAATTCCGTCACAGACAGCCGACGAAATAAACCATCCTGGGCCAATATACAGCGGATGCCGAGGCAAAGTGGCTCTCTCCAACGGGATAGGCACGTTTGGTAACTTATGCGTCAGGACAACTAGCTTCTGCCTATGCCGCGACACCACTAAGACTGACAACTTATGCACGACGTCAAATCCCACACCCGGTAGAGTAAGACTCAAGGGAACTGGCAGCGACGTCGAGCTAGTCAACTGCATGTGAGACGCGGATCGCTGGTGCATTTTCATTGCTGGGAAGGTTCGACCAGGTTGCATGAGTAGGTCTTGATCACCAGCCAGATTTGTTTTCCATCTTCCAGTTGCAGCGCATCGATTGCACCCAGAGTCAGGTGGACCTCGAAGGTTGCGCCGGCTTCGATCATTACTATTACTCTGACTCCTTCGCGGCGGATTGATAGGACTTTTCCTTGAAAGGAGTTGCGGGCACTCAGGTTGTGCGGTTGATCGCTCGCTATGATTATGTCGCCGGCGCGGATTGCTATTCTTACTCGCGCTCCTGGTTCGGCGTGGCCTAGCGGGACTTCCAATTGAGTTGGGCTGCCGTTCAGCTGGCAGAGCATTGTGCCTTGGGTTTCGGCGATCGATTTTACGGTTGCGTCGAAGACATTTTCGAAGCCTACTACTTGCGCGATTGTTTCGTGGCGCGGCGTTGTCAGTACGTATTGAGGCATGCCTTGCGCCAGAATGCGGCCTCCTTCCAGCACTACCACCCGCTCTCCCAGGGCGAACGCTTCTTCGGGCGAATGGGTCACGTAGAGGATTGGGATTTCGTGGGCGGCGTTCCATGCGCGGAGGTCATCGAGGATCCTTGATTTGGTCGAGTTGTCGAGCGCGGTTAACGGCTCATCGAGCATCAGCGCCGCCGGATTCGTCACGAGAGACCGCGCGAGTGCGACCCGCTGGCGCTCGCCGCCGGAAATCTCAGCGGGTTTGCGCGCGACCAGATGCGCGATTCGAAAAGACTCGAGCATGGTCGTCATTCGCGCACGGCGATCTTCGGCGGCGAGCTTCGCGATCCCGTATTGAACGTTTTGCGCGACCGTCAGATGGGGAAACAGGGCGAGATTCTGAAATACATATCCCAATCGACGCTGCGCGACCGGCATTTCGATACGCTCATCCGAAGCGAACAGCACTCGAGCGCCGAGAGCTACGCGGCCCGCATCCGGCTGCGCGAGGCCCGCGATACAATTCAACAAGGTCGTCTTGCCGCTGCCCGACGGCCCCAGGATCATCGTGAAGCCGGCGGGTGCTTCGAACGCGGCATCGAGCGCAAAGCTGTTCGACAGCCGATGCATTATGCGCACCGATAGACGTTGGTCGGATGCCATCTTCTCGGGATGTTAGCGGCTCATCGGCCATACCGCCCAGACCCGTCGGTTAAGCGAATAAGTGACCGACAGCGTAACGAAGGCGAAGGCCAGGAGCAGGAGCGCCATGCGGTTCGCGGCGGCATAGTCGAGCGCCTGGGTCTGGTCGTAGATCGCGATCGAGATCGTGCGCGTGACGCCCGGGATATTTCCGCCGACCATCAGCACCACGCCAAACTCTCCTAGCGTATGCGCGAAGCTCAGCACGAAACCGGTGACGACGCCGCCCATCGAAAGCGGGAGCACGACATTCATGAAAGTGCGAATCCGCGAGGCGCCGAGGATCGTCGAAGCGCTGATCAGGTTACGATCGACTTGCGAGAAGGCCGCCGCCATCGGCTGCACGGTGAAGGGCAGGCTGTAGATCACCGACGCGATTGCGAGTCCTTCGAAGGTGAACGGCAAGCCGTGGCCGGTGAACGACTGATACCAGCGGCCGATTGGGCTGTTCGAGCCCATCGCGACCAGCACGTAGAAGCCGAGCACGGTCGGCGGCAGCACGAGAGGCAGTGCGACGATGGACTCGACGAAAAATTTCCATCGCCAGTGCGTGAAGCTGAGCCAGAGCGCGATCGGCGTCCCGACTATCAGCAGAGTTGAGCAGACGACCAGCGCGAGCCGCAGCGTCAGGAAAATCGCGCTCCAATCCATCGCGGTTTATTGTGGCGCGGACATGCTGCTTTTGTTGTGCGCCGCGGCGACGTTCTTGGGAATCGAGAAACCGTATCGCTCCATCAGGGCCACGGTTGCGCGCTCCTTGAGGAATTTCAGGAAACGATTTGCCAGCTCCTTGTTGTGTGACGATTTCAGAATCACTGCGGCCTGAATGATTGGTGGATAGTCGTCCGCCGCGATCTCGACGTAGCGTCCTTTGTCCTTCATTGCCGGCGCGACTGCGAGCGAGAGTGCCAGCAGGCCGACGTCGGCGTTGCCGGATTCGACGAACTGCGCGGTCTGCGAAATATTTTCACCGAGCACCAGTTTGCTTTTGACCTTGTCGTATATGGCGTCATGGCGCATCGCCGCGACCGCCGCAACCCCATACGGCGCATGCAGCGGATTTGCGATCGCGATCTTCCTGATGCCCGAATCGAGCAGCGTCGCAAGTCCGCGGCTGAGATCGAGCTTCGACGCGTTGGGAACCCACATCACAAGTTTTCCGCTCGCATATTCGTAGATGGTGCCGGGTTCAGCAAGGCCCGCGGCTTCGAGCTTTTGCGGATAGCCAACGTCAGCAGAAAAAAACAGATCGAACGGCGCGCCATTTTGAATCTGCGCGAAAAAATTCCCCGACGAACCGTAGCTGAGCTTGAGAGTGTCGCCGGTTTGCTTCACGAATTGCGCGCCGACGTCCTTGAACGCAAACGTCAGATCGGCCGCCGCCGCGATCTTGAGGTCCCCGGCGCCGGCGCTCGCTGGAAACGAGCCGCAAACAAAAATTGCTGAAAGGAGAACCGCCCACAGTCTTTTGCGCGCCATAGTACTTGTCATATTGCTCGAATAATGGCACAGGTTTGTAAAATGACACAGAGCCCGCGCCGTTGATTCGCGGCCCCAGTCATCGTTAAGTAGGCAAATGAGCACCACACACAAACTTGCGGTATTTGGCGCCGGATGTTTCTGGGGAGTCGAGTCGGCTTTTCGCGCGGTCGAGGGCGTGGTCGACGTCGCCGTTGGATACGCGGGCGGCAACGTCCCGAAACCCAACTATCGAACCGTATGTAGCGGCAAGACGGGGCACGCCGAAGTCGTGCAGGTCGAGTACGACCCGGCGCGCGTGACGTTCGAGCAACTGCTCGAAGTATTTTGGCAGATTCACGATCCCACGACGCTCAACCGGCAGGGGCCCGATTTCGGCACTCAATACCGTTCGATCATTTTTTATTCCGACGAGCACGAGCGGAAGGCGGCCGAGGAATCGAAGCACCGCCTCGACGAATCCGGGAAGCTTGGACGCCCGGTCGTCACGCAGATTGTGCCTGCCGCGGAATTTTACCGCGCCGAGGAATATCATCAGCGCTATTACGAGCGGATGGGTATCGCACCGACGTGCGGAATCCACGGACGCGCCGACTAGCAATTATCCGCTAGGCGGTTGCGCTCGGGCGCGACGAGACCGCCTGATGCCATCGCGCGAGGTTCTTCTGCTCCGGCTGAATCGAAATGTTGTTGAACTTCGCGAAGTCGATGACCACCATCGCGGTGATGTCCGCGATTGAGTACTTGTCGCCGGCGATAAACTGCTTGCCTTCGAGCTCACGGTCCAGCCACTGGTAGCGCTGCTCGACGACCTTGCGCGACTGCTCGCCCATCTCGGGGATCTGTTTGATTCGCGCGCGCGTCAGTTCGTGCGAATGCCCCCATACCATCCCGACCGGCACGAACAGCGCGAGTTCCATCCGCCGATTCCACATCTCGACGCTCGCCTGCTCGAATGCGCCCTTGCCGAACAGGGCAGGCTCCGGATGGAGTAGTTCGAAGTAGCGGCAGATCGCGACGCTCTCGGCGAGATGCCTCCCGTCGTCGAGTTCGAGCACTGGAATTCCGCCGAGCGAATTCTTTTTCAGGAACTCCGGTTGGCGGTTGACGCCCTTGAAGATATCGACTTCCTCGAGCGGGACGTTGATTCCTTTTTCGGCCAGGAATACGCGCACGCGGCGCGGATTGGGAGCGAGTTTGTAATCGTAAATTTTCATTTGATTCTCCACTTCGGATCTTTAACTCAATGGGATATCTAGCGGGCCTTCTGCCAAACTCCCAGGATTGATTTGCCTATCGCGTGGTTCAGCGCACGATCCGCGTACCTGGATATCGGGACCATCGCGCGGTCCCAGAATTGGATCTGGGCTTTGCTTGGGATGGGCGAGCGCAGGAAGAGTTTGTTTCCTAGCGACGCCAGCAGGCCTGCCGAGTCCAGATAAATACATTTTACTTCGCGCAAACCCTTGGGGGCGATCGAACGCAGGGAATTCTTTGTATAGCGGCGATAGTGGCCTATGGCCGCATCGAAGGGCGTGAACAGCCATGGGAATGCGGGCGACAATATCGCCAGAAAGCCATTCGGCCGCAGATGCGACGCGGCGCGCGCGAGCTCGGCCGCGTCCGCTTCGATATGTTCGAGGACGTCCATGTACAAGATGCTGTCGAACTGATCTCCGGGGCCTAAGTCGGACAAGGTGCCAACTACTACTTCGCAGTTGGTCAGTTGCGCGGGTAGATCCGACTTGATCCGATCCGCCAGATCTCGATCCGGTTCCAAACACACCCATCGCCGCTGCGTGCCGTCATTGAATGTCGCGGTTGATGCACCTATCCCCGCGCCAACCTCGAGGATGTCGCCCGACAG
The DNA here is from genome assembly GCA_963744545.1 of uncultured delta proteobacterium. Classification (GTDB taxonomy): domain Bacteria; phylum Desulfobacterota; class Binatia; order Binatales; family Binataceae; genus Binatus. The sequence continues at coordinate 76,525 of CAVUUH010000027.1, forward strand.
ATATGGCCGCAGGTGGAAATGCACATAAGACTTCCAGGTCGTTGCGCCGGCAAACAGATTGAGCTCACTACCGACATAGGCGAAGTCACTCATGTCGGCTGAAAACTGTTCGCACTTTGCTTATGTAGATTGGGCAGTCTCGGATCGGCGCGAAGCTCGATTGGCCGCGACTGTAGAGAGCAACAAAAATGAAGATGAGCGACAGAACTACGAGTTCGGAAAGAAGTAATAGCAGCAACCCAGTGACATAGGTGGCCCACCCGGGTATGCCCAGGTTGGTGGCGGCTCTGATTACAATGGCGGCTATTATAAGAATCGCGGTCAGAACGCCTAAGACGCCGCACGAAATCAGCAGACGAACTCCGACGGTGTCGCCGAAGACAGACATCGCACTTAGGCCATGAATCACCAGCCCGACGAATCCCATCCGGGATTCACCGGCAAAACGTTTCGAGCGGTCTATCGGAACAGTGGAGTAGGGTATTTTCATTTTGACGACGGTGGCGGCGTAGTGATTCCAGAGATCAGAAGTGACCACAAGTCGTTCCAGAACCGCGGCGGGCAAAACGCTGAAGTTGCCGAAGCGGGGATCGAATCCTACAACCACACGATGGATCGTTCGATAGAGTTTGTAGAAAAACTTGAAGACGAAGCCTTCGGCGCGCAGTCGCCGCGCCGCGAAGATCACTTTGCGGTTACCTTCGGCGACAAACTTTTCCAGCAGCCTGGGAATGTCGGCGGGTGCGTCTTCACCGTCGGAATCCATGACGACCACCGGAGTGGTGATGCCGCTTCGCTGCAGGTGAACCAGACCTACACATAGAGCGCGTTGATGCCCAAGGTTGGTTCTCAATTCCACCGTCTGAATCTGTTGGATGTTCTGGGGCGCCGTCGCAGGAAATTGATCGGGCACCGGCTCCAGCGAACCGTCATCGACGAAGACAATCTGAGCCGTCAACGCGTGCTTGCCGAAGACGGAATCGATCTGCTCGACAAGAAACCGAGCCGCCGCCCAATCGTTGAAGACCGGCATCAGAATCGTGAGTGGGAGGAGGGAAGGGAATTCCGCGCGTAGACCAGTATTGTTCGAAGGCAGACTCGACGGCGTTGAAGACACGATCGGCAGAGTATATGCCGCGAAAGCCCTTGCCAAGAAAGGCCAGAACGTGACGATTGCAAACCACGTAAGACTTCTGGATTCTGATTCGGGGAGTCACGATTGTTGCGGGCTATACGAGAGAGTCTCAAATCGGTAATCACCTGGTTCGCAGAAGCGCCCTGGCTGAACCGGGAGCGACTCCGAATTTATCCGAAAATTTTCCTCGCCGCTTACGCGTTGACGTTCACCCTATGGGTGATGACGATGCATGGGATGGTAAGCCGGCAGGGGAAACCTATCGGCGTTGATTTCGAGGTCAACTGGGCGGCTTCCGAACTGGCGCTTAGAGGGCAACCTGCCGCCGTCTATGACTTCAAGCGATTCCACGCCACGGAAGAACAAGCGGTAGGGAAGGGGACCTTCGCCGGTCCATGGATTTATCCGCCGACGTTCCTGATAGTTGTTCTGCCGCAGGCACTCCTGCCTTATCTGTGGTCGCTCGCGATCTGGATGACGTCGACGGCTGCCGGCTATGCGCTGGTTCTTCGAAAAATCATTCCGCGCACAGAGACGTTTTGGCCGGCACTCGCCTTCCCCGGCGCATTCGCCAACCTCATGAACGGACAAAACGGACTCCTCGCATTTTCATTGCTTGGCGCTGCGCTGCTAACGGTCGAAAGCTATCCGGTGGTGGGCGGTGCGTTTTTTGGCCTTTTGACCTACAAGCCGCCGATGGGAGTACTGGTGCCGTTCGTACTCGCCGCTACTGGCCGGTGGCGGGCTTTTTGGGCGGCGACTTTTACCGCGATTGCTCTTGCCGGAATTTCATTTGTGATGTTTGGCGCCGAAACCTGGCGCGCCTTTTTCAACACGCTCGGATTCACCCGGCAAATGGTTATCGAAAACGGCGGGGTAAAATTTTATACGATGCAAAGCGTATTTGCGGCGGCGCGATTGCTGGGAGGAGGAGTCGCCACCGCGTACTTCTTTCAGATCGTCGCTGCTGCCACCGCCGCAGTTCTCGTAATTTGGATCTGGCGGCAAAGCATTCAGTTCGAACTCAAGGCCTCGGCTTTTGCAGTGGGGATGGTATTGGCGTCGCCATACATTCTCTATTACGACCTCGTGATCCTCGCTCTCCCCATTGCATGGCTTGCGCTTGAGGGTCGGCGCTCAGGTTTTCTTCCGTTTGAAAAATCGCTTCTGGTTATCGCCTGGATACTCCCGCTCGCATGCGAGTCCATCGCACACTATGCGTTCATTCCCCTCACGCCGTTGGTAAGTATTCTGTTGCTAGGGTTCATCACTCGCCGCGCAAGAGCCGCAGCGATGGTTCCGGCGCCGGCGATGGCGACAGCGGCCAGCCTTTGACCGGCAGATGCCCGTGAGCATTACAGCCCTGTCAGTGTTTACGCAGAGACGGAGGCGGCGAGTCTACAGCGGGTAGTCCATCGGCCAGCGCTCTTGCAGATCGCGGTCGATCGAGCGGCGCGGCTTCTGGAAGAAGTAGTCGGAGTGCCACGGTGGCCGAAATTTAAGGATGAGGCGGCTCAGCACTCCAGGGTGCGAAGGTCTTGCCTGGCTTATCTCGTGTTCCGACGAGCGGATTCCATTCGACACATTTGGCAGCATCTTCGCGCCCTCCCCAGGTGCGTTAATACTTACATCCCGCCCATCCGAACCGCCTCTCCTTGCTCAACGTAGGGAGCAATCCATGTGCCACGAGCGCGCGACCGATTACGCCGCAATTAGCGCATGCGATTGCTTCATGCCGTCAACCTAATACTACAAATTGTAGAGTCTCTGCAACATTTTTGTCGCTGACGCTACTTATTTCATTCATCAATCGTCACGAATGCGCTGCCGCCGCAGATCAGATTGTGACGGCTGCCGACTTCATAACGTGAAGAAATGCTTCGTGCGTGCGTGAAGATCACGCGAAGTTGAACGAAGTGTAAGCGCCAGCGCGAGATTGCGTTCATGCGAGCGACCGATTTTTGGCGTGACGACGCCAAAAGTGTGGCGAGTATCAGCGCGTGTAGCCGCTCTCAGATTTTATCGGTGCTGGCGGGCTCTTCGATCACCTTGTTCTCCAGCTTGCCGATTTTCTCGATCTCGATTCGCACCACGTCGCCCGCCTTCATCCATTTGGGGGGATTCATCGCAGCAGCGACGCCGCCAGGCGTGCCGGTGGAAACGATCGTCCCCGGCAACAGGGTGAAGACCGTCGAGAGCGTTTCGATCTGCGCGAAGCAGTCGAAGATCAGGTTCTTCGTGTTGGAATGCTGGCGTTGCTCGCCGTTGACGAACGTCTTCAGGTCCAGTTTGTGCGGATCGCCAATCTCGTCCGGCGTCACGATCCACGGACCGATCGGCCCATGCGTGTCGAAGGATTTGCCGAGCGTCATCGTCGGCGATCGGCGCTGCCAATCGCGTACGCTCACGTCGTTTACGATGACGTAACCGGCGATCACCTCGTGAGCGCGATCGCGCTTCACATGGCGGCATCGCCGTCCGATCACGAATCCCAGCTCGCCTTCATAATCGAGCGCCGACGACGCGCGCGGCAGATGGATCGGATCGCCCGGTCCGGTGACGCAGCTCGATTGCTTGTTGAAGAACATCGGAAACTCGGGACGCTTCATCTTGGTTTCTTCGACGTGGTCCGCGTAGTTGAGCCCGATCGCAAGAAACTCGGGCGGACGCGCGATCGGCGCCTCGAGCTTGACGCTGGCCAGCGCAATCCGGTGCGCGGAATTTTTCGCCGCCCCCGCAGCGCGATCGAGCGCACGCGGTCCCGCTTCGAGAAATGCGATCATCTCGCGCGGCAAATCGGTCGCCGCCGCGAGGTCAACTATCGAGTCCTCGACCACGACGCCAATCCGCGTCGCGCCGCCATGGGTGAATGTCGCAAGTTTCATTCGACTCTTGCCGCTCCGGTTCGTTCCGTAAAATTATTTTCGAACTATTGATTGGCGCCCATCAGCCGCCGCATCGTGGCGGGATCGAGTCCCTTGGTGACGTCATATCGCTTGAGATCGGCCTCGGGCACGCCCGCGTGAAAGTCGCGCGCGAGTTCGTCGGCGTTGAAGCTCACGCCGATCGGATTCTTCTGCATCGCATCGCTTTGGAAAAATCCCTTCAGCTCTTCGACCGTATCGAAATTGTCGATTTGCAGCTCGACGCGATTTCCGTCGGGATCGCGATAGTACATCGACGTCGTCGGCCCGTGATTGATCGTCACCACCGGCAGGATGCCGGCCTGCTTCAGCCGCTCATACGTGAAAACCAGGTCGCCGAGATTCGCGTACGTGTATGCGAGATGGTCCAGCCCGACCGCATGGCACGGTTTGTCTTCGAGTCCCGGTACAGCCGCGATCGCAATCCGATGATGCTCATCGTCGTAGGTCATGAACGCCAGCATGCCGTTGCTGTGAACGACCTCGGCCTGCAGCACGGTAGTGTACCAATCGACCATCGCCTGGAACTGCTTGGTGGCGAGCACGGCATGCGCGAACTTCGCGGGTACGACCCGGCGGGTTCCGTTTCCATTGCCATTGACGGCTGAGCTTGATGGCATCGCGATCCTCCTTCGACGGCGTTCGACCCGGTGCGGGAGCCGGTGTCGATACCCTCTTATTGCAGTGATCGATACGCCGGACAAGGCGATCGCGTGCTCTTTCGGCGGGCGCAAAAAAAGACACCAGCCGATGCGTGCCCCCCTTAGGGAACGCATCGGCTGGTGTGGGACAGGAGAGAGATTTTCTAGTTCCCCGGTTCGCTTTTAATTTTCCTGGCGGGGACTCCGTTCATCACAGAGGTGCCCCGCCAGGGCGCGCTCGGGGGATTGACGCCTTTACAAAATGAACCAGCAGCTCGCGGCTGCGATGTACAAGACGGCGACTGCCACCAGGGCGAACACCGCGATCTCGTCGAGTTGGTCGCCGAGCCGGGTTTTGAGGTCTTTGGCCGTCCGCACGCCGTCATTCGGGGCAAAGTGTTCGTGAGATAGTGTCGAAAACATCACCGTTCCTCCTGCTCTTTGATCCCCTTCATAGAAATAGGCGTTACAATCGATTGAACAATTTGTTCAATGAATGCGGCGATAGCCTCCTTCAAGCTAAGTAGCTGAAAAATAAAGAGAATTGTCCGATTGTTCCGCTTTGTGTCATTCAGAGCGAAGCGAAGAATCCCGGCTTTGCAGCTCGCATGAGGTCCAGAGTTGGGGTGCGTCGGCAGGCGTCGAGAAAGATCCGGGATTCTTCGCTTCGCTCTGAATGACAAAGGTGAGCAACCTTGTACGGACCGCCTACAATCGGCACAGTCCTATAAGAGGACGCGGCGTGAACAGGAACGGGAGCTTTTTCAATCTTTACAACCACGATTTTGCGCGAATCGCAGTTGGAGTGCCGTCCGTTCGCGTCGCAGACCCTGCCTACAACGCCGATCAGACCATTGCGCTCATTCGCGACGCGGCCGATCGCAAGGCTGTCCTCGCGCTGTTCCCGGAACTGGGGATGACCGCCTACTCCTGCGACGACCTGTTCCAACAGCGCGCGCTGCTCGACGCATGCCTCGACGCTATCGCGGCGGTGGTCGAAGCGACCTCCAAGCTCGCGATCGTCAGCGTGATCGGAGCGCCGCTCCAAATCGACAATCATCTATATAACTGCGCGATCGTGATTCATCGCGGGAAGATTCTCGGCGTCGTGCCGAAGACCAATCTCCCGAACTACCGCGAATTCTACGAGCCGCGACAATTCACCTCGGCCGACGCCGCGACGCGCGACGAGGTCGATCTCGCCGGCAGTCACGGTGTCCCGTTCGGCAACCACCTCATCTTCCAGCATGACGAGCAGCCGCTGCTCGCCTTTCACGCCGAGATTTGCGAGGACCTGTGGGTGCCGATTCCGCCGTCGTCGTACGCGGCGCTCGCGGGCGCGACTGTGCTCCTGAATTTGTCGGCGTCGAACATCACGATTGGCAAGGCCGACTACCGGCGCTCCCTGGTGACGAGCCAATCCGCGCGATGCCTCGCGGCGTACGCATACTCGGCGGCGGGGTCCGGCGAATCGACCACCGATCTCGCGTGGGATGGCCATGCGTTGATCGCCGAGAATGGCAACATCCTGGCAGAGTCCGAGCGTTTCAAGGATCAGCCGCAAGTCATTTGCGCCGAGCTCGATCTCGAACGTCTCTCGCAGGAGCGGATGCGGCAAAACACATTCGGCGACAACGCTCAGCGCGAGCATGAGCGAATCCGGCGCTTTCGGCGGATCGCATTTTCAAGCGAGCTGCCGCGACGCGGAAAGATGCCGTTGCAGAGACGCTACGAGCGGTTCCCGTATGTGCCATCGGACCCTTCGACGCGTGACGAGCGATGCGCCGAAGTTTTCGACATCCAGGTGCAGGGACTCACGACGCGGTTGCGATCGACCGGGCTCGAGCGGGTCGTTATAGGAGTGTCGGGCGGGATCGATTCGACCCATGCGCTGCTGGTATGCGCGCGCGCGATGGACCGGCTCGGCGCGCCGCGCAAAAAAATTCTCGCCGTCACGATGCCGGGCTTTGCCACCAGCGCGCGCACCCTCGATCAAGCGCGCCGCCTGATGAAGTCGCTCGGTTGCTCGACCGACGAAATAGACATCCGGCCGAGCTGCATGCAGATGCTCAAAGACATCGGACATCCTTACGCCGAGGGCAAGGAAGTTTACGACGTCACCTTCGAGAACGTGCAGGCGGGCGAGCGCACCAGCCATCTTTTTCGATTGGCGAATCTGCGCGGTGGGCTGGTGGTCGGCACCGGAGACTTGAGCGAGCTTGCGCTTGGATGGTGCACCTTTGGGGTCGGCGATCACATGTCGCATTACAACGTCAACGCGAGCGTGCCGAAGACGTTGATCCAGCACGTCATTCGATGGGTCGCGCAGACTGAGAACCTCGGCCGCGATACCAGCAAGACGCTGATCGAAATTCTCGCGACTCCGATCAGCCCCGAGCTGATTCCCGGCACCTCCTCCGACGGGCATTCGAGCCACGATACCGAGGCGACGATCGGGCCCTACGAGCTGCACGATTTTTTTCTCTACTACACGCTACGCTTCGGATATCCGCCGCCGAAGGTCGCGTTCCTCGCGTACAATGCGTGGCGCGACAAGAACGCGGGTGATTGGCCGGACATCCCGGCCGACCGTCGCAACCAATACGACATCGCGACTATCAAGGGGCATCTGCACACGTTCCTGTACCGCTTTTTCCAGTTGAGCCAGTTCAAGCGCAGCACCATCCCCAACGCGCCGAAGGTCGGTTCAGGTGGATCGCTGTCGCCGCGCGGCGATTGGCGCGCGCCTTCGGACAGCGAGGCGACCGCATGGCTCGAGCAATTGAAGTCGATCCCCGACAAAGATTAATCTCGCCATCGTGAAAATTTCCGGACCGTCGATCGGCCACACGATTGGCCGCGCCGAAGGAGTGAGATGCTGAAGTTTCTGCGAACCACGTCCGCATTGCTGGCGATAATCGCCGCGCTCGCCGCGCCTGCTTTTCCGCAGGAATCGGCAAAACCGCAGGAATCGCCGTGGGCGATGCGCGCGCCAGCCGCCGTCCCGCAAGGGGTTCCGACCCTCTCGGCCAAGCAGGTCGCGGAGCAGAAAAAAGCCGAGAAGGGGACGCCGGAGCAGCAGGCGTTCGCCCATAAAGTCGCCGACGCCATGGCCTCGAAGGATTACGCGGCGATGAGGCAGTTGGTGGCGCCGAGCACCTTAAAGTGCATCGGCAAGAACGAAGATTTTCTTCAGGACCGAATCAAGCGGCAATTCGCTTTGCCGATCAGCCGGAAATTCAATCTTAAGATTACCAAGCTGCCGCCGAATATCTTGAACCCGTCGCAATACGCGACCTACCCGATGCCGCCGACTCATCTGATGGGAATGGACTTCGACGCTGGAGACAACCACGACACGGTGAACCTGCCGATCGGCCAGGAAGATGGAAATTGGTACGAAGCGCAGCCATGTCCCACCGAAGCCGGGATGGTGCGGTTCGCCAAGCTGCAGAAGATGCATGCGATTGCTCACGAACGCGCAAAGGCGGCCGCGGCGAAGGTCGAGGATCCCGTCAAGTCGCAACTGCTCGCGCTCATCGGCAAGCATGACGCCGTCTCTGCGTGGAAACTCTGCATGAGCTCGCTGCACTACGATTTTCAAACGTGCCGGGGTATGGTTGCGATCCTGGCCGGCGACCAGGATTACTGACGCTGCGGGAGTAACGGCCATGAAAATCGGACTTCATTTGCCGCAGATTGGTGCTATCCCGCATGATATCGCGCAGGCCGCGCGGCGCGCCGAGCAGGCCGGCTACGAATCGATCTGGGTCAGCGACCACCTGGTAGTGCCTGACTCGGGCGGACGACTGCCGCCGATCGAAATACTGGAACCGATCGCAACGCTCGCTTACGTCGCCGCTGTAACAAATCGGATCAAGCTCGCGACCAGCGTGATCGTCGTGCCGTATCGCAACGCGATTCATCTCGCCAAGGAACTCGCGACGCTCGACCGGCTTTCGTCGGGGCGCGTCATCGCGGGAGTCGCTAGCGGATGGCTCGAAGCGGAGTTTCGCGCGCTCGGCGTATCGTTCGAAAAGCGCGGCGCCTACACCGACGAGGCAATCAAGCTGATGCGCGCGGCGTGGTCGTCGGCCGTCCCGGAATTTCACGGCGAGTTTTTCAATCTCGAGGGCATGCGCTTCGGCCCGCGTCCCGCCGCCGGCAACATCCCGATTTGGGTCGGAGGAATCAGCCGCCGCGCGATCCGCCGCGCGGTCGAACTGGGCGACGGATGGCACGGGACGCGGATGAATCCCGATCAGGTCGCCGAGCGCATCGGATGGATCCGCGAGATTGCCGCGCGCCGCGGCCGCAACCTCGACGGCTTCGCGATCAGTCATCGCGTGTACCTCGGCTTCGCGCCGAAATGGACCGAAACCGGCGGCTACGTCGAAGGCATCCTGGCCCCGCCCGCCGAAATCGCCGACTACCTGAACCGCTTACGCCGCAATCGGCGTCGACGAACTCCTGATAAGCCCGCTCGGCACCGACCCGCTGCCAAAGTTCCTCGACCGTTTCGAAGCCGAAGTCCGCCCCAAGCTCGCGTGAGAGCCGGCACACTTTTTTTTTGTCACCCTGACGAAGAGAGCATCGCGAGCGGAAGGAAATGGTTGGTCTCGGACAGCGGCGCGCAAGCGCCGCCGGTTCTGGTTCTGCGTTCTGCATCCAATGAGAATTCTGAGGTTGTGCGACGAACTCCACAAAGGACCGCTTCGCGATTTTCAGAAACCGGAACCGGCTTCGCTTGCGCGAAGCTGTCCGGAGGCCAGAAGCCATTACCTCCCGTCGCTAGCGCTCCCGTCGTCAGGATGACGAAAGAGAGCTCGCGTTGCTCGCTTCGTCAGAATGACAAGATCTCCGCTCGCGATGCTCGTTTAACGGCTCCCCTCAGACTAAGGACGAGCCTCCTTCATCATCTTCTCGTGCTGCTCGGTGGTCATACGCGTGCGAGATTCGATCGCTGCTTTTTCTGACGAGCTTAGCTGCGCGAGATGGCGCATCCACAAGACCATTCCCCAAATTTCTTTTGGGTCGTGGTTCTTTCCAAATCCCGGCATCGCGGTCATCGCGATGCCGTTAGCAATTATGAAGTACAGCTCGCCATCCGACCATTTTTGAGCGCCGCCGGTCAGCTTCGGGATGGGAGGATTGAAGTCGGCTTCGAAACGATTTTCGCCGTCGCCTTCGAGTCCGTGACATCCGGCGCAGTGCTCCTCGAAGTCGCTCTGCCCGGCTTTCAGATTCTCCGGGGTCGGCGGCAAAGGATTGGACTGCGTGCCGGCATTGCGGTGGGTCCAATTTGACGTAGCATAGCCCGCTAATTTTTTTTCGATCCGGCCGGGTTTGCTGATGGCGCTCCAGTTCAGCCAGGGCAGCAGGAGAAATATCGCGACCAACAACGCCATCACCGCGAGAGCGCCTACTATCAAGATATCGAGCAATGTTCTTTTCACCGTATCTATAACTCTCACTGACAATCGTGCACTCGGAATTCGTCGAAGTTAAGCTGGCGCATTCGAAGGCAACGACTTGCCCGTGGTGCGGATGCTCTGTACACTCGTGTCGCTTTCACTAGCGATGTAAGGGGTTCTGACGCTTAGAGCAATCGTCGCATCGTCTTTGCTGCCCGGATAGTTGCAATTCCTGGAAACACAAACTTGACGACATCCACCATAGTTGCATCCAAGGCCCAAGTTGGCCGAACCGATGCCCTCGCCGATAGCCGTACCGGCGCGCCGCCGAAGAGCACGCTGCGGACCTATTTCGCGATGCTGGTGCACGTCTCGCGCTGGCATCTGGTTGGTGTCGTCACTGTCGCGGTTCTATTCTCGCTGACCGAGGGCGTCGGCATTGCGCTGTTGCTTCCCACTCTCCAGGTCGCCGGCTTCAATATGGCGGGGCAGGGCGAGGCGGGACGCTATGCCGCGATGCTCTCGAACGCGTTCGTTGCGATGGGAGTGCGTCCGTCACTGATTATTCTGCTGGCAGTATTCGTGACGCTGGTCGGCGCACGGACGGTGCTCGGACAGATCCAGAGCGTGGGGATGTACGCGGTGCAGCAGGAAGTCGAGCATCACATGCGCCGCCGCCTCTATCATGCGATTGCCGATGCGAACTGGTTGTTCGTATGCCGTAGCCGCGCATCGGATTTCACTCACGCGCTCACGCACGAGATTTATCGGATCGGCAGCGGAACCAATCTCGCCCTCGTATTCGCCGGCGAGGTTGTGCTGCTGGTCTTATACATGGCGATTGCGTTTGCGCTGTCGGCCGGGATGACCGGGTTGGTGTTGGTTTCCGGCGCGATGCTGACGTTCGTCTTTCGCGGCCGAACCCACGCGATCCAGGAGCAGGGCGAGGAAGTCTCGAGCACCAACAAATCGCTCTACTCCGCCACCATCGAGCACTTGCAAAGTCTGAAAGCGGCCAAGACCTACGGCGCCGAGGAACGTAATTTTTCGATTTACTCGAACCTTAGTGCCGACGTGGTCCGGGCCAACGTTGACGGCGCTCGTCAGCAGGCGGTCGCCGCTACCTGGTTCGAACTCGGGTCGGTCGTAATTCTAGCGGTCGTGCTGTACGTATCGATTAAAGTGCTGGCGGTATCGCCCGCGGCAATCCTGATCCTGTTGCTGCTGTTCGCGCGCGTGATGCCGCGAATCATGACTGGCCAACAGCACTACCGCGCCTTCGTCAACTCGCTGCCGTCGTTCGGCAACCTGCTCAATATCGAAGCGCGATGCGCCGCGGCGGCCGAGCCTGCGGCGCATCCGCACGATCGGATGTCGCTCACGCGCGAACTGGCCGCTGACAATATTTCGTTCGCCTACAGCGAGGGGCGCGTGGCCGCGGTCCGGGATCTGAGCCTGGTGATTCCGGCCGGCAAAGTCGTCGCGCTGGTCGGGCCTTCGGGCGCTGGCAAGAGCACGATCGCCGATATTCTGATGGGTCTCGTGCAGCCGGATTCGGGGACGCTTAGACTCGACGGCCGGTCGCTCGGTCCCCAAGGCGTGCGTGGATGGCGCGATCAAATCGGCTACGTGGCGCCCGACACATTTCTGTTTCACGACACGATTCGCGCAAACCTGAAGTGGGCGCGGCCCGAAGCGAGCGAGGACGAGATGCTCGCAGCGCTGCGACAGGCGTCGGTGTTTGATTTCGTCGCGGGACTGAAAGACGGACTCGATACCGTCGTCGGCGACCGCGGCATGATGCTCTCGCAGGGCGAGCGTCAACGCCTCGCACTCGCGCGCGCATTCCTGCGACGTCCCTCGATGCTGATCCTCGACGAGGCGACCAACAGCCTCGATTCCGAAAACGAAGGCCGCGTGCTCGACGCGATCGAAAGCCGCCGCGGCGAACTCACTGTCGTTCTGATCGCACATCGCCTGTCGACCATCCGATGGGCCGATCTGATTTACGTCGTCGAAGGCGGCAAGGTAGTCGAGTCGGGCGATTGGTCGTCGCTCAGCGCGATCCGCGACGGCCGTTTCCGCGCTCTCTGGGAAGCCCAGAGCCTGACCATCTAGCCGCGCCCGGGTTGTTAACAACCCGATATTCACTCCTGTTCACGTCACATTCTATTAATCCGCGACTAATTGTTCCGACATCTCTCTGAACTAGGTTGACGCCGTTCGTTGAGCGGAGGTGTCTGCTCGCGCCGACGCACTCATCGACGCCACAGATCGCCATGGTGGGAGGGGACATGAACATTCGATCGCGTATTTCGGGATTTCTGTTGCCGGCAGTCGCCGGCATCGCGTTGCTTCTGAGCGGATGCGCGCAGCAACGTGAGTTGGGATGGTGCACTGTTGGCGGCGCCGCCATCGGCGCGCTGGTTGGTACCGGCGCCGGCTTCGGTATCGGCGAGGCCGCCGGTGGCGATGACGGATCGCGCTCGCGGCAAATCGCGGGAGCAGTGGCCGGTGCGGGAATCGGCGCGGTAATCGGCGGCGTCGCGGGTCATTATATTTGCGATCCGATCGTTCAACCGCCGCCACCTCCGCCACCACCTCCACCTCCTCCGCCCCCACCTCCACCGCCGCCTCCTCCGCCCGTGAAGGAGAAGCTGGTGCTTCGCGGTGTGCACTTCGATTTCAATAAAGCGAAGATTCGTCCAGGCGACGCAGCCGTGCTCGACGAGGCCGCATCGACCCTGAAGGCCAATCCCGACGTTGATATCGACGTGAACGGATATTGCGACGCTATCGGCGGCGAGAACTACAACTTGAGATTGTCCGACCGTCGCGCCGACGCGGTCGTGGACTACCTGGCCAAGGATGGCGTCAGCGAGAGCCGGCTACATCCGCACGGCTACGGCAAGACCAACTTCGTGGCGACCAATGACACGCCTGAAGGACGCGCGCAAAACCGTCGCGTCGAACTGGTCCCCGAACAATAACCCGCATACGTAAACGGGGCGCTCGCAATCCAGCGAGCGCCCCGCGTGTCACCGATTCAGAATGCGAGAGGGGGGACTTGAACCCCCACGCCTTGCGGCACTGGATCCTAAGTCCAGCGCGTCTGCCATTCCGCCACTCTCGCGCGAGTTAGAAAATATTGGAAAACCAGCGCGGGTTGAAGAGGCGCATCGTTGTTGCGCGGGGTAATCGTGCATCGTCGCGATCGCAGAGGCGAATCGTAACTATCGCGTAATTCTGAGAAAACAATCTTTTTGTAAGCTCCTCACATCAGCTTTTTTTGGAGGATTTTTGGATGACCGTTTCAAAAGGACGAGTCTGGCTTTGCGCTAGTGCGCGACACTTTACTCTGGCCGCCGCGTTGGTTGCCAGTTTCACCGCATTCGCAGATGGAGACAGTACCTACTTCTACCCCGGCAATCTGGTGGTCAGCCGCAGTGTTTACGATAACAATCCAGACACGGTTCAAGTAGGGCAGATGCTGCCGCCGAACTGCGACACTACAATGGCGGTTGCGGGCAGCTGTGTTACCGCGGCATACGACGGCACCTATCCTACGGTCTTTAACAATGCGCCTATAGACGCCAGTTTCGGTGTTACGTCGAAGATATTTCTCGATCAGATCACTACCTCGGGCGCGCTCCTGACCTCGTTGGAAGTGCCCAACAGCTCGCAAAATGGAGTTCCACCGACCAAGGACCAATTAGTCACCAGTTTCAGCTCGAAGTCGGAGATAGCTCTGAATCTTTCCACCGACCATAGCTACCTGACCTTTATGGGTTACGTTTCGCCAATCGACGCGATCGACGCATCCAATGCCAACACGCAGGCGCTGTGGATCCTACAAATCCGGTCGGAGAGAATGTTTTCCGCGCTGTCGCACAAGTCGATGCGAAAGGAAAATTCAAGTTCACCGAGACTAATGCCTATAGTGGTAACAACGGTCGCGCGGCAATTCTGAATAACACTGCCGGCGCAAATGTTTTCTACACATCCGGCAATGCGGGCAACGGCGGCAATCCTCAGCCGGACGGCATAATTATCGGCGCGGGTGCGCAAATCATTGGTCCGGAGACCAAGGCGTTAGTCGCGCAAAATCCTGGAAGTCCTATTCCCGTCGGTAGCTTCAGTATCACGCAGCTGAACGATTCGGCGGATAAGGTTGGCAAGGACACTAACTTCCGCGGCCTTACAATTTTCAATAACGTCGTCTATACCACCAAGGGCAGCGGCAGTAACGGAATCAACACCGTGTACTTTATCGATACGACCGGCCACGCCTGCCCGAGCACAAGCGCGACTCCGGGCGTAGGCATTCCCGAGAGCTTCGCAACCCTGCCGACAGCAGGGATTCTCTTACGATCCAGCGCTGCTGCAAACCAAGGGTGTTACCCCTTATAACATGTGCGTGCTGAGTGGCTTCAATACCAAGCTCGCCAAGAAGACAACCAACGTCTTTCCTTTCGGCGTGTGGTTTGCAAACTCTACTACTTTGTACGTCGCGGACGAAGGCAATGGTGACACCACCTATGTCCCGGGTCCCGGCGGTGCTCCTGGACCTACACGGTCGCCGCCGGCACAGACGACAGCAGGGCTACAGAAGTGGGTATTCAATTCCACCACCCAGAAGTGGAATCTTGCCTATACCTTGCAGGCAGGCCTGGCTCTCGGCGCTCCTTACATAGTCTCCGAGCTATCCGACGGGATAACAATCCAGCCACCGGACTGCCTTGGGCTCCTGCTACCGACGGGCTTCGCAATATAACCGGCAGCGTGAATGGCGACGGCACCGCGACCATCTACGCGATAACTTCGACTGTGAGTGGCAACGGCGACCAGGGCGCCGATCCGAACAACCTGGTCGCGATTACAGACACATTGAGTGCCGGTGGACCTACACCGCCGTCCGGCGAAACCTTCACGACGTTACGATCAGCCGGCAATCTCTAAGTTCTGCGCGGAGTCTCCTTCACGCCCGGCTCGTAGCTATCGATCGCTTATGCCCAGACGAAGCGCCGGCTCCGATTGCGGGGCCGGCGCGATCCTTTTACTCGACGTGAGGCGTGCGCCTGGGGGCGTCCGCATGCGTCCCAGGAACCCGGCGGTTGGGTGGCGATAAAGTTTTCCAATGACGCTATCGCAGGCGTGATCCCGTCGCGGAACATCTGCGGATAGCCGAAGTCTTCAGCATAGTTGTAGTAGAGCCCTTCAGTCTTCGCGTAACTCTGGTTGATGTCGTGCGTCCACAACACCTGTCCGTTCGAGTTATCAACCAGTTCCAGCCTCAAGGTAAGCGTATCCTGGACGGATCCCATCGGCAGTCCGAGTATATAAAACAATCCGGCGTAAGGACCTAGCAGGTAGCTGTAGGCAGTCCCGTCCCAATCAGTGTTTATGATGTTCCCGCGGACCGCTAGCTGCGCATTTGGATCCGAGGTACGGTCTGTCACATAGACCTCGCGGAACATTCCGGCCTGACGCAACTCCGCCGAAGTGGCCTGCGCCAGGTCATCGCTCGGGCGGAAATTGTAAGACGCCTCGGTTAGAAAGCCGTTGGCATTTTCGGGTCGCTTGTAGTCCGAGGTGCAGAATGGGACGAGAGCAATTTACGCACACCCAGAAGTATCTTGAGTTCTCAGTCCCGCGCTGATCTTGAAAATGCTCGACCGCAACTGTGACCGGCAATGGCGTCGCGGCCACTCTGGTCGCGCTGGGCTGATATTCCCATCCCGCCTTCGTCGAGCATCCTGCCAGCAACAACCCCAAAGCCACAGCAACTAGAAAATTCACCTTACGTTTCGAACAAACCACGCCTCGCTCCCTCCTTTATTCCGACAACCGCGGCATCCGCATTGCGTGGATGCAATCTGACAACCACCAGTGCGTGCACACCATACTCCAAGTGAACACCACCGCGCGAGATGCGTCGATTCGCGACGGCGTGTGCGCTGACAGCTTCAGGTGATGTGCGACTGGGCTGGGGTCAGAGCAGGCGTTCGAGGGCGTCCTCGATTTCGGCGACCGCCTGTTCGCTCTGACGGGTGGTGTCGATGAGCAGATAGTTTCACGCCGGAATCTCGCGAATCGGCTCGAACTCCGCGCGCTGCTTCTTGTACACCTTCGGCGTGGCGTCGGAGACTTCACCTTCTTTCCTGGCGCGCTCCGTCAACCGTCGGATCGCTTCGTCGGGGCTGACTACGCATTCGACGAATAGTACTGGCACGCCGCGCCTGGCCGCCAGCGCGAGCGCGAGCTGCCTGTCGGCTGAAGCTTTGAAGGTCGCGTCGAGGATTGCGCCGCGGCCCCCTTTCAGAAGGCTGTCCGCCTCGGCCAGCATCGCGTCATACGAGAGCTTGGTAAACCGTTCCGAATATAAGTTCGCGCCGTAGTCGGTTCGGACGTGCTCGTGCGGCGGGATCGAAGCCAGCCGCTTACGGACGCGGTACGAGTTGATTGCCCTGAAGCCCTTGCGATATTGCAACATGCGCGAGACCGTCGATTTGCCCGAACCCGAAAGTCCGCACACTACTATCAGCGACGGGCGACGCGCCGCGCGCGTAGCGCCATGCCAGCGCGAAGTAACCGCTCGCGAGCTGTCGCGCGCGCTCGCGCTCGGCGTCGCCAATCTCGCGCTCGAGGCTGCGCAAACTCTCGACCTTGCGGCGCACGATTGCGCGGTAGCACTTATTAGAACGGGACGAACACCGCAAGCTCTTCGTCGCCGGTGATTTCGGCGTAGTCTTCAATGAGTTTATCGGCGAGGTTAGGCGCGCCGAGCCGATCCAGGTCCATCGCGAGGAATGCGATCTCCGAGGCGACGTCGTCGCCGTAGCGCAGCCGCTCGCTGAACTCGACGCAATCGATCACGTCGATCTTTTCAGGATTTAGAAGACAGACGTGTTCCGCGCGCAAGTCGCCATGGCCTTCGCGTAACGTGACGCTCGATCGCGTGGTCGTTCAATCCACGCCAGTGAGCCGTGATGAAGCCGCGGCAGAAGGCGTCGATTGCCGCGAATTGGAATTGGCGAAGCGCATGTCCAATGAACGCCTTGTCCTGCGATTTCCTCGACCAGGCTGCGCCAGATGGCGGCCGCCGAACCGCAGGTCCATCCACGATTCGACGGCGCGCTCGCATGAAATGCCGACGATGCGCCCGGCAATCGCGCGAATCTTGTCGCTGTCCACCTGATCCGCGGCCAGGAGCCGGTCGAGCATCCGGTCATCGGGCAGCCGGCGCATCTTGACGGCATATTCCACCGCTTCGGGAAGCTCCGCGTCTACCTTGGGTCCGAGCACGAAGGAGTCTCCACGTTTGAGAATCGCGAACACTCCCCGATACACCCCCGGGAAAGGCGCGCGTTGCAGGCGCATCTCCTCGCAACAGTAACGGAACCGATCCGCGAGATTCGAACAATCGAGAAACGGAAAATGAACCGGCTGCTTTATTTTGTAGACGGATTCGCCCGCGACGAACACGTAAGAGATGTGAGTTTGCTTGAGCTCGACCCGCGCCGGCGAATCGGGATAGAAGCCCGTCTGCATCATCGCGTCGACGATCGACGCCAGCCGGCCGGCCGAATCTGCGACAGCTTTCTGCCTGCCGCGTGCTCCCATCAAGCCTCACTGGATGACTTGCGAGGTCGGCGTCGCCACCGGCTTCGGAGGAGTCGCCTGGATACGCTCGAATACCGACTTGTTCGCGGTCGCGAGCTGACCCAAGGCCGTCAGAATTCTTTGCGACATTTCGTCGGTGGCCTCTTTGCCGACTCGAAACACCGAGGAGTCTTCATAGACCTCGCCAGGCAGCCGCTCCGCATAGATCGTGAACGCGACCGACACCGCCGACATCGTGCCGGTGAGCTTGCTGTTGATTCCCGGCAGTCCGGTAAACATGTCGACGCACCACAGATGCACGCCGATGCCGTAAGCGTCGGGGTGATCGACCAGCCGGTACGCGGACGAGTCGCTGACTTCGTCCTTGAGCGCCGAGCAGAAGTCTCCGCCGACCGGATCGCTGCAATGACAATCCACAAAAATGCTGAGTTTGGTGTCGGTCGCGCCGCCTGCCGCTGGCGCCTGCGCGGGGAGGATCAGCAGGGCCAGAGCGATCATTCCGAATGAGGATGCGAATTTGGTTTTCAAAGTAAATGGCAGCGTAGCGAAGTCATGGCGACTCGGGCAAATGCGTAATTTTTAGCATCGCGACATTGCCTTCGCCGCATGATACTATTCGGCGGTTATCTTCAACGAGGGAGTTCGAACAATATCAGATGTTACTGAACAGAAATCAGGCAATCAGATATCGCCTTGAATCCGCGGGCCGTATCGTTTCCGCAGCTGCCGCCATCGTAATCGTGTGCGCGGCCGTTTGTGCGCCTCGCGCATGGGCCGACGATCCCAACGCGACGGTAGCCACCGTCGGCGATCACAAGATCAGCGAGAAAGATCTCGACGCGAAGGTGCAGCCGCAGCTCGTTCAGATGCGCGCGATGCTCGAGAAGCGCGTCGACCAGCTGATCGCGGACAAGTCCTTCGATCTCAAGCGCGAAACCCTCGAATCGATGACCGACGACTACCTGATCGATCAGGCCGCCCAGCGCGACAAGCTCAGCGTCCCGGATTATCTCAAGAAGGAGTATTCCGGAAAGGATAGCGTGACCGACGCCGAGGCCAAAGCCTTCTACGACAAAAACAAGGGACAAGGCACGGCGCCCTACGACAAGATCAAACCGCAACTCCTTCAGATGATGAACCGACAGGCGCTGCTCGATCGTTTGCGCAAGGAGCAGCCGGTAAAGATTCTGCTCGAGCCCAAGCGCGTGGTGGTCGACAGCAGCGGGCATCCGGCGCAGGGCCCCAAGGATGCGCCCGTTACGATCGTCGAGTTCACCGATTTTCAGTGCCCGTTTTGCAAAGCGACGCAGGGCACTCTGAAACAGTTGCACGACAAATATGGCGACAAGATTCGGCTCGTGCACATGGACTACCCGTTGCCGTTCCATTCGCACGCGATGGACGCCGCCAAGGCCGCCAGATGCGCCAACGAGCAGGGCAAATTCTGGCAGTACCACGACGCGCTGTTCGCCGATCAGAGCAAGCTCGCGCCCGCTGATTTGAAAGCGACGGCCAAGACGCTCGGGATGAATTCCGCCAAGTTCGACACCTGTTTCGACAGTGCGAAGTACGACAGCCAGATCAAAGCCGACCAGGCCGCTGGCGAGAAAATCGGCGTCGACGGAACGCCAGCGTTTTTTATTGACGGCCGTCCACTCACCGGCGCGCAGCCGATTCCAAAGTTTCAAGAACTGATCGAAGACGAGCTGGCCAACGGCGGCAACACCAAGCAGGCCTCCGCCCGGTAGATCGACCCAATCAATCCGGCGCGCCGGCATCATACCGGGCGCCGGACTTTGGCTTGCCTTCTATGGACGTTTAACCCTAAATTCATTCAGCATTGATCAAATTATTGGGACACCGGCAGGGACATCGATTTTATGGCGATTAGCTTTCCTTCGACCGAATATTTCGAGGCGCTCAAGGCGCAGATGGCTGCGAACGAGGAAAAATTCCGGCGGCTCGGGTTTATCGACACCACCTTCGGCGTCAGCGTCGGCGTCAACGGCAAGGCCCGCAATTTCGTCCTCGAGTTCGAGGTTTTCGACCTCAAAAACGTCAGCGAAGTGCCGGCGATCGATCTCAAGAAAGTCGATTTCAAGATCGAGGGCGACACGCCGCGTCTGGCGCGAGATGATCGAGAACATCCACCGCAATGGCGAGGCCGATTCATCGCACGACATCAATACGCTCGCGCATTTCGGCGAACGTCTGAAGATTGTCTACGACGATCCCGACGGACACGACAAACTCTATCGCTTCATGGAATCGATCCAGGAATTTTTCGACTTGTCGAGCAAGCTCGAAGTAAGCTTCAACTAAGTAGGCGCGGAGGCGCGGCTCACAATGGCATACCTATCGACCACGGACTTCACCCAGGACAAGGACTTTATCGATAAGTGGCTGTACACGATAAGGACCGGCGAGATGGACCTGTCGTGGATGAAATCCACCACTGAGAAAATCAGTCCTGAAGAAGCTAACCCGCGCCGCGGACTGACCTATCGCGACCTTAACGTCGGGACCTATGGCTACACCGACATTCCGGAGAAGGTCCGCAACAATCGATCCTATGCGCCGCGCGGCGCCGAGATTCCCGAAGGCGTGCCCGACGCGCAGCCATGGGTCTCGCGCAAGAGCGAGCTATGGGCCTTCAACACCGAGAGCTATTACGAGGAAGCGGTGTCGCGCCAGTGGAATGCTACCACCGACATTCCATGGGACAGGCTGGACGGCGTCGAGCTGCCCGAAGTTACCGGCAAGGCGCTGTCGCAGTTGATGACCTTCCTTACCGAAGTGGAAATGATCGCGACCGACACGCCTGCGATGTGGCTGCCGCGCCTGAATCCGGACTTTATCGAAGTGCGATCGTTCATCGCGGCGCAGGCGATGGACGAGGCGCGTCACGCGGAGGTCTTCCGCAAGCGCGCGCTCACGACAGGATGGGGCCTGATGCAGGCGAGTCCGATCAACGAGATGGCGCTGAAGCATCTGCGCGATGCCGATTCGTTCAGCGAGATGTCAGTCGCGCTGCACCTTGTGGCAGAAGGCAACGTGCTGACGCTGTTCCGCTTCAGCGAATACCTGTCGCCGACCGACGTCGACAAGAAGATTTTCCGGCTCGTGATGCAGGATGAAGCGCGGCACGTCGGCTACGGCATGCAGCATTTCAAATACGTGCTCGAACATTTCCCCGAGAAGCGCGAAGTGCTGCACGCGCATCTGGACGAAGCCGAAAACATTTCGTTTGCCGGCGCAGCCGCAACCGAGCTTACTGAAGCCTTTATTATTCTGGCTGGTGGCGGTCTGAAGAAGGAAAATATCGAGCAAGGCATCAAGGTCACCACCCAGTTCAATCTGAAGCAGATGCAGGAGCACTTCGAGCGCCTGGATAAGTGTGGGATGCCCGAGCGTCGCGAACGATCAAAGCTCTATCTAATGTACGAGATGGGCCGAGCCGCCGCCGAAAACGCCGGCATCAAACTGAACTAAGTCTTTCGAATCCGGTCTTTTAAAATCCGGTTCCCCTTCCCACTATGGGAAGGGGTTAGGGGTTAGGTTGTTAGAATCATCGTTCTAGCGAGGCAGCACTAAGTGGCATTTTACGCTGACAAGGATTACACCGTCGACGAAACAGTCCTCCAGGCCGCCCAGAAGGTGATGGAGGGACACTTAGGCCTGCACTGGTACGAAGCTAAGACTGAACGCCTCGCCGGCCGCCCGTCGGACCCGAAGCGCGGACTTACCTACCAGGACCTGAACGTCGGAACCTACGGCTATACCAACATTCCCGAGGACGTTCGCACCAGCCAGTCGATGGTTTCGCGTGGCAGTGAGAAGGTCGGCAAGCTGCCCGACATGGGCTACGTCGTCAATCGCAAGTCAGACGTATGGTCCGACAACGTCGCGGAGCTTTACGAAGAGGTGAAGGCGCGCCGATGGGTTCCCGCGACCGATATCCCGTGGACCGAGCTTCACACGAAACCGCTCCCGCACGATCTCGAGATGGCGTGCGCGCAGCTCTACACCTTCCTGCAGGAATGCCAGATCGTCTCGATGGACTTTCCGTCGAAGTGGGTGGCGCTGATCAACCAGGACTTCCTCGAGCTGAAAAGCTGGATGTGCGCGCAGATGCTCGACGCGTCGCGCCTGTTCGAAGTGTTCCGCAAGCGCGCGCTGTTCGGCGGCGCGGGCCTCGGACGCGCCAGCGCGACCGCGGAGCAGGGACTCAAGGAATGGCTGTGGGCGGATCAGTTCCCGCAGGGCTCGGTGTCGATCAACCTATCGCTCGCCGGATTCCTCCTCACGCTATATCGCCAGGTGGGCGCATTCGCACCGACCAACGTCGATCGCAAGATCATGCGCTATGCGATGCAGGACGCGGCGCGCCAGACCGCCTACGGACTCGGCCAACTGCGCTACCATCTGAATCATCGCCCGCTCGAAGCCAACGCGATCGAGGGCTATCTCGAACACACCGAGCACGCGCTGCTCGGACTGATCGGAAGTCCCGAGCTGCTTGAGCCGATGATCATCATCTGCGGCGGCGGTCTCGAAAAAGCGCAGGTCGACAAGGGCCGCATCGCGACCGCGAAGTTCATCCGCCTCGCCGTGCGCGAGTACATGGAGCGAATCGCCGCCGCCGGCCTGACCGGCCACGCCAAGCGCAGCAAAATCCCCGCAATGATCGATCGCATCTCCGCCGCCGCGTAGTATCTCTTCCCCTCTCCCTTCAAGGGAGAGGATCGAAGGTGAGGGTCCGAATTCAGCGCGCGATTCCTTTCGCGCGCGATTCAAGATTCTGCTTCAGCCCGACACAGCCAAATGATGCGAGCAACCTAACCCCTAACCCCTTCCCGAGCGGGAAGGGGAACCGGAAGGTCAAATTCGCGAGCGGATGGGGAATCGGAAAGTATGAATTTCCTACAGACCTGAAGAATCGAATATGTGTTTTCTGGCTCCTGCGCGACTGCTAAACTACCCCGCATGCCAAATCGTAGTTCTGCATGTAATCGCCGGCGCGCCGGAGGCGGTGGATTGTTCCCCTGCGGAGCCCGGCGGCGCTCCCAGCGAAAGCGAACCCGACCAACGTAGCCGCGGTTTCTTCGGGCGCATCTTCGACCGCCTGGTTCCACGCACCGCCCTGGTGCGATTTCTCGGCTATGTGCGGCCGCATCTGTGGCTGGTGGCGGGCGGTTCCGTCATGGGCATCCTGAAGTTCACGCTGCCGCTCGCGTTCCCACTCGCCTTCAAATACGTCTTCGACGTTCTGCTGGTTCCGCAGCCCCATCTCGAGCATTGGAACTCGAGGATCGATGGATGGTGCATAGCGATCGCCGCGATGCTTCATCTTGGCACCGGCTCTGCCGCCAAGCTCGAAGCGTTGACCGCTGCGATGTTCGCGCTGTTCTTCGTGCAGGCGATCGCGACCTACTACCGCAATTACTGGGCGAGCATGGCGGGCCATCGCCTGATCTTCGACCTGCGCTACGCGCTGTATAAGCACATGCAGCGCCTGTCGCATTCGTTTTTCGATCGCACCACGTCGGGCGCGGTGGTCTCGCGCTTCATTTCCGACATCTCGATGGCGCAGAACTTCGTCGGCTCCGCGATGATCAACATCTGGATGGACGGCGTGTCGCTCGGCTTCGTGATCTGGCTGCTGTTCTCCCTGAACGTGCGGCTGGCGTGGATTTCGCTCATCATCATTCCGTTCTACGTCGCGGTGATCAGGATTCTATCGCCGCGAATCAAGGAGACCAGCCACGATCTGCAGGAAGTGGTCGAGGAGTTTTCGGGCGAGCTGCAGGAACGGGTCGCCGGCGTCTCTACCGTCAAATCGTTCGCGCGCGAGGCCGACGAGGCGCGCCGGTTCCATCAGCGCACCACCGAAATGTACGACCTGACGATCGAGAGCGTGAAACTTTCGTCGACCCATCAGATGTTCACCGAGTTCATCTCGCGCGGCGCACCGCTAATCGTGATCTGGGCCGGCGCGCTGATGATCATGCACGGCAAAATGACTATCGGAACCGTGGTCGCGTTCTTCGGGCTGCTCCCGGCGCTCTACCTGCCGCTGCAGCGCTTCTCGGAGTTGTCGGTGATCGTGGCGACCGCGCTGGCGGCGATCGAGCGCATCTTCGCGTTCTTCGACGAGACGCCCGAGGTGCACGACCGACCCGGCGCGTCGACGCTCAAAGTGAATAGCGGGGTGGTCGAGATCGAGCATCTGCGGTTTGGCTACAAGCCGCTCGACGGCGGCCCGATTCGCATCACGCTCGACGACGTGAACCTAAAAGTTCCTGCTGGGACGACAGTCGCGCTGGTCGGGCGTTCCGGCGCCGGCAAGACCACGCTCGCCGGCCTGATCCCGCGCTTCTACGAGCTCGCCGCCGGCCGAATCCTGATCGACGGCACCGACATTTCGAGCGTGACGCTCAAATCACTGCGCGATTCGATCGGGATCGTTCCGCAGGACGCGATTCTGTTCAGCGCGTCGATTCGCGAGAACGTGCAATACGGCCATCCGGGCGCGCAGGACGCGGAAGTCTGGCGCGCGCTCGAACAAGCCAACATCCGCGACTTCGTCGAGTCACTGCCCGACAAGCTCGACACGATGATAGGCGAGGGCGGTGTGCGTCCTTCGACCGGCCAGCGCCAGCGGCTCGCGCTCGCGCGCGTGTTTCTTAAAAATCCGCCGATTCTGATTCTCGACGAAGCGACCTCCGGACTCGATTCTGAGGTCGAGAACCTGATTCACGACGCAGTCCGCCGCCTGATGAAGGGACGCACCTCGTTCCTGATTGCGCATCGGCTCGCGAGTGCGGTCGACGCCGACGTTATCGTGGTGCTCGATCGCGGGAAGATCGTCGAGGTGGGATCGCACGCCGAGCTGGTGAAGCGCACGGGCGTCTATTCGCAACTGTTCAACGAGCAGACTCGCAAGCTGCGCCTGAAGTCCGATCATATCGTGCGCGCACCCGGCTCTTTGAGTCCCGCGCCAGTCGGCGGAGATCGGTCCGATTAGGATTGTACCGCGGAGAGCGGTCGGTCGAGGCTAGAGCTCTGCGATCAGGTAGGCGAACAGCGCGAAGAACGCCGCGCCTACGATCGCATACTCCATCGTCTTTGTGGTCGCACCTTTCATCGGAGCGAGCGACTTATCGGTGGTATGGTACTTCAAAACGACCGGGCCATTTGGCTGAATGGTGGTCGAACCAAAGATGGTGGGCGTTTTGTTAATCGACAGGACGTTGACCCGGCCACTGGCCATGGTCAGCCATTCTTCGTACTCGTCAGCGTCCGCGAACCGCTTTGTGAAAATAGCCATACTCGCCCCCTGAAAACACTCAGTAGTTTTTCACACCGCAAGGATAAGCTCGTAACGGCGCTAAATCAATCCATGTGATTCGAAGACTGTCCAACCTCGGCTATTGGTAAGGATAAAAAATATAAAATAAGGCCGAAAGAATGCATAAAATCCACAATCCAGGGCGAATCTCCCGATAACGGCCGGCGGCGAGCTTGAGCAACGGATAAAGAACCAGGCCCGCCGTGATGCCCACGCCGATATTGTAGGTGAAGCTCATCAGCGCGATCACGGTGAAGGCGGGAATCGCCTCGGTATAATCGTCGAAGTCGATTTTGACGATCGGCGCGATCATCATCGCGCCGACTACGATCAGCGCGGGCGCGTAGGCTGCCGCGGGAATCGCGGCAACCAGCGGCGCGAAGAACAGCGACATCGCGAACAGCGCGGCAACCACTACTGCCGTCAGCCCCGTGCGTCCACCGACCTGGACGCCGGCCGCGGACTCGATATACGCGCCGGCAGTCGTGGTGCCGGCGAGACCCGCGAACATCGTGGCGATCGCGTCGGCGAGCATCGGGCGTTCGATCTGCGGCAGCGTGCCGTCGGCGTCGAGAAAGCCGGCGCGCGCGGAAACTCCGATCAGCGAACCCATCGTGTCGATCAACGCCATCACGAATATCGTCAGCAGCACGCCGAAAAATCCGACGCTCAACGCGCCGCGCAGATCGATTTGCAGCATGATCGGCGCGGGATTCGGTGGCATGCTCACCCACGCCGAAGGTGGCTTCGCGACACCGGTGACAAAAGCAGTCGCGGCCGAGATCAGAATCCCGAGCAGGATTGCGCCCGGCACCCGGCGGACGATCAGGAGCGCGATCAGCGCGAAGCTGAGGATCGCGATCTCAACCGAAGGCGTCGCGAGATTCCCGAGCCTTACCGGAGCGCCGGGCACGCCAATCGCGACGATCCCGGATTCGTTGAGTCCGATGAAGGTCAGGAACAATCCGATTCCCACGCCGAAGCTGTAGCTCAGGCCGGGCGGGAGCGCTTCGACGATCCATGCCCTCACGCGCGCGACGGTCAACAGCGTGAACATCACGCCCGCGAGAAACACCGCCGCCATCGCGGTTTGCCAACGGTAGCCGAGCACCTTCACCACCGTGAATGCGATGAACGCGTTCTCGCCCATGTAGGGCGCAATCGCGAACGGACGGTTGGCGTAGAGACCCATCACGAGCGTTCCGACGATCGCGGTCATGATGGTCGCGACCATCGCGGGTCCTTCGGGGATGCCCGCGGCTTTCAGAATGGCGGGGTTGACCGCGATTATGTACGACATGGTGACGAAGGTGGTGACGCCCGCGAGCACCTCGCGTCGAAAGGTGGTGCCGGCGGCCTCCAGCCCGAAGTAGTTTGCGATTCGCGATGCCAATAGAAAGCGTCCCCCAATCTGTGCGAGCGCAGCTTGATATATTTGCTATATAAAGGAACCAACGCGAGCACGCGCGCAATCCAGCTACGCCTCAATCCAAGAGTGAGCAAATGAAAGAAGAACAACTTGCGAAGATTCCCGCCGGAAAACCAGTCGCGAAAGCAGCGGCGGTGGTGAAATTGCCAACGCCCGCGACGACCGTCGGTGCCGAAGTCGATAACCACGCTCGCGGTCGATGTAGGCGGGACGGGAATCAAGGCGGCGGTGCTCGACGAAAAGGGCAAGATGATCACCGAGCGGCAAAAGATCAAGACGCCGCACAACGCGACGCCGAAGAAAGTGATCGCGATCATCGAGGAACTCGCGAAGATGGCCGGCGAGTTCGACCGCGCGTCGGTAGGATTCCCCGGGGTGATCAAAAACGGCGTGGTTTATACCGCGGTGAACCTCGGCAAGGGATGGAAAGGCTTCAATCTCGAGAAGGCGCTGAAGAAGTCTCTCAAGGTGCCTGTGCGAATCGCCAACGACGCCGACGTGCAGGGCCTCGGATGCGTCACGGGCCACGGCGACGAGCTGGTAATCACGCTCGGCACCGGATTCGGATCGGTGCTGTTCGTTGACGGCCATCGGATTCATCTCGAGCTGGGGCATCATCCGTTTCGCAACGGCAAGACCTATGAAGATGAGCTCGGCATCAAGGCGTTCCGGAAGAAGGGCAAGAAGAAATGGAACCGGCATCCTGCGCGAAGCGATTGACGAGTTGGCAAAGACTTTCAACTACGACCGGCTGTACATCGGCGGCGGCAATGCAACGGCGATCAACTTCAAGCTGCCGGAGAACGTCAAGATAGTCAGCAACACCGACGGCCTGCTCGGCGGCATCAAGCTGTGGCAGGATCAACCTGTCGCGCAGAAAGCTTCATAGCGCAACAATCTTTTTTGACACCTCCGGCAATGCCGTATATCATAATCGATGCATACAATCGTCGAGACTCCCGCTTATCTGGTTGACGCCAGGGCGAATGGACTGACGGAAAGCGAAAGGGAAGCGGTGGTCGAAGCGATCGCGAACAATCCTGTAGCTGGTGACGAAATCCGCGGCACCGGTGGCGCCCGCAAAGTCCGCGTCGCAGGTCGTGGCAAGGGAAAGAGCGGTGGATATCGAGTCATCACGTTTTATTCAGGAAAAGACGTTCCGGTCTTTTTGCTGGCGGTCTATCGTAAGGGCGAGAAAGCGAATCTGACAAAAGCGGAGAGGAATGAGTTGAAGGGAATTTTACGCGACATCGTTCGTGCGTACAGGAAGGGAGTTAAGCGCCATGTCTAAAATTGGGACGCGGCTCATCAGAGCTGCCAAGGAAGCTCGCGCATTCGCGCGCGGAGAAACTACCGATGGTTTCGTAGTGCATGTGCCGGACGATGTCGACGTTAAGGCATTGAGAAAAAAGCTGAAGTGCTCGCAATCGGAATTCTCCCGGCGTTTTGGACTTGCGATCGACGCAGTGCAAGATTGGGAGCAACGTCGCAGAAAGCCGGATAGAACAGCCCGCGTTTTTTTGACTGTAATCGCGCGCGAACCGAAGGCGGTTAGCCGAGCACTCGCCCGATAAACCAAAAGCAGGGGAAACCTGGAGACTCTATAGCGACGCCTCCCATTAAATGGATCGTCCGAAGACGCTAGTAATGTCGCTAGCTCCTGCGGCGAGCTCGATACCTCCTAATCAATGCGTTGGTGGAGCTGTCGTGCTTGAGGTCTGGCTCCTTCGGGGATTCGAGTTCCGGGATTATTCTTTGCGCCAGGACCTTGCCTAGTTCTACGCCCCATTGGTCGAATGAGTTTATGTTCCAGATTGTGCCTTGAGTGAAGACGCTATGCTCGTATAGGGCTACTAGTTTGCCTAGCGTCTCAGGTGTTAGCTCATCGGCTAGTATGACTGTTGATGGGCGGTTGCCTTCGAATACTCGATGCGGCACTAGCCAGTCAGGGGTGCCTTCGGCTTTTACTTGTTCGGGAGTTTTCCCGAATGCCAGCGCTTCGGCCTGCGCGAATACGTTTGATAGCAGCAGGTCGTGATGGCGTCCTAGCGGGTTAAGCGCGCGGCAGAATCCTATGAAGTCGCATGGGACCAGTTTCGTGCCCTGATGGATTAGCTGGTAGAACGAATGCTGGCCGTTGGTGCCGGGCTCGCCCCAATAGATAGGTCCGGTTTGATAGTCGACCGGCGCGCCTTCGAGCGTTACGTGCTTGCCGTTCGATTCCATCGTTAGCTGCTGCAGATAGGCGGGAAAGCGTTTCAGGTATTGCTCGTAGGGCAGCACCGCGACGGTTTGCGCGTCGAAGAAGTCGTTGTACCAGACACCTAGCAGGCCCATCAGGACCGGCAGGTTGCGCGCGAACGGCGCGGTGCGGAAATGCTCGTCGATCGAGTGGAAGCCGGCGAGCATCGCGCGGAAATTGTCGGCGCCGACCGCGATCATCGTGGACAGGCCTATCGCGGAGTCCATCGAGTAGCGGCCGCCGACCCAATCCCAGAAGCCGAACATGTTTTTCGTGTCGATGCCGAACTTCGTCACTTCGGCGGCGTTGGTCGAGACCGCGACGAAATGTTTCGCGATCGCCTTGTCGTCATGGAGCGCGGCGAGACACCAGTCGCGCGCGGTGTGCGCGTTGGTCATGGTCTCGAGCGTGGTGAAAGTCTTCGACGAAATGATGAACAGCGTCTCGGCCGGATCGAGGTCGCGGGTGGCCTCGGCGAAGTCGGTGCCGTCGACGTTGGAGACGAAGCGCAGGGTCAGGTTGCGGTCGCTGTAATGACGCAGCGCCTCGTACGCCATGACTGGACCGAGATCCGAGCCGCCGATCCCTACATTAATGACGTTGCGGATGCGCTTGCCGGTGTGGCCTTTCCACGAGCCGTCGCGGATGCGCGCGGAGAAGTCCGCCATCCGATCGAGCACCTCGTGAACCTTGGGCACGACGTCGTCGCCGTCGACGCCGATCGACACGCCGCGCGGCGCGCGCAGCGCAATATGCAGCACGGCGCGCTTTTCGGTGACGTTGATCTTCTCGCCGCGGAACATCGCGTCGATGCGCCCGCGGAGTCCCACCTCGTCGGCCAGCGCGAGCAGCAGGCGAATAGTCTCGTCGGTCACGCGATGCTTGGAGTAGTCGAAGTACAGACCGGCGGCCTCGACCACGAGGCGTTCGCCGCGCTTTGGATCTTCGTCGAACATTGCGCGCAGGTGGCGGCTGCGAATCTGATTGTAGTGCTCCTGCAATGCTTTCCATGCGGGACGATTGGTTAGCGAAATAGATGATGCTGGCATGGGTGTCTCCTTTTACGAACTACAAAGGCGGCGCCGCCGGGACTTCGCGCGCGACCCGGCGATGAAGGTCAGTCTCGCGCTTGGGTTGGCGCGACAGGCTTTGCGGCGCGAGCATCTGAAGCATGATCAGCGCGGCCGGCACGAGATAAAAAATCGAACCGGGCACCCACATGATAGCGCCGGCGACAATCTGGTCGCCAAGGGGCGTGAAGCCCGCGACGGGCGGCGAGGTCGCATAGAAAGGATAAATCAGCCGATCGGAAAACATGAAGAGCGCGGCGAGGATTGTGTTCTGCCCGTCTGCCAGCAGCAGATACGGAAGCATCGCCCATCGCGGCCATCGCGCGGCGCTCGGCCACGGCTGAATGACCGGGTACCAGAACATCAGCGCGGTCGTGAAAAAGCATGCGTGCTCGACTACGTGCCATCCGTCGGAGCGGAGCGCGAGCTGAAACGTCGCAGGCAGATGCCATCCCCAGGTCGCGACGACGAATGCTATCCAGCACACCAGCGGTTCCGTCAGCCATGCGAAGAATCGGCGCACGACATCTGATCGGAGAATGGGGCCGATGATTGCCTTGGCGATGCGCGGAGGCAGTCCGCGCACGAGTGCGATCGCCGGCGCGCCTGCCAGCAAAAGAGACGGCGCGACGAGCATAAGCAGGAGATGCTGCGTCATGTGGATTTGCAGCAGCAGATCGTCGAGCTCCTCGAGCGGCGAGGCGATCGCGATGAAGAGAGCTGCGATTCCGCCCATGAACATCGCAAGTCGCCAAATGGGGAATCGATCAGGCATCTGGCGATGCAGGCGGGCGAAGCCGCGTGCGTAGATCGCGGCGGTGATCGAGCAGCATCGCGATCGTGGCGATGGGCGGCGTCCACGAATCGAAGGCGGTTTGTATTGCGGAGTTCACGGTGAAATTCATTTGGTCGATTCGATGCGGGAACGGCGGGATGTGCCGAATCGCGCGCGGGAGGCTCGCCCGCGGATGCATCGTGGCGAGGAACGCGACGATCGCGTTGACCTCCGGGGGAGTGAGGTTCTTGCCGTAGGCCGGCATGTTGCCGCCGCCTTGAATTATCTGCCGAACGATCTGGTCGCGCGTAAGGCGCGTCGCCGTGTCATCGAGCGCAGGACCGCGCATCCCGCCCTCGCCGCCGAGCGAATGGCAGTTGCGGCACTGCTTGCTCTGCACCAGCAGCGCGCCCTGCAGTTCGAGCGGAGTGCGACCCTTGACGTAATCGATGGGAGTCGGCGCGGCGCTCCACGCGTCCATCACCGGCGACCATGGCGAGAATGTGCCGAGCCAGGTGAGCGTGCCGATAGTCGTGACGGCGAGAATCACGATCACGACTGAGAAAGGTCGTCGACGCCAGCTCTTCTCGCCGGTGGCGGAGATGAAGGGCAACGCGAAGAGAAGTCCGATGACGGCGACCGGACCGGTGAGCATCAGGAAGGTTTCGGTCCACGGCGGCAACAGTGCGAACAGCGAGAATAGCCACAGGAAGAAAAAGTCGGGGCGCGGAACCGTCTGGATGATTGTCGGATCGGGCTGGCCGTTGGGACCGATTGGCCCCTCGACAGCGGCGACGAC
Source organism: uncultured delta proteobacterium (assembly GCA_963744545.1). Classification (GTDB taxonomy): domain Bacteria; phylum Desulfobacterota; class Binatia; order Binatales; family Binataceae; genus Binatus. Next base: position 107,928 of record CAVUUH010000027.1, read on the forward strand.
GAGCAGGCTCAGAATAATCAGTCCGGCGAAGACGAGATCCTTCTGCGCGGCGAATGGCATGAACGGCTCGCCGTCCTTGTGTACTAACTCCTGGTACTCCTGCAAGTAGGTATCGCGTCTGACTATTCGACCGGGCATCGGCCATTCGTTAATGCCTAATCGCAATACTAAGAAGAGATGCAGGCCGACGAAGGCGATCAGCAGACCAGGGATCACGAACACATGCAGCGCGAAGAAGCGCGACAGGGTTTCGCCGGCGATGATCGGTCCGCCGAGGATGAGATCGACGACTTTGGAGCCGATGATCGGAGTGCGGCCGGCGATCGACGCGCCGATGCCCGAGACCCCAGTATGCGTTCTGATCGAAGCGAAGCACCTGGCCGGTGAACGCCATGCCGAGCGTGCATAAAAGCAGGACGCATCCTGCGACCCAGGTGAGTTCGCGCGGGAATTTGTACGCGCCGAACAGAAAGACCTGGATCATGTGGATGAACATCAGGGCGACCATGAAGTTGGAGCCCCAGCCGTGCAGCGCGCGCAGATACCATCCGAGCGGCTGCTGGTAGTTCAGGTAGATCAGGCTGTCCCACGCGCGATCGGCGGCGGGCGTATAGACGGTCGCGAGGCAGATGCCGGTGACTACTTGCAAAATGAAGACGACGAGCGTGGCGCTGCCGAAGATGTACCACCAGCTCGCGGAGCTGCGCGGCACCGGATGCTCGGCGACCTCGGCGATCGTGCTGCCGATTTGCAGGCGGGCGTCGAGCCATCGCCAGACTGATTTGAGCACGTCGATCATGCTTGCAGGCTGGCCCAGCGTCGGCAATTGGCCGGCGTAAATCCAGAGCTGGCCGGCCTCGACCTTGTATTTGTATTGATAGAGCGGGCGCGGCGGAGGTCCCGACGCGTGCCTGCCGTCGGAGTAGAAAACGCCGCCGTGACATGGGCACATGAACAGCTCGGACTCGGCGAACCATCGCACCGGGCATCCAAGATGGGTGCAGTTGATCGCGAAGACCTGGAATTGGTCGCCCGTCCATGCGTCGCACCCAGCACGGGATTTTTGCGGTCTCGCCGTCCCACGACTTCTTGAACGGGTTTACATACTCGGCCAGTCGCGTCTGGTTTTCCGGATAGTCAGTCAGCGGGCCGAGCGCTATCCAGTCGAGCCACGTGAAGCGCCGCGCGGGCGACAGCACGTAGCCGACAATAGGTATTGCGAATAGTGCGATGGCGATCGCGTTAATAGCTATTCCGAGACGAAACAGAAACGTGCGCCGCGAAGTGTTTTCAGGCTGATGGAGTCATTTCAATTACTCAGTTGCCAGCGGATGCGGGACGTTTCGAAGCCAGCCATGCGACCACGTCGGAGACTTGTTGCGGTGTCAGCGGTTGTCCGCCGGCGGCATTCTTTCCAATCGGGATGGCCGAGCTCGGGGCGTCCCGCGATCACGATCGTGCGCAAGTACTGATCGCTGACGAGCGACAAGGTATGAAGGATCGACGATCGAACCCGCCGTTCCGCCTTTGCCGTCGGGCGCCGTGACACGATTGGCAGTTCGCCGCGTACACTTGCGCGCCGCGATTCGAATCGCCCGGCGTGGAACTGGAATATGGCGGAGCGCCCGCGGCAGCATCCGCAGCGCCAGCCCAGCTTTTGCGGATGCCGGCGATCAGAATGTCGATCTGATGATCCGTCAGCGAACCGCCGGCGCTTTGCGCGAACGGCGGCATCGCAGTGCCGGGAACTCCGTTGGCGACGACGCGGCGCATCGAAGCGTCGTCGATGATCGCGAGATACACAGGATTGTTCATCGCGATCGCGGCGCCGGACTTGCCGTCGGCGCCGTGGCATCCGGCGCAATTCTCGCCATAGAGCGTCGCGAAGTCGGTCACGTTAGTCGGGCGCAGCGGAAGGTCGGCCTGCGTGGGACGTCCGGGCAGCGAATCGCATCCCGCGAGCAGGATTGCTGCTAGCGACGCGCTCGCGAGGAGCGATTTGCAACTTGCGTGCGTTCAACTTGATGCTAGTCCTCGCGCTTCTCGCCGAGGCCGGGCGCCTCGATGCCCGCTGCGAACGGCGAATGGCAGATGCTGCAGCGTATGTACGCGCTCTGTCTGGTTGACTACGAAACCCGCGACCGCGCCGAATGCGATTTGGCACAGGATGAACCATCGCCATTCGATGCGCGCGTCGAGCACCGGATTGATCACGCTGAGCGACGACCACAGCAGGCCGGTCCACAGCAGCGGCGCGACGATCGCGGCCCAGAACGCCGGGTAGCGCGGGAACATCGGAAGCATCACGCCGTAGAGCAGTCCGACCAGGATCGACGCGGAGCGCGTGAATGATCAGCGCGACGACGAATGCTTCCGGGATGAACGATGAAAGCGTCGCGGTGTCGGCGTTGGCGAGATTCGCCATCGCGGTCGCGGCGAGAATGTTGATCGTGTACCAGGGGCTGCCGTGAAAAATGATGCCTTGCAGCACGGCGAGTACCGCCATCGCGACGCCGCCCGCGATCCCGCCTTTGATGCCGGCGGAGTAAGGATAGATTTCGAGCGGCAGAACGGCGCGATTGCCCAGCTCTCCGACTCGCAGATAGTCGACGCCGATTTTTGCGGGAACGATGACTCCGACGGTCGGCGTGACGCGAACCGTCTCGCGATGCTCGACCGGAAGCACCTCGCGAAACCATCCGACGGCGCCGGCGATCGTAAGCACGAAGCCGACCATGCTGACTGTGACGGCTGGTGACGAGGCCGGCGAAGGACGAGCGTCAAGCCGAGCGCCAAGATCATCGGCCATGCGGTCGGCGCAGGAACTTCGATTACGGTTGTCGCGTATTTTCCTGAATAGCCATTGCATTAGCTCATCGACCGATCACGTACACGGTCAGGAATACTACTACCCAGACGGCATCGACGAAGTGCCAATACCATGAGAGGACATCAGTGCGTTCGACGTGGCGCTCGTTCATGTATCCGCACATAGTCAGAATCAGTCACGAGCAGAATCAAGTAGTAATCCGACAGTGACGTGGAGTCGCGTGCAGACCCACTAGTGAGTAATAGGTAGTCCCAAAAAGATTGGTGCGAATCGTGAGACCCTCGTGGTAGATGAGCCGATGCCATTCGAGCGCGGTGCCGGCCAGGAATTCGAGCGCCGAGCGCGAAAGTGATGAACCACCAGAGGCGAACGTGCGAATCGAGCCGGCGCGCAGGGCGCGGATCGCGAGGACGATCGTGATGCTGCTCGAGAGCAGGCAGATGGTGTTCAGGATCGGCGGCGACAGGACGTCTTTGGGGTACGGGCCGGTCAGGCTTTTGCCGAGGTAGAAGATGTAGGCGACGACGAAAATCGAGAAGAACACGGACTCGGTGAGGATCAGCGCCAGGATGCCGACGCGGCCGCGTCGTGGGCAGAGTTGCGCTCCAAGTCGAACTGCGGCAGCGGGGATTGCGGTCGGTGCGGCGGCCATTACGACGATGCATCCGGTCTCATTCGTACTTCCAGTCGGGGTCTTCCGGATGTTTCAGGTCCCACAGCGGCCGGCGGCTGCGCACCTACCGGCGGTTCGGCGAAATTGTATTCGGGTGGTGGCGAGGTCGTTGACCATTCCAGCGTCCACGCATCCCAAGGGTCGTTGCCCGCCCGTTCGCCGGAGCGGAGCGAGCGCATAACATTGATCACCAAGATGAGCACGGCGATGCCCTGCACCAGCGCGCCAATCGACGCGACCAAGTTGAGGGTCTCGAGTCCGCGGCCCGGCTGATAGGTATAGATGCGCCGCGGCATCCCGCGCAGTCCCGGCGAAATGCAGAGTATCGAAAGGTCAGATGAAAGCCGATCAGGAATAGCCAGAAATGCCATTTACCCAGATGTCTCACTGAGCATTCGGCCAGTAGCCTTTGGGAACCAGTAGTAGATAGCGGCGAAATCCATGAAGATGATCGCGCCGACTAGTACGTAGTGGAAATGAGCGACTACGAAGTAGGTATCGGTGACTTGCCAGTCGAAGGGCGCGACGGCCAGCATGATGCCGGTCAGCCCCGCGATCAGAAACTGAAAGAGGAACGCCAGGCTGAACAGCATCGGCACCCTGAAGCGAAGCTTCCCGCCCCAGATCGTGCCGAGCCAGTTGAAGATCTTGATGCCGGTCGGCACGCCTACCAGCATCGTGGAGGCGGCGAAAAACGAGTTGCCGGCCGGCGTCATGCCGACCGAGAACATATGATGCGCCCACACGCTCAGGCTGATGAACGCGATCGCGCACGACGCCGCGACCATCACGCTGTAACCGAAAATCACCTTGCGCGAGAAGACCGGAATGATCTCGGAGGCGAAAGCGAAAGCGGGAATGACCAGGATATAAACTTCGGGATGGCCGAAGATCCAGAAGAAGTGCTGCCACAGGATCGCCGAGCCGCCGGCCTGAGTGTCGAAGAAATGCGCGCCGAGGAAGCGGTCGAGCAGCAGCATCGCCTGCGCGGCCGAGAGCGGCGGCAACGCGACCAGCATCATGAATGCGACGACGACCGCCAGCCACACCAGCACCGGCATCTTGTTGAGCGTCATCCCTTCGCATCGCATGCAGAACGCGGTGGTGATGATGTTGATGGCGGTCGCGGTCGAGCCGACGCTGGTCAGAAAAATACTCAGTATCCAATAGTCAGTACTGTTGCCGCGCGAGAACGGCAGCTCGGTCAGCGGTGCGTACGCGAACCATCCGACGTCGGGCGCGCTGCCCGCGCCGTAGAGGCCGTCGCCGCCGATATAGCTGAAGTAGAGCAGGATCGCGCCGAAGAACCATAGCCAGAAGCCGAAGGCGTTGAGCCGCGGGAAGGCGAGGTCGCGCGCGCCAATCATCAGCGGCACCAGGTAGTTGAAGAAGCCGGTGAGGATCGGCATCCCGACCAGGAAAACCATCGCGGTGCCATGCATCGTCAGCAGGCGATTGAATACCTGCGGCGGCACGATGCCGGCGTCGGGGATCGCGAGCTGAAGCCGAATCGTCGCAGCTTGCAGGCCGGCAATCAGAAAAAAGAACAGGCCGCCCCCGATGTACATGAGGCCGAGCCGCTTGTGATCGACCGTGACGACCCACTCGTGCAGCTTGCCGACCAGCGGCAGCGCTTGAGCGTCGTCTACAGCGCCGAGAGCGATTTGCTGATCGATGGTGCCCGCCATGCTCTCATCTCCAGTCAGCGCAGCGTCGCCAGGTAGGCGACCAGATCGTCGAGGTCCTTGTCGCCGAGGTTCATCGCCGGCATCAGCGCGCCGGGTTTCATGACGCTGGGATCGTTCACCCAGATTTTGAGGTGATCGCGAGTATTCATCGCGACGCCGGCGCCGATCGTCTCGCGAGTCATCAGATGAGTTAGGTCGGGACCGAAGCGCCCGTCGGCCGCAGTGCCGCGAATCGTGTGACAGTTCACGCATGCGGTCGATTCGAATACCTGGCGTCCGTGCACCACCGACGCGTCCATCGCCGGCGGCTCCTTCTGCGCCGAGACCCATCGATCGAAGTCGGCGCGCGGCTCGACGATCACCCGCAGCAGCATCATGCGCGTGCTCGGTGCCGCAGTACTCGCCGCATTGCCCAAGGTAGGTGCCGGCGACATGCGGATCGATCCACATCGAATTTTTCTTGTTCGGGATTACGTCAGTCTTGCCTGCCAGGCGCGGCACCCAGAAACTATGCGCGACATCGGCCGACTCGAGATCGAGAAACGTCGGCGTGGGGCTTTTGGGATCGCTGAGCGGAACGTGAAGTTCGTTGGCGGTGACGATGCCGAAGCCGGGATAGCGGAACTCCCACCACCATTGATGCGCGATCACATGGACGCTGAGCGCGCCGGGCGGCCGCGCCGGCGCCTGCACCGTATATATGGTGCGTGCAGTGACGAGGATGAGTACCAATACAATGAGGACGGGGACCGTCGTCCATGCGAACTCGATCGGATTGCTGCCGTAGACCTGCGGCGGTTCGCGGCCGTCGTCGCCCGGGCGGACGCGGAATCGCACGATGCTGTAGGTCAGCAGTCCGGCGACAATCAGGAAAATCACCGCCGTGATCGAGATGACGAAGAATGCGACGGTGTTGATTTCGTGAGCGGGGGTCGAAACTGCATCGAAGACGCTGCTCGGCGGAATCTTCGAGTTCGAAGCGCCCATCCCCCAGTCGTCGGCTAACGCGGCAACGGGGGCGCAGCCGATAACTGCAATCGTCAGGCACCAGCGCTGCATAAGTGCGTACAAGATTTTCGCAGCTCCCGAGACCGCGCGGCCGCCGACGCGGCAGCGCAATTGCCAAGTCTCAGTCAGTTGGGATGACTAGCACAAAACATTTTTTATGACTAAGCAGCCCAGGGATGCCGGGAAATCGGGCTAGCCTGAACTAGTTGTTCGAGTTGGCCGACACGATCGCGTGATCCCCGCGCGGCAGTATCATTACCTCGGACATCCGAGTTTCCGGATCCAGCCTGATGAAGTATGCGGGGAAGCCGGTTTCCGCCACCGCGACGTTGGTGCGCGCATCGCAACCGCATCGCGCCACCATCGCGTCGTTGATCGTCGCGAGTCGATCGAGGCTGAGCGCGGCCACCGGCAAGTTCGCTTCGTCGACAAATAGACTCAGCGTCGAGTCTCTCATTTCTACGCTCGATACCAGCGCGGTTCCCGAGACCGTCGAAGTCATGACGACCCACTGGTCGAATTGGCTTGGGCTCATCTTTGCGACCTTCGGATGGTTTTTGCGCGCTTCGGAGATCGCGCCTCCGAGCGAGTGCTTCTTCGCGACGGAATCCGCGAACACCTGCGTGTCCGCCAGCGTCCAGATTTCCTTCGACCATCGCGCAACCATTGCGGGATCGGCGCCAGGCATCTCTGATAGTCGGTCGCGGCGCTCTCGGCGTCGGCCAGGTCACGCTCGGTCAGGGCGGCTTCTACTAACTGAGCATCTTTGAGGCGCTCGGCCTCGTCGATTTGCTGCGACAATCGATGCGCTCTGGCTGCCCGGCTCTTTCGCCGCGTCCATGCACACGGCGCGCTGCTCGGCCAGCGTGTACGTCGGCCGGCCGATCTTGAAATCGCACAGACATAGATCGTCCTTCACCTCGACGCGCTCGCTCTCGCTCAGGTCGCGTGCGGGCCGACAGAGCGACCAGTTCTTGACGGGCTGCCGGATAATTGGCGGCGGCAATTTGGCTGCGCGCCGAGGTCAGTGCCGACGGTGCGCATGCTGACAGCGCGACGGCGAGCGCGATCGCAATTACCCCTTGGCCCGCAATTCGCAGGAAAGGGCAGGGCAGAATCGAAGTGCGATTTTGGCCAAGCATGAGCCGATTATGGCAAAGGAGACCGCCGATTGCCTACCCAAAAAGACCAGAAATGGAACGCCGCTCCGGCGACTGAATCATTCGATGTACCGCGACGCGACAAGCTGGTCTCAGATTGGCCCGTACGATTTGCCCTGGGCGGCTATGCCGTCTTTCGCTCGCATCGGCTGCTGGCACAAGTGGTGCAATTGAACCTCTCAGCAAGGCACGCAGCTGAACACTGAACGAGCGAATTGAAGATTGGAAAACAGAGGTTGTCGCGGAAACCAAGTCAGTTCGGCAGGCAACACGAGCCGGATCCGTTAACCGTCCGGCTGGCGTGAAACAAATCGATTGCGCTGACTAAACGCGCAAAGGAGGACATCAAAAATGAACTACATCAACAAACTCATGGTTCGGGTCCGCGAAAGCAAAAAGGGACAGACGATGACTGAGTACGTGCTGATTATCGCGGCGATCGCGGTGGCTGGGTACATCGCGTACCAGGGCCTCGAAGGCGGAATCAACACGATCATCTCTAACGTGACCGCGACCCTGAAGGGTGCGTAGACCACTGGCATTTCGCAAGCAAGTCGCGGATGCGCCGACGCAAACGCGAAAGGAGGACATCGACGATGAAGTGTTTCGACCAACTCGTTAGTCGAGTCCGCGAAAGCCAGAAGGGTCAGACGATGACGGAGTATGTGCTGATTATCGCGGCGATCGCGGTGGCCGGCTACCTCGCGTACCAGGGTCTCGAAGGCGGGATCAACACGATCATCGCCAACGTGACCGCGACTCTGTCGGGTGCGTGAGCGTAACCCTCAACCCTGCGTAGCCGAATGAAAGCGCGCGCGGAAAAGCGGCGGGGACTTCGAGTCTCCGCCGCGCAAATCCCGAAGTTGAGGCGGGAGTGCGATCGATTGAATTTTGCGCGTGGGGGCCAATTGAAAAGTCGGAATTGACTGGTCGCGCAAACAGGGGGACGTAGATGAAACGACCGATAGTGTTCGTAATCCTGGCCGCATTGGGCGCGATGCTGGCCGCGATTGTGGTCTTTTCCGCAATCAGAAAACGCGAGTCCGAAGTGCAGCGCGCGATGGCCCAAACGGTCGAAATCGTCGTCGCCGCAAACGACATACCGCTCGGCACCAAGCTCGAGCCCGATTCCGTCAAGCTCGTTCGATGGTCGCGCGACAGCGTTCCGCAAGGCGGCTTCACCGATCCGCAGGCGATAGCGGACTCGTTCGCCAAGACCGAGTTCGAAGCCAATGAGCCGATTGTCGCCAGCAAGCTCTTCATGGGCGAAAAGACCTCCGGCGTGATGCCGCTGCTGATTCCATCCGGGATGCGTGCGATGTCGGTCCCGGTCGACGAAGTCTCGGATATTGCCGGCTTCGTCGCGCCGCACACCCGCGTCGACATTCTGGTCGCCGTTGCAGGCACCGGCCCGGGCGAGCCGTCCTTCTCGCGCATCGTTCTGCAGAACATCGAAGTTCTGGCAGTCGCGCAGGAAATCGAACACGTCAAGGACCAGCCTGAAGTAGTCAAAGTCGTCACCTTGCTGGTGACTCCGCCCGACGCTGAAAAACTCACCCTGGCCAGCCGCGAGGGATTGCTGCGTCTGGCGATGCGCAATTACAGCGACGCCAAAATCGTCGCGACCAGGGGAATCGGACTGCCCGACCTGCTTCATGAAGGCGCCGCACTCGGCGCAACCTTGCCCGTGATGCAAATACAACCGGCGCCGGTTTGCCCGCTCGTCCTGCGCATGGACCCACCGCTTTTCGAATCGAAGTGATGCGCGACGGCAAGTCGTCAGAGGCGATTTCCTTTGTCCATTCCGGCGCGGGCACGCATTCATCTTTTCAGGCGCATCAGGACACGCCTGCCGTTTCGGAGCCGCAGATGCCCGCGGCGCCGCCAGAGCCGGACGCCAATGCGCCTGAATCTCCAGTCTCGTCGGCGAAGCCGGTCTGGTCGGCGAGCTTCGCCGAGCCGCCGCCGAGTGCGTTCGCAGCAGTTCGAAGCGACGCAATTAATGGCCATGTCTCGACTAATCTCGCGCCGCTCAGACCGGGGGATCCGGGTTACGTGCCGGCGCCAAAGACTTATCAGGTTCCATGATCGCAGGTGGCTAAAGGGGGAAAGGCCATGAGGGGATGCAAAAACAGATACGTAAATATTTGGTCGGCAGAACGAATCTGCCGGCTACTCGCGTCCGCCGGATTGATTCTGGTCGTCAGCGCGGCAACCGCACGGGCGCAGGCAACAGACCCGTCCGATTGGGTGCCGGTTTCGATGAACGCAGGCGAGACCTACGTGATCAACGATATCAAGCCGGGCACCAAACCGTCGTTTCGGGTTGAGCAAAATCCAAATGCCTTCGTCAGCTACGACTCGCCGCCGGGCAAGCTCACGATGCTGAGTGCCGGCGCAGGCCGCTGGATAGTTACTGTCACCAATGACTCGGATCGCGAAGTCAGCTACGACGTCAATGCGTTCGCGGTTGCCAAACCCGGCGCGCCGCTGACCCCCGGCACGGCGCCGCCGTCGATGAGCGATGAGGGACTCAGCTCGCGGCCGGGAGCCGGCGCGTCAACCTCGAGCTCCTCTGCAATGCCGGAGTTGGGACGATTTCGTCGCTGCGCACGACTTCGCCGGCAGCTTCATCGTACACGCGCGACGCTTCCCGACAAAGCGCCGATTTCCTACGATGACGCCTCATGGAATGTGCCGCCTCAGCCGGATAAGGGTTCCAGAGCCTACGAGCCGAGCCAATCGGTTGCGCCGTCCGCAATCAGCACCGGCTCGTTATCGAAACGATCCGTCGGTCTGGATCCGGGCCCGGGATACCTGAGCGACAGTGTCTCTGGCGGAAAGCACTATCTGCCGGAGGAAGCCGTATCGCTGATGATGGGCACCTCTGAGGTAATCGATTTTCAGCGCCGCATCACGCGAGTCTCCGTCGCCGACTCCAAGATTGCCGACGTGCAGGTGATCGATCCGTTCCAGCTCAATCTGATCGCCCATCAGCCCGGCTTTACGACACTCGCCATTTGGGACGCCGAGGGCCGATACGACGAACGGACGGTTCGCGTCGACGCCAGCGGCAAACAGCAGGTGATGCTCAACACTATCGTGGCCGAGCTCGACCGCACTGAGCTCGAGAATCAGGGAGTTAACCTGTCGGTCGCGCTCACCAAGATCGGCATCTCACTGGTCGGTCTGCCCGGCGCGGTCGCGCACGCCATACAACGCAGCCAGCACTCTTCAGAGCTCGGCCTCGGCAGGATCGTTGTCCGGGACCACCTCGCCGAGCGGAATCTTGCCCGGTCCCGGCCAGATGATTCCGCTGTTGCTGTCATCGAACCTGACCTATGGCCTCTCTGCGGGAAACTCGAACGTTCAGTGGCAGGGATTCTTCCAGTTTCTCGAAGAATCACAGCCTCGGCAAAGTTCTCGCGGAGCCGCATCTGCTGGCGAACTCCGGAGAAAAAGCCAAGTTCCTCTCGGGTGGCGAAATACCCATCGTCATTGCCCAGGCGCTGAACTCGACCATCGTCTTCAAAACCTTCGGCACCTCGGTCGAGTTCATTCCGACCGTCGTAGGCCGCGACGATATCGAGCTGCTGGTGAAACCCGAGGTCTCCGAACCGGACTATACGCAAGGCGTCGAGCTCTTCGGCTTCACCGTTCCGGCCTTCGTAACTCGGCGCGCTGAGACGATGGCGCGCCTCAAGGACCGCCAGACGCTCATCATCGCCGGGCTGATTCTGCATGAAAAAGTCTCGCAGGTGCAGAAGGTGCCTTACCTGGGAGACATCCCCTACCTGGCCGGTCTTTTCCGCAACACCTCCTGGTCGAACAAGGAAAGCGACCTCGTCATGAGCGTGACGCCCGAGATAGTCCGGCCGCTGCCCCCAACTGGCCAGGTATACCTGCCTACCGGTCGCGCCGAGTTGACACCAGACGAAATCAGGACCCAGACCCTCGATGCCGCCGGACGCGGCCCGTCCGCGATTCTACGGGAGAAAGATCGAGTGCCATTCAACGGTTCAAACGGCGAGAGTCGTCGCAGCTCGATGAAAGTCATGCTGGTCGGCGATCCCGGCGATGAGCGCAACCAGCTCAAAGCGGTTCTGGCGGGATTGGTTGAGCCTCAACTCGAGATTGTCGAGGGTGAGGCTGCCACCGCCGCCAATCTTTCCGAGAATGCCTCCGTGCCGCCGGACGCGACTCTGGTGATGGTCAACGGCAACGAGGAAGCTGCCTTGACCTTTCTCCAGAGCCAGTCGCTTCATTCGCCGCGCCCGACCCTCCTCGCATTGTTGAGCGCGCGCTCAGCCGGTCTGATGAAGCGAGCGTTGCGCTCCGGCGCCGACGAAATCCTGTTCATCCCGCTCGACCCTGGCGAGGCGACCCGCGCCTTGCTGAAAGTAAGCGAGGCCCGTTGGCGCACCGAGCGCCGCGAAGGCGGCATCGTCATTTCCGTCACCAGCCTGGTCGGTGGCGTCGGGGTGACTTCGATGGCGGCCAACCTCGCTTTGGCGCTCGAGTCGTTGCATCAGCGCGTGGCGTTGATCGATCTCGATCTTCAGACCGGAGGCCTCGCAATTTTTCTGAACCTCGATCCCGAAGTGACAATCATGCCGCTGGTGCGCCTCGAGCATAAGCTCGATTCGATCCAGCTCGAATCCGCCCTGACCAAGCATCCGTCGGGCGTCTGTCTGCTGGCCGCGCCCAAGCGAATCGAAGAAGGCGAACTGGTCTCGGACATCACGGTCGGCACGGTGCTCGACCTGACGCGCCAGTTGTTCGACTACGTGATCGTCGATTGCGGCGACCACGTCGACGAAAACGGGGTTGCCGCGTGGGAGCGCTCCGACCACCTGTTTTACGTGCTCAATCAGTCGATCGCGGCTGCGCGATCCGCATGGCGATTCATCGACCTGTTCGAGCGCCTGGGGCTGACTACGCTCGAGCCGCACTTCATCCTCGATCGCTACCGGCCGTCGCATCCGTTGACCGAGAAGGCCATCGAATCGACTCTCGCCAAGCCCATCTACGCCAAAATTCCGGCCGACGATCGCACCTTCGAAACGATCGAGATGAAAGCGCAGGACCTCTTCCAGGTCGCGCCATCGTCCCCCGTCGCGCGCGCGATGCTCGATCTGGCCGCTCTCGTAATGCCGCGTACGGAACCGGCTGCGCAGCCTGAAAACTTTATTTCGCGGCTCAAATCCGCCTTTTCCACGCATCAAAGTCGATGAGGTATGCAAGATGGGACTGACTGATAGGCTCCAGCATGTTAGTAACGGCGGACACGCACCCGAGACCGCCTCCGCCGGCGGTTCGCTCATCGGCGCGACCGTCCGCCGCCGCAAGGACGCGATCGCGGATAGCTCGCGCCGCTTGAAGGTCAAGGTTCACAACAAGCTGTTCGAAACTATCGACGTCTCCAAGCTCGAGACCCTCGAGCCCGCGATGGTTTCCAGCAAGGTTACCGCCGCCATCAACGACATCCTTAACGAAGACGGACGCCTGCTGACCGACGCCGACCGCGGCCGCCTGGTCGAGGAACTCAAGAACGAACTGCTCGGCCTCGGCCCGCTCGAGCCGCTGCTCCGCGACGACGAAATCACCGACATCCTCGTCAACGGCCACAACCAGGTCTACGTCGAAAAGCGCGGCAAGCTGTACGCAACCGACGTGGTCTTCCAGGACGACGCCCATTTGATGCTGATCATCGATCGCATCGTCTCTCGCGTTGGCCGCCGCGTCGACGAATCGTCGCCGATGGTCGATGCGCGATTGCCCGACGGCTCGCGTATCAACGCCATCATACCGCCACTCGCGCTCGACGGGCCGGCGCTGTCAATCCGGCGTTTCGGGAAGCATCGCTTCGACATCGGCGCGCTGGTCGAAAGGGACGCGCTCACCTGGGACCTGGTCGAATTTCTGCTCGCCGTCGTTCGCGCACGCCTGAACGTAATCGTCTGCGGCGGTACCGGCTCTGGCAAGACCACGATGCTGAATTGTCTGTCCGCGTTCGTCCCCGAAAACGAACGCATCGTTACCATCGAGGATTCTGCCGAACTCTCCCTGCAACAGCCTCACGTCGTGCGGCTCGAAACGCGGCCGTCCAATCTCGAAGGCCGCGGCGAAGTCACCCAGCGCGACCTGGTCAAGAATTGTCTCCGAATGCGCCCCGACCGAATCGTCGTCGGCGAGGTCCGCGGCGCGGAAGTCTTCGACATGTTGCAGGCCATGTCCACCGGCCATGACGGTTCTATCGCCACCATCCACGCCAACAGCCCGCGCGAATGCCTGGGCCGGCTCGAGATGATGATGCTGCTGTCGGGCGTTTCGATTCCGCAGCGCGCGATGCGCCAGCAGATTGCCTCGGCCGTCAACATAATTGTTCACGTCAGCCGCCTGTCCGACGGCTCGCGCAAGGTGATGAAAATCTCCGAGATCAGCGGCATGGAAGGCGAGATGATTATGATGCAGGACTTGTTCGAATTTGTCCGCGCCGACACTACCGCGGCGGGAAAAATCAACGGCGCCTTTCAATCCAGCGGCATCCGTTCATCATACACCCAGCGCCTCGAAACCGCCGGCTACAAAACCGAGTCGAAAGTCATCAAAGCGGCCGCCCGATGAACCGCGAAGACCTGCAGATCCCGGCTGCCGTCGCCGGCTTCGTGCTGGTTGCCTGCGCGCTATGGTTCTTGCGCCGCGACGTCCGTCCCGGCGTCAACCGCACCGTGATGCGACGCATGTCGCGTCCCGACCTCGGCCTCGAAGGCGGTATCACTAAAACCGATTCTCGCCGGTTGACTGGACGTGAGTTCCTGACCCGGTTCTACGGTCTCAATCTGCTTCAAAAGCTCGAGGAAAACTTATGGCAGGCGGGAATCTATGCGCGCATCGCCGACGTCCTGCTGGTGATTCTGCTGATGTTCACGGCGGGCCTGTTTGCGGGTGAAGCCATTTGGGGACGGGAACTCATCTCGATAGCGATCGGCGCGGCAATGGGAAGCCTGCCGATTGTCTATATCCGCGTCCGCAGACAGCGGCGTCTCAAGGCATTCGCCAAACAATTGCCGTATGCACTCGATTTGATCAAATCGTCGCTCGAAGCCGGCCATTCCCTGCTGCGCGGATTGCAAGTCGTGGTGGCGGAGTTCGCCGATCCGATCGCAACCGAATTCCGTTCCGCTATCGAACAGAGCCGCCTCGGCCTGCCGCTCCCGCGCGCACTGGAAGAAATGCTCAAACGCGTGCCGCAGGACGATCTTCGCCTTCTGGTAGTAGCGGTGCGCGTACAAGCGGAAGTCGGCAGCTCGCTGGCGATCATACTCGGACGCCTGTCGGAAATCGTTCGCACTCGCCAGCGCCTGCAGCAGCAAATCAAAGCCCTCACCGCCCAATCCAAAATGAGCGGGATACTGGTCGGGTTCCTGCCGATCGTAATGCTGGCGGCCTTCAGCGTCATTCAGCCGAGCTATACGAACACGCTCTTTTTCGATCCAAGTGGCCAGAAGATTCTCGAAGTCGCCGCCGTGCTTGACGTCCTCGCGTTTCTCTCAATTCGTAAGTTGCTGAAAGTGAAGTACTGAGGAACCGCCATGCCGGCAATCTATGCAAGTCTGACCGTGTTTCTCTTGTTCGGCGCAGTCTCGGTCGCGATCTACGCCGCCATCTACGGGATCAATCGCCCGTTTGACGATCGCATCGCCGAGATGGGCGTTAAGATGCGCGTTGCATACGGAAATCCCGACAACGTCGATATGGATTCCGATTCGTTTCGCGAACGCGCTTTTCCGATGGGTCGCGAAGCATCTTCCCGAACCCGCGATGAACACTCCAGAGCGCGAGAAGCTCTCGCAGACCTTGGTTCGCGCCGGCTTTCCGGGGTCGAGCGCCGTCCGCACCTTTCACTTCGCCCGTCTGGCATCGACTGCGAGGAACCGCGCTTATCGCGATGGTGGTCTCGATAGCTTTTGGTCTCCACGGTATCAAGCCGCTCATAGTGATGTTGATTGGCGCGGGCGTCGGCGCGTTCGCCCCGAGTTACTACATTGGTCGCAGAGCCAGGAGCCGTCGCGATCAAATCGCCAGCCAACTCTCTGATGTTTTGGATTTGCTGGTGGTATGCGTCGAAGCCGGCCTCGGCCTCAGTGAAGCGATCAAGATAGTTGGCTCCGAGTCGCTCCGCCAAAAGCAGGAGATAGGCGCCGAACTCTCGATGGTGTCTGGCGAGCTCGCTGCCGGCAGCACGCTGGGCCAGGCGCTCAGGAGTTTCGCCGATCGCACCGCGGTCGAAGACATCCGGCCGCTCGCCGCCACGCTGGTGCAAAGCGAAAAGCTGGGCGCGCAGATCGGCCCCGCACTGCGTTCGATCTCGGACACGATGCGCACCACCCGCCGGCTCCGCGCCGAAGAAGCCGCCGCAAAAACCACCGTCAAGATTCTCTTTCCGCTCGTGCTGTTCATTCTGCCCGCAATGATGGCGTGATCGTCGGTCCCGCGATGATTCAAATCATGCGCGCCCTCACCGGGGTCCACACCTCATAGCGACCCTCGCTCTTGACGCGGGCGGATCGGCACAATACCGATCGGATCATGGCTGATTCTGAACCGCGGACGCGGGCCCTCGAGTTGTGGAACGAGGCGATGCGCTTTCACATGAACCACGATCTCGATCGCGCCGTCGAGCTCTACACAAAATCGATTGAAATCTTTCCTACTGCGGAGGCTTACACTTTTCGGGGATGGGCGTTCGAGGGAATGGGTCGAATCGACGACGCTATCGCCGAATGCCGCCGCGCGATCGAAGTCGATCCCGCATTTGGCAATCCGTACAACGATATCGGCGCCTATCTGATCGCCAAGGGCGAACTCGACGAGGCGATCCCATGGCTCGAGAAGGCCAAGACCGCGCCGCGCTACGATCCGCGTCACTTTCCGTTCATGAATCTGGGCCGAATTTACGCAGAGAAGGGAATGGTGAAGCGGGCGATCGACGAGTTCGAAGGCGCGCTCGCATTCGCGCCCGGCGATCCAACTTGTGTTTCTTCGCTGGCGCAACTCCGCGCCCTGTTGAATTGAACTGTCGACGCGAATCGAATCGGGTTGAATTGAGATGATCAAAGTTGGACAGCCGGCGCCTGATTTCACGCTTGCCGCGCACGACGGCACAAGTCTCTCGCTCGCGAGTCTTCGTGGCGCCAAAGTGCTGCTGTGGTTCTTCGTCGAGGCCAACACGCCCGGCTGCACGCTCGAAGGCCGCGGCTTTCGCGACCATCAATCGTACTTCGACGAAAACAATATCCGCGTGGTCGGCGTGAGTTTCGATTCGCCGGAGGACAACGCCGCCTTCGCCCGCCGGCACGAATTCGGATTTCCGCTTCTGAGCGACGCGAATCACGCCGTCGCGCTTGCCTACGGTGCTTGTTCGGGCCCCGACGCCAGGTATCCCGACCGCGTGAGTTTTCTCATTGATGAAAATGGCGCGATCGAGCGGGTATACGACCAGGTCGATCCTCGCGACCATCCGGCCCGCGTATTGGCGGATATTCTTGGCGTGTGACCGATGCCGCATCCTCAGATGAAAGTCCGCGCCGTGATTTTCGATCTCGACGAAACCCTGATCGAGGAAGAGACCTCCAACGACGCTTCTGCGTTGGCGGCCGCCGAGATTGCCGCAGCGCGCCACGGCGTCGATCCCGTCGCGCTCCTCGCCGCGTTGCGCAAGCGTTCGCGCGAGCTGTTTCTCTCCGGCCCGATGATCGACTATTGCCGCGACATCGGCATCAGCGCGCGCGAAGCACTGTGGGGTTCGTTCACCGGCGACGATTCTTCGCTCGTCCAGCTTCGCAAATGGATGCCCACCTACCGGATGCGTTCATGGACGGCCGCGTTGGAAGAAGTGGGCATCGACGACTCAGCACTCGCCGCAGAGCTCGCGGAATTCTTCGCGATCGATCGAAGCCGCCGCCACGTCGTGTTCGCCGAGTCGGAGCAGGTCCTGCATGAGTTGAAGAAAAAGTTTCGTCTCGCGCTTAATCACCAATGGCGCGCCCGATATCCAGGGCACCAAAATTGACGGTTCCAACCTCGCCAGCTTTTTCGAAACGATCATCATCTCTGGCGATCACGGATTCGGAAAACCCGACCTGCAGGATTTTTCAATTGGCATTGGAACGACTGGGAGTCGCGGCGCACGAAGCGGTGATGATCGGCGACAGTCTCAACCGCGATATCGCCGGCGCCCGCGACGCCGGCATCCGCACGATCTGGATCAATCGTTACAAGCGAACGCTCACCGACAGTCATCCTGTCCCCGATATCGAGCTGACCGACCTGCGCGATCTGCCGACGCTGCTCATTCCTGCCGACTAATCGGCATTCTGGTGGCGGCAAATCAATGTCGCATCCAGACCGCCTGATGCCATCGAAATGGCGCATCGACTCCGTATCCAGTCAATTGCGCGGCTGTGCCTATTGCAGACAATCGTTCAGTGAGTGTTCCGATTCCGCAACAATGGCCCATCATTTGCTCTCAATATAGCGATCGACCTGCCATCGCATGCCGACGCAGGAGGATTGGTGCAGCACGACGACACTCAACCGCCTTCAGGAACTCAGCCCGCATTGCCGATTGCCAACGGAGCCGCGCAACCGAGATGGTGTCGCTCAGCCATCTTGTGCATAGCGCGGACCGGCTCGGCGGCATGGTCGTGCGCTCGGCGCAGGTGCGCAAGGTCCTGAAGTCGGTTTCGCAACTGAGCCCGTATAAGGCGACGGTACTGATTTCAGGCGAATCCGGAACCGGCAAGGAACTGATCGCACGTGCGCTCCACACCCTCGGTCCGGTTCCGAATGGTCCATTCGTGACGCTGAACTGCTCCAACCTCGTCGAGGCGTTGGCCGAATCGCAGTTGTTCGGACATGTACGTGGCGCCTTTACTGACGCGCGCGACGAATCGCAAGGCTACTTCCGCGCGGCCAATGGCGGCACGCTGTTCCTTGACGAGATCGGCGAATTGCCACTGAAGCTTCAGCCCAAGCTGCTGCGCTCGGTCGAGACGCATGAGGTTCAGCCGGTCGGCTCGTCGCATTGCTACAAGGTTAATCTGCGATTGGTCGCGGCGACCAATCGCGACTTGCGCGCGATGGTCAAGGCGGGAACGTTTCGCGACGATCTGTATTTCCGCATGAGCGCGGCGGCGATCTTTATCCCGCCCTTGCGCGAGCGACGCGAGGCGATTCCGGCCTTCATCGGATATTTCATCGAGCAATACAATCGTCTGTTCGGCAAAGACGTCTCAGAGATCTCGCGCGCCGCTATCGACGTTCTATGCGGCATACCAATGGCCGGGAAATGTCCGCGAACTCTCCAACGCAATCGAAAGCGCGGTCATTTTGAGCGAGAACAATCGCATTGTCGTGACCGATCTCCCCGAACAGATCGTTGACGGAACCGGCGCCGAGTTGTTGAACTCGCCAGGGGAACCGGCTGCCAACGGTCATGAGCCAGCGCCGGTCGTGCATAGCGCCCCTCAGGTAGATTTCGGCACCGAGCCGCTAGGGTTCCTGCTCGACGACGTGATCAAGAAGACTTTGATGCGTTCGCTGGAAGAGACTGAAGGAAATCGCCGCCGCGCCGCCGACTTGCTCGGCGTCTCGCGCTCGACGCTCTACCGGATGCTGACCCGCTACGGAATCGCCGAAAATCTCCACCGTCTCGGGGTCCAGCCAACTCTGTAACACTGGGGTGCGAGTCTCTCAACTGAGCGAAGCCGAAGGAGGTCACCCCTGCTCAAGGAAGTGTGAAACCACACGGCGGGTTTCACATTAAATTAAGTTATTTCTCACGCTGGCAAACCGTCTGTCGCTTCGATAACAATTCCGCCGATGAGGAAGCTCGCTCGACTTTTCGCGGCGATTGCCGCATTCGCTATTTTCGTTAAGGTCTCTTCCCGCGATTGCCGCGTCGCCGCCGCCGGACCTGGTCGAGATGGAGCGGCAGGTGTCGCTCGAGTTGGCGCACGTGCGCGACAGCGGCCCCACCGATCCTGACCAGCGCAAGCAGCTCTTCGACGCGAGCCAGTTCGAGCAGAAAGGCGAAGCGGCAATAAAATCCGGCGATTACAAATCTGCCCAGCAGAACCTCTCAAAGGCCCGCGACATTCTGCGCCACCTGCGCGCGCATCTCGACTGACACCACGCCGCCGCATTCATCGGACGCGCCGCTTCTGGTAGGTTCTAATCAGTGGTCCTGAAGTGAGTGGTTCGGATCAAATCTGGGCTGAGGCATTGCGCACGCTCGAGCGCGGGCAATCGTTTGCCTTGGCGACCGTCGTAAATGTTCGCGGCTCTACCCCGCGCGAAGTCGGCGCCAAGATGATTGTGCGCGAGGACGGGCAATTCGGCACTATCGGCGGCGGATGCGGCGAGGCCGAGGTCTTTCGAAAAGCTCGTGTATTACTTGAAGAAAAAAATGACCGCGGCGCGCGGCTGGCCGAAGTCGATCTCACCGGCGATTTCGACCAGCGCGAGATCGGCACCTGCGGCGGCATAATGGACGTCTTCGTCGATCTCTGGTCGCCGGCACGCGACCTGGGGATCGCGCGCAAACTGGCCGATTTTGCCGGACGCAGCGCTCCTGGCGCGCTGCTGACGGTGATCGATTCCGGTGCGCGCGCGGAGCTCCTGGCTGGCTCGCGGACGTTCATCGATCCTCGAGATTCGAGCGCGCGCGATGCGGGACCAATCGATCTGCCCGCGGCGGGATTCGCGCAGATTGTCGATCGGACCACCGACGCGATTCCCACTTTGCTCGAGCTTGACGGCGCCGGTGGTATGCAACCTGTGACCGCATCTCGAGCCGAACGGCGGCGTGCGATTGTTCGTCGATCCCATCGTCGGTGCGCAGCGCCTGATAATCGTCGGTGCGGGCCATATCGCGGTGCCGCTATGCGCGCTGGGCGCGATGCTGGGATTTCACGTCACGGTGATCGACGATCGCGCATCGTTTGCCAACCGCGATCGGTTCCCGCAAGCCGACGAAATAATCGTCAAGCCTTTCACCGACGCGATCGACTCGCTCGCACTCGACGGCCATTGCTACCTGGTGTCCGTCACGCGCGGTCATTCCTTCGACGAAGAAGTCGTGCGCGCCGCGCTGATGCAGCCGTGCGGATTCGTCGGGATGATCGGTTCGCGCCGCCGTGTGAAGGCCACACTCGAAAGAATCGGCGCGAGCGGTGTTCCCAAAGATCGCCTCGCCGACGTTCACGCGCCGCTCGGGGTCGCGATTGGCGGTGAGACGCCCGAGGAAATCGCAATCTCGATCATCGCCGAAATTATCCGCGAGCGCCGCACCGACGAGCGCGACGAGTTCACCCTCGGCGTCCGCTTCGGCAACCTCAAACGCTCGAAGTAGCGCGCCTCGATGCCGAAGCATCTCGAGGGAATCATACTGGCGGCGGGCGAGTCGCGGCGAATGGGCTATCCGAAACCGCTGCTCAAAATCGATGGACAAACTTTCATCGAGCGCATCGCCGAAGCGATGCTCACAGTCGTGCCGCGGCTGGTGATCGTTCTCGGTGCGCATAGCGATCGCGTGCGCGCCGCGATTCCGCGCGACAAGAGAATCGTGATCGTCGAGAATCCCAACTATTCGCGCGGCCAGCTGTCCTCGCTGAAGGTCGGCCTCGAGCGCGATTCAGCCGGACTCGACCGCCGCGCTGGTTCATCTTGGAGACCATCCGATGGTCCGCGCAGAAACGTTCCGCGCCATCGTCGATTCCTACAATCGAATCGGCAAGCCAATAGTGATCGCGCGCCACGAAGGCCACCGCGGCCATCCGGTGATTTTCGACCGCGCAATATTCGCCGAACTACAATCCGCCCCGAAGAAGAGGGCGCCCGCCACGTGGTAAACGCCGACGCGTCGCGTGTCGTCTACGTCGACATGGACGATCCCGGGATCAATCTCGACCTCGACACCCGGTCCGACCTGGCCCGCGCCGGCCTGCCCCTGCCTCCCAAGATATGAATTCCTCGCTGGCACGGAATCTCGCAGACCACTCCAACCTGGCATGGAAGAAAATCTTCGAGAAGACATATAGAATAAAGGGGCAATATGCGCGAGCTGCGACCAATTTCTGTCTCTAGCGGACCTCCTTTCCGAGGCGCAAATCTGGCGAAAACTGTAACCGTTAGCGCGTCGATGCGTATTAATAAACAGTTATATTGGATCGCCTTGCTAGCCGAAGCGCAGGGCGTAGTTTGAGCGACAAACCCGACGAGGAACTGATAACCGAAGTTCTCGGCGGGCAGACCGACGCCTTCTCTGAGTTAGCGGCGCGGCATCGGCCACGAGTGGAACGGTTATGCAGACGATTTTTTTCAGACGAAGAGATGGCGCGGGATATCGCGCAGGAAAGTTTTATCCGTGCCTACACTGCGCTGGCGACCTATCGGGCCGAGATGCCGTTTGGCGGATGGCTGCGCGCGATAGTCGTGAACTTGTGCTACGACGAGTTGCGTCGGCGAAGGCGGCGTCCCGAAGAGCTGGTCGGAGATTTCAGCGCGCCGGAAGTGCAGTGGATGCAGACCGCGCACGTCGCCTCGCCGGAGGATCTGGTTGGTGAGGCTGAAGAGCGGCGCGAGGCCTACGACTTGGCGCATCGCCTGCTCGACACATTGAAGCCTGAGGATCGGATGGTGATGGTACTCAAAGAGAGTGAAGATTTGAGCGTCAGTGAAATCGCCCAGACGCTGGGCTGGAGTGAGGCCAAAGTAAAAATTCGCGCATTCCGCGCACGCCAGGCACTGCGCAAGCAGGCGGAGCGGATGCTCGCGATGGGTCGCAACAGGTAACGGTCATGAATTGTTTTGAAGTACGACAGGAATTTCCCGCGCTGTGGCGCAAGACGGTAACCGCGGATCGGCGCGCCGACCTGCTGGCACATTTGAAGGGATGCGAGAAGTGCGACCATGCGTTTCGCGTCTTTGCGCTGACTGCCCCTGTTCTGTATGGCGAGATGGAACAGCCGGCGTTGCGAGCGTCGCGGCCAGCGCGTCGCGAATTTTCTCTGGCGGATCGGCCGTCCCGATTTGCTCCGGCGTCGCGCGAGGCGTCGCGGCTGAATCGATGGATTCCGATGGCTGCGGCTGCGGCGATATTTGTGTTTGCGACCAGTGCGGCGTATCTTTCGGTGCGAACCCCGAATGATTCGATTGGCGAAGCGCTATCCGTGCCCGAGTCCAGTATGACTTCTGACACAACAGGCGACCCATTGGCGCCGGAGATGCCCCTGACAGAGAGCGATCTTGCCAGCTAGGTCGAATATCTGGTTCGGCTTACTGATCGGCGTCTCCTGCATCCTGATTGGTTTCGCGTTGAGCACGATGGCCTATCGCTACCGTTACCTGCACGTGCCAGGCGGCGGCCTGATCGACCGAATGAATCATGAGCTCAATCTGACGCCTGCCCAAAGCGATCGAATCGCCGATATCCTGCGCGACACCCGCTTCAAGGTGATGCAGGCGCGTCAGGATTTTGTGCATCGGCGGCATCAGCTGTTCTGGCAGGGAATGACCGACATTCGCGGCATCCTGACGCCTGACCAGCAAAAGATTTTCGATCGCGACTTCACCCGCCCGTGGGAACATCACGGGCATCACGACAATGGCGAAGGTGACGACCAGTTGCCTTCCGAACAAGGAGCGCCCTCGCCGGCCCCATCTCCAGCATCTTAGAACCTGGCGAGAGCTGGAGGCCGCTTATATGAGACGCCGCTGCCTCCAACGCCTCGAATGGCGAATAAGTCTGTGACGACGACCCGTCCGCGACGGCTTGATCTGCGGAGCGACCTGAGATCCCGCGTTTGTATCAGCTAGAGCAGTAGGCGCTGAAGCGGGAGAAACCGCGACCGCATCAGGAGTTCGAACAGGATCCGTTGCGGCCATGGATCGCGCTTCCGTCGAAGCGATCGCCGTTGACGGCCGCGCGCCAGCCGAATGCGATGCCGCAAGCGTATTATCAGCCTGCTTGCGATACGCGACGCGCACTGCTCCAACTGCCCATGCGATACACGGGAGCAGGATCGCGCCGACCACCGCTGCCGCCGCAATCTGCCGCCACTTCGACAGAGCCTTGGAGTACGCAGTAGGAGCGGGCGGCACGGCTACTTCGTTCTCGGCCTTCTCGAAATCACAGATGAAACGCGACACCACTTTCTGTGCGTCAAGCCCGAGGAAATCCGCGTACCGTCGGAAAAAAGGCAGCAGGTAAAGTTGATCGGGGATGGCGTCGTAGCTGTCGCTCTCGATCATCCTGACGTAGTACGCCGGAATGTGCGTCTGCTCGCTTATCTGATCTCGCGAGAGACCTAGATGCTTGCGCGTCTCTGTCATCAGTTGGCCCAACGTCTGATCCACATCGAGACCCGACCAGCCGTCCTCGCTCGGCGATACGCGCTCGACCGCGTCGTCTGCGCTTGGCACGCTGCGCGCGGCTTGTAGATTCGTTTCGAACACAAACATCGAAGAGGTGTCGCGTGGCCCGTGGCGAAATGCGATTTCGTCGCGATCATCCTGCACGCGATCAGCGTCACTCAACCTGACCAGGTTGGTCTGAGCTGTTTGATCGTTTGTGTTGGCCCTGAAAATACCAGGAAAAGGCTGTCTAACAACGGACATCTGACCACCTCCTCAACCCGCCCAACTTGAACTCTGCGAGTCCCCGTTGCCGCCCAGAATTTTGTCACAAGTGTAAGCGAATCTAAAGTAGGTAATCAGAAATTAGTCAGTTCAACGATGACTGAGTATTGCGAAGCTCGGGCTAATAATCTGCAAGAACTCGGCTTTGATGCGTGCAAAGGCTTGGTAAGCGAACAAAGCATCAAGATTGGGGCGGTTTCGACGCTGAAAACAGCGCTGAACGACTTTTTTCGATGCCCTTGACCAATGCGCGAATAAAATGGCACTCATACTGCCAATACATGAAGTCGAATGCCGGAGATCGCCGTGCCATCTGATCGCGCCCCTCGCGCCGCGCGCTATCGCGTGTACGGGATGAGCCAATCCTACTTCACGCGCAAGCTCACTGGTTATCTCGACTACAAAGCCATCCCTTATCTCTTGCGCCGATTCGCGAACGCAAATCGATCTGCCCGCGAAGCCGGATGGCCTGGCGCGATGCCCGTCGTGATGACCCCCGGCGGCGAATACATGTGGGACACCAGCGCGATGATTCATCATCTGGAGTCGCGCTTTCCTGAACCGGGTGTGTTTCCTGCGGATCCGGTGTTGCGGTTTATCGACTACATCCTCGAAGACGCACTCGACGAATGGTTCTATCGGGCCGCCGTGGGATCGCGATGGTTCTACGAGGAAAACCATCGCGTCGGCGGATGGGAACTTGCGCGCGACGCCACTCATGAGATGCAGATTCCATGCGACCAGGCTTACGCCGGCGTCAAGGCGCATGTGACCGCGACCTGCGAGCCCTTTGGCGTCACGGGTGCGAACATCGACTCGTGGATTGATGAAATCCTCCGGCCTTGGCTTCGCGTGACAGGCGCGCATCTCACCTCGCATCGATATTTTTTTGGCGCGCGTCCTTCCCTTGCGGACTTCGCGTTCTTCGGCGGCAACGCCGCGCACTTCATCAACGATCCGCTCTGTCGCCGATGTGTCGATTCGGACGCGCCGGCAATCGTCGCGCATACCCACCGCATCATGGAGCCCGAGGACAAGGAATTCGGCGACTGGATCGCGTCCGGCGAAGTGCCCGAGACGTTAATCGCGATTCTTGCCGAACTAGGGCGCTTCTACTTGCCATGGGTGAGCGCCGCCGCAGAGAATGGAAAAGCGGAGCTCGCCTTCGCGAACGGCCAGCGGATCGAAATCGCGGTCACGCCGTTTCTTGCCGAAGCGCGCGCAACTCTGCTTGCCCGCTACGTTGAGTTCCGCAGCGATGCGCTCGACGAGATTCTCGAACGCGCGGGAATCCGCTCGTACTTCTCCGACTACGCCGATCGCGCTGGCAAGATTCCGAGTTACGACAAGCCGCCGCAGCCCGCATTGAACCGCCCCTTCGGACCGCCATGGGAAACAGAGCGCGCTGCCCAATGAATCGAATATCGAAATCGACGCAGACTGCGGATCCGCTCGCGTGGGGCGTGGTGGCACTGGTCGGTATCTTGAATCTGTTTCGTGGCAGCATTCACACCTTCCTGCCTGACGGTGGCGCAGGAGTAATCGCGGGATTCGATCTCAGCCACTCGCGCCAGACAATCGTATTTCTGTTCGCGGTGATGGGAATCGAGCAACTCTCGCTTGGAGTGGTCGATCTGATCGTCGCATTTCGCGTGCGATCGCTCGCGATACCTATGCTGTGGTTCCACGCGCTCGAGCAGACCGCGGCGGAAATCATCTTCGTGTTCTACAAACCCCCGCCTGGGCGCCCGCCCGGCATGGGGGGCGCGCCGCTGACCCTCGCAATTCTGTGGCTGGCGATCGGATGGGTCTACTGGCGTCGATCGGCCGGCTCGCGCCAAACCGCGGCGGCTCTTCGAGCGAGTTGACCAGGTCAGAAGTTCGGGAGGTCCAAATGACGAGTACATCTATTGGTCCAACTAATTTCGTAAGAGGTGCGCTTTGAAGATTTTGAGAACTCCTGATGCGCGATTCGACAACCTGCCGGATTTTCCATTCACGCCGCATTACTGCGAAGTGAAGGATGCCGACGGCGCCGCATTGCGAATCCACTATCTCGACGAAGGTCCGACCAGCGCGAATCCCGTGCTGCTGATGCACGGCGAGCCGTCGTGGTCATTTCTCTATCGGCGCATCGTCGCCAGCCTCGCCGCGCGTGGGCATCGCGCTGTCGCGCCAGACCTCGTGGGCTTCGGCCGTTCCGACAAACCTGCGGATCAATCCGATTACACTTTCGAAAGACACGTAAAGTGGATGAGCGACTGGCTGGCCGCGACACGCCTGACGAACATCACGCTCTTCTGCCAGGACTGGGGCGGCTTGATCGGACTTCGCCTGGTCGCTGCGTTTCCTGAAAAATTCGCCCGCGTGATCGTCGCGAACACCGGGCTGCCGACCGGCGAGGGCTTCAGCGAAGGATTTCAGCGATGGCTCGAGTTCAGCCAGAGCACACCTACCTTGCCAATCGGGCAGATCCTGGCAATGGGATGCCGTCGCGCTCTGAGCGAGATCGAGAAGGCCGCGTACGACGCGCCGTTTCCTGACGAATCGTTCAAGGCGGGCGCGCGGCGATTTCCTGCGCTGGTTCCGATCACGCCGGAACACGGGTCCGTCGCCGAAAACAAGGCCGCGTGGAAAGTTTTGGAGAAGTTCACCAAACCATTTCTCACCGCGTTCAGCGATTCCGATCCGGTGACTAATGGAGGCGAGAAGATTTTCCAGAATCGGGTTCCGGGAACGAAGGGACAGAAGCACGTGACGATCACCGATGCCGGCCATTTCCTGCAAGAGGACAAGCCCGACGAAATCGCCGATCTGATCGGCGAATTTATCGCATCGACGAAGTGAAGGGAGAAATGAATGAAGGTTGAAAACGCAGTTTATCCCACCGCCGATGGAATCAAGGCGCTGGCTCGCGATACGTCATCAACGAAGATCGCGATGCTGAATCTGCTCAAGTTCCGCGAGAAGGCCGTGTACAAAGACGGCCGATCCGACAACATCTCGGGCCGCGAAGCCTACCAGCGCTACTCCAATGCAATGACGAAAATTGTCGAGCGCGAAGGTGGCAGAATCTTGTTCGCGGGCAAGATCGCCGGCGTGGTGATCGGCGAAATCGAGGGATTGTGGGACGTCGCTGCGATCATGGAGTATCCATCGCGCGCGGCGTTCCAGCGAATCGTGACGCTGCCGGAAGTTCAGGAAATCAGCGTGCATCGCGAGGCCGGCCTCGAGGGCCAACTCCTGATCATGACGGAGAGCATGTAGCCTCAGGGGCTTGTCAGCGCATGCTCTATCACGAACGGGGAACGCCGATGTTTGATGGACGCAAGGTCCGGCGCCACAAAAATCGCCACCGGATCGTCGCGGCGATGCTCGAGCTGGTGCGTGCGGGTGCGATATCGCCGCGGGCGGAGGAAGTCGCCGAGCGGGCCGGCGTCGGACTGCGTACAGTGTTTCGGCATTTTGACGACATGGACAGTTTGTATCGCGAGATGGCGGATGCGATGCGCCGGGAACTGCAGCCTCTCGTCAGCGCGCCGCTCGGATCGCCCTACTGGAACGGCAAACTCGACGAAATGGTGCTTAGGCGCGCGGTTCTGTTCGAGCGTGCGATGCCGTTCAAGAACGCCGCCGACGTTCATCGCCATCGTTCGCCTTTTCTGCGCAAGGATTACGAGACCATGCGAGCCGCCGAGCGGGATGCGCTCGAGGCAGCTCTGCCAGCAGCACTCAGAAAGAACAGAGAATTTTTCGAGGCGCTCGATCAAGCGCTAAGCTTCTCGACCTGGCAGCATCTTCGACGCGATCAGAAACTCACACAGGATCAGGCGCGCCAGACAGTCGAATTCGCCGTGCGTGCGCTGGTCGCCGCGTCCGCCAACTAGCGCACGCTCGATCGGTTCGCCTACCAGTGATCGAACTGGACGGCCTCGTTTGTCAGTGCGTTCGGATTGGGGTTTGCGACGGTGGTTGAACGCGCCGCCGACAACGCCACCGCGTTTGCGCTCGCTACCTTGTCGTCGCTTGCAACCACGGAAGAAGGTAGTGGCTCCTCGCTCTCACCCTGTTCAGCAAGAATCGTTCTGAGCGTGGAAATTGCGTCGTAGGCGTTTGCAAGGTGTTGAGGTTTGATCCCCGGGTACATTTCGATCGTCGCCGTTTCGATTTTCATACTGTACAGATTGTCGGTTTCTGCACTCGGCGCCTGTATATGCACCAGCACAAAGTAGCTGTAACCATCCTCTATTGTTAACTCAGCGCACCTTCTGAGAATGTAGGAGTGAACGCTCTCTGGCGGTGTCAATCCGTTGCCGCGAAAAGAAACCTTCGCGACATTGCCGTTGCGCACCTGGTCGGTATATCCCCCCGAAACCCCGTCCGGCTGATATGCCGTTGCGCAACTCGCCAGCAAACAAGCCGCTGACAGAGCAATCAAACTGATCCGAATTTTCATTGTAGTTCCCCTCCCGAGCCGCGATCATAGCACCACTCCAGAGACGAAACTATCAGTTCTATTTAGCTACAAAGAGATTTGATGACGAAGCAATTCGGTCCCCCCGCCCGAATGGAGAGAGGGTTAGGGAGAGGTCTCCTCAGAGCGCGCCCATCTGCTTGAGAGTTTTTTCGGCTTCTGACGCGACCGTCGGATTCTTTGCACTGTCGCCGAGCGCAATCTTCAGATATTTCAGCGCGTCATCGCGTTGGCCGGTCTGCGCGAGCAATTGTCCGATTCTGAGCGCGGCGAAAGTGTTCTTCGGATCGATCTGGTATGCCTTGCGATAGTAGACCAGAGCATCGTCGGTCTTCGGCGGTGAAAACGACATGTACGCCTCGCCGATATTCAGATAGGCGCTGACCTGGTTGGGCTGATATTTCACCAGCTTTTGATAAACCTTGACGACGTTGGTGAAATCCGATCGCGAGTTGTAGTAGAGGCCGAGATAAACGTACGCGTCTTCGTCCGCCGGAGCGATGTCGGTCGCCTGCCAGAGCAGCTTTACAGCCGCGTCGCTGTCGCTCATTTTGATTGCGGCGTCGACCAGTGCGCGCGCCTTGGCGGCATTGGCGTCCTGCGCGCGCGCCGAAAATGGAAAACACGCAAGCGCAAATATCAGGACGGCGACGAGTGTCAGTGGTTTCAGCGCGGTTCGATCTCGCATGGCATCAGGTCGTGCACAGGACTCAACCCTTAAATGGTGGCATGAAAGGGCCGCGATGCAAAGCTATGATGTATCCGACCCACTTGTTCCCCTCCAAAAGGGAGAGAGGTTAGTGGTGAGGCTTGATAGTGGGGCGGCCCGCCGTGCCCGCCTACTGGCATCGTCGATATGAAAAAAGAAATCGCGGTACCCGAAAAAATGAAAACGCATCGCTTCCAAGCCAACGGACTCACGCTGAACTGTGTCGACTACGGCGGCGACGGCAAGCGGCCGCTCCTGTTCCTGCATGGCGGCTCCGCGCACGCGCATTGGTGGGACTTTGTCGCGCCCGCGTTCGTCGAAGATTTTCACGTGCTGGCTCTGGATCAACGCGGGCATGGCGAAAGCGAATGGGCCGATGAATGGGCGTACGGCTCGCGGCATTACGTGTCGGACCTGGATCAAGTGATCGGCAAGTGGAAATTCGGCGCGCCGATCCTGGTTGGGCATTCGATGGGCGCGCATAACGTGCTTGCATTCGCAGCTGAACACAGCGAAAAACTGCGCGCGATCGTCGCGCTCGATCCGCCGCCCGACTACACCGAGCGCGCCGTCGAATTTTTGCAATCGATCGCGGAAAAACCGGCGCGCAGATTCGCTTCGCTCGAGGAGGCCGCACGCAATTTCAAGGTTCTGCCGCGCGAGACGCTGGCTAAGAAAGAAATCCTGGAACACGTCGCGCTCCGCAGTTTCCGGCAGGACGACGATGGTTCCTGGATTCATAAAATCGATAGGCGCACGATGATTCGTGAACCCTCGCGCGTGTGGAAATCCTTGCATCGCATCACCTGCCCTGCGCTGATCGTGAAGATCACCAAGAGTCCGTTGCTGGATCGCGAGGTCGCAAAGAAGATGGTCGCGCAATTTCCCAACGCGCGCCTGGCGGAGGTTGACGACTCGTATCATCACGTGATGCTCGACAATCCGGGGGCGCTCATCGAAGTGATCCGAAAATTTGTCAGCGAGCTTAAGTGACCGCTCCGCATAGTCACCTGCTCGAGGGCTCGCCGCGGCTCCATTACCTGGAATGGAATCCGGATGCGTCGCGCACGATTGTTTTGCTGCACGGCAACTCGGCGAATGCGTGGTGGTGGGAGCCGTTGGCCCGCGTGATTGCGCCGGATTACCGGCTGCTGGCGCTCGACCAGCGCGGGCATGGCGACAGCGAATGGGCGCGTCCAGTCGCCTACTCGCCGGCAGATTACGCGAGCGACATCGCGAGATTCGTCCAGCACATCGCGCCGAATGCGGAGAAGCCGGTCGTCGTCGGTCACAGCATGGGCGGCCTTAACGTGCTGGCGTTTGCGCGCCGGCATCCGGAAAGCGTGCGCGGCGCGATGGCGATTGACGTCGCCGTCACCTCGAGCCGCGGACGCGATCGATATCTGCGACGGCTGAAGGGACTGCCGGTCGTGACGTATCCCGATCTCGCGACCGCGAAAGCGCGGTATCGCCTGATGCCGAAGGAGGGTGGAATTCCCGACGAAGTGGTACTCGAGATCGCCGAGCGGAGTCTGGCGCGGACTGATGAAGGGCGGTGGACGCTCAAGTTCGATCGCGAAAGTTTTCTCGGCGGCGACGGACTCGAGGTGCTCGAGACGATCAAAGAGATCAGGATTCCCACGATGCTGGTGCGCGCGGGACACAGCCGCATCATGAGCGCCGAGGCGGCAGAGCATGCGCGCGCATCAAATCCGCTGACGCAACTGGTGACGATCGCCGACGCGCATCATCATGTGATCCTCGAGAAGCCCGCCGAGGTCGCGCGCGTGATCGAGGAGTTCGCCGCCCGCCTGTATCGCTAGATGTCCCGCTCCATTGTGCGGTGCGCGATTCCGGCCTCTTCGAAAACGCCGCCGACCGGGTTGAATCCTTCCTTGAGATAGAAGCCCTCGGCGGTCAGCTGCGCTTGCAGAATCGCTTTGCGGAATCCGCGCTCGCGCGCGCGGTCGATCAGGAAGCGGAGGATTTGAGCGCCAACGCCGGTTTTTCGAAATTCGAGCAAGACCGCCATACGGCCGATCTTAACTTCGCGCGCCTCATGCTCGAGCATCCGGCCGCATCCGATCGCGACGCCGTCGAGAATCGCAAGTGCGTGAAATGCGTGCTCGTCAGAGGCATCCAACTCGATCTCTTCGGGAACATTCTGTTCTTCGATAAATACGCGTCGTCGAATCGCTAGCGCGCGCTGCATGTCCGCCGGCGACTCGATCGCAATCACTTTGGTGCGCGATGATTCACTCACAAACCTGTGAGTAGCGCGCGATGGACGCGTCGTCAATTCTGCTTGGGACCATCGCGGCTACTCGAAGTCGGTCTCTGCATTTTAACCGTGTCTCATATGCTCGCCTGAGTGTTGTAAAGTCGCGCATACGCGCCGCCCGACGTGACCAGCTCCGCATGCGTGCCTTCTTCGCCGATCCCATCCTCGGTCAGCACTATAATTCTCTCCGCGTGCCTTACTGTAGATAGCCGGTGCGCGATGACGATCGTCGTGCGGTTGTGCGCGAGCCGCTGCAACGATTCCTGGATCGATCGTTCGCTCTCATTGTCGAGCGCGCTCGTCGCCTCGTCGAAAATCAGGATCGGCGGATTTTTCAGAAACACGCGCGCGATGCTGAGCCGCTGCTTTTGCCCGCCAGAGAGCCGCACCCCGCGCTCGCCGATCTCCGTGTCATAGGCGCTCGGCAGCGTCATGATGAAATCGTGCGCATGCGCCTGTTTCGCGGCCTCAATGATCTCGTCGCCGCGCGCGTCGGGTTTGCCATAGCGAAGATTCTCCGCAACCGTTCCCGCGAACAGATAAACGTCCTGCTGCACGATGCCGATATTTCGCCGCAAGGAATGTGGTCGGATATCCTTCACGTTACTGCCATCGATCAGAATGTCGCCCGCCGTCGCATCATAGAAACGCGGGATCAGCGAGCAGAGTGTGGTCTTGCCGACGCCCGAAGCCCCCACCAGCGCGACAAATTCGCCGGCTCTTATCTCGAGCGACAAATCCTTCAGCACCAGTGGTGAACCATCGCTGTACCGGAAGCTCACGCTCCGGAACGTAATGTCTCCCCGCACCTGCGTCAGTTCTGCCGCGCCAGTTTGGTCGGGCAGGTCCTGCTCCATCTGCAGCATTTCAAAGAAACGGTCAAACCCGGTGCTCCCTTCTTGGTATAGCCGCGCGAAATTCACGAGCCGGCGAATTGGGTCGATGAGCACAGCGACGCACATCAGGAAGGTAAGCAGGTCGGCGAGGTCGAGCGCCGAGCGCGCGATCCCCGCAGCGCCGAACACGATCACAGAGATCGTGATAAGCTGCGTGAATGCGGCCATCCCGCCGGAGAACCACGCCTCGCTCCGATAACCCTCGCTCCTGCTCGCGAGAAAGCGATCGTTCTCGTAGTTGAAGCGCGCGGTCTCGAACCCCTCGTTGGTGAACGATTTGACCACCCGGATTCCCGCTAGCGAGTCCTCGACCCGCGCGTTGATATCGCCGATGCGGTCTTTGCTCAATCTGAGCGCCGCAATCATGCGCCGGCTGAAATGCAGCGCGAACAGGAACATCACGGGGAGGAAGCACAGCACGATCAGCGTGAGCGCCCGGTCGATATGCGCGAGGATGATCAGCACCCCTGTCATCTCGAGGGCCGCGATCGCGAGATCTTCCGGTCCGTGATGATAAAGCTCGGCGAGGGAATAGAGATCGTTCGTGATCCGCGTCATGAGCTGGCCGGTTCTTTGCCGGTCGTAAAAGCTGAACGAGAGTCTCTGGTAATGCTCGAACAGCTCTCGCCGCATGTCGCGCTCCATCTTCGCCCCCATCACATGTCCCTGATAATCGACGAACAACGTGCACACGGTCTGGATGGCGACGAGCGCGAGCATGAAAACGCCCAGCCCATAGATCTTGTCGATCGCGCCGGGCACGCCCGCTCTTCCAAGCAGGTTCTTGGTGATGAAATTCGCACAGACCGGCAGCAGCAATGCCGCCGCCGATATGATGAAGGCGGATAGAAGGTCCGCAAAAAGCAGACCTCGATACGGCTTGTAGTAGGAGAGAAACTTTTTGGTTCGCGAGCCCGCGAATCGTGTCGCCGCCCGCGCGCCTACTTTTGATTTATCGGCGCCGACGCGCCCCGAACCTTCGGAACGTACTGTTCGCATGAAACACCATGTCCTTCTGATGGGTTGAAACCGCTCTCTGAATGGACATGGACGTTGTCATTTCGTTCTCCCTCGGGTTCAGCTGCTAAATCGAGACAACAATACAACACTACCCGCCGCTTGGTACAAGTCAGCTCGAGCGAATCCCGTCGGCGCGCAGCCCGACTTAGAGTGAAACCGGGCCTGTGCTACGCTCCGGGTCATCGAGGAGATTGCGATGCCACAATTGTCCGAGACAATTTACGCGCCTGAACTGGATGGCGGGCAATGGATCCAGCACGGCCCCGTCAGCCTCAAGGCACTGCGCGACAAGGCAGTGGTGCTGATCGATTTCTGGGACTACACCTGCGTCAATTGCATCCGGACGCTGCCATACGTTGTGGCGTGGAACAAAAGATACAAGAATAGCGGACTGGTGGTTGTCGGCGTGCACGCGCCCGAATTTTCTTTTGCGCGCGAAGGATCGCACGTCGCGGAAGCGGCTGCCAGATTCGGTTTGGAATACCCAATCGTGCTCGACAACGAGTACGCAATCTGGCGGGCGTACTCGAATCGCTTCTGGCCGGCGAAATACCTGGTCGATGCGAAGGGACGCATTCGCTATTACCATTTCGGCGAAGGTGCGTACCAGGAAACCGAAGTAGCTATTCAGGGATTGCTCCGCGAACTGAATCCGGCCGCGAGTTTGCCGCCGCCGATGGAGCCCGTGCGCGACAGCGATCGACCTGGCGCCGTCTGCTATCGCGTCACGCCGGAGCTGTACCTGGGTTACGCGCGCGGCCAGTTCGGAAATTTCGAGGGCGTGGTCCGCGATCGGCCGCACGACTACCGCGACCTCGGGCCACACGTCGAGGGCATGACCTATCTCGCGGGCCGATGGCTGGTCGAGCAGGAAAGCGCTCGCAGCGAGGCGCCGGGCGCGGCGATCTCGCTCCGATATACCGCCAAAGATGTGAACCTGGTGATGGCGCCGCCGGCGGGCGCACGCGTGCGCGCAGAGATTACTCTGGAAGGCACGCAGCGCGCAGGCGAGGACGTAAAATTCGAAGGCGACCACGGATTTATCACGGTGGATCGCCCGCGGATGTACAACGTCGTCGCGAATGAGTCAGTGGTTTCCGGCTCAGTGACTATTCGAGCGGACGCAGCAGGGCTGGCCGTATATGCATTCACGTTTATTTCGTGTGTAGCCAGTTGATAGCGACTGACTAGTCGGATTTTCCGCGGAGGGTGTAATCCCCGATGGTAAAACCGAATGAGCGTGCAAGCGACGAAGACATTCGCGATGCTGCAAGGACGATTCTCGCAGCGCGTTACCCGATCGCGCTAACTGGAGCGGGGATGTCGGTCGAAAGCGGCATCCCTCCTTTTCGCGGCCCAGGCGGATTGTGGACCAAGTACGGCGAGCCGCCGATGAACGGCTTCCAACGTTTCATGGCCGATCCAAAAAAGGCCTGGGAGGAGCGCCTCAGCAAGCGCAACGACGAACTCTACAAACCGCTCTCGGTGGCCCGGCCGAATCCGGGTCATCTCGCGCTAGTGGAGCTGGAGCAGTTGGGAGTTCTGCGCTTCGTGATTACGCAGAACGTCGATGACCTCCATCGGCAGGCTGGGCAGAAGGCGCTCGCTGAAATTCACGGCAACTGGACTCTGATTCGATGCCTCGATTGCAGTACGCGGTTTCATGGCGACGCGATCAGCCTCGAGACGCTGCCGCCGGCGTGTCCGCGATGCGAAGGATTGTTGAAGTCGGACACGGTCTCGTTCGGCGAGCCGATTCCAATCGACGTGCTGAACATCTGTGCGGAGCATTCGGCGAAGGCCGACCTGGTGATCGTGGCGGGAACTTCGGCGACGGTTTATCCGGCGGCAGGATTCGCGCTCGAAGTGAAGGAACGCGGCGGAACTTTGGTCGAAGTGAATCTCTACGGGTCGGAGATCACGCAGATATGCGACGTCAGCTTGCGCGGCACTTCGGCAGACGTGCTGCCGCGGTTGGTTAAGGCGGCCGCCGAAATTCGACGAGAGAAGTTGTCGTAGAAGTCCCTGCCTGGATGTAGTCATCGGACGGCTTCGGTGGCGGAGTTGCCGCACCCGTGCGCTGGCGGAGCAGGAGCATCTCGTCGCTGCCGTCGAGCGAAGTCGGGTTCGATACCATCACGATTTCGAAACGGCTGCTTTTCGACGCGGGCAGCGCATCGAAGAGCGTGCGCCACGCGATCACATATCGCGGCATATCCAAATCTTTTTGCGAGACGATCGGAATTGTGCGGCGACTATAGAAGGCGACGTCGTAGTTGAGCGCATTGAGGTAGCCGACCGGATTGTCGTCGACGACTTTCATCGCGCGATCGGTAAACTCCTTCAGCGAGAGGGTGTTGGCGATAGCCGGCACCACGATGACGTTGACCGCAATCGTGACAAAGACCATCGCAGCCGCGATTGCGAACACGATTCGTTCGACCAGCGGCCGCTTAACTATCAGCCGCACGCCGAGCACGACGACCGCCAGCGGCATCGCAATCGCCAGTATCCAATGTTCGCCCACGGTTGAGGCCAGGGTCGGCGCAAAGGCAGACGCGCGAATATTACCCACTTGCAGCAGATCGGCGAACTCGTGCGGCGAGGCTATGAGCATCGCGAGCGCGACGAGAGCGGCGCTCCCAAGCAGCAGCATCGCGACGCCATACAGTCGCGCGAGCCAATGGGCCAGGGTACGCGAAGGCGCAGGCCGCACGACGGCCTGTCTCAGATAAATCGCAACCAGAGTCGCAAAAGAAGGATACATGCAGAGCAGGTATACGCCGCGCTTGCTCTGCGGAAGGTTGTAGAAGATCAGGACGGCGGCAAACCAGACGAAGATGTATTTAAGGCGCGGAGCTACGGTGAGCGGCGACCGCGCGGCTTGGGCGCCGACGATCGGTAGCAGAAACGTCCACGGCATGAAGCCGGCCAGGAGCGCGAGTTCCATATAGTAGAAGGGGTGGATGTGGCCTTCGTGGAAATCGCTGCCGCCAGCGAAGCGAAGCAAATTTTCGGCGAGAACCTGCTTACGAAAAAAATCGGGACCGCCTTCAATCAGGGCCGCCACGTACCATCCTCCCGCGAGCAATATCACGACGATCGCGCCACCGACGAGGTTCATCTCGCCGAGAAAGCTCCAGCGTTTTTCGAGAGCGATCCAAATCACGGCGACCAGGCCCGGTAGAATCAAACCGATTGGACCCTTGGTCAAAACGGCGAGCGCGATTGCGACATAGAGAAGCATCCGGCGGCGGGTCAAACCTTCAGCCATCAAAATGAATTCGAAGAACGCGACTTCCATGAAGAAGGTCAGCGTCATGTCGACGCGAGCGCCAGTCCCAGCTTGCAGGTACTGGAATGTAGTTCCAAGGATGAGCGCGGCGATTAACGCGGTCACGTCGTCGAACAGGCGGCGCACATAGAAGTAACAAACGATCACACCTGCGATGGCGAGACCGGCGGACGGCAGCCGCACGGAAAATTCGCTCACGCCGCCCGCGACGATCGAGACCAGGGCCGCGATCCAGTGCATCAGGAGCGGCTTGGAGGGAATTTCGACGCCGGCGCGCTGGGGCAATATGATGCCGCCGCCGTGGACAATATCGAAAACGGTGACGGCCTCGCGCGGCTCGCCCTTGGTATAGAGCGGGTAGCCGCCGAGATTTACCAGGTAGAGCGCCACGCCGACGATCAGCAGGATAGGCCACGCATGGCGCGGTTCGGCGATGTACTCTAGCCAGTCCGGCGGAGCTTTGCTGGTCTCGTCGCTCGGGGGTGAAGTCGGCTCGGAGTCCGCGCGCACAATCTGTTCGGGCACGAGAGGCAGAAACCTAACCCCTAAACCCCTTCCCTCGAGGGAAGGGGGACAATCGCGCGAGGCACTGGTAATAGAATCAGCTGGAACTAGTATTCGTTTTTGACGCGGGCGCGGCCGATGTCGTCGTAAAGGTAGACGTCGGCGGGATTTTCGTCGCGCGTTTTTTTGTGCGAGCCGTCGCAGAAGGGTTTGTTCTTCGAGAGTCCGCACGCGCAGATGTAGATTGGCAGCTCGGTCCCTTCCGGTACTTCGTACGGTGAGTTCTTTTCGTGTCTGACCATTCGGGCCATGGATAATTCCTCGCGTTGAGTTTTAGTGCGGCGGCACCTGTGCGTCACTTAAGACCAGCCGAGTCGCAGAGTCAAATGTCTGCACGACAATTATTCGGTACCGGCGTTGCGCTTCAGATATTCGAGGATCGACTCGCGCTCGTCGGACGACAGCGGTCGCATGCCGGCCGCTTGCATCTTCGTTTCCATCATAGTGACCTGCGTGTCCCACATCGCGGCCGTCATTTCGTGCGGAGGGTAGGGCACATGGCAATTGCCGCATCGATTTACGTAGAGCTGCGCGGCGGGACTCGAGGCATCGGGCAACGACGCGCGCTTGCATCCTGAAATCGCGAGGACGAGCAAGAGTGCGAAGGCAGCGCGCAGAATTCTGCTAGCCCGGCGGAATGCGCGCATCGGGGAAGCGGAGAGCAAGCTGGGTGCGGAGGGAGCCGATAAGTGCGCGGCGGTCATTTTCGTCGAGCGTCACCTTTCGTTCGGATTCGGGTCGCAGCCAGATCGGTCCGCGCCGTAGTTCCTCGGGTTCGTTTTCATTGCGCGGCAGCAGATGCCAATGCACGTGCGGCTCCGAATTGCCGAGGCATTCGTAGTTCATCTTCCACGGCTTCACGACGGCGGCGATCGCTTCGGCGACGAGGCGCATCTCGTCTGACAGCAGACGCGCGGCGTCGGCGGGCATCAG
The DNA here is from genome assembly GCA_963744545.1 of uncultured delta proteobacterium. Classification (GTDB taxonomy): domain Bacteria; phylum Desulfobacterota; class Binatia; order Binatales; family Binataceae; genus Binatus. Next base: position 146,163 of record CAVUUH010000027.1, read on the forward strand.
GTAGAGCTCAGTCGCGTGGATTTTGGCGAATAGCACGCAATACCCGCGATAGAATTGCTGATCGCCGAGAATCGCATAGCAGCTTTTCAGCTCCGCAATAAAATCGGGAAAGGCTCCCGCTGTGATCCGATCGATCATCGCGCAGATTCCGCACGCGGGCTTCGTCGACGTCATGCGGAGGCTGCGGCGGGAACTTCGACCAGCTTGATCGTCGCGCCTTTCAGCATTTCGGCTACCGTATGCAGTTTGTACGGGCGCGCGTAGTAGACAGTCCGGACGCCGGTATTGATGAGAACCTTGAGGCAGTGGATGCACGGCGTGTGAGTGACGTAGATGTCGGCGTCGCGGATGGCGGCGCCGTTGCGAGCTGCTTGCGAGATTGCGTTGATCTCGGCGTGGATGGTGCGGTAGCAGTTCTGCTCGAGTTCACCGTCGGGCGTGCGCGATTCGTAGACGAGGCATCCGACTTCGGTGCAATGCGGCAATCCTGCTGGCGATCCGTTATAGCCGGTCGCAAGAATACTGCGGTCGCGAACGATGACGGCGCCAACCTGGGCGCGCAGGCAGGTCGAACGCTCCGCGACCTCGCGCGTTATCGTCATGAAGTATTGGTCCCAGCTCGGACGATTGGGCCTCGATTGCAGATTCGGTTTGATAGTCGGAATTTCGGCCAATACCTTCCCCTCGACCGGTCGATCAGGCGAGCTCAAATTTTAACATGACCGAGTTGTCGCAGCATCTGATCGTAGCGCGGCATGTGATGGATTATTTCCTGGCTGTGGCTATTCTCCTCGGTCGGAACCGGCGCTTCGGGCTGCACAAACGCAAGTGGCACCGGGCTGAACGTGACGATGAACAACGCGACCGTAGCCCACGCGGCGAGAGCGCGGCGCGGATTCAAGGGAGTGTCGCGATCGATGGTCGAGGGATGCCCCAATCCGAGCACCATCACCAGCACTGCCCATAGCAGCCAGCCCCACCAGAGATTGTAGCCGAGCGCGAGCGGCACCAGCACCATCAGCACGCATGAGATAACGAACAGCACCGAGATCGTGCGATGACGGCGTGGGAACAGCGCGTAGATCACGTGGCCGCCGTCAAGCTGTCCGACCGGAAGCAGGTTTAGCGTGGTGACGAACAGACCGAGCCATCCGGCGAATGCGATCGGACTGAGATTCACGTTGACCGTCGAGGGATCGACGCCTAGTACCAGGTGCGAGAGGCCCAGGAACAAAATCGAGTTGCCGAGCTCGAGGCCGCCCGCGGATTTGTCCAGCGGCGTTACGTCGGAAAGATAGAGTCCGATGATGACTGCGGGTATCGCGAGCATTACGCCTGCCCACGGGCCGGCGGCGCCAATGTCGAACATCACGCGCCGAGTGCGCGCAGGCTGACGCATCCGAATGAACGCACCGAATGTACCGATGATGAAAATCGAAGGTGGCGCCGGAATGAAGTAGGGCAGGGAGGCATCGACATTGTGGTAGCGCGAGGTCAAATAGTGGCCCATCTCATGCGCGAATAGAATCATCATGAGAGGAATCGAGAACGAGAGTCCCGAACGCAGCGCCGCAATCGCGAGCAGCGGATGCAGGAAAGATACGTCCTCGCCATTCATGTACGCGCCGGCGGTCGTGGTCGTCAGGAAAGTGAGCAACAGTAGCGCAAGATTGAGCGGCGGAATTCGCGGGCGGTCGAGCGCGCGAGCTGCCGGTTCAGCCGGCGCGGTGTAGCGCGGAATCTCCGTCAGGACGGTTGGGGCGTCCTTGTGTGTGATTATTTCATCCATGATTCAAATGCGGCCTACGTCCGCGATCAATGATACCGATGTGCCGGGTCCAGCAGCGAAGTGTGTGGCAGCGTTGCCGTCGCGAATTGCGACTTCGAGCAGGCCGAAGCTTCCGAATATTGCGAGAGGAACACCTTTGGGCGCGTCACCATAAGCGTTATGTAGTCGCATTGCCGCGCCACTTTTGATCCTAACGGAAAGAGATTTGTGGCGAAAGCGAGTGCCGAACCGCTCGGCCGTAGGGCGATCTATATTGCTCACCAGATTGCCGAAGCCGTCGACGTAAATCACCTCGCCCCGAACCTTGCGGGGCGACTCCACGGGACACGGCAAGTCGAGCGTTACGATCGAGTTCGGGTCGAGGGTCGGCCCCAGCGCGGAAATCGGCGTGCCCCGCCACAGATACGCCGCGGCGGGTGCGAAGATGTCGCGGCCGTGAAAGGTAGCACTCACGTTGGTAAGACGATGGCGGGCCGACGTTAGTTTCACGATTCTCGCGATACCGGCATCATTCGCGGCAAGCCAAAGCAGGCCATTGTCAGGCCCGACGAAGCGAGCGCCCGCGCGGGTCTCGATGGCAATCGGTGCGCGCGCAGTGCCGACGCCCGGATCGACCACCGCGAGAAATACCGTGCGCTTTGGAAAATAGCGCCACGATTCGCGTAGCGCGATCGCGCCCGCGACCGTGCACTGCGGACTGATGCCGTGAGTGATATCGACAACGTCGGCTGCATGAGCGATCGATGCGATCACGCCCTTCATCACGCCGACGTAATGGTCGCGGTAGCCGAAGTCGGTTAGTATCGCGAGGGGAAAGGGGCGTTGCGGGAGCGTCGGCATCGCGGATAGTAGACCGCGAAACCGTGCTGGCGCGCAATTTCCCGACGTCGAGTCACGCATCAATAAGTCCAGATCAATGAAGCGCAACTTTCTGTCGGGCGGGTGGCGAAGACATGCCGGAGTACTACTGCTGATAGCTGTCGCGGCGGGCACGACGCTCAGGTTCTTTCGACTTGGCTCGCGCGAGTTGTCGATTGACGAATCGCTTTCATGGGCCGAGTCTTCCGGGCACAACATCAAGGCAGTTTTGCGCGTGCAGCATCAGCTGGATTCGGGCAAATTCCCGATTTACGAACTCGCGCAACACGGATGGATGCGGGTTTTCGGTGAGAGCGAGGCGGCGATGCGGTCGTTGCCGGCGCTGATCGGTTCGCTGTCGATCGTCCTGGTGTTCATCCTGGGTGTCGAAGTGATGTTGGCGGCCAGCTCAGGGCGATCGGACGAGACCGACGAAGGCCGCGTCTATATCGTGGCGGCGGTGTGCGCCCTGATTTTTGCGGTTGGGCTTCCGTCGGTGGAGATAGCGCGCCAGGCGCGGATGTACTCGATGATGCAGGCGTGGATTCTCGTGCAGATAATCTTTCTGCTCCGCGCACGCCGGCTGGGAGGCCTGGCGAACTACGCGGGTCTCACAATTTTTTCGGCGGTAGCAGTGGCCACCAACTTCACCGCGGCGCTGGTGATCGCGGCCGAAGCGCTATGGCTGATCTATCTGTGGCTTGCCGAAGCGCCAAGCGACGAAAGGGCGCGAGGCGCCAATGCCTGGACGATGGGCGTCGCGCTCGCGGCCGCGCTTGTATCGCTGCTGCCTTTTTTCGCCCTTCTGCGCTACGGAGTCGAGGGCGTCGCACGCGGCGACTACGACTGGATCAAACCGCCAGGTCGATGGGAACCTTTCGCGACATTCGAGAGCGGACTCGGCAGTTGGCCGTTCCCGCTGTTTGCACTGTTCGCGATCATCGGCGGAATTCAGCTCTGGCGGACGCATCGAGACGAGGCGGTGCTGCTAATCCTCTGGATTGGACTGCCGCCGATCGTGCTGCTGGCTGGATCATACATAGTCACTCCGATGCTAGTCACACGCTACTTGATATCCTCTTTCGTTCCATTTTTTATACTCACTGCAATAGGTATTGAGTCTATACCATCGCGACAACTCCGGTCAGTTGCATTAATCGCAATAGTCAGTCTCTGTGTACTAAGAGCGTCGGCGGATTTCAGGCCAGGAGACAACCGCTGGCGCGACGCGTGCGAGATAGCGCTATCTGATTCCTGTTCGAGGCGGCGTGTCGGCGCCAGCAGCGAGGTCTACCTGGTTAGCTATTACATGCATGAGGCGAATCGTCGTACCGTGAAAATAGTCCGCTTTCCTTTTGACGAAGCCGAACATAAAGCGCCCCGAGTGGTGATTCTATCGCCGACAGTGTCGCCCGAAGAGGCCGCCGCGATACGCCGAGAGTATCCGATAATCGTCGGCAAGTTCAAAAATATTACCGTGGTTTCTCGCCCCGAAGGTTGCCTGCAGAAGGCCCCGATAAGTTAGTCGCGAGGAGCCACCGAAACGTAGCGGTTACCGCGCCCATAAAAACGCCATCGCTTCGATGCCCAAATGCCTGCGTAATCCACATTGATTCTCGGGGAGCGGCCGATTCGCCCAACCGAAAGTTCGGAATGCTCCAGGTAGAGCCGTCCACCACATAGATCGCGTCCATAGTCGGCGCCCGTAATAGCCAGTGCATTAGTCAGTTTGCCGGGGCCATTAGTCAGTTCACGGGAATCAGGGGACTTGCGCCGCCGCCGCGCCATCAAAGCGATACCTCGCAGCGGCTCGATTGCTCTAATCAGTACTGCGTGCGGCGCGCCATCGGCAGTAGTCACAAGATTCAATGCCCAACTGATTCCATATAGCAAGTACACATACGCGTGGCCCGGCGGTCCGTACATGACGGCGGTTCGTTTGGTGAGTCCACGCGAGCTGTGCGCCGCAAGATCGAGTGGACCGCGATACGCTTCAACCTCGACGATTCGGCCGGCGGCGACGCCCTCGGGGGTACGATGCACGAGGATTTTACCGATACATTCGCGCGCGACCAGTAGAACCGGGCGTGCGTAAAACTCGCGCGGCAGCTTTCGCGACGTACTCATCGCGACTTTTATTGCAGTTGGGGAAAGCAGGGCAATTCGGGCGTCAAAGTGTAACTGTACTTTCGTCCGCGCCAGGTAAACTCCCCTTGCGGGGCGCCGAACACCCCTCTGATCGCGTCGGATTTCTCGCTCTCCGCGAGGTTCTGGCTCTGGACCGGAGCGTAGGCGAGGAAGTGGCTGGATCCCGATGCGAGCGCAGGTCCAACGGGCGGTTGGAAGTCGAGCTTGTCGAGGCCAGGCTTCGGCGCCCAGCCGCCGGCAGAGGCATCTGGAGACCTCACGAAAACCCAACGGTGGTCGGAGCCATTTCCGATAAGCGTCCATTGGCGGCTCTCGACGGCGCCCTGGTTGATCCGAAGTTCCTCGACGCCGGGCGTGGCCGCGGCGAGCTGATCGCAATTTTGCTGTGTGTCTCCACCGGGATTGCTCGCGTTATCTCGAAGGGCCGTCTGTTGCGCGGCGTAACTTTCCAACTGCTGCTCAGTCGGAGGATTCGCCGAAGTCGACTTCGCTCCAAAATGAGAGCATCCGGCGGACGCGATCGTCAGCGTCCACACGATTATCGAAACAATGGTCAGATGGAGCGAAGGTCGAGACGCACTCGCAGCGACGGCCGGAAACCGATGGGTCATACGTGAGACTTTTCGATCAGAGGCAATGAAGTCAATCCTTGCTGTGCTTGAATTCACAGGAGAGTTGATTCAGGCGAAGTTGGCCAAGACTCAATTGACACTTCGCAAGGCAGTACCTAGACTCGGCCCAGAGCGGGTGTAATTCAGTGGTAGAATGCCAGCTTCCCAAGCTGGACGTCGCCGGTTCGACCCCGGTCGCCCGCTCCATCGAGACCCGAACCACCATACCCCACCGACGATGGCGTAGCCGAGTTGGTCGACTTCGACCACGAACGGGATCACTTTGGTTCGCGCGCTCATCCAAACGATGCCGAGGGCAAGAATGAGGCTCAGGAGCATCAGACCGGCTGACGTGATCTGCCATACGTTTTCCGAGAACGAGATCGCCGTAGCGCTCGTCCCATTCGTGCCGCGCCTGGAGGTAGAACTCACTTTCCATCTGGTGCTCCGGTTCGCCGAATTCGTGTCGGCGACGGTCCAGAGTATTAGCAATCGCCGGACCATTTCCTTGGATTCCCTGACCGACACACAATAAGTGAATACCGGTGGCGGGGTTGATAGCCCAGACATTGGCTAAGTGGAGGTGAAGGGCGACATGACTACGGAGCATACGAGGCGGCGTGCTCCCTGGCGTCTCCAACCGCGAACCGAAGTCCCGCCACGCGAGTTCGGCTCGCGGTTGACAGATAAGACCGTACCGCTAGAGTTACGTTCCGGTTAACCGCATGCCTGTCGTAGTTCAGCTGAATCATCCGGTGACGGAACACACGCTGGCGCGCAACCTGCCGGACCAGGAATGGAACCGAAAGAAACACCGCCGAAAATTTCTTGTGAGCCGGGGTCGCTGCGTCACGGCGGTGAATTCCGCTCCGACTGAGCACGATCTCGCGTTCTGGGGTGAGTGGGAGCCTCCCTCGCACGTGATCGAGCGATGGCGCCGCGACGACTCGCTACCGCGATTTCTCCATCGGCCTTTTTGGAGTGCGCCACCGAGAGGAGGACGACAAAACACAGACCCTTGGGTATTCGGCGAGTGCTTCAGGTACAGCAACTGTGGTCAACGTGTTGCAGAACTTCGGAATCTATCGCCGGGTTCTCTCATTCTCTTCGGGTCAACCATTGACGGAAACTTCGTCCTCGACACCGCCTTCGTGGTCGGCGTCCCCGGCCGCTCTTTTTCCTCATCCCGACTGGCACGGGTTGCTGACAAGGCATTTCGAGTCTGCACATTAGAGTCGCTCGTCACCACCTGCGGCCGGAATCACGAATTCACCCTCTATCGTGGGGTCACATTCGAGGAGCGGAGAAGCTTCGGCGGCATGTACTCATTTGTTCCTTGTCGCCGTGCGGACACAGGGGAAATGCGATTCCCGCGACCAAGTATCGCGTCCGGCTATCTTGAGCCGATTCGTTGGAAGCGAAGGCCGCACGCGAGTGCAGATATGGCTCTCGCCGACGTTGTTATGGAGTGGAAGTCGATAAGAGACGAGGTGCTCAAGCGTTGTATGCTTGGGATTTCGTTCGAGACCCCACAGCGCGAAAAGCGTAAGTAAGTTCCAACTTGGTCCGCCAGTCAGAGTGAAGCCTGAAAGCATCGTTCAGTTCATCGTCCGTGGCTCATCGGGTGTCTGGATCGCGTCCGCGCACTTTCCGCGCAGGGATACGAGTCGGGATCGAGATCCGTCGAGGTGTTTCAGGCGAGACCAGACGTCATAAGTTAAGGTCATTCGAGAGATTCAGACATTCTTCTTCCGGGACAATTTCAGGCTAAATTCAGACTATTCCGCGGGAAATTGGCGGAAATGGGGGTCTGAACCGGATCACGTTGATCGAAAAATCTAGGAGTTCAGCCCTGTTTGTCTCCGTCGTCCCTTGGATTTCCCTGCTCCGATTCGTTCCCAAGCTGGACGTCGCCGGTTCGACCCCGGTCGCCCGCTCCATTCGTTGCTTGCAAATCCGAAAGTGAAGGGCATCGCGGAGCCGCAAAACACTGAGAGTATGCGAGGGCATAGCCGGGCCTTCACCTCCTTGTGATTATTCAGAGCTTCGGCGTGGACATCCCTCAGATACGATTGGCTCGACGGTGGACACGCACAGGCCGATTCGCGCCGCGCGCTCTTCGAATCGCTTGCGCATCCTCCAAGACCCGGGAGAATACCTATGCAGACATCTCACGTTCGGCCTGCGGTGGGTGCGGCTATGTCGAGTGCATCAGCGCTTGGCCTGAGGGTCGAGGACGCGGTCGTTCTTCACGCGTCGAACAGGCTCGCTGTGCGCCTGCTACCTTGTAACGTCCTTGCCCGTGTCGCGGACGTAGCGCATCAGGTGGCCGACTTCGAAGTCGAGCTTGCCAAACGGCTGGCCGAGACCGAAAGCCCGGTGGGGGCCCTTGAGCCTCGAGTGGAGCCGCGTGTGTACATGAGTGACGGCTTCGCGGTGACGCTGTGGACCTACTACGAACCTGTGCCGCCTCTGGAGGTCGCGCCTGCCGAGTACGCACTGCGCTCTTGAGCAGTTGCACACCGGCATGCGACATATCGACATTGCGACGCCGCACTTCACAGATCGAGTCGCCGAAGCGCAATCGCTCGTTGCGAGCCGCGATCGCACTCCTGAGCTCCCTGACGCCGACCGCGAGCTACTCAGCAACACGCTGCGAAGCCTGAGGCGGGCGATCGAAAACCGGGGCGCCCCCGAGCGGCTGCTGCACGGCGAACCGCACCCAGGCAACTTGCTCAGGACGAAGAAAGGGCTGCTGTTCATAGACCTGGAGACATGCTGCCGTGGGCCCGTCGAATTCGACATCGCCCATGTCGAGTTGCCCCGCTTTCCCGACGAGGTGACCAAGCACTATCCAGGTGTTGATCAACAACTGCTCCGCGAGTGCCACGTCCTCGTGCTCGCGATGATTACAACGTGGCGCTGGGATCGAGACGACGTACTCCCGAATGGTCGCCGATTAGCTCTGGACTGGGTCGGCGAGATGCGCTCCGCGTTGGAGCGCTACGGGCTCGATGTCGCACGATGATCAGTCCCATTCGCTTGTAAATCCCAACGTGAAGGGCGTCGCGGAGCCACCGCGCAAAATACCGGCGTCTAATGCAGCACTTGACACGAGCGAGACTGGTTCAGGAAAATTGGCATCACGGCGCCGACCGGTCGCCGAGCTGTGGAACGTCCGCCCCAGCCGGGGTTCCATTGGCGAAGGGGAAGTGCCCTCACGGTTGTCGATGTCCAGGCCATCTCTTAATACCGCGTCGCTGGGGGACGATGGTGTAAAGAGGAGGCTTGTCCATGACCAAGCACGGCAGTTTCAAGAAGGTTGTCCGGCGCCACGCGCACGACACCGGTCAGCGCTACACCGAAGCGCTCACCGACCTTGAAGGGCTCCAAGCCCGGATGTTTCACCAGCCCGACGGTGAGCGTCTGGTCACCCATCTCCGGGATCACTACGGCATCGACGCGGTCGCCGCGACGAAGGCCAGTCAGCACCATGACCACGTCTTTCGCGTTGACCGCCGCGACGGCGACCCGTGGATTGCGCGCGCGTTCTCGCCGGCTCGCCCGCGGGCCGGCGTCGAAGGCGATGCCGCGATCCTGCGGTTCCTGGAGCGGCACGACTACCCGGCGGAGCGGCTCGCGACCGACGACGCGGTGTCGGCGTTCGACGACTCGACCGTCCTCGTCACCCGATTCGTCCCCGGCGGGCCGCTCCCGATGGCCGTCGGACACGAGGGCAGCGAGAAGTTCGCCATCATGGGTGACCTGCTCGGACGGCTGCATACCCTGCCGTTCGACGAGTCCGTCAGCCGCCCCGGTGGGGCGAGCGGGGATGATCCCAGCCGCGAGGGCAGCCCGCGTCAGGACCTCATGGCGGCCCTCGCGTTCCTCGACGCGGTCCACACGAAGGTCGCTCCGGCCGAGCGCGAGCGATTCGAGTCGGCTCCGCGACCAGGTGCGCTCGGCCGACGACGGCCAGGGCCTGCCCGAGGCGTTGCTGCACGGCAACCTCCTCCACGCCCCGGATCACGTGATCGTGGGCGAGCAAGGGCCGGTGGCGATCAACTGGAAGGCGGCCGGGCGCGGCCCGCGCCTGGCGGACTTTGCCTGGCTTATGTGGGGCACCTGGCGCAACGCGGACTGGATCAATCTGGCCGTAGGCGCGTACCGCCGGCACGTCGAGTTGACCGACGACGAGCTCGAGCGGCTCGAGGCGGTGATGTACATACGGCCGCTGTACCTGGGTTGCTTCAGCTACCGGCGTGACGTGGTCAACGGCCGCCCGCCTAGCAGGAAGTGTGGGGCTTCGTTAACCCCGAGCACATCGGCGCAATTGCAGCCGCAACCCGAGCCGCCTGCCGCTGATCGCTCTCCAGGAGAATCAACATGAGCAATCTCGACAAAATGTTGGAACGTAACAAGGATTTTGCTGCTCAGCAGTTTGCCGCGGGCACACTGATGCCGTCGCTTCCGCGGGCGCTGCCGAATGTAAAAGCAATCATCATCGGTTGCGCTGATATGCGTGTGGATCCCGCTCATGTACTTGGAACTAAACCGGGTGAGGCCGTTGTGATGCGCAACATTGGCGGTCGAATCACGCCGGGGTTGTTGGAGCAATTAGGCCTACTCGGGCGAATCGGTGATGTTGCTGGCGAGATTCCTGGAGGCGGCGGGGAATTTCACATCATCGTACTTCAGCACACCGATTGCGGCATCACTCGGCTCGCGGGCGACCCCGCTATGCTGATGGATTACTTTCAAATACAGGAAGCGGAACTCAAGGCAAAGGCCGTCACCGATCCTCGCGCGGCGGTTGCTGGCGACGCTGCTTCGCTTCGGGCGATTCCCGCATTGCCGGGCGAGTGGCTTGTCTCCGGCCTCGTATATGACGTGGCGACCGGACTTGTTGAGATCGTCGTACCGCCAGCGCCAATTCGCACCGCGTAAAAAAGGGGCAACGCCCCTTGCTCGCGGAGCGAAACGACCTCGACATTTCTTGATGGTCCGCTGCAATCTTGAGGCGCACGAATTTCTTGCCGTCGCGGATGCTTGGTCCGGCGTCGTCCTGAGGCTTTTTGATGGCGCTGGCGCGCCGTTGGCGAGAGTCTTTCTCCAGACCTGTTCGCTGGACAGTCATTTTAGTTCGTACGGATGGCCCTTGATCTTAACCTCAGAGTGCCATGCCGCCTGACACCTCAATCCTTTGAGCATTCACCCAGCGGCTTCGGTGGGGATCTGGTGGGATGCGAGATCATCCCGCCTGCGTTCTGCGATTTATGCCCAGGGCGGAAATGCGCGACGCCAGGGTCGACGATTTCATGCCGAGCAATTCCGCGGCACCGCCTGGTCCGGAGACCTTTCCGGCGGTCTGCTTCAGGGCGCTTATGATGGTCTCTCGCTCCTGCCGCTTTAATTCGTCGCGGGTAAGGAACGCGGCGTCCGCTACCGGTTTGGGCTGCTGTTCAGTACCTTGGCGTGCGGGCGAGGCGGGGAGGTCGAAGGTGAGCGGACCCTCGCGCCACAGGATGATGGCGCGCTCGACCGTGTTTTGAAGTTCACGCACATTACCCGGCCAGTCGTACGAGCTGAGTCGATCCAGTGCCGCCTTGCTGAGCTGGGGCTCAGGACGATTCATCCGGCGCGCGCTTTGGCGGACGAAGTTGGCGACCAGGGGAGCGATGTCCTCGCGGCGCTCTCTGAGCGGCGGGACCTCGATCGGGAAAACGCTGAGCCGGTAGAAGAGGTCCTGGCGAAAGCGACCCTCGTCGACCTCTTTCTTTATATCGCGATTGGATGCGGCGATGACCCGTACATTAACCTTGCGCGTGCGAGTGTCGCCGAGCCGTTCAAGCTCCTGCTCCTGCAACACGCGGAGCAGCTTGGCTTGCATCGCGAGCGGCACTTCGCCGATTTCATCGAGGAACAACGTACCGCCATCGGCCAGTTCAAAACGGCCCGGCTTGTCCTTAGCGCGCCGGTAAACGCACCTTTCACGTGACCAAAGAACTCGCTCTCGAAGAGACCTTCAGGTACCGCGCTGCAATTCAGTTTGACCAGTGGGCGTTCGCGTCGGGCGCTTTGCTCGTGGATGGCCCGCGCGACGAGCTCCTTTCCGGTACCGCTTTCCCCGGTGATCAGGACGGTAGCATCGGTCGGCGCAACGAGTTGAACCTGCTGCATCACCTTTCTCAGGCCGGAACTTCCGCCGACGATGTCGCCGAAATTTTGTTCGGTGCGAATTTCGTCGAGCAGGTAAGCGTTCTGGGCCTCGAGCCGCGCCTTTTGCTGTTCCATCAGCACCTGTTCGGTAATGTCGATGAACATGATTCGCGAGTAGTTGCCCTGCCTCGCTCTTCGACCACCACCGAACTGCCAGCGGGCGACCGTCTTCCTTTCGACGCAGCTCGAGCTCTTCCCCGCGTGCTTCGTTCCCGCTTTGAACCAGCTTCAGGACTTCGCGAAGACGGCGTTGGGCGTCCGGATTGTCGTGGAACAGGGATCGCCAATCAAAACCTACGATTTCCTCCGGCTTGACCCCGAGGATTTCCGCCGCAGTGCGATTCGCACGGATAATCCCGCTTTTACTACTCACGACGTAGGCGATCGGTGCCTCCTCAAAATAATCGCGGAATCGTTCCTCGCTCTGGCGTAGTCGTTCGTTCGCTTCACGGAGTTGCTGGCCGATGGTTCGTTCAGCGCGTTCCAGCCGGGCGACCTTCTCTGCGTAAAGTCGCAGTTCCATCTGATTCATCGCGAGCGCCGCCAACGCCCGCAGCATTTCTGCCTCGCTCGAGGCGAGCTCACGCGGTTTCTGGTCGAGGACCCACACGGTTCCAAGATTGAAGCCCTCGTGGTTACGCAGCGGAGCAGCCGCATAGAAGCGGATGCCGAGATCTGCAACGAACGAGTGGCTTAGTGCGCGCTGGTCATGGGCAGCGTCGCTCAGGTGGTAAACCCCTTGCGAGAGCATCGCCGAAGAACATAACCCGGCGTCGCGCGCCGTCTGATGGGACGTTAATGCCGACGCGAGACTTGAACCAGACGCGGTCCTCGTCGACCAGACTCACGCCAGCCATCGGCACCTGAAAGAAATTCGCCGCCATCTCAGCGATACGGTCGAAGGCAGGTTCCGGCGGCGTGTCGAGGATTTGGTACTGCCGGAGCGCGTTCAAGCGCTCAGCCTCGTTCTCGGGGAGTGCGGGTTTCATGGCATCAACGCCCGCGCGATCACAAAGTCTTGCAGCGGGCGGTCACCGATAGCAGATTCTTACGATCCTTGCGAACAATCGTAATTTTACGATTCTTCGTAGCCAGCGCTTTTCGCTAACCATCCGGAAAACTCCGTACTGACGCGCTTTTCGGCAACGCGCCGCTTGGCACGAAAGCTGTTTTGGATCTCGAGCAATCAGCCGAGAGGCGACGATGAGCGAATCCCGAGACCAGAATCGCATCCAGCCAGTTGATCCCGATCACGCAAGCGGCGCGGTCAGGCGACTCTTCGCAGAGATACGAGCGAAATTCGCGCTGGTGCCGAATCTGTTTCGCGTTCTTGCGAATGCGCCGGCGGCGCTTGAAGGACTGATGGGTCTGAGCGCGGCGCTTGCCCGCGGAGCCCTCGACGAAAAAATTCGCGAGCAACTCGCGCTCGCGATCGCCGAGAGCAACCTTTGCGCATACTGCTTGAGCGGGCACACGGCGATGGCCGCGAAAATCGGGCTGAGTCGAGTTGAAATCGACGACGCGATTCGCGCGAGCGCGGCCGACGCGAGAACCGATGCCATCCTCAAACTCGCGCGCAGCATCGTCGTTCAGCGTGGCGAACTCTCCGACGCGGACCTCGCGCGCGCTCGAGCCGTCGGTCTGAGTGACGGTGAGATCGTCGAGACGGTCGCCAACGTCGCGCTGAACATTTTCGAGAACTACATGAGCCACGTCGCGCGCGTCCCAATCGACTTTCCGCAAAGCGAATCTCGCGAGACGTCGGGCGAAGGAGGCGAATCAAATGGCCAACGTTGAGAAGTATGACGACCTGATTATCGGCAGCGGAATCGCCGGCAAATTTACCGCATGGACCCGCGATAGCCGTCGTCGAACGGTAATTGTAGAGCGCGGGCTGCTCGGTGGCGCGTGTCCCAACGTCGCCTGCCTGCCAAGCAAGAACATGATCTGGTCCGCCAAGGTAATCTCCCTGGCCCGGCGCGGCATCGAGTTCGGGCTCAAGACTGATTCGTTGAGCGTCGACATGGCGGCTGTTCAGCGCCGCAAGCGCACGATGGTCCGAGAGCTGCGCAAGATACACGCCGATCACACCAAAAGCAGCGGCGCGGAATTGATCTATGGCGTTGCGCGATTCGTCGCTCCCCGCACAGTGGAGATCGAGCTGCGCGATGGCGGCACGAGAACAATCCAGGGAGACCGCGTCTTTCTCGACCTCGGTTCGCGCGCAGCAATTCCGCAAGTGCCCGGCCTGGCCGAGGCTACGCCAATGACGCATGTCGAGGCGCTGGAGCTCGATCGCTTGCCCAGGCATTTGATCGTGCTCGGCGGCGGGTACGTCGGCCTTGAACTCTCGCAGGCGTTTCGTCGGTTCGGCTCGAATGTGACCGTGATCGAACATGGTCCGCAGCTCGCCAGCCGCGAGGATCCTGATGTCGGCGCAGCGCTCAAGGATTTGTTCGTCGATGAGGGAATCGAGGTCGTGCTGGATGCCACGACTCGCCGCGTCGAGGGACATTCAGGCGATCGCGTTCGAGTCTACGTCAATGACTCGCGCGGCGATCGCGCTATCGAGGGCACCGATCTTCTCGTCGCGACCGGCCGCAAGGCAAACAGCGACGGAATCGGTCTCGATAAAACCGGCGTTCAGCTCGACGAGCGCGGTTACATCAAGACTAATGAGCGGCTGGAAACAACCGCGGAAAACATCTGGGCGATGGGCGATTGCGCGGGCAGTCCTCAATTCACGCACGTCGGCCTCGACGACTACAACATCGTTCACGCGAACCTGAGCGGCGGCAATCGCACCAACCGCAATCGCCTGATCCCCTTCTGCATGTTCACCGACCCGGAACTGGCGCGCGTCGGTAAGAACGAAGTCGAAGCGCGTCGCGACGGCATCGAATATCGGATAGCGAAGTTGCCGATGGCCGAAGTGCTACGCACGAAAACGATCTCCGAGCCGCGCGGCTTCATGAAGGCGCTGGTCGCCAAAGACAGCGACGAGATTCTGGGCTTCACCGCATTCGGATTCGAAGCGAGCGAGCTGATGGTCGCGATGCAGACCGCGATGCTCGGCCATCTGCCTTACACGGTGTTGCGCGACGCAATCCTGACGCATCCGACAATGTCCGAAGGATTGGCGCAATTACTGGCAAACGTTCCGGGGCGATAGGAAATCATGTGCCTGCTGGTTCCTCGGTGTATCGGAATGGATCTTTGGAGCGCTCATATTCATAGGATTCTGGAACAAGACAGCGGGAGTCCTTGGCACGCTTGGCGGAATAGCGTCGTTCGTGTCCGCCACAACAATCATTCCTTTTATGCCCGGCGGGTGGGCTGCGTCTGCAGGCGCTTTACCGGCGATGACGGAAACGGTTGCCTTCCTGATGAAAGACTTCGTGCTCCTTGCTGTGTCCTTCTATCTGCTGAAGCAGGATTTGTTGAGACTTTCACTGGCGCCATACCGAGAGACTGTTTCTTCAATTACAGGCACAAGCGAAATACCTATCGGGGTAGAAAGAAAGATCGCGTAAGGGCTCGAGTAACACTAATGCAATCGAACGAAAGGAACATTTATATGAAAAAATTAGCTGGCAAGGTGGCAATCGTAACCGGAGCATCCAAAGGAATTGGATCTGCTGTGGCCAAGGCGCTCGCGGCTGAAGGAGCTGCAGTCGCGGTAAACTACTCCTCAGGAAAAGAAGGAGCCGACCGCCTGGTGTCGGAGATAACACGCGAAGGCGGCAAGGCGATCGCGATTCAGGCTGACGTTACCAAAGCGGCCGACGTAAAGCGCATGTTCGAAGAGACGAAAAAAGCGCTGGGCCCGGTCGACGTGCTGGTTAACAACGCCGGTGTCTTTCAGTTCGGCCCGATTGAAGCGATCACCGAGAAGGAGTTCCATCGCGAGTTCGATATCAACGTGCTTGGGATGATTCTCGTGACGCAGGAGGCGCTCAAGTATTTCCCGGGAACTGGCGGCAGCATCATCAATCTCAGTTCGATTACAAGCGCCAACCCGGTGCCGAATTCGGCACTCTACTCCGGCACCAAGGGCGCGATCGATTCAATCTCGATGGCGATGGCGAAAGAACTGGGAGCGCGGAACATCAGGGTCAATATCGTGGCGCCTGGGCTCGTCGATACGGAAGGCAACCGTGACAGCGGCTTCGTAGGCAGTGCGGCGGGAAATGCGGGCGCAGCGGCGACACCGCTGGCTGCGAGATTTGGCAAGCCGGAGGATATCGCGCCGGTCATTGTGTTTCTCGCTTCCGACGATGCGGCGTGGCTGACGGGCGAACGAATCAGCGCATCCGGGGGCTTACACTAAGGCTAGGCTAAGTGTCATCGGGCATCCTCAGAAGCGGAAAGGTTGTCAGGAGCTATAAGCCAATCGGAGCAGCTCCGTGAACGCCCATTTGGATCGCAAGTTAGCCTACGTCGTTTTCCGCCTCAGTTTAGGTATCAACCTACTGATTCATGGCGCAGGCCGCTTCCTCGGCCCAGGCGTGGACGCATTCTCTTCGAAAACGACGGCCGAATTCGCAAGCACTCCTCTACCTGCTGGATTGGTGAATGCTTTCCTGACGGTCTTGCCGTTCGCGGAATTCATTCTGGGGAGCCTGATCACATTAGGCCTGTTCACGCGCTGGGCGTTGGTGCTCGGTGGCCTGCTGATTACCGCGCTAATCGTTGGGACTGCGCTGCGGAGTGACTGGACGACCGTGGGCATTCAGATGATCTACGCCATCACCTATTACCTTCTAATGTTGAATCGCGCCGACAACGCGATCGCGCTGGACGGTTTGTTTCGCGTAGACCGCGGATGACGCGACTAACTTCGGGCGATAACCGATTGTTGTGCGCGAAGTTGTCGAGGCTCTCCTAAAATGAGTCGTCGCAGCTATCCCTGCTCCGATTCGTTCCCAAGCTTGACGTCGCCGGCTCGACCCCGGTCGCCCGCTCCAATCACTCGCGGTTCTTTAGTTGCTGATTGGCGCCGAGCCTGTAGACCATCGCGGTCTTGGTGGTGCCTAGCTTGATCCATTCCGCGCAATCCAGCTGAACCTTTTTGTAGAACTCTTCGGAGAGTGCGAGAGACTCCTGGCTAACCTCGTCGAGCCGGTCGAACTTGCACTGGAAGGCGAACTCCCCGGAGAGGGATTTTTCCATCGCGCGGCTGCGCCATATCGCGATAGTCGTCTTACCTTTGAAGTGATGGCCGAAGTGGATGACGCCCATGGTGTTCTGCACTTCCTCGACCGCCACATTGTTGACCAGCATCATCTTGGTTCTGGGGCGTATGTCGATTTTCTTCAGGGTCGGAAAAGCGCGCGCGATGTCCTCGATGCCTCGATCGAGTTCGATGTTTGGTGACGTCAGGACGCATCCGTGAGAATATACGCTGCGCATCCCGCCAAGGCGGTCGCGTTCGAGCAACAACTCTTCTTTGAACTTTATCTCGTCGTGTCCGCCCAACTGGGGACGCACGTCGACGGCGGCGGCGTCCTTTAGCTCCGGCGCCCGGTATTTGAAAGTCAGCTCATGGTCCTGACGAGGCCACCCCTGGTCGTAGAAAGTACGTTTTCGCAGGATGAACTGGTTGTTATACAGGTCGAACTGCGGAGTGTCGTAAAAGAGCACTTCCCGAACCTGGCTGTCGAATGCGTGCTCGTCGACATCGACCTTGATGTGGAGCTTCTTCAGGGTCTTGGAAGCCACTTCCCAAAACTCTATGAAGTTGTTCTTGCTGACGAACCGATCGGGCTGCAGCAGAATTTTGTACTCACGGTAGTGAACTACGTCGCTGGCGATATGCTCGGTTTCGGGATGCTTGCTGATGTGCTTATCCATTGACGGCCCCATCCTACGAGATTGGCAAAAGCATAGCAGGTAAAATCGTAGTTGGCAGCGCCGAATGACGCAATTCCATTTTTTGAAATCTAGAATTTCCAGATCAGGTCGACCGCGACAAAGTTGAGATAGTTCGTCGAGTAATGCCCTTGCAGAGTCCCTGCGAGCGGCCCGCGGCTGGCAGTATACGGAGCCGGTCCTGCATCCATGAACTCCCATGCAGCGCCGGCCGTTATGTCACTGTTGATCTGATATTGGATACCGGTACCGTATCGCAGTTGACGATCGATCGGCAGGGTCGGAAGGCGGTTGCTTTTCGAGACCGTTGAACTGTCATATGCAAAGCCTGCCGACCACAGCCATTTTTCACCGATCCGCAATTGCTGCCCGATCGCGATCTGACACGTGTCTGAGAAATGCAGGTTGGCCTCGACCGTCCTCTGCTTGGCGGTCGAAATTCCGACTGGAAACTCCCCGAACGCCGACCAGTTCTGCCATCCGACGTTACCCATCAGGCTCCAGTAGGGGGTGACTTCGTAGAGTCCGCTGAGCATGACCTGCTGAGGCACTTCCATTGGGATATTGATCTTCGTTCCGCCTATCCGATTGCGAATACGGTTGAGAATGGGCCCTAAGCCCGTGAGATGCGGCCTGAAGCCGAACTTGTAGTCCTCCGGCGATTGATAAGTCAGTCCGATGCGAAGTTTGGCGATCGGCTTTAGCAGTATGCCGACGTTGCCACCAAAGGCTTCATCCCACGACTCGATCGCCAGGCCGCCGTCCGGCACACGCGGAAGAGCGTTGTTAATCTTCGATTGAAACTTCAGTCGCGCGACCGAAAAGCTGACACCTGCTCCTACCGAGAGCCAGTCGTTCACCTCGTAAGCGACCGAAGGATTGATCGTGCCGGAGAGGATTGATTCGTAGGTCACGTAATAGCGTCCGACCCAGGTTTTGCCGTAGTTGCCGGTAAAAGCGAAATTTGAATCGACCGCCACGCCGAGTCGCAACTTCTCCGAAAGTCTGTAGACGTAGAAGAACCCTCCGATGGGTGAGAACACGCCAGCATTGCCGCCGCCACCGCCCGAGGTTGTCGTCTGTGGGGCAACGTCGAAGTTGGTGAAGGGCAGCAGAGCGCCAGACGCAGTCAATAGCTGCGAACGGTCGAGTTGAGTCATCCCAGCCGGATTAGCAGCAGCAGTCGAGGCGTCGCCAGCCATCGCCGCTCGTCCGGCACTGGCGGTACCCAGGTCGGGTGCGCCGGTCTCATAGAGCAATAAGCCGGCGGCGCGCGCGGACGTGACTAACGCCAGCAGAATCAGGGTCGCAAGACATAGGGTCCTACGAATGCGGCTCAATACTCCCAGGTCATTCATTTGGACATCAATACCTTGCCAGTAGTGCTATCGATGTTAAACAGCCAGAAGGCGGTCACATCTTCTTCGAGGATCATCGCGACCATCCCAACGCCGGGCGCGAAAAAGTTGTAACCGGTGTTGTGAGTATGAGCCGGGCCGACTTTGCCCTCGCAGTCGACGCGAAACAAGGCCGCCGGAAACGTGCCGGCCGGGACAGTCACCTGGTAGGTGCCAAGGTAGGTATAGGTGCCGTTGATTGTTCCCGAGTACTTCTGGTCGCTCGGGTCGTCGAGGTAGTTCACCGACACCTGCTGAGTATAGGTCTGCGACTGGCCCGGCTGTATTCCCTTGGGCACGAACGGATTGGCAGGAGTAGTCACGACGACCACGCCTTCACCGGCGTCGGTCAGGGCGGCCATTATAATGTCGCCATTGTCCGTCTCGCGCATGAAACCCGCTAACGATGGCGTCATCTGAAACCGCCATGCCTTCCTTCCGCCGGGGCGCCGTGCTTGCCAGAGTCCTAGCGTCTGTACGGTACCGGCGTGAGGCCCCGCGACAACCTGGAACTGTTGTGATTTTTGTTGAAGCGGAAAGTAGACGGACGGGTCGTTGATGGAGCTACTCGGCAACGCGGCGCCGACTACGCCCGCTCCAAGCTGGGCAGTTATGTTTTGCTGATCTTGAGCTGACAAAGGGAGCACGACACCCTGGGCACGCGCCGATCCTGAAGTAAGGAGCAGGATAGCAAGCGTTGGAATTACAAACATTCGCATTGAGACACCCTCCCCACATCTCTAGCGACTCGAATTGAGTCGTAAAAATGTCATCAAATCAAGTTAGCGCCATGGTTCTTGCTAGTTAACAAAACCACTCTGAACGAAGACGCTGCCTTTTGGCCCGATGCGGACACATTCGGCCTGTCCATTGTAGTCAGGATTGCAGATCGGCTTGTCAGTGGCCGGGCACTTATACAAGCCCGGCTCGATCGGCTGGCATGCATTGATATCAAAATGTAACTCGGTTTTCGCCAGGCTCGCCTGAGTAGCCGCCGAAGGTTCAGACGACGAGCATCCGCCGAGCGCTAAGAAACCTAGCACCGCGATCGTCGAAATCGCGCGTGCAGCAATTGCTCCAGCACTTGAGGTTCGATTGGACACTGAAATTTCTCCTAAGACTTTAGAGACGTGTTCGGGACGATGTTTGACGATGGGCGGCCAATGACCGGCCGCCCATCGCAAAGGATCAACTAAGTTACTCGCCTGTACCCTTGCTCGCCGCCTGAGCCTCTGCCATCTTTCTTGCCATCTCAGCTTTCACCGCGTCAAGGTTGAAACTCGCGCCTCGCTGCATCGGAGGATAGTCGAGGAAGGTCTGGAGTTCCTTGCCCATCAACTGCTGGACGAATACGAAGCGCCAGAATTCGTACTTGAACCAGTCGAAGTATTGCTGGGCACCTTCTTTCGTTCCATCTTGGGGCCAGCCTGTACGCTCGAAAGGATCCAGTCTTAGGTTGGTGATATAAGGCACGTCCGGATGGGTCTTCTGACCCAGCCAGCCATAGGGCTGGTCGATGAAACGATACTTATAGTCGTCAATGCGAACTGCACCGACCGTGCTCTCGCCGAGGTAGAAGATTTCGTGACGCGTGGACGGACCTTTGCCAGTGATGGCTGCCATCTGGTCGTAACCATCCAGGTGGTTTTTGTAGGTCCGGTCGCCGATCGTTTTGCCCTTCAGTAGTTCTTGAGTAACGTTCGGATTGCCGGCCGCGTCCGCGAAGGTCGGAAGCCAATCCATGCCGGAGAAGATGCCGTTCTGCACGGAGTCAACCGGCGTATGTCCTGGCCAGCGAAGGAGGCATGGCACGCGGAAACCGCCTTCGAGCACCGTTCCTTTCGACTGCGCGAATGGCGTCTGACCGCCGTCGGGCCAGGTGAAGACTTCAGTACCGTTGTCGGTGGTGAAGACCACCATAGTGTTGTCGTCGACGCCCATGTCCTTGATTTTTTTCATCACCAGGCCGACGTCATCATCGAGCTGGGCCATGCCGGCTTCCTCTTCCGACCAGCCATTCTCCGAGTTACGCATCGCTTCATACTTCGGAGAAAGATGGGTGACGATATGCATACGAGTCGGGTTGAGCCAGACAAAGAACGGCTTGCCGTCCTTTTGGGCCTTATCCATGAAATTGAGGGCAAGGTCGCGAATCTCGTTGTCGACCGTTTCCATCCGTTTCGGATACAGCGGGCCGGCGTCTTCGATCCTCTGTTTGCCGATCGCGCCCCAACGCGGCATCACCGTCGGATCATCAGTGTCGGTGGCCCAGCTATGAACCATGTTGCGCGGGCCGACGACATTCAAGAGGTTTTGCGGATAGTCGGGGTGGGCAGGGTCTTCCATCGCATCGAGGTGATACAAATAGCCGAAGAATTCGTCAAAGCCATGGACCGTTGGCAGGAATTCATTGAGGTCGCCGAGATGGTTCTTGCCGAATTGGCCTGTCGCATAGCCCATCGACTTAAGGACCGTGGCGATGGTGACCGCTTCGGCAGGTATGCCTATCTTGGCACCGGCTTGGCCGACAGTGGTCATGCCGGTGCGGATAGGCAGCTCGCCAGTTATAAAGTTCGCGCGACCTGCCGTGCAGCTTGCCTCGGCGTAGTAGTCCGTGAACAACATGCCTTCTTTCGCGAGCTTGTCCAGGTTAGGCGTCCTACCCGCCATCATGCCGCGATGATAGGCGCCGATGTTCCACATCCCGATGTCGTCACCCATGATGACAACGATGTTAGGCTGCTTATCTTGCGCCCAAACTGAGCGCGCGGCTGACAATCCGATGATTGTGCCGATTAAGATCGCGATCGCCAGATATCTATTCTTCCAGACATACATAAGAAAAGTTCCTCCTGGAATTTAACCCTTACTGTTATTGGCCTTCGTGGACGTTCCAGCCGTTGGCGGTCAGTTGCTGATGCGCGAGCGGTGTCATTTTGCCGGTAATCCACAACACGCGATTGTGCTGAGCCATCAACTGGGGATCAGTAGCAAATCCCGCTATGCGCGGTGTCCATGAGAGGTAGTCGACCGGCGCGGGCACTATCGTATTGCGATTCTGATCGTGCGCGACCAGTATTCCGGGGGCATAGATCCTGGTGATAGGGCTGGTCTGCTGCCCCCATTCGCCAAGCATGTGAAGCGAGGTGACCAGGAAGCGCGCCTGGTACTCCGTCATCATGTTGCCGATGGTGACCGCCGCCGCGCGACGACCGGGAATGTTGCCGAGCGCCTCGAGGTCCTTGACTGCATCAACCTGCAGGCTCAGCGGAATCGCAGTGTTGGTGGTAAAGGCCACGATCTCTTCCTGCGACAGACCAAAGCTCTTCAGCTTCTTTTGAACCAGAATAATAAGGTCCGCTCTCGGTGTCTGATAAACGAGATCGTTAGTCACCGTGACTGCAGTGATGATCATCGAGCCCGGCACCGCCATCATGGCTGCAGAGACAGTCATGCGAGCCGAGAACATGACCCAGGCGACATGGTTCAGCTTCTTGGTGAGAATAGGATCAGAGCTATAAGGATCGACGTGTAGCTCGTGCGCGAGCTGTCGACGGACCTGGTCATAGCCCAGCGCGGTAAGCGTAGCGGTGCCGGCCTGCCCAGCCGCTTTTCCGCTGCCGAAGGAATTCGAAGCCGACGATGCTATCTCTGAGGCGCCCATACTGACGCGGCCAAATAGATCTCCGACTCCGCTCGGCAGCCCGGTGACCGTATCCATCGGATGCATGACCATATTTGCGGCGGCGCCTACTGGACGCACTGCGCTCGTGACCAGCGATTTGGCAAAGACACTGCTGTTACTCATGTTATCGAGCTGAGCGATCGCTGGAATCTCGGACAGGCGTATCTTCAGCATGTCGAGGCTTTCGACGTAGTAGGTGCCGGCGTCGTCATGAAACACGCTCGGGTCGGCGACGATTGTGTATTGGCCCATCGCGCCGTTGGTCGGGGCCTGAGGTAGAACTGTATATCCCTGCCCTGAAAGCGGAGTCGCCGGCAGCAGGTCTGCGACATTGACGACCGGCGGTTCTTCGTACTGTCCTCCCGCCGCGCCGAGTTGAGAGGGCTGGACGGCGGCCATCGCCGGAGGCGGCGCCTGTGCCGCAGGAGCTTGCTCGGTCTGGCTCGGTGCGGGTGAGGATGTTTGAGAGCATCCCACCAGTAACAGTCCTATGAGGAGTATCGACGCGAAGCCGGTCGCACGCTTAATACTTCTGGAGTTCAAATTCACTTCCCCTGGGAGCGTTTTCTTTTTGCTGCTGCGCTCGGAATCGACGCGCTTGCAGGGGCCAGTTGCTTTCGCCTCCGGCCGGTTTGTAACTCGACTGCCGCGAACGACGTATGAGATTCATGGATCACTTGCCGCCCAAGATTCGTCCATTTTTCAGGAGAGCGGTATTGTACTTTGGTACAATGGCCGGACGGACGTCGCGCGATGCATAGTCAGGTTGCAAGGAACCGTGCGGATGACGGGCGTCCGTCCTCCCACGACAGCCGGTATCGTCAGTTGCCGAACAAATCGACGGCCACAGTTATTGTGGTAGATGACGACGCGTCCATCCGGCGGGCGCTGCGACGACAACTGAAGATTTTAGGATTCAACGTACTTGACTTCGGAAGCGCCGAAGAATTCCTGGCGGGCGAAATTCCAGCTGGCGGCGTGTGCCTGCTCCTCGACGTTTACATGCCGGCGATGACCGGTATCGAACTCTGCAAAAAAATGACTGAGGCCGGCCGGCATCTGCCGACAATCCTGATAAGCGGCCGCGACGATGCGCAGACCAAAAAACTGATGCGCGAGGCGAATCCGATCGCGAGCCTGATCAAGCCGTTCGACGAAAAAAGCCTGTTGCGGGCTATCAGGAAAGCGTTGCCCAATCAGTCGAATCTGCCGCACTAAGCCCCGTGAATCTGATCGACAGCGAACAAACCGTTCGTTAAATCCTCGTGACCGTAGGTCTTTGGGGCATCGGCCAGCAATAGGCGCTCGCTTTATCTCGAAAACATATTGTAAAGTTTGCCCAACGAAAGGATCGTGCTGCGCCGCCTCCACTTCGCCGACTTCCGGCCCGGATCCAAGAGACCGAACTTCAACGAACGAGTTTCACGCTTCACCTATGCAGTCGCGACCGACCAACAAAACTGTCGAAGCGAAACGCGAGAGGAGTGCGGGCGTCGGCCGCGAACGGCAAGAAGTCGCGCGTTTCGAATCATTGGTAGGCGAGCTGTCGGCGGCGATGGCGCGCGTTCCAGCTGACGAAGTCGACCGCGAAATCGAGTCGTGGCTGGGCAAAATCTGCAGGGCGTTGGATCTCGATCGGAGCGCCGTATACGAGCGCGATTCGCCGGACCAACCGGTACGTGCAACGCATACTTGGGTTCGACCGAATTTCCCGCCGTTCCCGAAGAATTACGATCCGGAGAAGCTCATCCAGCGGAGCACCGAGTTAGTCATGTCCGGCAAGACACTTGTGTTCGCACGTCCAAGCGACATTCCGGTTGAAAACCAGGATACAAGGCGCTTCGTAGAGAAATACGGACCTAAAGCTTCTGCCGCCATTCCGATGTGGGCCGGTGGCCGAGTAATCGGGGCGGCGAGCTTCGGTAAATTTCGATCGCCGCGAAAGTGGCCGTCTGAATTGCTCGATCAACTGACTATGGCGGTACGGCTCTTTAGCAGCGCAATCGAGCGCAAGCAATCCGAGATAGCGATCCGTGCGGTTCGCAGCGAACTCAGGGTCGCTTCGCGCCGCAACGTGATGAGCGAACTCGTCGCCTCGCTCTCACATGAAATCAATCAGCCGCTTGGCGCAATATTGAGCAATCTCGGCGGCGTCGCGCGCTTGCTGACCCAGGGAAATCCGCAACCGGCCATGGCTTTGGAAGCGGTCAACAGCGCGATCGAGGACACCAAGCGGACCGCTGAAATCGTCCGGCGGATCCGCTCGATGTTCAAGAACCAGGTCGAACACAAAGCCCCGATCGGCATCGGTGGCTTGATCGGCGAAGTGGTGAAGCTCACTGCCGGCGAGGCCTCCGTCCGGAAAATTGCGGTGCAGATCGAGGTCTCGCCTTCCGGGCAACGGGTTATCGGCGACTCGATCCAGCTGCAGCAGTGCGTGCTGAACCTGGTGATGAACGCATTCGATGCGATCACTGAGGCGAGGTCGCCTCGACGCGACGTTGTAATCAAGGTGGCCCCAGAAAAGATCGGATGGGCGGGAGTCAGCATATGCGACAGCGGCGGGGGCATCGATCCTGCCGTTGCGAAACGTCTCTTCGAGCCATTCGTCACGACCAAGACCGACGGGATGGGATTGGGGCTGCTCGTGACCCGCTCTATCGTCGAGAGTCACGGCGGAAGAATCTGGGCGTCGCCGAACACCGACCAGGGCACCACGTTCACGTTCACGCTTCCGGTCGCAGAAAAAAAACGAGCAGTCGCATCGAGGCGCATCGGTTGAACGTTTTTGGATGGGTCGTTGACCCTCTCGCGTTTCCTTCAAGCGCTCAGCTCGAGTGAATCTGCAGGACGCCAGCCATTCGCACCAGATCGGCTATTGAACCAGCACCCATCTTGATCATTACGCTTGCGCGATGTGCCTTGACGGTACGTTCTGTGGTCCCCAATTCTGCGGCGACTTGCTTGTTCAGCAAACCAGAGGTGATCAGTGCGAAGACTTCCCGTTCGCGCGAGGTCAGAGAGTGATGCAGCTCTTCAAGTTCGACCAGCTGCGATCTCTCGGCGCGACGTCGGCGGGAAATATCGGCGCCGCGAGCTATCGAGTTCAGCAGCGCACGCTCGTCAACCGGCTTCTCGAGGAAATCCACGGCGCCCTTCCTCATCGCGTGCATCCCGAGTGACAGATCCCCGTGACCGGTGATGAAAACGATCGACCCGTAGGGAATAGTGCGGTTGAGTTCCTCCTGAAGCTGAAGCCCGTTCATCTTCGGCAGGTAAATATCCGCCACTACACAATCGAATTCTTTTGCGTCGGAAGCCTCGAGAAGTTGTTCAGCCGAGGAATAAACCGTGACTTCGAAGCCGGCGGTGCGGAGCTGGAACGAGAGAGCTTGCCGCACGCTATCGTCGTCCTCGATGACTGCGACCCTGATTCGTTCGGACGTCGCCTGAGGTTTGATGTCTTTAACGCCGTTGACGGCAATGCTTTGCAGTCCAATGCGAGGTTTTGCGCTTGCCACGACTTTCCCTCCCCGGGCGATCAGTAGCGAGATCTGACGAGATAGTACATATCGTTGACGGCATCGAGCAATTGGACTTTGGTCACATATCAAATTGTGAAGGCTGATCCGGCTGAAGAATCATCTCAAGAGTTGAAGATTGAGTAAGAAAAAACAGCCGCGAAACAGAAAGGCGAACGCCGCTGCTATCGGAAAGATCTCGACGCCGGCGCCATCGTCCACGGAGTCGTCGAAATATCAGCTCCCTCTCGTATGGCTGATGCCTCTAGTCGCGATGCTGCTGGTGGCGATCATGTTTCTGGTTCGGCGAACGAAGGTATCCGCGAGTCCGCTCCCAACAACACCGCCGGTGCTCGACGCGAAATTCGTCGGAGCGGCGGAGTGCGCGACCTGTCATGAGCAGGAGAATTCCCGCTGGCGCGGATCGCATCATCAACTGGCGATGCAACCGGCGACTGATTCCACCGTCCTGGGCGATTTCAGTCACGCCAGCTTCGATAACAATGGCGTCACGACGACCTTCTCCCGCAACGGCTCGAAGTTCATGGTGCGTACCGACGGCCCGGACGGCGCGCTGCATGACTACGAAATCGGATACACGTTCGGCGTTTACCCCCTTCAGCAATATCTAATCGCGATGCCGGGTGGGCGTTTGCAGGCGCTGGGGATCGCTTGGGATTCGAGGACACGAGAGCGCGGCGGCCAGCGTTGGTTTTTTCTGTATCCCGGACAGAAGATCACCGCGCGGGACACGCGACACTGGACAGGTATCGATCAGAACTGGAACTACATGTGCGCCGATTGCCATTCGACCAACTTGCGCAAGAACTACGATTCTCGCACTCGCACATTTTCGACTGCGTACGCGGAGATCGATGTGTCGTGCGAAGCCTGTCATGGGCCCGGATCGAATCACATGTCGTGGGCGAAGAAGCAGGGTGATTGGCAGAAATTCGACGCGACTCAGAGCCTGGCGATCGCGCTCGACGAGCGCAAAGGCGTTGCGTGGCCGATCGATCCAGTTAGCGGCAATGCGCGTCGAAGCTCGCCGCGTCAGTCCGAGCGGGAAATCGAGACGTGCGCGCGATGCCATGCGCGGCGCGGCGAGATTCACGAAGACTATGTTCACGGCCAGCCGGTGGGCAACGACTATCGTGTCGCGCTGCTCGATGAAGATCACTACTTCCCGGACGGCCAGATAAAGGAGGAGGACTACGAGTACGGCTCCTTCGTCCAGAGCAGGATGTTCCATGCAGGCGTGACCTGCAGCGATTGCCACGAGCCGCACAGTTCGCGGCTCCGCGCCGAGGGCAACAACGTTTGCATGCAATGTCATTCGGCGCAGAAGTACGATTCGCCGACGCATCATTTTCATAAAGTCGGATCGGCCGGAGCGCGATGCGTCGAATGCCACATGCCGACGCGCACCTACATGATCGTCGATGCGCGCCGCGATCACAGCATCCGGATTCCGCGTCCGGACCTGTCGATTAAGCTCGGCACTCCCAATGCGTGCACCAATTGCCATACCGATAAATCGGCGCAATGGGCCTTGGATTCAGTTGATAAGTGGTATGGTCATACGCCCGTGGGGTTTCAGAGCTTTGCGGAGACCCTGAATGCCGGCGAGGCTGGAGCACCGGGTGCTCAACAATCACTCGAGCGATTGGTCGCGGACGGCGAGCAGCCCGCGATCGCGCGCGCGACTGCGCTTTCTTTGCTCGAGAACTTCGATCCGCCTCCGACTGACGATGCTGTTCACGCTGGAGTTGTCGACGATTGGGCTCTCGTGCGTCGCGCCGCCGCTCACGCACTGTCGAACACCGATCCGGCAGCCAGCGTGAATACATTGGCGCCGCTCCTTAGCGATCCCGTCCGCGCCGTGCGGATCGAAGCGGCGGAAGTACTTGCCGGGTTGCCCGCGAGCAACTTACCCGCAAATGTCGCCGCTGCTTTCAATCGCGCCACCGCTGACGACATCAGCTCGCAGCAATTGAACGCTGATCGTCCCGAGGCGCATATGAATCTCGGGTTGCTGTATGCCAGAGAGAATCGCTTCGACCAAGCGGAGCAGGAACTCAAGACCGCGTTGTCACTCGACCCGAGCTTTGCGCCGGGAGCCGTCAACCTTGCGGATCTTTATCGCGCGCAGAACCGGGATGACGAGGGTGAACGAGTCCTCAAGGATGCAATCAGTCGCTCGCCGAACGACGCATCGCTCGAGCACGCGCTAGGTCTGCTGATGGTGCGTCAGAAGCGCGAGCCGCAAGCTCTGGAATTTCTCGGAGCAGCCACGCGCGATGAACCAGACAATGCCCGCTATGCATACGTTTATGCGATCGCGTTAAACGATGCAGGAAAGACCGGCAGCCGCAATCGACACGCTAGAGAGTTCCATCAAGGCGCATCCTTATGACCGCGACTCACTCATCGCGATGGTGAATTTCCTGGAACAGTCCGGCGATCCGGCGAAAGCATTGACCTATGCAAATCGCCTTGATGAGCTGGAGCCGGGTAATCAACAAGTCAGCGGATGCTGAAGGAGCTACACGAGCATTTGCAGGATTCAAAATCGGATCCTCGATAAAGCTGCTAACTGTGATGTCACAATTCATCCCTAACGTGCAGCTGATTGAGATACTGGGTGCACCTTCGCCTGCTGGGCATTCACATGGCTGATGCACCGGTCGATCGTGTTAGGCGCAGTCCGATCGAGCTGTGGGTTGGCGGCACGGCTGTGGTCGTGTTGGGACTTTTGTGTTTGCTCGTTCTGGAGCCATTTATGTCCGCCGCGCTATGGGCGGTGATCCTTTGCTTCACCACTTGGCCGCTCTTCCTGAGGCTCGAAGGGTTGCTCGGCGGTCGGCGGACACTTTCAGCACTTATCGCCACGCTGTTGCTTACTGCGATCATAGTGGTACCGGTAGTAATCCTGGGAGCAACGCTGACGGAAAACGTATCGAGTTTAGTCAGAGCCAGCCAGAAACTTGTCCTTGAAGGGCCGCCCAGCCCACCCGACTGGGTCTCTAACATTCCACTGATCGGCAGCCATATCACTGACTACTGGAACTATCTGAGCGAAAGCAGTTCGGTAAGATTGCAGGCATTGGCAAAGCTGTTGCCGGCAGCGAAGACAATCGCCATATGGGGCGGAAGCGCACTTGCGGCAGGCATCTTTCAGATATCTCTGAGCTTGCTGATCGCATTCTTTTTCTATCGCGACGGACATGCCGCGGCTAACCAGCTCCACGGCGCGTTTCATCGAATCGCCGGGGAGAGAGGCGATCGCCTGTTTGAACTCGCAGGCGCGACGATTCGCGCAGTTGTTTACGGCGTTCTTGGAACGGCGCTCCTGCAAGGCGTAGTCGGTGCCATAGGCTTTGCTATCGCCAGAGTTCCTGGCGCGGTGTCGCTTGGATTCGTGACCTTCGTGATGTCCTTTCTGCCGGGCGGACCGCTGATAGTCGCGGCGCCGGCCGCGTTCTGGCTCTACCGCCAAGATTTGACGGGGTGGGCGGTCTTCATTGTTGCGTGGGGACTGATGGTCGGGATGTTGGACAACGTTGTGAAGCCGGTACTCATCAGCCGCGGCGGATCCACGCCGATGATCCTCGTGATGCTGGGAGTGTTAGGGGGAGCGCTTGCCTTCGGTGTTATCGGGATGTTCCTTGGGCCGACGCTGGTAGCATTGGGCTACAGCCTTTTCGAGCAATGGGCGGTTACCGCGGGCGGCGTAAGACAATCCTGATTCGAATGCACTGCGCGATCACGGTCCAGTACCAGTCAGGCTGATGCTGTGCGGGCTGGTCGGGTCATTAGTTACGCTCACCGCCATGCTCGCGCTCTCCGCTGAGCCGCCACCGGTGGGGGTAAACTTTACCGCTATCGTGCACGACGATTTTGGCGCCGACGTTGCGTCGCAGGTGCCGCCGGCCAGTGTGAAGTCGCTCGCATTCGCGCCGGTGACAATCTCGCTCAACGGCAGCGAAAATCCCGACAGGTTGGTGACCGTCGCGTTCAAGGTCTTCGACGTCGTCTTCAGCGTGCCGAAAGCGATAGCAGTCGGGGTGACCGTCGCCGGAATAGTGGGACCAGTGGTTATTGCTACCGCATAAGGACTCAGAGGATCGGCGCTATCAGAGACCGTCAAGGTCGACGATTCTGTTCCCAGCGCGCCAGGCTTGAAGGTCACAATTATCGAGCATGCTTTACCAGCGCCAAGGGTCGAAGTGCAGGTGCCACCGGTTACCGAGAAATCGCCGGCATTGGTTCCGCTGAAGCCTTCGCTGAGAGTCACTGCCCGGGTCTGATGATTGGTCACACTGAAGGATAGCGCCGCCTTAAGGCCGAACTTCTCGCTTCCGAATGCCAGGCTGCTCTTCGATAACGTCAGACCCGCGATGCCGGTGCCGGTGAGCGTCGAATGCTGTGGGCTGGTGGTGGCGTTGTCGAAGAGCGTCAGCGTTCCATGTGCGCACCGAGCGCAGCAGGGATGAATGCCACTCCCAGCGTGCAGGTGGCCTTGGGTGCGAGAGTAATTGGAATAGCACCGCACGTTCCCGTGCCACTCAACGCATATTCAGCGGGATCGGACGACGTCGAGCTTGAGATGATTAGCGAACGGGTCGCGCCGGTGTTATCGACCGTCAGGTTCTTGGTAAGCGTCTGGCCCACGGCAACATTGCCGAACGCAAGCGACGCGGTCACGGACATGGAGGTGGTCGGGGTCGCGGTCGGCGTTGCCGTTGCAATCGTAGTCGCAGTCGCGGTCTGGGTGGCGGTAGCGGTTCCTGTGGGAGTCCCGGTAACTGTGGCAGTACTCGTGGCGGTAGGTGTCGCCGTTTTGGTCACTGTGTCGAGGTAGCGGTAACAGTTTGCGTCGGCGTCGCCGTCCTGGTCGAAGTGGGAGTGGAAGAACTTGTTGCCGTGGCGGTAGCGGTCGCAGTCCGCGTGACCGTGGCGGTCGCTGTTGGAGTGGTCGTCTTCGTAGCAGTAGGTGTTGACGAAGGCGATCCGCCGGTTCCGAATGCTATCACATTGGCCGAGTAAGCCGGGAAGTTATACGAAAAGTTTGTCGACAATCCCGTTATTGGGTTGGTAGCTATGTCGGCTGAACCGACTCCAGTCTCCGCCGCGTTGTCCTGTGGAATGCCGTAAGAATACAGAGTGCCGGCGCTGCCCGGAGACGCGCCCGTAACAGTGATGTTGGTATTGAATGCATTGGTCGGACTCTTGTTCACGACCAGCAGCGTCAATCCTCCGTTAGTTCTTTCGGCAGCGCATACACTAACCAGGGGATAGTCACTGGTGGAGCTGACGAGCTGGTCGCCGCCACGGGCGAAGTATTGCAGGAGCCGATCGACATAGAACGTAGGATAGGTATCTGCAGGGCCGGCAGGGTCGACGCTGTCAGTGATGCCATAGTCGCCGTATTGACGCCATCCGTAGAGAGATGAGGAATTATTGTTCGTTGTCTCCTGACCGTTGCGCAGATCCCACCATACAACCGAGTTGAACTCGGTGTTCATCGCGGCGCAAATGCTATCGGCCAGGAACAAGCCATTCACAAGACTCGTAGTCTGCTTGCCCGGGTTCGTGTAGACGGAATTGTTTTCGGTGCAATCCAGCTCGACACCAGGGGCCGCTGCGCCGAGGTAGTCATTGAGTTGCTGGCGAAGATCGGCGGCATCGGTGCTCCAGGTAGTGTTAGAGAGCAGCAAGCCCCGATCGCTCTCAGCGGCTGGCGCCTGTGCGTAGCGATGATAGATCAGAAAATCCGGCGTCACGCCCAGGCTGCGCAGGGTTGCGAGCATCACCGGCGTCCATCCGTTGTGCGTCTGCCCGGTTCGCGGATTGACCACCGGGTGATTGGTGTTGTTCGCGTAGCTGTCCTCGCCAGTGATCGCCACCGCGCCAATCTTGATCGTAGGATCAACCGCTTTCATCTGGGTGTAGTATTGCTGGAAGCGCTGCGCATAGGTGTAGGGATCGTGAGCTAGTGTGTTATTGTCCGTTTCCCAGGACCCATAGCACTCGTTGCCGATTTCCCAGTACTTGAAGCCGTAGTGCTTGGTGACGTTGGACTCCTGGACCCATGAGGCCGCCTCCGCTGGCGTGCCCGATCCGTAGTTGACGGTGATGAAGGCTTGCGTGCCGACCGTGGTCGCTACCTGCGCGAAACTGTCGAACGAAGTAGCCCACTGCCACGTGTTGCTGTCTGTGGTGTTGGTTGCCCAGTGGTAGTCGTCAGACAGCGACCCGCCCGGGAAGCGAAGCGCCTGCGCGCCCATCCTGGTCAGGAGATTGATTGTATTGCTCGTATCGAAGTCCGCGTCCCATACCGCGGTGTTGACTGCGAAGTGGCGCGCATCGACGATGCGAACCGGCTGCGCGGCATTCACCGTAACGTTCACGACACTGGGAGGTGGCTGCGCTGTGATCGTGATCGTGTCTACGAAGAATGTTGGTTGCGTCGTGCCGCTGCGGTCCTGGATCCAGAATCCGTCGAGGTCCGGCTGGTTTTGAACACCCAGCGATGACAGCGGAATAGTAACCTGTTGCCAGCTGTTGGCGGCTAGGGCCGGCAGAGTCACGACTGTCTGCGATGCGCCGTTGAGCGTCGCTTGAACTTGCAGCAACTGGCCTCCGGCCGAGCCGCCGTTAATCCAGAAAAGCAGCGCGGTGTAGGGAGTGGAATCGAAGGCAGTCTGATGGAGGTAGAGCGCCTGGTAAGGCCCTGCGCTGACGCTGATCGAGTCGGTGCCTGATTGTACCGGCGTCGTATTGCTCAGATTCACCGTCGCCCAGCTCCAGTTTTGCCAGCCATTAACGAGCGCGTCGGTGTATACGGACTGGTCCGTTTGCGCGCGCGCGACAGAGGGCAGCGCGAGGCAGCAAAGAAACGGCGTCAGGAACGTGAGCAGCGATAGCGCGCGTCGCGATGTCACAGACCGAATCATATTGCTACAATATGTATAATCGAAATGCCGCGGGCGAGCAAAGAGACTATCGATCGCCTGCATGTCGCCGCTATCTAAACAGGCAAAATACCTGTCGCTGCTTAAGCGAATAGACCTGGGCACGTTGTGCCGCTTCTTCATAGCGGCCTTGAGGTCCTGGTAACTCCGTCGGACATCCGGGGCCGTATTGTACTTTGGTACAATAGCCGGAAACTTCTGCGCGTCGCAGAATGTGCTCCTCGAAACTCAAGTTCAACTCTCTCTCGGTTCCAGTGAATCGGAGAGAACAGAAGTGGGATCAAGGAGAACATTCATGTGGAACGCGAAGGCGATGCTCCGTCGAATTGTGGTGCCGGTCCTCGGCGTCCTTCCCGTGCTCTTGTTTGCTGGAATATCCGGCGCCCAGTACGGCCAGTACCCGGTACTGGACAGGGTTTCCAACAAGGTAGTCCAGAAATACCAGAACTCGTCTTGCGAGCAATTGTGGCAAGAGCGACAGCAGCCAAAATCGCAGAGGGAACAGGAAGCCGTGAACTTTCTGCACAACGATCCGCAGATGCGCCGGATGTTCATCGACAGAGTAGCGGCGCCTATCGCGAACAAGATGTTCGAATGCGGGATGATCCCATGAGCGCCGCGAAGGAAGCACTTCAATCCTGGTCATCAACATTCGTCGCGAGGTCAACTGCGCGCGTTCTCGTAGTCGCGTTGGGTATACTTCTAACGATACCCGCCAATGCCCAGACGGCGCACAAGGCATCGAAGTCTGCGAAGGCGTCGGTGCCGACCCTGCCGGCACCCGCTCCGGTGCTCGAGCCCAAGGCAATCGAGATTCTGAAAGCTGCATGCGCCAAGCTAGCCGCAGCGCACTCGATGTCGTTCACAGCGGTTATCAGCTACGAGAACCCGAGCCGGCTCGGCCCGCCACTCATCTATACGGTACGCGATGATGTAACCCTGGAGAGGCCTGACAAACTCAAGGTGATAACACCGGGTGATGGTCCTGTTAACGAGTTTTACTATGACGGCAAGACAATGTCCGCCTATGCGCCAGCCGAGAACCTGGTCGCGGTGGCCAGCGCTCCACCCACGATCGACGCTATGTTGGAGGCAGCGCACCGGGACGCCGCCATCTACTACCCGTTCACAGACGTGATCGTCGCAGATCCGTATGAAGGAATCGCCGACGGGATGACGACCGCCTTCTACATCGGTCAATCGCACGTCATGGGAGGGGTCACTACGGACATGGTCGCGGTTAACAACAACTGGGTGTTTGAACAGCTCTGGATCGGTGCCGACGACAAGCTGCCCCGGATGGCACGCGCGGTGTTCCACGCCGACCCGGTCGGATTGCGCCATCAGATCGAATTTTCCAATTGGCAAATCGACCAGGCAGTCGCCCCAGGCGCCTTCACGTCACCTGGCCTGGCTTCCGCCAAGCGAATCTCGTTCAGCCGGCCCGATCCGCAACTTCCGCCGGGCATCAAGCCTCCGAAGAGAACTGCTTCATCAAAGGCAAATTGAGGAGTCGCATCATGAAAAAAGTATTGATCGGCTTACTAGGTCTCTCGATCGCGGCGCTTATGCCCAGCCTCGCTGGTGCCTGGTCTCATGCTGGAAGATACGGCGGCTCTGAATCTGGCGGGGGCGGTTCATGGAACGCCAACGGTGCGCGCGGAGCCTCCGCATCGGGCGGAGGTGGCTCCTGGAGCGGCAAGGGCGCCTTTGGCGGCAGCGCATCGGGCGGGGGAGGTTCCTGGAACGCACGAGGTGGCAACGGCGGATCCGCGTCAGGTGGGGACGGTTCATGGAGCGGTCATACTGAAAATGGCGGTACCGCATCGGGCGGAGAAGGATCGTGGAATGCGCACGGGGCCAATGGCGGTAGGGCGTCGGGCGGAGAAGGATCCTGGAGCGGCCAAGGTGCCAATGGAGGTACCTATAACCACAGTTATTACGGTAATACCTGGACCTATAACGGCAATACTTACCACGCGAGCAATAATTATGCCACGACTACGTACAGCAACAACGGAACCTACTATGGAGGTAGCTATAGCACCTACCATCCGCCTACCACAGTGAACTACTACGGCAGCGGTTGTTACAATTGCGGAGGCTGGAGCACTGCAGGCGCCGCTGCCGCCGGGCGTCGCGGTCGGCGCGGTTGTCGGTGCGACTGTAGCCAGCGCGAACTCGAACGCAAACGCAGCGAACGCGTACAACACTGGCTATGCCGCAGGCAGCTACAACACTGGGTACGCCATGGGGGCGATTTATCCGACGACACCTGCTGGATGCACCCAACAATACGTCAACGGCACAACCTACTACTTTTATAGCAACACCAACACGTGGTTCCTGCCATCCTACGGCGCGAATGGCGTCTACTATCGCGTGGTGCCTCCCCCGGGTTGATTCGTTTCTCAGCGAGTGAGCGCGGGTACTTGAGTCCTACAGGAGTTGGATAGTGAAAAGAACGGTTCTTACCCTGACGGTGGTCGCCCTATTCATCATGGTCGGCTTTTGCACAACGCCGGCTCGGGCGCGGAGCAGATCAACGGCGATCATGGAATCTGCGGGCGTCTTGCTGAATAGTTCTTCGTCAGTGTACGCTCTGCAGTCAGCGACCGCGGTGATTGAAGCAGGGGCCGGCTTCGCGCTACTGAGTTTTCCCTCCAATGCGGCGAAACTCCTGCTCGGCGCGCCATTGGAACACGCCAGACGCCTTGACCGTGGCACGCATCGGCGGCATGGCTTTACTCACGTTGGGTGCAGCGTTCTGGCTTGCTCGAGGTGACTCGCAAAGCCGCGCCTCGAAAGGAATGATCGCCGCGATGGTGCTCTATAATCTCGGCGCGGCATTTGTCCTTGGAGCGTTCGGTATCGGGTCGCGGCGCGTCGGCGTAGCGTTATGGCCGGCGGTCGTGCTGCATACTGCCATGACTGCCTGGTGCATTATGAGCGTTCGATATTTAAGCCTACGCCGAAGAGCCAGAGAATCTCCATCAGTAGTAATCGCGCAATGAGTTATAACCAACCGGTCGGGGACACATCGCTTATCGCATGTCTGCATTGCGATTTGCTGCAGCGCATTCCGGAGCTTGAGCCCGGCGCGTCGGCGCGATGCCCGCGATGCAACAAAGAGCTATGGCGCCATCGCGTGGACTCACTCAACCGAACGCTCGCGCTGACGCTCGGCGCAGTATTGCTGTACGTGATCGCGAACTCGGTTCCCATGCTCGGGCTGACGATCGTCGGGCGCGACGCCTCGACCACGGTGATCGGAGGCGCGCAGCATCTGTGGGACAACGGGCAGAAGATCGTCGGGGTGCTGGTGCTGTTCACGGCGGTTATCGCGCCGGCACTGCAAATTGGCCTGATGCTGGCGATCGTGCTCGGCGGGATGCGCGCGCGACCGCCTCAGATGGGTGGGAACGCTGCTGCGCTATCACCCGACCACGCGCATCTGGAGCATGATCGAGGTCATGATGGTCGGCGTGCTGGTCGCGCTGGTCAAGATTGCGGATTACGCGACGGTGATTCCGGGAATGGCGCTGTTCGTGCTCTGGGTGCTCGTCTTCGTCCTGGCCGGGATGTCGGCCAGCTTCGATTCTCGCGAAGTGTGGGAGAGGATCCAGTGGGCGGACGAAGCGCAGCGCGACGCCGCCGGTGAGAGCTTGGCGGAGGGAACGTCGTGAGCGCGGCCGGCATCACCGCGATGCAGCAAGGTCTGCAAAGCTGCGAAGGTTGCGGCTTGCTCTCGCGTCCCGAGCCGGGCGAGCATGAAGGACGCTGCCCGCGCTGCGACGAGAAACTTGAATTTCGAAAGCCCGACAGCTTCCAGCGGACGTGGGCGTACCTGATCGCTGCGGCGGTCTGCTACATCCCGGCGAATGTGCTTCCCGTGTTGACGACCACGACCGCGGCAGGCGCAGAGTCCGACACTATTCTGCAAGGAGTGGTGCTGCTGTGGTCGCCGACGGGATGGCCGCTGTCGATCATCGTGCTCGTCGCGAGCATCATGATACCGAGCGCGAAGATCCTGGCGCTCGGCTACCTGCTAATCACGACTCAGCGCGGCTCGGTCGCGAACAACGAGCAGCGGATTCGTATGTACAGGATGGTCGAGTTCATCGGACGCTGGTCGATGGTCGACGTATTCGTCGATACCTTCACCGCTGCTCTGATTCAGCTACAACCGCTCATGTCGGTGGAACCCGGGCCGGGCCTGATCTTCTTCGCGGCGGTGGTGGTGTTTACGATGCTCGCGGTCGAATCGTTCGATCCGCGGCTGATCTGGGATTCTATAAGTTCGCAAGAGGCAGATTCGAAAGAGGTTACATATGCCTGATCGCGATCCACCACGTTCTTCAGTCCCCGAATCGAGGAACGTGCCCAAGAAGCGCACGCGACTCTCGCTGGTTTGGTTCATCCCGATTCTGGCGGCGGTTGTCGGCGCATGGGTGGCAGTTACACGAGTATTGAGCGAAGGCCCCACGATAACGATCGTCATGAAATCGGCGGAAGGACTGGAGGCCGGCAAGACCAAGATCCATTACAACGGCGTCGATATTGGCACGGTCTCAACGATCGAACTGTCGCCGGATCATCAGCGCGTGATTCTGACCGCGCAGATGGCGCCCAAGACGGAAGAATTTCTGGTTGCGGACACGAAGTTCTGGGTCGTGCGGCCACGAATATCGGGCGCTAACGTCACCGGGCTTCGGCACTCTTATCTCCGGCGCTTACATAGGCGTGGAGATAGGTTCTTCGCAGGAAGAGAGGCGCGTACTTTGTGGCGCTCGAAACGCCGCCCGTGATAACCGGCGACATTCCCGGCCGCTTTTTCATTCTGAAGACTCCTGACTTAGGCTCGCTGGATACCGGCACTCCAATTTATTTCCGGCGGCTACAGGTCGGACAGGTCGCATCCTATGCGCTCGACAAGGACGGCAAGGATCTGACCGTCAAGGCGTTCGTGCAGGCGCCCTACGACCAGTACGTCAACCCTAACACTCGTTTCTGGCATGCGAGCGGGATCGACGTGTCGCTCTCGGCGAGCGGTCTAACTGTGCAGACCCAGTCGGTGTTGTCGATTCTTATAGGTGGTATCGCGTTCGAGACAGCGGCGACCGAGCCGGTTCTGCAGCCGGCCGAAGAGAACGCAGTCTTTACCCTTTATGCCAATAGGACTGAGGCCTTTAATCCGCCGCCGCGCAATCCGCAGACCTATGTGCTCAACTTCAAGGAGTCGGTGCGAGGGTTGACAGTAGGAGCGCCCGTCGAGTTCCACGGCATTCCCATCGGCGAGGTCACGGATGTCCGGGCGCAGATTGACCTGAAGACCTTCGAGTTTTCGGTGCCGGTGACTATCAGCCTGGACCCGACACGGCTTGGAGTAAGAGTCGTTGACACGTCGGCCGGCGTGGATCTCGAGACGATGCGCCGAAAGTTGATCGACAGCCTGATAGCTCACGGAGCCCGTGCGCAGTTGGCGACGGGCAACCTGCTGACCGGGGCCGCGTATGTGTCGATCGACTTTTTCCCCGGAGCGCCGCCGGCGACGGTGGACTGGTCGCAGAAGCCGCCGCAGATTCCGACCACACCGGGACAGTTCCAGGCGACCGAGGCGACAGTCGAGAACATTATCAAGAAACTCGACAAGGTGCCGTTCCAGGAGATCGGCGAAGACCTGCAAAAGGCGATCGCCCAGCTGAATACAACCCTGGTGAGCGCACAAGGCACCTTGACGAGCGCGCGCGGTACTCTCGACAACACCAGCGCGCTTACCGAGCCGAATTCCTCGCAGGTCCAGCAAATCGGCAGCACTCTGCAGGAAGTGAGTCGCGCCGCGCGATCGTTGCGGGTGCTCGCAGACTATCTCGAGCGTCATCCCGAGGCGCTCCTTCGAGGCAAGGCCGGGGAGGCGAAGTGATGGCACGACGTATCGCGCAACTGATCTCGATCGCATTGATCGCTGCAGTAGCAGCTGGATGCAGCACTTCCCCATCGCGGTTCTACTCACTGTCCTCGACCGCGACAGCAGATGGCACGCCGGCTACGGCGGCCGCAGTGATGGTAGGTCCGGTCACGATACCTGCCTCGGTTGATCAGCCTGAGTTCGTGGTGCAGGTCGCTCCGAACCGCGTCGCAGGTCGACGAATACAATCGATGGGTCTCGCCACTGAACGATTCGATAGCGCGCGCCGTCGCCGGCGATCTCGTCGTGCTGCTCGGCACGCCCGAGGTGGCCAATTCGCAACTGGCTAACTTCGTTCCGGACTACAGAGTCACGATCGACGTACAGCGCTTCGAGTCGATACAAGGACAGGCGGCAGTTGTGGAGGCGGTATGGACAGTGCGAAAGACTGCGAGTGGAGCAATCCGTTCGGGCCGCACCGTCGCGCGCGAACCCGTGCAGGGTCAGAGCTTCGACGCGCTCGCGGCGGCACACAGCCAGGCAATAGCAAAGATGAGCGGCGACATCGCGGCAGCGATCCGCGCGGAAGCAGAGCAGAAATCGTAACGCTACCGCGGTAGCCGATTCATCCGAGGTAAAGGACAAACTGATCTCATGAGCAGAATGAAACTACTATCCCGGCCTAGGGGCCGATCTTTGCCGTTGATAGTTGCCGCGGCAGTCCTGATGTCGACCTCGCCAGTGATCACCGGTTGCTCGCGCGGCGATGAGCAACCCGCCGCTGCGCCGTCGACTCAAGCGCCGCCGAACATCGCTCCGACCGCCGAGCCTGCCGCACCTCCTCCTGCTGCGGCTGCTGAACCTGGCCCACCCCCGGGAGCAGCGACTGCGCAGGACTTGCAGGAATTGGTCTCTCCTATCGCGCTATACCCTGACGTTCTGGTTGCGCAGATCCTTGCCGGATCAACCTATCCGACCCAGGTGGTGGAAGCCGATCGTTGGATGAAGCAGAACCCTAACCTGACTGGTGATCAACTGGCGAACCAGGTGAACCAGCAAGCATGGGATCCCAGCATCAAGTCGCTGACGCAGTTTCCCACCGTGCTGCAAACCATGAACGATAACCTGGCGTGGACCTCAGACCTTGGCGAGGCATACTACAATCAACCCGCCGACGTGATGAATGCTATCCAGGTCCTGCGCAACAAAGCGATGAGCGCGGGAACGCTTAAGTCCACTGACCAACAGAAAGTTGAAGTCCAGCCTGCTCCTCCCGCCGCACAAGGTAGCGCACAACCCTCAGTGCAGCAGACCGTGATCATTCAGCCGGCCCAGCCGAATACAGTCTATGTCCCTCAGTACAATCCAACGACAGCCTACGGAGCACCAGTCCCAGCGCCTGCGGGATATACGGGAAGTGATTTGCTCCTCACTGGTGTCTTGTCCTTTGGGGCTGGAATTTTGCTGGGCTCGCTGATCAACAACGGTAACAATAACTGGGGCTGCAATTGGTATGGTGGCGGCAGCGGCTACCACAGCTCGGTCAAGTACAATAATAAGATCTATGTCACTAACAACAACGTATACCCCGGACGATATCCTGCCGGAGGCGGAGGTTACCGGCCGCCCGCGTATCGCCCACCCAATGGAAACTATCCGCGTCCAGGATACCCGGCACGACCGGCGCCTTATCCGTCGACCAGGCCTGCTTACAATGGTGCCGGCGGAATCAACAATCCTAACAACCCAGGAATTCCCGCGACCCGGCCGTACGACAAGAAGACCGCGAGACCGGCCAATCCAGACATAGCCAAACCTAATTTTCCCAAAGCTAGTACGCTTCCCAACAATCCAAATGGGTCTAATCTGAAAAATAAGGAGCTCGCGAAGAATCGTCCCAGTCAGCCTGCTAATTCCACCGCCGGAAATCGGCCGGCCAATCCTGCTGTTGGAAATCGGCCCGGCAATCCCACTACCGCCAATCTGCCTGCCACCAAACCCGCGAATCGCGCGGCAGATCCAGCCCGAGGCTTCGCGAAGGACAACAGCAGCACGGGTGGCCGCAATAGCGCGTTAGGCGGATATGAGCCCGGCGGAAATGCGCGAGCATCCAGCGACCGCGGGCAATCCAGCTTCAAGGGAAACCAGAAACTCGCTGGCGGAGGTGGAAATGGCGGCGGTGGTAACGCCAATCGCGGAGGCGGCGGCAATGCCAATCGTGGGGGTGGCGGCGGAAACGGCGGAGGGAATCGCGGCGGCGGGAAAAAGGGACGATGAGGAATTCCGATGACGAATAAAATCACTACTATGAGATCCAGATTCCTCGCTCTGTCCGTTCTTTTTTTGGGGTGGTTGTTACTGACGTCATTTGCGTCAGCAGATGATACCTCGACGCAGAAAGTCTTTCCGTCACCGGACGCTGCGGCCAGCGCTCTGGTCGCCGCTGACAAAGCGGACGACACGAAATCATTGAGCTCTATATTGGGTCCGGACGCGGATCAGATCCTTTCATCCGGAGATCCGGTCGCCGACAAGAATGCGCGTGAGGAATTTGCCCGCCGCTACCAGGAAATGCACCGGCTGGAATACGACGATCAGGGCCGCGTCATCCTTTATGTCGGCGCGGGCAACTGGCCCGTTCCTATTCCACTGGTAAAGAAGGATAACGGTTGGGTTTTCGATACGGCAGCAGGCAAGGCTGAGTTGCTCTTCAGAAGGATAGGTAGAAACGAGCTGTTCACGATCAAAGTTCTCGAAGAGCTGGCTGACGCCCAGTCAGAGTATGCCAGCGAAGCGCGCGATGGCAGCGAAGGTCAGTTCGCGCAGAAAATCTTGAGCGATCCCGGTAAGCACAATGGCTTGTATTGGGAAGCTGCTGAAGGCCAACCTGAGAGTCCTATAGGACCACTTGTCGCAAGCGCATCGGCAGAGGGTTACAAGAAAGACAGTGGCGGAAATCCTGTTCCGTTTCATGGCTTCTACTACAAAGTATTGGAAGGGCAGGGCAAGAATGCTCCGGGCGGTG
Source organism: uncultured delta proteobacterium (assembly GCA_963744545.1). GTDB lineage: Bacteria > Desulfobacterota > Binatia > Binatales > Binataceae > Binatus. The sequence goes on from CAVUUH010000027.1 coordinate 188,172, forward strand.
CAAAGAAGTATCTAGTCGACGGTAAAATGACCAATGGATTCGCGTTCATCGCCTATCCCGCTGAGTATCGCGCATCAGGTGTAATGACATTCATGATCAACCAGGACGGTGTCATCGTTCAAAAAGACCTTGGACCAAACACGGCCACGTTGGCCAGTAAAATGATTCAATACAATCCGGACAAGAGCTGGCAGGAAGTGGACGAGTAGGCCAGTCGCGATGGCGCGCCAAAGACACAAGCCGATCGAGGCCAGTCTTTTTTCTCAGCTTCGAGAGGAAGTCCATCGTCGATTCGCTCCGCACCGGCATAGCGCCCTGCTATATGCACTCATCACTGCGTTTGTAGCGCGCCCTTTGATCGGCGACACAGGTGCGGGTTATTTACTATTCAGCGTCGCGCTCGTGTTTCTCCTGCTGGTGGCTCTTTACAACATCAATGTCGATGAGCTGGTCGGTGAAAGAGGTCTGCTGCTGACTCAGGCCAAGCATCGGCGACTATTGGGCTGGATGCTTGCGATAGCAGCCGGACTGGAACGAATAGCCACAATCTTTGTACACAATCCCATGCTGGACATGGCGGGTACTATCATCTGGTTTCTATTCGTCGTGTTCATCGCGGCCAGTCAGTTGCGAAGCGTTCTGAGGCAAAGAGAGGTGACCGGACAAACCATTTGCATGGCGGTTTCGGTCTACCTGTTATTCGGCTTTGCCTGGGCGCTTCTGTACGCACTTATATACCAGCGGCATCCGGAAGCCTTTTCAGGCATTGTGACCGGAACCCAGGTCAGGCCGACCGAGTTCCAGCATCTTTTCCCGATTTTCGGCTACTTCAGCCTGACGACCTTGTCCACCATCGGCTTTGGCGACATCACCCCACTGACGATCCAAGCCCGCTACGCGGCAGTCGCGGAAGGAATCGCAGGACAGTTCTACCTGGCGATTTTGGTCGCACGGCTGGTGGGAATGCAGATGACTCAATCGCCAAGTCAGGACGCCGCACAAAAGGCCTTCGACTCCGGCACAGAGGGGCGATGAGTGCCCGCGCATGTGCACGGATCCTGGCCTGCCTGCTGGCCATAGTTATACAAGCGCGCGTTGCGCAAGCTGACGGCGGAAGTGCGCCGACTCTTAGCCAGTCGGAGCTGGTGAATCAGGCGAACGCTCCGATTTCGAGTCTCTTCCAGATTCGATTGCAGGACTCATATGCGCCTGCTTTTCAGGGCGCACTGCGGGGCCAAGGCAACTTCTTTTCGATCGCCATCGGCATGCCCTTGCCGCAATATCGGTTCCTGCCATTTCCACAGCTATCGCTGTTAACGATTCCCGCGGCGGTCACGCTTCCGCTTCCCCTGGGCTCGTCGACCGGATTCGGCGACATTCGCTTTGTCGATCTCGCAATCCTTGATGCGGGCCACAGTCTGCTCTTTGGAATCGGTCCCACCTTTGTCTTCCCCACCGCCAACGAACTTAGCTCCGGTCAAGGCAAATGGCAGATTGGACCCGCCGCGGCTGCAGCATTCGCGCCGCGCAATTGGCTTTTTGGAGTGCTTGCACAAAATCCGATCGCATTCGCGGGAGATCCGAAGTTCCCGGACGCGAACGCCTTGTTCCTTCAACCCTTTATTACCTACCAGCTAGGTCATGGCTGGTTCCTCAGATCCGAGCCGCAAATGATTTTCGACTGGGTGACCAACAAGCAGCAACTGCCGATCGACGGCGGGATTGGGCGCGTCTTCAAAATTGGCCCACAATACGTGAACGCCTTTGTTGAACCGGCCTGGAACGTTTCGGGCGACGGCCCGGCACCGAGGTACGCGATCACATTTGGATTCGCGCTCCTGTATCCTAATTTTTGGAGCTCGCTGGCACGCTAGCATGGGCGTTAAAACTGGAAACAAATACTCGTGAACCCAATAGGCGTCGGTTGCATTGTGCTGGTGTGCGTCTTTGGCGGCGCGATGCTCGGGATGGCTATTCACACGCTTCTACCCGAGCATCATATGAATGCGGAATCCAAGGATGTGATCAAGCTAGGGATGGGACTGATCGCGACGATGTCTGCCCTGGTCCTGGCGCTCCTTACTAACTCGGCCAAGGGTTCTTACGACACTCAGAGAAACGAAGTGACGCAAGTTTCCGCCAACGTCATCCTGCTAGATCGCGTGCTGGCGCATTACGGGCCTGAGACGAAAGAAGCTCGCGATCTTCTAAAGGTCTCCGTCGCCGGTATGATCGATCGAATGTGGCCCAACGATCCTGTAGAAGGTACGAAGTTAGGGCCTACCACCACGAGCGGAGAATTATTCTTCGACAAGATCCAGGAGCTCACGCCAAAGAACGAAGTTCAGCACGCGCTCCAAGCCCAAGCCATTACTTTGAGCATAGGGATTGGACAGGCGCGTTTGTTGCTCTTCGAGCAGGGCGGCCGCTCGATCCCGATGCCCTTTCTCGTGTTGCTGATCTTCTGGGTGACTGTTATTTTTCTGAGCTTCGGGCTTTTTGCCCCGCGGAATGCGACCGTCATCGTAACCTTATTCTTGTGTGCGCTTTCAGTTTCGGGCGCGATCTTCCTGATCATGGAGTTGGACCGGCCATTCGGCGGCCTGATCCAGATTCCCAGTGCCCCGTTGCACAACGCCCTGGCGAGTATCGGCAAGTAGTATGAGCGCCGTACCACAAAGCATCGCGGCAACCGGCAAATGGCTACATCGCGAGTTCGTCGCGGCCCGTCCGGTATTCATCTTCTTTCTGGTCGCATTCCTGCTTCAGTTCTTGATCATCAAGCTGGCGGTTGCACAGTTCTCTATCCCGATAACCGCATTTTCCAAGGCTGTGGTCGGCGCGCTGTTCGCTGCCAAGGCGGTCCTGATAATCGATGAAACCCACATCGGACACGTTCTTGAGCGCTATCGCAAGATTGTCGCGGTAGCCGTTAAGACACTTCTGTACGGATTCGGAACCCTGTTGTTGGGCTACCTGGAGAGATTTCTCGAAGCCCTTCACCGGGCACGCAGCTTCGACGGGGCGGTCCGGCAAATGATCGACCAGGCAAATATCTACCGGTTCTTCGCATGGGTCTTGGGAGTAACTCTCATATTCGCGATTTATTTCGTGTGGTCTGAAATAAATGAGCGAATGGGCGAAGGCGCCGTCTGGTCTCTATTTTTTGATAAGCCTTAAAATCGGATGAGTAATCAAGTTTTGCTCAACTCCTGATTGCGCTGGCAAAATCCCGTCCCGATCCAAGCGCAACTCTTGCCGCGCTTCGGCATTGGCGCAACTGTTAGCACTGATTTGAATTCCTCTGTTTTGAGGAACTTTTTGCATCTCCGATCACTTTTGGGGTGGCGTTCCGCATTTAATGATGGTAGAAATCTCTCCGATACATTATTTCGGGGGTTTCTAAAAGATGGCATGGGTTTCGATCCGTTGGCTTAAATTGCGCCAACGCGGAATTGCTCAATTCGTTTCAATCGCGATCGTTTCTTTTTTCGGCTTCATCTGCACTGTTTCTGCCTCCGGAGCCTCCTTTTCGTCGAATCGCGCGTCGGTTCCCGAACGCCTGGCGTTTGCGAGTGACACCGCACTTTCGTCCGAGCGCGATCAGACGTTTCAAACCGGAAGCGGCGCAACATGCCCGGATCCTAATGGCGATCCACTTGGACCTGGCACCGCTACTGTCGACCTCGTGGTGGAGAATGGTACCTGCGTCGTTAACGCAGGTACCTACTTGTACCACAACATCAACATCATCAAAGGCGGCACGCTGCAGTTCAGCGACGCGAACATCACCCTGAATGCCGCCAATATCATCATCGAGAACCAGGGCACGATGCGCGCAGGCAGCGTCGACGCGACCGGAAATATAACCCCTATCAGCGGGCCGCTCACGATTCATCTTTACGGTGCAAATCAAGGGCCGGGCGGCGTTGGCGCAAGCTGCAAAACCGACGCGGCCTGCGGCATACCCAGCGACATCTGGAAATCCAACATGTCCATGAAGATGTACCCGGACAGTTGTACGAGCACGAAGAACATTGGAGACAGCGGTGTCGACGACTGTTTCTACCAATACGATCCGATGCCCTTCGACTACGGCAAGACCACCGGCGGCACCGGGATGTGTTCAGCCAGCGACGGAAACTGCGGCTACTATGGGTACAAGGTCCTGGGCGTCGGCTACGGTGCGACCCTTCAGCTTTACGGAAAAAAAGGCGCAACCTACGACACGACGGTTGACCCGACCAACACCGGCACGAGTTGGGTCCGCCTCAACAACTGCAATCCGAGCGTCAGTGATCCCACCAAGCAGTGCAACAAGGGTGTACTGCAACCCGGCGCCAACACGCTGGTATTGTCGAAACCGGTTGATTGGCAGATGAACGATAACATCGTCATCGGCTCGACCGACTACTTGCCAGGCCATGCCGAGCAGGTGAAGCTCAGCTGCGTCAATGATCCCATGAAGTGCCCGGGAAAAATGACCTTTACGCCGGCGCTGAATTTTCCTCACAACGCCTCAGTTTACAGTCTTAGCAAGGTCACTGGTGGGCAGGCGCCAACTGGCTGGACATCGGTTGACACTCGCGCGTCGGTAGCGCTGCTGACCCGCAGCATTAGTATCGTTTCGGATGGCGACACGGTAGAGACCCCTTTTCCAAACCCGCCGACGCCACCGATAACTCCCACCACCCAGGGCTACTGGTTCGGCGGCCACATGGTAATCCGCCAGGGCTTCAAGGAGGTTCAGATCCAGGGAGTCGAGTTCCACCAGATGGGGCAGGGTGGAAAGATCGGTCACTACCCGGTGCATTTCCACATGGCGCGTAAGGTTCCCTCGACGGGGATCACCGCGACCTATCTGAAAGACAACTCGGTCTGGGATTCGATGACTCGATGGTACGTCCTGCACGCTACCCAGGGCGTGTTGATGGCCCGCAACGTTGGCTATGCATCGATCGGTCATGGCTATTACCTGGAAGATGGCACCGAGACCGACAACAAGCTGTATGCCAACATAGGAATCTTTGCGCGCGCTGCGGTCACCAACCCCCAGAATCCGCGTAACGTCCCGGGCATCCTGGCCGCTCCCGACTATCCAATCGTCCAGCGCCCTCCCGAGAACGGGGGCCCTTTGCAGACTGGTCCTTCGGACGACGTGGTCCCCTACCATACCGATTGGGACCATCCGACCGTGTTCTGGATCATGAACGGCTGGAATGACTTCGAGAACAATATGGCTGACGGCGCGGGCACCTGCGGTGTCTGCTACTGGCTGCTGCCCGGTATCAACAGCGGCGGATCGCGGAGCATGAACTGGACCTCTTACGCATCCGAGCAACAGTTACCTGACAAGAATACAGACGGTGGTACCACGCCGTTGCAAATCTTTACTGGTAATAGTTGCGTCTCCGCCATGTCTTCATTTCTAACTGTAGCCAATACGACGGCCTGTAATGGAGTTCAAATCGGACCCAACAGAGACAACGCCGCGTTTCCGGTATTGAACCAGTCGGCCGCGGTGCCTTCGTCGCCCGATTTCAATCTGGCGCCATCATCAAAGAACATGCCGCCCGACAAGAATGGATTCACCACCGACAACTACTATCCGCATGTCGGCGGCGGTGGACGTTTCCCCACCAGATGTACTGGCACTGGAGATTGCAGTCGGCAAAAAATATGTAGCACCCAGGATGAGTCGAATTGTGTCATCACAAATATCGATCATTACACCAGCTCGTTCAATTGGCAGGCGACTAACTTCGCCGCTATCTGGCTGCGGCCATTGTGGTACTTGTTCATCAACAGCGCCCTTACTGATGTGCAGAACGGTGGAATTACCTTCGTGACCGGAGGCGGTTACACGAAATCCGACGCAATCAACGGACATTGGGCCCTCGCCCGCAAGGACGTCTTCATAGGGAACACCCAGGATCCCGCGGCCAACAAGTTTGCTTCGAACGTCGGGCCTTTCAATCCAGCGACCGGGTTCACCTGCGCCGAGGCAATAGGAATCGGCAAACCCGGTAACTATTGTCTCGACGAGAACAATGGCATTTCGTTCGCTCTGGCCACTTTCGCCAATAACCAACGCATGTTCAGCATCTACGACGGTCCCGCTTACGAGGATTCCAACGCCTATCTCGATATCACGCGCGCGAGTCTACCTAACGATCCAATCAAAGGATGCAACCCGCAATCCAGCACGGACCCGTCCCCTGACCACAATTGCGCTAATAGCCAGTATTCGCAGGCTGGCAAGATGCTGGGGATGCCCTGGGATCCAGTCAATAAGGTCTGCTATCTGCCCAACGCCGCGATCGCCTGGAAGCAACCAAACGGATTCTACTACCCGCCTGCTTTCCACTCGGACAACCTCTTATTCAACAACGTCGATATTCGCCACTTCGTCATCGAGCCGTTATTCAAGCCAGGCAATCTGTTTGTAAGCGATCCCGTCCAATCCAGAGCCAGATACTGTACCTATGACCCATCGATGTTCACTGGTTTTACTGATATCGATCGACAGACGGAGCTCAATGACGACGACGGCACTTTGACCGGTCTTATTGGTCCCGAAGCGCAGACCGGACTGGTAGGGTCGGTCTCAGTCAACCAGGACCCGTTCTTCAATGCGCCCCTGCAGACTCCTGAGTGCCTGTCCGACGCGAATGTAACTCCTACGAACTCCGTAGCCAATCCAAAACTCTATGCGGGCACAGCGGTTACCAGTCCTTACGACTACGTGACCACGGTCGTGTTTCCAAACTGTGCCGCTTCTGGACGCTTATGTCCCGATCAGAACAAGCCGGGCTCCCTTTCACCCTGGACCGCAGATTGCACCAATGAGAATTGTTACGGAGTTCCTCTGTACAGGGAAAATTTAATTCCCGGTGAGATCGAGACCTCGCCCATGGGCGTCCCAATTCGGCTCATGGGTCAAGCGACCTTCCAGAGAAGCAGTCTTACGGTCAATAACGGCCGGTACTACATCGACACCAGTGCAAGCCTGGCGGCGCAACAGGCCGTCAATCCACCGAAAAAGAATATCAAGTTGTACAACGTCTTCCGCAAAGGTGGCAGCTACTACACGTTCTTGCTCTTTGCCAAGACGACTACCAAGCAGACCTATGACATATACGTCGGAACGGGTTTCGATAAGACGAAAATGGACCAGCTATGGCTCACGCGAGTACAGCTGCCCAGTTCTTATGAGTTCCAACCACCACAGCCATTTCCGCAGGATCAGGCGACCTACGACGCGACCACGGGGATCCTGACCGTAACTATGGACATGAGTAAATTTCCGAACTTCGTGACCCAATACTCCGCCGAGCAGAAAAGCCAATGCCAGCCGACGACCTTCTGCCAATGGATCGACAAACCCGAGATGGATCAGGACAACTGTCAATGCGCCAACTCAATATTCTCGCCTCCGACTTCAACTTTTCAAGCCGCCGAATGTACTAAGACTAACGGTATTTGCCATTGGGCCAGCGAGGATGTCGGCTGTCCCCAAGGTGGTTGCTACGGATTTGGAGTCAAGCTCTCAGATAATTTCGTGACTAACGACAACCCTCCGAGCCCGGTGCCGCAGAATGTCGCGTGCTTGACCAAGCCAATGCTGCCGGCGATGTCGCCCTACGACGTCAACTGGACTTTGACGACCAATAGCTCGACCTGTAACTACTCGACGCACCAATTCGTCAAGTTTCTGCATCTATCCCACAGGCGTTGGCCCCGATGACTCAAGTAGTGGTCCGGACACTACCGGCCCTGACGACACGAACTAAGGGCGGCAACGAATGAAAAATCGGGGAAGTCGTTTTTCGCGTTTGTGGCCGGGTGTCCTTTTGATGGTAGTGGCCTTAGGCGTTGCTCTTGGTGGATGCAACTCGAGTAGCAATAACTCCCCGAATCCCGGTCCCAAGCCGACGCCGACAGTAGCGCCGACCATTGCACCGACGCCGACTCAGACTCAGACTGCTACTGCGACTATCGCTCCAACGGCTACTCCCACTTCGACGCCTTCCAAAACCGATGGCTTGTGGGTTCCCAATCTCTTCGGACCGTCGGTAAACGAATTCGATCCTCCTTCGCGCGCCGTCAGCGGTAACCCATCTCCCCAATTCTCCAATGAAAGCGCGTTTCTGCTTCTGCCCGCCGGATTGGCCTTCGACAGTTCGCAGAATCTCTGGGTCTCTAATTGTTCCGATTTTACATTGGGCACTGGCGCCATCGCCGAGTTCACCGCCGCGCAGCTGGCGAACCTTGGCAACAACAGCGCGCCGGACCCGAACACCACCCTGCTCGACGACGGCTCGCTCACGATTCTTAACTGCCCATGGGGCGCGCAGTTCGATGCGGCCGGCAATCTGTGGATCACCAACCGGATGATCCCTAACCTGGTGAGCTACAGTCCCGCGCAACTCGCGGTCGGGGGCGCTCTAACTCCTGACACCACAATAACTTCGACTTCCTTCAGCAGCCCCACGAGCATCGCCTTCGATGCCAGCGCGAATCTTTGGATCGTCGAGAACCAGAACCAGCAAATCCTGGCGTATAAGGCAGCTACCCTCGCAACGGCTTTGGGTCACGTCAGGCCAGGTTAATCCCGATATCATCATCTCGTCCTCGAGTTTCGGCGACCCTCGCGCAATTGCCTTCGACGGGGCCGGCAATCTTTGGCTCGCCGATGCGACCGGTAAATTGCTCGAGTTTGTCGCCGCCGATTTGGCCATGAGCGGCACTCCGACACCGAAAGTGACAATCACCGCGACCGCGGTAGTGACGCAGGACGGGATCGCCTTAAGTCTCGATTTTCCCGAGGGACTTGCCTTCGATCCTGCTGGAAACCTGTGGGTTGCCAATCTCGATAGTGACAACGCCGGCAGCCTCGCAGAGTTCACGCCGGCGCAATTGGCGAGCTCGGGCAATCCGTCGCCCGCGGTGTTCCTTGATTCCGACATCTTCGGAACCAACATCCACCTACCTGCGCTGCTGACCTTCGGCCCGATTCCGTAGTACTAACTGGATACTCACTTGGTATACTCACTAACTAATTAGCGTGGCTAATTTGACAGCTTTCAAGGAGAAGGAGTAGCCTTGCCCTTGTCGGAATCGTAAAACGAATCGAGCCCGACTTTGATCCAGCCCGACCTGTGGCCCTTCTGCTCGCCTTTGACCACGCTCTGCTAGACCAACATCAACTGATAAGACAGCAAGGCTTGAGGGAGACCCTAATGGGACGACCTCGTTTCCATCCAATCCGGAACACTCTGGCCGCGCTCACCGTCGCCGGTGCGATGCTTCTGACATTCGCTGCACCCGCCGCGGCAACTCCATGGCAAAAGTCATGGGGCGACTATGACAATCAGCAGCAATGGCACGACGCGAGTTGGTGGCTTCAGAACCAGCACGACTGGGTCACATCGCATCATCCCGAATGGACTGAAAACTACGCCGCGACTCGCGGTCAGATCGGCGATTGCGATCGATTCCATGGACGGCACTACGGCGACGGTGGATCAGATCGTCTGAACGCGCTGCAGACGGAAAAGAACGCGAAAGTAAAGGCGTCGACAAAAGCCGAAGCGTCCGTCAAGAACGCTCGCGAATCTTAAGGAATAAAAATATGAAGACGACTAACTATCGAAAAATCGCAATGACGTTGGGCGGAGTCCTGATTGCGACAGTCGCCGCAGGATGCTACGGCGGCGGCGGGTCCGGATATTCCAACAATCCCTACGGCTACAATAGTGGTTACAGCAATTATGGAAGCTCCTATCCCTATCGCAGCGGTGGATATTCTCATCCGCAAAGTTATGGAAATTCCTACAACGCCGGATATCAGAACGGAGTCAGAGCTGATGCAAATCGAGATCACAGGGAAGATCGCGTGACAGATCGGCACGCAGTAACCGTTGATCGCCATTCCACTGTTGATCGCGACAAGGTATCCCTGAAGGATTCCGAGTCGGCTAATCATACTGAGAAGAACTAACCGTCTTTATGCTTGGGCTATGAACTCAGCGGCGAGCGCGATAGCCGCGCGAACGCTGTCGGCCTCGGTACGGCCGCTGCGTACGCGCGGCTTGAACGAGTGATCTCCGTCTTCGATCCACTCGATCCGAATAGCCTTCGATAGCTTGTAGCCCCGGACGTCTTCCCGGCTGCCAAAGCTGTCGCGCGTTCCCTGGAGAATCAGAGTCGAAGTCCGCAAATTTTCGAGATGACTCGTTCGCGTCTTCTCAAGCCTGCCCGGCGGATGAAATGGATAGCCGAGGCAGACCAGTCCCAGCACACCGGCGTCATCCGCGACCATGCTTGCGATCCTGCCGCCCATCGACTTTCCGCCGATCACGAGCTTGCCAGTCCCGCCGGCCTCGTCGATCGCGTCGCGAAACGATTGCATCAGCACTCGCGGCGGATCCGGCGCTCCTCTGTTGCCAGTTTCCCGCCGCCGTTGCATGTACGGAAATTCGAACCGAATCACCCGAACCCGCGACGCAGCCACTCCTTCCGCGACGAGCTGCATGAATCGCGAATCCATCGGCGCTCCGGCGCCATGCGCAAACAAAAATGTTTTGGCCGAGGCCTTTGGGCCATCAACAAGCTGGGTCGCCATAACGTTGAATCATCGAACGCTCGCAACGGCCGCGCAAACCGAATCGGTCTGTTTTTGATGTATGGCGAGAACGGGGTGAGCGAGACCGCTTCGTCCCGCTCACTCCTACTTTTTCTATGCGATGGTCCTCGAGCTGCTATGCGTGTGCGGATGCGGCCGGCGTCGATGCTCTCAACGGCGCGGTCGCTTCGGAAAACTCCGCCAGGTAGCGTGCAACGGTCGGACGTTTGCTCATTCGCGAGAACCAGTTCACCAGGTTGCTGAACTCCGGCGACGGTGCGCCCTCCATCAGCGACGCGATGTTGATTGGCGAGAAGCATGAAATGTCGGCGGCGCTGAATTCGCCGCACAGGTATTCGCGCTTGCCCAGCTCGCGATCGAGTCGCTGATACTGACGCGCGAGCTCCGCCTTTGTCTGCGCGACCGCGTCGCGATCTCGCGTCGACGTGTCCGGCTTCAACAGCACTTCGCGCACCAGCACGCCAAGGTTCGGCGCGATCACTGTGTCGCCGACATCCTCGAGCACCCTGCATCGCGCGCGCTCGGCCGCACCACTCGGAAACAGCGCGGGCTTCGGGAAGCGCTCGTCAAGGTATTCAAGAATGATCGTCGAGTCGGGAATTACCGCGTCACCGTCGACCAGCACCGGAATCTGCGCCTTGGAATTGAGCCGCGGCAGTTCCTCCGGCTTGATCCAACCCGTGCCAGGGGTCCAGTTCACCAGCCGGGTCTCGTGCGCGATCGCCTTCTCGAACATCGCGATCCGCGGTTTGGCGCTGTAGACGCTCAGGGGAGAGTAGTAGAGCTTCATTGCCTTCCTCCATTCCATGCGAAATGTTTGAGATCACTTTTGCGGCTCGTCGGGTAGCACCATCTGCGTTTGCGTGACGACCGCAAGCAGCTTGCCGTTTTCCGAAGTCACCCGCGTCTGCCAAACCATTGTGCGCCGGCCGCGATGAATCGCGACGCATTCCGCCTGCACCGTCACGCCAACCATCGCCGGACCGATAAAGTTGGTCTTCGATTCGATCGTGGTAGTCGTCGCGCCGTCGCGCAGATTCAACGAAGTCGCGCAGCCGCCGAGCGTGTCTGCCAGCGCCATCATCGCGCCGCCATGCAGAATCGCGGGGCGCGTGCATATGTCCTCGCGCACCTTCATCTCCGCCGTCACGCATTCCCGAGTCGCCGTGACGAAGGTAATCCCGAGTAGCTTTGCGAAGGGCAGCATGTCGCGATTGAGTTGTTCGATTGCGTCCATGAGGCCAATCATGCGCTCTTCGTCGAATATGAGTGGACTATCGATGGTGCCACTTTAAGAAGTATCAAAGGATCCACTTTCATTGTCAGCTCACGCGTAGTACGGTCACTTTCCGGAGGTGCGCGGATGTTCCTGAAGCTCGATGCGGACGGCGCTTTATATGATCAGGTTTACCGTGCCCTCAGAGGTCAGATTCTCGGCGGACGATTAGCCGCGGCCGCACGTGTGCCTGCCACCCGCGACCTTGCCCGCGAACTCGGCGTCTCGCGCAACGTCGCGATCATGGCGTACCGCCAACTGCTCGACGAAGGTTACCTGACAACTCGCAAGGGCTCTGGTACTTTCGTCGCGCGCGAACTACCGCGCCATCTCACGACCGTCGCCGCTCGACGCCGTCCTGTTGCCGCGCGAACTGCCACGCCAGTCCATCTGTCGGCATACGCGCGCCGCGTGCACGAGGTCTCGCATGGCGTGCAGTTCACCTGGGCGCCGCGGCGCGACGTACTTCCTTATGACTTCCGCTACGGTCCGCCGTCATTCACCGATTTTCCGCACGAGACCTGGTGCCGCATCGTAGCCCGTCGCGCGCGCCGTGTGACGATTCGCGACCTCGACTACGGTACGCCCGAGGGATTGCCCGCGTTGCGCGAGGCGATCGCCGAATACGCCGGACGTGCCCGAGCGATCGCGTGCACGCCTGAACAGATCCTCGTCGTCAACGGCTCGCAGCAGGCCCTCGACCTGGCCGCGCGCGTGCTGGTCGATCCCGGCGACGTCGTGCTGATGGAAGAACCGCACTATCGCGGCGCCCGCACCGTGATGAGAGCAGCCGGCGCTAAGATTGAAACCATCGCGGTGGACGATCACGGCCTGCGCACCGCGGAACTTGCACAGCGTCGCACGCCCAGCCGTCTCGCCATCGTGACGCCGTCGCATCAGTTTCCTACCGGCGCCGTGATGCCGTTGGGGCGGCGGCTCGAGCTTCTCGCATGGGCGCGGCGTTCAGGGGCCTGCATCTTCGAGGACGACTACGACAGCGAGTACCGCTATTCCGGGCGGCCAATCGAGGCGCTCGCCGCGCTCGATGACAGCGGATGCGTTCTTTACGCGGCGACTTTTTCGAAAGTGATGTTTCCTTCACTGCGCCTCGGATACATGATCCTTCCCGAGCGACTGGTCGAGCCAATCCGCTCAGTCAAGGCGCTAATGGACACGGGTGGCCCCAATTTCGCGCAGTCAGCCCTCGTCGATTTCATCCGCGAAGGTCATTTCGAACGACATCTGCATCGTATGCGCACCCGCAACGCCAGTCGCCGCGCCGCGATGCTCGAAGCGCTCGAGCGCCATCTTGGTAGCCGTGCGCAAGTGTGGGGCATCAATGCCGGCCTTCATCTGATGCTGTGGCTGCGCGACTTGCCCGCATCGAGATCGCGCGAGTTGCGAATGCGTGCGGCGCGCGCCGGTGTCGGCGTGTACTCCGTAGAGCCGTTCTATCTGAACCCGCCGAAGCAGGTGGGCCTCCTGCTCGGCTACGCGACGATGCCTGAAAAGCAAATCGCTGAAGGAATCCGCCGCTTCGCTTCCGTCGTCAACTCCCTCTAGGACGACCATCCTTGTCGATTGTAGTAATTCACCATCTGCTGAACGATCTGGTCGGTCGTCTTATCGACCAGGTAGCCAGTTGACGACGTAACGTTCTTCACGCCTCCCGCTGCGATGTTCACACCAAGCGAAGCAGCCGCTGCCGCGCCGCCCGCTGCTGCGCCAGCCGGTCCCGTGATTCCAGCTCCCGGCATGTATCCGCTGTCCGCGCTGGTGGCGAAGTCCAGCAGCTCACTCGAGCCTTGGGGCGTCTTCTGAATAACCTGGACTACGGTGTCGACCTTCGAAGCTCCCGCGCCAAGCCCTATGACCATCCGGCGAAGGCGATTTCCTTCGCTTATATCCGTGAACTGGCCATCCAGCACCAGGACGTTGCTCCCTGAAGGAGGCACCCCACGCTGCAAGCACGTGGTAGTGATGCCCTTCTGCGTCAGATTTGCCGCCACCTGGACGCAGATGTTTTGCGCCGTCTGGTGAGCTAGCTGGAGTTGTTCGGCGCTCTGGTCTTCGCCGGACATGTTTCTGTAGGCCACCTGAAAAATACTGGAGTTAAGTGATACGTCGGACGAGTCCACTGCAAACGGATACACCACGACCGCAGTTGGCGGCGTCGCAGTGATCGGGGCGGCGGAGCTTTGCTGGGTAACTTGAGCCCCCGCACAGCCCATCGCCGCGAGACTCAACATGGCTAATGTTCCTCTAAGGATAGTAGACGGCATAGTCTTCCCTCTCTTTTTGCTTGACGTTGGGTCCTTTCTAACTCTCTCTTCTCGATCAATTCCAGTCACAGTTGTAACTGTGGCAACAGCAGGTTCATTTGAAATCTCAAGGCGAATTGTTCCGTCTGAGACGAAAACTGCCTATAGACCATCCACTCGGTGGAGACTGATGTGTCGATAGCGTAACCCGCGCCGAATTTCCAAACTTTCCCGAATCCTGCACTAAGCGGCATCTGCGTCGAGGTCTTATGACGCCAGTTGATTGTCCAGGTCGCATCGCTCGACTTCACATACCATCCGCGCCCTAGCTGGTAAGAGAGCATTGGTTGAATCTGGAGCGAACTGACAGGTACCGAGTGCGACGACGAGTACGCAAACGATGTAGCCTGCTGAAACAATCCCGCGATATTCAATCCGGGAATTTTCCGGTAAGAGAAAGCCCAGGCCGGTCCCATCTGCCATGCCCCATGCCCGGTGTATTGACTGGTAGAGGTTGGAAATACGAAGTAGGGTCCGATACCCCACCGGAACCGAGTCTCCTTTTCGTTCGGCCAGGGCATCACGAACAGGTCTAGAAGTTGGAAGTCGTCGAGCGCGGTGGTTGTTGTCGCGCCTTTGTTGCGAGGAACCGTGACGACTTGAATCGATGGTCGGATAAGCTGCTCCAGCGGCGTGAACAATTGTGGCCGAACGGCCAGGAGGGGCCGAAGTTGCAGCGTGTTCGGCTGTGCATTCGTGCCGTATTCGGAAGGTGTGTAAATGTCCTGGATTTTGAACTGCGTCAGACTGGCGGTTGGATCGTATTCCCTCTCAGCTAGTGCTGCTTCACCATCCGGTGCGCTCGCCGATGCGGTTTGCTGAGCTAAGCCGGGCGACGAGCCAAGGAAGAGGATTAGTAGCAGCACACTGCAGGAAGCGATGGTGCGCACTTTGCCCAGCTGGCTATAGCCCTCGTGGCTGCAACCGGATTCGAGGATCCTTTTTTCGAGATAGCTCACCACATCTATCCAACTTAAATCTCAGTTGGAGTACCTGTAGCATCGATCCGATCCCTTTGGCTGTTGTCCTTTAGATCAATAGAAACGCAACCGTGCCGCTGACAGATTCCAAGGGAAATCCATCGCGTGTCCTGTTTTGGAGGAGTCTTATTGCTGTTTGCGAAGTGGTATAGCGCGGAATTTAGTAGCGGTTGAGGCGCGCCAGGCGATCGGCGTGAAAGTTCGAATCGCCGAATAGTTCCTGGCATACGCGAACCCTCTTCATGAACAAGCCGATGTCGAACTCGTCGGTCATCCCAATCCCGCCATGCATCTGCACCGCTTCATTCACCGCGAGCGTGGCGCTTAGGCCGGCACGCGCCTTCGCCACCGACACGATCGCACCGGCGCGATCGTAAGAATCGTCCAGTGTATGCAGGGCCTTGAGCACAGCTGCGCGCGTAACTTCGAGTTCGCAGTAGAGATGAGCCGCGCGATGCTGCAACGCCTGGAATTCGCCGATCGCCTTGCCGAATTGCTTGCGCTCCTTCAGGTAGGAGACCGTGCGGCTGAAGGCTTCCTCGCTTGCGCCGACCATCTCCGCCGCGAGGACCGCGCGGCCGGCGTTCAGCACGCCTTCGAGCACATCCCAACCTGCGTCGATCTTGCCGAGCACGTTCTCGGCGCTAACGTTCACGTCCTCGAACGTGATCCGCGCGGCATTGTGGGTGTCCACGGTAGCAGTACGCTCGGCGCGAACTCCCGGCGCGTTCGCGTCAACCAGAAACAACGTGATGCCGGCGGTATCGCCGGGATTGCCAGCGGTGCGAGCGGCCACTATCAGAAGATTGGCGACGTGGCCGTCGATCACGTAAGTCTTGGCGCCGCTCAGGTTGAAGCCATTGCCCGCGCGAGCGGCAGGCATCGCGATTTTTTCCGGATGATGCTTTGCGGTTTCGTCGACCGCCAACGCTACGATCAATTCGCCGGCAACAATTTTCGGCAGATAATTTTCTTTCTGCTTGTCGGTGCCAGCTCGAGCGATCGCAGTCGCAGCGAGAACGGCAGTCGAGAGAAAAGGGGAGGGCGTGAGCGTACGGCCCAGTTCCTCTGCCACGACTCCCGCCTCGACATGTCCGAGCCCCAAGCCGCCGTAGTCCTGCGGAACGAGAATCCCGGCCCAGCCCATCTCGACAAAGTTTTTCCAGAGCGCGCGCGAGAATCCGTCGGCGTCGCGTTTGTCGCGAAGCGCGCGCAGATGTGCGATCGGCGCATTCTTCGCCAAAAAGCCGCGCGCGTTGTCGCGCAGCATCGCCTGTTCCTCGTTGAGAACTAGCGCCATCAGCGGCTACGCACCCGGCAGTCCCAGGATGCGCTTTGCGATGATGTTGAGCTGAATCTCGCTGGTCCCGCCTTCGATCGAGTTCGCTTTCGAACGCAGCCACGCACGCGCCGTGCGGCCTTCACGCGACCGCTCTCCTTCCCATTCCAGCGCGTCCGTGCCGCCCGCCGACATCACCAACTCCATCCGCCGCTTGTTGAGTTCGGTGCCGTAGTACTTCAGCAACGACGAGACCGCAGGATGAGCCTGCCCGACTTTGGCCATGTCGCCCGCGCGATCCATCGTCAGTCGGAACGCGAGCGCGTCGATCTCGAAGGCGGCGATCTGCCCGCGCAGCACAGTGTCCGCGAGCACGCCGTTGTCGGTGCCGACGGTGTCAGTCGCAATCTGCCCGAGCGATCGGTTTTCCGACGTGCTGCCCATGCCGCCGATCATGTCGCGCTCATGCGTCAGCAGGTACTTCGCGATATCCCATCCCTTGTTCAGTTTGCCGACGAGGTTCGCCCTGGGCACCAGCACGTCATCAAAGAAAGTCTGGCAAAACGGCGACGCGCCCGAGATCAAAGTGATCGGCTTGGTCGAGACGCCGGCGCTTTCCATGTCGAATAGCAGAAAGCTTATGCCTTCATGCTTGGGCGCGTTCGAGTCGGTGCGCACCAGGCAAAAAATCCAGTCGGCCTTATCCGCGTACGAGGTCCAAATCTTCGATCCATTGACGAGGAACTGATCGCCCTTGTCTTCGGCGCGTGTTTGCAGCGAAGCCAGATCGGATCCCGATCCCGGTTCCGAGTAACCTTGACACCATCGAATCTCGCCGCGCGCAATTTTCGGCAGATGCTCGCGCTTCTGTTCCTCCGAGCCGTACTTCAGCAGCGCGGGACCGAGCATCCAGATACCGAAGCTGTCGAGCGGTGAGCGGCAGTTGAGCGCGCGCATTTCCTGTCGCAGAATTTTCGCCTCGTCGCGCGAGAGTCCGCCGCCGCCATACTCACGCGGCCACTCTGGCACCGTCCAACCCTTCTGGCCCATGCGCTCGAGCCACAGTCGCTGCGCGTCGGATTGAAATTTCCAATGCCGTCCGCCCCAGCAAGTATCTTCCTCGGTCTGCGCCGGCCGCCGCATCTCAGGAGGACAATTCGCCTCGAGCCACGCGCGCGTCTCTTTCCGAAAATTTTCAAGATTTTCCATAGTCTCTATCAGGTGTTAGTCGGTCTGCCCGCGCGATTCAAGGTTTCGTCACTGATCATCAATTCACGGTCGCTTTCCTATTCGCACCCTCCCGGGTTCAACGACCGCGAAACCGCCTCGCAGTCGATCGCCCAGTTTTGCGACTGCTTCGAGTACGGCTGCGGGTTTGGCGCGCCGTGCACGACTGTGAAATTTGACGAAGATCACGCCAGCGTTCGGGCGTCCAGACCCATATACCAACTCGCCGAAATCCCGGTCTTCTGTGACTACGATCCGGCCTTCAGTGAACGCGCGCTCCATTACCCATTCGTCTGGCGCGCCCTTCGCAATCTCAGCGATCACAACCAAGTTGTGTCCAGGCGCGCGCAATGCCCGGATAACTGGCCCTGCGCAGCTCTCGTCGGCCAACAACTCCACGCTTCAGGATTTTGCGCGATCAGAGGCGTCTGCGAGCAGCACAACTTCTTCGTGCGACACGCTCGCCGCGCCATAGGCCATCGCCGCTCGGATATCTTCCGCCGTCAGGTGCGGATAGTCCTCAAGAAGCTCGCTTTCGGTAGCACCATCGGCGAGCTTGTTCAGTATAAGCTCCACCGTGATTCGAGTCCCTCGGATGACCGGTTTGCCCATCATCACTTGAGGATTTATTTCAATTCGCGACGTCGTCATTTATGTAGCAACGCCTAATAATAGCGTCCGCGGATCTCAGTGGGCAACGTACCGCGAGCGTAGGTGCGCCGCTCTCACTTCTTTTCGGCGTTCATATCGTTGATATCGAAGCCGCCGGCCTCGGGATGATGCCCGTAAACGTCTTCGCCGAAATATTCTGACTGATATGTGGCAGGGCGCGCGCCCCATCCATATTCGAACATCCAGCCCGACGGGTTTCGGAAATAGAATGAGTACATGTGATCGTTCGAGTGCTTGCCCGGCGTAATCGTCACCGGGATTTTATTCTTGCGCACCAGGTCGTAGGTCATGCCGACGTCGTCGAGATTGTCCACCTCTAGCATGATGTGGTTGAGCCGCCGATCGCCGCCCGGGACTCCGAACGCAACCGTATGATCGCGGTCGTTGCAATGCATGAAGACCAGCCCGATCGTCCGCTTGCCGGCATGAAACTTATACTCGACGCCGCCCCGCATTCCGAGATGAGCATAAAAGCGTTGGGCCGCATCGACGTCGCGCTCGCGCACAATGCAATGGCCGAGTCCTCCCGTGCCGGTCTTGAAGCGGCCATGCATCGCGCGCCCGGGATGGAACGGTTTGCTGAATTGAGTCAGCGGTCCGTGAAAAATCTCGACCGGATTGCCTTCGGGGTCGCTTAGTTTGAGGACTTCGAGCACGCGACGCTCTTCAGCCTCATCCTCGGAGCCGACACGGAACTTGATTCCCGCCTCGGAAAGCTGACGTTGCATCTGCGCGAATTCGTCGGCGCCCGCGACCCGGAAACCAAGGTATGCCAGGTCGTCGCTACCGTCGGCATGCAGCAAGATCCGATGATGCATGTAGTCCATCCGCAGGTAGCATCGATCGGGTTCGCCTTCATCGACCAGCTCGAATCCAACTACGTTAGTGGCGAAAGTCTTCCATGCATCGAGATCTTTCACCCCGAGTCCCATGTAGCCTAATTCAGTGACCTGGATCATATGGATTTCCTCCGTTCATCGAGCTTCAGTGCGAACCCAATTGGAACCGAGCGCGACCCGCCGAACCGAATCCGTATCAGTCGGCTGATGACCAACTTTATGCACGGGTGTAGGGGCTTCGACAACCTTATTCGACAGGCGCCCGACTCCACTGACTTCGACTTCGACCAGGTCGCCGGGATTCATCGGGCGTGAATTCTTCGGCGTGCCCGACAGTATAATGTCGCCGGGCAGTAGAGTGATGAACCGCGACAGGTCGGCGAGTATATAGTCAATCGGAAATAGCATTTCCGAGATTGCGCCTTCCTGTACAATCTTGCCATTGATGTAGGTACGCAAGGTAGATTTGCGAATGTCTACTCCACTGACTATTCCGGGACCTATCGGACAGAAGCCGTCCTGGCCCTTCACGCGGAGCATCGAGCCGGCGTCGGTGTCGCGATAGTCCTGGCATCCGACGTCATTGGCAGACGCGAAGCCGGCGATATAGTCCCAACTCTCTTCGCGACTGACGTTGCGCATCGGCTTGCCGATGATCACACCGACTTCGCCTTCGTAGTTGAGATACTTATGCCCGGCCGGCCGGCACAGCACGCCGCGGTGAGAATTCAGCGCTGTGACAGGCTTTTGGAAGTAGGTCGGCGTCTCGAGCATCGGCGCTTTGAACTCGACCCGTCGCGAATCGTAGTTCAAATGGATGCACAGAATCTTGGTCGGGTCGCATGGCGGCAAGTACGTCGCCTCCGAATCGGCGAGATGCCGTCCGTCGCCGAGCAGAAGACGATCACCATCGGGACGCACCCACTTCGGCTGTCCCTCATGCAGGACTCGCCGCCACTCCTGTCTCGGTCCATCTAGTACGCTCATTGGCTATTCTCCGATTAGTCAGTTCGTCGTCGGGTTCTTAGGCAAACGATCCTTTCAGTGCTGCGATGTTCTTGACGTCACAGTAAAAGTCGAAGCTCCAGTTGCCGCCTTCTCGTCCGATACCCGAATCGCGGCTGCCGCCGAACGGAGCGGCGAGCTCGCGCACGAAAAAGCAGTTGACCCACACCGTGCCGGCGCTGACGCGACTCGCGATTCGCATCGCGCGTTCCTGATTCTTGCTGAAGACCATCGCGGCGAGTCCGTAATGCGTGCCGTTGGCGAGCGCGATCAGCTCATCCTCGTCGCGAAAAGTCTGCCACGTCAGCACCGGGCCGAACACTTCGCGCTGGACGATTTCCATGTCCTGTCGCGCTCCCTCGAGCAGAGTCGGCTCGAAGTACAATTCGCCGACGCTGGAACGCTTGCCTCCGCACAACGGTTTGACGCCCGACTTCAGCGCGCGCTCCACGAATCCCTCGACGCGTTTGAAATGTTCCGGCGTGATGAGCGGACCGACTCGCGTACTCTTGTCGCGCGGATCGCCGACCGTCATGTGCGCCGCCGCCGCACGAAACTTGTTCTGGAATTCGTCGGCAACTGACGCGTCGACCAGTAGCCGAGTGCCCGCGAGACACACCTGCCCAGCATTGATGTACTGTCCCGCGGCAGTCTGCGCGGCCGCATCGAGGTCGGCGTCGGCGCACACTATATAAGGAGACTTGCCGCCGAGCTCGAAGCTGACGGGCGTGAGCGATCGCGCAGTCGACTGTCCGATCAATTTCGCCGTGTCGGTCGATCCGGTGAAGCTCAACCGATCGATGTCGGGATGCGCCGCGAGCGCCGCGCCCGCTTCTTCGCCTATCCCCTGCACCACGTTCAGCACGCCCGCGGGGATGCCGGCCTCGGTGGCGATATCCGCCATCATCGAGCACGTCAGCGGCGCCCACTCCGGCGGCTTAACGACCACAGTGTCGCCCGCCGCCAGCGCGGGTCCGACCTTCCACGTCGTCAGCATGAAGGGTCCGTTCCACGGCGTGATCAGCGCCGCGACTCCCGCAGGATCGAAGCGCACATGATTCACAACCTCGGGCGAATCGATTTGCTCGTGACCCAATTTCAACGCGCGGTCTGCGAAGAACTCGATATTTTGCGCGGCGCGCGGAATCACTCGCGCCAGGTTGCCCATCAGCAACGATCCGTTGTCGGCAGTCTCGACCGCCGAGAGTTCCTTCGCATGATCGAGGATCCCTTGCGCGAACTTTTTCAGTACGCGATGACGTCCCTCAGGGCCGAGCGCCGCCCATTTCGGAAACGCGCGTCTCGCTGCCGCCACTGCCGCATCGATCTCCTCTGCGCCGCCCGCGCTTACATTGGCAAGATGCTTGCCGTCGATCGGCGAGCAATTAGCAAACGTCCGCTTTGACGCAACCCGCTTGCCGTCAATGAAATGCGCGGTTGAAGTTTCAACTCCCGCTACTTTGGTGCTTGCCATTTTCTGACCTCCAGGATTCTCGTGCTGCGAGCGCCCGAGCGTCCGATTACCGGAGACTTGATTAGTCCGGCGAGCTGCATTTCCAGCATCTGACGCATCGAGGGTTTGCCCGGGTCCGGCGCGTGCCGGCCGCTGCCCAGCCACACAACCAGGAACGAGAAATGCAACGCGAACATGTTGTAGGCGAGCAGCGCGGGATCGACCGACGCCTTGATCTCGCGGCGCCGTTGCGCGCGTTCGATCAATACGCGCATATGGCTGAAGAACGAGTCCGTGACCGCGTCTATCCCGTGATGGTCGCCTCTTACGAATGCAAGTTCCTTGACGAAGATTCGTGCCAGCTCCAGGTCCTGCCGATCCTGCCGCAGCATTGCGTCGAGCACATGCATGGCCTGATCAAGCAGCGGTGCCTCGGGCACAGTCGCGAACGCGCGATTGATAGTGCGGCCCATATCCTCCTGGAACACCATCACCAGCAGCTCGTCCTTGGATCGAGCATGGAAGAAAAGCGTCCCTTTCCCGACGTCGGCGCGCTCGGCTATCTCGCTGGTGGTAGTCTGCTCGAAGCCCTTGGTGCGGAAGAGTTCTCGCGCCGCCGCGATCAGGCGCGCGCGTTTGTCGCGCTTGTTGCGTTCCGCGCGGCCAACGACTTCCACGATTCCCGCGGCTGCCATCACGCGCGCGCCTCGCTGTCGAGCGATGACGATCCCGCGGCAATTCCTTGCGCCTCATCCTTCATCATCTTGTCCATCATTCTTCTGAACCGGGACAACGCGCTGTCCGACGCGGTCGTGAGCATCGCGGCGCCGTGCGAGCGATTGATATTCGCCTGCTGCGCTTCGATCATCGTCCGGTCTTCGTTGAACGCCTTCAGACCGAGTTGGTAGAAAGACTGCATCAACTCCGCTTCCTGCCTCCACGGTCCGTATGCGAAAAAATAACAGGTCCGATCTTCCGTCAATGGAGTAACCGCCTGGCAAGTGAATTGTCGATGAAGCGGCTCGACGCCGGACGGCTCCCGCTCCGGGAACTGCACTGCCGTTCCGAGCGGATACATATCCGCGCGCAGCAGGAACACACCCGGCGCAACGAAATCATACGTCTGCCAGATCTCGGTCCGCATCCCACGAATGGATCCAATCATCTGCGACGATTCTGCCTTGAGCCAGTTCTGAATTCT
Organism: uncultured delta proteobacterium; assembly: GCA_963744545.1. Lineage (GTDB taxonomy): Bacteria > Desulfobacterota > Binatia > Binatales > Binataceae > Binatus. Next base: position 211,073 of record CAVUUH010000027.1, read on the forward strand.
CACCGATCGCTCGAGCCTGGTCACGACCGGCCTCGACACTCCGTCCGGCGTGAGGCTCGCGCCCAGACTGTAGCGATGCAGAAACGGGATGTGCGAGAGGTCGAGCAGGTTGTCGTTGATCAGCATGTAGTTGGCGTTGTAATCCATCCGGCCCGGCAACATCGCCCAGCGCGGATCGTCGATGCCCACAAAGTCGGGAATCAGCGACTCGTCAGCAAGCGCGGGCTTCCCCATCCAGACCCACGCGCCGCTGTACTTGTCGACAATCGGATAGGCCCGAACACACGCCTGCGACGGAATTTTGGATTGGCCGGGGATCTCGATGCAGTTTCCCGACGGCGCGAACTTCAGCCCGTGATACATGCATCGAAGATCGTCGTTCTCAATGCGGCCGAGTGAGAGCGGCGCGAAGCGATGGCAGCATCGATCCTGAAGAGCGACCGGGCCGCCGTCATTCTTGCGGTAGATAACGATCTGCTCGTTGAGCATCGTGACTGCTTTCAACTCGTCGCGCGCGAAGTCGCGGCTCCAGCCAGCCATGTACCAGCAATTGCGGACGAACATCGAGATTTCCTCCCGCGGTTGAATTGGATTTGCAGGACCGCGCGCATGCGGCGCCACAAAGGCTGGCTTAACTCCGTTCATGACTGAAGTCAATTCCGACCACGGTCAGGAATTAGCAGGCCTCCTATTTTCGCGGAAATTCCTCGGGCGATTGCGGCAGACCCATGACCTTCTTCTCGAACTCAATCTGTCCGTGTCCATCGCGTGCCTTCAGCCCGAGCAATTCGTCGACCAGGCGCCGCGATCGATCCTTGGGCGCAAGCGCATGTGCCAATTGATAATTTCGCGCGCCTGACGCCAGGTAAAAGCGCTCGTACAATTCATTGCGGCTGGCCAGCGCACTGCCAACGAAGTCCCACGCCAGCCGGAAAATTCGCACGCGCTCCTCGGCGTTCATCGTTCCCGCGCCGCGCAGATACCGCGCGATGAGAGGGCGCAGTTTTGGATCGTTGAGCTGCGCTTCCGTCGGCGCGGCCAGCAGATTATGCGATCCGATCAGCGTGATGATTTCGCCAACGCGCGGAAACCAGCTTGGCAGCGCGGCGCGCAAGGCCGCCAGCGGACCGCCGTTGGGGAACCACACGCCGTTGCCGTACTCGAACGCCTCGACCTCCGCGCTGTGAATCGCAGCGCGCGCGAACTCCGCATACGTCCAGATTTCGCCGAGCATCTGCCTGGTCGCCGGCGAAACGTCGTTGATCGCTTCCGCCATCCTGCTCGCCAGCCCGTACGCGAACTCGAGCTTGGTCTGCGCCCGAATCATCGTCTGCTGCATGATGTTCGGATACCATCCGGTCGCCATCACGCTGTTGTAAGCGACGAGATTGGCGTTGATGAAGACGCGGTCGCGCGGAACCTCGACGTCGTCGAAAATCACGAACGCATCCTGCTCGTCGAAGCGGCTCGACAGCGGATGGTCGAAGCGATTTGGCGCGGTCGCGCAACTGTCGCGGCAGATGAACTTCAGCCCCGGCGTATCCATCGGCACGCAAAACGAAAGCGCGTACGCGTCGGTCCCCGCGAGCAACGGCACCGCCGGATACACCGCTATTTCGTCGGCGAACGGCGCCAGCGTCGCAAGGATTCTCGCGCCCCGCACGACGATCCCATGCGCGGTGTCGGCGACCTTGTGCAGCGCGACGTCGTTGCCCGGCTCGGGCACGTCGCCCTTGGCCTTGTCGATCGTAGGATGAACGATGGTGTGCGTCAGCGCGAGGTCCTTGCGCGCCAGGAATTTCTGGTACGCGACGAGGTTCGCTGCTCCCCGCTCGTTGCCGTTGACGGCCCATTCGTCGGCGCGTCCCGCGAACCCCGCGAAGGTGACGTTCATATAGTCGGGCGTCCGGCCCATCAGGCCGACGGTAAACTCCGCGATCGTCTGCAAGCATGCGTGGCGGCGCTCGAGGTTTGCGATCGAGCGCGGAATCATATGGCTCACGCTGATCGGCTCGCCGGTCTCGGGATCCGGCATCAGGCAGACGGCGCGCGACTGATGCTGGAGATCGAAAATCTGCGCCAGCGTTTCCGCCGCGCTTGCAAAGGCCGGATGCGAAGCGATGTCGGTCACCTTATCGTCGCCGACCCATAGCTCGCGCGGCTTTGACAGTCCCGCAAGAAACTCGCGTCCTGTTCGTGCTGCCATCAGCGACCTCCGCGTCCGTTCCGCCTCGCGGCGGCTGTGGAAGCGGCGCGTCGGGCCGGATTGGACTTTTTGGTTGCCAGTAATTTTGAGGACTCGCTTCGGAGGCCGTCGAGTTGCAATTTCAGCGCAGATCGCAGCCTTTCATCGCGCTGTCGGACGGCGATCGGATCCCCGCCGAGCCAGCGCTGCAATTGAAAGAAATAGAGAGCGAACAGGCTGTGCGCGAGGCGGGACGCGGGGACGTCCGCACGAAGTTCGCCGCGCACCTTCGCTTGCTCGATAAGGTCGGCAATCCCGCCGAACATCGACGCCATCAGTTCGGCCACGCCGTGGCGGCGATCCTCGACGAACGGAAGTTCTCTCACGAATACGCGTGCCAATCCGCGATCCCGCTCGTGCAATGCGATCATCGCACCGAACAAATGCAGTACCTGATCGAGCAGTGGCCGCGCGGGCATCGTGGCGAATGCATCTTTCACAACCCGGCTCATATCCTCGCGGAAGAGCAGCACCAGCAGGTCCTCTTTGGTGCCCGCATAGAGGAACAAGGTGCCGGCGCCGATGTCCGCTGCAGCCGCGATTTCGCGAGTGGTGGTGGCTTCGAAGCCCTTGCGGCCGAACAGTTTCCGTGCTGCGCGTTTTATCCGCTCGAGTTTGTCGCGCTTGCTGCGTTCGATCCGGCTTGGACTGTCGTTCAGCATTTATCCCTTACGATTGAGCGCGCTCAGTTCTGAGCGCGCTCAATTCTTACTAAAGATCCGGCTGATCTGTCAAACGCCCGGAGGAATATCGGACTCGCTTATTTGCGAAGCTGCGCCGCGCTGATTAATCTGCGATCGATCGGAGGACAAATTATGGCTGGATTGGTACTTCGCGAAGACCGGGACGGTCTCGCTACGCTCACATTGAATCGTCCTGAGAAATTGAACTCGCTCAACCTCGAGATGTTCGTCGAATTGCGCGCTCACGTCGACCAGCTTGCGCACGAGATCGATCGCATCGGCCTGGTCGTCGTGCGCGGTGCCGGCAAGTGCTTCTCTGCCGGGCACGATCTCGCCGACATCGCAAAGGGCGAGCGTCCGCCGAAGCCGAATTTTCAATCCGAGACGATCGAGCGTCTCGCAGACCTGCCGCAACCGGTCATCAGCGCGGTTCATGGACATTGCTACACCGGTGCGCTCGAGTTGGCTCTCGCTGGCGATCTCATTGTAGCGACGGAGTCCGCGAAGTTTGCCGACACTCATGCGCGATGGGCGCTGACTCCCATCTGGGGGATGAGCCAGCGGCTGCCGCGGCGAGTCGGGCCTTCCAAGGCGCGCGAGATGATGCTGACCTGCCGCACTTACTCGGGCGTTGAAGCCGCCGCGATGGGCCTCGCGAACATCTGCGTGCCCGACGATTCGTTCGACAAGGAACTTCGCACACTCGCCGACACGATCCTCGCGAATTCGTGGTTCAGTCATCGCGCCAACAAGCGCCTGCTGATCGAGACCGACGGATTGCCGCTCGGCGCAGGCCTCGCGCACGAAGTGTACCGAAACCCCGGCGTCGGTCCCGATATGCGCGAGCGTATCGCGGCGTTCAACAACAAGTCGGCGCGCCGTGCCTGATAGGGAAGCCGCGCCCGCGGTGGAGACCGGTCAACCCGACCACCTTGAACCGCCCGCCGAAGATTCGAGCGAGAGCCGCGGCGCCTTTCGCGCGCTGCGCCATCGCAATTATCGGCTCTATTTCTTCGGCCAGCTCACCTCGCTCGCCGGCACCTGGATGCAAAGCGCCGCGCAAGCGTGGCTCGTTCTGAAGCTGACCAACTCGGCGACGATGCTCGGTGTCGTATCCTTCGCGCAGTTCACGCCGATCCTGCTGGTCGGTTTGTTCGCCGGCGTCATCGTCGACCGCGTCGATCGCCGCCGACTGATAATCACGACCCAAATCCTGCTGATGCTGAGCGCCTTCACCCTCGCCGCGCTGACATGGACCGGCACCGTTCGCGTCGGGTACGTCATCCTTCTCGCCGCCTTCAACGGTACCGTCGGCTCCTTCGACATGCCGGGCCGCCAATCGTTCGTGGTCGAGATGGTGGGTTACGACGATCTCGCCAACGCGATCGCGCTCAACTCGATGATGTTCAACAGCGCGCGCATGCTCGGTCCCGCGGCCGCCGGATTGCTGATCGCATGGCTCGGCATCGGCACCTGCTTTTTCCTCAATGGCGTGAGCTTCCTCGCCGTCATCTGGAGCCTGACCCAGATGGAGATCCCCGCCCGCGTGATCGCAGGCGTCGGCACTCGCATGATTCATCAACTGCGCGAGGGCCTGGCCTATGTCTGGACCAATCGCCCGATCTTCTACCAGATGGCGCTGGCCGCGGTGACCAACGGCTTCGGCTACCAGTACCTCGTGCTGGTCCCACTCTTCGCGAAAAACGTGCTGCACGGCGACGCACGCACATACGGATTCCTGGTCGCGATACAGGGACTCGGCTCGGTCGTCGGCGCGGTCACGCTCGCCTCGCGCGTGTCGACGCGGGGGATGAGGAACAATCTCCTCGTTGGACTTTTTCTCTCCGCGATTGGAATCGTGGTCTTCGGAATCTCGCGCTCGTTCCCGCTCTCATTGGCCGCGCAGTTTGTAATCGGCGCAGGACTGACCAACTTCCGGGCGAGCAACAACACGCTCGTGCAGATGTTCGTCAACGACGATCTCCGCGGCCGCGTGATGAGCACCTATCAGCTCGCTGCCGTCGGGATGACACCTATCGGCGCGCTCGAAGTCGGCTACATGGGCTCGCACCTCGGCCCGATGAAGGCGGTCGTCATTTGCGGATTGATCATTCTGCTTTCCGGCATCGTGCTGCTAACCAGCCTCAAGTCGGTCGGTATGGACGAGGAGCCATCGTAATCTTCTCCTTGCCAGACGCCCACTTGGTGTGTTGAATGCGCTAATCCGCCAAAGAAGGAGCCTGCACATGAAGTCCTTGATCTCGAAAACCGCCATCGCCATTGCAATCGCGCTCACGGTGCCTGTCCTTGCGCATGCCGACACATGGCATATCGATCCCGCGCGTACCAACGTCGAGTTCACGGTGCGGCACATGATGATCTCGAACGTGAAAGGACAGTTCCAAAAGACCTCGGGAACGATTAGCGTCGACGGCAACGATCCAACTTCGGCGAAAATCGATGCGACCATCGACGCGTCGTCGATCGACACCCGAGTCGAGAAGCGCGACGCGCATCTGAAGAGTCCCGACTTTCTCGACGTTGCGAAGTACCCGACTATCACATTCAAATCGACCAAGGTCGAAGCCGCGGGTCCCGGCAAGTGGAATGTGACCGGCGATCTGACGCTTCACGGCGTTACCAAGCCGGTCGTGCTCGAGGTTGAACAGAGCGGTGCGCCAATTCACGATCCGATGGGCAACACCCGCGCGGGCGCATCGGCGACTACGAAAATCAAGCGCAGTGACTTCGGCCTGACCTGGAACAAGGTGCTCGAGTCGGGCGGCGTGATGGTTGGCGACGAGGTCGCGATTTCCATCGACGTCGAGGCGATCAAGAAGTAGCGATTGGTTCCGGGCGTATGCGCAGCCTGATTTGGTTCCCCACAGCACCAATATTTGGTTGCGTACAGCAGCTACGCTTGTCTGATTTGCGTTCAACTAGGCCCCGCGATACGCCTGAATAGATCTCACGTCTCAGGCTTATCGGGGAGAGTCCGCCATGAGCATGTCGCGGCGTTTCGCAGCGGAGTTGATCGGCACTTTCTGGCTGGTTTTCGGAGGATGCGGCAGCGCCGTGCTTGCCGCCGGCTTCCCGAAGACCGGAATCGGATTCCTGGGAGTCGCTCTCGCGTTCGGCCTGACGCTTCTCACGATGGCGTTCACGATCGGCACGATTTCGGGATGCCATATCAATCCCGCCGTCACAATTGGATTGTGGGCCGGTAAGCGATTCCCCGCGCACGAGGTCCCGTCCTACATCATCGCGCAAGTGATTGGCGCAATCCTCGCCTCGAGCGTGCTCTACGTAATCGCCAGCCGCGGCCCGGGATTCGACTTGAGCAACGGGTTCGCCGCCAACGGTTACGGTGCGCATTCGCCCGGTGGCTACACCCTTGGCGCAGCATTCGTCGCTGAATTCGTGCTGACCTTCATGTTCCTGATCGTGATCCTCGGCTCGACCGACAAGCGGGTCGCTGTCGGCTTCGCGCCGATTCCCATCGGACTGGTGCTGACGCTGATTCATCTCATCAGCATCCCGATCGACAACACTTCGGTGAATCCCGCGCGCAGCACGGGTCCCGCGCTCTTCGTCGGCGGATGGGCCCTCTCGCAGTTATGGCTCTTCTGGGTTGCGCCAATCGCAGGTGCCGCAGTCGGCGGCTTCTTCTACAACTGGTTCGGCACCCAGGAAGTGATCACCGAAGAGCTGGGCCGCGAAGACAGAAAGACTGCCGCGTAGCCTCCACGGATAGCGCGCTCAGCCTGTCTTGGTGTCGAAGCGTCGTCGCGACCGCGCAGATCGTGACCACGATTTGTGATTGCGTAAAATTTACAACTAACGAATTTAATTTGTTCTTTAGAGAACACGAAATTGAGTCGTTGCACTTGACAAAATAAATTGCGTCAAACAGGCGCCTCGATACAATTAAATTATCGGCTGGCCCCTGTTTCCCCCCACTCCAGGCGATGGCACGCTCGATAGCGCCACCTGTTAGCGGATCGGGCGTGCCTTACTTTTGACGCCGAGGGGTACGGCAATCCGCGATGGCTAATGCGCTTCAGCTTGTTTGACGGGATTGGCGCCGGCGTTCAACCCGACCGCGCGATCGAACCCGGGAATTATCGCCTCGATAAACGCGTTGCGCAGCACCTGCGCCGAGCGCCTGCCACGTGTTTACATCCGGGCTCGTCAGCTTTCCCTTCAGGTCCACGTCGGCCGCTACCTGTTCGGTGCTGTGATTCTTGAACAGATGCGACGCGCCGCCAATCGCCAGCTCCTTCGCCTGATGCAGCACGCCGGTGCCCTTTTCCTTCTGGTAGTCGTACACCTTGAGGTTCGCGAACATCGGCTTTACGTAGCCGTCGATGTTGCCGTTCTTGATTGCGACCTGCGAGTACACTGAGATCTGTCCCGCCGCGACGTCGAAGCGCCCGAACGCGCGCAACAGATCGTTCATCGCGGTCAGGTCGGTGTTCTGCATCGCGACCTTCAGGTTGAATGCGGGTCCTTGCTCGCTTGCTAGAAAATCGCCCGCCACGTTGGTATCGCCGCTGCCCATGAACTTGCCGCGCAGCGTCAACTCCGCCGGCCCATGAGTCTGATGATTGGACAGATTCTTGATCGTCAGCTCGGTGTCATTGATGAAAAGCTTGTAGTTCGGGTTGGTGGTTTTGTCGGTGTACGCGAAAGTTGCTGTGAACGATGTCCAGATCCTGGACGCTGATTTCTACCGCCGCGGCGGTTGTTCTCCTTCTCAATCTCCTTGCCGGTCTCTTTCACCCGCTTCGCTTCTGCCACTTGAGTCGCAGGCGTATGAACATAGCCGACGTTAACCCCGTCGATCGTGGCGTTGTCGACCTCGACCCTGGTTATCTTCGGCGAGTATTCGAGCAGACCGTTGCTCGATAGCCGCCCTCCGCGCACCTCGAGATTGATCTCGCGAATCTCGGGATCGAACGCGCTCAGCGGCACATTCTCGATCGTGTACTTCGCGCGCGCGCCCGGGAAAGGCTCTTCGAGGAAGTTCGCATGCCCGTCAATCGTGGCCTTGCCGGTTTCGAAGATCACCAGGTTGGCGTGAAATCGCGACGGGTAATCATTCTCGGGCGCGTGAATATTGCGGATGTTATCGGCCGTGAAATTGAGATTCGCCAGGTGTAGCGGCGGATTCACCCGGTCCTGGATATAGACGACGTCGCCGTCGTAGATAGTGAACCGGTTGATCTTGATCGGATAGGCGGCCTCGAGCGCGTCCTGCCATCCCTTCTGCCGGAGCGGCACGCTGCTCTTCTTTTCCGCCACCAACTGCGTCTGATCGATGTGGATTTTCGGCCGCGACAGGAGCACGTCGGCCACCACGCGCCGCGAAAAAAGCTCCTTCAGCTGGATCGTGAAGCGCATCGTCGCGATATCGGCGACCGCAGGCCGCGGATGCGCTTCCTGGATCACCTTCAGGCCGTTCAGCGTGAGAACTCCGCCGAGCAATTGCAGATGCGCATGCGCGAGCGCCACATGGTAGCCCTTGAGTTTCTGGTTCATCGCAGCCTGGGTTCGCGCCCGGACAATGTCATCGAGGAAGAACGACGCGATGAACACCGCCACGATCAGCGTCGCGAAAAACCCGCCGAGCCAGAAAAGAACCGGATGCTTTCGATACGCGCCCATCGTACCTGCTCGATCAGAGTCGGCAAAGCTTCGGCCGGCGTTCCATCGCGGCGACTGCTCGTGACGGCTTCCTGCCGAAGGTCCGCACGAAGACGGGCGTCAATCCGAGCCCGATACCGAACAGCAGGTGCGCGATGAAATACGCCAGCGGCATCAGCGCGATTCGCGCCGCCATCGTCGGATTCATGTACGGCAGCACTACCAGCTCCATCGCCACCCAGATGACGAGGCCAACCGCGATTCCGACCAACATCTCCGCTACGATCGACGTTCGCCGCGACGTGCACAGCGCGAACAGGATTCCGAGCACGATCGAAAATCCAAGTTGAATGCCGGCGCCGGCCAGCATCGCCATCGATCCCGCGACCAACGCTTCAACCCCATACACCAGGGCACCGAGCGCCTTGAGCGGCATCGTCACGCCCGCACCGGTTGCGCTCGAATAGGCCATCATGAAGCCCATCATCAGGATGGCGCTCAGGATTCCGTCGGCGATTCCGGCCAGCAGTCGCCTGCCCCACGAAACGCGATCCGTAACTCGTTCCCTGGCGTCAAAGCTTGTCGTGTCTGTTGCCATGGTTCCGAATCGGGCCGGTTAGGCCTGCTCCTTCTTCATGAGAATTTGCGCGAGGTCGTTATGCTGCTGCAGGATCGGCACGATCTTGTCGATCAACGCCTCGACGTCATCGTCAGTGGCATCCTCGCGCTCCTGCTGCAGCTCGCTGATGAGTTTTTTGTGATCGGCACTGGTCTGTTCGAGAAAGAGCCGATCAAATTGAGCGCCACTCGCCGACGACAGTTTCTGTTGCGCCAGCTTTCCCGTGAGCCTCGCCGTTGGGAATCGCGCAAACGCGCGCCTTTCTTCTGCGCCGTCGCAACCACCATCTGATCGGCGCTCGTATGGTCCTTCACCAGTTGATCTGCGTAGGCACGAACCTCGTCGCTCGAGGCTTTTTGCTTCCGCTATCTTGCCGATCGCGATCTCCTTCAGATTAGCCTGATGTATCTGCTCCAGGATCGCCGCACTGGTGTTCTTACTCGACACCTCCGCCGACGGCACATGTGTCATCCGAGGTTTGGCCTCGGCCGCTTGGGTCGCCTGCGCCGCCGGCGAAGCTACGGCGGCATTGGCGTCCGGCGCAGGCTGCTGCCGTTTGGCGGAGCAACCCCCTAGCGCCGCCGCAACCAGCGCCGCAACAAAAAAATGTCTCGAAACTTTAAGCTTTTTCTGTGTGCCCATAGTCGCTGTCCTCAGAAGAACCCCGATGAAGAGGTGCGTGGGAACCGGGCGATCAGGCTCGCGACCGCAAGCCTGCGACCACGCAAGCGGCGCCACGCGCCTCAAGCGTTTTTAAACACCAGAAAAACGAGCAAAAGATATGCCCCAAAATTTCCCCAGCAATCGCAGGGCGCGGTACGCACGTGACCGTGAAAGAACTCCACTCCCGGACCTTCCTTTTCAGGAAGGGCGAAGAGTTCATGCCTTCGCGCTTCGGTGATGCTCTATTGTGCGGCGCCTATTCGGGCGGGCGCACTTTCTGCGCGTGCGTTGTTGGAGCCCCAGATGGTGGCGATCGGCGCGGCGTCACCGCTTGCGCCTAGAGGATAAACAGTAACGCTTTGCCAGCGTGCAAGTTGATCTCTGAGCGATTTGTGGGGATCACCTTCCAATCTGCGGACACATTCGTTTGTCACATAAACCCTGCCGGATGAATCGAGCGCGATGCCCCGCGGTTGACCGATGCCCGTCTCTTTACCGGCGATTCTGCCGACCGGCGCGATGTTTCCTTTAGCGCCCGCGAGGTAAACGGTTACCCTGTCTTCATACTCGTCCTCAGGTGCTCCGAACGTCCTCCCATGGAAGCATTGTTTGTCACGTAGATCTTTCCACTGGTATCTAGTGCTACACCATAGGGGAACCAGAGGTCCGTACGATCACCACTGATGGTGTTAATCGGCGAGACGTTACCCTTGCTTCCGGCCGAATAAACCATCACGCGAGGCGGAGACTTGGTTTCGATTTCTTCGTCGCCGGAGTCAGTCACATAAATCTTGCCACTCGAATCCAGCGCTACCGCGTGCGGATTTTCGATCCGCGTGTGGTTTCCCGCAATGACGGCGATAGCGGCGACGTTGCCGCTGCTGCCGGCGGCGTAAATGTCGATACGGCCTACCGGATCGGTAAGGTCGAAGTCGGCTCCCCCGTTCACCACATAGACTTTGCCCTTCGAATCCACCGCGATACCGGTTGGCCGATAAAGCCCGGTCTTGCTCCCGCGAATTGTAGCGACAGGCGACGCCGCTCCCTTGGCGTCAGGAGCAAAGACAGAGATTGAGTTATTCAAGTAATTGGTCACGTAGATCCTGCCGGCTGAATCTCTGGGCTATGCCGCAAGGAGTCAATTGCCACCCCATAACCCAAGCCGGGGCGAGATTGCCGTTCGCGGGAGGCGCATAGGCCATTATCGAGTCGCGGGAATTGACTACGAGGATTTCAGCGGTCTGAGGAATGTGCACAGGAGTCTCAGCACGAGCTTGATTAACACCCGCCAACCCCGGAACGGAGGCGAGCAGGATACACAGAATCAATACTCGAACGAGCGAAATCATCTTCCCCCTCTTCAGCTTCGAAGTCGCCGCTACGGTTTCGCGCTTCGGTGATGCTCTATCGTGCGCGCGCCTATGCGGGCGGGGGCGCTTTCTGAGCCTTGGACTACCACGACGCATCGTTTGGGGTCGGAGCGATTGTCGGGTGAGAGTCCGAACTTGTCGGCGAGGTTGGTCGCGACGACGACCAGGCCGCCCGGCGTCTGACGCGCAAGTTGCGCCGCCGTCGGCGCGCTCAGCACGTCGGTATGCAGTCGGCGTCCGAGCGCGCGGCCGGCGTCTCGAATCAGATCGAGCAGTTCGGCGTCCTCCGCGTTCCCGTCTTCCGGTACCAGCACCGCATGCAGGCCCGACTTCTTGCGCATCGCCACTCGCAAAGCGAGGTCGAGCGCCGCGCGTCCATGCGTCCCACGATCGACCACTGCAAACACGCGGTCCAGCAGACGCTCGCCGCCGTGAATCACGACCGCAACGTGAACCGGCAACGCGCGAGCCTTGTCCAGAATTTCGCGGACCACGCCGCCCATGAAATCGGAGCCGAAGACTGCGCGATGCGATCCCATCAGCAGCCATCCGATTTGCGGCTCGCTCGCGAACGCCAGGATGTCCGCCGCGGGATTGGTCGTCCAAACTGCCTGCGGCGTGATGATGCTGCCGCGCGCGAGTGCGAGGTCCAGCGCCGCCGACAGCGCGGGAGAGCGGGGCGGCACCCGCTGGTCGGCCTCGCGCAATCCCGATCGCACTCCGCCCGACGGAGTTTTCACGAGAGCGAGCACGCGCGGCGGTGGCGCGTCATGCGGCGTCGCGGCAAGCGCGAGTTCGATCAGAACTGCCACGCCTTCCGGATTCGACACCGGCACCAGGATGGCGCTGTGCTCGGTTCCGACCAGCATCGGACGCGACGGCGGCTGCGCTGGCCGCGGACTGCTATGCGGCGCGGGATGCGGCGCGGGAAATGGAGCGACGCGGTCGGCGCTGCTTGTGACGCGACCGCAGGCTCGGGCGAAAACGTGCCGAGCTCCGGAAACGGCTGAGCTCCGGGAAGTTGCTTGCGCGTGATCAGGTGCAGAATCGGCGTAGTCGCAAAAGTAGTGACCAGCGCCATGATCACCAGCATCGCGAACAGCGTCGGCGAGATGACGTTCATCTCCAGCCCGATGTTCAACACGATTAATTCCATCAGGCCGCGCGTGTTCATCAGCACGCCGAGCGCCGTCGAGTCGCGCCAGTCTGAGCCCGTGATTCGCGCCGCGACGACGCTGCCGCCGAATTTGCCGGCCGACGCGACGGCGACGATCAGCGCGCACATCATCCATTGCTCGTATCCGCTGACCAGCCCGATCTGCGTGCGCAAGTCCCGTGTACGCGAAGAATGCCGGCAGCAACAGCACGATCACGATGTCTTCGAGGCGGTCCGTCATCTCGCGCGCCATCCCGCTGTCGTGCGGAATCACGGCGCCGAGCGCGAACGCCCCGAACACCGCATGGATGCCGATCAATTCGGTGGCCGACGCAGAGATCAGCAGCGCAATGAATATCGACGCCATAACGCCCTGCGTCAGCCGGCCGCGATTTCCGTACAACAGCGACAGGCGTGACCATCGCGGGCCTCACCACCACGATCATCAGCACGATAAATCCGAGCGCCATCGCGATCGTCGCCACCGCGCCGGCCGCCTCCGCCCGCGCCACGCTGACCACGAACGCCAGCATGCACCACGCGGTCACGTCGTCCACCGCCGCGCAAGTCAGCGCGATCGCACCCATGCGGGTTTTATGAATTCCGCGATCGGTCAGGATTCTCGCGAGCACCGGAAACGCCGTCACCGACATCGACACGCCCAGGAAAAGCGAGAAGCACGTAAACGGCACGTCGCTGGTCGAGAGCCTCGGGTATAGATAGAGCGCGATCGCCGCGCCGAGCAGGAACGGCGACGACGATGCTCGCGTGCGAGATCGCGACCGTCGAGTGCCCGCGTTTGCGCAGCAGCGCGGGGTCGAGCTCGAGCCCGACCAGGAACATATAAAGGATGACGCCGACTTGCGCGATGACATTGAGAAACGGACCCACCGCCGCCGGAAAGAGATATCCTTCCGCGCCCGGTGCGAGACGTCCGAGCAGCGACGGACCCAGCACGATTCCGGCGAGAATTTCGCCGACCACTTGCGGTTGCTTTGCGCTGCGGAAGACCCAGCCCATCGCGCGCGCCGTCGTGATCACTACCACCAGCGCGAGCAGCAGATGCAGCAGGTCGCCTTCGTTCGCGCGCGAGATGGCCGATCCGAAGACATTGCTGCCGACTGGACCTGGTGCGGCGAGCGTGTCGCCGTACGACCGAATCCACAGATACAGCAGCACCAGCGCGCCGATCATCAGTCCGTACACGGCGGCGGCACGCGTTCCCGCGTTGGTAATTCGCGGCTGCCCTTCAGCCATTGGCGGATTCTACCAGAGTACGAGCTTGATGCGCAGCGTTGCGTAAATCAGCGGCAAATCAGGTAGCGAATCCCTAGCTAAGATCGGCGGACGGCTTCGATGCGCGCGTGCGTTTTCTTTTCGACGGCGGCTTGGCCGATACTTGCGACGATCCCGCATCTCCATTCGGCGTATCTCCATTCGACGCAGCATGCGCGGCCGCTGTGCGCTCGCGACGCCGCCGAATCGCTGAGAACGTCGCGGCGATCTCGACCGCCTGCTCGGCTGCGCGATCTCCATGCCAATGATTAATAACGTCGCTCAGGGATAGGATTCCGATCGGCCGTCCCCGCGTATCGACCACTGGGATGCGGTGAATCTCATGCGTCCGCATCAGTTGATGCGCAGTTTCGAGCTCGTCGCCGCGCCCGCATGAAATCACTCGCGCCGACATCACCCGCTCGACCCGGATTGCATCGAGCGGCACGCCTTGGGTATAGGCGGCCATACAGATGTCGCGATCGGTGACGATTCCGACCAGCTTGCCGTGCGCATCGACTACCGGCGCGCATCCGCAATCGTGGTCCCACATTATCGCGCGCGGCCCCATTCAACGAATCATGTATCGTGCACGTGTGAACGTCACGAGTCATCAAGTCGGCGACTTTCAAAGAATTGTACTCCTGAGGTCGGCTCTCGCCGGTGAATTATTTCCAGGTGGAGAACGGCTTGGCCGACAAGTTCGAATTAAAATAGCGCGGATCGTCGCTCACTTCGCGATCGATCCAGTCTGGCAGCTCAACATCTTCCTTGGGATCTTTCAGCTCGACTTCGGCGACCGTAAGCCCCTGATTTGCGCCGCCGAATTCATCAACCTCCCAGGTGTGGCCCTTGTACAGGATTCGGTAGCGGGTCTTTTCGATCGGCGGATGCTCGCACAGGTTGTCCAGGATCTCGTTCGCGTCCTTCACCGGTATCTCGTATTCGTATTCGTCGCGAGTGATATCCGACGTGTGTCCCTTCACCGTGAGATATGCGCTGTCTCCGTAGGTCCGCACCCGCACTGACGATTTTTTCGTGGCGCACAGATATCCCTGGCGAATTGGCAGACCGGCCACAACGTCGCTCCATTTGCGCGGATGAACGAGGAACTTACGCTCGATTTCCTTCGCCATTTTTTTCGCGCCCACCCCGCGACAGCCGAATGCCGCCGATGTTTCCGCGCGCGCTTAACTGGCCGTGGCGCTCGCGCGCGGTGTCATTCCCGTCATCAGCTTGAGGTGACGAACGTAGTTTATATTCGCGTGAGAGTTTAGTCCAAGTTTTGCGATCGCCCGAAGAACCGCGGCCGGGTCGTCCGATTCGATCTCGACCGTTTCCGAAGTGGCGCCGCCGCCGATTTGAACTTCCGCAAATTCGGCCGTGAATTTTTCCGACGTAAACTGACGGCGCAGTTTTATCACCGCGCACAATCCCAAGCTCGCGATGCGGCCGCACCAGGTCGCGGATCAATTCGCCATGCGTGTACGACGGCTGCGTGATTTGCTCGACCGGTACCCCGAGATGCGGAAACACCTGCTCGACTATCGTCCGTGCGTCGAGCGGGAACGCGGACTTCAGCACCGGTCGCCATCGCTCGAGCCGCCCGACCTGCTCGGTCATCAGCTTGATGTCTATCAGCTCGGCGCGAATTTTTACGTTGGCGGTGTCGGTCGTGCGCGACAGGATATAGGTTTCCGCGCTTTCGACCGGCTCCGACGGCGCCGCGATCGCGGTCAGCCGATCTCGAAACGGGCTAAGGTGATTTCCCCAGATGCGGAATTCGAATCTTCCCAGCGGGTTACTCATCGTCGTCGCGCCGAGACTCTATCGCGGCTGACTAACACGATAACATTTTCGCCGGGCTTGGGAAAAATCAGGCTGCGCGATTCACCCTTCAGTTGCTAAAGGCTCGCGCCCTCCCGCATTCCTACCCCTCGTCCAGAGGATCCGCGCTCTCCCCCATTCGATCGCTTGCGCGACGACCGCCCGGCGCGCACAACTTGCCGCCGACCGACCGACCGCATCTGCTTGGTCGGCAGATCGTCGACGCTCAGCATCCCCAACCGGCCGCGCAACGATGCCGGTTCGATTCCGAGCACGTCGCAAACGTACTCGAAAGAAAATGGGCTATGGATTCCCGCTTCCGCGTTGAACCATCGCTGAACTTCGTCGTATTGCTCGCGGTCGCATCGCCGCGTCGAGTTCACTGTCTTGACGTAGCATCGAACCGCGTCTTCCAGCACCGCGAACACCAGCCGCGTCTCGCCATCGAGCATCGATCGGCGCCTTGTGAGATCGAAAAACTGAACCGGCACCAGAAAATCCGGCTCGAAGCGCGCGCTCAGCCACGGATCGGGCCCCGAACATTCGTTCATCACCCGAGTTTGATTCGAAGGGCCGTATTGGAGAACCTGTTCTGACACAGCTGCAGACATTCTAATTGGACCCTCCTTGAGCCGAATTGAAACTCCTGCCTGCTCAGCATTGTCTGTGCCAACGCGCCTTGAGCGACCTAAGCAAGAAATCAGCAAGGAAATCAGCGTTTCCGAGGGTTCAATAAGGTTGGATGCTGCTCAATTATGCGGCATCAGTGCGATTGTCGGCTATGCAATCGATTTTGCAAAGACGCGTCCCTATTCTTCGAAAGCCTCTCGCGCCCGCCCTACGATCCGGATAAACTGCCGCGCTTCGGGGATCGCTAAGCAACCAAATTGAAACAATTTCCGTATATGAAACTACTGGACTCGAGTCGTGCGCGGAAAGAGTATTAAGTCCGCTCGTTCTCAGTACGGTGGCGCGAGGCACGATCAATGCTGATATTAAAAGATCGAAGTTGAACGGCCCTACATAATGAAGACTCGAACAAAAAATAGACCTGCAAAAACTTCACCAGCAAAAACTGTAAAGAGGCAGAAGACTAAGATGGCATCATCCGCAGTCAATACCGGCGGACGAAGAATCGATGCGCTCAAGCGGCTGCTCACTAAAGAGCGCGCCGATACGCTCGCTCGGGTTAAAGAATTGATGCGCGAGCAGGCCCGCAATGGCGGCCAGCCTCCCGCTGACGAAATGGACGTGGCGCGATCGTTGTCGGAAGTCGAAACGCACGCTGCCCTGTTCGATCGCGCGCAAGAACGGCTCAGCGCGATCGACGCGGCAATCGCTCGCCTCGGCGCGGGCGTCTACGGAACCTGCGCGCGATGCGGCGATGAAATCCCGCTAGCGCGTCTCCAGGTGATCCCGTTCGCGCAATTTTGTGTCGATTGCCAGAACGAGGCGAACACCGAAGCTCGCAGCGGCCAAAGCGGATTGACCAAGCCATTCGGTGGTCGATGGACCGGACCCGAAGAGCTCAACAATCCGGACGATGCGGAAGAGCACGTCGAACGGGTCCCCACCGCTGACGACGACGTGCAGGCAGACAGCGCATTCGGCCCCGACGAAGACGAGCTCGAAGCGACCGGCGTCGAAAAGCGCCGCCGCGGCCGCCCGCCCAAGCCTAAAAAGCCAATGGTTCAGAAAAAAGCGCGGTAAGTTACCCGGTAATCTATCGGAAGCGATCCGCCCCGTTAAGCGGATCCGCTTAGTTGTAACAAAATCCGTCTTGGGCTCGGATCTCCTTGGGACGTGGCTCCCGAGAAACAGGTTGCGGAGTTCGTCAGGAACTGATAATCATTCTCATTATCGAGAGGTTCCTGCGACGATGTACCTGTGTATCTGCAACGCTATTACTGATCGCCAGGCGCGGGCCCATCAGAGCGCGTCGTGTTCAGTTGCGGCTTTCTACCGAGCGCTCGGCGTCAAACCCAAATGCGGCAAGTGCGTGCCGCTGGTTCGTGAAATGCTCGAGGCGAAGGCCGGCTCACGCGACGCTCGTCAGGAAACCTGCAGCGATATCTGTCAGGACGCTTGCGGCGCCGAAGGATAAGCGGTTTTCTGTCTCGCTGGTTTGCCCTACACTGAACGATTCAGCTGCTTCGTATCGGAGAAGGTTCCGTGAAGGGTAACCCCAAGGTACTTCAGTTTCTCAATACCGTGCTCCGCAACGAGCTGACCGCGATCAACCAGTATTTCCTGCACGCGAAACAGTTGGATCATTGGGGTGTGTCGAAGCTCGGCAAATACGAGCGCGACGAATCGATCACCGAGATGAAGCATGCCGACCGGCTGATCGAGCGAATCCTGTTTCTCGAAGGCCTGCCCAATCTTCAAGAACTCGACAAGCTGCTGATTGGCGAGAACGTCAAGGAAGCGCTCGAGTGCGACCTCAAGCTGGAGCTCAAGGCGCTGGTTGATTTTCGTGCCGCCGTCGCGCACTGCGAATCGGTGAAAGACTACGTCTCGCGTGACCTGCTCGAAGAAATCATGCACGAGGAAGAGAAGAGCGTGGATTTTATCGAGACCCAGCTCGACCTGATCAAACAGATCGGAATCGAGAACTACATCCAGCTGCAATCGTCCAGCGCAAGCTGACGGCGCCGATAGTGTGTCATCCCAGGACGAGCTGTCGTCGTTTCCGGCACACTTCAGTTGACGCTCGGACTCTCTTCGCTGCCTTTGGATTCTGATTCATGCTCATCTCCAGCCCATTTCGGAACTAATGCCGAACGCGTCCGTGTCGGCATAGTGATTGCTCTGCTACGACAGGCGGCCTCAGCGCGACGGCGAACCGCCAGGTTTTCTCCGATGTACTTGTTGCTGGTGGAAGACAACCCTACCGATCGGATGGTTATTCAGGCTCGGCTCCGCCATGCGTTTCCGAACGCGGAGATCCTGGCGGCCGACGATCCGATCGGCATGACCGAACATCTCAAGCGCGACGGCTGTGACGTGGTGATCACCGACTATTGGCTCGGATGGAGCGACGGATTGTCGATCCTCCAGCGCGTGCGCGAGCGCTGGCCGCGCAGCCGCGTGATCATGCTCACCGGCAACGGCGGCGAAGAGGTGGTGGCGGGAGCGTTCAAGCACGGGCTGTATCATTACCTGTTAAAGCCCGACGGCTTCGAGGAGCTCGCGGCGGTGACCGGGGCCGCGATGGAGAGCAGGCGGCGCGAAGATTTCAACGAGCTGATGGCGATGGTCGTCAATTCGATTCCTGACGGAGTTCATAGCGTGGACGTCGCCGGCAGGATCACCGCGATTAACCTGGCGGCTCGAAAAATGTACGGGTACGCCGAGCTCGAGATTCTCGGCCTCGCCAACGAGATTCTGCTGCCTGCCGGTCGACGCGATGAAATCCGACGAATGCATGATCGGGCGCTCGGCGGTGAAATCATCCCGCGGTTCCCGACTTGGCAGGTCCGAAGCGACGGCGCCGAAATCCCGGTCTCGATGACGATAGTACCGATGCGCCAGGGCGAACGCCCAACTTCCAACGTGGCGTTCATCGCAACCGCTCTTGGCAACGTGACGCGCGACCTCGGCATCCCCAGTGCGCGGCATGAATCTCATCCGCCGCGTCACGTGCCAGTAATGAGCATCCACTAGCGGGAACTGTCGCCGTTGAATATCGGAAGCTCTCGAATTGGCCTAAATGACCGGAAGGTGGCTTAGACGGCCCCGCTACCTTGGCGCGCGACGGAGGACTAAAGTAACCGTCCTGATGGCGCACGATAACGGCATCCACAAACTGACCGAACACGGCGCGTTGAATCACGTGCCGATATATCGCAGCCGGCCGCTGCGCATCGCATTCTACTATGCACTCGGCGGACTAATCTGGGTTGCGATGTCGGATCGGGTGCTGTCGCTGATGCCGGCGCATTCGTACACCCTCAACCGCCTGATGTTCGTATGCGTCAACGCTCTCCTGCTCTACCTCGTCGCCGCGCGCTACATGAAGACCATTCGCATCTCGGTTGCTGCGCGCGAGGAAGCTCTCGTGCGCGCGCGCGGCTACTTCGAGTCATCGGTCGAGGGAATCATTTCCGCCGACAGCAACGGAATGATTCGCCAGCTCAATCCGCGCGGTCAGGAGATGTTCGGTTACCACGAAATGGAGCTGGTGGGTCAGCCGATAGAAATCCTGGTGCCGCAACGCTTCCACTATCGCCACGAGGCGCATCGCAGCGCATTCTTCGGAGCGCCGAGATCTCGTGCGATGGGTCGTGGGATGGACATTGCGGGGCGCCGAAAAGACGGCACCGAATTTCCCGTCGAGGTCAGTCTCAACGTCGTGCATACCCATCACGGCAAGCTGGTGATCGCGTTTATCACGGATATCACCGAGCGCCGGGCGATGGAGCGTGAGGCGCGCCGCAATGAAACCGTCGACGCGCTCGCAGCTGTCGCAGCCGGAATCGCGCACGAACTCAACAACCCGCTGGCCGTGATGGCGTCGCGAATCGAGCTGATGCTGGCGTCGGACCAGGATCTCAGCAAGCAAACGCGCGACGATCTGCTGGTCCTGCAAAAAAATATCGAGCGCGCCAGCCGCATCTCGCACAACATGCTTTCGCTCGCACGCCAGCGGCCCGGCTCGCGCCAGGCGGTAGATATGAACGTCGCGATCGAAGAGGCGATGCTGATAGTCGGCGCCGAGGCCAAGGGCAGCACGCTGAGATACGAGACCAGCCTGGACCGCTCGCTGCCGCCGGTGATGGCCGAGCCGACCGGCCTCGAGCAGGTGCTGATCAACTTTATTCTGAACGCGCGCGACGCGGGCGCGCACCTGATACGAATCGAGGTGGCGCCGGCGCCGGGACGCGCGGGCCATCTTCGCCTGGCAATCTCGGACGACGGCGCGGGAATCCCGACCGACGTGCTTGGCAAACTGTTTCAGCCGTTTTTCACGACCAAGGCAAAAGGGACTGGTCTGGGTCTCTGGTTGAGCCAACGGATCGTGCAAGACCACGGCGGCAGCATCACCGTCGAATCCGAGATGGGCAAAGGCACCACTTTCGCAATAACGCTGCCGACGATGGGCGAGCCGTCATCGGGGCGCGCGATCCTTCCCGCGCGCGACGAACCGTCGCCACCGCCGCAAATGGCCGCCGCGCGAAGCAGTCGCTCGGGCCGCTAGGTGGCCGATGCCTGCGCAAGCAAAAATACTGATCGTGGACGACGAGCGCGACCTGGTCGACGCGTACGTCAGACTGCTCCAGCGCGCCGGCCACAATTGCATCGCAGCGTTCGACGCGAACGAAGCAATCCAGTTGATCGACGCCGAGTCTCCCGACCTGGTGATAACCGATTTGAGCCTGCCCGACACCAGCGGCATCGAGATCATCCGTCACATCCGCGCCAAGTCGCAAACCACGCCGATCATCGTAATGTCTGGACACAACACCCCCGAACTAAACAACGCCGCCCACGCCGCCGGCGCCAACATCTCACTGTTGAAGCCAGTCTCAATCGCCGAACTGCAAAGGGTAATCGTCGAAGCCTTGGGTCGGTGAGCGCAGTCTCCGACTGAAGCGAGCAGAGCGAGCGAAGATCTTGTCATCCTGACGACGGGAGCGTTAGCGACGGGAGGACATGGCTTCTGGCTTCCGGACAGGTTCGCGCGACGCGAACCCGGTTCCGGTTTCTGAAACCGCGCAGCGCTCCTTCTATGATGCGGTCGCGCACGTCCCGACTCCAGTTGGATGCAGCAATGCAAAATCGGAACCGGCCTCGCTTGCGCGCCGCTGTCCGAGATCCTTCGTTGCGCTCGCGTTGCTCGCTTCAGTCAGGATGACACAAAAAAATGACGGCGCCGGAATTGCCGTTGCCGCGTAGCAACCTAACCCCTAACCCCTTCCCGAGCGGGAAGGGGGACCGGATATGAGAACGCACTTGCCGAGCAAGTGCTGCAGCTATCGCTAGGAATCACAGGGTGCGCTTGAACGACACGCTGGCCAGCACCAGCATCAGCACCATGAAGACCAGCAGGAATGCGATATCGTCGCTTACTGCGGTGAAGTCTGCGCCTTTGAAGAGGATCTGTTTGATTGCGCTCACCGAATGAGTCTCGGGATTGAAATGCGCGAAGGCTCTCAGCCACGGCGGGAAGCTCTCGACCGGATAGATCGCGCCGCTCGGGAAGAACAGGATCACGTTCAGAAACCCAGAGAAGGTTCCGACCAGGCGCGGATGGCCCGCGCGCCCGAGCATCGAGAACGTCATCGCGAGCAGGCCGGCCGAGCTGATGATGATTATTCCGATCAGCATCAACAGCGCCGTCGGGCCGCCGAGGATTCGCCCTCGTGTGATCATCAGTCCCAGGAACAAGACCAGTATTCCACCGATGCTCGTCACCGTCACGCCGCTGGCCAGGATGCCGCCGGCGATGTCCCATCGCGAGAGCGGAGTCACCAGGTAGCATTCGGTGACGCCCATGAATTTGTCCATCACCCAGTTGAATACGCCCGACATCAGCGAGCCCATAAAGATGGCCATCACGATCACCCCCGGGATGAGCGATCGATCGTAGTCGACGTAGGGAAACAACCAGCTCGGGCGCAGCGAGATGTCGTTGAGCTTGGGCTCGCGCGCGGTGACGTATGCAACCTTGATTGTTGCGGCGGCCTGGTCGAGCACGCCCTCGAGAGTCTGCGAGCTGATGCTGTCGACGTTGTCGGTGAACAGTCCAATCTGCGCGATGCGGCCTTCGGCGACGTCGTGGCTGAAGTCGGGCGGGATGACGACGACGCCTTTGTAGAGGCCGTCGCGCACTTCGTCGACGGCGCTGCCCGGATCGGTTTCGAAGGTGACGTCGACAGTCTTAGGTCCCGCCTGCAGCGCGAGCAACTGTTCGACGATGCGTCGCGCATAGAGTCCGTGATCCTGCTCGACGACGACGATCGGCAGATGCTTGAGCTGGCCCTGGAACGAGTTGCCGATAATCACGAGATAAACGATCGGCATCAGGATGACGGAGATCAGCGTGATTGGATTGCGCGTCAGCTTCTTGAGGTCGCGGCGCATGATTGCGAGGAACTTGAGCCCGAACATCGGCCGTCTCCTCAGCGCTGCTGCGGCATCCCGGCTCCCACGAACAAGCTGACCTTCTTGGCCGGCTCGTCGCGCAGCGTGCGCCCGGTGTAATGGATGAAGACGTCTTCGAGCGACAGTTTCTGCACAGTGATCGAAGTCACGCGATCGCCGGCGGCGTCGATCGCCTCGAGGATCTTCGGAATGGCGTGTGCGCCGTCATTGGATGAAAGCTGCAAGCGGTTGCCGCCGTCGCGATTCACTTCGCGCAGATACGGCATCGGCCGCAGCATCTCGGCGATCGCGTCGGGATTCTTTTCGACTACCAAATCGATCCGGTCCGCGCCCGGCACCATCGACTTGAGTCCGACCGGCGTGTCGAGCGCGATAATCTTGCCGCCGTCGGCGATTGCAATCCGATCGCACAACGACTCGGCCTCGTCCATGTAGTGAGTCGTCAGCGAGATAGTGATCTCGCTTTCCTTGCGCAGCGTTTCGAGCAGGTCGTGCACCGCGCGGCGGCTTTGCGGGTCAAGTCCGATCGTTGGTTCGTCGAGAAACAACACCTCGGGTGAATGAATCAAGCCGCGCGCGATTTCGAGGCGTCGGCGCATCCCGCCGGAATAGGTTGCGACCAGATCGTTCGCGCGTTCGGTCAGCCCCACCAGGTGGAGCAGGCGATGCCCTCGTTCGCGGCGCTCGCGGCGCGACAGGCCGAAGAACTCGCCGTAGATATCGACGTTCTCCCACCCCGTCAGATCGAGATCCGAGGTGAGCGCCTGTGGAATGACGCCGATATTCTCGCGCACCTGGCGTGGATAGCGCGCGACATCGAAGCCCGCGACGAACGCATGCCCGCCGCTCGGCGGTATCAACGTGGTCAGCATCCGCACCAGCGTTGTCTTCCCGGCGCCGTTGGGGCCGAGCAGTCCGAAGACCTCGCCGCGACGGACTTCGAAGTTGACCTTGTCGACCGCGGTGAACGCGCCGAAGCGCTTAGTCAGGTCTTTGGTTTGTATTGCTAGTGAGTCGGGTTCCATCATTGCGCGGAAATGTGACTTCCGCGGTCATCCCGGGTTTGAGTTCGCCTTCGGCCTGCAACACCTGCACCTTGACGTAGAAGGTGCGGATGTCCTGGCGGCCGCGCCGCACGTCGCGCTCGGTCGCGAACTCGCCTTCCTGCCCGATCGCCATCACGCGCCCGGTGAAAATCTGCGGCGGATTCGTCGGCAACTCGACCTGCGCCGACTTGCCGATGTAGAGCGAGCCGAGGTCGGTCTCCTCGACGTCGACGCGGGCCCAAATCGTCGAGAGGTCGTCAACGGTCAGAACCGGCACGCCTGGCGTCACCCATTCACCGACTTCGAGCGCCTTGCTGACGATGACGCCGTCGACCGGCGATTTTATCTCGGTGTCCACTATCTGATCGGCATAGAATTTCGAGTTGGCCTCCGCACTGAGCACATCAGCCTCGTCCTGCTGCACGAGAGTGATAGCGTCATCGCGAACCTTGGTCCCAACCACATTTGCCTTCGCGAGGGTTTCGTCGCGCCCGAGGTCGCGTCGCGCCTGCGACAGGTTGGCCTGCGCATGAGCGAGATCCGCGTTCGACTTGGCCAGCTGATTCTTCAGATCGATGTCCTCGATCCACGCGACCACCTGTCCCTTCTTGACGTGGTCGCCCTCGAGCAGGTCGAGTTGCTTGATGCGGCCGCCGATTCGGCTGGTGATATTTACTTCGGGCGCCTCGATCATCCCGACGACCTTGATATTCGAACGATCCTCGGGCGGCCACAGGTAGGCGCGCCCGAACATATAAAATCCGAAGATAACGCCGCCGAGGATCGCCAGCCGGATGATTCTGCGAACAAGAGTTCGAATCATTACGGATGCACCGGCTTCGAGACCTGCGCCGTCGGGTCTGCGCCGAGCGATCGGAGCATCAGGTTGCCAAGCTCGCGGCTTATCTCAGAGACCGGGCGGCTGGGTCCGTAATACAAGAGCAGCGACCGAATCGCGCCCTGGATCGCGAACGTTGCGAGCCGTGGATCGACCCGCGTAAACACGCCGATGCGGATTCCTTCTTCGATCAGAGATGCAAAGAAATTGAAGCCGCGTTCGCGTGAGCCCTCGATGATTCGATTGCGCGCCTCAGACAGCCGCGGCTCCTCAGTCGCGAAGAACTGAAGAAAGTCGCGCCGCTGGTCGTAGAACTCGACCGTCACCGCGATCGAACGGCGCATCCGCTCGACCACCGACAGCTTCGGGTCGGCGCTGGCTTGATAGGTGCGATAGGCGGTATCGAGGCCGTCGCTCAAAACGCCGAGATACAGTGCGTCTTTCGACGGAAAGTAGAGATATAGCGTCCCTTTGGCGACCCCGGCAGCCTCGGCGACGCGGTCCATCGTGACCGCCTGGTAGGGCTCGTGCGCGAAGAGTTTGAGCGCGGCCGCGAGTATCCGTTCGCGCTTGGCAGCTTGTTCATCGTGAACATGAAAAGGGCGTCCGTTGGTGATTCCAGCTGAATTTGTGTTATTTTTGTTCATAAACTGACCAGTCAGTCATAATATGAATGCCAGAAGCCGGCGAGTCAACGGCTCACGAGGATCGTGCGCCCAAAACTGCCGGTAAAGACTCGGATTTCCGAACGCCGCTAATGCACGAAATTGCCGCCGATTAGGTAGACCGATCCCTGATAAGTGATGAAGGCGAGTCCGTTGTTGCCAAATCGGACTATCCGAGTCGGATCAGCCGCAACGTTCGGGATCACGATCGAGCCAAGCGAGGTGAACTCCTTCTGGTCGAATGCCTGGATCGTAGCCGTGGAAGAGTCAGTCGACTCCGCGAAGAATGCTTTGTTCAACGTGGAGTCGGGCACCATGACGCCTTCGGTGCTGGGTGAAAAGCTACCCTGGGGATTTCCAGATGTATCTACGACATCGCCCAAATCGTCGTAAATCAATTTACTCCCGGGATCGAAATGAATTCTCTTGAAATACCCACCAATATCGCCTGAAAGATCGGTGTCCAATACAACACCGGTCATACTCACCGTCAGAATGTAGAAGTCGAAGCCGCTGGACTCATAGTTAGCCCCATACAACGCAGTGTCATCCGATCCCCACTGAATCGTATCGTACAGATTCGCTCCTCCTGCGGCCGTTGTTGAACGAGCCGTCGAGTTGTCGAAAATTACGACTCCTCCCTGCGCTTGCGGACTGATCCCCATAATGCCGAGGCTAACCGCCGTGGTGTCAGGCGCACCCGGCGCAACCTGGAGATCCAATGCGTAGTATGGGCCAAAGAAGCTGTTGCGCCCCAGTGAATAGCTGATGTCGGTCGAGAGGCTTGGCAGCGTGAAGCGTTGCACCTTCGCCGATCCGTCAAGGCCGGCATAAAGGACCGAGCTGTCATCGGCGATCGCAAGCGCGTCCGGGTTGCTGCCGGCAAATGGCGAGGACGTGATCGAGGCCGACGCGAGACTGATTACGGAGATCGTGTTGCCGTTGGTCGGCGCTGCGCCGGGGACAGAGAGATAGAGCGCGTTGTTGACCGGATCGTTCACGATGTCGTTGGCTTCCTGATCGATTTCCACCTCCGCGTATCCAGTGCCACCCGTACTTCCAACGAAAAATGTTTGCGGCGCCGACGTTACCGAGGCCGCCGAAACGGTTACGTTGCTTACGCCGATGCTGGCCACATCACCTGCGGGAATCGACGCGTTCACCTGGTTTGAGGAAACGAAGCTCGTCGTCTGCCCAACTGTATTCCATTGGACCGCGGTCGACGCAGTGAGGTTGCATCCGCAGACCGCAAGAGCGACGCCGGGGCCGCCGGCCACGGCCGAACTGGGAAGTAACGACAGAATTGATGGCGGCCCGGACGTGGGGCACGCCGCCGGGCTCGGGCTTGCGCACGCCGCAGGCGTAGCGGTCGCAGTCGCAGTCGGGGTGACAGTCGATGTCGCGGTTGCGGTGGCGGTCGGACCGCCGGTCGATGTCGCCGTGGCCGTTGCGATGCCGGTACCAGTTGCGGTGGCCGTCGCGATTGCAGTCGCAGTCGCTGTTGCAGTCGCCGTGGGTGTCGCGGTCGCCGTAGCGGTTGCGGTCGCCGTAGGCGTTGCAGTGGCCGTAGGTGTTGCCGTCGCAGTTGCGGTCGGAGTCGGTACCGGCGAGCCTTTGCCTTCGCCCTTCATGCTCACGCTCAATGCTTTAGCGCTGGCGCCGTTGGCGATCATCAGCTTCCCCGACGTCTTGCCATCGGAGGAGGGCGTGAACACGATCGACACCACGCAATTGTTCCCTGCCGCCAGGCTGCCAACGCAGTTGGTTGACGGGACGAATTCCGGATTTGACGATGTGATCGAGGTGATATCGATCGCCATCGGATTCGGATTGTGGATGGTTAAGGCCTTGGGCAGACTCGGCATCAGAGGCGGCAGACTGCCAAAGCTGAGCTTCTTTGGCGAAACCCCAAGTTTCTTAATCTTGACTGCCGGATTGTCGGCGACGGTCTGCGCAGATGCAGCGTTCAAGAGCACAAACGCAGAGAGCAAGAACAACATCAAGCCACCCGCGGCGGCATTTGCCCGCGGTAACCACTTGAAATGATTTGTAAACAATCAGTTCCCCCTTTAGCGCATAACTGATTACCTGAGATTCAATTCTGGTGCAAGCCGCGCGGCAGGAGTGGCGCGCCCGGAGGGATTCGAACCCCCAACCCTCAGATCCGAAGTCTGATGCTCTATCCAGTTGAGCTACGGGCGCGCTGACTGAAGCTCGAACCTCACGAGTCTAGGCAGCCGGTGAAGTGCGCGCAATAAACAAATCGGAAGGAAATCAGCGCGCGATGGATGAGGTTCCTCCGGTTTGGCCGTTAGTCTTTTCGCGCGCACACCAGCGCGGCGCGAGGGTTTCTCGTTCTCCTTACCTCGCGCCGCGCGACTTTTTCTGAGCTAACTCCCCCAGCCGTAGAACGCCCCTCAAGAGGTCGTCGCCGCGAGCGCTGAACTCGCTGCGATGCGGCGCGCACGCCGCGTGAGGCTCGCCTGAGCCTTGCCTGACCATACGTTTGAAGCGCGCCCGCAGTCGAGAATTCGAGCAGTCGCAGAGTTTCGGCGCACCAACTTCGAGCGTACAATCGCTCGACATGGCGGACGAATCGGAGCGATATTCTTCCCTACAAGCGAAAGCCTTGCTCATGCTGGCCTTCATGTTTCTGCATCAGCTTTACTTGGCAGCGACCGCGAGCGAATGGGCGAATCCTCTTGTTTACACTGTCTTAGGAGTCGAGGTCATTTGCGGCGGTTTGGTTGTGGGGATTGGAGCAGCGAGAGCTTCGGATGGCGATGGTTGTACCGTGTGTGTACAATTGCTTTGGCCGTCCCATGGTGACTGGGAATTCTATACATCATCTACGGCGTGACCTCGCTCGCGGCAATTCCGTATGGCATTTACATAGTTCGTGACTCGCTGGGCAAACTCGTCGGCTCTCTGAGCTTCTGGTGGCTACTAGTCAGTTCGCTTATCGCAGGAGCCTTCTGGACTGTTGTTGGTAATGCCCTAAGAAAAAACGTCAACGGTCTGACTCAGCAACCGCGCGCTCAACTTTCAAGTCAGACGAACGGATTTTTTGCGAACCAGCCTTCAATCGCAGCCTCGGGCGAAGAACGTATCGTCAACAAGCAGGACACCGACATGGTGTTCGGAATGAATAAAGCCGATTGGAACGTCGCTGCTGAGCAGATGATTCACCCTGAAGGCCTGACAGTTCGGCTGCATCGGTTAGACACCGGTACAGGTGTCGGGTCGTTCGACCCGAAAACTGGAATGGGCGTCAGCGTTCAGCCGCTGTACACACATCTTGAGGGGCCGCCAGATATGGTGATCGTTTACTTCCCGGTCGGAACGTTTCAGCGGTTCAGTGACCAAGGGAAGAAGAACATAGAGGCCGCCGCGCGGTCAGATTTAGGAGACGGCTACTCTGTTCGGGTAAACTTCAGGACGGTTGAATCGCCTGCGCCTGGCTTCGACTTGGCTGAGGTCACGATTACTCAAGTCGGCCTCAGGGAAAAGTAGAACGGCGCGAGCTGGTTCAATTAGTGTTTCCATTTGTGGGCTGAGGCTCAGGCTTCGGTAACACGTCCATGTCTATGCCCGGCACTATAACGGGTGAACCCTGAAGACCAAGCGTTCGCGAAATTTCGTATTGATTGTCTGAAGCGTCTGCAAACGTTAGCTTCAACCCTGTTGCTGGATGGTCGACCACGTTTTCTGAGAGTCCCAAAACAGCAAAGGACAGAATACCCACAACAGCCTTGCCCTGAGGAATCGGGTCCAGCGTTCGAGCATCAAGTCCACCACCCCGATATACAATGGTTGCCTGATTGGTATGGAGGCTGAAAGGGTCTGGAGTCTTTCCTAATATACATGGATAAGCAGTGCCCTCAATTAATACCGTGAGGTTCCACTTTCCAAGTGCGCTCGGCTGGCCTCTGTTCCTTATGCCCACAACAAGAACAATGGCGGTTCCGTAGATGCGATGACCCTGAAGGTCAACGCTGTCTTTTGTATCTGCAACTTGAACGCCTATAATTTCGCCCTTGAAAGTTGAGTTTGCTGTTGTAGGATGTTTTTGGTCCTTAGTGACCGATTTCCAAGCGACAAAGAGTGCTATCCAAAGAACAACCGCAAGCCCTATGCAGAGCAAGAGTGAACGCAAAAGACTCTTTCTCTTAATCCATGACTTCGGATTTGGAAGCCGTTCGGAAGCTTTACTAAGTTCGTTTGACGCTGCTGAGGCGAGCTTTTCTGCAGACGGCTTCGCTAGGTGTGTGCCAAGTAGCATCTCGCTATATTCGGCGCCGAATGGAACGACCAATGACCACGAATCTTTCAGTTGATTGATTGGAGAGCCAAAGCGTTTAAAAAATTCGGTGGTTCCCCATTTCTTCGCATCAGCGAATGCCGTGGTCGTGGACGCCCTTGCGAGACGGGCTTCGCATTCGACTTGAAATTCTCTAAGCGCGACCGACAGAGCGACCAGTTTGCTTTTCAAGGCGGCATCGCTGCGCCATTCAAAAGAAAGAGCCGCAATGACACTGCCAGCCAAAGCGACAGGAATAAAAATGGCGAGGCTAGGTGGTCTAACATTCGACGGGGACCAGCCGATGGCGATAGCAAATGCAACTCCCGCCACCGATAGTATGCCGATTCCCAACCCACGCTTGTTTGGAATGACCATTGGCAGAGCTATTTCTGCCAACGCAAACGCGATCCAAAAAGACGGTTTATCAATGAGTGGAACCGGGTCCATAAGGCGGAAGACTATTGCGCTTGACGGCTGCCCGCCAGACTCCGGAAATTGGGCCATTGGTCGCATGCTTCAACCAGATTTCGACCCCGCGCCCACAGAAGTTCGCATTCACCGCTGCAAATACGCTTCGCAGTGCAAAGCGCGCAGTTGTCTCAAGCGCGCGACGCTGGTTACGGAGAAGATCGATACCGCTGGCCGCAGGCGATGGCCGCGTGCATGACGAATGGCTATATTCCCGGAGGGGTCAGTCGGGTCGTCAAAAACGGAGGCCGAAATCGCGATGGAACAGAAGCGGTATATCCACGAAATTCTCAGAAGTCTGGAGCGTCATGGCGGACGGGCGGAATTGCGCCCAACCATCTACGGCGAAGTCTTCGATGCGCTCAAGGACGACCTGAGGCCAAACGACTTGGGCGATACCAATTTCGGCGACGAAGAAAAGTGGATTAACGAAATTCGACAAGCCCGCCGCACGATGATTGAGTACGGCCTGTTGGAGCCGAAGGAAATCACGGGCGTCTGGGAAATCACGACAGGTGGCCGCGAATACCTTGCCGCCTATCCGAAGGTTCGGCTTTGGAGTTCGGGCGGTGCGAAAGGCATGTCTCGCTGGGGCTTCGAGGATTCTGAGGATTTTATTTGAACTCGTAGCTGACCGGACCGGAGCATCTCCACGGCGTCCTTAAACAGCGGCGGTGTCGCAAGCCTCGCTCTCTTCTTGCGCGCGGTTAAAAATGAAACCCTTTTGATAACCTTTTCGGCTCAGACGCTCGGCAATCGAGCGATACGCAGCGCAGCGCGAGAGCGAAAAAGCCTTGAAAACCTTGAGCGAAAGCGACCGAGCGCAATCGAGCGCAGACGCGGACTAGAATCCGAAGTCTGATGCTCTATCCAGTTGAGCTACGGGCGCGCTGACTGAAGCTCGAACCTCACGAGTCTAGGCAGCCGGTGAAGTGCGCGCAATAAACCGTCGGGACGAAATCAGAGCGGGATCGCGGTCCTGAACAGGATGAAGCGGCCTAGCATTTCGCCGACCAGGACCGACATCACTGCTATGTAGAGCAGGCCTGTTGCGGCCATCGTTTGGGGGATTTTCAGCGTCTGCCAGCACATCCAGACCAGGATGATTGTCGCGATAGGGCCGAGTATCAGGCGGACTGCGAGTAGTCCGAGATGCGAGGCGAACAGGTCATGCACGGCGGCGGCGGCGACAGCGTTGCCGAGCATTGCCGGAAGTGCGATCGCGAGCCCGAGCGCTACGAGGTCTGCGATCAGCACCATCGCCAACACCCGGACGTGGGTGCGCAGGTAGTCGACCGGCATGTCTAGGTCAATGAGGTACCAGTGTCCGAACAGCATCGCACCGCTGACGAGTCCAAGCACAAGCGCCGAGGTGATAGCGGTTAGGGCGTAGGCGACTGCTCCGACGGCGCCAAATCCGGGGGGCATCAGGAGCGTCACGTTGAAAATCAGGGCGGCCAGGCCGAGTCCCAGGCCAAGCGCGTAGGCTCGCGATCGCAGCAGACCGTTCTCGGTCCAAAGCGTGTAGAGATAAACAGCGACAGCGGCGCTCGCCAGCGTCCACAGCGCGGCCGCCGTCCACAATGATCCTGCGCCCGGTCCGGCCGGCGCCCCGCCGCGCGATGCCAGCAGTGCCAATCCGACTGCGGTCGTAATCGAGGCGGCCAGGTAGACCGAGGCGCTCGATTTGTAAAAACCGCGCTCTACTTTGAAGAACGGTGGAATCGCAAGTGCGAAGATCCCGCCCCAGGCGAGTTCTCCGAACACGAGAATGAAGCATGCGGCGAATCTGGTCACGCCGGAATACTACCGGTCACGGCGCACCGCGAACACTATCGCGCTTGCCCCTCGTGCCATTCGGTGAAATAAAATGTCAGCCGGTGACGCTGCAAGGGCGATTAGACATCTTCGACGCTGGGGCTATAATTGTTAATACATCGACTTAATCGATGGGGTAAAAATCCATTGGGGAAAAACATGAGGTCATCGAAAATTCTTCCATTGTTGGCTGTTGGGTTGGCGTTCGCGCTTTCCGCGTGCGGCGCGATGGAAGCTGCGCGTCAGGAGCAGGTACAAAAGCAGCAAGTGTTCGAGCATCGGGTCGATATGGCGCATATCTGGGTCACGACCGAGGCGCCGGCGTCCGGGAAGCCATACACCGAGCTCGGCGATCTGAGTTATACGGAACCGTTCACGCCCGATGCGATCGACGAGGCAAAAATCAGCGACAAGCTGAAGGCAATGGCCTTCGCGAAATGGCCTGACACCATCGACGCGATCGTCGACGAGAATCAGACCACCTCGGCCGACGGCTCGCAGATCACGGTCACGGCCAAGGCGATCAAATACGACTCGTCAGTTGACCGCGAAGCGTTGCATCACATGAACGAAGGAATGGTGGCGTCGCCGACCGGCAACTAGCGCCTCGCGACAAAGTAGGGATCTAAAGATGGGCGCGCCGCGGAAGTCAAAACCGCGACGCGCTCATTTTGTTTCATCAAAGGAGCGCCGTCGATGATGACGCGGCTGGTGCCGAATATCTTCTACAGCAACTTGAACGACGGACTCGATCTTTTCGTGAAGTGTCTCGGCTTCAAGGTTCTCCATCAGGACGCGACGCTGGCTGTCGTTGAACGCGACGGTGCAAAGGCTTACATCGTCGAGAGCGCGGAATTCGCGGCGAAAGATCGTCCGCAGATCGCTATCGAGACCGATAACATCGACGAGCTGTATCGCGAGATTCAATCACGGGCGCCCGAGATGCTTCATCCCAACTCGAATCGAGTCGAGAAGAAGCCGTGGGGCGCGCGGGAGTTTGCGGTCCGCGACAAGACCGACGTTTGCGTGGTGTTTCGGCAGTTCTAACTATCGAGAGTTCAGGCCGGCGCTGACTCGGCCAGCAGACCGTCGAGCTTCCCGGCGTCGTTGAGCGCCTTCAATTCGTCGAAGCCGCCGATAATCTTGCCGTTGATGAAAATTTCGGGGACTGAGCGGCGGCCGCCTGCCAGCTCGATCATCTTCGCGCGCAATGCGTCGTCTTCCGTCACGTCGATTTCAACGAACGCGATATTCTTGCTCTTGAGCAGGCTCTTGGCCCGCGTGCAGAAGGGGCAGTAGGTGGTTGTGTAGACTTCGACTTTCGCCACGGCGTACCTCGCTAGCGCCATTGTTATCCGCGCGAGAAACCCTGTCCAGTAGTCTCATAGCTAACGGGTGTCGGAGTACATGCGTTTGAGGCGCGCGGGCGGCACGCCCATCAGGTACATCGCGCGAATCATCCACATTCTAACGACGGTGCGCACGAGCCCGTCGCGATCCCATCGCCGCGCTGAGGTCGTCACGCGAGTGCGCAGGCATGCGATGCGTCCGGCGCGCTTCAGGCGTCGCGAGAATTCGAGATCCTCGCATAGTTCCAGCTCGGGGAATCCGCCGAGACGATCGAAGACGTCGCGCCGCACGAAAATAGCCTGGTCGCCGGTGCCGGTGCGGCTGATTCGCGATCGGATGCTGATCATCGCGCCGATGATTCGATAGGGCAGGCGCGCTCGTCGAGCTTGACGTCGAAGCGTCCGCCGACGACAGCGGGATCCGACAATGCGGACGCGATGTCAGCCGCGAAGGTCCTTGGCACTATCGTATCGGCATGCACGAAAACCAACACGTCGCCGTGCGATGCGCGCGCACCCGCATTCATCTGACGCGCGCGGCCGCGCGGGGCGCTGATCAGCGCGTCGCAGAAGCGGTCTGCGCGATCGCGACGCTCGCGTCGCTGCTGCCGCCGTCAACTACGATGATCTCCGCGTTGGGCGCGCGCGCGGCGAAGCGCGTCGAGGGTGCCCGCGATCACGGGCGACTCGTTGAGCATCGGCACGATTACCGAAAGCTTTTTCAACTCTTGGAGTCAATCACCGGCGGATTTACCAGCGGCGATGAGCTTTGGCGTAGTTGACGAATCGCCCTTGATGATCACCTGGCGGCCATGGATTTCGAGACGGCCCTGCTGGAAGAGCGAGATCGCGTGCGGAAAGATGCGATGCTCCTGTTGCAGGATGCGCGCGGCGAGGCTTTGCTCGTCGTCGCCGGGCATCACGGGCACAGCGGCTTGCACGATCACCGGGCCGACATCGACGCCGGGGGTGACGAAGAAAACGGTGCATCCCGCGATCTTGACGCCGTAGTCGATTGCGTCTTTCGGCCCGTGGATTCCGGGGAACGACGGCAGCAGGCTGTTGTGAATATTCATGATGCGGCCCGGGAACGCGTCGAGCATCACGGGCGACAGCAGGCGCATGAAGCCCGCGAGCGCGACCAGTTCGACCGAGCGCGCGCGCAGTGCGGCGAGGACGGCGCGATCGAAGTCCTCGCGCGACGGGAATTGCGATGCTCGATGACCCCCGTCTCGATTCCGTGGCGGCGGGCGCGCTCGAGTCCCTGCGCGTCGGCGCGATTCGAGATGACGAGACGGATTTCGGCCTTGAGGTCGCCGCGCAGAATCGCGTCGATGATAGCTTGCAGGTTGGAGCCGGTGCCGGAAATCAGAACGCCGAGTTTGACCGTCGGATTTTCCGCCATCGGATTAGCCGTTGCTCACTGGCTCAGCGAATCGACACTCCGCGTTTACCGCGCCTCACTTCGCCGATAACATAGGCCGCATATTCGCGGCGGCGCAAATGAGCGACGACGCGATCGGCCTCGCGCGCGGGCACAATCGCGACCATCCCGAGGCCGTTGTTGAAGGTGCGATCCATTTCGACGCGCGAGATTTTGCCGAGGCGCTGAATCAAGCCGAAAATCGGCGGCGTCGGCCAACTGCCGCGCTCGACGATTGCGCGAGTGTCCTTCGGCATCACGCGCGGCAGATTTTCGAGCACGCCGCCGCCGGTGATATTCGCGAGACCGTTTATTTTGAAGCGCTCGAACAGTTCGACCACGACTTTTGCGTAGATGAGCGTGGGGCGCAGGAGTTCCTCGCCGAGCGTGCATCCGAGTTCGTCGACGTGCGCGCCCAGCTTGAGTTTCGCGCGCTGCACAACGCGGCGCACCAGCGAAAAACCGTTGGAATGGAGTCCGCTGGATGCGATTCCGATCAGCACGTCGCCGGCGCGGACGCTCGACGGCTCGGGGATTCGCGCGCGCTCGACGATTCCGACCGCGAAGCCGGCCAGGTCGTACTCGCCGGGCTTGTACAGTCCGCTGAGCTGCGCGGTCTCGCCGCCGACCAGGCTCATGCCGGCTTGATCGCATCCGCGGGCGACGCCCTTGACGATGTCGAGCGCGATTTTCTTTTCGAGCTTGCCGGAGCCGATGTAGTCGAGAAAAAACAGCGGGCGCGCCGCGTGGCAGATGATGTCGTTGACGCACATCGCGACGCAGTCGATGCCGACGGTGTCGTGACGCCCGGTCTGGAACGCGATCATCAGCTTGGTGCCGACGCTGTCGGTGCCGGCGACCAGCACCGGCGCGCGCATCTTGCGGGCGCCGTTGAGTCCGACCAGCGCGCCGAATCCGCCGACGCCGCCGATGACGTGCGCGCCGGATGTTGTCTTCGCGATCGAGCCGAACAGCGGAATCAGGCTCTGCTTCAGCGCGATATCGACGCCGGCGTCTTTGTAGGTCATCCCGGGCGCCATCAGTCCGATTTCCTCCGCCGCGCGACCATCGACGCGCGAAAGGCGCGCTCGCCGTTTGGATAGGTGACCGGGCCTTCGCGGTATTCCTCGATCTCGAGGCCGCCCGCGAGCGCGCGAAGCTCGCCGTGCGCGAGCAGAAAACGCGGATCGCGCGGATGACCGATCGCAGCCTGGTCGACGAGAAATGTGCTGGCGATCAGAACGCCGCCGGGCCGGAGCGCGCGCGCGAAATTCGGGAACAGCGCGCGGTCGAGGAAATTTATATTCACGATAGCGTCGAAAGATTCGTCCTTGAGATGGAAGCTATCCAAGTTTGCGACAATGGGCCAGATGGCGAGTTGAGCGTCGCGCGCGGTCGCGGCGAGCAGGCGCATCGCCTCGACGGAATAATCGACCGCGACCACCTGCATGCCCACTCGCGCGAGCGCGAGTGCGTTGCGCCCGCGTCCCGCGGCGACATCGAGCGCGACGCCGCGCGGAATTCGCGCGAAGCATCTCGGCGAGGAACGGCTCGGCTTCGCCGGCCGGCTTGCCGCGATGACGTTCATCCCAGTCAGCGTGTTCCGCTTCGCTCATAGCACGCGCGCGAGCGTGAAGACGTCGACGCGAGGTCGCGCCTGCCGCGAGCAGGACGCGCGCGCATTCGTCGACGGTGGCGCCGGTGGTCATCACGTCGTCGACGATCAGCACTCGGCGATTTTTGATGCGCTCGGGATTGGTGACGACGAAGGCGCGGCGCATGTTCCTGATTCGCTCGTCATGATGTTGCGAGGTCTGCGGCGGGGTGTAGCGGCGGCGCGACATCGCGGTGGTGTCGAGCGGGAGATTCAGGCGATGCGCTACTTCGGCGGCTAGCAGGGCGGCTTGATTGAAGCCGCGCCACCATAGGCGGCGCCAATGGAGCGGCACCGGAATTACTACATCGTAGTCGCCGGCGGAGACCGGCAGCTCGTCGCCCAGGTATTCCACCAGCGCGCGCCCGACCGATTGATCGAGGCCGTACTTGTGGCGCCGAATCAGCGCGGGCAGGGTGCCGGGCTCGTCTTCGGCGGTCGTTCGATAGCGCGCGATAGTGCGTGCGATTCGGTAGCGTGGCGGATGCGCGAGGCATCGCGCGCACTTGGTCGCGTCGCTGCTGGCGGACTCGAGCGGTCCGCCGCAAATTTCGCATCGCGGATTCGGGACCATCTCGACCCGCGCGACGCATCGCGCGCAAACGCGGCGGCCGGGCTCGGAGACGAGCGGCGTTCCGCACGCGGTGCATTTGGGCGGATAGAGAAAATCGAGGATGGTCGTAAACCTTTGCGAGAACGTCGGGGCGAGCGCGGGCATATATGATTGATCCGTTCCGCGGCGCCCAAACTCAAGAGGGTTGTGGTATAGAGAAAGCCATGAGCGGACCGCTTGACGGAATTCGAATTATCGACTGGACGATCTGGCAGCAGGGGCCGGTCGCCACGCAGATGCTCGCCGACCTGGGCGCCGAGGTGATCAAGATCGAGGAGCGCGAGCGGGGCGACCCCGGCCGCGGAATCATGGCGGTTGCGGGCAGTCGCGACCGTCAAGGGCGGGCGCAACTATTATTTCGAGGCGAACAACAAGCACAAGAAAAGTATCGCGCTGAATCTGAAGCACGCCCGAGGCGCGCGAGATCGTGCATCGACTCGCCGCGCGCAGCGACGTCTTCGTGCAGAATTTTCGCAAGGGCGTCGCGCATCGGCTGGGTCTCGGCTATGCGGACCTCGCCGCGATCAACCCGCGGATTATCTATGCGAGCGCGTCCGGCTACGGTCCCGAGGGGCCCGACAGCGGCGAGCCGTCGTTCGATTACCTGGGGCAGGCGCGCTCGGGAATCATGAACGCGATCGGCAGCGGCAGCACTGCGCCGACCTACGTCTACGGCGGCATCGCCGATCAGATGGGCGCGATCATGCTCGCCTACGGAGTGCTGGCGGCGTTGTTCGCGCGCGAGCGGACGGGAATCGGGCAGGAGGTGGATGCGTCGCACCTGGGCTCGATGATGGCGTTGCAGGGACTCAACGTCGTCGCACGGACGATCATGGGCAAGGAGTTTCCGCGCAACACGCGCGCCAACGCCTACAATCCGCTGTGGAACCATTATCGATGCGCCGATGACAAGTGGATCTCGCTGGCGATGCTGCAGCCCGATCGCTACTGGAAAGATTTCTGCGAAGTTGTCGGCAAGCCGGAACTGATCGAGGATCCGCGTTTTGCCGACGTCAAGACGCGCGGCAAGAACTCCGCGGCGATTGTCGCGATATTCGACGAGGTGTTTGCGACGCGCCCGCGCAACGAATGGATGCGAGTCCTCAAGGGGCGCGGCGACTTCATCTACACGATTGTCAATTCGGTGACCGACCTGCCCGACGATCCGCAGGTCAGGGCCAACGATTACGTCGTCGATTACGATCATCCCGCGCTCGGCAATCTCACGCTGCTCGGGATGCCGGTGAAGTTGAGTGCGACGCCGGGCGAGCCGCGCGGGACATGCGCCGGAACTTGGCGAGCATACCGAGCTGCTGCTGACCGAGATGCTCGGCTACTCGTGGGACGATGTCGCGCGGCTGCGCGAAGCCAACGTGATTTGAACCTCGAGGAGGTGACGCGAATGCCGATTACAGGATCACTCGAATACCGCGAGGAAGTTCGCGTGCTGCACGCGCGCTACTGCCTGACGATCGACACCGGCCGCTACGACGAGTGGATCGATTGCTTCACCGAGGACGGCGTCTTCGAGAGCCCGCGCTTCGGCAAGCATAGCGGACGCGACGGCCTCAAGCGGTTCACGGCGATGTACAAGGAATCGCTCGGCGGCGCGCAGGTGCTCCACGTCGTCGCCAATCCTGCCTTCGACCTCGACGGCGACCAGCGGCACCGGCACATCCTACCTGCTCTACTACCACTGCAAGGACGGCAAGGTGCAGCAATGCGACGGTGGGCTACTACACTGACAAGTTGCGCAAGACATCCGGCGGGATGGCGCTTTGAGAGCCGCCAAGTGACGATCCTCGGGCATCATTAGGAACTCGCGCACGGGCCTTTTCCGCTAGACCCGAATTTACATTTTGATAGCATTTTGGTAGCGCGTTAATCTCGCAGAGCTGATGCGGGATCATGGCGGCCTTTCTAACGCAGCCTGAGGATTAACTATGGATCAATCGACAGGCGAGCTGATCGAGCGGCTATCACGGCTGGAGTCGCAGCAGGCTAAACTCCAGCGCAGCAACAAGCACTGCGGATGATGACCGGCGCGATGTTGCTGCTATGCGGCGCGCTGTTCACGATGGCGCAGACGAGCACCGCCGTGCCGAGACACGGTGGAAGCGCAACAATTCCTGCTGCGCGACAGCACCGGCAAGTTGCGCGGCGCGATGGGGGTTTTGCCCGACGGCGCAGTCGGGCTGAATCTTTCCGACCCCAACGGCCGCACGCGCATCACCGTCGATCTCGCTTCGAACGGCACGCCGGGTGTGGACCTATACGATCAAGACGGCAAGGTGCGCGCGACCATGGCGCTGGGCGACGCCGGTCAACCCGGACTCGGTCTCTACGGGCCAAATGGGCATCTGCGAACCAGCCTCGATGTTCCAGGGGGCAAGACCGCCGGGTTAGCGTTCTATAAGGACGACGGCCAGCCGGCCTGGGGAGTTCCCTGATATGCGTACCAAGGGAAGATATTCCAGGCTGGGTCGTATGATCGGGGCGGTCATATTGCTCGGAGCAATCGGATTCGGTGCGAGCGGCTGCTATGACGAAGGCGGCTACTACGGCGGAGGTTACCCTGCGTATGGCTATGGGCCGTACTCATACGGTTTGGGCGGGGGTTGGGGCAATGGCTGGGGCTATCATCCCGGCTTTGAGGTGCGCCATGCGTGGGAAGGACATTATGGCGGCGGCGGCCATCATACGGAGTTCTACCACGGTGGCGGCGGTGGCGTGAGGCTTCCACGCTGAGCGGTGGCTGGTCATGGCGGTGGCGGCGGCGGAGGCCACGGCGGCTGGCGGCGGCCATCGTTGAGATTTCCTCGTAACGCCTGAAAAACAAGCGGCGCCGGATCGCGATACGATCCGGCGCCGCATTTTCTTCGGCTGACTAGATCCTCAGAAGGCCGCGTACCACGGCACTTCGTGCGGATTCTGCACTTCCCAGTTGATATTGAACTGCCGTAGCAGCGTGCCGTCGGAATGGGCGAGCGCGAGCTTGGCGTTCTCGAGATCGACTTCCGCCTGCACCTGGTTGCCCTCGGCGCTCACTTCCTCTTCCTGGAATTGGAGCAGGTCGTGCGTGGTCGCCATGCCGACGCGGAATCTGATCTGCTCATCGTGCAGCGACTGGCGAGCATAGTAGGTGGCCGACGCGGTCGCGGCCGCGCGCTTATAGTCGGCATACAGATTAGCGAGCGAGCTCTCGACATTGACGACCGCCTGCGACAGCGCCGCTCGATACAGCACGCGCTGCTGCTCGTATAGCACGCGAGCCTGCGCGAGAGCGGCGCGCGGCACGGCGTTATCCAGCGGCATCTGGAAGGTCAGCACGGCGGCGTAGTTGTAGTAGGTGAAACCCCACAGGCGATCGAGCGCGTCGCCGTAGATTCCGCCGAAGGGGAGTTTGTTGCCTTACTCGAGGATGGGCGGCGGGCTAGGATTGAGAATACACTTGTGCAGTTTCCAGTTGACGTGCTCGCGCTGAAACTTGAAACCTGGCAAGGCGTCGTTCCGGCGGTAGAAGTCAGGCCGAATTGCGCGCCGAGGTTGAGCTGCGGCAGGACCTGGTTCTCCGAGAACTTCACCTGCAGCAACGCGTCGCGAATCGCCTCGCGCATACTGCCCAGCGACGGCACATACTGCACCGCCAGCTCGAGCGCCCGCTCCTCATCGACGACCGTCTGCTCCTGCGGATTGGGCCGCGTGAGCGGCTGGATTTCCTCGGGCAGGAAGGTGCCGTACGGATTCAGCATCACGTCCTGTCGAAGCTGGGTGCGCGAATTTTTCAGGTTGGCCTCGGCGGTGTAGACGTTGGCCTCCGAAGTGGCTGCCGCCGATTGCGCTTCCTGCAAATCGATGGGCGCGAGAGTGCCGACCTTGACGCTGATGGCGTTCTGGCGGACCAGGTCGAGATTGAAGCGCAGCGCGGCGCGCGCGACGTCGAGATTTTCTTCGGAGAGCACGACGTTCCAGTAGTCGCCGCCGATTTTCTGCACGAAATCCTGCAGCGCCTGTCCGTAAGTCCATTGCGCCTGCTTCTGACCCGACTCTGCGATCTGGACGTTGATAGTCGCAAAGTCCCAGCCGAAGTTCTGCAGCAGTGGCT
Source organism: uncultured delta proteobacterium (assembly GCA_963744545.1). GTDB lineage: Bacteria > Desulfobacterota > Binatia > Binatales > Binataceae > Binatus. The sequence continues at coordinate 251,946 of CAVUUH010000027.1, forward strand.
GTGAGAGCGACAGCGCGAGATTTGGTGTGTACGAAGGATTGACGCCGGCGAAAGTCGAATTCGACAGCGCGCGATCGTTGTTAAAGGTCACGCCAAAGGTGCCATTGGTGATCGCGGACACTTTGTTGAGGCCGAAGTTCCAATCGTAAAATTTCTGCACGAACGAATTGGCGCCGGCGGTTTGCAGGGCGGAAGTGACGGGCACACGTTCTTCTCGATATCACCTTGCGCGGTGAGGTTGGGATCGAAGGTGCCGTTGGCCTCGCGCACGCTTTCCATCGAGGCGATCGGATCGAGCTCGGACGCCTTCAACGACGGATTGTTCTGGATCGCGATGTAGATGGCTTCCTTGAGCGTGAGTCCGCGCGCATTCGGATCTTCAGAACGCATGTAGCGCTCGCTGATCACGTTGTCGGGCACGACTTCACTTGCGTCGGCGACCACTGATGCGCGAAGATGCGCGGGAGATTCAAGAAATCAGTCATGATGCTCGAACTGATTGGCGGCGCTCGGCGGCACGCTGCCTTGCGGCGCCGGCTGTGGCCCCACCGGCACCGACTGCATCTGGATCGGCCCGTTCAAATCCGGCGGCGGCAGGGGCGTGGTCGGCAGCGAGCCCGTGACCTTCAACGGATTCGTCGGATTCGGATATGGAGCCGGATTCGGCAGCACAGCCGGATTCGGATACGGAGTCTGTGCGAATCCGATTGAGATTCCGATCAGCCCTACCGAAACAATCACGATTGCAAGGGAAACGAATTTACTTCTCGACATTCTAACGGACCTCCTTGTGCCTGTTGCCATCACCGGCGATGGCCCGCCACTTCCGCACACCCGATTACGCAATTGGACCGAGCAGTTGGGATCGATTCGCCGGCGCCGAATCGAAGCGAAGCGCTTGCGCGGCGCCAAGCAGGTCGCGATTATAGCCAAGGCCGTCAGGCTTGTCTTGCGAAATCGAATGCGGCCGGATTTCTTCGCGACTTATGCCTGGAGATGGTATGCGCACTGTCAGATTGGGAATCCTAGTACTCATCCTGTCACCGATGATTATGCTGGCGCTGAGCGAGTCGAAGCTTGCGCGGCAACCATTCGCGCAAGTTACCGCGGCGCCGGGACCGGTGCCACTGACTGCACCGGTGGCTCCGGGTCAGCCGCAGCCATTCTCGACGATCGGAGCACTGCCCTCTCTCGCAGCGGCGCCTGGTTTCACGCCGCTCGCAGCTGCGAGCATCGGCGCCGACGCCGCGCGCATTTCGATGCACCTGCGGGGCGCCGGGAACCTGGACCGAGTGGGCTGGCGTCGTCTCGTCGTCCAGCTATGTTCTCGCGAGCCAGTCCGCGCGCGGCCAATGCGCGAACTACCTGCTGAACGCAAACGCGCCGTCACCGTAATCAGTCCCCGAAGGAACGACGGCGAGTAACCCGCATCAACAAATCTACAATGGCACCGCGTTCACGCAGCGCGCGCAGGTGGCAACCTCGGTGGGACAAAACGTCGTCTTACCGCGCTCGTCGGTAACGCAGTTGACGAATCAATGCACGCGATGCGCGTGTAACTGACGCGATCGTCCATTTGTTATTCAGAGCCGCTGCGGCGAAGAATCCCGGATCTTTTTCTTTGTCCGTCTCTCAACGTAGCGAGCTAGTCGATCAGCTTTTTCAGGTCTTCGGCGGGATAGGCGCAGTCACCTTGACGTGACCGACCGCCGGCGAGTCGAACGCCACGTCGCATAGATGCAGCCAGAAGCGCCCGTGCGCGAGCGTCGTCGCTCGCGGGTCCGCCGTAGAGAACGTCGCCAACGATCGGATGCCCGATGCTCGCGAGATGCACGCGAATCTGATGGCGGCTGCCGGTCTTCGGCGCGATTGACAGCAACGTGAACTCGCCGACGCGTCGGATCGGATCGACGACCGTGCTCGCGGCACGGCCGGCGCGTTTCGGATTCGCGCTCGACGGATCGCCGACGATCATCTTGCGCGCGTTCTTCGCATGATGCGCGATCGGCGTATCGATCTCGGTCTTGCGCTCGAGCGATCCGGCCACGAGCGCTTCATAACGTCGCACGATTCGCCCCGCGCGAATCGCGTCGCGCAATTTGTCGAACGTCCCGCGATTGCGCGCAATCAGCAGCGCGCCCGAAGTGCCGTTGTCCAGCCGATGCAGCAAGTCCGCCTTCGAGCGGCTTCTCGCCGACGGTCGCGATCGTCGGGAAACCGCGCGACGACCGCATTCATCACAGTGTCGCGCTCCTCGGCATGGAGCGGATGGCATGGGATGCCGCCGGGTTTATTCACGACGATGACCGCCGCATCCTCGTGGAGAACATCGAGCGCGAGGTCGGCGATTCGGCTCGATTACGGCGCGGCGATTGGTCGCGGCCACCTCGATGCGATCGTCGGCGCTGACGATTTCGCTCTTCTTCGAGCGCCGCCCGTTGATCCGCACCAACCCGCGCTCGACCAACTCCTGCGCGATCCGCCGCGAAGGCGCAAACCCAGTCCGCACGAGATAATGATCAAGCCGTTCTTTTGCTGTGTCGGGCAAAGAATTAACCGCGGATTCTGGTCGGATCGTGCGGCGGTTGTCCGATCTGTACGGAAAATCCCGAGCGTCGCGCGCGAGAGATAAAATCGCGAGAAGGACGTCACTCGCGGTCAGCATATCGTGGCCAAGCTCGAGTGTGCTGGCGCACTCGGCTGGCGACGCGGCGGCTGAGCCTCCTGTCGTATACGGAGAATCTTCGCTCTAACTGTCCCGACATTCTGCCTAGCTATCAGCTCCCGCCGCCGATGCGTCAAAGCCGATTACGGACCTGGCGCCCACGCTCGGGCAATCCGAACAGGCGCCGCAGCTCGCGGCCGGTCTCCGACTTCTCGCACGCCGCGATATCCAGCGGAGAACCGGTCGCCACGATCCGCCCGCCCTCGTCGCCGCCGCCGGGTCCGAGATCGATGACATAGTCGGCGTGCGCGATGAACTCGAGGTTGTGCTCGATCACGACCAGCGTGTTGCCCTCGGTGACCAGCCGCGTTGAGCACTTTGATCAGGCGCTTGATGTCGGTCGAGCTGAGTCCGGTGGTCGGCTCGTCGAGCAGGAACATCCGCGGCAGATGCTTCCCGTCTTCGCCCGCCGGCGCGGGTTCGAGATCGGCCAGCAGAAAGCGCGCGAGCTTGAGCCGCTGCGCCTCGCCGCCGGACAGCGTCGAGGTCGTCTGGCCGAGCCGGATATAGCCGAGGCCGACCGCGATCAGCGCGTCGAGCCGCTTGACGATCGCGGGATGATGGATGAAAAACGCGCGCGCGTCGTCGACCGTCAGATCGAGCACCTGGTTGATGCTGTAGTTGCGCAGCTTGATCGCGAGGATATGGCTCTGGAAGCGGCGGCCGTCGCACGCGTCGCATTTGACTTCGAGGTCCGCCATGAAATGCATCTCGATCGTGACGGTGCCGGTGCCGCTGCATTTCTCGCATCGCCCGCCCGTGACGTTGAACGAAAAATGCCGCGCCTGCACGCCGAGCCGCCGCGCTTCGGGACTCGCGGCGAACAGCTTGCGGATGTCGTCGTAGATTTTCAGATAGGTCGCGGGATTCGATCGCATCGAGCGCGTCGGCAACTCCTGCCCCATATGCACCATCTCGCCGATCAGCTCGAGGCCGTCGATCCGTTCGCACTCGCCGGGCTCCGCCGACGTGTCGCCCGATGCGGCGCAGGTAGTTGTTGTAGAGAACGTCCTCGACCAGCGTCGATTTTCCCGATCCGGAAACTCCCGTCACGCAAACCATGCGCCCGGCCGGAATCGCGACGTCGATGCCGGCGAGATTGTGCTCGCGCGCGCCGACGATTCGAATCGCGGGATCGTGCTTGGTGAATTTGCGCCGCTTCGCCAGCGCGCGCATCAGCAGCACGCGTCCCGGCGACGACGCCATGCTGTCGAGCGTCGCCTTCGCCGGCGGTCCCGAGTACGTCAGCTCGCCGCCTTCGCTGCCGCCGCCGGGTCCAAGCTCGACGACGTGATCGGCGCCCGCAATCATCGCGGGATCGTGCTCGACGACGACCACCGTGTTGCCGAAATCGCGCAGGCTGCGCAGCACCGCGAGCAGCCGCCGCGCGTCCGCCGCGTGCAGTCCGACAGTCGGCTCGTCGAGCGCATAGAGCGTCCCGACCAGCACGCTGCCGAGCGCGCTCGCCAGATGGATCCGCTGCGCCTCGCCGCCCGACAGCGTGCGCGCCTGCCGCTCGACGGTGAGGTAGCCGAGGCCGACTTCGACGAGGTAGCCGACGCGATTTCGCAGCTCGCGCATCACGACCGCCGCGCGCGTCGCGACTTCGGCGATCGATTCGATCTTGTCGAGCCAGTCGACGAGGTCGCGAATCGAGAGCCTGCCGATGTCGGCGATCGAACTGCCGTCAACCAGCACGTTGAGCGCTTCGGCCTTGAGCTTGGCGCCGCCGCAGGCGGGGCAGGTGACGAAGCGGCGATACTTCGCGAGCAGAATTCGCACGTGAGTCTTGTAGCGGCGCCCTTCGAGCCAGTTGAAGAAGCCGTGCACGCCCGGCCACTTGTCTTCGTCCCACTTCGCGCGCGGGCCCTCGTCGCCGTCGAGCAGCCAGGTGCGCTCCTCGTCGGTCATCTCGCGAAACGGCGCCGACGTGCGGATTTTTCTGCGCCGCGCCAGCTTCGAGCATCCAGTCGTTCATCTCGCGATAAGCGGGCGTCCGCCACGGCGCGACCAGCCCATGGCGCATCGACAGATTGGGATCCGGAATCACCTTGTCGAGATCGAGCTCGACCGTGCGGCCGAAGCCTTCGCATTCGGGACACGCGCCGATCGGACTGTTCGACGAAAACAGCGCGGTGGTCGGCTCGGCAAACGCAGTCGCGCATCGCGAGCAGTTGAAGCGCCGATCGAAATCGATCGCGCCGACGCTATGCGTATTGCCGTTATCGCGCTCGACGCGGACAGCGCGCGCGCGTCCGGCGCCCAGGTAGAAGGCCTTCTCGAGCGCCTCGCGCACGCGTTCGATCTCGCCTTCGCCGTTCACCGAAATGCGATCGACGACGACCATCATCGTGCTGTCGATCGGCGGCTGCGACGCCGTTCTGTGCTTCGGCCGCGATCGCGCGCGCGGCGAACTCCGCGGTCTCGGTGATCGCGTCGTTGGCGTACAGGCGATGGTACCCGTTCTGAATCAGGTAGCCGGCCGCGTCGGGAATCGAGCGCGAGCCCGCCTCGAACGGCGCCAGCATGACGTAAAGCCCCGGCGTCGGCGAGGATTCGCGCGCCCGCGCTCTCGACGCTGTCGCGGCTCACTTCGCCGCCGCATTGCGGGCAAATGGTCTGCCCGACGGTCGCGAACAGCAGGCGCAGGTAGTCGCTGATTTCGGTGACGGTGCCGACCGTCGAGCGCGCATTCTTGATTGTGTTTTTCTGGCGCAGCGCGAGCGCCGGCGGAATATCGGAAATCGCATCGACGTCCGGCCGCTCCATCCGCTCCAGAAACAGCCGCGCGTAGGTCGAAAGGCTCTGCACGTAGCGCCGCTGCCCCTCGGCATAGACGGTGTCGAAAACCAGACTCGATTTGCCCGAGCCCGAGACTCCGGTGACGACGGTCAGCTTCTCGCGGGGAATTTCGAGCGAAATATCAGCCAGGTTATGAGTGCGCGCGCCCCGGATACTGATTGAGCGATCCAAGCTTGCTCCCAGCCGCTTACCGAGGATCTGACGATCGGGCGCGCTTTCTTCTTGCGCTCGCCCGGATATTCGTCGGCGACTTTTGCGTACAACTCGGCGAGCTGGACGTCGAACTTCGCCTGGATGCGCCGGGTTTCGGCCTCGCGTTCGGCCACCGGCAGCGGAGCGAGCCGCGCCAGTTCCTCTTCGAGCCGCTGCATCAGGCGATTTCGCGCCACCAGATATTCGTAGCCGTTCATAGGCGCTAAAACCTCAAATTCCAAAGATCAGAATTATAGGTTATCCTGCGACGAGCGAATAGCCTGCGGCCTGTACCGAGCACTTTCACGTGGAAACTCATACTGAATCATCAGCCGACTCCGGCGCCGTCGAAATCCTTCGCGCATGGCCCGACGCCTCGATCTGCCATGGATTCATCGGGCGCGCGGGCGGCGTCAGCACGGGCGCGTTCGCCTCGATGAATCTTTCCTATTGGGTCGGCGACGACGACCGCGCCGTCGATACCAACTGGGAGCGCCTCCGTCGCGAGGTGCCGGATCTCAAGCTGGTCGCGCGGCTCAACCAGGTGCATGGCAACGTCGTTCATGCCGCGACTCGCGACACCGCCGCGCTTCGGCCGCCGGGCGACGGCATCGTCACCGCAGAGCCCGGCGTCATGCTGGGAATATTCAGCGCCGACTGCGTGCCGATACTGATGGTCGATTCGAAACGCAAAATAGCCGGCGCGTTACACGCCGGATGGCGCGGCGTCATCGCGGATATCGCCGATGCGGGCGTCCGCGCGATGGTCCAGCTCGGTGCTCGCGCCGTCCGACATTCGTGCCGCGATGGGCCCGTCGATTGGCCAATGTTGCTTCGAAGTTGATGCCGAGCTTGGCGAACGCTTCGGGCGTGAGATCGACGGCGCGCGAGAAACATACGAGGGCAGGGCGTCCCGGCAAGGCCTTCATCGACTTGCGCGCCGTCGTGCGCGACCAGCTCGAACGCGCAGGCCTCGCGCCTGCGAATATCGCGAGCGTCGGCCCATGCACTCGATGCGCGCCCGATCGTTTTTTCTCGCGGCGCGCCGCCGGCGGAAAGACCACCGGCCTGCAGATGAGTTTTGTCGGCTTCGCCGCGTAGCAATATGCCTCAACGCAAACCAAAAAAACATCGTCCGGGCGGGTTGATTACGAAAATCCGCAAGCCGATGGCGCCGCCTTCGAAAACGATCGAGGACCCGACCAAGTACAAGCGCGAGCGCGAGCTGGAAAAACTGCGCCGCGAGAGAGATTTGAATGAGTAACGCGCTTCAGGCAGAGGCAGAATCTTGAATCGCGCAAGGCGCTGTATTGGACCCTCACCTTTGATCCTCTCCCTTACAGGGAGACGGGAAGTCCTGATGCCAACTGCAGTCACCGGACAGATTCGCGTCGGATCATCGGCGCCGGCCTCATCGGCCAGTTGCATTCGATGATGATCCGCTACGTCGCCGATCGCACCGAGCAGAGCGTGCGCGTGGTCTCGGTCGCCGACATGTCTCACGCGGCGGCCGAGAGTCTTGCGGCGAGATGGCAGGGCGCAAGAGCGCTCGAGTCGGCCGAAGAGATAATCGCGGATCCGTCGATCGACGCGGTGTGGATCTGCACGCCGACCGCGATGCATCGCAGGATCTGTATTGCCGCGGCGCGAAGCCGGGAAGCATATTTTCTGCGAGAAGCCGCTCGCGATGACTGCGGCGGAAGCATCTGCGATGGCGGCCGCGATAAAGGCGTCCGGCGTGATTAGCCAGGTCGGCCTCGTGCTGCGATTTTCGCCCGTCTACAACGTGATCAAGACGATGTTCGAAGCGCCGGACGTCGGCAGATTGCTCAGCGTCACGATGCGCGACGACCAGGATTTTCCGACCCGCGGCGCGCATGCGAGCGCGTGGCGCAACGATCCGTCGCTGACCGCCGGCGGCACGCTAATCGAGCACAGCGTTCACGACTTCGATCTGCTGACGTGGATGTTCGGTCCCGTCACGAGCCTCTATTGCCGCACCCGCAACCTGAACGGCGCCGACGGCGTCGAGGATTTCGGCGCGACCTCGATGGAATTTGCCGGCGGCTTGCACGGCCAGCTCACTTCGATCTGGCATCGGATGATCGCGCGCCCAAGTAATCGACAGGCTGGAAGTTTTCGCCGAGAACTTGTTTGTTGCGTGCGACGCCGATACGCTCGGGCCGATCGTTTTTCAGCGCGGCTCCGGCGCTCAACGAGGAGACGATCGCTGCCGACGACGTGATGGCGAGATTTACCGAAAAGATTCTGCGCGAGCGGCCGTACCTCGCGCCAATCAAGGATCGGCTCATGATTCCGTACGCCGCCGAGGATGCGACCTTTATCGCCGCGCTCAAGGGCGCGTGCGAGCCGGATCCTGAATTTGCGGCGGGGGTCGCGGCGCAGCGGATGGTCGAGGCGGCTTACGAGTCGGCGCGGACGGGCGTTCCGGTACAGCTAAAAAGTTAAAGCGTTACTTCAAGTGAGGATGCATTCCAATTCATGATCGATTTTGAACTCAGCGAAGAACAGCAGATGATCCGCGACAGCGTCGGTGCGTTCGCGCGCGAGAAGATTCGTCCCGCCGCGCGGCCCGCCGACGAAAGCGGCGCGATTCCCGCCGCACTGGTCGCGGAGGCGTGGCAATTCGGATTCGTCAGCGGCGCGATTCCGGAGAAATTCGGCGGCGGCGGTGACACGCGCTCGGCGGTGACCGGCGCGATCGTCGCGGAGGAACTCGGCTTCGGCGACATTTCGATCGCGCTGCACGTGCTCGCGCCGCGGCTGTTCGCATTTCCGATCGTCGAGATGGGCACCGACGATCAGCGCGCCAAATACCTGAAGCGATTCACCGGCGCCGACTTCGTCGCCGCGACCGCCGCCGTGATGGAGCCGCGCTTCGATTTCGATCTATCCGCGCTAGCAGGTTTCCGCCAAGCGCGACGGCGCCGGATACGTCCTGAACGGCGGCAAATGCTACGTGCCGCTCGCGGCCGAATCGGATTCGATGCTGGTATATGCGGCGACTGACGCGTCGAAGGGTTTCGCGGGCGTCGACGGGTTTATCGTTCCGCGCGGCGCGGCGGGCGTGACGATTTCCGAGCGCGAGAAGAACATGGGCCTCAAGCCGCTCGCGACTTACGAGTTGACGCTGAAGGATTGCCGCGTCGGCGCCGATGCGCGCCTGGGCGGCGACAAGGGAATCGATTTCTCGCGTCTGATGAGCGAGTCGCGGGTCGCGTTTGCCGCGATGGGCGTCGGCGTGATGAACGCCGCGTTCGAATACGCGCGCGACTACGCCAAGGAGCGCAAGGCGTTCGGCGTGCCAATCGCGACCAAGCAGGCGATCGCGTTTATCCTCGCCGACATGGCAATCGAGATCGACGCGGCGCGCCTGCTGGTGTGGGAAGCGGCCTACGAACTCGACAAGGGCCGCGACGCGCTGAAGGCAAGTTACCTGGCGAAGAATTATGTTGCGAATAGCGCGCTCAAGGTGACGGACAACGGCGTGCAGGTGCTCGGCGGCCACGGCTATATCCGCGAGCATCCGGTCGAGATGTGGCTGCGCAACGCGCGCGGATTTTCCGCAATCGAAGGAATCGCAACGGTCTAACCGGCCGCGACGGAGATAATCATGATCGATTTTGAACTCGAACCCCAAATTCTGAGCCGGCTGCAGATGTTCCACGCGGTCTCGGAGCATATGATGCGGCCCATCTCGCGCGACTGCGACGAGCACGAGCACACCAAGCCGACCCAGTTTTACGAGTCGATGTGGCAGGCGTCGGCTGCCGCCGATATCCAGGTCGGCAACGACCGGAGCAAGAAGGCTGACGGTGCTGCAGCCTCCGCACCGCGTCGCGCCAATCTGATGACCGTGCTCAGCACCGAAGAACTGTGCTGGGGCGACGCCGGGCTTTACCTGTCGACGCCCAACTCGGGACTCGGCGGCGCGGCTGTGATGGCGGCGGGAACGCCCGAACAGAAGGAGCGCTTTCTCAAGCGCTTCAAGGAAGGCAAGCCGAAGTGGGGCGCGATGGCGATCACTGAGCCCAGCTTCGGTTCCGATTCGTCGCAGGTCACGACTACCGCAACTCGCGACGGCGACCATTGGGTGATCAACGGCACCAAAATTTTCTGCACCGCCGGCGAGATGGCGGCGGAAAAGTCCGACGGCTTCGTCGTGGTGTGGGCGACCGTCGACAAGAGCGCCGGACGCCCGGGAATCAAGCCGTTCGTCGTCGAGCACAACACGCCCGGCATGACAGTCGCGAGGGTCGAGAACAAACTCGGCATCCGCGCGTCCGACACCGCCGCGCTCATCTTCGACAACTGCCGGATTCCGCTCGACGCTCTGCTCGGCAGCGCCGAGGTCCGCAAAGAAGGCGGCTTCAAGGACGTGATGGCGACCTTCGACGCGACCCGCCCAATCGTCGCCGCGATGGCGATCGGAGTGGGACGCGCGGCGCTCGACTTCGTACGCGATTTCCTCAAGCAGCAGAACGTACCGGTTCGCTACGGTATCTCGCCGCGGCGTCTGACCGCGGTCGAGCGCGACTTCATGGAGATGGAAGTGCAATTGCAGGCTGCGCGACTGCTCACCTGGCGGGCCGCATGGATGCTCGATACCGGCAAGCGCAACAGCCTCGAGGCCTCGATGGCCAAGGCGAAGGCGGGACTCGCAGTCACGCTGATCACGCAGAAGGCAGTCGAGCTGCTCGGGCCGCTGGGCTACTCGCGCAAAATCCTGGTCGAGAAATGGATGCGCGACGCGAAGATCAACGACATCTTCGAGGGCACGCAGCAGATCAACATGATAATTATCGCGCGGCGGATACTGAACTACAGCAGCAAGGAACTGAATTGAAAAGCGGGGCTGCGCGCCCCGCACCCGCGGCAGGGGTGACCCCTGCACCCGGTAATAAGAAAACACGATGACGGCCTTACGGCCTGTTAGAACTTTTTGGGGAAGAACGGTCGAGAGGTGTATCTGCGCTGCTGGACACGAGACCGCTTCGCGTCCTCGCGCCCAAACTTCCTAACAGGGCGTCAGCTCGCATCCGTTTGTTCTGATTACTGGGTGCAGGGGTCACCCCTGCCGCGGGTGCGGGGCGCGCAGCCCCGCTTCTAGTAGAACCACTTGCCGTTGTCCCAGCGGAAGATTTCCGTGGTGTGAGTGTCGCTGACGGTTTTCGGCGCTGCGTGCCGGGCTTCATCCTCGGATCTGCCGGCGATGTAGTATTCGAATTCCTCGTAAGTGATCTTGCCGATCGAGTAGCCGTCCTTCGATTGATGTGACTCGCAGCCGGAGACCTTGCCGTAAGCGGTGTAAGTTGCGGTCTGGTAGCCGTCTTTCTCGTTGAATTTCAGGTTGGACAGGTTGTTGGTCTCGCGATCGTGCAGGTCCTGCTCCCAGTGTTTGCAGAAATCCGGGAACAGCGCCGACGCCTTCCTGAATTCGATATCGCGTTTGATCCGATCAGGCGTGATTTTCGCGACCAGCGCTTTGACCTTTTGCCCCAGCGTCTTTTTGGTCCCGGTGCTACCGCAGTCGCGGACAGACGCCTGCACTGATCCGCCGGTCGTGTCACGCCGTCGTAGCGGCCGGTCAGAGCTTGCGATTGAGCATAGACCGGCGACACGCCAACCAGCACGACGATAGCCAGCGCGGCGACTCGCGACTCCCTCCACCTATCTGTCGCATAAATATCATAGCGATGGTTTGTATAGCAAAAACGCGCGCCCTCGTCAGCATCCGAAGGGGTGCGGTCATGAAAAAAAATGGCCGCAGCCCCTGGACGGAGACTGCGGCCGGTAACGGACGTTTCAGCTTTGGCGCCGGCTACTGTTCGGGCACCAGCTCGACGCGGCGATTCTGAGCGCGGCCCTCGGCCGTCCTGTTGGTGGCGACGAAGTTAGTCTTGCCGTAGCCGTGCACCCTCAACTGGGTTGCCTGGATTCCGCCGTTCAGCAGGTAATTCGCGACCGCGTTCCCACGGCGTTGGGACAGCCTAAGGTTGTACTCAACGCTGCCGATCGCATCGCAGTAGCCGTTCACATCGATCACAACGCCGGGATTGGCCTTGAGAGTCGTTATGGCTTCATCCAGAACGGCGGCATCACCCGGCCGGATGATTGCCTTGTTGAAGTCGAAATGCACTCCGCGCAGCACGATCTTCTCCCTGACTGGAGGCGGTGGCGGCGGTGGAGGAGGTGGAGGTGGAGGTGGTGGCGGCGGAGCCGGCTGCTGAATCAGAGGATCGCAAGCGTAGTGGCCTATCAGAGTGCCCAGGACCAAACCGGTCCCAGCGCCAGCTCCAATACCGTAGGCATTATTTTCGTGGTCGCCATTGTTCGAGGCGATCGCGAATCCGATTCCCGCTCCTGCCGCCGCGCCGACGACTCCGCCGACGACAGCGCATGTACCCCAACGCCGCGGAGCGGTGAGATTCGCGCACCCCGACACGGTCAAAAGAACCAGACATACAACTGCACTTAGCCACTTCTGCGATTGATACACTAACGCCCCTCCCCGAGTTACGAGCCATTTCCGGACTTAAGCTCCGCGAATTTTGCCATTTTTGTTAAGCTAGGTCTATTGAGGGGACGTATCGTCACATAGCGCGCACTTCGTAACAGTTCCTTTACAAAAGAAAGCGGCCGCAGCCCCCGAAAGGACTGCGGCCGGTAACAGACGTTTCAATCTCGGCTCGACTTAGTCGTTAGGCACCAATTCGACGCGACGGTTTTGGGCGCGGCCCTCGGGCGTGTCGTTGGTGGCGACGAAGTTGGTCTTGCCATAGCCGTGCGGAATCAACTGGCTCGACGGGATACCCGCATTCACCAGGTAATTCACGACGGCGTCCGCACGCCGATCTGACAGCTTGAGGTTGTACTCTTCGCTACCGATCGCGTCGCAGTATCCGTTGACGTTGACGGTCACGTTCGGATTGGCCTTCAGAGTAGTTGCGGCTTCATCCAGCACGGCCGCGTCACCGGGCCGAATCTTCGACTTGTTGAAATCGAAGTGGACACCGCGTAGCACCAGCCGCTGCTTAACCGGAGGCGGTGGCGGTGGAGGTGGTGGAGGCGGCGGTGGAGGCGGTGGTGGCGGAGGCGGAGGCACCGGCTTCGGGGCCAGCAGATAGCCGGCGATTCCGCCGACGACTGCGCCCGTCAGGACACCTATGCCGCATCCGAGACCGACCGTCTGCGGATCATCTTCATCACTTTCGAGACCGATTGCGCATCCTGCGCCTCCGCCGATGAGCGCGCCGCCGGTTGCCCCGATGGCGGTGTACTCCTTCTGCTCAGGCGTCCATGACGAGCACGACGAGACCGTTAAAAGCACGACAGTGCTCAATACACCGACCCAATTCTTCCACTTGTACACTAAGACCCCTCCCTGGGTTTCGGACATTCCGACTTACAAACTAAAGGATTCTGCCATTTTTGGCTATCAGGTCCATTGAGGGCATAAGCCAGCCCTACACAGCTAGCTCCGTAATAGTTCGTTCACATAAGAGTGCGGCCGCAGTCCTTTGAAAGAACTGCGGCCGCTTGCAGACGTTTCAGTCTCGGGGCAGACTCAGTCGTTCGGCACCAGTTCGACGCGACGGTTCTCGGCGCGGCCCTCAGGCGTGTCGTTGGTGGCGACGAAGTTGGTCTTGCCGTAGCCGTGCGGAATCAACTGGCTCGACGGGATACCCGCATTCACCAGGTAATTCACGACCGCGTTCGCCCGACGATCGGACAGCTTGAGGTTGTATCCCTCGCTGCCGATCGCGTCGCAATAACCGTTGACGTTGACCGTCACGTTCGGATTGGCCTTCAAAGTAGATACGGCTTCATCCAGAACGGCAGCGTCACCCGGTCGAATCCGGGCCTTGTTGAAATCGAAATGCACTCCGCGCAGCACCAGCTTCTGCCTTACGGGTGGCGGCGGTGGTGGCGGAGGAGGCGGCGGTGGTGGTGGCGGAGGAGGCGGCGGTGGCGGAGGCTGGATTATAGGATCGCAAATGTAGTGTCCGGCCAGAGCGCCTAGAACCGCGCCAGCGCCGCCGAGGCCAGTGGCCCATGCGACATTGTTCTCGTGGTCGCCGGTATTTTCGTTGATTGCGATGCCAATTCCGGCGCCCGCGCCCGCGCCGACGAGTCCACCGACGACCGCACAGGTACCCCATCGCCGCGGAGCTGAGAGATTTGCGCAACCGGACGCCGTCAGTAAAACGGCGCAAGCTGCTACGCAAACCCAATTCTTCACTTTAGCCACAGAAACCCCTCCCAAGGTTGAGATCATTTCGAAAAAGACTGACGCATTCTGCCATTTTCGAGACGTCAGGTCTATTAAGGCACACAAGATGTCTTATAACGCGTTCCTCGCGTAACAATTCATCCAAAAAAAGCCGCAGCCCCTCGATGGGACTGCGGCCGCTTGCAGACGTTTCAGTCTCGGCTCGACTCAGTCGTTCGGCACCAACTCGACCCGACGGTTCTGAGCGCGACCCTCGGCCGTGTTGTTGGGGGCGACGAAGTTGGTCTTGCCGTAGCCATGCGGAATCAACTGGCTCGACGGGATACCGGCCTTCACCAGGTAATTCACGACCGCGTTCGCACGACGATCGGACAGCTTGAGGTTGTACTCCTCGCTGCCGATAGCGTCGCAATAGCCGTTGACGTTGACCGTCACGTTCGGATTGGCTTTCAGGGTAGATGCGGCCTCATCCAGAACGGCAGCGTCGCCCGGACGAATCCGCGCCTTGTTGAAATCGAAATGCACTCCGCGCAGCACCAGCTTCTGCCTTACGGGCGGCGGCGGTGGTGGCGGAGGAGGAGGCGGCGGTGGAGGCGGGGGCGGTGCAGACGGCGGGACCGGCTTCGGCGCCAGCAGGTAGCCGTTCACCGCGCCGATCAAAGCGCCAATCACAACGCCAGTAGGGCATCCGATCTCATAACTTTCGGCGGAACCGCTGGTCCCCGCGGCAATCCCGCAACCCAGTCCTCCACCGATAAGAGCGCCCGCGGCTGCTCCCCCGGCGGTGTATTCTTTCTGTGCAGGCGTCCATGACGCGCATGAGGAGACAGTCAGCAGTACGACGGTCGCTCCCGCTCCAATCCAATTTTTCCAACTAGTCACCAAGTACCCCTCCATCAGGTTCAAGCTATTCCGGAATCAAACGTGAACAATTGTGCCTTTTTTCGGAGCACGGGTCTATTGAGTACCGCAAAATGTCTCATACCCCGAGCCTCGCAATAATCTGGCAACAAAGGACCTTCGAGACAAAAAAGCGGCTGCAGCCCCTCGAGGGACTGCAGCCGCGGCTTCAGACAGTTTCTCAGTCTCGGTCCGACTTACTCATTCGGTACCAGTTCGACGCGCCGGTTCTGAGCACGACCCTCAGGCGTGTCGTTGGTGGCGACGAAGTTGGTCTTGCCGTAACCGTGCGGAATCAACTGGCTCGACGGGATTCCGGCCTTCGTCAGGTAATCCACGACCGCAGTCCGCACGCCGGTCGGACAGTTTGAGGTTGTACTCCTCGCTGCCGATCGCGTCGCAGTATCCGTTGACGTTGATGGTCACGTTCGGATTGGCCTTCAGAGTAGTCGCGGCCTCATCCAGAACGGCGGCGTCACCCGGACGGATATTGTACTTGTTGAAGTCGAAGTGCACTCCGCGTAGCACCAGCTTCTCCTTGACCGGCGGCGGCGGAGGAGGCGGCGGTGGCGGAGGAGGCGGTGGCGGCGGCGGAGGAGGCGGTGGCGGCATGATTACTTCATCGCAAATGTAGTGGCCAGCGAGCGCGCCGAGTATCGCGCCTCCTGCTGCACCACCCCCACCGGCCCAGGCCCGGGAGTCATTGCTGCTATTGCTGTGCGGCCCTTGAGTATTATCGACAATGACAATACCGATTGCCGCGCCGGCGCCTGCGCCGAGCGCTCCTCCGATGAGCGCGCAGCTACCCCAATGGCGGGGCTGCTGCAACCACGCGCAACCTGTCATGGTGGACGCGAATAATGCCACGCTGGCGACCGCGGCGACCGCATTCAAAAGCCTTGATTTCAATCTCATGGACTCCTCCTCACCCAAGTGCGTCTAATCGCGAAGTGAACCCCTCACTCGCCCCCGACCCGCGAACCGATATGCAAACGGGTATAACCCCACCCAATTGACGGGGAAATATAGTTATATTTGTAACGAGAATGCAACACGTCCCGGGGGGCGTGCAGGCGATGTTTATGGCCGAGCTGGTCGGCCTTTATGCCGGCGCAGCCCGAGCCCTTGTGGATAACCAGTGGATAAGTAGTGGATAAGTTGCGTTATGTGCTCAGTCAAGCACGGCTCATAAGTCGCGCCGAACACCCATTTGGGGGTGTCCGGCGCCTGGTCTGAATCCGAATCAATGGTGGTCGTGGTCGTGATGATGCTCCTGTTCGACGGCGTGTTTATGCTCTTCCGCCGCGATCGGGTGTTCGTACGGATGCTTGTACCAATCCGGATGATGCGCATTGACCCAATCTGGATGGTGGTCGTTCCACCAGTCGCGATCGTGCCATTGGTGATGCTCGTCGAAGTCGCCGTCGCCTTTCCAGTCGGGATGATTGTCGGCCCATTCGGGATGGTGGGTCCACATCCAGGTCCGATCGTGATCATGCCACCAGTCAGCCTCGTGCCAAGAGTGATCGGGACCATAGGCGCCCCATCGTTCGCTGCCCGGCATCTTTCCCCAGACATTTGGATGGTTCTGGAGGAACTCTCTCAGATCAGGATGCTGATCGCGCCACGCCCGGTCGTAAATCAGGTTGGGATTTCGATCCAGCTGCGCCTTCAGGTCGGGACGTTGATTGACGAACTGGTCCAAACGTTCTTCGTGGTACTGGGCCGCCGAAATCGACGGCATCGCCATCGCGACCATCACGATCGCAACCGCCAGTAAGGGTTTGAGATGCTTCATACGTGATTTTTCTCCTCCTCGGACCTCGGATAGGTTGGTCTTATCCAGCAATGGATATGCCACAAATGCGCTCGCTGCGCAGCTTAGCAATTCGGCGGCAGATGCACGTGCCGCCCGGGATTCACGAATGCTTGTTCCACCGAAAAGGTGCACCGGCCGTCAGATTTGGGTTAGTGGCGATGTCAGCGGTTGTCGTCGAAGTTGTCTATGTCTACCTTCGAATTACGCATGAGAGCGTAACCTGCTAAAATATCGAGTTCATCATGCTTTCACTGGCGCGCGGTAAAGAGGGAAGTTTCAAGCTGGTCTCGGGCTACAAGCCCGAGGGCGATCAGCCGGCTGCGATCGAGTCGATCGTCGCCAATCTCACCGACAAAGTGCCGCATCAGGTGCTGCTCGGCGTCACCGGCTCGGGCAAGACCTTCACGATGGCGAACGTGATCGCGCGCGTGAACCGGCCGACGCTGGTGATGGCGCCGAACAAGACGCTGGCCGCGCAGCTCTACAATGAGTTCAAGAGCCTGTTTCCCGAAAACGCGGTCCGCTACTTCGTCTCGTATTACGACTACTACCAGCCCGAGGCCTACGTCCCCTCGACCGACACGTTTATCGAGAAAGACGCGAGCATCAACGACGAGATCGACAAGCTGCGCCATTCCGCGACCAAGGCGCTGCTCGAGCGCAACGACGTTCTGATCGTGGCGTCGGTCTCGTGCATCTACGGCCTCGGCGAGCCCGAGGTGTACTTCGAGATGGTGGTGTTTCTCGAAGAGGGGCAGACCATCGACCGCGACAAGATGCTGCGCAAGCTGGTGGATATCCAGTATCAGCGCAACGACTACGATTTTCATCGCGGGACGTTTCGCGTGCGCGGCGACACGGTCGAGATTTTCCCGGCGTACGAAGAGCAGCGCGCGGTGCGCGTCGAGTTCTTCGGCGACGAGGTCGAAGCGATGTACGAGATCGATCCGCTGCGCGGCAAGGTGATCCGCAAGCTGCAGAGCGTCGCGATCTATCCGGCGTCGCATTACGTGACGACCTCGGATCGGATGGAAACGGCGGTGCGCAATATCCGCGCCGAGCTGAAGGAGCGGCTCGAGTATTTCCGCACCGAGAATCGCCTGCTGGAGGCCCAGCGCCTCGAGCAGCGCACGCTTTACGATCTCGAGTTGCTGGCCGAGATGGGCTTCTGCCCCGGAATCGAGAACTACTCGCGTCATCTGACGGGCCGGCTGCCCGGCCAGGCGCCGCCGACGCTGCTCGATTATTTCCCGAAGAACTCGCTGTTCTTCGTCGACGAGAGCCACGTGACGATTCCGCAAATCGGCGGGATGTATCGCGGCGACCGATCGCGCAAATCGGCGCTGGTCGATTACGGATTCCGGCTGCCGTCGGCGCTCGACAATCGCCCGCTCAATTTCGAGGAATGGGAAGGGCACATCGAGCAGACGGTTTATGTTTCCGCGACGCCCGGCGACTACGAGCTGCAAAAATCAGGCGGGCTCGTGGTCGAGCAACTGATTCGTCCGACCGGCCTTATCGATCCCGAAATCGAGGTGCGCAAGGCCGGCACGCAGGTCGATGATCTGCTCGAGGAGATTCACAAGCGCGTCGCCGCCAACGAGCGCGTCCTGGTGACCTGCCTGACCAAGAAGATGGCCGAGGATTTGACCGACTACTATCACGACCTCGGCGTCCGCGTGCGCTACCTGCATTCCGATATCGAGACGATCGAGCGCGTCGAGATTATCCGCAGCCTGCGCAAGGGCGATTTCGACGTGCTGGTCGGGATCAACCTGCTGCGCGAGGGCCTCGATCTGCCCGAGGTCTCGCTGGTCGCGATTCTCGACGCCGACAAGGAAGGCTATCTGCGTTCTGCGCGATCGCTGATTCAGACGATGGGCCGCGCCGCGCGCAATATCAACGGCAACGTCATCATGTACGCCGACGTCGTCACCAACTCGATGGAACAGGCGATCGGCGAGACCGATCGCCGGCGCGCCAAGCAGGTCACATATAACGAGCAGCACGGCATCACGCCCACGTCGATCATCAAGGCGATCGATGCGTCGCTGGTCGAGATGTACTCGCCGGAGTGGGCGGTGGTGCCCGAAATCGGCGACGACAAAGGCAAGGAAGAAGAATTCATCCCGGCGCACGAACTGCCGGATCGCATCACGCGAACTGCGCCAGCAAATGATGGACGCGGCAGAAAAACTCGACTACGAACGCGCCGCCGACCTGCGCGATCAGATCAAAAAACTGGAGCGACACGCATTCGGAATGGATCAGCCGCGCCATCCGTTGCAGCCCTCGCAACCGCCAGGCTCAGCGCATCAGCCGAGATACGAAAGCTCCAGGAAAAAAGACAGCGAACCGGCAAAAACGCGCGGCCGTCGAGGCGCCGGCGCCGCAACGGGCGCCGCCGCAGGCGCATCGCGTCCCGCCAAACAAACCAAGCTGAAGCTGATCCCCGACAACCCGAAGTAGGGGAAGATCACTGAATAGTGAAACCCGCGGTGGGTTTCACGCTTCCTTCGGCAGGGGTGACCCCTGCACCCAGTGAAAAGGACTAATCGCAAAATGGCGAGGACGGCCTTTTGCTCTCAGGTTCTTGATTTTGGTGGCACAGGCTTTAGCCTGTGATTTTCTGGTCCATGCAAATCCAGGAAGGAATCACAGGCTGAAGCCTGTGCCACGTTCGCAGATAAAAAGGGTTCTCCGATTCAAGCTTGGCGCGCGCAACTTCGTGCCCCATTTCATTGCAGCGCTGGGCCTAACCTCAGTGGGCCGGGGAGGAACAGGTTGGTCTCCCTCTTATTCTGGCTAATCGCCACTGACGGTGTGAGATTTCCGCCGGTGCCCAACTGCGCCGGAGTGAACGATATGACCTGTGTTGTTGTGTTCCCGTCGCAGTCGCCATTATCGGTGCCGACCGACACCCAAAGATTGCCGGAGCTATCGAAGTCGATTCCGCCAAGGCAGGAGCCAGACCCAACCAGGGTGCCGAAAGAGGAAGACGTTACGGTCACCGCGGCCGGAGGAGAGACTTCTCCGGTACCGGTCAGGTTGCTCGCGGAGATCATCTCGAGCGCATCGCCGTCGGAGCCGGGTCCGGCAATCCACAGATTTCCGGAGCTGTCGAAGGCGAGGTCCACGAAGAAGAACAAATCAGGCAGGTTGACGATCAGGCTGGGATTTGCCGATCCGGTCGACATGCGATCGCTAGGTGCGAATTTCCATAGTTGAATCGGGTTGACCGGGTTGAACGGCAGTGGGGACTCGACCACCCACAGATTGTCGGACGAATCGAAACGTAACCTGAAGGGACTCGCGCTCGACGACGTGATCGTAATCTTCGGAGTCGGTCCGCCGCTCTTTTTGAATCTGGCTGGCCAGCAGCTCGACGATCTGTTGCCCGCCGTCGACGACCCAGAGGTCGCCGGCGGCGTCGAAGCCGATACTTTGCGGATCGACGAACGGGACCGAGGAGTTTCCCTGGCGGCTGATCAACACCTTGGGATGCACGACGTTGCCGGCCTTGAGCGCAGCCAATTCGCCGCGCGTGATCTCAAGAGCCGGCGCGGGGAGATTGTCGTTGATGCCCTGGAAGACGGCCCACAAGTTCTCATGCGTATCGAACGCGATCGAGTCGGGCGCGAAGTAGAGGTTGCTGCCGAAAGCAAGGTTAGCGCGATTCGCGCCGCTTTGCTTGAGAGCTTTTCCCTGAAATTCCGAGAAGTACTTTTCCCCGCCGATCCACAATCCCTGCTGCTTCGTTTTGGTCTTCGCCGCCGCAATCTGTATCGAGAAAGCGAACGTCGCGGCTATCGCGAGCATCAGCGCGCCAATCTTCGTCACGTGATTCCGAGTCATGATCCCCCCAAACGAAGAAACGAAAGTTTTGCCCCCGGTGATAATGCACGATCAAGCTATACGTCCCCGCAGTTGACTGCCAGTGAAGCCCGAATTGGAATTTTTACAACGGCTGCAGAAGGAGAGGCGGATTTCAGTGTGGAGGTAATTGTTTCAAGGAGCACGATTCTGTTGTTCCGGAATTCGAGTTCTATCGCCAAAAACCTGATATTTATTGAATGGAACGCTTATTGCTTTTTCCTTGCATAAGGCCAAGGAGGCCGCCTTATGAAGAAAATTAATGGAAAAATCCTTGTGGGCGCCGCGCTGGCGATTTCTCTTAGCGCTTTTACAATTCCGGCGGGTGCGTCAGTGCCGCCGTTGACGCCTACCAAGTACGTCGGCAAGAAAGTTGTCGGTATCCAGATCGCGCAGGTCGAACGCGATGCCGATGAAAAAGCCGACGAGGTGCGCAATGGAGCGACTGGCGCGGCCGATGCCGTCGACGCGGCCCATCGCGAGCATGAACGCGACGAGTACCGGCATCACACGATCCGTGGCAAGGTGGACAGCAAGGTCGACGAAGTGAACAACGAAGCGGTCGGAGCGGGTCATGCCGTCGAGCGCGCGCATGAACAGCACGAAGCGGTCGAGCATTCGGAAGGCCGCGACTAGCTAGATCCACCAAGTTCATAAATAGGAAACGGAAAGGGCCGCCATCTCTGGCGGCTCTTTTTTTGAGGGGATCGCATACGCCTCCAGGTTGATGCGTAGTAATATTCGGCGCTGTGACCAGACGACGATTCCTTGCGATGGTGGCGCGCGTCAGTGCGATCGTCTCAATGACGGCGGGCAGGGCGTTCGCGGCAATCGCGCGTTCTGGCGGGATGCAGTATCGGACGCTCGGGCGTACCGGCGCGAAAGTCTCGCTCATCGGAGTCGGCGGATACCATATCGGCCAGCCGAAAGATCCGCGCGACGGGATTGCGATTATCCGCACCGCGATCGACAACGGCGTGACCTTCATGGACAACTCGTGGGATTACCATCTCGGCGACAGCGAGCTGAGGATGGGCAACGCGTTGCGCGACGGTTACCGCGACAAAGTTTTCCTGATGACCAAGGTCGATGGCCGCACGCGCTGGACGGTCGATTGGCAGCTCGACGAGTCGTTGAAGCGTTTGCAGACGGACCATGTCGATCTGCTGCAGATTCACGAAGTGATCCGCGACAACGATCCCGATCGGGTGTTCGGAAAAGACGGCGCGATCGAGGCGCTGATCGCGGCGAAAAAAGCCGGCAAAATTCGTTTCTTCGGATTCACGGGGCATAAGACGCCCGCGATGCTGCTCAAGATGATCCGGCTTGCCGACCAGTATGGCGTCACCTTCGACACGGTGCAGATGCCGCTTAACGTGATGGACGCGCATTACGACAGCTTCCAGCATAACGTGCTGCCGGTTGCGCTCGAAAAGAACATGGGCGTGATCGCGATGAAGTGCTTCGGCGACAATTTCATCTTGCAGAGTAAAACCGTCACGCCGCTCGACGCGCTCCATTACACGATGAACCTGCCGATCAGCACGCTGGTCGTCGGATGCGAATGGATCGGATATCTGCAGCAGGCACTCGACGCAGTGCGGACTTTTCGTCCGCTGAGCGAGACGCAGGTGGCGGCGATCCTCGCCAAGACGGCGCAGGCGGCAGTCGGCGGCCAGTTCGAATACTACAAGACGCGCGACACGTTCGACGGAACCTCGAGAAATCTGAAGTGGCTCGGCTGAAATGAAATAGTCAGTGACTATTTCCGCGACGGAAATGATATTGGAATGAGATTCGTGGTATTGGGATTGACTATCGGTTCGGGCGAGAGAGTCTCGCCTCGGAATGCAGCCTGCAGCGCGTAGAATCCCGCGCGCGGCCTGAGCACGTCGGCGCCGCCGTTCAGCGATCTCGCACCGTGCTCAGCGATGAGCAGGACGGGAGAGTCAGGGCGACGGCCCGCGCTGGTAGATACAGACATCAGCCCGAACCATTCTTCGTCCCAGTAAGATGAGAAGCCCGCGCCCGGCTCGCCGAACGGAAACATGCTCGTCAGTACAGTCGTATCGTGCGACGACCACGTTTCAGGTTGGTGCTGCGCTTCCTTCCACCATTCGTCCTGGAACTCGAAGACGTAACCGCCCGACAGAATGCCGCCGCCAGTTGTCGAAAGTGTCGAATGAGGTCCGTAGATGTCGGATGCGATCTGTTGAATCAGTCTCGCTGCGCGATATCCGGACGCGCCGTGAAATTCGTCGGCGACCGCGGGGCTGGCGCTGACCCATTGCGGATTCGGTGGCGGCGGTGGCTGTCCGTCGCGGGTGCGAATCGACGCCGGCGCGCCCCATTCGGTCAGGATGATCGGCCTGGGTGCCGGATTGGGCAGTTCAGTCCCGATCTCAGAACCGTTGGTGTAGTGGCCGTCGACTATCCAGCGCTTGAAGTTCGCCACCTCTTCAGTCTCGGGCCTGCGATACGCGTTGAAGCCCCAGAGGTCGAGCGAATAGATGTCGGCGGGATAAGCGCGCCGTCGATGCGCGGACCAGCAGTCGGCGCCCGGGTTCTCGCCGCTCTGATCAACGCAGATCGGAATGGTCGGGGCATCGGGATGAGCATCGTCGCCATTTTTGAATGCGACTAACGGCTTGAGCAGCATCGGCGTCTCGCCCGTAGGATAGTCAGCGAACGCGGTCATAGTCAGTTTGTCAGGAGCATAACGCTTGGCGACGGCGCCGAGATGATTCAGGTATTGCCAATAGTCGATGTACCGGTCGGTGCCGCGCGCGGATTGCAGATTGGTTTCGTTGCCTATCGCAAATCCGATCACTGCAGGATGATAGCCATAACGCTGCGCCAGCCACTTGGTAGTGCGCTCGATGAACATCTGCTCGTCGCGCAATGACGCGGGATCGGGATTGGCGCCGGGAAAAGCCAGCCACGGATCGACCGCGATACCGATGACTACATAAATCGGGTTGACGCCATGATTCCAGCATAGGTCCAGGAACTGATCGCCGCCGTCGTGCGCCGGCCATCCCGCGAAACGCGCAGGGGCGGTCGTAGCGCCGAAGCGCACTCGCGGACTTACGCTCCAATCGAGCGTGTTCCATTTCGAATAGTCAGCCGGCGACATCGGCACCCATTTCCACCATGCATAGGTGCGGATGCTGTTGGCGCCGAGTTGACGGACGAGCCCGTCGGGAAAGTTGACGCGCGCGAAGTTGTCGTTGTAGGTCGCGCCCCACAGATCGCGTATCCAGATTGGGCCGTAGGTGAGATGAGCAGGATCGCCCCAGAAGTAATCGGAGCCGGGAATTGTCAGCGGAGCGTCGTTGATTGGTCGCGGTGAGTAGTCGACGCCCTTGATGACGAAGGGAATCGGTGCGGTGCCGTTCAACGACAGCAGGATGGTCTTATGATCTTTCGCGACTGACCACGATGTGGTGGAGGATTCAGGCGGCAGCAGCGTAGTCGAAAACGCGTCGCTCGCGCTGAACGCGATCGCGATCCCGATGACAAATGCGAAGACTCGAGCGTAGTTGGTGTAGGTCGTCGAAAGCTGGATCAAAACTCAGAGCCCCCCGGCTCATAGGCGGCCGGGTTAGATACCAGCTCAAGACGCGCCCGCTCAAATGCAAATGATGTACCTGCGGTTTCGCAGTACTTTCAGTGTGTCGAATCGGATGATTGGTACAATCGGCAATCAGATGCCGCTGTCAGGTGCAGCATTTCGACGATAGTGAGTAACTGTTCCGCAGCCGACTACCCTAGAAGGGAATGTCCTCGTCGTCCATCGGCGCGATGTCGTCACCGCCGCCTCCGCCGCCGCCTGCGGGCGCGCGACTGCGAGCTGCGCCGCCGCCGAAATCACCGGCGTCATCGCCCATCGGAGCGCCGCCGCGCGAGTTCAGGAACTGCACGCGCATCGCGACAATGTCAGTGGCCTTGCGTTTGCCGCTGCCGTCCTTGGCTTCGTATTCGCGGTAGGTGATTCGCCCCTCGATATAAACCGAACTGCCCTTCTTCAGGTACTGAGCGCAGGCCTCGCCCTGTTTGCCCCACACGGTGATATTGTGCCACTCGGTGCGTTCCTGCCGCGCGCCGCTCTTGTCGGCGAACGAGTCCTTGGTCGCGACTGAAAAGCTCGTAACCGAGGAGCCCGAGTTGGTGAAGCGAGTTTCCGGATCGCGCCCGAGATTTCCGATGAGAATTACTTTGTTTACCGACGCCGCCATCTTCGCCACCTCGTCATCCGAAAAAGTAGTCCCGCCCCGTACTCAAGGCAAGGCGGCGTCCCTCGAGCCTGTGGATAGCCGCTGCGCAGTGCGGATTGGCTTTCACAGTCGATCTGTGACCGATATAATTCGCCTCGGTGCGGAGGCAGGATAGGCGATGGCGGCAAGCACTTCCACGACCGCGCCGGTCAGAATCGTAGCCCTCGGCGGGCTCGGCGAGATCGGCCTCAATCTGATGGCGATCGAATGCGCCGGGCGCGCAATCGTCATCGATTGCGGCGTAATGTTCCCCGACGAGCCTGGGCTCGGCCTTGGGACTTATGTTCCCGAGATGACGTGGTTTGAGCGCAGCCACGTCGCGGTCGAGGCTGTCGTGCTCACGCACGCCCACGAGGACCACATCGGCGCGCTAGCGCATCTGCTGCGCCGCTTCAACGTTCCGGTTTACGGCACCGACATTACGCTCGCATTCACACGGCGCCGTCTCGCCGATGAGCAATTCGACGATCCAGTCGATCTGCGGACCATCCTGCCGCGCAAAGCTTTCGAAGCTGGCCCGTTCACGAGTCGAGCCGATTCGGGTTACGCATTCGACGCCGAACTCGACCGCGCTGGCGATTCGCACGCCCGCCGGAATCATCATTCATAGCGGCGACTTCAAGATCGACGACGCCCCGGTCGACGGCCAGACTGTTCGATCGCGAGCGCTTTGCCGAGCTTGGCGCGGAAGGCGTCGCGCTGTTGCTCTCGGACTCGACCAATGTGGAACGCCCTGGGCGCTCCGGCTCTGAGAGCTCGCTCAAGCCGGTGCTGCGCGAGTTGACGTCGCGTGCGCGCGGCAGATTTTTCCTGTCGGCATTTTCGTCGCATCTGCATCGGATTCGCCAGGTGGTCGAGGTCTCGCGCGAGTTCGGCCGCCGCGTCGTTCCGCTCGGGCGCGCGATGGCCGAGAGCGTGCGGCTGGGTCTCGAGACCGGACAGCTTCCGTTCGGGCATGCGATGTTCGTCGATCCGGGCGAGGCGGAGTTTCTCGACGGCAATCGGCTGAGCTACCTGACCAGCGGGAGCCAGGGCGAGCCGCTTTCCGCCCTGGCGAAAATCGCCGGCGACGCGCATCCGCGCGTGCGTATCGAGCATGGCGACGTGGTCGTGCTGTCGTCGCGCTTCATCCCGGGCAACGAGCGCACGATTAACACGCTGGTGAATCGCCTCTACAAGCAGGGCGCGGACGTGATTTACGACGCGGTCGCTCCGGTTCACGTTTCGGGTCATGCGAGCCAGGACGAGTTGACTGAGATGATCACGCTGACGCGGCCGCGGCACTTCGTCCCGATTCATGGCGAGTACCGTCATCTGAGCCGTCACGTCTCGCTCGCGATTGCCGCGGGAATTCCGGGGCAGCAACTGCTTCCTGCTCGAAGACGGCGATACTCTCGTGCTGAACGGCGCCGACGCGCGTCGCGGATCGACAGTCGAGTCAGGGCCGCGTGATGCTCGAAGGCGCGGACGGCGATCCTGCGGTGGTCGGCGAGCGCCGGGTGCTCGCGCGCGACGGCACGGTGACGGCGGTAGTGGTGCTATCGGCGAAGACCGGGCGCATCGTTGCGGGTCCCGATCTGCTCTCGCGGGGTCTGGTGAGCGGCAATGGAACTTCGCTGCACATGCGTCGCGCGAAGGAAGAATTGACGCGGCGCCTGAACGCGCTCGGCGGTCCGCTGCATGCAAACGATTCCCGGGTGAAGGAAGAAATCGTGCGCGCGATTCGGCGCTACTTCAGCGACGAGCTGGGCAGGCGGCCGCTGGTGATTCCTTACGTGACGGAGGTGTGATCCTCATCGCGCGCAGGGAAAAAACGGTCGTCGAACTGCCTCTGCCCAATGTGGTCGAGGAGGTTTCGACTGCGCCGTCGCCGAGCATCCGGATCGCTCGCGAGCTATGTGCGCTCGCGCTGCTGGCGTTCGCGGCCTTCGGCACGGTCAGCCTGGTAAGCGTCGATATCGGACGGAGTCCCAACCTCGGCGGTCCGGTCGGCGCGGCGATCGCGGCGATGCTCGGCGGTCTGATTGGATACCAGTCGTACACCGCGATGATCCTGGTCGCGTGGCTCGCGCAGCGCGTATGGACCGGCGCGAGCGTCGTCACAGTCGCGCGCGAGATTGGCGGCGGCGTGCTTTTGATTCTCGCACTCGCGACGTGCCAGCGCGCTGTGGGATTTGCACGATGTCCGCATGGGCGGCGAAGTCGGCGCGAGTATCGCTACACTGCTCAACGACTCGATCAACGTCGCGGGAGGCTTGATTGTCGTCGCGCTCGGATTCATCTGCGGGCTGGCCCTGATGCTCAAGCGGGCGCCGACCGAGTTGCTCGCAGGAATTGCCGGCAAGATTCGTCCGCGTCGCGACGAGTTCGAACTCGCAGACGTCGCGCGAGTCCCGTTCTCGCTCAGCGAAGGCGATGAGGTCGAGACCGATTCGGAGAGCGTCAACGGCAAGCCGTCGCCGCTGAAGGTCAGGCTGCTCGATATTCGCGAGAAGCGCGACAAGGCGGCGGCGTCGAAGCCGCGGCAGAAGGGCGCTTTCAAACTTCCGCCGCAGTCTCTCCTCGATCTGCCGCCTGCCGAGCATGCGCAGGTGGACGAGGGTCAGCTCGAGCGCAGCGCGCGCGTGCTCGAGCAGAAGCTCGCGGACTTCGGCGTCGAGGGGCGCGTAGTCGAGGTGCAGCCGGGCCCGGTCGTCACGATGTACAAATTCGAGCCCGGCTCCGGAATCAAAGTTAGCCAGATCGTGAATCTCGCCGACGATCTCTCGATGGCTCTCAGAGCGGCCGCGGTGCGAATCCAGGCGCCGGTGCCGGGCGAGGCCGTGGTTGGGATCGAAGTACCCAACAAAAAGCGCGAACGCGTTTTCCTGCGCGAGATTCTCGAAGCCGACGAATTTTCATCCACGCAGAGCCAGCTCACGATCGCGCTCGGCAAGGATATCGCCGGGCGTCCGGTGGCCGCGGACCTCGCCAAGATGCCTCATCTGCTGATCGCCGGCGCGACCGGAACCGGCAAGTCGGTTTCTCTCCATACGATGATCGCGTCGATTCTTTTCAACGCGACCGCCGATGACGTGCGCCTGATTCTGGTCGATCCCAAGATGCTCGAATTGTCGGTCTACGAAAATATTCCGCATCTGCTGGTGCCCGTCGTCGTCGATCCGCAGAAGGCCGCAAGCGCGCTGCTGTGGGCGACGCAGGAGATGGAGGGCCGCTACCTGAGGATGCGCGAGCTGGGCGTGCGCAATATCGACGGGTACAACCAGGCGCTGGCGTCGGGCACGTCGCTCGCGCAGCTCAAGATGGCGGGGCAGAGCGCGCCGGCGTCCGACGATCCTAATCAGCCGGCGGTCGGCGCGATCGAGCATCGCAAGCTGCCGAAGATCGTGATCGTTATCGACGAGCTCGCCGACTTGCTGCTGAGCGAGGGCAAGACCGTCGAGCGCGATATCACGCGGCTTGCGCAGAAGGCGCGCGCCGCGGGGATTCATCTGATACTCGCGACGCAGCGGCCGTCGGTCGACGTGATCACCGGCCTTATCAAGGCGAACCTGCCGGCGCGAATCTCGTTGCAGGTGACGTCGCGCGTCGATTCGCGCACGATTCTCGATTCGATCGGCGCGGAACGCCTGCTCGGCGCCGGCGATATGCTCTTCATGCCGCCCGGCAGCGCCAA
The DNA here is from genome assembly GCA_963744545.1 of uncultured delta proteobacterium. Lineage (GTDB taxonomy): Bacteria > Desulfobacterota > Binatia > Binatales > Binataceae > Binatus. The sequence continues at coordinate 280,464 of CAVUUH010000027.1, forward strand.
ACTTCGCCGCCTGCATGGGCCGTTCGTCGGCGAGCATGAGATTCGCAAGCTCACCGATTTTCTGCGCGAGCAGGGCGCGCCCGAGTACCGCATGGAAATTCTCGACACCAAACCGCCCGGTGAGGACGGCGGCGACGGCCTCGGTGGCGAGGTGCAGGACGAGATGTATGATGAAGCGGTGCGAATCGTGATGGAGACCAACCAGGCGTCGATCTCGATGATCCAGCGGCGGCTTCGAATCGGCTACAATCGCGCGGCGCGGATGGTCGAGCAGATGGAACGCGAAGGAATCGTGATGCCCGCGGACGGCGCCAAGCCGCGCGAAGTCCGGCTGCACAGCGCTCGATGATTTCGGGTCTTTTCAGGAAAGTGTGGCGAGCATTCGCTGACGACGATCGCGGTGTTTCTCGCCGTCGGCTGCCCGTGCATTCCGAGACGATGGCGCCGAGCGGCGCCGCCCGTCAGCAAGGATTTGAAGCAGGTGCTCGATCGCCTGCAGCGTCACTACCGCGACACCAATTCGTTCACGGCGAAATTCAATGAGGAGATCGCAGCGGTCGGCGCGCCGAAGAAGCAACGTCAGGGCACGGTCTCATTTCGCAAGCCCGGGCGTATGCGATGGGAGTTCGAGACGCCCGAAAAACAAACGATCGTCAGCGACGGCGAGACGCTCTACAGCTACGATCCCGATCTCAACCAGGTGGTCGAGACGCCGCTGAAGCAGGCGCTCAAGTCGAGCAGCGCGACCTCGTTCCTGCTCGGAATCGGAAATATCAACCGCGATTTCAAGGCCGCGTTTGCGAATCCCGCCGGCGCCGAACGGCCTCGTCAATCTGATCCTCGACGCGAAGACGGGCGGCTACAAAATTGAAGTTGGACTCGATCCGAAGACGTACAATCTTATGACGTTGACGCTCACCGACCAGCTTGGCGACGTGACCAGGATCGATTTCAGCGACATTCATGACAATGTGGAACTGGCCGATTCGCTTTTCGCGTTCAAAGCGCCGCCGGGCGCGGACATCGTAACGGCACCTGCCTCGCCGTGACGATCTGATACACTAAGAACGCGTGCGCAGCTGAACTCCGATCGCGATTGCCTCGCGGGTATGCGACCGGTATTTTTAAAAGCCCTTTAAGTTTTCTGTCCAATGGAAAAAGTTCACCTGCTCACGCTTGGATGCCCCAAGAATCTCGCCGACAGCGAGCTGATGCTTGGCGCGCTGACGCGCGCCGGGTTCGAGATCACGCTCGACCCCGAAGAGGCGCAGGTGCTGCTGGTGAACACGTGCGCGTTTATCGAGGCGGCGAAGAAAGAATCGATCGACGCGATCCTCGAAGCGGCTGAGGTCAAGAAGCGCGGCTTCGGCAAGCGGCTGGTGGTCGCGGGATGCTTGTCGCAGCGCTATGCGACTGAGCTCGCGCGACTCGATGCCCGAAGTGGACGTGTTCGTCGGCACCGGCAATTTTCTCGATTTGCCCGAGCTGCTGCGCCGCACCGAAGCGCCCGAGTCGCGGCCGATTCCGTACGCCGGCGCGGCGCATCTGCTGCCGACCGCGGCAATCCCGCGAATCAAGACCGGAGATTTCTTCACGTCTTACTTGAAGATTTCCGAAGGCTGCAATCACAAGTGCGCCTTCTGCATTATTCCCGAAAATTCGCGGGCTGCATGAGAGCCGTCCGACCGCTGACCTCGTCGCCGAAGCGCGCAACCTCGTCGCCGGCGGCGTTCGCGAAATCAATCTGATCGCGCAGGACTTGACCGCCTACGGCCGCGACCTCGACCAGCCGTCTTCGCTCGCGGCGTTGCTGCGAGAACTGTCGACAATCGACGAGCTGCGCTGGATACGGCTGCTCTACTGCTATCCGAATTTCGTGACCGCCGAGCTGCTCGACGCGATCGCGGAGCTGCCCAAGGTCGTCAAGTATATCGACATGCCGCTGCAGCATGCCGACGATGCGATGCTGCGTGCGATGCGCCGCGAGCGCTCGGGCGCGGCTCTGGTCAAGCTGCTCGAGCGCGTGCGCGAGCGAATTCCCGGAGTCGTGCTGCGGACCTCGTTCATCGTCGGCTTCCCCGGCGAGACTGACGCCGCCTTCGAGCGGCTGGTGGATTTCGTTCGCGCTGAGCAGTTCGATCGCGTGGGAGTGTTCACCTATTCGCGCGAAGAGAATACGGCCGCATACGACATGCCGGACCAGGTGCCCGAACGCGTCAAGCGCGCGCGGCGGGCAAGCCTGATGGCGACGCAGTCGGAAATTTCGCTTGCGAAGAATCGCGGGCTGGTCGGTCGCGAAGATCGAGGTGCTGGTCGAGGGCCCGATGCCCGGACGCTCGACGCGGCTGCGCGGGCGAACCGCGGGCCAGGCGCCGGAAATCGACGGCTCGGTTTTTCTTGCCGGCGACGCGGAGCCGGGCGAGTTCGTCCGCGCACGAATCGACAAGGCGCTCAGTTACGATCTGCATGCAACGGTCGCCGGCGCGGCCGCTTAATATACTCGGAGTCGGAATCCAATGACGAAGAAACCAGTTGCCGCGGACCGAGCGAAGTTCCTTGCCAAGATGCGCGAACAACTGCTCGAGATGAAGGCAAAACTGCTCGCCGAGATCGATTCGACCTTGCGCGCCGAACGCGAAGGCAACAAGGACGAAGGGATGGACACCTACGACCTTGCGTCGGAAGAGCGCGATCGCGAGATCAACTTCATCCTGTCCGACCGCGAACGCGTCAAGCTCAAGCAAATCGACGACGCGCTCGAGCGGATGGACGAAGGCACCTACGGCGTCTGCGAATCGTGCGGACTGGAGATCGCCGAAGAACGCCTCGAAGCGATGCCGTTTTCGCGCCTGTGCCGCGATTGTCAGCAGGACGAGGAGCGCGAGGCAAAATCGCAGCGGCGACCGCCGACGACGAGCCCAATACATATCGCAAAGTAGGTTCGACCGACGCCGACGACGACAGCGCTTAGATAGCGCGCGCGCATCGCCGGGCGTTGTTTACCGCGCCGCTCAAAACAGTCATCCTGAATCAGAACAACTTGCGTAACACCTGCACGCCTCAACCATCGTCAGGACTGCGTACGGATTTCAGCAGCCACTTAATGAGAATATTTTCCGATATTGATAACGACGGATCAGCCGATCCAGCCGGCGTCCGCGATCGCATTCGCATCAACCTTTCCGGCGTCGGCGCCACGATTGCCCTTGCGAGTGCTCGCGGCGGCGTCGGCAAGAGCATGCTCGCGGTGAATATCGCGGCGGCGTCGGCGATGAAGGGCCGCAAGGTCGCGATCATCGATGCGGACCTCAATTCGCCCAGCGTTGCCGCGATGCTCGGGATGAAACCGCAGCGGCGCTACCCGATGATCGAAGGAATCGAGCCCGCCGCCGGGCCGCATGGATTGCGCGTGGTTTCGAGCGATCAGCTTTCCGGCGGCGAACCGCCGCCGATCAGCTTTGTGCAGGATCACGATCAGATCGACGGAAACGGCGGCGAGCCGGTCGCGCCCGCGTCGACTGGTCCCGCGGAACTGAGTTATCGCGGAGCGCTGAGCCGAATGCTCGGCGCAATCGCAGTTCGGAGCCGTGGATTTGTTGATAATCGATCTTGCGACCGGTCTCGATCGACTGCACGCGCTCGCGTCGATGGTAGCGCTCGACGGCGTCCTGCTGCTGACTCATCCGTCGGCGCAGGACACCAGTGCCGCGCGCCAGGCGATGAAAATTGGCCGCGCGATCGGCGCGCCAATCGTCGGCATCGTCGAGAACATGGCCGGCTTCAATTGCGACGGATGCCGCGCGGTGCGGCCGCTGTGGCCGGAGGGCGATCTCAACGGAATCGCGCGCGAGGCCGCGGTTCCGATTCTCGGGCGGCTCGCCTTTGAACCGCGGCTCGCGGACAGCACCGATCGCGGCGTGCTGTTCGTTCGCGAATACGCGTCCACGCCCGACCGGCAAAGTGCTCGCCGATATCGCCGGCCACATCGACGCTGATCGTCGCCGCGCGCACTCGCGCGGTCGACACGCCCGCCAGCTAAGTCTCAATCGCTATCGGAATCTTCGTTCTCGTCGGATGCGGTCAGCACGGAGTCGGCGACGCGCGAATATTCAAACATCCCGGCTCCGCGATGAGCGCCGATGCGGAAGCTTGCGAATCCGAGTGACGTGTAGATGCGCGACTGCTCGGGGCCGGGGCGCGACAGCGGAATGAAGCATTCGACGCTGCCTTCGAGCTCGCATGACGATCCGTCCGCGCGCGTCAACGACGCGAAAATACGATGCGGCGGTTCTTCGACCGAGGGTGTCTCGATCGTGAGATTGCGCAGTTCGCACGGCGACCATCCTGCCGCTTCGAGAATCCTGGCGCTCTGATTCGGCGGTGCGTCTGCGGTCGCGACTGAACGGGCTTCGAGCGCACGCGGCGCCTCTTCGTCTTCGAAGCATGCCCAGATCATCCTGCGCGCGGTGAATTTCTGCGGGCCCAGTCCGGTGAACGACATTCCTGCGCGCGCAAATCCGTTGACCGTTCGTGACGCGCCGTCGAGGCAAACCTTTCCCGAAACGCGGCCGAACGCGACGCTCGACGACAGCGCATCCGCCGCGGCGCCTTGCGACGACAGAATCCGGTCGAAGTCGAACTCACCGCCGGCGCGATCGATTTCGAAGCGCATCTCGACTTCCGCGTCGCCGTCGAGCCGGCCCGAAGCCAGCGCGCGCTCGATGCTCAAATACGCGGTCGCGTCGGGCACGATCACGGCGGGTCCGCGAAATGCGAGCACGATCGATTCGCCCTTCGCGCCGCATCGAGAGCGGGCCATGAGTGACGGCGCTCGCGGAACGCGTCGGACGCCCCTCGGCGGTGAACAATGCCGCGCGATGGTGATCGAACAGCATCATGATTCGCGCGCCCATGCCCGCGCCGCCGACATCGAAGCTCGCCATCGCACCAAAGCGTGCCGCAGGATCGTAGAACTCGATGCCGACGCGTCCGGGTGCCGCGACCGTCGCAGCCGCCCCGATTTCCGGTTTGGCGACTGTCGGTCGCGGCGCGCGATTTATCGTCATCGGCGACTGAGTCGGCATGCGGATTGCCGTTTTCTGAAAAAACTTCGGCGATCGCGTCCTCGCATCGGGCGCGCAATTCTCCGGGCATCCTCAGCGCGACCGACAATTCGAGTTGAGCCGCATCGACGACGCCGCTCATCGCAATTTCGGAAATCGAGCGAAGCGCCGCGTTCGGACTCTGTCGATGACGCGCGGTGAAAGCCTGCAGCAGGTTCTGCAAACCGCCGCCCGGATAACGCATGCCGTAGGTCGGCTTGATTCCATGCCGATGCAGGCGCTCGGCGAGACCGGCGAGCGGGCCATTGATGAAACCGTCACAAGCAGAGACGCAAGCGGAACCCGGCGGACGCAGCTCGCCGCCCGAATTTCGTAGTCCAAGTCCGAAGTCGAGGCGCGGCTCGATGATGTTCCATCCGTGGATGAGCAGCACCGTGACGCGTCCATGACGCGCAACGATCGCCTCGACGCGGTCCGCGAGGATTTCCAGCAGCCACGGCGCGCGCTCGATGATTTGCGAGATTCGGTTGCAGTCGAGCCGATTGCGATCCATCGCGACGTTGATCAGCGCCGACGCGCCGAGTCGCGCCGCGAGTCCGCGCGTGATCTCCGCGGTGTGAAGGTCGTTGACCTTGGGATTCAGCATCGAGCGCGTGCGCGGCTCAGCGCGTCCACCGTGCGGTGCAATCAGGAGCAGGGGAGAATCGGAATCTATAACCTCGAGCCATGACTCGGCAGCAACGGCCGCTGTATGAAGCCCAGGCTCAGCCATCAGGTCGACGCCGCTCGATTGGACTGGAGCACAAATCGCGCGTGAAGAATGAACGAGGCGATGAAGTAGTAAGCGATGTAACTGAGACCCGCCCACAACATGATCGGGTTCACAGTCGGCAGCATCAGCAGCGACGCGACCGTCAAAAATCCCCAGAGGACTCCAAGCGTGAGCGTGATCGGCCGCAGCGGCACGGTCCGATTTGGATAAATGTACTTGAGCGGCATGAACACCATCACGCCGAGGATCAAAAGAACGACGACGTTGAAGACGGTGCTGCTGCCGAGACAGTAGAGATAAAACGCGACGAGGTTCCAATAGTTCGGGAAGCCGAGAAAGTAATGGTCGGGGGTTTTGGCTTCGGTGTGACAGAATCCGTAGACGCTCGCGAGCATCACGAAACACGCCAGCGCCAGGCCCCATCGCGAGTCCGGGATGATTCCGGCTTCCAGCATCAGGAAAACCGGCGCGACGGTGTACGTAAGATAGTCGACGATATTGTCGAGCAGCGCGCCGTCGAAGGTCGGCACGCGAATCTTGACCATCAGCCAGCGCGCGAGCGGACCGTCGCTGCAATCGATGATCGTCGCCGCGCCCATCGCGAGGAACGAGGCGCGGAAATCGCCGCGCGAGGCGAAGAAGATCGCGAGCAGGCCGAGCGCCGCGCCCAGAGCGGTATATAGATGTACGCCCCACGCGCAGGCCGTGAGAAATTTCTGCGTCGGGAATACCCGCGGCAGACTTCCGGCTGCGCCTGAGGTGTTCAAGTCATTTGTCCGGCTTGTAGTCGCGCGGCCCGAAGTATTCTTCGAGCACCGTCATGAACGGTCCGCACGCGCGATTTTTTTTAACGAGCACCATCGCCTCTTCGAGAGACATTTGCCGATATGCACGCAGAAACGCAATCGCCAGCGTCGGCGCTCGATTCATCCCGGCGTTGCAATGGAGATAGACGCGCGAGCCCGGCGCGACCAGATCGCGAAGGTCGTTGAGAGCAACCTCGAGCCGCTCAGCCATCGCATCCGCACTGCCGTCCTGGATAGGAGTCCGCACGTAATCGATCCCATGCGCAGTGTACTCCGCGCTGAGGCCGCGCGCGTCCAACCCGTTCATGCGCAGGTCGTCGTCGTCCTGCAGATTGTGAACGGCGGTTATCCCGTAGGTGTCCTTGAGCCAGGCGATATCGGATTCATCCGGATATTCGCCGACCAACAACTCGTCAGAGATTACGCTGACCGACGGTCGCCGGCCGTTGCGAGTCGGGCGCGGCGCGTGGTCGGGGCGCTTGCTGAACCAATCAACCATGATTCAAATGTAACCATCCGGGCGGTAAGTATTCCAGCATCACGCTTTGGCGTGGCCTCGAGGAGCTTCGGCCGAACGATCGATTTTGGCGCGCGCTCGCTTGGCCGGCTTGGTGCCATTCGCCGTCGCAATATCGGTCTCGAGGGCCTGCGTCAATTTTGAACGGGAACCGGAAAGCGCGACGACCGAGGTGCGCATTAGGTCCGCGATTTTGCGATATGCGCCGGCGCCTTCCGAACTCTCCGCAACTTCGCGAAGCTCCAATGCAGTGATCGCGCGACCGATGCGGACTTCCACCGGACGGCGCCGCGGGACAAGACTGCCCTTGCCCATCACGTCGTGAGTGCCGCGAATCAGCACCGGCAGCACGTCGCATCGACTGCGCAACGCCAGGAATCCCGCGCCGCTCTTGAACTCGTGAATCTCGCCGTCGGCCGAGCGAGTCCCCTCGGGAAACATCAGGACGCTGCGCCCCTGCGCAAGCTCGGCGAGTGCATCTTCCAGCGACTCGAGTTGCGCACGCTCGCGATCGAACGGCATCAGCGACGTGAAGTTCGACGCGAGGAAACGCCGCGCGGGCGTGTTGAAGAAATAATCCTTGGCGGCGAGCACGCGGATGTCGTCGCCAATCGCTCCTAGCGAATAGCCGACCAGGCTGAAGTCGAGATGACTCGAATGATTCGCGACGACGATAAAATTGCGATTGGCCGGGATATTGCCGCGCCCGAGGATCTTCGGCTTCAGCCATCCGTCGAAAACCGCCTGTGACGCTCCACGAACCGCAAAACGTCCGAGCCATTTTATCGGGGACGGCAAACGCACAGTGTAAGGTTCGGCGAACTTTGCGTACGACGGCATGCGAGGGCGACCGTTGCCCCCGGGCTGAGTCGCGAGGAGCTGCAGGTCCGCGACGGTGCGCAGGTCGGCAATTTCCTCGAGTGCGATATCGCGGCTGGCGCGCTCGCCGATCAGCTCGCCGATTTCAGCAAGTGCGAGCGAGTCTAGACCCAGGTCCTCGATTAGCCGCGTCGCCAGCGTGATGTTGATCGGCTCGGTGGTGACCGACGCGAGCGCCTCGGCGAGCCACGTCTCGACTTCGGAGTCGGCGCTGTCAACGTCATTGCGGGTAGCGCGAACATCGAGCATCCGTCGCAGCGTCGCGACCACGTCCGCGCGCTTGATCTTGCGCGTGCGCGTGCGCGGCAGTTCTGCGTCGGTGAAACGGATGATTCTGATTCGTTTGTGCGCGCTGAGCTCGAGCGCGACTTTGTCGAAGTCGCTGCGCAGTCGGTCTTCCACTGCGCGCCTACTCTCGCCGCGCGAATAGGCGGGGACGATCAGCGCCGCAACCTGCTCGCCCTGGCCGACCTTCAGGCCGACGACAGCCATCTCCTTCACGTACTCCGAACGGCCGTAAATTTCCTCGAGCTCTTCGATGTAGATATTGTTGCCGCCGGAATCGACGATAACTTCTTTGGCACGGCCGACAATGTACAGGCGCCCGTCGTCATCGAAACGCCCGAGGTCTCCGGTGTGAAGCCACCCGTCGCGCAGAACTTCGGCGGTCGCGGCCTCGTTGTGATAGTAGCCCTGCATCACGTTCGGTCCGTGCGCGACTATCTCGCCGATCGAGCCGGTCGCGGGCAGCAGCTTGATCTCGACGCCATTCAGAGGACGTCCCACCGCGCCGACTTGCAGCGGTTCGTCGGGCCGCGCGACAGCCAGAACGGGAGCCCCTTCAGTCAGGCCGTAGCCTTCGAGCAGCGGAATTCCGATGTCATTGAAAAACTCGGCGACGCGACGGGGCAGGGCGGATCCGCCGCTGACCGCCAGCCGCAGCCGTCCGCCCAGCGCGGAATGAACCTGCCGGAAAACGATGGAGCCGAAGTTGAGGCCAGAGTTCGCGTCGAGGCGGCGACTGAGGTCGCGCAGGTTGTCGAAGGCGGCGTGAAAAAAAGGACCGCGCGCCTCGACCTCGTCGACGATGCGCCGATGCACCGCTTCCCACACCGCGGGCACTCCTATCAGTGCGGTCGGACGCACGTCGGCGAGCGTTCGCGAGAGCGTTTTCGCATCGACCTCGAGCGGATAGACGATCGTCGCGCCGCTGGCGAGCGGCAGCAGCATCCCGCAGGTGAACTCGAACGCGTGATGCAGCGGCAAGAGCGACAGCACGATGTCGTCGGCGCCGAGCACGAAAACGCGTGAGAGCATCGCGATTTCGGCTGCGAAGTTGGCATGCGACAGCATCACACCCTTGGGCGCGCCGGTGCTGCCCGACGTGAACAGGATCGATGCGAGCGCCTTTCGCTCGGGCGGCGCGGGCGGAGTCTTCGCGTCGCCGCGCAGAATGAACGGACGTGCGAGCTCGCCGAGGTCGATCTCGATAAGTTTAGGATGCGCATCCTTGAGCGTCGAGCCGAGACGCTTGTGGACTGCGCTCGAACGCAGCGCAGCGGCGGGCTCGGCGATTTTGCAGATCGGTGCGAGCTCTTCGACGGAGATCAACTGGTCGAGCGGTACCGCAATTGCGCCGGCGCACAGAATCGCGAAATAGCCGAGCACCCAGTCGGGCGAGTTCTCGCCGATAAGAAGCACGCGATCGCCCGGCTTGATTCCGCGTGTCGCGAGCAGCAGTGCCGCGCGATGGGCCTTGTCGCGCAGCTCGCGATACGTGGTCTGCGTCTGTTCGCCCGACGGCCTCCGCGCAATCATCGCGACGCTCGAACCGGATCGGTCGGCGGCGCGATCGAGCATGTCGACGAGGCTCCGGTGACGTGGCAGCGACTTGGTTCTACCGCGTGTGTGGAGATCGAGCTGCGGAAAAATATGGCGGCGCAATCCCGGCAGATGAATGTTGAGCCAGTAGTCGTGCCAATCGATCAGATCGGGACGAAACGGATGGCGCTCCGCGTCGGCGGGCTTGAGCGTCGCATAAAGCGCGCGAACGTTTGCTCCATGAAAAGTGTAAACGAGTTCCTGGATATAGGGGCGATAGACCTCGACCAGCTCGCGTGCGAGGTCGGTGTTCTCCTTGAACTTGTCGATTCCCGCTTCGATTTTTTTTGCGCGCTGATTTTCCTCGCCCACGACGCTGCGGGCGAACGCCGCCGCTTGCTTGAGGACTTGCGGAACCGTGCTGCTGGCGAGGTCGTAAGCATTTTGCGACACCACCACGGCTTCCAGATGCGGCCCAAGCCAGCGCATCGTACCGCCGTCCTTGCGATGCTCGCGGCGATGGCTCAGTCCGGTCAGCTCGATCAGTCGGCGCATCGGCAACGGATTCCGGTCCGAAGTGCAAAGCTGGTAGATGGGCTTGTGCTTGCGCGATAGCAGTGCGCCGAGGATCGGAATCATCGCGTGCGCCGCAAGATCGACCGGGATTACGTCGAGCACCAGCTCGGCTTTGGCCGGATAAAAGCGGTAGCCGCGACCCGCGAGATACGTCAGCGGCGCGCTAGTGTTGACGCCTTGGTTCCATCCGGGGAACGGATCGCGCAGCGCGCTTTCTATCACCGCCGGGCGCACGACCGCGACGTCGAGCGTGTCGCGACTCGCGAGCACCAACTGTTCGCCAAGACTCTTGGTGTAACTGTAGGTGTTGGGCCATCCCCAACTCTGCGCGCGTTTGCGGCCGACGTCTTTCAGGCGCTGCTCGACCCACTGCTTGCGCCGATGCTCGATCGCCGACTCCCGTGGATTGCCGTCATCGTCTTCGTCGCCGCGAAACTCCGCATGACGCAGTTGATCGCGCGACTCGGCCTGCACCCGCTCGATCGCCGCCAACGCGTCGCGAATTTCGCGCTCGAGCCGAAAAGACTTGCGCCCATTCGGGCACCAGTCTTCCGGTATGTCGTCTTCGTAGCGATGCCCGTCGGCGATTCCCGCCACGTAGCAGGTCGATACGTGCATCATCGACGCGCCGACTTTGCTGCAGAACTCGATTACATTGGCGACACCGGTGGTGTTTACCTCGATCGCCTTTTCGAGCGACGCCTCGAAATTCACCAGCCCCGCGCTGTGCACGACCGCGTCGAGGCTGCCCGGCTTGAACGGATTCGCTTCTTCGCCGAGCAGACCTTCGTTAGTAATGTCGCCGGGAACTACGACGATCTTCTCTTCGATGTAACGATCGAACTTATCGCCGAGATGTTCTCGCAGGGGCGCAAACACTGGTGAGTCGAGAATCTCGCGCCGAAAACGGCCGACGCTGCTGCGCCGGTCGCCGCGAATCAGCAAGTACACGCGCTCGATCTCAGGATGCCACCGCAACAGGATTGCGAGGAACACCTTGCCGAGAAATCCGGTCGAGCCCGTCAGCAGGATGCGACGGCCCTTGAGCACTTGCTCTAGGGGAAGGGCGGGCACGGCGGCCCGCCCCACTGGAGTTCTGCGTCTGCCGTTGCTACTCGACATCCGCGATCACCAGTGGCGGCAGGTGCAGGTAGGTTATCTCGGCCGAGCGACCGAGATCTGACGTAGCCATCGCGATCGCCTCATCGAGCGTGTCCGCCGCTTCCCATCCGAGCCGCGCCGCGACGTCCGGCTCTTCGCATCCCGCCGCGATCACGCGTCCGACGTGCTGGCGCGCCGGCTCGCCCCAGTACCACATGTAGAACGGATGCACGCCGTGGTACGCGTTGCCGTAGCGGTACATGTGGATGTAGGTCGGGTTGCGCGCGAACTCGCGCTCGAAATTTTTCTCGAGCTCGACCGCGTCGGTCGTTTCGGCAAGGCATCGATGGAAGAATTCGATGTAACTCGGATGATGCTCGGGATGAAATTCGTCGCGCAGCGGATGACAGATGATCATTGTGCCGCCTTCACGCACCAGCGGCTTGTTCCTGTACATATTGAACAGGTAGCCGAGGCCGGTGCACTGCACGAGCACGGGATTCATGATCGAGTTGACGTTGTACGGACAGATGTACGGCACGCCCACAATTAAAATATCGGCCTGACCCTTCACCGGCACCGCGTATTGCTGGAACACTCGCGCGAGCGCCTTCTGATGCACCGTCTCGGTGTCTCCCGCCCACACCCCGATCATTCCGTACGGGGCGGCGTAATTGTGCAGCACGGTGCGCCGCATCTCGTTGGACATGTTCCGCATCGTCCACTGAAAGCCTTTCAGGCGCGTGCGATCCCAGTCGGTGAAGTGGTCCTCGTTCTTATGCAGGAAGTCGAGCATCCCGCCGTACATCCGCGTGTTCACCGCAGTCTCGATCTGAAAAATGTTGACCGACTCGTGAATCAGCTTGCCCATCCGATCCGACGATCGATGCAGCGCCGAGCGCGTCGGATCCATGTACGGATGCGAATCGCGCAGCGTCCCGACGTTGTGGTGATGCCGCAGACTCTGGTACGGCGCGAGTCCCACCGCGACCGACTTGTGCCCGCCGTCCATCGGCACCAGGTTGATATTCAGATAGATGAGCAGATCCGATTCGACCGCGCGCCGCGACAGCCACACTTCCTCGCCATGATCGGTCTTGCCAAGCATCGCCAGCTCGGCGCGATTTTCCGCGTCGAAGTTGTAGAGCCGGTCCGGCCAGTACTGCTTGAACGCGCGCTCGCCAACCACGCGTCGAATCTCTGCTTCCGTCATCCTGCGATGCAACGACGTCGCAATCACGAGATGAACATCGTCAACCCCGTAGTCGGCCAGCGTCTGCAGCACCTGGTTGAGCAGGCGCTCGCGGATGTCAGGCCGGCGCATCTGCGGCAGCGGCAAACTGATGTCGTCGATCGCAATCGTCACGCGCATGTTGGGACTCAGCTGCGCGAACAGTGGGTCCTGATTCTCTGGATGGAGAATGGCGTAGCGAATGGCCTGGTCGGCGTCGGCGAGCGGATCTATCGGCGGCGGCGGATAGATCACGCGCGTGCCGACCGGCAGTTTCTCGAACAGAAATTCTTCGCCGTAAGGAATGATGCGACGCTCCGAGCGCCGATTCACCTTGACGATCAGCTCGCTGCGCGCGCCGACCTCATGCCGCAGCTCCGCGGTTTTCAGTTCCTTGAGTTTCGCCTCAGGTCGCGCCATCCGAGCCTCGCGTCGTTCGTTCGATGTCGTCGTTTGAGTCCTGGTCGTTGTCGAAAGCGTCTTGCGGTTCCGATGACGCTGCTTTCTCGAAATGGATCACCGGCCATTGCCGGCTAAGCGCCGCCGCGCGCAATCTGCGATCCGGATTGACGGCGACCGGATGCCCGAGCGCGGCGAGAAACGCGGTGTCGTAATGGGAATCGGCGTAGCCCCAGCAATCGGCCAAATCGAGATCGTGCGTGTCTGCGTATTCGTTGCACCAGACTGCTTTCTCGTCGCCCGCCATCACGGGCTCGGCCAGCCGGCCGGTCGCACGGCCGCGGCTGAAAACAAATCGATTCGCCGCGAAGTCCGCGATCCCGAGATGACGCGCGAGCGGCGCTACGATGAAATCCGGCGATCCTGTGACGAGCACCGGCTCGATTCCCGCCTTGCGATTCGCCTCGATCAATTCCACCGCGCGCGGAAAAAGATGGCCGACCAGGATGCGCTCGCAATATTCCTCGCCAAGCGAGAACAGCCGGTCGCGCGAGACGCCCTTGAACGCCTCGAACAGCACCGTGTTAAGGGTTCGGCGGTCGCGATTCTCCGCGACGTACAATCTCGGGATGCGGGCGGCGAATCCGAGCAGATAGCTGACGCGTCCGCTCCATTCGCCGACGTTGGCGAGCGTGAAAATCGCCGCATGCACCAGATTCAAATCGACCAGCGTCCCATCGAGATCGTAAAAAGCCGCTCGGCGCTTCGGTGCCTTGATTCCCTTGGGGGCGTGGCCATTGGAGGCTTTTTTGTGATTGGAAACTGACATGTCAGTCTAGTTTGGGCCCAAAAAAAGAGAGGTTGCCTGGTGGTCGGTCGCTCGCGGATGCTCTCCGCGGCGGTACGAATTTCAGCAGCTCGGGACGCGCGACGCCGCCCAGCCCAAACGCAAGTATTTCTTCGACCAATGCCTCGATGTCGGTGTCCTCGCTGCGCGAGAGCATCCCGATCAATTCCTTGATTCCGCCGAGGATCGCGTATGAAACCGCGCGCGTATCTGAATTGCGCACCAGGTTCATCTCGATTCCGAGATCGAGCGATCGTTTAATCAGCGCCGCGATCCGATCGTAAAAATCCTGGATCTTGTCGTCGAGCTCGTGATCGAATCCGGTCGAATGGTTTAGCAGAATGTCGGTGAGTTCGCGCTCGGCCATCGCATAGCTCAGCACTCGCATCAGGTTCGCGCGCAATTGATCGACCGGGTCCGGCTCTCCCGGTCCCGGGCGCAGCCGCTGAACCCGATGCGTCAGCTCCGTAACCGCCTGCTCCAGCAATTCCTCGAACAGGTCTTTCTTGTTCTGGAAATAAAGATAGAACGTGCCGCGCGCGATGCGGGCGCGGGCAATGATGTCCGCGACATTGGTCCTGTGATATCCCTTGCGAGCAAAAATGCGCTTGGCGTGACGCAGCACCTGCGCGCGTCGGGCTTGACGTTCCATCAAGATTCTCCGTGAGTACTTCGAGCGTAGTTCGGGACGGCGCGCGGTGTCAAATCAGTGATCGGGGATGCTCTCAGGTCTTGATTTTGGTGGAACAGGCTCCAGCCTGTGATTCTTTTCCTGGATCTGCATGGAACACAGGCTAAGCCTGTGCCACTAGTGCTTAGGAGGTTCAGATGAGCGATTCAAATTTTTGGGACAAGGTTCACGCGACCGCCGCCAAGGCGACGTGGGCATATCTCGCGACTGCCAAAGGATCGCAGCCGAAGGTCCGCGTTGTGCATCCCGCCTTCGAGGGCGAGCGCGTATGGGTCGCGACCGGACGCGCGTCGGCCAAGGCCGGCCATATCGACAAGAACCCAAGCGTCGAGCTCTTCTACCAAATCGGCGCCGACATGGTTCATCTGACAGTCACGGGTCAGGCGAAGTTTGTGGAAGACCTTACTGAAAAGAAGCGAATCTGGAACGGCAAGGTCTTCGACTACGATCTCTCGCAGTTCTTTCCCAACGGTCCCGAGTCAAAGGACTTCGGCCTGATGCTGATTACGCCCGAGCGCGTCGAGCTTACGTCACTGCCCGAAATGATGAGCGGCAAAAAGCCCGAAGTCTGGCGCGCCTCGCGCAAGTGACTTCTTAACCGATGACGCGCTCGCGCGCGCATCGGTTATTCTTTTCGCAAAAGTTGTATGAGCAGTTGGCCGAACCACTGAGGATCGAAGTCGCCGAGGCGAAACCGGTTCCAGTGACGATCGCACGAATTCAGATCGATTTTGCGATCTTCCAGAGCGATCGAACGAGGCTTACCTGACGCGCCGCACGGCGTACTCCATTCGCACTTGATTGCGGAAGCTTCTTTCATTCGCCATTACTCCGGTCAGCTACGATTCTCTCATCTTCGTCATCGTTCGAGTAGCCAGGGTGACTGCTCCAGTCGCACGATCCGCAGGTGTCGTAGTACGCGCCGTCAGGCTCAATAACGATATCGAAATGTGTTCGGATGTTCCGAGATGAACATAGCGGACACTTCTCAGTCTTATCGTCTCGCTCACGCATCAGCAGTTGGACGTAGTGCCCAACTATCGTGTCACTGGCCTCAATTGAAATCGATGACGCGGTTTTGTTGGCGCTGCGGTCATGGGTAAGCCAATTGACTAACTGCCATGTTTTTTCTGAGGTCGTTTTTAGATACTGCCTCAATTCCTTGTTTTTCTCGCCGGGGCATAGGCGATCCATTAGGATCCGAGACCATGCAGTGAAGTCCCCGTCCTTAGGTCTCTCGATATCTGGACCAAACTCGACACGGCGCCGCATGACCGAAATCAATGAAAGGAGGCACTCCCGCAGTTGCATACCAACGGACTGGTAGTCTTCGGCCTCAATTGCTCTCTCATGGCGTTCCTTGGCCTGTTCCTGCCTTCTGAAGACTTCGTCAAAGGGCTGGGGGTCGGACCTATCTGCACCTTGCGGTCGGTTCCGGAGGCGCATCATCAGGCCGATATGAAATGAAAGAGTGTAGTCGAGACTCGGGAAATGCTTCTGCGAGTATAAATTGGTCAGATTCGTGATCACCCACCAACGATCCTTGTCGGTCGTGACGTCCCATATCTCGTAGGGGTCGCCCATGACGTATTCGGTCTTCACCCGCTCGACGTGCTGAACGGTTTCATCCGGTGCCTGACCATGGATGTAGTTGGCAATCCCCTGCTCGGCGTCGGGATCGCGTTCAGCGCTGTATCGTCCAACTTCTTCCGGAGGCAGCGGATGATCGGGCGGCAAAACGCAATCTGATGGTCGGTCTTCGGCTTCTGACGAGTTCATGCGCCATTATCGCACAGACGCAATCCGCTCGCATCGCTGTATTAAGGTGGCGCTGCCGATTTATCCCCGCACGCGTTCGCGCGCAAAAATTGCGCGCTCTTCGGCCGTCATCTTTTCGCGGATGCGCGAGCCTTTGCCGACATGACGGTACTCGCCGCCTTCCGAGAAATATTCCTCATAAGGTTGCGCCGGGATCGGATCCGCCGGAGGAGTGTCGGTGATTTTCACGTCGAGCACCTGCTCGACCAGGCTCGAGTCGTACATCCTGACGGCGTCGTAGTCCGTCAGCAGCGCGCATACTTCGACGCAAATGTAGCATCCGATGCATTCCTGAAAGCGGTCCTGCACCGGCTGCACGCCGCGGCCCGGAACCGAACCGGGCGACAAATATTCGATGCATTGCACCGGGCAGAACTCCGGACATTTGCCGCACGGGAAGCACAGATTCACGTCCATGAACGCGACTTCGCGCGGACGCTTTTTCTTTTGTCCAACTTCTTCGGGCGTTTCCGGGATACGGTCTTCCTTGAGACGACGCTTGATGATGTCGATTGCGCTCATACTTCTATTGTCACGCTTATTTGCCGCGGGCGGTCAAGCGCCCGACTCAATTGAGTCGTGGCTGAACTGACAGCACCAAATCCCGGGTTAATGCCTTGCCGCAAGACTGCGTTTCGTCTAGAAGGCGGTTGAACTCCCAGAGTAAAACTCTTTCTGGAACAGGCCATCGGGTTACTTCGCGGTCGCGCACCGGGGGAAGAATCAATGCAGACACGAATCGTTCAGATGGTGGCGGCGATAGCCGCAGTTGCAATTGCTCTCATAGTGGCTCGAACCGAGGCGTTCGCGTCGGGCAACGAGTCATGCTCGACGACCAGCACGAACGTCACATCTGGTCCGAGCTCCAACGGTGCTGAGGCCACTTGCGATGCTGAAGTCGGCCCATCCAACAAGGCGAAGGCCCAGGCCTCGGGAAAGGATGCCGATGCGACATCAGATGCCTCAAACGGCAGCGATGCTACGGCAACCGCGAAGGGAACGGACGCCGACGCGACTGCCGAGGCAGACAGCGGCAGCGATGCTAAAGCAACCGCGAAGGGAGCCGACGCCGATGCGACATCGGAGGCGGTAGGCCCCAGCGGCAGCGAGGCCATCAGCTCCGCGTCGGGAGAGGACTCCGATGCGACTGCCGCGGCCGGCGGCGGGAGCGAGGCTAAAGCAACCGCGAAGGGAAAGGACGCCGATGCAACATCCTCGGCGGGAGGCGGCTCCCAGGCCGTCAGCTCCGCGAAGGGCGAGGACGCCTACGCGACTGCCGTGGCGGATAACGGCAGCAACGCTAAGGCAACCGCGTCGGGCACCGGCAGCGAGGCGGAAGCGTCTGCTGAGGAGACCGGGAGCAGCGTAACCGCATTCGCGACCAAGGGTTCCACAGCCATCGGCAGTGACACCGCACCGCCAACTTGTACGCCAAAGAACGGCGGCAAGGCTAAAGTCACCAGCCCGATGGGAAACTGCGGCTGACGACCGAAGGAATTATTACAACCAGGCGCCTGACCCGAACTAAGCCAGCACCCGGAGCTGCTGCTACCTGACAGCGAAGATGCGGCCGGTTGAGGTTCCGACGTATAGCATTCCCGACGGCGACGATGCGGCCGTGGTGATTTTGCCGAAGCTGCGCGCGGTCCACACGTAGCTGCCGTCACCCGCTATCACGGCGCCCATGTCGTCCGCTGCTGCCTCGAAGATACCGTCGTAACCAAGCCCGATAAGCCCAGCCTCGCCCGGTTTCAGCGAGGAGTCCGTCCAACGGACCTGGCCGTCGGCGGTGACGCCGTAAGTCGTGCCTGCCCCGGCGAAGATTGCGCCCGACGGAGCGACAACCGGTCCTGCGGTTACTGCGCGGGCGGAATTGACGTGCCAGATGGGACTGCCGGTTCGCAAATCGATCGCATACACACCGCCGCTGGCCGATCCGGCGTAAACTACGTCGTCGGAGTAGGCGACCGATCCTGAAAATCCGCCGTCCGGCTGGAACGTCCATGTCACCGCGCCGTCCGATGCGAGCGCCGTGACTGCGCCGCGCGAGGTTCCCACCACGACTCCGTCTGGTGTCGCCGCGGCGCTGGTCACCGGTCCTACATTCACGCGCCAGTTGAGAGTGCCAGTGGAGCTGACGGACACGAGGTCGGCGCCGGTGGACGCGTAAATCGTATGATCGGTAACCGCGAGCGGTCCCGCGCTCTTCCCGATTTCAAGATTCCACAGCGCCGCCCCGTCGGGACCTATCGCCGCAATCGCCGACCCTGACTCCATCGCGACCACGGTCCCGTCGGGCAACGCTGCCGGCGACGAGCCGGCCGCATCGCGATGCATGATTTCCTTGCCCGTGGAATCCAGCCCATGCAACACGCCGTCGCGCGTGACGAAGAATATCGAGCCGTCAGTGCCCACCGCGATTCGTCCGCGCAATTCGGCGCCCGGATCGAAGGTCCACATCAGGACACCCGCACTGCGAGTCGATACTGCCGGCGTGCTCGACGCCGCCGGCTTCTCGCCGGGCGCCGGCGACGACGTCGCGGTGGCAGTCGGAGTCGGTGGCAGTGGTGCGCACAGCGGGCAGCTATCGACGTCCACGTAAACGCCGATCCCGACGAATTGACTACTGATTCCGCCACTGCTCGCAAGTATGCAGGCGCATCCCGCCAGGTTGGTCGTATAAACGCCGCCCATCGAGCCGGAGAGAGGCGCTTGCAGCGCAGCATTGTTCGAGGAGGTCCAAAGAGTGAACGGCCCCGCTGTGATATCGATAAACTTGGTTCTAGGTGGCTTTATGAACGTGCCGATTGCATTGAACGCGACCGTCCCACCCGTCGGCACACTGCCCGGCTCTATAGTCGTACTGGTCGCCGCAGGCCGCGGCGTCAACGTGGGCGTCGGCACTTTTGGGGTGCTGGTGACCGTCGGTTTCACCGTGTGCGTTGGCGTAGCAGATGTCGAGACGCTCGCAGTGGCGGTTGGCGTCGGGCTGAATGTTGGCGTGGTCGGAGGACCGTTCGCGATCGTGATCGACTCCAGCGCAAAGCCGGGTGACTTGGTCGGTAGAGGGCCCCCGCCGCTACTGCCGCCGCTGCAACTCAGAAGAATCGCTCCGAAAACGAACAACACAACCGGCGTAACCACCAGCCATCTGAGCCACCGCGACAACATCAAGCCAACACCTATGACTGATGCCGCCGAGCGGTGTCAAGTTGATGCGCGATTTCGACCTCTCACAAGCGCTGACGAAAGGCTAGCTACAAGTCACTGAACCGAGATTTCGTGGAACTTCGCGGTGAACGATGTCATCAGCCAAGAACGCTGTATCACCAAAACAGGTTGCAAGATTCTAAAGACAAAAAAATGGCGGGCATCTGAAGAGGGGGGGGACTCTCCAATGCCCGCCTGTTCGTAGCGGCCGTCCGCGTACGCTGCGGACGGTAACCGGTTGATTGGGAGGAACAAACCAACCGGCCAGGTGCCAGAGCCGTTCGCACCTATGTTTAGAGACGATGCATTTCAGTGATTATTCAAACTCGAAAAATTTTTTATTTGCACCCGGCGCCGGTCGTAATAGACTCTGCCATGGAGGCTCGAAAAAGCGATGGAATATAAGCGATTAGGTGGCACCGGACTGAAAGTTTCGGAACTTTGTCTTGGATGCATGACGTTTGGGCGAGAAACAGACGAAAGAACTGCAGGAAAAATTCTCGACAGATTCATTGAAGTTGGCGGAAATTTTCTCGATACCGCGAATGTTTACGCAGCGGGCGCGTCGGAAGAAATTCTCGGGCGAATTCTCGGCGAGCGACGAAAAGATTTAATTGTCGCCACAAAAGTTCGCTTCAATGCGAATATTTTCATGGGCAAGACAGTCGCGCCGAATCAAATCGGCCTCTCACGCGGGCATATCATGTCGGAAGTCGAGGCAAGTCTGCGGCGCCTGAAGATGGATTACATCGATCTTTACCAGGTGCATTCATGGGATTTCGAAACGCCGATTGATGAGACCATGCGCGCGCTCGACGACCTCGTGCGTCACGGCAAAGTCAGATACATCGGCGCATCTAATTTTACCGCGTGGCAACTGATGAAAAGTCTGTGGGTCAGCGATAAACACGACTTTGCGCGTTTTGATTGTTTGCAGCCGCAATACAGTTTGATTTCTCGCGAGATCGAGCGCGAGATTTTGCCGCTATGCCGCTATGAAGGCGTCGGCGTAATTCCATGGAGTCCGCTCGGCGGTGGATTTCTGACCGGCAAGTACCGTTCAGGTCAGCGGCCGCCTGAGGACAGCCGGCTGGCCAAGATAGATATGTGGAATCGGCTCGCAGACGAGCGCAATTACTCGACGCTCGAAGCGGTCGAGCACGTCGCCAAGGAACGCGGCCGTCCAATCTCGCAAGTCGCACTGGCGTGGGTGAATCAGCAGCCCGGTGTCAGCTCGGTAATTTACGGCGCGCGAACCGAAGAGCAGAACGAGCAGAATCTGGGAGCAATCGGCTTTCGTCTCGAGGCCGCGGAGCTGGCGGCTCTAAATAAGGCGAGCGCATTGCCCGCCGAGTACCCCGACGCGATGCAGGCGCGCCTGCCGGGTTATCCACGTCAGTAAGACAAAATGAAGACGAGGCGCGTCTTCTCGGACGCGCCTCGTTTTTTAAAGTATATCCTGACTTAGTAGGACGGAATTTATTCCGTCGTTCTCGGCCGACGGAATAAATTCCGTCCTACTTCAGAATCAGCCCTCGAAGGACGGGCCGATGAAGCTGCGAGGAGGCATCGCCTGCGCCGCTGCGGAGCGCTGACCGTCTGGCGGCGAGAACTGACTGCCGACAGTCAGGCCGCCATCAACAATCATCGCCTGCCCAGTGACGAATTCCGAATCGTCGCTGGCGAGGTAGAGCGCCATCCCCGCGATATCGTCCGGATGTCCCGCGCGCGGGATCGGCTGGCCCTTCGCCATCCATTGTTCCATCGCTTCTTTCACGCCCGGCTGATTGCGATGCAGAATCGGCGTGTTGATTCCGCCGGGACAGATGCAGTTGACGCGGATCTTATCCTTGGCGAATTCCAGTGATGCCGAACGCGTCAGGTTGACGACGCCGGCCTTCGCCGCGCAATACGCATGCAAGCCGTTGAAGCCGCGGATGCCCGCGACCGACGCCGTCGAGATGATCGAGCCGCCGCCCACTTTGCGCATCTCGGGCGCCGCATGCTTCATCCCGAGGAACACGCCGCGCAGCAGCACCGCCTGGCTCTTGTCCCAGTCTTCGACCGAGATTTGTTCGAGCGGTCCGACTGCGCCGCCGATTCCCGCGTTGTTATAAATGATGTCGAGGCGCCCGAACTCCGAAATTGCGCGCGCGATCAGCGCCTTGATTTCCGCTTCGGCGGAGACGTCGGCTTTCTGGAAGACCGCGCGCCCCGCGTTTTCCTTGCAATCGCGCACCGCCGCCTCGCCGCCTTCAACGTTAAGGTCCGCGATGACGACCGCCGCACTTTCTCCCGCGAACTTGATCGCAGTCGCGCGCCCGATTCCACTCGCCGCGCCGGTGATTACAGCCACTTTGCCCTTGAGCCTGTCCATTTCAGATTTTCCTTTGCCTTAAAATTTACGATGGCGCGCACGCGCGTGATCCGTGTCGTTCGTAGTATCAGACCGTGCTTTGAAGATGGTAACTCGACTACATCTCAAACGACGGACCCGAGAAGCCGCTGTCAGGCAGTCCCGCCAGACGGAAGCGCGCGTTGCCAGTGTTGATTCCTCCGTCGACCACCATCGCGGTGCCGCTGATCCACTCCGCTTCATCGCTGGCGAGGAACAGCGCCATCGCCGCGATGTCCTCAGGCTTGCCCGCGCGCGGTATCGGCTGCATTCTCGACATCGACTTCTCGGATCTTTCCTCAGCGCCGGGACGCCCGCGATGTATCAGCGGAGTGTTGACGCCGCCGGGGCAGATGCAGTTGACGCGAATCTTGTCGTGCCCGACCTCGATCGCGACGGCCTGGGTAAGGTTCACGACCGCCGCCTTGGCCGCACTATATGCGGAGAGATAGCCGACGCCGCGCAAACCCGCGACCGACGCGGTCGAGATGATCGATCCGCCGCCCGACTTGCGCATCTCGGGGATCGAATATTTCATGCCGAGAAATGCCGCGCGCAGCAGTACGGCGATCGTTTTGTCGAAGTCTGCCGATGCCACGTTCTCGATTGGCCCGACCGCGCCCGCGACACCCGCGTTGTTGAACATGATGTCGAGCCGCCCGAATTCCTTGACCGCGCGTGCGACCGCGGCCTTGATGTCCGGCTCGCTGGTCACGTCAGTGCGCTGAAACACCGCGCGTCCGCCCGCCGCCGCGCATTCTGCTACCGCGGTTTCGCCGCCTTGCGCATTTAAGTCGGTCAGCACGACGCTGGCGCCTTCCTTGGCGAAGCGAAGCGCCGTCGCGCGGCCCATCCCGCTCGCGGCCCCGGTGATCACTGCAACCTTTCCATCGATTCTGCCCATTGCCATTCTCCTGCGCGCATCCGGTCGCGCGGTATTTGAGTGTGATTCGTAAAATCTCAATAGCAATGATTCAGCCGTGCCGGGTAGCGCGCCGATAGGCGATCGGCGGACAGCCAATCGACGCGGCGCGATGATATAATAGTGCCCGCAATGTTCCCCGAAGACGAAAAGGAAGAGCGCGACGCCAACGACGCTCCGCCTGAGCCCGATTCGCAGACGCAGACCGGTCCGCAATACAGCTCACTGGTTGAATATCCCAAGGATGCGCCCACGAAGAGCGGCGAGGCGCTGGTTCTCGAGGACGAATCGGCCTCCATCGATCAGAAGTTGGCGGCCACTTCGACCGAGCCCGGCATCTACCTGCTGCGCGATCGCGCCGGCAAGGTGCTCTACGTCGGCAAGGCGAAGTCGCTGCGCACTCGCGTACGCGCTTATTTTCGCGAGGGCGGCGACGGGCGCTTCCAGGTGCGCTTCCTGATGAAGCGGGTGCGCGACTTCGACACCATCGTCACCGCGAGCGAGAAGGAAGCGCTGATCCTCGAGAACAACCTGATCAAGCAGTACAAGCCCCGGTACAACATCCGCCTGAAAGACGATAAATCCTACTTGAGCGCGAAGATGACCAATCACGCGTGGCCGCGCATCACCGTCACCCGCAAGATCGTCAAGGACGGCGGCCGCTACTTCGGCCCGTTCGGCTCGGCCGACGGACTGCGCGAGACTATCGACGTAATCCGCAAAGTGTTTCCGCTGCGCACCTGTACCGACGCGGTTTTCCGCAATCGCTCGCGGCCCTGCCTCGAATATCAAATCAAGCGATGCCTCGGGCCGTGCTGCCTGCCTGTAGATCGCGAAGAATACGGGCGCCATCTGCACGCGGCGCAGATGCTGCTGGAAGGGAAAAATCTCGAACTGCTCCGCGAGATGCGCGATCAAATGAAGGATCATGCGTCGCGGCTCGAATTCGAGGACGCTGCGCGAATGCGCGACCGCGTGAAGGCGATCGAGAAAACCGTCGAGCGCCAGACCGTTCTGCATCACTGGGGAATCGACGAGGATGTGTTCGGAATCTACCGCGAAGGCGGATACATCGAAGCGATCGTGCTGATTGTGCGCGGCGGCAAGCTCACCAGCACGCAGGGATGGAGCTTCCAGGATCTGGAATTTCCAGTGCACGAAATTCTTTCGGATCTGCTCACGCAGTATTACTCGGGCGCGCGCAATATTCCCGACGAAGTGATCTTGCCGGTTGAGCTCGAAGACGCAGACGTGCGCGCGGAGCTGCTTTCAGAGCGTCGTGGAAAGAAGTGCGAAGTAATAGTGCCGCAGCGCGGCGAGAAGCTCCGCCTACTCGAAATGGCGATGGACAATGCGCGCCAGAGTTTTGCCTCGCGCCGCGATAACGAAAAAACCCGCGAGCAGATGCTCGAGGATCTTCGCGTCAAGCTCGGTCTGCGCAACTCGCCCAAGCGGATGGAATGCTACGACATCTCGAATCTGCAAGGCTCGATGGTGGTGGGCTCGCAAGTCACCTTCGACGAAGGCGAGCCGTGCAAGAATCTCTACCGCCGCTACCGGATTCGCAGCTTCGAAGGGCAGGACGACTTCGCCAGCATGTACGAAGTCCTGAAGCGCAGGCTCGAGCGCGCAGCGCGTGAAAACGTGTACCCGGATTTGTGGGTGATCGACGGCGGCAAAGGACAACTGAATGTCGCGCTCGAAGTGCTACGCGAGTTCCGGCTGCTCGATCAGATCGATTGCGTGTCGCTGGCCAAGCAGCACGTGCTGAACGACCGGCGCGAAAAAGAAGTGACGAAATCCGAGGAGCGCGTCTTCGTTCCCCGGCGCAAGGATCCGATCGTGCTGCCGAAGAACTCGACCGCACTGTTCCTGCTCGTGAGGATTCGCGACGAGGCGCATCGATTTGCGATTACTTACAACCGCGAACTGCGGCGTCGCGCACGACTGCGCTCGGTGCTCGACGATATCGAGGGCATTGGTCCGGTGCGTCGGCGCGCGTTGCTCCGTCATTTCGGCAGCCTCAAGCGGATTCGTGAGGCGACGGTCGATGGGATCGCGGAGGTCAAGGGACTCAACCGCGAACTTGCGGCTGAGATTCGCCGGCATCTCGACCAAATGACGGCACTGCTCGACGTTGACGAATCTGCCGACCCGGCTGAGCAACAGGCCCTCCCGCTCGAGCCGCCCGCACTTCCGGCCGAGGATACCGGCGCGCGAGTCAACGATTCGCCCGTGCGCGACTGACGCAAAAGTTCTCCCGAGAACACATCTCTGGTCGCGCTATCTACTTGTCTTAGCGCATAATCTCCTAGTCAACATCGACTGCACGCCACCATCGAGGCGCAAAGGAGTGCGTACCTATCGCTGCGGGGGCGCTTTCCGTAAGAGGCTCGGTCTCGCGACCCGTCGCACTGGAAGCGACCAGGCGTCGCGAGATCTTGCCTCCGATTCCGGCGGTCAACCTGGTAGACCGGGTTGCGCCGATCTACGTGGTGGCGATCGCGATCGTTACTGGCGATGCGCTGGGCAACTTCCATGTCGCGATTCCGCTGTGGCTGGAATGGACGCTCGCGCTTGTGGCACTCGTCGCGTTTCTCCGTTCCCGACGCACCCTCGGTCTCTCAGCAACGTATCTGGCGATCGTGATCGCCGCTAATGTCGCAGTGGCGAATGTGCTCGAGCCGCCGCGCAAGCCGCACGGCATCGCGACGATGGTCGAGGGTTCGCGCGTCACGATCGAAGGACGTGTGTATCGCGAGACCGAGCACGAAGCCTACGGCGATCGAATCTACGTCAAAGTCGCTCGGGCCGCAGAGCAGGGCGGTACGATGTTCGAGTCGAGCGGCAATGTTCGAATCGCAGTGCTCGGCTTCAGCGCTTTCAAGCTTGGCGACGAGATCCGGCTGACTGCGCGGATCCATTTCCCTCGGAACTATGGGAATCCCGGCGAGTTCGACTACGTGGGACTGATGGCGCGCGACGGCATCGACGCGCACGATGACGGCGCCGAAAAATTCGCTCGGTTCCGCCCGGTTTCAACTAATCGGCCATCGTTCGGTCTTTCCGGGAAGCGAGATTGAATCGATAAGGGCGCACATCGGCGGCTTCTTCGATCGCAACCTCGCCTATCCTGAGAACGCCGAGATGCGGGCGCTTGTAATCGGCGATCAAGGCGAGATCGGCGATCCGCTGCGGCAGATGTTCGCGCGCACTGGTATGGCGCATCTGCTGGTTATCTCCGGTCTGCATTTGAGCATCGTGGCGGCCGCTATGTTCGCCGCGGTGCGCCTTGCGATGATGCTGTTACCGGGACTCGCGAACCGCGGTTATGCGAACAAGGTTGCCGCGGTCGCCGCGATGATTGCGGTGTGCGCGTACGCGTCGATCGCGGGGCATCACGTATCGACGGTGCGCGCGCTGACGATGGTGCTGGCGTACATGCTGGCCGTCGCTATCGATCGTTCGCGTGAGGCGATCGCATCGTTGGCGCTGGCCGCAATCGTGATTTGTGTCGCGCTTCCCGGCTCAACCGCCGACATCGGCTTTCAGCTATCGTTCGCGTCGGTGATTGCGATCGTGCTCGGCATGCGCCGATGTGCCGCCTGGTTCGCCCGCCGAAAACGTCTCGGCCTGCTTCGCGGCGAACCCTCGTCGCTGCGCTGGCGATATATTGAAGCGCCGGCCGGCTATCTCGCGGTGTCGTTCTGGGCGATGGTCGGGACGGCTCCTCTTACCGCGTATCATTTCAACCAGTTCGCGGTCGTTGGAATCGTCGCGAACGCACTGGTGATGCCGATCATGGCGTTCGGCGCGACGATCAGCGGACTCGTCGCGGCCGCATTGAGTTTCTTTTCGGAGTCGGCCGCGCGACCGATCCTGTTGTTCGGCGCGAGCGCGCTCGCGGCAGGTAACTGGCTGGCTGCATGGTTTGTCGATTGGCCACTCGCGTGGTTCCGCATCTTCACTCCGACAATTCTCGAACTCACGATCGCATACGCGTTGCTGGCGACGTGGCTACTCGCCCCACTTGCGGTCGCGATAACTGGAAAGCGATCGCGCGACGAGATTCTCCTCAGCACAGACAGCGTACGCGGGTTTGGATGGCGTGGGCGATTCGTCATTGCGCTCGCAGCCGTGCTGACGATTGACGCCGGCTACTGGATCTACGATCGCTTCTTCAATCCCGACTTGCGTGTCACGTTTCTGTCCGTAGGTGAGGGTGACGGCGCGGTAGTGCGATTTCCTGGCTCTCGCGTGATGCTGATCGATGGCGGTGGCTCTTATGGCGGCTTTGACGCGGGCGAGCGAATCGTCGCGCCGTACCTCTGGTCGCAGAAAATCATGCGCGTCGATTACATTGTGCTGAGCCATCCCGACCTTGACCATTTCGGCGGCCTGGATTTTATCGCGATGAACTTCGCGCCGCGCGCGTTCTGGACCACTGGCGTGTCGAGCCTCGACGTCAGTTACTCACGCTTCATGGACGACCTCGAGCGCGCGAGAGTTCCGATGGTGCAGGTACTTAAGAAGTCCCCCGTTGCTGACATCGGCGGCGTTTCGATTTCGTCGCTCAATGGCGACGCCGCCATCGCGAAGTCGCACAACAACAGCTCGATGGTGTTGCGATTCAGCTTCGGGAGCACCTCACTCTTGTTCACCGGCGATATCGAGTCGGCCGGAGAGCGCGCGTTGATCGAAAATCGCGGCGATCTTCAGGCGACGATACTCAAGGTGCCGCATCATGGCAGTGCGACTTCCTCGACCGCAGCATTCATCGCCGCGGTGCATCCGGAGGCGGCGGTGATCTCGGACGGATACTTGAACAATTTTCATTTCCCGGCGGCCGCTGTGGTTGAACGTTATGTCGAAGCGGGCGCCATCCTGATGCGCACCGACCTCGACGGCGCCGTGATGGTCGATGCGAGTCCAAATCGGATGACCGTTCGAACGTTTCGAGGGCGTCCCGGCAGTTCAATCCGCATAGTGCACGCCATCTCGGGCGCTGCCGGGCACTAGATCTCTGAGTGATCAGTCAGAGCGATCGTTCAGAGCGCGCTGTAAAATCAACGAGCGATTCTATCGACCCCGCCCATCACTCTAAGCTACATATGGATTGGAATGGATCTGGAACTCAATGAAGCGCAACGCGGTGCTCGCGACGTTGCCCGCCGCTTCGCTCGCGAGAAGCTCGGGCCGATTGGCGTCGAGGCCGACCGCTCGCATCGATATCCCGCCGAAGCGATCGACGAACTGGCGCGGCTCGGGATGCTCGGCATCTTTCTCCCCGAGCAATACGGCGGCGCAGGACTCGATCACGTCGCGTATTCGCTGGTGCTCGAGGAACTTGCGGTTGAATGCGCGTCGACTGCTGTTATCATGTCGGCGCACTGTTCGCTCGCGTCGTGGCCGATTCTTGGTCTCGGCACCGCGAAGCAGAAAAATCATTTTCTGCCGAAAATGGCGACCGGCAACTGGCTCGGATGCTTCGCCTTGACTGAACCGCAGGCTGGATCCGATGCCGCCGGTCAGAAGACGCGCGCGGTGCTCGACGGTGATTCGTACGTGATCAACGGCACCAAGAATTTCATTACTAATGCGCCCCAATCGAAGGTGGCGATCGTGTTTGCGATGACGCAGCCCGACAAAGGCCATCACGGGATCAGCGCGTTTGCCGTCGAGACCGATACACCGGGATGGGCCGTCACGCGGGTCGAAGACAAGATGGGAATTCATGGCGCGCATTCCGCGCAGTTGAGTTTTTCGGATATGCGAGTGCCGCGCGAGAATCTGCTGCTCGAGGAAGGGCAGGGATTCAAGGTCGCGATGAAGACTCTGGACGGCGGCCGGATCGGAATCGCGTCGCAGGCGCTGGGAATCGCGCGCGCGTCGCTCGAGGCGTCATTGAAGTACGCGCAGGAGCGGCTGACGTTCGGCAAGCCGATCGCGCAGTACCAGGCGATTCAGTGGAAGCTCGCCGACATGGCGGTCGAGATCGACGCGGCGCGTCTGCTGACGCATCGCGCGGCGACGTTGAAAGATCGCGGCGAGGCGTGCACCAAGGAATCGGCGATGGCGAAATTATTCGCGGCGGAAACCGCGATGAAGTCCGCGACCGAGGCGGTGCAGATTCACGGCGGCTACGGCTACACGAAAGAGTTCAAGGTCGAGCGCTTTTTCCGCGACGCCAAAATCACCGAAATCTATGAAGGTACCTCGGAGATTCAGCGGCTGGTAATCGCGGGCAGCGTGCTCGACAACCGGTGAGGGTCGAAATCGTGAGCAACAAAAAAAAATGGCTCGAGACGACCTACAAGCAGGCGAGCGAGCGCCCGGTCCGTTTCTCGACCGTGTCCGACATGGAGCTCGACCCGCTATACACGCCGGACGACGTGACCGGCTCGTACGACGACGCGCTCGGCAACCCGGGCGAGTATCCGTACACACGCGGTGTGTACGGCTCGATGTATCGCGGGCGGTTGTGGACGATGCGCCAGTTCGCCGGCTTCGGTCTCGCCGAGGACACTAACGCGCGGTTCCATTTTTTACTGGGCCAGGGCCAGGACGGGCTTTCAACCGCGTTCGACATGCCGACGCTGATGGGCTACGACGCCGATCACGAACGCGCGCTCGGCGAAGTGGGGCGCGAAGGCGTGTCGGTCTCGACAGTCTACGACATGGCGACGCTGTTCGATCGAATCCCGCTGGACCGGGTCAGCACTTCCATGACGGTCAACTGTTCAGCTTCGATCCTGCTCGCGATGTACCTGGTGGTGGCCGAGCGCAACGGAATTCCGTGGGATCGCGTCGGCGGCACCATCCAGAACGACATGCTCAAGGAGTACATCGCGCAGAAGGAATGGATTTGCCCGCCGCGCCCCGCGCTGAGAATCGTCACCGACATGATCGAATTCTGCGCGCGCAAAGTTCCGCGCTGGCACGCCGTTTCGATTTCGGGTTACCACATCCGCGAGGCCGGCTCGACCGCGGTGCAGGAGTTGGCGTTCACGATCGCCGACGGTATCTGCTACGTCGATGAAGCGGTCAAGCGCGGAATCGCCGTCGACGACTTTGCGCAACGTCTGTCTTTCTTCTGGAACCTGCACAACGATTTTCTCGAAGAGGTCGCCAAGCTCCGCGCCGCGCGCCGGATGTGGGCGCGAATCATGAAAGATCGTTTCGGTGCGAAGAATCCGAAATCGATGATGCTGCGGACGCACGCGCAGACCGCGGGCGCATCGCTGACCGCGCAACAGCCAATCAACAACGTGGTGCGCGTGGCGATCCAGGCGCTAGCTGGAGTGCTCGGTGGAATCCAGTCGCTGCATACCAATTCGATGGACGAAACGCTCGCGCTGCCAACCGAGCAGGCCGTCATGGTCGCGCTGCGCACGCAGCAGGTCATCGCCGAAGAGACCGGCGTGACGAATACGATCGATCCATTCGGCGGCAGCTACGCGGTCGAGGCGCTGACCGACAGAATGGAACGCGAGGCCAACGACTATATTCGGCGCATCGACGAGATGGGCGGGATGGTCAAGGCAATCGAGACCGGTTATCCGCAACGCGAGATCGCCGAGGCCGCATTTCACTTTCAGCGTCAGCTCGAGCAAGGAATCAAGACCGTGGTCGGCGTCAACAAGTATTCGATTCCCGAGGAGATCCCGATCGCTACGCTTAAGATTGATCCCGAGATCGAAGAGCGTCAGATTCAACGCGTGCGCAAGGTCAAGCGCGAACGAAACTCCGTCGCCGTCAAGGAAGCGCTCGCGCGCGTTTCCGAGGCGTGCCGCTCCGGCGAGAATCTGATGGAACCGATTTGCGAGGCGGTGCGACGCGACGCGACTGTCGGCGAAGTATGCGATATTTTTCGCACGGAGTTCGGCGTATACACTGACCCAGGCTGGATTTAGGCGATGGCGGAAAAGAGACTCAGAATTCTGGTCGCGAAACCGGGACTCGACGGTCACGATCGCGGAGCGAAAATTATCGCACGCGCACTGCGCGACGGCGGCTTCGAGGTCATCTACACCGGGCTGCATCAGACTCCCGAAATGATCGCGGAAGCTGCCGTACAGGAAGACGCCGACGCGGTGGGGCTCAGCGTACTTTCGGGTGCGCACATGACGCTGTTCCCCGAGGTCATGCGCTTGCTGAAAGAGCGCGGCGCTGCCGACGTCGCAGTGTTCGGCGGCGGTATTATTCCCGATGACGACGCAGAGAAGCTCAAGCAGCAGGGCGTCCGGCAAATTTTTACCCCCGGCGCGTCAACCGAAGACATCGTCAAGTGGGTGCGCGAGAACGTCGCGGCCCGCGCCTAGGTTCAATGAATTTCGATCTCACGGAAGAACAGCGGCGTATCCGCGAAACGCTCACCGACTTTGCCGAGCGCGAGATCAAACCGCATTCGACCAAGTGGGATAAGGAAGAAACCTTCCCGCGGCATATCGTCGAGCAGCTCGGTCAGCTCGGCTTTCTCGGCGTTGCGTTTCCGGAAAAATTTGGCGGCGGCGGCGCTGACACACTTTCGCAGGTGTTGGTGGTCGAAGGACTCTCGCGCTACGACGCGTCGATCGGGCTCACCTGCGCCGCGCACATGTCGCTCTCGACCGGGCATATCGCCGGGTTCGCATCCGACGAGCAGCGTAGTCAGTACGTCCCCGACATGCTGCAGGCGAAGAAGCTCGGCGCGTGGTGCCTGACCGAGCCGAGTTCCGGTTCCGATGCGGCCGCGATGCACACGAAGGCGACGCGCATCGGCGACAACTATTCGATCACCGGCTCCAAGATGTTCATCACCAACGGCACGGTCGCCGACGTGTATGTCGTGATGGCGATTACCGATCAGGCGCGCGGGCGCGACGGCGTGTCGGCATTCATCGTCGATCGCGGAACTGCCGGGCTATCGAACGGAAAGAAAATCGAGAAGCTGGGACTGCGCGCATCCGACACCGCCGAAGTGATCTTTGAAAATGTCACGGTGCCGGCGCGTAATCTGGTCGGCGAGCTGGGCGCGGGCTATCGGCAGACTCTGAAGGTGCTCGAAGCGGGCAGAATCGGGATCGCGGGATTCGCGGCGGGAATCGCTCGGGGCGGATTCGAGGAGGCGCGCAGCTACGCGCTCGAGCGCGGGCAGTTCGGCAAGAAGATTGCAGAGTTCCAGGCAATCCAGTGGATGTTCGCCGACATGGCGACGCGAATCGACGCGTCGTGGGTGCTCATCTGCCGCGCCGCCGCGCTCAAGGATGCGGGCAAGCCGTTCGCGCGCGAGGCCGCGATGGCGAAGCTGTTCGCGTCGGAAACCGCGATGTGGTCGACGATCAAAGCCGTCCAGATTCACGGCGGCTACGGCTACGTCACCGATTTCCCGGTCGAGCGCTACATGCGCGACGCGAAGCTGTCGGAAATTGGCGAGGGCACCAGCGAAGTGCAGCGGATGATCATCGCCAAGTCGCTGCTGCGCGACGGCTACCTGCCCGCCTGACGTTCAATCTTCCAGCAAATCTTCCTGAATGATCGCGAGTTCGTGCGCGTCGAGGCCGATGACCTCGCGCATGAAGCCTTCGATGCCGCCGTTCTCGTCGATCAATTCGAAGACCGGATCGAGTTGCTCGGCGGCGAGCGGAATCTTTTTGAAGACCAGGTTGCTTTCGAGAAAGTCGGCGACGATTCGATCGCGCTCGACACCGAGCATCGAGAGCAGCATCGCGGCGCCGACTCCCGTGCGATCGCGTCCGGCTGAGCAATGGAAGAGCAGGGGGTAAACGTCGCGCTCGGCGAGCAGCTTGAAGAAGCGGCGCCAGTCGTGGCGAAAGTGCATCACGAGTGCGAGATGCTCGCGGCCGGGCTCCGGTGCGACGCGCGTGTAACCCTGGTCGTTGAACCATTCGTCGCCCATCGGGATGTGTTCCCATCGTACGCCCACGCGCGTCGCGGGTTCCGGCGAGCCCAGATGTTTCACTTCGGCGCGGCTCTGCAGAGTGACGAGTGTGCGAAGCTTCAGCTGACTGATGGGACTCTCGGGTGGGACTTCGGCGAGATGCGACGAACGAAATATCTTGCCGGCGCGGACGCGGCGTTGATTGGCGACCGGATGTCCGCCGAGATCGCGAAAATTCTGCGCAGCGAAACTGCGAAGCAGCTCGAAGTCGACGACGACGCGCGGCTTCTCGGTCGCGTCTTCAGTTTTGTCTTTTTTCGGCAAAGTATTCAGCGAGTCTCTTGCGCTTCAAGTTTAACAGGGCGTGCCGCGCGGACCAAAGGTGAATCATCGACCGCCTGTCCGCCCTTGCCTCATGCACCGCGGTCGGTTAATAGACTTGAGTCTAGTTATATGGCTGAGTATATCGAGAGCGCCAGTGTTCATGCCGTTGCCGCGGCGCCGGTCTCGCGGCGTGAGCGCAAGAAGGGGCGCACCCGCGCTGATATTTACAACGCCGCGATGAATTTATTTGTGCGGCGCGGTTTCGATTCGGTTACGATCGAGGACATTTGCGAGGCCGCCGACGTGGCGCGCGCGACTTTCTTTCTGCATTTTCCGGCCAAGGAAGCTCTGTTGATCGAGTACGGCGAGCGCGCCAACGACGAGCTCGCAGCCGCGATAGCCGAGTATCGTGGGAGCGCGACCGCGACCATTCGGATGGCGCTCAAGATGCTGGCCGAACGCGCCGTGCGCCATCCTGATGTCGTCCGCCTGGTGATGCGTGAAATGCTGGCGCGGCCGCGCGTACTCAGCGATCACGACGAGAAGGCAGCCGGACTGGTTGATCTGCTCGCGGCGATTATCCGACGCGGTCAGAAGAGTGGCGAGTTTCGGCGGCGAACGGAGCCGACGGTCGCGGCGCTGACTGCATGCTCGGCGTTTTTTGCGCTGATTTATACGTGGGTCCGGCACGACGGAAAGATCGATATCGAGGCGGCCGTCGCGGAGACTCTGGACATTATTTTGAATGGGATCAGTGAGAAGAAAATTCAAACGGGGATGAAGCGCAGGAACAGCTAATATGGAAAATACTCATGCGATTGTGATTGGCGGCAGCATGGCGGGGCTTTGTGCTGCATGCGTGCTGAGCAAGTTCTACGAGAAGGTTACTGTGATCGATCGGGATGCTTATCCTGCAGGTGCGCATGAGCGGCCCGGGGTTCCGCAGAGCCGGCACGTTCATGCTTTGCTGATGCGAGGACGGCTCGAACTCGATCGGCTGTTCCCGGGTTTCGAAAAGACGATGCTGGAGCGCGGCGCTATCGAGATAAATTTCGGGCGTGACTTTGCCGCGCTCAGAGCGGACGGATGGGCTGAGCGGCGTCCCAACTCGATCACGACACTCTTTGCGAGCCGCGTGCTGATCGAGGAGACCGTGCGCGAGTTGCTTCGTCGTATTCCAAACGTCGAGCTGATCGAACGGGCAGAAGCGGTTGGATTCGAGACGGTGCGTGGCGACTCGATTCGGGTGAGTGGGGTAAAAGTGAATCCGCGCGATGGCGGCGCGTCATTCACGCTGACTGGCGACCTGATCGTCGACGCGAGCGGGCGCACGACCAAAGTTCCCTCGTGGATCGAGGCGATGGGGTTGCCGTCGCCGCCCGAGACGGTGGTCGATTCGCATACCGGATACGCGTCGCGATGGTACAAGGTGGATCCTGAGCGCCGCCCGAAAGACTGGTGGTGGAAGGGAATCTGGATCGATCCGATTGCGGCGAGTTTTTCACTGCGGGCGTGTTGTTTCCGGTCGAAGGCAATCGAATGATTGTTTCGCTGGCGGGGATCGGAGGCCATTACCCGCCGAGCGACGAGGCCGAATTTACCGCCATGCTGGCGAAATTGCGCTCGCCGATAATCGCCGAAGAAGTCGCGCTGGCGGAGCCGATGTCGCAGGTCTATTCGTATCGGCAGATGGCGAATCGCTGGCGGCATTATGACAAATGGGGCGCGCGGCTCGACGGTTTCGTCGCGCTCGGCGACTCGTCATGCGCATTCAATCCGGTTTACGGACAGGGGATGACGTCGGGCGCGTTGTCGGCGCTGATGCTCGGCGAGTGTCTTGAGAAGAACGGCATCAACGATGTCGAGGTCCCGCGAAAATTCTTCGCGTCGCAGGCGCGCTTCCAGGCCGAGCCGTGGGGACTCGCGACCGCGTCGGATTTCAGAGTGCCGGGGACAGAGGGCAAGCGTCCTTTGATGAGCCGCGTGACCGATCCTTTGGTCAGCAAAATGTTCCAGGTCGCCAACGACGATCCGGCGATCGGCGAGCGTATCGGCGAAGTGATCAACATGATGAAGCCGCCGTCGGCGCTGTTCGAAGCGTCATTACTGAAGCTGATCGCGAAGGCATGGTCGCGCAGGCTGATCAAGGGCAGGAAGCGAGAGAAAGAATCGACAGCGATGCCGCCGCTCGCACTGGGCGTCGAAGGGTAGGCGAAAGCACTTCATCCAATGTGAAACCCGCGGTGGGTTTCACGCTTCCTTCGGCAGGGGTGACCCCTGCACCCAGGTGAGAAGAAATCGCGAAATGTCGAAGACGACATTTCGCTCTCAAGTTTTTTCCTGTGTCATTCTAGAGCGAAGCGAGGATTCCCGCAGGTTAGAAGAATTAGTTACTGCTGGTTTTGTTGGTTCGAGCTGTCGTTGGGATCCATCGGGCGAGTGAGATCCGGCAGCGGTTCTATCTTCAGGTCTACCGACATCAATTGCATGCCGCCGTGGCTTCGATACACGCCGCGCATTGGCGGGACGTCGGAGTAGTCGCGGCCGATGGCGACTCTTATGTGCCGCTCGTCGACCATGCATCCGTTGGTCGGATCGAACCCCGTCCATCCCAAGCCGGGTAACTGCGCTTCCAGCCATGCGTGGCTCGCTTGCGCGCCGATGCTCGATGCGGCGGAGTTCGCGGCGGGCGCGAGGTAGCCCGAGACGTAGCGCGTGGGAATGCCGGCGAGGCGCAGCACGCCGATCGTGAGATGCGCGAAGTCCTGGCATACACCGCCGCCGACGCTGAGAATCTCGTCGGCCGTCGAGTGCACTTTCGTCATCCCCGGCTCATAGACGAACTGGTCGCGGATAAAGGCGACGATGCGGTTCGCATACGCGGCCACGTCTTCGGACGGATCAGGTTTCGCCAGCCAGAAGAATTTGCGCAGCGGATCGCTGAACGGCACGTGGCGGCTCGCGTTCAGGAAATCGTACTCGAGTCGATTGCGGACGTGATCCTCGAGCAGGTACTCGCCGAACGGTGTCGGAATCGCGGCAGGATGCGGCGCATGCACGCGCTCGACCAGAGATTTCGCCGCGACGATCAGTTCAGGATGCTGATCGTGGAGCGAGAATCCGTAAACGCGATTGCCGTAGTAGTCGTCGTATTCAAACGTAGACGCGTCGGGAGTCAGATCGAGATCGAACTCGACGCATCGCTGATCCGCACTTTCGAGCGGGCGCATTCGCACCTCGTTGTGTGAATCATAGGCGGGCGCCTGGTACTCGAAGCGGGTGATGTGGCAGATCCGCAGCAGCATCGCATCAATTCAATCGGTCCTGAGGTAGCGTTGAAAGACCTCGTCGCTCAGCGCGGCGCATCCGTCCTGAATCTCGAAGCAGAAACTGGTGCAGGCCGGATTTGATCACTTCGAGCGAGCGCTTCGAGCGCATCAGCGTCCAACAGTTCTTCGAGCCGCGAGGAGGGCGGCGAAGGTTCGGGCGACTCGTTCTGGATCCGGTTCAGCGACGTTTCGACCATCGCGAGCGAGAATCGCGCGGAACGCGGAAAAGTCGGATCGAAGAGCAGGATTTCGACCACGTTGTCGATTCTGATCGAGTTGCCGAAGCGCTTGCGATACGCCTCGAGGCCCGAGGCGCTGCGCAGCACCGCGGCCCATTGGAGGATATCGAGCGAGCCGCCGACGTCTTCCAGGCGCGGCAGCAGGAAGTGGTACTTGACGTCGAGCATCCGCGAAACGTCCTCGGTCCGTTCGAGCATGATGCCGAGTTGCATGAAGTCGTACGCGATGTCGCGCGGGATGGTGCTCTGACGGATGCCGGAGAGGCGATAGAAACTGTCCTTGAGATCGGCGAAGAACGCGAACACGCCGGGCGTGATGAAAAGTTCCGGCGTCCATTCCTGCGCGTTCAGATAGAGCGTGTTGAGATCGAGCCACAGCTCGGACGAGATGTAGTGACGCAGCGAGATCGCGTTGTTGCGGGCAGTGTTGATGCAACTGCGAATCGAATTGGGATTATCGGTATCGAGCGCAAAGAAGTTGAGAATCGAAGCGTCGTCCGCGGTCTTGTAGTACTCGGCAAAGAGTTCGCGCTCGCCGAATATCGCGAGTAGCGGAGCCCATGGCTGCACGTCGCGCGGCGGACTCTCGATCAGCAGATGGTAGTTGACGTCGAGCAGGCGCGCGCGCCATTCGGCTCGTTCCAAATTGCGGGCGGTCCAGAAAAGATGACTCGCGATTCGCCGGAGCATCAGGCCTCGAGCACCCAGGTGTCCTTGCTGCCGCCGCCCTGAGATGAATTCACGATCAACGAGCCTTCGCGCAGCGCGACGCGGGTCAGACCGCCGGCGAGCACCCGTGGCTTGGCGCCGAACAGCACGAACGGGCGAAAGTCGATGTGCCGCGGCATCAGCTGCATGCCGCTCGCAGAGCCGTTGTGAATGATCGTCGGATGAACAGAGAGCGCGATGACCGGCTGCGCGATGAAGGCTGACGGATCGTTGATGATTCGTTCGCGCGACTCTGCCAGTTCCTGCTCGCTGGCCTTGGGGCCGATGACGACGCCGTAGCCGCCAGACGCGCCGGTTGGCTTGACGACGTAGCGCTCGAGATTTTTCAGCACCTGCTCACGCACTTCGGGATCGCGCAGCAGATAGGTCTCGACGATCGGGAGAATCGGCTCCTCGGCGAGATAGTAACGAATCATAGCGGGCGTGTACGCGTAGACGGCCTTGTCGTCGGCGACTCCGGTGCCGACGCCGTTGGCAATCGCGGCGTTTCCAGTGCGCAGAACCGCGGTGAGGCCGGCGACGCCGAGCAGAGAATCGGGACGGAAGACGAGCGGGTCGAGGAAGTCGTCATCGATGCGGCGATAGAGGACGTCGATCTGCCGCAGCCCGTGAACGTCCTTCATGTAGAGTTTGCGGTCGACGCAGACGAGGTCCTGACCTTCGACCAGCTCGATGCCCATCTGCTGCGAGAGGAAGACGTGCTCGAAGAACGCCGAGTTGAAAGGGCCCGGCGTCAGCAGCGCGATAGTCGGACTGGATTTGCTGGACGGCGACAGCTCCCTCAGGCACTGCAGCAGGTCGGCGGGGTAGCGCTCGACGCTGCGGACGCGCGATGCGCGCATCAGGGTCGGCACGAGTCGCGTCATGACGACGCGATTTTCAATCACATAAGAAACGCCGCTCGGCGTGCGTACGTTGTCTTCGAGGACGTAGAAGCGGCCGTCGGCGCCGCGCACCAGATCGATTCCTGCAACTGTGACGAAATTACCGAGTGGAGGCTTGATGCCGACGGCGGCGCGACGAAACTGCGGGCATCCGAGGACGAGATCGCGTGGGACGACGCCGTCTGCGAGAACGCATCCTTCGCCATAAACGTCGGCGACGAACGCGTTGAGCGCGCGGACGCGTTGAATCAGGCCAGCCTCCAGCGTGGCCCAGGTGTCGGCGTCGATAACGCGCGGAATCGGATCGAACGGGAAGATCCGCTCGGAGCCGTCGGCCGCGCCGTATACATTGAAGGTCACGCCCATCCGGCGGAACATTCGGTCGGCGCGTGCGCAAATCTCGGTGAATTGCGCCGGCCGCATCGAGAACATCGTGTCGATGACCCCCTGGCAGCCGGATCGCGGCTCGCTGGAGTGGTCCATCATTTCGTCGAAAATGTTCGCGTCCGGCTTGTACGCCGCCCAAACGGGCACCGTCTTGCCTGTTTCGGAAACAGTCGAATCCATCGCGCTCACCCCATCGCTGCCCACTGGCGCGGAAATCATCACCGCCAGCATGGCGGACGCCATTTGAAGAGCAATCGACGGGCCAGAGTCAGGCGGGAATCTCGGCGTCGGTTTGCGCTAGGTAGGCCTGATAGTCGCGGTCGGTCGCGAGCAGGTGCGCATGGGTTCCAGCGGCGCCAATAGTTTTGCCATGAATGAAAAAGACCTTGTCGCAAGCGGCGAGCGTGCCCGCGCGATGGGCGACAATGATTACGATTCGATCATGGGAAAGCGCGGCCAGAGTTTTTAAGAGATCGGATTCCGAGGCTGGATCGAGGGGCGCGGCGGGCTCGTCGAGGACCATGATCTCCGGGCGTCGAAGCAGGGCGCGTGCGATCGCGATTCGCTGTTTCTGTCCGACCGACAGACGCGCGCCGCGCCGCCCGAGCATCGTCGAGTAACCGTCGGGAAGCCGGTCGATGAATTCGGCCGCACCTGCCATCGCTGCCGCTTCGCGAACGTCTGCCGGCGAGGCGCTATCGCTGCCGTAGCGGATGTTGTCTTCGATCGAGGTCGAGAACAACGACTCGTTCTGAAATACAAATCCCATTCGCGCGCGAATCGTGTCGGGCGCGACGGCGCGCGAATCGATGCCGTCGAAAGCGATCGTTCCTGCCGACGGCTCGATGAAACGCGGGATCGAGTGGATGAGCGTCGTCTTGCCGCATCCGCTCGGACCCGCCAGCGCAACCATTTCGCCGGAGCGCATCGACATCGTGACATCGCTCAGCACGGTGGTTGCGCCGTAGCCGACTGCGACGCCGTTGAATGCGAGATTGTTGACGCGAGCGCCGAGGCCGTCGCCGCTTCCGTCACTGACCGGCTCGGCGAGATTGTCCAGTACGCTATGCACGCGCCGCAGTCCGGCGACCGACGCCTGTATCGAGGCCCAGGTGCCGCCGATGACCCCCATCGGATTCGCCAGCATTCCGAGGTAGCTCGCGAGCAACACGATATCGCCGAGCGTCATGCGGCCCGCAATCACCTGCATCATAAGGTAGTAGAGGCTGTATCCGACCAGCACGCAGCAAATGGGCGCGAGCAGGATCACCATCACGAAGATGATCCCGAGCATGCGGAGGGTCGAGCGGAAGGACTGCCAGCTTGCGGCGTCGACGACCGCAGTCTCGCGCGACTCCTGTCCGAACGCCTTGATCAGTTGGACCTGCGCGACGCGTTCCTCGAACGCGGCCATCACGTTGCTGCCGCTTTCGCGCATCGACTGGCTCTGATCGCGGATCAAGCGTCCGAAAAGGGTGCTGACGATCCCGACTACGGGCAGAAACAGAATTGCGACGATGATGATCACCGGCTCGTTGCTGAATTGTATGGACAGCACGATGATCGCCATCACGAACATGAACACCGACATGATTGGTGCGAGCACGCCGCGATAAAATACCGGGCCGATCGACGCACTGTCGTACATCACGCGAAAAACCGCGTCACCGATTTTCTGATCCGCGTAGAGCGCCAGCGGCGACCGCAGGAATCGCTCGTAGATTGCGGTGCGTAACGATTGGTTCATCCGCTGCGTGAGGTCGATTGTGATGCGCGACTCGAGATAGCCGAACAGGCCGTTCCACAGGCTGCCGCCGTCGTTGGCGTCGTTGGCGGTTATGCCGGCTTGATCCAGACCGCCGCTGTTGACGTTGGTGCCGAGCGATTCCGCGTCGCCATGGACCATTCCAATGAGAATCA
Organism: uncultured delta proteobacterium; assembly: GCA_963744545.1. GTDB lineage: Bacteria > Desulfobacterota > Binatia > Binatales > Binataceae > Binatus. The sequence goes on from CAVUUH010000027.1 coordinate 321,204, forward strand.
CGGTCAGCACCAGAAACAACGAAACGGCGATAAGCAGCGCGGTGCGGTTGGCGCCGACCATCGGGGTCAAAATTGCGCCTGGAATCCCGGTCAGCGGGTGGCCGTCGATAACGTTGTCGATGACGATTTTCAGCGGCCACGGCGTCATGAGATAAAAGGTCAGCGAGACGAAAACCAGCACACACTTGATTGCGACCAGCCGACGATAGCGGCTGACGAACGGCCAACTCTTGACGAGGACGCGCCAGGCCTCGCGCCTGGTGAGGGGAGCCTGTTCGTCGGCGTACAGGAGATTCGCGCGTGAGTCGCGCGGCGCGCCGTTGTCAGGCATTGCTCACCTCGCGAATTGGGACGTCGTCGAGGACGGAACCGTCGGCGGCAACGAGCCGGCCCGCAGCAATCTGGTAGATTCGATCGGCGCGGGACGCGGTGGTCCGGCGATGGGTTGCGAGAATCACCATGCGACGCGTGGGATCTTCATTCACCCAATCGCGGAGACCGACCATCACGGCGTCCTCGGTCGCTACATCGAGCGAGGAGGTCGGTTCATCGAGCAAAAGAATCGGAGCGTTGCGCAGAAGCGCGCGCGCAAGTCCAAGCCGCTGCGCTTGCCCGACCGAAAGCTTCGATCCCTTTTCACCGAGCATAGTGTCGAGGCCGGCCGGTAGAGAACGAACGAAGTCGCCGAGGCCGGCGCGATGAATCGCTTCGGCAACTTCGACCGTCGACGCGTTCGGGCGTCCGTACGCGACGTTGTCGCGAATCGTTGCGGTGAAGAGCGGATTCTCCTGCAGCGCGACGGAGAGCATCCCGCGCCACGCTGGAAGTTCGAAGTTCGAAATCGGTTCGCCGTCGAGCAGGATCGTGCCCGCGGTTGGCTCGAAGAACCTCACCACGAGCGAGATGATGGTACTCTTGCCGGAGCCGCTGGGACCGGCGATTGCGGTGATCTCACCGACACGCGCTTCGAGATTCACCTCGGCAAGGACGGGTGTGCGCGGGTCGTAGCCGAAGGTCACGTGGTCGAAGGTCAGCGCAGTTGCGGATTTCGGTGGAATCGCGGTGCCGCTGCTAATGCTTTGCTCGGGGGTTTGACCGATCATCTCGAGCACGCGCGAAATCGCGACGACCACGTCCTGCATGCTGCCCCATTGGTCGGTGATATTTCTGGTGCGCTTGCTGACGTTGGAAACAAGATTGATCGATCCCTGGAACAGTCCGAGCGAGACGACGACGCGGCCGAGACCCGCGGTCCCGCCCGCCATCACTTCCGTTGCGCCAACATACAGCGCCGCGACGTAAGCCAGCCCGCGCACAGTGTTGGTCACGACGCGGTATCGCGCCAGCATCAGGCGCGCGCGGCGGCCGGCCAGGAACGCGTCCCAATTCTCGCGCGCATAGTTTTCCGCCTCGCGCGCCTCGGTGCCGAAGGCCTTGACGGTTTTGATCGACGCGAGCGTTTCCTCGATCCGCGTGGTCGCGCGCGCGGTGGTCTCACGCTCCGCGATGAAAGCCGTGCGCAGCGAATTGGCGTACATCCACGCCAGTATGAAGTTCGCGGGCATGAGCAGAGCGACGATCAGCGCCATCCGCGTGTCGTACCAAAGTAGGTAGAGGAGGGCGCCGATGGCGGCGGGAAAGAAAATGAGCGGCTGCACGATCAAGCCGTCGATCACGTTTGGAATCGCGGCCGAGTCCTGGAACATCCGGAAGATCGCGTCGCCGATTTTTTCCTCGGAGTGAAAGCGGACGCTCAGTTCCTGCATTCGCGTGTAGAGATTGACGCGGAACAGATTGCTGATGCGCTGTAAAATCCAGACCGCGTAGCCCAAAAGGAAGCCGACGAAGGTCAGGCCCACTACCGCCACGATGCCGCCGACGAGGCATGCGTGAATGAGCACGGTGCGCCGATCGGCGTGAATCGGCACGCGAAGCATCCAGGCCTGTGCACGGGTCAATCTCGCGCCGTGGCCGACGACGTCGAAGAAAACGCGCGTCAGGTTGAGTCCGATCAGTCCGCCGAGCAGAACCGGCAGTGATGCCAGGAATAGATATACGAGATGACGGCGGTACGGGCGGATGAAGGGCCACACCCGCGCGAGCAGGCGGAAGACGTCGCGCGAACGCAGGCGGCGCGCGTCGGGGAACGCGATCTCGCTGGCGGCCGGGGGCGCGATGATTGTTGGTTCAGCGCTCAAATCGAATTGCAGGACTCATTTGCCGGGGACCGCGCCAGCGGCGGTCAGTATGCTGTCTTCGAGAGCGAACTTCGAAGTACACGCGACAGTGTTTTGATTGCCGCCGAGCGCATAGCGGCCCTGGAAGTCCGCTGACACCGTGGCGAGCGTTGAATGCGGAGGAGATTTCTCGAGCTTGACGGTCACCGTTACCGTGCCGTCCTGCAACTTGTAGATCATCTCAACCGGACCCGTCTCGCAGAACGCCCAACGGCGCCACGTCAGGTCGTCGGTAGTAGTCTGCTTGGCGACGAGGGTATGGCTTCGCTCGTCGGCGCGGACGAGCTCGAAATGGCTCGACGCGTCGTTGAAGTATTTCTTGAAGGTGACGAAGACTTCGCCGATCGGCTTCGGGATCTCCTGTACCCGCGGGACGATGCGCGGTGTTTCGATCGCATACGCGGACGCGAGGATGAAAAGCAGCAGAGGCGTTATGATTGATGCGGCGCGTAGTTTCATCACTCCTCCTTTACAGGTACGTGTTTGGCAGGTGAGAGGTTGCGAGGCTCACACGATCATAACGGCCCGCGAAACGGCGCGTAAAGGGGCGTGGTCCACGGAGACGGTTGATGGTAGGTTCGCGGCGGTAATGGAAAAGGAGACAGAGACACTATGCCTGCGTTGATTTTCGAAAAGCGTGATCACATCGCCTACCTGACGATGAATCGGCCCGAGGTTCACAACTCGTTGAATCCGGAAATGCTCGTGAGCCTCGCGGCGGCGTGGAAAGAAATCGAGAGTGACGACGCGGTCCGCGCGACGATCGTGACAGGCGCTGGCAAGGTCGCGTTCTCGGCCGGCGCCGATCTCGGCAAGCTGATTCCGCTGTTCACGGGCGCGCGAAAGCCGGAGGACGAATGGGACAGCAAGCTGCTCGCGAACCGGAAGCTCGGCGACATCGCGCTGCTGCGCGGTTACGACATGGACAAGCCCGTCATCTCGGCGGTCAACGGATTTTGCATCGCGGGCGGAATGGAATTCACACAGGGCACCGATCTTCGAGTCGCGTCGGAGAACGCGAGCTTCGGATTGCAGGAAGTGAAGTGGGCGATCATCCCGGCGGCCGGGTCGCTGGCGCGATTACAACGGCAGATTCCGTACTGCAAAGCGATGGAGATCCTGCTGACGGGCAACAGGATCGATGCGCAGGAGGCGTGGCGACTCGGGCTGGTGAACTATGTCGTGCCGCAGGAGAAACTGATCGAGAAGGCTGAGGAACTCGCGTCGACGATCGCGCAGAACGGGCCGCTGGCAGTACGGAAGATTAAAGAGGCGGTGCGGCGAACCTCGGGGCGTCCCTACGAAGAGGCGTTCAAGATCGAAAACGAGATCGCGCGCCAAGTGATGAAGTCCGAGGACGCGAAGGAAGGTCCGCGCTCGTTCATGGAGAAGCGCAAGCCGAACTATAAGGGTCGATAGCAGCTAAGCTCCCGCGAGCGCGCGCATCGTGTTTGGATAGTCACGCGATGTGGTGGCGGCGGGGCCGATTGGAAACACCACCGGATGTGTGACTCCCGCGGCACGGAATCTCGCGACGAAATCGCGGCCGGCCTTGGCGTTGCCGAAGACTGCGATTTTGCGGCATGACGCTTCCGAGATGGCTCTGGGAGCTTCGTCGCGCTTGCCCTCCTTCCAGAGGCGGCGGACCTCGTCGAACTCCGCGGCGAGTCCGTAGCGCGCGAACATCTTGTTGTAGCTGTCGACGAATGCGTAGCCGGCGAGCTCGCGACGGAACGAATCGACCGCTTTGTCCTCTTCCTCGGTGATGCACATGCGGATGTAGATGCCGACGTCGACGGCGGATGGATCGCGGCCCGCGGCTTTGGCGCCTTCGGCAATGTGCTGGACCATCGGCGCGATTGCTTCCGGCGGCGAGTAGTTCATCAGGACGCCGTCGGCGACTTCGCCAGCGAGCCGGAGCATCGGAGCGTTCAGGCCCGCGAGATAAATCTTCGGCGGATGCGGCGCCGTGATGCGCATGCTCAGCTTGAAGTCGGACTTGTACACTTCGCCCTGGAACTTCGAGCGGCCTTCGGTAAACAACTGGCGCATGATCGCGACGCATTCGCGCATCGCAGTGACCGGCTTGCGATACGACGCGCCGTGCCATCGCTCGACGATGATCGGGCTCGACACGCCGAGGCCCGCAATCGCGCGTCCGCCTGATAGTTCGTTGATGGTGAGAAAGCCCATCGCCATCGCGCCCGGCGTGCGAATCTGAATCGGGATAACGCCGGTGGAGAGTTCGGCTTTGCGCGTGTTGACTGCGAGCGCGGCGAGACTGACGAAGGCGTCGGGGCCGCTGACCTCCGCGATCCACAACGAGGTGTAACCGAGGTCCTCGGCCTCGCGGATGAGTGCGAGGCGTCCGGCGAGAGCGTCGGCACCGACGCCGACGTTAGTCTGAAGTCCGAGTTTTTGATTCGATGGCATCTGAAGTTCCGTGCGAGTTTGATTTGCGCAGATTGTGCGGCTATTCGATTATGGCTGCAAGACACAGGAGTTTGAACGATGGCTTATTTCGATTCCGATGGCGTGCAGATTTATTTCGAGGAACACGGCAAGGGCGCGCCGGTTGTGCTGGTGCACGGGTTCGCGTCGCGCGCGGAGCATAACTGGGGTGGCGCTTGGTTCGAGGCGCTCGGACAGCATTACCGTGTCATCGCGCTGGATTGTCGCGGGCATGGCAAGAGCGGCAAGCCGCACGATTCGGCGGCGTACGGCGGCGAGACGATGGGCGACGACGTGATCCGGCTGATGGATCATCTTGGAATCAAGCGCACGTTGATCATGGGCTATTCGATGGGCGGGCGAATCGTGACCGGGCTGTTGATGTTGCATCCCGAGCGTCTGCGCGCGGCGGTGCTTGGCGGAATCGGCGCGGCAACTGCGGCGGCGCCAAGTTTCGATCGAAAGCCGATCGTCGATGCGCTGCTTGCCGAGAACATTTCGAGCGTGAAGGAGCAGCGTGCGAGGGAGTTTCGGCAGTTTGCGGAGGTGACAGGCAACGACCTGAAGGCATTGGCAGCGGTGATGGCATCGAGCCGCGAGGATTTCACCGCGGAGAAGATCGCGGCGCAGAAAATTCAGGTGCCGGTGATGATTGTGATCGGAACCAAGGACTTGCAGGTTGGAAATCCGAAGCTGCTGCACGATGCGATCCCGGGAAGCAAGCTGGTGATGCTCGAAGGGCAGGATCATTTGAGCGCGCCGAGTGACCCGCATTACAAGGAAGCGGTGCTGGAGTTTTTCAAGTCCGCGCCGACGTGAGAAATCCGTGATTGGGGCTATCATCAATTATCTGATGCGCGGGTGAAGTCGGCGGCGGGGCGGCCCAGCCATCTGAGAATCCGCATCACGCCGGGGAACACGACTCGCTTTCCTTTCGACAGGTGCAAGAGGCTCGCAGAGTTGGTGCCGATTTCCTTTGCGACCTCGGCCCATGTCATTTTTCTCTCGATGCGTAGAGCGTCGAGTGCCGCATAGATCTTTCTCGAGTCGAATCGCAGAACCTTGCCGGGAGGAACGTTGGGCAGCCGCGCATCGGTCTGTTCCGACTCCCGGTGGCCCGGCATGAAACTCTCTGGTGTCCGATTCAGCCAGCGGAGCATCGCCAGCACGCCGTCACCTTCGGCCGCTGACCGGGTGCGGGTGCCCGTCATCGTAGATGCGCTGAGGCGACGAGCAGTTGCAGGGCGCTGGTGCATCTCATGCATTTCCTTGATCACCTGCGACCATGAAAGTCCACGCGCTTGCCGCTGCGCGTCGAGCGCATCGAAGAGAGCGCGGAGGCTGAAGTCCTTTGATTGCGTCAAGCGCGCCGCTCTCTACTTGAAACTGACTCCAACAACCGCATCAGCTAATTCGCGGGGCGTTGAGGGTGCCGGTCAGGTGATAGGGTTCGGGACCCGGTGGATGCGGGAGGATTGCGAGCAGTAGTCCCAACTGCGAGGCGGCGGTGGGGGTTGTCGACAGGGTGAATTGGATTGCCAGCTCGCTATCGGCCGGGTCGGGGGCGAGTTGGATTGTTCCTTCGGCGGTGAGGGTCACGTCGCCGCCGCTGGTTGTGAGTTGTTCAATCGTTAATGTGCCCCGGTCCAGTTTGAATTTTGAATGGCCCTCGCCAAGGCGGATCGGCGAGCTTGCAAGCGCCGAAGTGAAGGTGAGTCCGGCGGCGCTCAGGACGCCTTCGCCGTTTTCCGCGACGTCATCGGGCGAGAGCAACAGATCCCCGCTTCCGGAAAGCGCGCCGGCGGCGCTCGCGCCGGGGATCGTCCATAACTGCTGACGCGCGAGCTCCACTGAGTCGAGGTCGTAACTGATTGCGGTGCCGTGACGGTTGGGTCGGAGCGTGACGTTCACGACGCCGTCGTAGAGCGCGGCTTTCACCCGCACGCCAGGGTGCGTCGTGAGCATCGAGAGGAATGCGGGCACGATGGTGACGGCCGGGCTCTCGACAATCAGGGCGCCCGATGCGGGGCGGGTCGAGATCAAGCGGACTCCTGACAATCGCGCGCCGAAAGGAAAGCTGGCGGACTGACTGGTGCTGGACACCTCGAGGCCCATCGGCGCGAGGACTTTCGACAGGGTGGTGGAGTAGGGGAATGTTGAAATCAGATACGCGGCGAACAGCGACAGGCCGACAGCCACGTAGCCGACTCGAATGAGACGTGTTGCGCGGTATGGCGCGGGCGCGTCGGCGGGCGCCTCAAGCATTCTTCGCGAGCGCAACACAGGTGAGGTCAACGTCGTACGAATGCGTGTCCTGGGTGCGGCGCTGGATGCGAATATTCGAAACGCCAATCGGCATCGCCAGCGAATTGATGCCGTAGAGCGCGTCGACCAACTGGGCGAGGTTCACGTTGGCCAGCTTCAACTGCACGCTGAACTCAGTGAACCCGTCGCTGAGCTTACGATCGGAGCCGGGAGTGATCGAGCCGATTTTGTCGCGCCCGACACTCTTGGTCATCGACGCTTCGATGACTGAGAACAGCGAGAAATCCCTGCCCATCGGAACGGTGCGCTGTTCGGCCTTGGCGAGATTCGCCTTGAGCTGCGCGTAGGTGCCGGCGAGGCGGCGAACCTCGGCGAGGTCGTGTTGACGCTGGGCGATCTTGTCCTCGAGTCCCGAGCTCAGATCGACGATTGGGGTGTAGACCAGGTTGTACAGGAGAAAAACCGCGAGCAGGCCGCCGGCGATTTGCACCAGGATGCGTTCGCGCGGTTCGAGCTTCTGGTAGCGGTTGCGGGCCTGCGCGATATACGGGTCGATGCGCGTGGCGCCCTGCTTGAGGTAGGGCCGCAGCAAATTCATTATTCGCGCGCGCAAGTTGTCGATCCATTCTTTAAGCATTGCGGCTATTCTTCGATCTCGCGATCAGTCGCCGGCACGGCGTCCTTGAAATTTGCGTCCATTCGAAAATCCACTTTGCTCGGATCCGATCCGGCCTTGGCATGCGCGACTTCGATCGAGCCGAAGTAGCCGCTCTTGTCGAGCGCTCGCTTGGCTTGATCGACGGTCGTGAACGAATCGGCCTGGCCCGTGACGCGCAAGCCTTGTGAATCGATCTGAACGTCGGTCATCTGAACTGGAAATCGACGGTTCAACGCTTGCGAGACCGCGACCAGCGTGTCGAGCGGCGAATGCGTCAGGTTGCCGCCGATCAGATTGAGCCGCTTGTTCATCTTCGCGATCCCGCTCTGCAATTGCGCCTTGGCGTTGGCGGGATCGGTTTCGCCGAGGGCCGGTCCGGCGACCACGGCAATTTCCGCGTTGACCCGCCGCAAGCGATTAAGATTTGCGGACACGCCCAGTGCGAAATGAAAAATGACGACGGCCAACAGCGCGGCTGCAAGCATCCCCGAGGTATAGAAGGGGCTGAGATCGCCGCGGATACGGCCGCGAAACATGAATTCGCCCTGGCGGAAATTGATCAGATCGAGCGGCTGGGTGGGCATCTCGCCCAAGAGCATCGCAATGCAAGTTGAAAACTTGCCGGAATTGGGCACCGAACCTTCGAACAGGCCGGTGTAGTCGAACGCGCCGCCGTCGCGCACCGACATCGCGAGCGAATCGGAAAGCATACCGCGCACCTTGGGATAGGCAGCCGCGGCGCCGGCGACGATGACGTCGGTCTGATCGGCTTCCTCGCCATGCGCTAGCAGGGTCTGACGCACCGAGTTGAGAATCGGCGCGGCGGCGTCCTGCGTGACGGGCGAGCCGTCGGACATCATCAGGCCGGCGGGCATCGAGCGCATCGCGCGCGGCGTTCCTCCAAGATCGACCAGCACGACCGAAGTGGACGACTCGTCGCCTTCGACCACCAGGTGCGCGACCGGTTTGTTGCCGTTGCCGTTTTTCGTGCGGGTGAGCATCGCAGCGAGCGCGAGCGGTGCGAGCGTGACGATCTTCGGATCGAGTCCGGCCTTTTTTAGCAAATCGAGATGTTGTTGCAGATCCGTCTTGCGGACCATCGCGGCCATGACGAGAGTGTGGTCGCCCTCGCGCCCGACGCGGATAAACGCGACGGTGCCATTGTCGACCGGGAACGGCAGATGCTCTTCGAGCGCGAACGGAACGACCTGATGCAGCCGGCGCGCATCCTTGAACGGCAGCTCGAGCAGCCGCTTGACGACGCGATCGACAGGCAGCGCCGAAATGACGATGTCAGGTTGGCCGGCCTCGACCACCAGCCGCGACAGCGCGCCGGTCAGATCGGCTTCGTCATCGGCGCGAACCTTCTCGTAGACGCCGGCGAGCGTGAAGGAATTCCACGAGCGCTCGGCGACGGCCGCGCGCACGCGATCACCCGACAGCTCCAGCGCAAGTATTCGTTGAGCCATTAAGCGACCTTGACCCTAGTCCTCATGCCACGCCGCGAGCGTGCCGATGCCGGTGCTCTCGCGATGGAAGGTTGCGGTAATTATTTTGCGCGCGCCGGCGTAAGTTCCAGTGCCGGTGATCGTGAAGTACTGGCTGCGCATATCGACGTCCTTCATCAGTTTCTGGCCGATTTCGCCGAGGTCCGGAAGGTTGCCGATGTCGGTGGGCTGGCTGAACGGCCGAATCGCGCGCGCGTCGATTATCGCGAGCACGATTTTCTGATCCTCAGTCAATTCCGGCTCCAGCGCCGCCAGCACCTGGGGCGACGCGGTATTGGCATTCACCGCAGTCTCGGCCATCACTGTGAGGAACGGACTGACCCGATTGAAAATCGCTTCGTTGAACCCCTTGACCATCTGCAAATCACCAATCGTCGGCATCGCGCCGTAGCGCGGCTGATATGGAGGCTTCAGTCCCGCGTAGTAATCTCCGATGCCGCCGCCTAGCCCGGTGCCGTTGTTCGGAGTAATCCAGTCGATGATACCTTGAACCAAGTCAGGGCTCACGTCGAGCACCGCGAAAAGCCGCTGTACCTTCTGGATCGCAGGCAGGTTCGGGACGCCGTTTTGTACCATCGCATTGAGATTGATTTTGCGGCCCTCGTCCACGATCGAGAGTGCGACGGTGCCGCCCGCGAGCTGCATCGGCGGAAACGGCACCGCCCACACGTCGCTCAAGGTGTCGATCGGGGTCTGCGACTGCGCGTCGGCGCGCGCGTCAGCCGCCAGCAGCGCGAGACCGACACTGACGGCGGACCGTGCGAGGTAGCTGGCGCGCAGCTCGTTGGCCTGGTTGGCGGCCGAGACGAATCCGAGTCCGGAGGTCATCGCGAAGTCCACGACGATCAGGGTCATCAGCGCGATTTCCAGCAGAACCGCGAGCAGCGCGACGCCGCGTTCACTTTTTCGCACGCGCGTTACCATTGCTGTATCGCCATCGGCAGGGTCACCTGCGTCGCGAAGTCCATCACCTGTCCGCCGGGGGCAGCCATCTGAATCTGGATCGCCACTGCGACCGGCAACTGACGTCCCTGCGGCAGACTCGACGACTCCCAACTCTCGCCCCATTTCTGGCCGTCGAAATAGCGGAAGTGGAGCGAGAGGATATTGTCCGCGAGCGTAGTCAATTGCGGCGCAGCCGTGCTCGTCAGCAGGCCACTCTGCTGCGAGCGCTGCAGGATGAACCAGCCCGGCTGATCGGGATTCGAGTTCAAATTGTAGGTGACTATGGTCTCGGGCGTCATCCCGGTGAGCGCCTTGCGATGCCCTCCGCTGAAGGTGGACAGCGTCATCGTGTCGACCGGCGCGCCATTGCTCATGTGCCCGTTGCCGAACAGCGCGACGTTGCTGGCGGTGTACGGAGTTTGTACTGCGTTGCGCAACTCCTTGGTCAGCTGCCAGAGCAGGGCGCGGCCTTCGCGATCGACCATCAGGCGTCCTTCCGCGTGCACCTTGCTATGCGCGATCGTGCTGAACGAGCTCGCCAGCATCGTGAGGATCAGCGCGAGCACTCCTATCGCGAGCATCATCTCGATGAGCGTGAAGCCGCGCGGCGCGCGACGAGTAGATGTGCGCGGTGTCGTCATAGCACTGCTCCCGAAGGAGCCACCGTGCCTGGGGGCAGGTTCTCCGGATCGGGCGGAATCGGCGAATGTAGAAATTCGACCAGAAGAAAATTCTGCGAAAGCGAGGGACCGTAACTAATCAGAACCTTGACCTGGCGGACATCGGGAAACGTGCCTGACGCGTCAACCTCGCGCTGCCACCGGAAGTCCCGGAACTCACCGGGAAACGAAGTCTCGAAGTCACCGCTGGTGCGACCGAGATCCGGCCATCGCTCGAGCTCCGCCTCGGTCATTACGGCCTGCGCCAACATCGAGGCGCGCGTCGACTGCTGAGCGCGAATCACGGATTGCATGCTCTGATGTTGCAGTCCGAGCAGGCCGAGCAGCGCGATCCCGAGGATCGCAATCGCGACCATCACCTCGAGCAGCGTAAATGCGCGCGCGCGCCGGCGAAGATGATTCATTGCGAGGCCTTCATGCCCGGCGGCATCACGTCGCCGCTGATGATAGCGACCTGGCCCGTCAGCGGCGAAAACTCGAGCGTCATCACGTCGCCTGAGGCGTCTTCGAGATGCACCACCGTCGCGTCGACGTAACCCTCGGGATAAAAGTTGGTCGCGATAGTGCCGCGATTGAAGGTGCCGATGCCTTCGACAGTGACGTCGCGAATCCGAATCGCAGCCGGAAGCATCACCGGCCGTCCTGACATGGTGGTGTCGGGCGCGAAGACTGGCTGGACTGCGTACGGATCGAGCTGCGCTGCGGCGTAGCCGTTGTTGTCGATATCGAAAATAAGCCGTAGCACGAGTTTGTGGCCGGTTGCCTCGTCGTACATGTAAGTTGCGCGTCCTGCGAGGCGGCGTGCCTGGCTTTTCAATGCGGCCTCACGAAATCCGCCGAGGTACGGCAACGCCAGCGTCAGCATCAACCCCATGATAAAAATTACGACCGCCAGTTCGAGCAGCGTGAAGCCCGGCGATGACGACAACGACAACGCGCCCAGGCGTGCGATCCCTTTTGCGTGGCGAGCAGCTGGCCTGGGCCGCAACTTCATAGCGTCGTCACGATGACTGGCTGGCGTCTATGTCGTCCGAACTTTCGACCCCGTCCGGGCCGAACGATTTCAGCACGTAAGAATTTCCGTCGCTCTGGTAGAAGTAGGCGGTGCCCCATGGATCCTGCGGGAGTCGCTCGATATAGCCGCCACTTTCGTAGTTGGCCGGCACGCGTCCATTGGTCGGCGGCGACACCAGCGCGTTCAAGCCCTGGTCGGTGGTCGGGTAGTAGCCGTTGTCGAGGTAGTAGCGATCGAGCGCGGTCTTGATTTCCGCCAGGTCGGCCTGGGCCTTGGTCTTCTTGGCCTTGTCGGCGGCGCCGCGGAGGCTTTGCACGACGATCGTCGCGAGCAGACCGAGGATCAGAATAACCACCATGATTTCAATCAGGGTGAATCCATCCTGATTGTATCGGCGTGACTTCATCGCCTTTACCTCCGGCGCGTTCTTCATCTTTTCACTTCTCACTGCATCAACTGGTTGAGCTGGAAGATCGGCATCAGCACCGCCAGCATCATGAACACGATAACAGCGGCCATCGCCAGCGTCATCACCGGCTCCAGCACACTGTTAATCTCGCTGGGGCGCGAGTTGTAGTAATCGTAGAGACGCCGTCCGCGCGGCGTTGCCAGCGCGCCAACGATTCCGGCGACGAGCCCGACCGATAGGATAGTCATCGCCAGCCAGTGACCGATGACGAACGCCGAGAATCTGATCAAAATTTTTGTCGCCAAGGGCAAAACCGCATGCTGCTGCACAAAGATCGTCGCTACCTGAGGCACTACGTAGGCCAACAGAAACGCAGTGATTCCTGTTCCGACGCACAACATGATGATCGGATAAGTCAGAGCGCCACGAAGCTCGCTTATGGATCCCTTGTCTGGGCGGCAGTCCCATCGCCCCATCAACGCGCCAGCTATTGCCGCTAAGAGCCTAACCAACGACCGCCTAGAGGGGGTTGAACAAGTCAGCGGGCCTGCGACCTCACCGATTGAGCCAGAATTATACCTGCGTGACTGAATCTTCATCATTGCATCAACTGGTTGAGCTGGAAGATCGGCATCAGCACCGCAAGCATCATGAACACGATAATAGCGGCCATCGCCAGCGTCATCACCGGCTCGAGCACGGTGGTCATCTGGCTGAGCGAGTGCGAGACTTCGCGCTCGTAGTTGTCGGCGACGCGTTCGAGCATCCGCTCGAGTTCGCCGGAGCGCTCTCCCACCCGGATCATCTCGATCAGCAGCGGCGGAAAGAGCCCGCTATGCGACAGCGTCTGCGCCATGCCGTGGCCCTCGCGGATACTTTCGCGGCTCTGCTCGACGGCGTCCTTCAACAGACCGTTGGTGACAACGCCTTTGACGGCATCGAGTGCAGGCAGCAACTGGACGCCGCTGGCGAGCAGGGTGGCGAGCGTCCGCGCGAAGCGTGCACAGATGATTCGGATCATGGTCGGCCCGATGTAGTACACCCTCAGGATTGCGGTGTCGTACATGCGGCGGCCGCGCGGCGTCGCCATCAAGGCTGTGAATCCCGCCACCATCCCAACCAGCAACAGCCCCAGCGGAATCCAGTAGCCGGTGACGAGTCCCGAAAATGTGATCAGGATTTTCGTCGCCAGCGGCAGTGCCGCATGCTGCTGCTCGAAAATCGTCGCGACCTGCGGCACTACGTACGCCACCAGGAACGCCATTATTCCAGTGCCGACGCACATCATGATGATCGGATAGGTCAGCGCGCCGCGCACCTTGGTGACGAATTCATTCTGGCGCTCACTGTATTCAGCGAGCCTGTCGAGCACCGCCTCGAGCGCTGCGGCCTGCTCACCCGCGCGCACCATCCCGATGTAGAGGTCTGAGAAGACGTCGCGATGATTAGTCAGCGCGTCGGCCAGCGACGAGCCTTCGCGCACGCGCTCGCGCACTTGCGAGAGCATCCTCTTTGTCGCGGCGCGCGAGGATTGATCGCTGAGCGCACTGAGCGCATCGACCAGTTGCACGCCCGCGCCGAGCAACGCGCTCAACTGTCGCGTCAGGAGAGCGAGGTCCGACGCCGGCATCTTGCGCCGCCACAGCGAGGGCAGCCACTCGCGCTGCGCGGTCGAGCGTTGGGCGGCATCTGCCTCCTCGTTCAGCTCGGTCGGGAAGACTCCCTGCGAACGGAGCTTGCCTCGCGCCGTACGAGCGCTGTCGGCGTCAACTACGCCGTTGACGGAACGTCCGTCGGCGCCAAGTCCTCGATAAGCAAATACTGGCATCGGTGAAAAAACTTAAATGCGGGACGCGCGCTAGTCGATGTCTTCCTGCGTGACCCGCAGCAACTCCTCGATCGAGGTCTCGCCGCGCAGCACGCGCGCCGCGCCGTCCTGTCGCAGCAACGTCATGCCGACGCTGGTGCATTTGCGGCGCAGAGTAGCGGCGTCGGCATTCTGCATCACGAGCGATCGTATTTCGTCGTCCATGATCATCAATTCCTGGATCGCCATTCGGCCGCGATAACCGGTGTTGCGGCATTGGCGGCATCCCTTGGGTCGGCAGACCTTGTTGGTCGTTTCGAGGCCCTTGAGGCCGATTCGCGCCAGCTCGGTTTCGGTCGCCTTGTAAGGCTCGCGGCAATCGGGGCAGAGCTTGCGGACGAGGCGTTGCGCGAGCACGGCGAGAATCGACGACGAAACCAGGAACGGCTCGATTCCCATGTCGACCAATCGCGTCACCGCGCCGAATGAATCGTTGGTGTGGAGCGTCGAGAACACGAGATGGCCGGTGAGTGCGGCCTGAATCGCGATTTCCGCGGTCTCGCTGTCGCGGATTTCGCCGACCATGATTACGTCGGGATCCTGGCGCAGAATCGATCGCAGCCCGCTGGCGAAGGTCAGCTCGATCTTCGGATTCACCTGCATCTGGCCGACGCCGCGCAACTGATACTCGATCGGATCTTCGATCGTGATGATATTTTTTTCGGGGGAGTTTATCCTCGTACAGACACGCGTACAGCGTGGTCGATTTTCCCGAACCGGTCGGCCCGGTAGCCAGGATGATCCCGTGACTCTGCCTGATTAAGCGATCGAGCCGCGCGAGATTGTCGCCTGAAAAACCGAGATGGTCGAGGTTGATTGCTTCGACCGCCTGCGCGCGATCGAGCAATCGCAGCACGATACGCTCGCCGAACGCGGTCGGAATCGACGAGACGCGCAAGTCGATATCGCGGCCGGCAATGCGCAGCCGGATTCTGCCATCCTGCGGCAGCCGCTTCTCCGCGATATTGAGGCCCGCCATGACCTTGACGCGCGAGGTGATCGCCGGCTGAAAGCGCTTGGGCGGCGACAGTACGTCGTACATCATGCCGTCCACGCGGAAGCGCACCACCATTTCTTTTTCGAAAACCTCGACGTGGATATCGGACGCGCGGTCCTTGACCGCCTGCGACAGCACGCCGTTGACGAGCTTGATAATTGGCGCCGAATCGTCGGACTCGAGCAGGTCCAGCGGCTCCGACGCGAGTTCGCTGGCGACTACATCGAGCCGCTCTTCCTGGAGATCGATCATCAGGTCCTCGGCCGAAGTGGCCGACGCCTGATCGTATGCGCGGTTGATCGCTTCGGCGATCACTTCGGCCGGCGCGATCAGCGCGTTGATATGCGCACCGAACAGGATTCGCAAATCGTCGAGCGGCTCGAAGTTGGCCGGGTCGGCGATCGCGACGGTCACCGTGCCGTCGATGATTGACAGCGGCAGCAGGCGATTCTTCTTCGCGTAGTTGATCGGAATCTTCGAGACCAGCTTCGAATCGAGCGAGTTCTCGTCGATATGAGCCTGGAACGGCAGCCGGTATTCCTGCGCGAGTGCGCGCGCGAGACGCTGAGGCTCGAGCGCACCCATCTCGACCAGCACGTCGGCCAGCTCCTGCCCGGGCTTCTTGCGCTGGCGCGCCTTGTCGAGATCCTGGGCAGAGACCCACGAACGGTCGAGCAGAATTGCCTCGAAACTTTTGCGTGCAGTCGCCATCAGGCAAGTCCCGAGGCGAGCCCGGTGGCAGATGACACCGCTCGTCGATTCAAGTCATATCGGGTCATTTTCAACGACAATGACACCCCACCGAACATACCACTATTCCCCCCATCTGGGCCTCAATTAGACACGATGGTTCCTGCTAGTTGCAAGTATGCGTTCCCCGTGGCACTGACGATTTGCAGCTCCCCGCTGCCACTAGTAGTGCACCGCTCCCGGTGTCGTCTGAGTCCCATTTCCAATCGGTCCTTGGTTGATCCCAAGGCCGAGCCCCGTATGTCCCTTAGCCGGCAAAGTATGCTCGGCTTCCTGCCATGAGACGAGTTTACCCTGCACAAACTTCAAATCTAAAAATGTGCCCTTGTCGCCATCCTTGGACGAGGTGTACATCAGGGCGGCTGCGACGTCGTTGCTGTTGGGCTTATAGGGATAGCTCCAGACCTCGGTTTCCCCCGGCAAATAGGTCCGAATATCGGGCTCTCCCCATGAATGATGCACTTGCGGCGAGGTCTGGCCGACCTGCAGCGAATCGGACATGCGAGTCGCCTTGATTCGGGTGCCGGCCTGGTAAGCGAGGCCGCATCCAGCCAAAGCGAAAATCAGCGCCGCCGACACGATCGCGAGCAGGGAACGTAGGCGAAATCGGACTTTTTTCATGATTTGGGTACTTATCGACATTGGATCTATGGCGGCGATTTTGTGGGCGCCATCCCTGATTGTCAACGGTATGCTATAGAGCAACCAATATGAACGAGGGAGACCCCGATGGCGCGTAAGCTGACTCTGGTGAAAGGAGCGTCGCAGCGCGGATCGCTGGTTTACGGGATGCGGATTTTCAGCCAGGGCAGCGTCGCAGGCGTCGAGGATGCGCGGGTCAGCCTGGCCGACGGCACCAGCGGACGAGTCACGATGCATCTGATAGAAGGCACCCGAGTACAAATCCGGCGGCAACTGCTGCAAAGCCTCGACGCATTTTTCGAACTGCTTGATGAACAATAGAGTTCGGAACTAGAAATGATTGAACGAACCAATCGGTCCAAAATAATCCGGTTCCCCTTCCCACTATGGGAAGGGGCTAGGGGTTAGGTTCCCGAGAATCAACCAGCAGAGCGAACAGCGGAGAATCAAATGGATCTCGAGATTCATCAAATACGAGAAGCGCAACCATATCGCCTACATCACGTTCAACCGGCCTGAGCGGATGAACGCGTTGCATCCGCCGTGTCACGTCGAGATGGACAGCGTGTGGGACGACTTCATCGCGGACAAATCGGCGTGGGTCGCGATCGTCACCGGCGCCGGCGACAAGGGATTCTCGGCCGGCAACGATTTGCGCTGGACCGCGGAGAATCGCGGGCAAGTGCTCGAGGGCCTTCGCTCCAAAGGCGGCTTCGCGGGAATCACCGCGCGCTTCGACATCTACAAGCCGATCATCGCGGCCGTGAACGGATTCGCGCTCGGCGGCGGATTCGAAATAGCGCTCTCATGCGATATCATCATAGCTGCGGAGCATGCGCGCTTCGGATTGCCGGAACCGCGGGTCGGTCTGATGGCCGCAGCGGGCGGCGTCCATCGTCTGCCCCGCCAGATTCCGCTGAAGATCGCGATGGGCATGATGCTCACGGGCAAACACATCACCGCCGCCGACGCATTGCGCTTCGGAATCGCCAACGAGGTGGTGCCGCTCAAAGATCTGATTCCCACCGCCGAGAAGTGGGCGGGAGAGATCATGGAATGCTCACCGCTGTCAATCCAGGCCTCCAAGGAAGCGGCGATGACCGGCCTCGGCCTCCCGATCCATGACGCGCTCGCGAAGCATTACGATTTACAGGCGAAACTGTTCCGATCGAAAGACGCGATAGAAGGTCCGTTGGCATTCTCGCAAAAGCGAAAACCCAACTGGACCGGAGAGTAGAGCAGGGCACCGCGCCCACTACTCATTATTTTTGGTCCCCGTTCCACCAGGGGGAGGGGTTAGGGGTTAGGTTCCGAGGAGTTGCGACCCCGATGAATGAACTCTGGCTACTACACGACGCAATCGCCGCGCTGCTGGTCTTCGCGACGACAGTGGCCTTCCCCCCAATAGGGACAGGCGCATTCTGGACGATCGTCGCATTCTACGGCGTGGTGACAATCCTGTTCGACGATGAAACCCCCCGCGGCGTCCCCGGCATGGATTACTTCTACGCAACCCGCCCGCACCTGAAGGACCCGCAGAGCTAGGCTACGAACTCAAGTCGTCGTGCCGATCCTAACCTCCCCTTGTCCGAGGGGAGGTCGGCGCGAGCCGAAGGCGAGCGACCGGGAGAGGTACAACGCCGGCAGGTGCAACTCGCGTAGTTGTGCTGCTGTCAGACGGGGCCCGGTGTCTCTGCACTTAGGTTAGACCAGTCGGCGCGTTGCGCTGTCCGGTGCTGCACCTCTCCCGGCGACACCGCTTTTCAAGCGGCTTACGCCGACCTCCCCTCGGACAAGGGGAGGTTAGGATTCGGATTCCGCATGTTTCGAGATTGCCAAGCTCATTGAATGTTCACCGATCCTGACGTTGCGATTTTCAGTTTCCAGTTTGCGATTTCCGGATACTGGTTCGTGTTCAATTGGTTCGTGAAGGTGATCAGGCGCGCGGTGTCGGGGCCGTGACCCTCCTCGGCGCGTTGCCGCAAGTAATACGGCGGGATGCTTTGATAGTAGAGTGTTGCGTTCACCGCGGCGGCGTTGGATGGTAGCGGTATTTCGTAGCGCACCACGCTGCAACCGCATCCGTTTTGGTAGCTGGGATCGGCGCCCGTTCCTACAGGAGCGGTGATGCCGGCGTTGGGGCCGTTGAATGATCTTCCCATCGGTTGGATGCGATTGTCTTTGACCTTATGGTCGAGACTTAGAAAGCTGGTCGTCAACAAGCCCTGGGGATCGGTCGCCAGTTCCTCGTAGATCTCGACCTGGCCGTCACTGGTGATTGGATCGTCCATCCAGAAATGAGGTTGAAAGTTCTGTTGCGTCGCGCTGAAAAATTCGGTCGTCAGCGGATTGCCCACATTGTCCACGATGACGCCGTCTGAATTGGTATTGCCCGAGGCCCACAGCACGTTCCCTTCGGCGTCGAGCACCTGGAAGTTCAGAAAGGCGCGTCGGAAACTCACTCCAGAAGGAAAGTTGTGCCCCGCAAGATTCTGTACTTGCACATCGGCTTGTAACGTCGCGCCCATCCTGGTCGCCGACATGACAGTCACTTCGGCGGTGCTGGTCTGTGCTTGAGTTATCGCCTCTGCGATCGCGGTCTTCTGACTGAAGATTTGCTTGGCCAAGGGATTCGGCAGGTTGGGATCGAATTTGAAAAGCCCCAGCTCCGCGCGAAACTGATCGAACATCTCGAGTGCGAACAGATTGATCCCGAGCAGTTGATGGCGCCGATACGGCGACCGCGATTCCAGCATCAGATCGGCGTCGGGCAGGCGCGTCGACGGCCCATGATCCGGCACCTCGGGAAACGTATCGTCCTCGATATTTGCGATTTTGAACTGCAGCGGATTGCCCTGGTAGCTGTCGGGCATGTGGCATTGCTGGCACGGAATAGTGATGAAGCCGCTGTTCAGCCACTCGAAAAAGGTAGTCTGCTCGTATTCGGATTTAGGCTCGCCATTCTCGATAGCCGGATTGCCGTTGGCGTCGAACACCGGCAGCAGGATCGTGTGGCATGACGCGCACAGGCTCGCATTCTGTACCTGGGAACCTTCCTTGGGCGTGATTCCCTCGGCGTTCTGCATCGGAATCGGGATAACGCTATCGCCGGTCTTGGCTCCCGACGGATCCGTATCCGAAGGGAACGGTCCGTACACCTCACTTGCGGGGCCAACTTTGAAAAGGCCGGTGTCGGTCGACGGATCGGCAAGCTTGTCATCGGTCATGTGATGGCAAACCGCGCATGAGACGCCGTCGCGCGAGAGTGCGCCGTATTTCGATTTTGGATCCTGCAATACGGCTCGCGTGAGCAAAGTATTCGGCCCGTTGCCTTTGTCGATGTGGAACTGACGCTGACCCATCACACCGTGGCATCGAAGGCAGAAGTCCTGAACGAAAGCCGCGCCGTCAGCGTGACCGGCCAAATGCCCATGAAGCGTGGACTCAGTATCCAGCTGCGCGAAGAAGATCGGGTCGCGTCCCGCCAGGCCCATCATCGAGTAACGCCATTCACCGAACTGAGACAGGTTCGCGGGCGTCGAGCTCTGCGCACCAAAGATCATGTTGGGGACGAGGCCGGCGAGCGTGCCGGTCGCGTCGTGACACTCGGCGCATTGGTCAGAGGTGACGAACTCCTCGGGACCGCCGGCGGACTTCGCGGCCGGGACTACGTGATCGAATGCCTGCGAGACCATGCACGGGGGAGACGTGCTCGGCAAGGACTTCAGATTGGCAAAGACAGAATTCGGCACGCGAGTGACGAACATCGGAGCCTGCTCGGCTTCCGAGGTCTCCGGCGTTTCCCGCGACGAAATATTGTGCATGTCTTCGATCATCGCCGACGCGTCCGCGAGCGTGCCGGTGGCGCCGACGCTCGGCGGATTCAGATAGGCGGTACTGGAATAGGTCCCCGAATTTGCAATCGCCGACGCGTGGCAATTCAGGCAGTACAATCCCGCGCCATTGAACTGGACCTGCGGCTCGGCACATCCTCCGCCGGGCGCGGGCGTCGGCGTAGCATTTGGATTTCTGGGCGTGGGATTCACCAGGTCGGCCCAATACCATCCGTCCCACGACAGGTTCGAGTCTTTGACCATCACGGTCCATTCGGACAATGGAGCGGTCGGGCTCTGAAACTGCTCCTTCACCACCATCGCGCCGTCGGGCACGGGACCGATGCGGTTTTTCACCGTGATCCAGTCGAACAGCGGCGGCGAGTACCAGACCCTGACGAATGGATGAACTCCGTCGCTGGTGCGCACCTGCGCGTCATGCTGCCAGTTTTGTTTCTGATAGCAAAGATTGTTCATGAAGGGAGTCAGGTGAGTCAGAAAGCTCGGATCCACAGCGGCTGGCAAGGGAGGACACGGCCCGGCATTCGGCGAAGAAGTGGGATTGCCGCCGTTACCGCATCCGCAAAGGATTGTGATTACAAGAAGAATGACGCACAGAGGCGTGCGCCTCAGGAACGCGTAACGGCTCATCTGTGGCATTACTAAGGTTCGGTTTCCCCCGGGCTCGCGACGAAGCCGGCGTCCTCGAGTCCCTCCGCAGGATGCTTGTTGAAAGGGGTCGCGTCAATTACCCGCACTCAATGACAAATTTTCTGAATAGAAATGTTGCGCGGAGAACGAAACTCTCAGGAACGGTGCAAGAATTCGTTTGACTTACGGCATGCACAAGTTTTGACGCGTTTGTGCTAGGATACACGGCATAGGTGACAGCATGCCCATAAATTCTGTGATTCCCTCCCCGATCTTTGAGACGCTCAGGGACTCCGAGGATACCCTGCGGACCACGCTCGCCGAGCTGGCCGAGGATAAACGCAAACAGAAGCCGAATATCTCGGAGCGCAAGCTGGCCGAATATCTGGCCGATCAGATGGGCTATCGCGGTGCGAAGAACGTAGAAGCGCTGGTGGCTTCGCGCGAGCGAATCTTCAAGTCCCGCCAAGCGGTGGGTTTAACCAAGTAGCATCGCCCACTCCGGCCCCGTTACCTCGGGGCCGGTCCGTATTGCCAGCGGAATCTGAGGCGCCGCCAAAGTCGCCGGAGTCCGCGGCTGTCGCCGAGCGCGGTTAGCATCCGAGCGTTGTAAACGAATTGTCCTCTCCAGTCTCGAGGCACTGCATAAGACATGAGGTTTGCCTTTCATCTTATAGATACTAATTGGGTCTATTGTCGTCGGACGCTGCCAGATAGCATCGAGTCAGTAAGAATGCAAACGTCGCAGAGTACGATTGGAAAGTTGGTCGGCAGCTCTCTTTCCACTTTCTGCTAGTGCCCAAGGTGACGGCCGAAGAACGCCTGGATGCGTTTCCAACTGTCTTCGGCGGCCTCAGGATTGTACTCGGCCTTCATCGGGCCGATTTTTCCGATCCACGGCAGGAATCCGCTGTTGCGGCTCATGAAGCTGTGGCCCGCATCCTCGTAGACCTTGACGTCGTGATCGACCCCCATCTCGGTTAGCAGCTTTCCGAGCCTGCGGCCCTGCGCCACGAACATCCGGTCCTGGCCGCCGTAGCCGCCGAGCACGGGGCATACGCCGCGCAACTGTTCGGTGGTTTTGGGCACGTCGCCATAGAAGGTCGCGGCGACGCCGATTGGTGCGCGCGCGGCGAACATCAGCGCGAAACCTCCGCCCATGCAAAAGCCGATGACGCCGATGCGCGCGGAATCGACGCCGGGCTGCTGCTGCAGGAACTTGCGCGCCGCGTCGAGATCCTGGAAGGCGTCGCCCTCGCCGCGATTCAGCGTCATCAGCGTGCGCGCAATACAGATAAGGCGCGCGCCATCGCGATCGTAGAGGTCGGGCGCGAGCGCGGCGTAGCCAAGGTCGGCAATCTTGCCGGTGATACGCCGGATGTCGTCGTTGAGCCCGAAAATCTCGTGGATAACGATCACGCCAGGATGCTTCTGCCCATCAGCAGGCGCCGCATAAGCAGCGCGCATCGGCCGACCGTCGTGGGCGGGGAAGGTAATATCAGTGGTGGTCATCGGGTTAGCCTAATCATAAGAGTGTCAACGGCTCCAGTCAGAATCACGAGAGGAGCAGCACCGGGATTCTTCGCTTCGCTCTAGAATGACACAGGAAAAGAACTGGAGAGCGAAAGGTCGTCCGCGACATTTCGCGATTTCCTTTCGCTGGGTGCAGGGGTCACCCCTGCCCAGGAAGTGTGAAACCACGGAGGTTTCACATTAAATTAAGTTTTCTTTTTCCCGATCTTCTTCCCCGCGCGATTCTTCGAGCGCGGTCCTGATCCATAGTCGCCGAATGGGTCATCACGCTCGCGCACTGCCTGACGGAAGCCTGCTGCCTGTGCGCGTGCGACGAAGTCGAGGCCTTCCTGCGTATGCCTTGCGATTCCATCGAACAGGGAGCCGACCAGCCGCGACGTCGCCAGCCCCATATTCTCGGCGGTGTGATTGCAGAGCAGCTTGAGCATCTCGAGTTGATTCGTGGGGACCTGCGCCATTCGCTCGGCAAGTGCAGTCGCGCGCGCGTCGAGGACTGCGTCGGGCACTGCTTCGAGGATTAGCCCGATCCGCGCGGCCTCGACGGCGGGGATTTCGTCACCCGTCAACAGGTAGCGCTTGGCGCGTTCGAGGCCCATCCGATAGACCCACATCGCGGTGGTCGGCGTGCCCCACACACGCGACGGTGGATAGCCGAAAGATGCGGACTCGGCGGCGATTATCAAATCGGCGCATAGCACCATGTCGGTGCCGCCCCCGATACACCATCCGTGAACGGCAGCGATGGTGGGTTTCTTCGCGTACCAGAGTTTCATGTAGACGTTGACGTATTGCGAGATCATCCCGTAGTCGGCGACGGAGTCCCACACGCGCTTGCGCGAGGTCTCGCCGGCCTGCGCGCGTGTCGATCCTCCGAGTGCGTAGCCCGCGCAGAATGCGGGCCCGTCTGCGCGCAGCAGGATTACGTGGACGTCATCGTCGGCGTCGGCGTTGTCGATAGCGTTGGCAAGTTCGTCGCGCAGATCAGGCGTGATCGTGTTGTACTCGTCGCCGCGCGTGAGCGTGATGATTCCGACGCCGTTGCGGGTCTCGGTGCGCAGAGTTTTCATGCGGATGGCATATAGCAGAGGAAGCGCTGAAAAAAGGACGGCCTTACTACCTCTCCCCTCGGGAGAGGTCGACGTGAGTCTGCGAGCGGCGGGTGAGGGCGCGAGCATCGAACGCAATGCCAGCGCCCTCACCCGCGCCCGAGGCGCGACCTCTCCCGAAGGGAGAGGTATTTCAAAACTACGCGGCCTTCGGCTTCTTCTGCACCGGCGGCGTCGTATTGCTCATCCGGCGGGTTACTTCCTCGTCGCTCATCGTCCACAGGCGATCGTCTGCGGGATAGTCCATCAGCGGCTTCGACGGATCGGCCTTCGGCTGCGCGACCTTGCCGCCTTTCGATTCGAATTGAGCAGGATGCTTGTACTTCTCGACTTCTTCCGCGCTGATTCCGGCGAGCGCTTGCACTTCGGGATCGATCCACGCTTCCGCATCGATTGAGCCGCCCTCTGACGTCGAAAACTCGAGCATGATTCCTTCGGGCGCGGCGAGATAGATCGATTTGCAGAAACCGTGATCGAGCGGGCCCATCACCCAGTGCCCGTGCGAGCGGACGCGATCGCGAATCGCCATCAAGTCGGCCTCGCTGTCGACGTTGAGCGCCAGATGCTGCATCGCGCCCGGCGCGACGTTCTGCGTGGTGTGGCCGGCGTGCGAGACGCCCTTGATCGGCTGAATCTTGGCGACCTCGGGATGCTGCACGAATGCGATCGACGAGCTGTCGCTCAGTTTCATGAAGCCGTGGAAGGTGTTGTCGACGCCATGCATCCAGTAGAGCGCGACCAGCTCCATTCCGACGACCTGCGAGAAGTAGTCGATCTGCTTCTTGATGTCCTTGGTGCAGATTGCGAGGTGATGGACTCCGTTGGGTAGACCCATAATGCCGACCTCCGTGGTGAGTGATTCTGTTGTGCCACAACGCGGAGGCGATGACCAGAGACTGAACTTCCTCGTCCGTCATTCTGACGATGCGAGCAACGCCATCTGCGCGATCGTGGGAGCAATACTCCTGCACCTCACGCGTCGAGACCCGTCACCGCCAGTGGCCGTCATGCCAACCCCAGCCGTGGCCGCCTCTAATCCAATGTCCCGCTACCCACACGGCGCCTGGGAACGGGGCCACCACGTAACTTCCGGGCACCCAGACATATTTGGTGCCGTCCCATGCCCAGTAGCCCGGCGCCCAGACATTCGCGGGCGGCGGCGGAGGGGGCGGAGGCGTCTCGACTACAGTCGCGGGCGGGGCGATTCCGACCGCTAGGCCGGCAGCGAGGCCCGAGATTGGGGTGAGCGTCAGGGCCGCGGCGAATAGAAACAGGATAGGAAGTGCTCGCAGGCTCATGGGTTCCTCCAGGATGGGGTCAAGGGATCGAGCCAACTTTCACAGAGTGCCACAATCGCCGGTTAGCGGCTACGGCCGCATGTTCGCCGTTCAAGTTTCTGAGCGAGTCATTTCCACCAGTCACCGATCACCGCTCTGAGCTCGGGGGCGATCGAATTGGAATGCATCCACAGGTAAACGACGACGAGACCGATCACGGCATAGCCGATCCACTTCGATAATACTCGGTCCATCGTCAACGGCTCTTTCCTTAAAAAAGAACGGGCCAGCGTTCGCCTTCTAAAACGCCAACCCGTTCCCCGACTGGATGAAGGGGGAGGCAGGACCCAGTCGCCATTGTGTGTTTACTAGATTGGCAGGCGAGCGTCCAATGTCGAAACTGCGCGGTGCCGTTTCTCAAATGACGCCGGCATCGATTCATCGAGATTTGGCCGCTTTAGCTTCGTTCCATAGGGCGTCGATTTCGGACGGCGTCATCGATTTCAGGTCGAGCCCTCGTGACTCTGCGATGCGCGCGACTTCGTCGAATCTCCCGACGAATTTGTCGCAGGCGGCGCGCAGAGTCGTCTCGGCGTCCTGGTTGAGGAAGCGGGGCGCGTTGGCGGTCGCGAGCATCAGGTCGCCCAGCTCTTCGGCGGCGCCCGCGGTGTCGTTGCGATCGAGCGCCTGCTCGACCTCGTCGATTTCCTCGCGCGCCTTCGCCAGCACGTCGCGGATGTTCGCCCAATCCATTCCGGCGCGGCGCGCTTTCTCGCCGAGTTTTTCTGCGCGCATCATCGACGGCAGTCCGCGACCGACGTGCGCGAGGCTCCTGGCGCTGTCCAGGTTCTTGCTCGCGCGCTCGCCGACTTTGATCCGCTCCCAGTTCTCGACCACCTGCTCCGAAGTATCGGCACGCGTGTCACCGTAAACGTGTGGATGCCGCCGGATGAGTTTGTGAGCGGCGTTCTGCATGACGGTCGCGATATCCAGCTTCGAATCCTCGGCGAGAATCACTCCAATGAACAGGCATTGCACTAAAACGTCGCCCAATTCCTCCGCAACGTCGGGCGGATTACTGCGAGCGATCGCGTCGGCCACCTCGTATGTTTCTTCGATCAGATGCCGAGGAGTGTCGGCGAGTTTCTGTTCGCGATCCCACGGGCATCGCGCGCGCAGTTCCGTGACGACCTCGAGCAGTTTCGCGAATGCTTGCGCCGCATGGGTATCATCGCTCATGCCGGCGATCCTACCATGCTTCTTTCTTATCTGGTTCCCCTTCTCACTATGGGAAGGGGTTAGGGGTTAGGTCGCCAATCATCCGCAGATTTCTCTAGCAGGGTGCCGAGCGTTAGAATCTCATCCCGTGAAAATGAAAATCATCGACATCGGAGTGCCGCTCGATGCTGCGCCGTATCCGCCGTGGAATTATCGCTTCAAGCGCGTCAGCCACGAGGAAGGCGCGCGTGCGATGCTGCGGCTGTTCAAGGGCTCGGACGTTGGCGATTACCCGGAATCGATGGGGCTGGGATGGGAAACGATCACGCTGACCGGCCACGCCGGAAATCACATCGATGCGCCATGGCACTTCGGGCCGCTGTGCGAAGGTAAGCCTGCGCGCACGATCGATCAGATTCCGCTGGAATGGTGCTACGGCGACGGCGTGCGGCTCGATTTTCGCCATCGCCAGGGCGAGGACATCAGCGTCGAAGACATCAAGGGCGAGCTTTCGCGAATCGGCTACGCGCTCAAGCCGCTCGACATCGTGCTGCTATGGACCGGCAGCGACCAGTATCTCGACAACGTCGATGACTACGTGCGCCGGCAGGCGGGGCTTTCGGTGGCGGGCCAGAATTTCATTCTTGATGAAGGTGTCAAGCTGATCGGAATCGACGCGATCGCGATGGACGTGTCGTTCGCCACGATGGCGCGCAATTGGCGCGAAGGTAATCCCGACGCGCTGTTCCCGGCGCATTTCGTCGGCCGCGAGCGCGAGCACATCCACATGGAAAAACTCGCCAACCTCGGTGCGATCCCGCGGCCGTTCGGTTTCAAAGTAAGCGCGCTACCGATCAAAATCACCGGCGGCAGCGCAGGCTGGGTGCGTCCGGTCGCGATTGTCGAAGACCCATAGCAGGCAGAGGCAGAATCTTAAATCGCGCGCAAAAGATGCGCACTGTGTAAGGACCCTCACCTTCGATCCTCTCCCTTTCAGGGAGAGGGGAAGATCTACGGTTTGACGATCGGGTCGAGGACCTTCTCAGTGAGAAACTTCGACAGGTCCTGCAGGCCCTCGGCCGTGATTTCGTGGCCGCAATCGTATTCGCGAAATGTCAGGGGCACCTTCAATGAGCGCAGGGTCTCTACCGACGCTCGCGCGCGCGTGATTTCGATCATGTCGTCGGCGCGGCCGTGCTGCGACGAGCGTGGGCAGCGCTTCGAGAGCGGCGGGGTCGTTGACCTCGTCCTTCAAGTCGGGCGGGAAGAACGTGGAGAGCGCGACCAGCGCTGCGAACTTCGAGGGATTTCTGATTGCGAGCCGATACGCCATCATGCCGCCCTGGCTGAAGCCGAGCACCACCAGCTTTTTTCGATCGACCGGATATTTTTTCAGCGCCTCGTTGAGAAACTCGGTCACCATTTTGTTGGCGTCATCGATTGCACCGCGATCGGGCGATGCGCCCATTCGAATCGGAAACCATGCGTAGCCGCGGGTCGGACCGATCGGCACTTCCATCGGACCTTGCGGGCAAATCACCATGAAGCGTCCGTCTGCGATGTACGGCGCGAGCCCCAGCAGATCGAGCGCGCTGGCGCCGAACCCATGCATCGCAATCAGCGTCGGATGGGGTCCTTCGCCCGCCGGCTCGTAGAGGGTGTGAATCAGTCGCATCGAAGCGTTCTCCTTGGCGGCAATGCCGCATAATAGACTGCCCGCTAAGCGCCGTCGCCAGCTGAAAACCCGCGATGCTCGACACCGAGGCCTGTTCATCGCGGCTCAAATAACCGCTATCTTTATCGGCTGCGCATGTGGGCAATAGCAGGATGATCGAGAGTCTGAAGGTCGAGGGGGACCGGCCTCAAGGGTGGGTTGCGTGGGCGCGAATTGCGCCGTGGGGCGTTGCCGCGTTGGCGGTCGTCGCCATCGCAGCCGCGTCGACGCCCGCAGTTTCCACCGGCAAATTACCGGGGTTCATCGCCGCCGCGATTCTGATCGCGCTGGTCGGCTACGCCTTCATCGACTACCTCCGACCCCTGACCGAAGATACCGACTCGGGCGTCATACCAGCTCTGCTGGTGCTCGCTGCCCTGGCAATTCTGAAGCTGCTGGTGATGCCGTACTTTCCCGGCTTCGGTCCTGACGTTGGCGACTACCAGGCGTGGGCGAGCCAGATCGCGACGTTCGGTCCCGCGCATACATATCAGCAAGGGTTCTTCCTCGATTATCCGCCCGGCTACCTGTACGGGCTGTGGGTGGTCGGGATACTCGCGCATGCGATCGGCGCCACCGGAGATTTCTACCGCGTCATAATCCAAAGTCCGGCGATCGTCGCTGACCTCGCGCTCTCGATCCTGATGTACGCCTTCATTCGGCGCGGCGGCCGGCCCGAGATGGCGTTCATCGCGATGCTGATGGTCGCGCTGAATCCGTCGCTGCTGTTTGACACCGTCGTCTGGGGCCAGAGCGATTCGGTGATGACCTTCGTCACCCTACTCAGCATCGTGGCGATTCTCGGCAAGCAGTACGAAATTGCATGGGGCCTCGCCGCGATCGCGGTGCTGGTCAAGCCGCAGGGACTGATGATGCTCCCGGTGCTCGGCTTTTGGACGATGCTCGAGACCGACTTCGCGACCTGGGTAAGGTCAGGAATCGCGCTGATCGCGGTCGCGATCATCGGCATCGCGCCGTTCCAAATCGGCCACGAATGGAACTGGATCATCAAGCTCTACACTTCGACCGCGGCCTACTACCACGAGACTTCGGTCAACGCATTCAACCTGATGGCGCTGCTCGGCGGACTTCGCCAGGCCGACTCGAACACCTTGGCGGGAGTATCGTTCTTCGCGCTCGGGATGAGCCTGTTGGTGCCGCTGTACGCATTCGTCGCGTGGATCTTGTGGCGGGGCAGAACGCCGACGCGCCTGTTGTTCGCGTCGTTCATCGCGGTTTTTGGATTCTTCATGGTCGCGCCCAGGATGCACGAGCGGTACCTCTATCCTTCAATCGCGCTGGCGGTGCCATTGGCTCTGGAAGCGCCCGAGATGCTCGCGGTGTTTGTGATTCTTACGATCACATGCTTCATCAACCTCGCGTACATTCTGCACACGCTCAACACCGTCGTGTTCCTCGACTCGCGCGACGGCCTTGCGATGGTGACCTCGGCGATGAACGTCGTCGCACTCGGGCTGGCCGTCTACTGGGGTTCGACGCGGATGAAAGACAGCAGCGCTGAGACCGACCCGATCGGCGAGTTCTTCAGCAAATTCGCGATGCCTCCGCGGCAGATCGAAGACTTCGTTGAGGAGCCAGCGGCATCCGCGCCTCCGTGGATCGCGACCGACACGATCATCATCTCGATTCTGCTGATCGCCGCCGCGATTACTCGCTTCTGGCATCTGAGCCATCCGGCTGAGATCGTTTTCGACGAAGTACATTTCGTCGCGCAAGGCCGCCATTATTTGCACGGCGAATCATTCCTCGATCCTCATCCTCCGCTGGCCAAGCTCGTAATCTCGCTGGGTATCCTCATTTTTGGCGACAATCCGTTTGGTTGGC
Organism: uncultured delta proteobacterium; assembly: GCA_963744545.1. Classification (GTDB taxonomy): domain Bacteria; phylum Desulfobacterota; class Binatia; order Binatales; family Binataceae; genus Binatus. Next base: position 350,805 of record CAVUUH010000027.1, read on the forward strand.
GGGTTGGCAACGCCACCATCGGCACCGCGATGGTGGGAATCACGTATCTGCTCGGGCGCCGGATGTCGGGATCGCGGCTGGTCGGCACGCTCGCGGGCGCGATCATCCTTTGCGATGGGATGTACCTGGTCGATTCGCATTACGCGGTGATCGACATCGTCTATCTCACCTGCGCGGCAGTCGCGTACCTGCTCTTTTTCAAATTCGTGCAGACGCCCGACCAGAAAGCGCGCCAACGAATTCTTCCGTGGATCGGTCTGGCGCTCGGCCTGTGCCTTGCGAGCAAGCTCTACGTCCCGGGAATCACATTTCTACTGGTGGTGGGTTTCATCGTTTACGTGATCGCAAGAGATCGCCCGAAGCCCGCACCGCCGGAGCCGGTGGTCGAGCCGAAGGCGCCGATCGATGCAAAGCCGAAGAAAATCAAAGCGCCCGCGCCGCCGGTCCCGGTCGCACTCAACCTTTTCGATCAGACCTCGGCGCTTTTCATTTCTGCGACCTGTATCGTCCTCGGATTCCTGCTTTATCTCAGCGGCGTAACGATCTCGTTCGTCGTACTGATCATTCTCGCGTTCCTGGTAATACGCTTCGCCGAGATTTACTGGCGCAACCGCTCGTCGCCATCAGCCGCGCAGTCGTGGCAGATGCCGTCGATGGCCGACCTACTCGAACCGATGAACGTTGGCGCAGTCCTGCTGGTCGGTTCTGTCGCCACAATCACCTACCTCGCGGTATTCGTCCCCCACTACTATCTCGGATGGTGGGGCGGCATTTCCGATTTGTTCAAGTACTACAAAGATGTTGTCTGGTATGAGCAGAGCGTTTCATCCGCGACGCATCCGTACTCTTCGCGATGGTGGAGTTGGCCGCTGATGCTTCGCCCGATTGCTTACTGGCAGAACTTTCCCAAGACCGGCGACGTGCAGACCGTCTGGGGTGGCGGCAATCCTCTTCTATGGTGGGGCGCGCTGACCGCGATCACCATCACCGCCGTGCAGGCTATCGAGCGCCCGTCGCTCACGCGATCGTTCCTGGTCATCGGCTATCTCAGCTACCTGCTGATCTGGGCGTGGATCGGCCGCACGCTGTTCCTCTACCACTACATGGCGTCGGTTTATTTCGGATACCTCGCGCTGGCGATTTTGCTCGCCGAATGTTTCAAGGAGCGCGCCGAGCCGTGGGAGCATCTCGCGTTGTTGCTCACGATGACGCCCGTGTTTTTTCTCGGGCTGCCTCCGACGTGGGCGTGGATCACCTTCATCGTGGTCATTGGCGCGTACGGGTTTCTGCTGCTGAGGACTCCGTACGCGGGCCGATACGTCGCCAGCGTATTCGTCGCTTACTGCGCTGGTTCTGTTCGTGTACTACTTCCCGATCTGGGTCGGCATACCGATAAGCCGCGAAGGATACTACGCGCGCATGTGGCTCCAGTCAGGCGGAATCCGCAATTGGATCTGATCGCGCACGGCCGTTCGTATCGCGTCCCCGCGCGATTACCTCGAGGGAAGGGGTTAGGGGCCAAATCCGGTTCCCCTTCCCACTATGGGAAGGGGTTAGGGGTTAGGTCGGCTGTGCGCAATCGTTCTTTGCGCGACGCTCGCCGCAGTATCCATCCCGGGCCGCGCCTATTCCGCCGATCAGAAGAACCTGCTGCTCAACGGCGACTTCAAAAAAGGCTCCGAGGATCAACCGGACTCCTGGCGCACCGAGGCCTGGATCAACAGCCCCGACGCGTTTCAAACGCACTGGCATTCGTACACCGACAAGCCCAGCGAAATGGAGGTCGACAACCTCAGGGCCAACGACGGCCGCTGGATGCAACCGCTGACCGTGCCGCCCGGATGGTATCAGCTCAGCGTCGATGTCCGCACGGAAGACGTCGGCGCCAAGGAATCCGGCGCGTCGATGTCGGTCATGGAAGACGGCATCATGTCGGCGGACATCCACGGCACTACCGACTGGCAGCGCGTCACGCTGTATCTCAAGGTGGGCGGCCACGGCGCCGATATCGACGTCGCGCTGCGCGTCGGTGGATTCGGCAGCCTCAACAGCGGCAAGGCGTTCTTCAGAAACGCGTCGATGATCGCGATTGACGCGCCGCCTCCCAGCGCCACGCCCACCTACGACCTGAGCGCGATCCGGCAGCAGGGAGCGCCGGTGCCGATAGGCTCGCCAATCTCGCTCGTCATCACCTTCCTGGCGCTGGTGGGAATTGCATGGGCCGGTTGGCGCATCTACGGCGACGACGATTTTCGCATTTTCAATACGTTCCGCGCTGCGATGGCGGGGCGCCCCAAAAAACAATGACCGGGGGTGTCTCGAGCTCCAACAGCGCGATCGGTCCCGAAGATCGTCGCCGCCAAATCGAGGCCGGCGATCTTCCTGATCCCGTTCGTCACCTACGCCTACTTTTACCAGGGCGCCGACCAGAGCATTGCGTGCCGCTTCGACCTGCTGCGCTCGATGATCGAAAAGGGCGCGCTCTATATCAACGACTTTTGCGGCTTCAACACCGCCGACATAATCACGTTCCACGGTCACATCTATTCCGTCAAAGCGCCCGGCACGTCATACACCGCGCTGATTCCGTGGATGATCTTCCGCATCGCGCTGCTGCCGATGAACGCGGCGCACGAGCCGGAGTATTGGGCATTCGTCACCTACCTGACGACAGTGTTCACGACCGGCTTGCTCGTCTCCGCCATGTGCGTAGTCATGTTTCGCTTCGCGCGATTTCTCGGCGCGTCAGACGGCCGCGCGGCCGGCGTCGCGCTGATTCTTGGCCTCGGGACGATCGCGTTTCCGTACGCCACTGAACTCACCGGCGAGCCGGTCGCCGCGGTATGCGTCTTCACCGCGTTCTATCTGCTGGCGACCTTCGTAACTCGTCCATCGCCGATGCGCGCATTTGTCGCCGGCTTTCTCGCAGGATGGGCGGTCCTCAACGACTACCCGGTCTTCCTCGTCGCCGCCGCAATCGGAATCTACGCGCTATTCAAACTGCGCGACTTCAAATATCTGGCGGCGTTTTCCGCCGGCGCTGCGATCACCGTCGCGATCATGCTCGCCTACAATTGGGGCGCCTTCGGCAATCCGTTCTTCTTCAGCTACCAGGCGTTCAAGCTCGCGCCGACCGAGAACCGTCAATTCCCCGAGCAGGCGGTCGGCTTCGTCGGCCTGACCTATCCGAAGATGCGCATTCTGTGGAACGTGCTCCTGGATCCGCAGCGCGGATTGTTTTTCTGCAACCCGGTGCTACTGCTGTCGGTCGTCGGCGTCGGCTATTTCGCCGAGCTGAAAAAATGGCGCGCCGAATTCGTCGTCACCGTCTATTCGTTCGTGGTGCTGATCCTGTTCAACGCATCGTACGGCGAATCGATCGTATCGTGGGGCGGCGGCACCGCGACCGGCCCGCGCCAAATCGTCGCGTCGGTTCCATTCATGGTCCTCGCGCTCACGTTTCTTCCCGCCGCATTCAACTGGCTGATGGGCGCGATCGGCGCGCTGTCGGCGGCGATCATGCTGATGGCGACCGCGACCAATCCACACTTCCCCTACGAATACGACAACCCCGTGCGCGACTTCGCACTGCAGCAATTCATGCGCGGCGACTTCGCCACCAACCGCGACGCATTCTTCGGCGGCGGCATGATCGTGCGCGACTCGGTCGCGTTCAATCTCGGCAAACTTCTCGGACTGCCCGGCCCATTCCAGCTGTGGCCGCTGGCCGGGTTCTGGATCTTCGGTGCGTACGACTTGTCGGACACGCTCAGGCTCTGGGGCGACCGCCCTTCGCGCCGCCACAAACAAGCCGCGGTCACGGTGGCAATCGCGCTGGTCTTCCTGCTCTCGATGAACCAGCGCGTCATGCAGCCGTTCCTGAATAGCGGGCATCACGGATTGCTCGGCAGGTATTATGTCGGCGACGATTGCGGCGCGAGCGCTCCACATATAGTGAGAGTCGATCGGCAGCTTAATTTCGACACGATTGCCGAGATGGGCGCGATGCCGTTCCCCTCATGCGACATCTGGCGCGGCCAGCTTCTTGCTCCAAAAACGGGAGACTACCAATTCACGATCGACGTCGACGACTCAGGATGGGTCACCGTCGACGGCACGCCTGTGATTCACGATCCCGGCCCTGTAACCAAGGTTCACGACAGCGGCACGATTCACCTGACCGAGGGCCCGCATCGCATCGAAGTCGGCGAGCGCAACATCGGCGGCGGCTCATACCTGCACCTGTACTGGAAAATCCCCGGCTCAGGAGACCTTGGAGATCGTCCCCTCCAACGCGCTAATCCCCGACCGCGCCGGCAGCTGAGACATCTCCGTTTCACACCACCTTCCTGAAGGCTATCGCGGGCGGGATGTTCGCTGCCTGCGTTACTGGCGCCACGGCGCTCAGAAGACTCACCCCGAGCGCGACGAGAACTGCCAATGCCGCAGTGCTCGGTGCCACCGCCATGTATCCGAGTCCTCCCGTGAGAGCGCCGAGCGAGATGCCTCCATGGAAGCACCACAGTGCTGCGGCAGCGCCGACAATCGCGCCGGCAAGTCCTATCAGCGCGGCCTCCGTCAGCAGCAACGCCACCACGTGGACGCGCGCGAAGCCGAGCGCGCGCATCACCGCGACCTCGGTTATCCGGTCGCGCACCATCATCGCCATCGAGTTGGCCGCGATCAGCAACACCGTCAACAGCACGACGATACATATGCTGTACATGATTGTCCGCACGTCGCCGATCCCGGTGATGACACTGTTCAGTGCGTCCGACTCCGGCGTCGTCTCGGTTTCACCGTCCGAGTTGTGAAAGTTCTCGTCGATTTCGCCGATCACCGAATCCATGTTCTCGGCGCGATCGACTCTAACCGAAAGGAAGGTTGCGCGATCCTGAATATCGGCTCCGTACGCGTTTTTCACCGCCTCGTCGAGCAATCGCCGATCGAAGAACAGCGCCCGCGCCGTCAAGAGTGTTGGCATTTCGGCCTTCGGAATGAGAGTCAGGGTCAGCTTCTCGTTCTCCGGTGAGCGGATAGTGAATGGCTGGCCGAGCTTAAGTCCCTGCTCGCGCATCAGCACGCTGCCGACCGATGCGTTGCGCCGATCCGTGAACATCTGCTTGCGTATCTCGGGCGGCAGCTGAAAATCGCTCGGCCCGCTGACCGAATAGATGTCCTGCGTCACGCCGATCGCCATAATCTGATTGCGCGGGTCGCGATAAATCGCGCCCCACTGAAGCTCGGGCGCGCACCCCATCACGTGCGGCATCTTCCTGATATCGTTGCAGTACTTCGCCGGCAGCTTGTAAGAGTTGTGCGCGATAACGATCAGGCGCAGGCCCTTCGCGGCGTCGGCCGCGATTCGATCCATCGACACCGGCACCGCCACCAGCACTGTGAACAGGAAGACCGCGACCGCAAAGCTGAGCGCGGTCAGAATCGTGCGCCGCAGCTGACGCCGCATATTGCGGATCGCGACGATGAACAGCTTCGCTATCATCATGCTTCCCGAATCGAATCGATCACCCCGATGCGCGCCGCGCGCCATGCCGGCGCAAAACCTCCAACCACACCGATCACGCTCGCCGCGGCCAGCCCCGCGACAATCGCCGCCGGCGTCGGCCGATATGAAAAGAAGGTCGAACCAACACTGAGCAGGCGGCTGTTCAAGCCCGTGCCCCACGCGACGATATACGCCAGCACGACTCCCGCAACGCCGCCAGCGATACCGAGAATAGCGCTCTCGATCACGAAGCTGCCGAGAATATTCCCGCGCGAGAAACCCAGCACGCGCAGCACGCCGATCTCGCGCTTGCGCCGTGCCACAGCCGCGTACATCGTGTTCATCCCGCCGAAGACCGCGCCGACGCCGAGCATCAGCGCCACGATCAGCCCGAGCGATCGCAACTGGTCCACCACTTTGGTTTGCGAGGCGTAGTAGTCGCGCTCGGATACCGCGTCGACCTTCAGCCGTGAGTCACTCTTGAGCGCCTGCTGGAATGCGTCCGCGGTGCCGGGTTTCAACACGACATGCAGCGAGTTGGTGTCTTTGCCGGGGCTCTGCGCGTCGGTGAGCAGGTCATCGTAATCGGTCCAAATTTCGGATTCGCGCGCGCTGTCCTCGTCGGAGAAAACTCCGACAATTGTCCAGTTGCGCCGGCCGTAATGCATCTGAGTGCCGATCGTCATATACGGCTGCCGTGCCTCGATCTTCTGCCCGACGGCCCATTCGCCGTCGCCGCGAGTCGGCCAATGCCCCGCGATCAGGTGCATGTTGCGATGCACCTTGATGGCGATCGGCATCACGCCGCGCATCAGCACGAACTGGCGCACATGCTTGTCGCGACTGATATTCACGCCTGCGAAAATCTCGGGCGACATCAGCGGCTGGCCCGAGTCACTGGTTGCGATTTCGGGCCGCACGCGGATGAGGTCCATAAGGGCATGCGGAATGAAGCTCGCGGTTTCATCTGGCGAACCCCGACTGAGCAACACCCAGTTGCGCTCGCCCGCCGCATTGAGCATCGTGCCTTTGAGCCCGCCGATGAACCCGAACAGAATCACGAAAATCATCGCGACCAGGCCAAGCCCAAGCACGGTCATCAGCGAGGTCGTGCGACGCTCGAGCAGGCTCCTAAGATTGTAGCGGATTGGAATCACGCTCCCCCTCTCAGTTTTTCGACGGTATCATTTGAGCAAGCTACCGGCTACGAGGTGTTTCAGTAGAACTCGCATAGGCTGGAAGTCGACAGATCTACAACAGGTTGGGGTGCTGAAATGCGTACGGCACCACCGGTAGCTTCGTTCCGTCAAAAACAGTTTTGCGCGAGAGTGTTTGACATATTCTTCGCCTGCGCTGGAGGGTCCGTCGGGGACGATATGATGACCAGCAGTCATTCCAAATTAACTACCACGATCAGCGACATCGGCATAAGGCAGTAGAGTTCATCCTGAACGTTTCGGCCAGAAACAGTCCGCGCTAATCCCTCTCCCTGTTAGGGAAATCTGCGCATGAACGGAGGCCGGCCTTCTTCCCCTCTCCCTGTCAGGGAGAGGATTAAGGTGAGGGTCCGCGTACAGCGCGCTTCCTGCGCGCGACTCAAGATTCTGCTTTCTCCTTGAACCGACACTAACGCGAGTTCGGAGCAGAGGCAGAATCTTGAATCGCGCGCGGAATGATCGCGCGCTGTAAATCGGACCCTTACCTTCGATCCTCTCCCATTCTGGGAGAGGGGAAGAACTTCAGGAAGATGAGCAAGGCTCTCTTTTATCGGGAGGGCGGGCACGGCGGCCCGCCCCACTATCGAAGCGAGCGTTTCGTACTCGCCACGAACGCCTTCGCCTCTTGAACTTCTTCCAACGTGCCCGAGCCAACGATGGCGGCGGTGATTGGATCGTCGACGCAGTCGTCGTCCTCTCGAGCGGCTGCGGCTGAGTACCATCCCAGAGCTTCGACGGTATCAGTTGGGACTCCTAATCCGCGAGAGTAGATGCGGCCAAGTTCGAGCTGTGCGCGAAATTCGGATTTACCCACAGCCTTGTAGAGGCGGATCGCTTCGGCCATGTTCTTTGGGAGCCCCAGTCCTTCGGCATGCATTCGCCCGAGATTGGCCACGGCTCGCGAGGTGCCAGCCAGCGACAAAAGCCGAAACGCTTCTTGGTAGTCGACCTGGACATCGACTCCATACAGATAGCAGAGGGCAAGAAGGGATTGATCGACCCGGCTGCCGGATTCGACCCCTCTGCGCAATTCCTGAATATTCATCGCAGTTCCGAGGGATCGATTAGCGTCACTAGCGTTCTGGTGATAATCCTGCGCGCATCAGTCTGCGGCGCTCGAACTCGTCCAGCACCATACAGATTGATGGCACCGTAACAGGTCGCAGTCATTCCGGCGAGCACCCGGACCTCGAAGCAGTTCACGAGCACGCCGGCAGTTATTCTTGAACGCTATACGTCAGCCTTCAGTTCCTTGGCGTCCCAGTCGCGAATGAGCTTGAGCCAGTAGTTCCAATAGAGTTGATCGTTCATGAAGCTCCGGCCCAGGAACGAAGCGTTGCCCGTATGAAGACCCAAGATCCAGATGTACCGCGCCGCGACAAAAAACGGCACTGCGGATAGGTCCGTCTCGCTCAGCGTCCTGATCGCCTGGTAAGCATCAAGGAAGGGCTTCCAGTTGGATGCCATGCTTCGCAGCTCAAGCAGCCATCGATAGACCGCAATATCATACGCTCTCCATCCAACCCCGCAACAGTCAAAGTCGAACATCGTAACTGTTTCGCCCTCGAACGCTGCATTAATGCTGTGCAAATCGCCATGACAGAATCCGAGATCCAAGTCTGCCTGAACCGCTTCGATTTGAAAGTGGATCCTTGTGCCCAAATCCTTGAGATATTGTTGGTCATCGGGGCGATGGGCCAGAAAAGGGAGGGTCGCGGACAGGGGTTGATCGATCAGGTGGTTCAAGTCCAAACCGAAACGTGCGTGATGACTTACAAAGCCATCACTAGCGATATGCAGTTTAGCTGACGCGGTTCCGAATAAACGCGCTTGAGTTTCCGCCAGCGCGCCCGACTGCTCTCCTTCGGCATAGGTGAACAGTACGGCATAGCGCATGCCCTCGGGTTGCTCGATAGGATAGAGCAAGCGGCGGTCTTTTCCGGCAATAGGTGTCGAGACTGAGATACCTTTTCGATCCAGGTGTAGCAGGATATCGAGTTCGTATTGAATGTCTGACTGAGTCCTCCAACCGGCGCGATATACACGGAAGGCGTAGGACTTGTCGCTGGCTTGTACGCGGTAGGTATCGTTCAGGCCGCGGGCGAAAAAATTAGAGCTTGTGAGGCCGCCAAGCTCATACTCTCGTGAGATGTGAGTAACGACCGCTGAAGGTGAGAGGGTCGAATAGCTTATTCCCGTGTTCACGATTTATTCGGGCAATAATCCCGCACTCACTTCAACAAGTTGCTCAGGTCGAATTGGTATACTAACTTGGCCATCACTGCGTAGTCAGTATCGTTGAAGCTCACCTGAGCGCGGCCGAAGAGTTGACCACAAAGACGTGCATCCAGCCCGGCGATGCCTTTGAAGTCGTTGGCCACGACCTCATTCTTATACGAAGATGACTGGCCAAGAGTGTTATCACTCCCGGTCAATTTGACGTTCGTCGAGTCGAACTCGACACCGGCCCAAGGCGCGACAGAAGGTGCGAACCTAACACCAGTGGCGAACGAGTAGCCGCCCCGCGCCGCCACGTTCCACTCATAGTAGGAAAGAGTATTGCTCTGCGAGCCGTTCCCAACGGAGTTCGGCGCCGGGCTGACCCCGACTCCCAGATTGTCGCGATATAAGACATCGAGACCTCCGAACAGCGGGCAGTGAGGATTCATGATCGTGGAACCAAAGCCGCCGCCGATCATCGGACCGGAACCCTCGTAGACGATTGTCTGCCCAATTCGTCCCGATTTTCCCTTGACGTCGTAGACGGCGCCTCCGACGGTGAATACCGGCGCGATGTACAAGGATGAGCCGCCGAACAAATGAAGCGTTGGAAGTCCCATCGGGATGTCTACAGTGCCGGCATTGTACTTGAACGATACCTTGGGTGGGTCGGATAAGTTGAGGTTGGTCACGACGCCGTTGCTGGACGACGATGCTTTCGTGAACTTCATGTTGTGAAGGAACTCACCATCGTATCGTGCGCCAATGCCGAAGCTTCCGAGTCCTTGCGGAATCTGCGCCAGCGGAGCGCTCCCCTCAACTGGCATCCCAACCGTCGTAGTACTTTGATCGACCGTGGGTGGAGGAGGCACAACTCCGGCGCTTTGCGCGTGCGCGCTTTGACCGAGGCAACTCGTCACCAGGATCAAAACTATGCTCAGCGCGAAACGCGTTCGAGGCATGCCTGGTGATTTCAAATGAAAACCTATCGGATACCCCCGGAAGCCGCAGTTCAATTCGAGGCGAATGTGACAATCTGTTATCAAATTGTCAACCGACCCTATGCTCTAGTCGCCACCGGGCAACAATCCTGCGCGGGTGACTTCGCGATGCTCGCTTTTATCGAGCGCCTCCGCGGCCTTCGACAGCGGGAAGGTGGCGTCGCACATTTCTCGATAGGGCAGGCGGTCGATGTTCGCCGCGAGGAAGTCGAGCGACTTCTTCAGATAGTGCGGCGGGTAGGTTGCTACGCCGATTATTTCCAGAGACTTGAACGTGATCATCGACGGCGGGAGTTGGACCGTCAAGCCCGATGAGATGTTGCCGACTTCGATCACGCGGCCGCCGGCGCGTACCATCTTCAGCGCCTCGCTGAATGCTTCGGGGACGCCGGCTACTTCCAGCACCACGTCGGGCCATCCGGCGCATAGCTCGCGCACACGTTTGTCGCGAGCCTCCGCATCTTTGTACTCGCGCATATCGACAGTCTGGTCGGCGCCGAATCGACGCGCCTCGCGCAGCCGCAGATCGACGCCGTCGACCGCGATTACGTGTGCGCCGCGCGCCTTCGCAATCGCCATCGCATGCAGTCCGAGTCCGCCCGCGCCGAGCACCACCAGCTTTTCGCCGTAAGCCAGCCGCGCGCGATCGAGACTCCAGAAAACTTGCGACATCGCGCAATTCGCCGACGACGCGACCAGGTCGGGCACATTGTCCGGCACGCGGTAGAAGTGCTGATCGGGCTTGACCACGTAGTGGGTAGCGAACGTGGCCGTGAAATGCGGCGGCTCATCGGGATGCCGCGCGCCGACCACCTTGGCCGTGCACGCCGCATGATTCCCGCTGACGCAGTTCACGCATCGATTGCACACCGTGTAGTAGACCGGCGCGATCCGGTCGCCTTCCTTCACCGGCACGCCCGCCCAATCCGCGCGCACGCCCGCGCCGAGCGCCTCGATGCGCCCGCTCATCTCGTGCCCCGGCATCACGCCGCGCCGCCCGAACTCGCCCTTCCACATATGCACTTCCGAGCCGCACACGTTGGTCTGCGTAACGGCCGCGACGAGACCGCCCGCGGCAGGCGCGGGAACGTCGTACTCGTGGAACTCAATTTTGTGTGCCGTTGGGATGAACGCGATACGACCTTTCATAAGAGCTTCTCCTAAACTGCGCTCCTTTCCCCTCTCCTAAAGGGAGAGGGGCTAGGGGAGAGGTGATGGCCCCGGTTTCATCCCGGACGAAAAAAATGTCAAGCCCGCGCTAGTGCTTGTTACTGCGACGGAGGCGCTGGCAATTTGAGATTCCCGCCAAGTGAAAATCCGCGCATCGAAGTCGGCATTTCGGATTGCCCCTCCGTCTTATCAATCGAGGACGGAGGCCTGTGCGCCGGTCCCGACGATTGCGCATTCGCCGACGACGCCGCCTGCTGCGGAGCGCCGCTCTGCCTGGCGAACGTCGGGCGATGAGTCTTCTTCGCCTCGACTAATACCTCGCGCAGCAGATTCGATTCCTGGATTCCGTGCGACACGCAATCCACGTCAGTCGCAGGATGCAGCGGAACCTTGACCGACGAGTTGAAAGTCGCGCGCACCTCGACCAGCGTCGCCTCCGTGCCGCGCGGACGCACGAGGAAGTTGTACACCGACGACGAGTTCTGCTCCGGCTCCGCGGTGTAGGAACCCGCCACGCTCTTTATTTTTCCGCAATCGGCGTCGTGCAGTGTGAAGCGCGGACCTACCGCCTCGATAATCCCGTTGGTCATATCCTGCGCCTGCACGTGGAACGAATTTTCGGTGATGACTCCATTCACCGCGTCCCACGCGAGATCGTACGGCAGCGGAATCACTACCTCCTGCTGCGCGTCAGGCGGCGGCTGCGTGACGGGAGGATAGAGGCACCCGCCAACGCACAGCGCCGCGAGCAAACCCAAAATCGAAATTCTCACCCCAGGCATTCCTCGTTCATACGAATCGATGGCGACAGCATGATAACAGAAGAGGACGGAGTTGAGGCTAGCGCGCTGCCAGCGATCTTGCGCGCGTGCAAAGCGGAAACAGTATCAACAGTTGCCGACCTGCTAAGATAAAACAGAAGACGGACGATATGCGAATACTTATCACCGGGGCCACCGGACTCGTCGGAAAGCATCTCGTCGGGAGGCTCGAAGACGTTGTCGTCCTGAGTCGCAACGCTGACGAAGCGCGGCGACGGCTCGGCAAGGTTGAGGCGCACGCCTGGAATCCGGAAGCTGGCCCCGCACCGGCTGAGGCGATCCGCGGGGTCGAGGTCGTCTTCAATCTTTTGGGCGAGCCGGTTTTCGAAGGGCGCTGGACGGAGGAAAAGAAACGCCGAATCCGGGACAGCCGCGTCGTCGGCACGCGCAACCTGGTCAGCGCGATCGCGGCATCGGAGAGCCGGCCCAAGGTACTCGTGTCCGCATCCGCGGTTGGCTATTACGGCCACCGGGGTGACGAGGAACTGGATGAACGCTCAAGCGCCGGCCATGATTTTCTCGCGGAAGTCTGCGTGGAGTGGGAACGCGAGGCGATGGCGGCCGAGAAGCTTGGCGTTCGCGTGGTATGCGTCCGAATTGGAATCGTTCTCGCTCCCAACGGCGGCGCGTTGGCTACGATGCTAACTCCCTTTCGGATGGGAGTGGGCGGCAGGCTCGGCAGCGGACGGCAGTGGATGCCGTGGGTTCATATCAAGGATTTGGTTGGCGTGATGCTGCATGCGAGCAGCCACGACGCTATCCGCGGGCCGACGAACGGGGTCGCGCCGCACCCTGTGACCAACCTCGATTTTACGCGCGCGCTGGCGAATGCAGTCCACAGGCCGGCGCTGCTCCCGGTGCCGCGCATCGCACTTCGCCTCGCGCTGGGAGAGGTGAGCGACATTTTGCTAGGGTCACAGCGGGTCTTTCCGAAGGTCGCGGAGCAAAGCGGCTATGTATTCGAGCATCCGGATCTCGCAGGCGCGCTTGAAGATCTGATGACCTCGCAGTCCTCGAGCGCGTGAATTCCTCGACGCCATCGCTTTTGCCCCATTCCCCCTTGCGCGAAACTTTATGATAACCTCGGCATCGTTCGGGACCCGCCCGCCGAGGTGGCCCCGCGGAAGGTATTTGCCATGTCGGGTCATTCGAAATGGAGTTCGATCAAGCACAAGAAGGCGATCACCGATTCCAAGCGCGGCCGCGTCTTCACCAAGATGATCAAGGAAATCACCATCGCGGCGCGACTCGGCGGCGGTGATATAAATTCTAACCCGCGCCTGCGCACGGCGGTTACGGTCGCCAAGAAACAATCGATGCCCAACGACAACATCGATCGCGCGATTAAAAAAGGCACCGGCGAAATCGCGGGCGCGTCGCTCGAGGAAATCACCTACGAAGGCTACGGCCCCGGCGGCGTCGCAATCATGGTCGACGTGCTCTCGGACAATCGCAATCGCACGGTCGCGGAGTTGCGCTTCGTTTTCTCGCGGCACGGCGGCAACCTCGGCGAGGTCGGATGTGTCGGCTGGATGTTCAAGAAGCGCGGCGTGATCGGAATTGAAAAATCCGCAATCGACGAGGACAAGCTGCTCGAACTCGCGCTCGATGCCGGCGCCGACGATGTGACCAGCGACGGCGAGACTTTCCAGGTCCTAACATCGCCCGACAAGTTGAATGCGGTGCGCGACGCGCTGGAAAAAGCCGGCCTCGCGATCGCGCATTCGGAACAAACGCGGATTCCCGAAAATACGGTGGCGGTCTCCGGCCATACGGCCGGGCAGGTGCTCAAGCTGATGGAAGAACTCGAGGATCACGACGACGTGCAGAACGTCGCCGCGAATTTCGACATCAGCGATGAAGAGATGGCGCAGTTCTCGGCGGCGTGACGCCGCGCGGTGCTGCCGCGGAGGTGGGGTATGCGGATACTCGGGGTGGATCCCGGGAGTGCGGTGTGCGGTTACGGCGTGGTCGAGGGGCCGGGCACGCGCTACGTGACCGCGGGCACGATTCGATGCGCGTCGCTCGCACCTGGTCCCGCGCGTTTGCATCGCATCCACGAAGATCTGCTGAACATCATCGACGAGTTCGCTCCCACAGCGGTGAGCCTCGAACGTCACTTCGTCGCGGCCAACGTGCAGAGCGCGTTTCGTCTTGGCGAGGCTCGCGCGATGGCGATGCTCGCGGCGGCGGAGCGCGGTCTCGCGATGCACGAATATCCGCCCAACGAAGTTAAACTCTGCGTCGCCGGCCACGGGCATGCCGACAAAGCGCAGGTGAAATACATGGTGCGCAAGACGCTGAAGCTCGATCCTGAAGTTGAGCTCGCCGACGACGCGGCCGACGCACTCGCGATAGCGCTCTGCCATCTTGGCCGTGGACGCATGCCGAATCTCGTCGAATCGATCGAGCGCATCCGCCCGGCGACAGCGCCGCGCCGAATCAAACCGAAGATGGTGCCGCAATGATCGCGACATTGTCAGGCGCGCTCGCAGTTCGTGACGCTGGCCGCATCGTGGTCGAGACGGGGGGCGTCGGTTACGAAGTACTGATCCCGCTCAGCACCTACTATCGCTTGCCGCAACTGGGCGAGCGCGTCTCGCTGATGATCCGCCAGGTCGTGCGCGAGGACGCGCTGCTGCTATACGGATTTTCCAACGCGACCGAGAAGCGCGCCTTCGACCTGCTGATGAGCGTCCAGCACGTCGGGCCGAAACTCGCGCTCGCGATCCTGTCGGTGCTCGCACCGGAAGAGCTCGTGGCCGCGATAGCGAAGGGCGACGTCGAGCGAATCGACGCGGTGCCCGGCGTCGGTCCCAAGGTCGCTGAACGCGTAGTGCGCGAGCTGCGCGACAAAGTCGCCGACCTGAAGATGGCGGCGCCGTCCACCAGCATGTCCAACGGGCATCTGCGTCCGGTGCCTGACGCCGCCGCACGACCGGCCGGCCCGGCAGATGAGGCAGTTTCCGCGCTGGTGAATCTCGGCATGAAACCGATAGAGGCGAAGCGCACGGTTGATGCGGTCATCGCAGCGGACACGGGCGCGACGCTAGAATCCTGAAGCAATAATCCGAAAGTCGTTGGCGGTGCTGCTTGGCGAAAAGTAAGCCAATCGAAAACGCCGGCACGCCACCGCCTCCAGCGGAAGGGCGGCTTACCGCGCGCGTCGGCCACGAGGACGATCGTCGCATCGATCTCGCACTGCGCCCGCGCGCCATCTCGGAGTTCATCGGCCAGGAGCGCACCAAGAAAATTCTCGGCATGTCGATCGACGCCGCTCGCGGACGCAAAGAAGTGCTGGATCACGTCCTGTTCGCGGGACCGCCGGGCCTCGGCAAGACCTCGCTCGCACACATCATCGCGCGCGAGCTTGGCGTCAACGTCCACGTGACCTCGGGTCCCGCAATCGAGCGCGCCGCCGACCTCGCCGCAATCGTGAACAACCTCGAGGAGCACGACGTGCTCTTCATCGACGAGATTCATCGCCTCCAGCGCGTCGTCGAGGAGCGGCTTTACTCCGCGATGGAGGACTTCGAGTTTCACATCGTGGTGGGCGAGGGGATGGGCGCGCGCACGATGAAGCTCTCCGTGAATCCGTTTACGCTGGTCGGCGCGACGACAAGATCGGGGCTGCTCAGCTCGCCGCTGCGGGACAGGTTCGGCCAGCATTTCCATCTCGACTTTTACAATCACGCGGAACTGGGCGAGATCGTCCGCCGCTCGGCAGCTTTGTTGAATGTCGCGATTGACGAAGAGGGCGCACACGAGCTCGCGTCGCGGTCGCGCGGGACGCCACGAATCGCCAACCGCCTGCTGCGGCGCGTGCGCGACTTCGCGCAGGTGAACGAGGCGCCGGTCGTCACGCGCGAAATCGCGCTGGCTGCGCTGGAACTACTCGAAATCGACACCGCGGGATTCGACAAGATGGATCGCGCGATTCTCGGCGCGATCATCGACAAGTTCGACGGCGGCCCGGTCGGCGTCGAGAGCCTTGCCGCCGCGGTCGGCGAAGAGTCCGACACTATCGAGGAAGTTTACGAGCCCTACCTGTTGCAGGAGGGATTCCTGGCGCGCACCTCGCGCGGCCGCGTCGCCACCCAGCGCGCGTATACGCACCTCGGCCGCACTCGCCGCGGCACGTTGCTCTAACGACAATTTCCGCAAAGCTATATCCCGACGATCCGCGGGGGCGCTTTTTTGTCATCCTGACGAAGCGAGCAACGCGAGCGGCAGGACATGGCTTCTGGCCTCCGGACAGCTTCGCATCACGCGAAGCCGGTTCCGGTCTCTGAGGCCGCGCGCTTCGCGTGCTCCTCAAACCTACAGCGTGTTCACGGAAGCCGCGCTGACGGATTGAACGCGCGGTGCTGCGAAGGACTGTAGGTGAGGATCCTTCGCCGCCTTAATCGCTATGTCACCAGCCATCCGCGCGATCGCGGGCGCAAATGCGGCGTTGAAGCGATCTGCAGTGTGCTTGTCGATTTCATGGGTGGCTAACTTGTCCGCAGGAGGAAAGACCACCACCGCGGCGAACAGCACGAGGTCGGTTACGAGGTGGTCGTAAACGCCGGGCGCATTGCCGTCGCATGAACGCTCGGACGAGAGCTCTGCAACGATTCTGCGCGAACGTGGATCGACAAATGTCACCGTCAACTTCATCGGATCTGAAAGCTGCAACTTCGGCGATGCAAAAAGATCGGCACCGCCCGCCGCATTCTCAGCCTCGACGACATTCACATTCTGAAAGTTTCCGCGAAACGCACTCTGGAGCGTCTGCGCGAGCCCGGGGTTCAGCACCTCGACGAAAGCTTTGAGGTACCGTGGGTAGTCGAACTTCATCGCGGGGTCGCCGATCACCACCACATTGAGCGGCAACCGATCACTTCCCAATGATGACGACGGAATACTTTGTGGAGCCAGTTCGCGATTGACCGTGCAACCCGCGACGGACAGGACAACCAAGCCAGAGAAAAACATGGTAGTCATCCGATCCATATAAATACTAAAGAAGGTCAAACCATGAACGCCGCGAGATAGCCAGCGCCGGACGCAAAAAGCTTGCAGTTTTTACAACAAACGCGCGTCAGCTAATCTTTTGCGCTGAAAAGATACTCCGATGGCGAAGATTTATATTTTGCAGCATCACCCGGTCGAGGATCTCGCCAACATCGCCGATTCGCTCGAAGGCGCTGCGCTCGCATGGCAATACGTTCGCCTCGATAAGGGTCAGGCCGTTCCAGCCAGCATGACACAAGATTAAGAAGCTCAGCCGATGATTTTATTTAGCGGGAACTCAACGATTCCGACGGCGCCGGCTTCGAGCAGTTTCGGGAACAACTCGCGAACTGTTTGCTCCGCGATTACCGTCTCGACTGCGAGCCACTCGACGCCTTTCAGCGCGGGACTCGGGTAGAGGTGCGAGATTGTCGGCGCGGTGATCGAGGGCAGCAGCGCGATCACTTTCTCGAGATTTGCCTTGGCGACGTTCATCTTGATACCTACGCGATTCTCGGCGTCGAGCGCGCCGCGAATCAGGATGCCGAGCTGGCGAATCTTGGCCTGCTTCCACGGGTCGGCCCATGCTGCCGGATTGGCGACCAGCACCGGATTCGAGACGAGCAGTTCCTCGACGATGCGCAAGTCCGTTGGCGCGCAGCGACGATCCGGTCTCGGTGACGTCGATCGCGGCGTCGATGATTCCTTCGGCGACCTTGGCCTCGGTCGCGCCCCATGAAAATTCAACCTCTGCTTTAACTTTGCGTTCGGCTAAGATTCGCTTAACGAACTGCACCAGCTCGGTCGCGATTCGTTTTCCCTGCGAGATCTTCGAGCCGCTTGACCGGAGAGTCGTTGCGCACGCACAGCACCCATCGCGAGGGCGTCAGCGTCGCCTTCGCATAGATGAAGCTCTCGACCTGATGAAGCGTCACGTTGTTCTCGACGATCCAGTCGCTGCCCGTGATGCCCGCGTCGAGCGAGCCGTCGGCGATATATCGCGGCATCTCCTGCGGGCGCAGGATGCGGCAGCTCAGCGTCGGGTCGTCGGTGGTCGGGATATACGAGCGCGAGCCGACCGTGATGCGCCAGCCGGATTTGCGCATCAGCTCGAGCGTCTGATCCTCGAGGCTGCCCTTGGGGATGCCGAATTTCAGAACTTGATCAGCCATGTCGTATCAACCGGCCGACTTTTTCTGATGCCCGTAGTTGGGGCCGTACTTGGCGGGATCGACTTTGCGCTGATCGACGATTTTCCATGAGCCGGCGTCGAGCTTGCGGAAAAAGCACGACTCGTAGCCTTCGTGGCATGCGGCGCCGTCGCCGCGCTGCTCGACGGCAACTACGACCGCGTCGGCGTCGCAGTCGAGGCGAATTTCGTGCACGATTTGAAAATTTCCCGACTCCTCGCCCTTGCGCCACAGCTTGTTGCGCGAGCGCGAGAAGTAGCATGCGCGTCCGGTCGCGACGGTCTCGTCGAAGGCCTCGCGATTCATGTAGGCGACGGTCAGGACGCGATGACTCAAGTGATCGACGGCGATCGCGGCGACGACGCCGCCGTTTTTGTCGAAATCAATTGCCGCCGATGCTGAACTGGTCTTTTCTGTCTGCGTCGCCATTGCTGCCACCGAATTGAATTGCGCGAAAATGATGCGCTTGCGAATCAAGAAGTATCAGTGAAACGGCGGTTCGATTCAATGCGGCAGGCGGCGCCGGACTTGTCTCGAATTTTTAGACGGTTTTCAATTATAGATAAGGCGAGTAGATTACCGAACGATGTCAGACGAGCTCCCCAGTTCTTTCCCGCGTTCATCGGCAGCGAAACTTCCGCTGTCCCTGCGACGACTAGTTAAATTTTCGGGCCGGCTTTCGATTGTGGCGATTGTGCTCGCGACCTCAATGATCGCGTGCCGGATTCCCGGCAAGTCGATCGCGTCGAATTACAAAAATGTCGATCAATTCAACTTCGACGTCGCGCAGGGCCCGAAGAATTACCATATTGAAGGATACCTGACCCGCAGCGCTGAGCTGGGACGCCGGCCAGGACTGCTGGTGCTCAACGGCGGCGAGGGCAACGTAGACCGATGCGTTCAGATGAGCCAGGGAATCGCCGCGATGGGTATCCAGGTCGCGTGCGTGAGTATTCCCGGCTACGGCAATTCGTCGGGGCCGAGCCGCTTCGTGGGACAGCCGTCCGTGCTGGCGTCGCGCAAAGCGCTCGACATGCTCGCAGGGCGCAGCGACGTCGATGCGTCGCGGCTGGCGGTGTGGGGACTTGGGCATGGCGCAGTCGCCGCGGGACTACTGATGGACTACGACTCGCGTCCGCGCGCGCTGATCCTGGAATCGGGATGCTACGATCCGCTGACACTGTGGCCCGAAGCGCCGCTTCGCACCAAGCTGTCGATCCTGCGCGAAGTATGGCCGAGCAAGCGCATCCTGAAGGAGCGCAGCGTGATCGCGCATCTGCCGCCGAGGCTCGAATGCAGCGTGCTGATCATGCACGGCGAGCAGGACAATCGGATGCCGGTGCGACAGGCGGTCAAGCTCGCGGACGCGTTGCGGGCGCACGGCGCGAAAGTCGAGACCTATTACTTTCCGGAGGCCTCGCACGATCTTGGCAAGCGGGTCGAGCCCGACGTGCGCGCATTCCTGCGCGACAATCTGCTCGGTCAGACCAGCGCTGCGGCGTCCTAGAAAAAAATCTACTCTACAAATCGTCCTCGCCTGATCCTTCATCGCCCAAATCGCCGCTATTTTCGATTTCCTCAACGGCCTCATAGAACTCCGGTCCACTGAACTCGTCGCCCATCTCTTTGCCCATCCGCTTCATCATCCGCGCGACGCTCTTCGGATCGTTCTCGTCGATGTCGCCCATCTTCGACGGATCAGCGAGCGACTCCATCCGGGATTCCTCGCTGCGCGGCATCGCGAAGCGCGACATCAGCCGGCTCATTTTCGTTCCACCGCAATGCGCGCAGACCGCTTCAACCCTTTCGCTGACGCGCGTGGTCAGGACGCTGGTCGTCCGCCGGCATTTCTCACATCGATATTCGTAGATAGGCATGTCGATCCATTCTACCCCCTTGCCTACGCAGATTTCACAATATTTAATTCACTCGCGGATTCGGAACAGCGCGCGGGCGTTGGCCGTCGTGGCAGCAGCGATTTCCTCGAACGTCGTACATCGCAGATGCGCAATCGCCGCGACCACTTCCTTGATCATCGCCGGCTCCGTCAATCGCCCCGCGAACTGGCCGCCGTACCGCCATGGTCCGTCGGTCTCCGCGAGAATCCGATTAGCAGGAAGCATCCGCGCAAGGTCCTGATCGCGCGCCCGGTAGGCGACTTCGGGCGTCAGGGAAATAAAGTATCCGGCGTTGATAATCGCGCGCGTGGTCTGCTCGTCGGACTTGTGCCAATGGAAGACTGCACGCGTCACCCCAGCCTCGCGAATTATTGTGAGCGCTTCGGCGGCGCGAGCATGCGGCGCATGCAGTATCAGCGGCAAATCGAACGTGACCGCGGCACGGGCGAAGCGTGACAGCGTCACCTTCGCCGCAACCAGCATGCCGGCGTCCTTGGCGCGCTCGCCGTACCACGGCAGGCCAACTTCGCCGACCGCGCAAATCGAATCGCGCTCGCGCTCGATCATCTCGAGCACTTCTCGAGAGTCGTCTTCGCTATGTTCAAATCGTTCAGGATGAAATCCTAGTGCCGGTAAAATGACGCCGGGATATTCCTTTGTCAGTTCGAACACAGCGCGATTCGACGCCGGACCGACTCCCGGCACCACCATCGCCGACACTCCCGCGTCGCACGCCCGCTTGATTGCGCCGGAAGGGTCGGGATACTGGTCAGCGTCGAGATGAACGTGACTGTCGATCATTTCTTTCGTATAGCAGGCATGCGCCGCGCACGCATCGTTGCGCTCGTCACGCTATGAGCGATCTCCGTTTGATGTGGCGCAACACGCGGATGGTCGTGCTGTGCGCGATTTCGGCCGCGCTGTACGCGGCGGTGCTGGTGCCGTTCAAGGTCGTGCCGCTGATCCCCGGCGTCACCGAACTGCGTCCCGCCAACGCTATTCCAGTTGTGTGCTCGTTTCTGTTCGGCCCCGCTGCCGCCTGGGGTTCCGCGATTGGAAATATGATTGGCGATTTTTTCGGCGGAGTCTCGCCCGGCGACATCTTCGGATTCTTCGCGAACCTGGCTTACGGATGGATTCCGTACAAAGTCTGGGAATTGATTGGCCGCGGGCAGAGTCCCATCAGCCGATCCCCACTTGGAATTCTCAAGTACGTCATCGCATGCCTGACGGCGAGCGTCCTGTGCGCCGACCTGGTTGGATGGGCCGATAATGTGCTCGTCATCCGGCCGTTCGCGATGCTCGGCAACGTGATCATCTTCAACAACATGATCTCGGCGCTCGCGCTCTCGCCGTTCATCCTCGCGGCCGTCTATCCGCGCGTGAAAAAAGGCCGGATGCTTTACACCGACATGATGCCCGAGGTGAAACTCAAGCCGGTGCCGATTCGCGCCTTGGGCTTCGCGCTGTTGATCGCCGGAGAGGGCGGCGCCTGGATTTGTGGAAACCTGCTTTCGACCGGTAACTGGGCGCCCAAGTTTCTGCCCGCGTGGATGCTCGTCGCGCCGTACGATAAGCCGGTCCTGATAATAGTCGGCCCGTTTCTGCTTTTGGCGTTCGCGGGCCTGTTCATGATGTGAAAACCGACGCGCAAATCTTTTCAGGAGCTTCCGGCCAGCATGCAGTCTGGATCGAAAGCGTAACGTTCACTTATCACGACGCCGACCGGCCCGCGCTTCGAGCGGTGAGCCTCGTGCAGAACGCCGGCGAGATGATCGGCGTGATGGGCGCGTCGAGTGCGGGCAAATCGACGCTCGCAAAGTGCCTAAACCGTATCATCCCGGAGTTCGAGGACGGCGATTTTCACGGCGCGATTCTCATCGCAGGCGAATCGATCGAGCATCTCCGCGTCTGCGACCTCGCGCCGAAGGTCGGCATGGTCTTTCAGGATTTCGAGTCGCAGTTGTTCTCGACCAACGTCGCGCACGAAGTAGCGTTTGCGATGGAGCAGGTCGGGATGGACCGTGCCGAGATGGACCGGCGAATCATGCCCGCGCTCGAGGCGGTCGGCCTGCGCGGCTTCGAGCATCGCGATCCGATGTCGCTGTCGGGCGGTGAGAAGCAGCGGCTTGCGATTGCGTCGGTGCTCGCGTTGCGCCCGTCGGTAATCGTGCTCGACGAGCCGACCACTGATCTCGATCCGGAGGGCAGGGCTGAGGTCTTCGAGCTGATCAAAAAGCTGCGGGCGCAGGGCTTGAGCCTCATTGTAATTGAGCATGAGTCCGAGGAGCTGCGCGCCGCCGATCGCATAGTCGTTCTGCGCGAGGGCGAAATCGCCGCGGACGGTCCGCCGTCTGAAGTGTTCGCGCGCACCGAGTTGCTTACGGCGTGCGGCGTGCGTCCTCCCGGACTTGGTCACGCGCTCGAGCTGCTGGGAATCGACGTGCAGCCGAAAAGCGTCGAGCAGGCTTTTGAGGTGATCGTGCGCGCGTATCCGAACGTCGTCGCGAGCACCTACGACAGCGTCGCGCGCTCACGCGTGTCCGATGAGCCTAAGGCTGCCGGCAATGCGATCGCTGGTCCAGCGTTTATCGGAATCGAAGACGTGAGGTACAGCTACGCGGGCGGTCCGCGCGTGCTCGACTCGATCGAGCTCAAGGTCGGCGCCGGAGAATTTCTCGCGATCGTCGGGCAAAACGGTTCCGGCAAAACTACACTGGCCAAGCACATCGTCGGTCTGCTCCAGCCCGCGACGGGCCGCGTGACGATTGACGGCAAGGACCGCGCGCTGATGCGTCCGGCCGAGACGGCGCGCGAGGTCGCATACGTTTTCCAGAATCCGGACCACCAGATCTTCGCCGCCACCGTCCAGGACGAGGTCGCGTTCGGCCCGCGCAACTTCGGCTTGCCGATTGATGAGATTGAGCGGCGATGCAATGAGGCGCTCGAAGCGGTCGGCCTGCAGAACGAGCGCCAGAGCGATCCGTTCCTGTTGAGCAAGGGCGAGCGTCAACGGCTTGCGGTTGCGAGCGTGCTCGTGCTGCGGCCCCGGATGCTGATTCTCGACGAACCGACTACCGGCCTGGACCATCGCGAGCAACTCCGCATGATGGCGCTGGTGCGCGACCTCAACCGCGGCGGAATCGCGATCGTGATCATCACACATACGCCGTGGCTGGTCGCCGAGTATGCGCGGCGCGTCGTGCTGATGCGGAAGGGCGCGAAGATTTTCGACGGTGGCGTGCGCGAGTTCTTCATGCAGGACGAGCTGCTGCGATCGTCGTCGTTTCGCGCGCCTGAAATCACCGAGCTGAGCCGTCGCTTCGGCACGCTCGCGCTGACCACCGACGAATTTGTCGCGTGGGTGAAGGGACGCGCCTGATGCCGATTTATTTGTACATCGATCGCGGCACGTTTGTTCATCGGCTCCATCCGACGGTCAAAGTGTTCTCGCTCTTCGTCATGTTCTGGTCGGTGTACTGGGTGGACAATCCGATTGCGCTGCTGGTTCCGATCGGACTGATCATGCTGTGGATCGCGCAGTTGACGGATTCGTGGCCGAATTTTTATCGTCTCCGATGGCTGTTCGTAATTCTGATTTTCACGACCACGCTGATGTGGATGGTCTTTTACCAGCGCGGAACGCCGATCTTCACGCTGACGCTGTTTCACTGGCGCGCGCATACGGTTGCGATAAAGGTCACCCGGCTTTCGATCAAGTTTGGGCTAGGGCGCGGGATTAAGTTGGCGGAGTTGCTCGCGGCGTCGGTGCTGTTTCTTTCGACCACCAAGATCGAAGAGTTCACTTACGGACTGCAGCGGATGCGAGTGCCGTATCGGGTCAGCTTCGCGATCTCGCTTTCATTTCGTTTGGTACCACTGTTTATCGACTCAGCGGTGACGATTGTCGATGCGCAGCGGTTGCGCGGTTACGACTTTAACGAGGGCGGACCGCTCGAGCGCGTGCGCCGCTACGTGCCGGTCGTGATCCCGGTTTTTATGGGCGCGCTGCGCAAGGCGAACAACATGGCGATGGCTCTGGAAGCCCGCGGCTTCGGCTTCAGTCATGAGCCCACGACGTTTATCGAATACCCGGTGACGCCCGCGGATATCCTCGCGTTCGCGTTTCTGATTGGGCTCGGCACGCTATACTTCATGCTCTATTGGACGGGGCTGGGCGGAATCGGGCCACTCAAGTAGCGTACAACTTCGCCAATGCCTACTATCGGCGAGTCAATCAACGACATCACGGGGAACGGTAATGACTGTCAAATCAGAGTTTCTGAAAAAACCGATCGAACATGTCGATATCACGCGCGACAACGTCGTGCCGATCGTCGAAGCGATGGGACAGATGGCCTACAGCGCGCGAGACCTGCATCGCGCGGCGACGATTTACGATCGCATGCTGCGCGATCGCGATTGTGCCGTGATTCTTTGCCTCGCGGGTTCGCTCATCAGCGCGGGGCTGAAGCGCGTCTTCGCCGACATGATTCGCAATCACATGGTCGACGCGATCGTCAGCACCGGCGCAAATATCGTCGACCAGGATTTTTTCGAGGCGCTCGGCTTCAGGCATTGGATGGCCGAGGATCGGTTCAAGTACGGGCTCGACGACGACCAGCTGCGCGAGATGCATATCGATCGGATCTACGACACGCTGATCGACGAAGACGAACTGCGCGTGTGCGATGAGACGATTCACAAGATCACAGACAGCCTCGAGCCGCGGCCGTATTCGTCGCGCGAATTCGTCGGCGAGATGGGCAAGTACCTGGCAGAGACGGGCGCGAAAACGAGCGCAAGTATCGTGTTGGAGGCATTTCGCGAAGAGGTGCCGATTTTCTGTCCCGCCTTCAGCGATTGCTCTGCGGGATTCGGACTGGTGGCGCATCAGGCGGCGCGGCACGGCATGCCCAAGGTGTCGATCGACAGCGCCAAGGATTTTTACGAACTGACGCGGCTCAAGGTTAAGAACGAAAGCACCGGGCTGTTCATGATCGGCGGCGGCGTGCCGAAAAATTTCGCGCAGGATATCGTGGTCGCGGCCGAGGTGCTCGGGCATGACGTGCCGATGCATAAGTACGCGATCCAGATAACAGTCGCGGACGTCCGCGATGGCGCGCTCTCCGGCAGCACGCTCAAAGAGGCGAGCAGCTGGGGCAAAGTCGATACGACCTACGAGCAGATGGTGTATTGCGAGGCGACGATCGCGGTGCCTCTGATCGTTGGCTACGCGTATCACAAGCGCGGATGGGAAGGGCGCACCTCGCGCAAGTGGAGCTCGGCGCTGGATAAGGACCAAGTCTAGGGAACGAAAGCACTTCATTGAATGCGGAACCCGCGGTGGGTTCCGCACCTCCTTCGGCAGGGGTGACCCCTGCACCCAGTATCTTGTGTCATTCAGAGCGCAGCGAAGAATCTCGGATTCTCCCTGCTGGGCTCGCTTGATCGTGAACGAACCGAACCACTGATCTGCCTGTCCGAAAATCCGTGCGTACACCCGTCGTGACGTGCCGATACATAATGTATCATATCTAGACTGATTGACTTACCTACAATTTGTTGTAATATTCTCACTTAGTGTTTCGACTGGGCGGTAATTTATTACTTTTCGGGGGACGCTGATGACAATCACAAAAATCGGCCTTCGACGGCGGATCGGTCTCGTTGGAATTGTCGTGCTGGTCGCGACCGCTGCAACCGTGGTTGCGATTCGAGCTTCCGGGCTCGGGCCGGCCGCCGGCGCGGTGCTCGGCGAAGCGGTGTTCGACACCAATTACTTCGTCACCGCCAGCTCGATAGCGAATCCGGCGCAGATCGCGATCGATTCGGGAGGCCATCTATACGTAGCTGATCTCTCGAACAATCGCGTGCTGGGATGGCATAGCGCGGCCGGCTTTGCGAACAACGCTCCCGCCGATGTGGTTATTGGGCAAGTCGATTTTATCCATGTCTATGCGAACCAGGGCGGGTCCGCGACGCTCGATACGCTCGACGGTCCGCAGGGCGTCGCGACCGATGCGGACGGCAACCTTTATGTGGCGGATACCTTGAACAACCGCGTGACCGAGTATACGAGTCCGTTCGCGAGCTTCACGGGAACGCCGCTCGCGGGCGAGAGCGCCAGTTTTGCAATCACTGCCACTAACCTTGGGCTGAGCGAATCGCAATCGATCACTGACCCACTGGCGGTGACGGTCGACGGCAACAACAACCTGTTCGTGGCCGACTTCGAGAAGAGCCGGGTGCTGGAGTTCCTCGATCCGCTTGCGACCGGAGTGTCATGCTCGCCGAACGCCGATGGTTCCGGATGCGCCGGCGATACCACGGTCGATTTCGTGCTGGGGCAATTGAACCTGACCAACAACGGTTGCGACGGTGGCGGGGTTGTCGCGAGCGCGAGCGACCTGTGCAGCCCGTATGGGCTCGCCGTCGATTCGGGAACAAACAACCTTTATGTCGCCGATATGGCCAACAACCGGGTGGTGGTTTTTCCGGCGCCGATTTCCACCGGCGAAAGCGCAGCCCAGGTGTGGGGCGAGCCGGATTTGGTCTCGAACGACGGCGGGCTCGGACCGGACCTGTTCGAGTTTCCGGACGGCGTGGCGCTGGACAGTTCGCATAACCTGTACGTCTCGGACACCAGGAATCTGCGCGTGCTGCGGTACGCCGCGGGCTCGCCTTATCCGAGCACGTCGCCGTCGACCTCGTGGGGAGTCGGCAGTGCGACCGATTTCACCGATAGCGGCCAGTGCGGGGCTGGTTACTCCGGGCTCACGGTAACGTCCGGAGATTTCGAAGGTATCGGACTCGCGCTCGACAGCGCGGGCGGTCTCTACGTCGCCGACGCATGCTCCAGCCGGATACTTGTCTTCGACAATGCGCTCGCGCCGACCGAGTCGGGAACTCGTGTGCTCGGGCAGGCCGATCTCGCGCATGGCCTGAACGGCAACGAGACCTTCAACGCCTCGATGCTCGCGCCGAACTCGCTGGTGGTCGACTCCAAGGGCCATCTGTACGTGGTCGACAGCGACGACAGCCGCGTCCTCGGATGGAACAGCGCGTCGAGCTTCAGCAACGGCCAGCCGGCCGACGTGGTAATCGGCCAGCCCGACTTCATTTCATTTATCGCGAATCAGGATTCGGCGGATGGCAACCCGACTGCCGCCAGCCTGAATTTTCCGATGGGTATCGCGGTCGATTCCAACGACAACCTCTACGTCGTCGACCAGTATAATTCGCGAGTGCTCGAGTACGACACTCCGTTTGCGGGTTTCGTCGGCACGCCAATCGCGGGTCAGAGCGCCAGCAGGTTGTGGGGTCAGGGCGGCGACTTTACCGGGTCGAATTGCAACCAGGGCGGCATCGGTGCCACCTCGCTGTGCAATCCCGCGGCGGTCGCATTCGACGCCGAGCATGATATGTACGTCGCGGATTCGGGCAACAACCGGGTGCTCGAATATCCGTTCGCCAGCGGCTTTGCGTCGACCACCGCAGCCGAGGTTTTCGGCGTGGATAGCACCGGGACAAACTTCAGCACCGCGGGCGGATGTGGATCGGCGAGCAGTGTCGCGTTGTGCAACCCGGAAGGGCTTGCGCTCGACAGCAAGGACAACCTGTACGTTTCGGACAATCGCAACAACCGCGTGCTGACGTTCAACACTCCCCTGAATGGCGCCAGTGGCGAGCCAGGCGCGGGCGACGTGACGGCAGACGAAGTTATTGGACAGCCGGACTTCGTCACTAAGAGCGCAAGCGGCGGCGCGGGCGGGCTGAAATCTCCGCAGCAGATCGCGACCGACGCGAGCGACGATCTTTTCGCCGCGGATTCGGGAAACAACCGCGTGCTCGAATATCTGCATAACGCGGCCTCGGGTTTTCCCGACATATCGGCGGACTCCGTTTGGGGCCAGGGCGATTTCTTGGGCAATGAGTGCAACGGCGGAATCGAATTTCCCGGCCTGAGCACTCTATGCTCTCCGACGGGAGTCGCGGTGGATTTGAATGGCAACATTTATATCGCGGACATTTCGAACGACCGCGTGCTGAGATATGGGTCGGCGGGCCCAACGCCCACTCCGACCGCAACCGCAACGGCAACGCCGACTGCGACGGCGACCGCGACCGCAACTGCGACCGACACCGCGACCGCCACAGCTACAGCCACGGCAACTCCGACCGCAACAGCAACGTCGACTGCAACCGCGACCTCCACAGCCACGTCGACTGCGACTGCAACGGCAACGCCGACTGCGACCGTCACGGCAACTGCAACTCCAACAGCGACAGCCACCGCCACCTCAACGGCAATGGCCACCGCAACCGCGACTTCGACTGCCACCCCGACCAGGACCGCAACGCCGACCGCGACTGCTACCTCCACGGCCACCGCGACCGCCACAGCGACGTCCACCTCGACTGCAACTCCGACCGCGACGCCGACGCCCGGCGCGTTGTCAGTCTCGCCGGCGAGTTTGAGTTTCGGGAATCAGAGCGCCGGCACCATGAGCGCACCGCAGACCGTCACGGTGACGAACCTGGGTCTGGCGCCGGTGAAGTTTAATCGAATATCGGCTAGCTCAGGTTTTGTCGAAACCGACAACTGCACGCCCAGCGTGGCAGCGCAAAAAACCTGCACGATCAACGTCTCATCCTCGCCGACTCAGGCAGGTCCCTTTTCCGGAACGCTGACGCTGACCGACGACGCGACCAACAGTCAGCAGGTGGTCGATCTAAGCGGGAAGGGCAACGAGGGCAAGGGGCATTAACGCATAGCTGGAACCTGGCGATTCCTCAAAACGAGGCCCGGTGATCAGTTTTCTCACTCGACTGGAAGCCGGGCCTCTTTCCATTCGAGCATGCCGCCTTTCAGGTTCCAGACGTGCTCGAAGCCGAGGCCGGTGAGGATTGCGGCGGCGGTGGCGCTTCGCACTCCGACGCGGCATATCGCGACGATGTCGCGAGTCTTCAGGTTCGCCAACTCGTCCGTTCGCTCGGGCAGTTCCTTCAGCGGTATCAGGCGCGCGCCGGTGATGTGACCTAGCTCTCCGCGGTACTCTTCTTCTTCGCGCACGTCAATCAGCATTGGAGGATTGGAACTCGCGATCCGATCACGAAGCTCCACAGCGCTCAGCAGACGCACCTCGTTCAGTTGCGCGAGCGTCGGGAATTTGAGCGCGCCCGCGTCGAGGTCGGATTCGTTCGGTTGCAGCGACTCCTGAATGCCGTCGGGCAGCGGCAGACCGAGGTTGTTCATCAAGTTGATGTAATCGTCGCGCGATTTGCCGGCCAGCCGCGGGTTCGAGCACTTTTCATCTCGAATGGTGGATTGCGTATGTCCGCGATAATCGTGCGCGGGGAAAACCAGCGTCTCGTCCGGGAGTGTGAACAGCTTGCGCGTTATCGAATCGTACTGAGCGCCCGCGTCGCCGCCTGCGAAATCGGCGCGTCCGGTGCCGTGGATGAACAATACGTCACCGGTGAAGACGCGATCCTTCGCGAGCAAGCTGATCGAATCCGGCGTGTGGCCGGGCGTGTGCAGAACGCGGAGTTCCTCATCGCCCACCTTCAGCGCCTGACCGTCTTCGACGTGGATGCCGACGTGCGGCGCCGGCGCGAGAAGATGCATCGCGACCGGCGCATCGGCCAGCGCGCCCAATTCCATCGCGCCGCTGCGATGGTCGGCGTGCGTGTGAGTGTCGATGATCAAGTCCAGGCGCAATCCGTGATAGGCGAGGACCGCGAGGTAGCGCTCGACCTTGTCGCGAAGCGGATCGATGATGGCTGCGTTGCGGGTACCTTCCGAGATCGCGAGGTAAGCCTTGCACTTGCCGTGATTGAGTTCGCGAAAGATCATTTCGTCCTTACCTCATAGCGATGACTTCCTACCGCAAGAAGAGGATAACGTTAGCATCGTCGCTGGACTGTGTCTCGGTTTTTGCAACGGAGAGTTTCGTTGCATACACCTGCAGAAACTTTCGCGATTCAATCAGTGCGCACGTT
Source organism: uncultured delta proteobacterium (assembly GCA_963744545.1). Lineage (GTDB taxonomy): Bacteria > Desulfobacterota > Binatia > Binatales > Binataceae > Binatus. The sequence goes on from CAVUUH010000027.1 coordinate 380,828, forward strand.
TGTGCGAGTTTCTTTTGTAGGCTTGGCTTTCGCGCCATTACAAAGCTAGGGAGGTGGAATGTGCGGGTTGGTTGGTATGGTTTACCAGGGCGCCATCTTTGTTGAACGAGTAGTTGTCTGTTGAACCGTCAGGTCGAGTTACCTTGGTTGTTGTCATACCGGAGCTATCAGGTGAAATGTAAGCATAGCTGGCATGACTCCCGTCAAGGTAGGTCTGTTTGATGACGCGATGACGGTTGTCATATTTGTTGGTAATCCAGGTCTGACCGTCAGGTTTTACAACGGTAAGCATATTGCCGTCTGTATCATAGGTATAGTGAGTCACTTCGCCGCTCGAATCGATTACCTCACCTAGTCGACCACGTTCGTCATAACGATAGGAAATGGTATGGCCATGCAAATCGTCGGTGGAAGTTATTCGATTATGTTCGTCGTGAGCCAGGACCAGCTTCTGGCCATTGGGCGAAGTGATTTCCTTTATATTGCCGGCCTCATCGCGCTTGATATCAAGCACGTTCCCTTTGGAGTCTTGAATCATTATGGCCGAGCGCTGACCCCACTCCTGTGCCCATCTGGAGGCCGGAAATACAATTCCGGTACCGTCTTTGAGCGAACTAAAGTACCAAGGGCTATGCCACCATAGCCGCGCCTTGTCGAATATGTCCGTATGATCGCCTGGCATGGCTAGGTGCTCGTAGGTAGCGTCCCAACTTGTGCCCGGCGAGATCCGAGGCATAAGCACTAACGAACCGTCGGGGAAAATCATGTTCATATAGCTGAACACGGTGTTGTCACCGAGCAAATAAATCTCGTAAGACGCACTTGCGTGAACGCCGAAATCGCGGTCGTCGTAGTCAAGTGAGGAGTACGTGCGCGACAAGTTGATCGGAATGACATCAGGCAGATAGACGTCAGTCTGAACGTGGATGAAAGCTCCGGTGTTAAGATTTACAGACCATCGGTCCGGCGGTGGCTGGTTCGGAAACATCGCGATGGGGGCTCCGTGCCAGCCTGTGGGAAGCGCAGGAAAATTTGCGAGCAAGGAAGGGTCGGGTGCTTTGCGGTTAGCACCCGGCGGCGCCATCGAGTATAGCCGCTCGATATGCATCTTGAGCGAATCCGGGTTTACGAACAGCAGAATTTTGACCAGGACGAATAGCGCTACTACCGCTGCGGTGGTTATCCATGGCAGGAACCTTCGCCAGAATCGTGATTCTTCGGGTTGTATTGCCGGGGGCGTGACGATTTGTGGCGTTCCATCCATGGCGGGCAGTTACTATAGCTGCTTGTTAGCAAACCTACTAGTTGTTAGGATGCGCTACTCGTCTACTCAACCGAAACGGGGAATAGAGCGAAATGGGGGAAGAAGAAAGCCAGCCGCGACGCAAGCGGACGACCTTGCTCTGGAAGATCCTGGGCGCGACGGTCGCATCGCTGATTGTCTTGCAAATGGTGAATCGGCCAGTGACGAGCGTCCGAGGTCCTTTGAAGGTCCTGACGCCGCCGTTCACCGCGGACAAGTCGGAGATCATCCAGGAACTGCGCGATCGAAAGTTCCAGGCGCTCGACGCGCAGCTGAATTCGTATCAGAAAGGGTTCGAAAAGAACGCATTGGAGGAAGGCAACCTCGCGCTCGCCTTCGACGCATTCGGCTTTACCGACACGTCTTTGAATTCGATCCTGAACGAATGGGTAAAGAGCGAACCTGATTCCTATCCGGCCCATCTGGCCCGCGCCAAGTATCTGCTGGCGCTGGGATGGCAGGCGAGGGGAGATCAAGACACCGACAAAACCTCCGACCAGCAATTCAGCGAGATGAAGCGGCTGTTCGGCGAGAGCGCTAACGAGGCGGTCGCGGCGATCAAGTTGAACCCGAAGGCCAGTATCGCATACGCAGCTATTATCGATGCGGCCAAGGGTGTTTCGGACAGGAAAACGATGGACGTGGTGTATGCCGCAGGAATCAGGAACGTGCCACTCAGCCTGTCGATCAGGACCACCGTGATGTCAGCACTCAAGCCGCGATGGGGCGGCTCCTATGAGGCGATGTCGAAGTTCGCGGAGGATGCGCAAAAATACATTCAGCAGAATCCGCGGCTCGAGAGCCTCAAGGGATTTGCCGACGTGGACAAGGCCGATATTGCGTCGAGCTACGGCGATCGCAACAAAGCAATTCGATATTACAACCAGGCTCTCGTAGAGGGCGGAGATTTCGCTGTGGCCTATTCGGGACGCGGCAGCGCGTACGACGAGATCCATCGTTTCGACGATGCGCTCGAAGATCTCACCCGCGCAAACCGCCTGCGTCCACAGGAACCGTTCACCCTCAAGGCGTTGGCCTATTTGTATGTCCACGTGAATCGTCCCAAGGACGCACTCGCGGTGATCCAGGGATATCAGCAGTTCGCGGTGTTGCCGCCCGACCTCGTTACCCTCGAGCGGTGGGCTCAGAATTCAGACACTGGCGCCGCACCGGTTGTGAAGACCGGTGGCAACTAGCCTCGCGCTAAACTGTTCGAGTGCGATCTGACTCCGGTGCGTCGGCTATTTTGCGCGCTCGCGGAGTTGGCGGGCGGCGCCGGCGAAGAAGTTGCGCGCGATGAACGATCGCTCGCCGGCTGCCATCGCCTCAAGAATCTCGGCGTTCAACCTGATTGCTTCATAGTCGGACGGGTTCGCATTCAGCGCGATCTCGGCCAATGCCAGCGCACGCTTCAGGTCGGCCGCATCCTTGAGTGCGCGGGCCTTTGCGAGGATTGCGTCGCGGCCGCATAGCGCCAGGATGTCGGCGCCGCGTTCCTTGCGCGACGCCGGGAACATCTGCGACGGCTCGCCCGACCACCATCCGGCGTAGCGGCGGATGACGTCGCGCACCACGAACGGGACGCATCCGTAAATCGGTTGCAGGTACGATTTGGCCGCGAGGTCCGCCGGAATCGAAATGTTAGCCTCGACAATGTCCACCGGCCACTCACCCCCGTTGAGCCGCCGCACGACTTCATCGTGGATGAGCCGGAGCGCACGCGCCGTCTCGCTCAGCACTTCTTTGCAGAGTTCCTCGCCGCGATATGCGGGTCCGTGTCCGGGGAGAATATATTGCGGCGCGCACTTCGCGATCGCCTCGAGCGTCTCCGCCCATTCGAGCGTGTAACGCTGCACCTTGTTGGGATTGCCCGTGTTCGGCATCGACGAGACGATCAAATCACCGACCATCGCAAGCCGCCGCGTCGGCATCCAGACCCAGGTCGCGTCGTCGGTCTCGCCCATCGCATGATGCAGCTCGACCGGCTCGCCCACCAGGTCGAGAAATTGTTGATCGCGATAAACCAGATCGGGGAAGGCTGAACGACTTAGGATCGAAGAGCCCATCGGTTGCGAACGCGCCGCCGAACTGGAGCCGATTGATATGCGACTGCCACCCGCGAGTGAGTGCGTAGCGCTTGAAGCGGCCGGCTACGTCCTCGTGCGCCCAGATTTTCGGACGCGCATGCCCGCGCGTGATCGCGTCGGTGACGAAGGCCTCGGTGCCGAACGCATGATCGCCGTGCCCGTGCGTATAGATGAGAAACGCGAACGGTTCCTCGCTGACCTCGCGAATCGCGCGCACTGCGGCCGCGCCCATATTCCGCGAGCTGGTATCGACTACGATCATCTCCCCGCGTCCGTATGCGAACGCGACGTTGGCGAAGCCGTGGAACATCGCGATTCCAGGCTCGATCACTTCGAGCTGCCCCATCATCGGGTCGAAGCCGGGCAGGTTGTTCGCTTGCTTTGGATTCGGCATGGAACTCATTTTTCAGTCTCCCGCGGACGATGTTCGCTTGCAACGAATCTATCGTTTAGACTCCGCAGTTGAAATGAAGGCCGAACAGATCGGATCAAGCGCGACGCATCGAGAGCGCGAGGTGGAGCGCCTGTTGGCGTTCGAACATCACGATCCTCATTCGATTCTCGGCGCACATCTCGAGGGCAATCGTCTCGTCGTCCGTGCGTTTCGGCCGGGTGCGTCGCGAGTCGACCTGATCGTGCCCGGCGACGCGCCGCGTCCAATGCGCATTCGCGACGCCGCTGGACTGTTCGAGGTTATCGTCGAAGGCCGCGTCTCGATTTTTCCTTACCAGTTCGAGATTCACTACCCAGACGGCAACTCGATCACGACTTACGATCCGTACTCGTTCATGCCGACGCTGGGCGACCTCGATCTTCATCTGTGGGGCGAGCAGAAGGACGACCGCGCGTACGACAAGCTCGGCTCGCACGTGCGCGAAATGTCGGGCATCCGCGGCGTGTCGTTTGCAGTGTGGGCGCCGAATGCGCGCGGCGTCAGCGTGGTCGGCGACTTCAATCGATGGGACGGGCGCGTCCACATGATGCGCACGCTCGGCAGCTCCGGTGTGTGGGAGATTTTCATTCCCGGCGTCGGCCCGGGCGCGAATTACAAATACGAAATTCGCACGCGCGACGGTAATCTGCTGCTGAAAAGCGATCCATTCGCGCAAAGAATGGAAGTGCCGCCCGCGACGGCCTCAATCGTTTGCGAATCGAAGTACGAGTTCCACGACGCGGATTGGCTTGCAGAGCGGGCGCGCCGCGAATGGATCAAGAGTCCCATCTCGATCTACGAGGTGCATCTCGGCTCATGGCGGCGCGTGCCGGAGGACGGCAGTCGCCCGCTGACGTATCGCGAGATGGCGTCGATGCTTGGCGACTACGTCACCAGCATGGGATTCACGCACGTCCAGTTGATGCCAGTGATGGAGCATCCGTTCAGCGGCTCGTGGGGCTACCAGGTCAGCGGCTACTTCGCGCCGACCTCGCGCTACGGCAGTCCCGACGATTTGCGCTACCTGATCGACGAGATGCATCGTCGCGGCATCGGCGTGATCCTCGACTGGGTGCCCGCGCATTTCCCCAAGGACGAATTCAGTCTCGGCCGCTTCGACGGCACCGCGCTGTTCGAGCACGCCGATCCGCGCCAGGGCGATCATCCCGAATGGGGCACCTACATCTTCAACTACGGCCGCGCCGAGGTGCGCAACTTCCTGACCGCGAGCGCGCTCTACTGGCTGGGCGAGTTCCACGCCGACGGCCTACGCGTCGACGCGGTCGCCTCGATGATCTACCTCGACTACGCGCGGCGCGAAGGTGAATGGATTCCCAACGCGTTCGGCGGGCGCGAAAACCTCGACGCGATTTCATTCCTCAAAAAGCTCAACCAGGACGTCTACCGCCTCAACCCCGGCATCATGATGATCGCCGAGGAGTCCACCGCGTGGACCGGAGTCAGCCGTCCGGTCTTCATGGGCGGGCTCGGCTTCGGCTTCAAGTGGGACATGGGCTGGATGCATGACACGCTCGAGTACTTCACGCTCGATCCCATCTATCGCCGGTATCATCATCGCGATCTCACCTTCGGCCTGCTCTACGCGTGGAGCGAAAATTTCGTCCTGCCGCTCTCGCATGACGAGGTCGTGCACGGCAAGCGCGCGATGCTGGCCAAGATGCCCGGCGATCGCCTGCAGCAGTTCGCCAATCAGCGCGCGCTGTTTGCGTACATGTGGGCGCGATCGGGCAAGAAGATGATTTTCATGGGCCAGGAAGTCGGCCAGTGGCGCGAGTGGGATCACGACTCGAGCATCGACTGGAACCTGCTCGAGTATCCTGACCATCGCGAACTGCAGGTCCTCGTGCGCGATCTCAATCGCATCTACCGCGACGAGCCGGCGCTGTGGGAGGCCGACACCGACCCCGCGGGCTTTCGATGGCTCGAGGCCGACGACGCCGACAGCAACACGATTGCCTTCATGCGCGTGGCGCCCAGCACCGGCCGCCGCATCATATGCGTTGGCAATTTCTCGCCGGTGATGCGCAGCCGTTATCGCGTCGGCGTGCCGGTTCCCGGATACTATCGCGAGATTCTCAACACCGACGCGGCCGCGTACGGCGGAACCAACGTCGGCAACAAGGGTGGGGTTGAGGCGGCCGCGATTCCGTGGCACGGATTTCCGCATTCGATCGCGATCGACATGCCTCCGCTGGCGGTGATCTGGTTCTCGGTTCCGTAGTCGGGCTATACAGTTCCGCTATGGCCGAAGACGAACACCAGCGCCGCGATCGCGAAATCATACGAACCGAGCGTTCGCTGCTCGCCCGGCTCGGCCAGGCTATCAAAGTCGCCGACTTCATGGCGGTCCTCATGGTGCTCGCGACGTTCTTTAGCGCCTATGCCACCTGGCGGACGGCACTTGTCACCAGCACGATCTTCGCTGTCGCGGATCGCCCGTTCCTCGGCGTTCAGCAGATTTCTTTCCAGGAGACCGACACGCAGCATCCGACGATTGTGGTCAATTTCAAAAATTTCGGAAGCATTCCCGCCCTCGACGCGATCGTCGGCGCGCATGCGGTGATCGACGGCAAACTGATCAAAGGACCCGCCGACACAATGTCGGAGATAAACGCAGGAATTTTGTCGCCCAATGTGCCGCACTCCTTTTACGTCTTCCTCCCGCAAGACAAATACGCAGGCGGTGGCCGCCGGCAAATCCAATCTGCAAGTCCACGTCCGGATGATTTACAATGGACCTGCCCACCAGAAGCAACTCTGCTACTTCGAGCGGTATGCGTACGACTTCCGCATGAATATTTTTCAAGCCTCGGGCGGCGACGATCGATGTGGCACCGACATCTTCTGAGTATTGCCGGCAAGCCACAAAAGGCCTCTTTTAGGCAGCCCGCCCATCGTGTATTAATCCGTCAGCGCGTGATCGCCTGCCGCGCGGCTCGCTTAGGATCGAAAACCGGCGGACGCCCGCCTCAACCCGGTTGAGAGGAGAACACGATGCGGACCCGAAAAGTAGTCAGCTCGAAAATTAGCGAACGAGGAATGCGAATCATTCCTGCGGCGGCTCTGGCAGCGTCGCTTGGGATGCTCGCGCTTGGCGGATGCTCGTCGCAGAACGCCGATGTGCCGCCCGCGAATCCCGTGGAGGTAAATTTCGCGCTCGACAAGTGTCAGCAGCTCGACGCGAACCTCTACAAATGTCCGGCCGTCGATCAGCCGATCTGCACGCCGCAGTTCGTTCGCACCGACGTCAATTGCGTTCGCGTCGGCCCCAAGGGCAGCGTGTTCGTTCAGCGCGGCGGCGCGAATCCCTGAGCGCAGTTGAGCGATACTTCGCGGTCGGTAGGTGAGAGTTCTGCGAATCTCGCCTCGTTGCGCATCGCGCGATCATCTGACAATTTTTTAGATGAGATGACGTGTCCTATCTGCAAAAAACCCGCTGACCTCTCGCCGCGAAATCGCTTCCGGCCGTTCTGCTCCGAGCGATGCCAGATGATCGATCTCGGCACCTGGGCCTCCGGCGATTACAAGGTCGAGGGCTCGACCACGCCTGCCGACAACGAGCATCACGACGACCTGAAAAAGCGCAGGCTGCTCAATTGACGGGTGAGTCGCCGCCGCGGATTCATCCGACCTCGGTGGTGGGTCCCGAAGTCGAGCTCGCGGCCGGCGTCGATATCGGACCGCTATGCCTGATCGACGGTAAAATCCGCATCGGCGCGCGCACGCGGCTGATCGGTCACGTCACGATTCTCGGCATCACCGAACTCGGCGCCGACAACGTGCTTCATCCGGGCGCGGTGATCGGCGACGAGCCTCAGGACCTCACGTACACCGGCGTCGCGCGCTCGGTGAAAATCGGCGACCGCAACGTTTTTCGCGAATACTCCACCGTCCATCGCGGCAGCGAGCATGGCGACATCACCATCATGGGCGACGACAACTTCATGATGCAGAATGCCCACGTCGCGCACGATTGCCGCATCGGCAACTCGACCATCATTGCCGGCGGCGCGCTGCTCGCAGGATGGGTCGAGCTGGGCGACCGCGCGCTGGTCTCGGGCAACTGCGTCGTGCATCAATACACGCGCATCGGGCGCCTCGCGATGATGCGCGGCCTCTCCCGCACCAGCCGCGACGTCCCGCCGTTCTGCATAATGGACGGCACCCACACCCTGCGCGGAATAAACGTGGTCGGCCTGAAGCGCGCCGGCATCCCGTCAAAATCGATTCACGCCCTGCGCCACGCCTTCACGAGTTTGTTCGGCACCCGTCAAAATCTGAAACTGGCGATCGAGCGCCTGGAGAAATCCGGCGACGCAACGCCCGAAGTAATCGAGATGTTGAATTTCATCAAAGCCTCAAAACGCGGCGTAGCCTTCGGCCCTCACGACCCGCACTCCGACGATTCCGAGTCCGACTCTTGAAAGCTCCAGGATTTCGTCACGCGGCTCGTTAGCTAAAATTCTTGGAGTACTGATTGTCGGGACCGTGCTCGGGCCTCGCGACCACCTGCGCTGACTGTCTCTCGCATCGCACGCGGCACAATTGCCGACGGTCCCTGGAGAACCAACCTCACCATTGGCAGAGTGCAAAGCGATCCCTATCACCGCGCCAGTGTCGCCATGCACGGTCTCTTCGCAATGAATCCGAGCGAAACGATCTATTACGCCGCGCGTACCGACAACGACGGGCACGTGCTCGAAGGTGATTGCCGCTACGAGATCAGCGGCCGCGATCCCGACGCGCGATGGTGGAGCATAACAGCCTACGGCCCCGACGATTTTCTGATCCCCAATCCGACAGCACCGGTATTCAGTTTCGAAGACGACGGTTGCCCGCGACGCGAACGGCAACTTCGCCATGCAAATCGGCGGCAATGCCGTCGGCGACAACGTCGATTCCGGTCGGCGCAAGGACGCTTCTCGCTCACGTTGCGCCTCTACAACCCAGGCCCCGGCGTCGTTCTCGATCCAGCCCACACGGCGTTGCCGACGTTGAAGCAGGTGTCGTGCTCATGAGCCTGCGCGAATGGACGCCGTGGATCGCCGCGACCGTGTCCGTGGCCGCGCTCGTGCATCTGGGAACGCTCTATGCGTTGCCCCGTCGGATAGAGGCGCGGGTGCTCACGCGGATGGGGCCACCGAACACGATGCGTTTCGCCAGGCGCCCGGACGAAACGGCGCGCGTGGTGGTAAGGCCGGCCCCGACATTCTCTACTCGGCATGCCCATTCGATTTGTCGAAGGGGCCGTTGAAACTCACGGCGCGCGTGCCGCATTCGACCTATTGGTCCATCTCCGCCTTCGACGCTGCGACCAACAACTTTTTCGTCCGCGACGATCAGCAGATCGCCGGCGATTCGATCGAGATCATCGCACTGCGGCCGGGCATGGCGCTCCCGCCGCTCGACGCCGCCCCGGTGCGGGTCATGCTCTTCGCGCCGACCGACAAGGGCCTTTTCCTGATCCGTCTTCTCATCAACGACGAAAAAAACCTGCCCGCCCTCGACGCGCTCCGCCGCCAGTCCTCCTGCGAGACCGTCCCATCACTACCCACCTCGCACTAATTGCGGAGTCTAGTTCGCTCGACCTGGGAAAGGATTCCCCCCGAACTTGAGAGCAAAATGGCGTCCTCGCCATTTTGCGATTATTACCGGGTGCAGAGCCTGTCCTGAGCGAAGCCGAAGGGGTCACCCCTGCCGAAGGAAGCGTGAAACCCACCGCGGGTTTCACTACAATTAATCCGCAATGCGCATACGTCCTCGATTTTTCATCGGCGTCGGTCTGATCGCCGCCGCGATCGGCTACCTGATCTTCAGCGCGATTCGCACTACGTCCGAATACTACCTGACCGTGCCCGAGGTGGCCGCGCGCCAAACCGAGCTCGGCGGACAGGCGCTCCGCGTCGCCGGCCGCGTCAAGGCCGGGACAATCAACTGGGATCCGAACACGCTGACCCTCAAATTTGAAATCGTGCCGATTCCCGACGTCGACGCAGCCGGCGCGCCGGTCAAACCGTTCGTCGTAGCGTCCGATCCCGTCTCGTTCCGCGTCGTATCCGCCGGTGAGCCCAAGCCCGACATGTTCGCGCCCGGCCGCGACGTTATCGTCGAGGGCAAACTCGGCGCCGACGGCGCCATCGCCGCGACCCAGGTGATGACGAGTTGCCCTTCCAAGTACAAGCCTAAGCAATCACAATAGCTGCCGGGTTTTTTGATGCCGCAACTTGGCAACCTCGCGCTCGCGATCGCGCTGATTCTCGCCGTCTATTCCATCGTCGCGAATATCTACGGCGCGCGCCGCGGTGCGCCCGATTTCGTCGTCAGCGCGCGCCACGCAATCTGGGCGATGTGCGCGATGGTCACGATCGCGGTCGTCGTGCTGTGGATCTCGCTGCTGCGCAGCGACTTCTCGCTCGAGTACGTCGCCGCATATTCCAGCACCACGCTCCCGACCGTTTACAAAATCACCTCGCTATGGGGCGGGCAGCAGGGCTCGCTGCTGTTCTGGACCTGGCTGCTGTCGATCTTCACGTCGATCGCCGCGTTCCAGAATCGCCGCCGCAATCCCGAGATCGCGCCGTATGCGCTCGCGGTGCTGGCCGGCGTCGCGATCTTTTTTCTGCTGATGCTGAACTTCGTCACGCGGCCATTCGATCTGCTCGCGACGGTTCCCGCCGAAGGCTCCGACCTGAATCCGCTGCTGCAGAACTATTGGATGGCGATACATCCGCCGTCGCTCTACACCGGCTACGTCAGCGCGACCGTGCCGTTCGCATTCGGCGCCGCCGCGCTGATCACCGGCAAGCTCGACGACGGATGGATTCGCTCGACGCGCCGCTGGGCGATTTTTTCCTGGTTCTTTCTCACGCTCGGCAATATGTTCGGCGCGCGATGGGCCTACGAAGTGCTCGGCTGGGGCGGTTACTGGGCGTGGGACCCGGTCGAGAACGCCGCCTTCATGCCGTGGCTGGTGATGACCGCGTACCTGCATTCGGTGATGATCCAGGAACGCAAGGACATGCTGAAAGTCTGGAACCTGTCGCTGATCGGGCTCGCCTTCGGACTCACGCTCTTCGGCACTTTCATCACGCGCAGCGGCGTAATCTCGTCGGTGCATTCGTTCACCCAATCCGGCCTCGGCCCGTATTTTTTGAGCTTCCTGATAACCGTGACGCTCGCCTACACGCGCGCTTTTGATCTTCCGATCGAAGCAACTGCGCAGTCCCGCCGAATTCGAATCGTACCTCTCGCGCGAGGCCGCGTTCCTGTTCAACAACCTGATGCTGGTCGGGCATCGCGTTCGCGGTTTTCTGGGGCACGATCTTTCCGGTGCTGTCGGAAGCGGTGCGCGGCGTGAAGATCACCGTCGGACCGCCGTTCTTCAATCGCGTCAACGGACCGCTCGCGCTCGGCCTGGTCTTCCTGATGGGAATCGGGCCGCTGATCGCATGGCGGCGCACGACGACCAGCAATCTCATGCGCAGTTTCGCCGCGCCGGTCGTGATCGGCGTCGCGACCGGGATCGTCGCCGCCGTCGCGGGCCTTCGCCAATGGTACGTGCTGACCGCTTTCTCGCTCGCCGCGTTCGTGCTCGGCACCGTGCTCGTCGAGTTTCGCCGCGGAGTGAACGCGCGCCGTCACATGGTCGCCGAGCCGCGCGCAAAAGCGCTGGTCAATCTGGTCGCCAAGAACAACCGCCGCTACGGCGGCTACATCATCCACGTCGGCGTGATCGTCGCGTTCGTCGGAATCGTCGGCTCGTCGTTCTTCCGCACCGAAGTGAAAAAGAGCGTGCACGCCGGCGAGAGCTTCACGATCGGCTCGTACACTCTGCGCTTCCAGGGTCTGGATGAGACCGACACGCCTCATCTCGAGAGCGCGACCGCGCTGCGTCGAGGTGCTGCGGCCCGACGGCCGCGAGATCACGGTGATGGCGCCGGCGAAGCTGTTCTTCAAACGCCCGCAGCAGCCCGCGACCAAAGTCGCAATCCGCTCGACGCCCGCGAGCGACCTCTACGTCGTGCTCGCCGGAATCGACGACAGCGGCCAGACCGCGACCTTCGAAGTGTTCCTGACGCCGCTGGTTTTCTGGCTATGGGCGGGCGGCCTGATGATGGTGCATCGGCACGGTGATCGTGATGTGGCCGAACGTGCGCGAGCGCGCCGCAATCGCAACCGCGCTCAGCCGCTCATCGACAGGCGCGCGCGAACTCGCCGACGCTGCGCCCGGAGGTGATTGAATCCGTGCGCGCCAAACTCGCATTCGCTTCGTCGCTGGTGTTTCTCGTAGTCGCGCTATTCGTTTTTCTTTCTCCTGAACTGAAAAACGTTTCACGTGAAACGTTCGCGTCGGAAACTCCAACCAACGCGCAGGTTTCTGAGGGTTTGACCTGCCAATGCGGCTGCGGTTTGACGGTCGCCAACTGCAATATGCCGACCTGCAGCTTCTCAGTGCCGATGCGCCGCGAAATCGATCGCATGATTGGCGAGGGGAAGACCCGCGCGCAGATAATCGCCTTCTATCGTCGTCAGTACGGCGAGAAAGTTCTGTCCGCGCCGACCACCGAGGGCTTCAACATGCTCGCGTGGACGATGCCGTTCATCGCGCTCGCACTCGGCGGCGGCTTGATGGTGCTCGCGGTCGGGAGATGGCATTCGAATCAGCCGTCGACGCCTTCGGACTCGAAGCCCGGCGCAGAGCCGGCGTCATTCGATCCCGAACTCAGGCGCAAACTCGAAAAAGAACTCGAGGAGCGCAGGTAGCCGGTGTTCATCCTCGCCGCCGCGCTGATTGTCGCCGGAGTCGCGCTGTTCGTCGCGGCTCCGCTCGGCATCGGCCTGGTCGGAGCGCGCGCCAAGTCTGCGAGCGAGCTGCAAGTCGAGCGCCTCGAGCATGAACGCGCGCTGGCGGTGCAGGGACTTCGCGAACTCGAGTTCGATCGCGAGATGGGCAAGCTGTCCGACGCCGACTACGAATCGATGCACAAGGCGCTCGAGGATCGGGCGCTGACTGCGATGGCCGCGGCCGAGAATATCCGCGTGCAGGCCGACAACGCCGCGAACGCGAAGAAGCCGAGCGTGACACCGCTGGCCCCGGTTCCGCGCCGACCCCGCAGCCGCGCCGCATCGATCCGATACCGACCCTCGTCGTGCACACCGAACCGCCGCGCCCGCCGCAACCGTCGCCGCCGCCGTCGTCGCAGTCGCGACAAGATCAGCTTCTGTCCGCAATGCGGGACGCGCGCCGCGCGTCGACTCGAAGTTCTGCGCGCAGATGCGGCATCGCGATCAAGCCGATCGGCGGCGCGATCGCCCGGACCGAGTGATGTCGGCGCCGGTCGTCGAGACTCACAGCCTCGCAAAGACTTACGGTCTGGCGCCCGTGCTGCGGGAAGTGGAGTTGCGCCTGATGCCGGGCGCGGGCGCATTCGTGATTGGCGGCAACGGCGCCGGCAAATCCACGCTGCTGCGAATCCTCGCGGGACTGGAAGCGCCGAGCGACGGTCATGCGCTCGTCTTCGGGCAGGACACGCGCAAACTTGCGGCGCGCTACCGGCGTCGAATCGGCGTGATGGCGCATCAGAGTTTCCTCTACCCGAATCTGACCGCGCGCGAGAATCTGGAATTTTACGCCGAGCTGTATTCGCTCGCCGACCCGCGCGCGTCCGCCGAGCTGTGGCTTGAACGTGTCGGCCTGGCCGACGTTGCCGATTCCCGCATGCGTACCTTCTCGCGCGGGATGGAGCAGCGGCTGTCTGCCGCGCGCGCGATGCTTCCCGAGCCTGCGCTGCTGCTGCTCGACGAGCCGTTCGCGTCGCTCGATCATGAAGGCGGCGAAATCATCGCATCGCTGATTCGCGGCGCAATCGAACGCGGCGCCTCGGTGATAGCGACCGCTCACGCGATTCCCGAAATCGAAGGTGTGGACTTCGCGGCCTACGAAATTTCGCGCGGCCGCTTGCAGCCGCATGCTGCATAAGGAGGAGGTCCGGCGCGGCGGGCGAATCCGCTCGCTGCTCGGCAGATAGAACAGTGTCTGGATTTGCCGCAGTGCTGCGCAAGGATCTGCGCCTCGAGCTTCGCAGCGGCGAGAGCACGCTCGCGCTGCTCGCGCTGTCGATGCTGGTGCTGGTCGTGCTGGTATTCGCGCTCGACGCCGCGCGCGTGCGCAGCGTCGACGTCGCGGCGGGAGCGCTGTGGGTCGCGATGGTATTCGCCGGGATGCTCGGTGCGAATCGCGCGCTGCTCGCCGAGCGAGACAACGGCGCGATTCGCGGCCTGCTGCTGAGCCCGCTCGATCCCGGCACGCTCTACGCCGCCAAACTCGCCGCCGCGTTGATCTTCATGGCGGTTGCGGAAGTGGGCGCGGTCATCCTGATGGTGTTGTTCTTCAATCTCGAATTCGACGCGTCGATCGCGCGCCTCGCGCCGATCCTCGCGCTCGGCGCGATCGGATTCTCCGCGCTGGCGACTCTGCTTTCCGCGATCACGGGACGCACTCGCGGCGGCGATATGTTATTGCCGATTCTCGCCGTGCCGATTTTCGTGCCTGCGCTGATCGCGGGCGTCAAGGCGAGCGCCGCCGCGCTGGCGGGCGTGCCGCTCGAGTCGATGGGCCAGTGGCTGAAGATCATGGTCGCGTTCGACGTGCTGTTCGTCACCGCCGGTTACCTGTTATTCGAGCATGTGGTAGGTGAGGACTGATTAGGCTTCATGAATAGTTCCGCGATTCGCAACGGGCTTGGATACGCGACGCTGGCGCTGATGATCGCGGCGCTGTTCATGGTATTCGACTACGTGCCGCCCGAGGCCGAGCAGGGAATCGCGCAATTGATCTTTTATTTTCACGTGCCGCTGGCATGGGTCGCGTTCGCGTCGTTCGGGATTGTCGCGATCGCGGGAATATTTTATCTGTGGCTCGGCGATCAGCTGTGGGACGACCTCGGCTACGCCGCCGCCGAAACCGGGATGGTCTTCTGCACGCTTGATGATCGTCGCGGGTTCGATTTGGGCCAAGCCGATTTGGGGCACCTGGTGGACGTGGGACTCGCGCCTGACGACTACCTTCATCCTGTGGCTGATGTACGGCGGCTACCTGATGCTGCGCGCGAGCGCCGACGACACGCCGCAAGTGGCGCGCTTCGGCGCCGTAATCGGAGTCGTCGCCGCGCTCGACGTGCCTATCGTGATCGCGTCGGTGCGGCTGTGGCGCACGATTCATCCCGCGGTGCTGGTCACGAAGCAGGGTGGCCATGGACTCGAAGACCCGCGGATGGTCGCGACGCTGCTGGTATGCGTGGCCGCATTCACCGCTCTGTGGGCATGGCTGCTGATGTTGCGCTTCACCCAGTTGCGCACGCGCAGCAGGATGGGTGCGCTGGCGGTTAGAATTGCGTTCGCCGACGCGGCACTATCCGACAGCAAGTGATTAAATTGATTTGATGGAACACCTGGGATACCTGTTCGCCGCATACAGCATCATCTTCGTGGTGATTTTTCTGTACGTGGTATTCATCTGGCGTCGTCAGGCGGCGCTCGATGCCGAGCTTCGCACGCTGGAGGCGCGGATGGCGGCGCTGGCGGAAGAGTCGACAGCATCGGCGTCGCAATCACAGCCTGACGCATGATTGCTCGCTGAAATAGTAGCAATATATTTCCAAACTGAGCATACTGGATGGAATTTCAAGACTACTACAAAACTCTCGGCGTTGACCGAAAGGCGAGCGATGCGGATATCAAGAGCGCCTACCGCAAGCTCGCCCGCAAATTCCATCCCGACGTCAATCCCAACAACAAGGAAGCCGAGGCCAAATTCAAGCAGATAAACGAGGCCTACCAGGTCATCAGCGATCCCGAGAAGCGCAAGAAGTATGACGAGC
The DNA here is from genome assembly GCA_963744545.1 of uncultured delta proteobacterium. Taxonomy (GTDB): domain Bacteria; phylum Desulfobacterota; class Binatia; order Binatales; family Binataceae; genus Binatus. Next base: position 396,551 of record CAVUUH010000027.1, read on the forward strand.
TCGGCGCTGACTGGGAGCATGGCGTGTCGCAGGAAGAGATGATGCGCCGATACGCGCAGCAGCAACGGGCGGCGGGCGCGGGCGGTGGCGGCGCGGACTTCGGCGGCGGTGGTGGCGGCGACTTCAGCGATTTCTTCTCGCAATTTTTCGGCGGTGGCGGCGGAGGCCGAAGCGGTTTCGGATTCGGACGCGGCGGCGGCCGTACGTCACGCGGATTTTCCGGCTTCGACTTCGCCAACGCAGCCGGTGCGCGCGCCGGACCTGCACGCCGAAGTCGGAATTACGATTGTGGATGCGGTCAAGGGCGCCAAGCGGCGGCTCGATCTGGTCGCAGAGGACGAATGCACTACCTGCGGTGGCACCGGGATGATCTCGCGCGAGGAGAAGCAGGGCAAGGCGCGCGTGATTCGATCGGCCTCGCCGTGCCCGACCTGCGGCGGGACGCGGAGTGGTGCAGGCGCGGCGCACGCTCGAAGTGACGATTCCCGCGGGCGTCACCGATGGCACGCAGTTGCGCTTGAAGGGGCAGGGCGGGCGCGGGCCGCGTCCCGATCTGAATGGCGATCTCTTCCTGACCATCCGAATCGAGCCGCATCCGGTGTTTCAACTCGCGGATCGATCCATCCGCGTGAATTTACCCGTGTGGGACTACGAAGCTGCGCTTGGCGCGGAGATCACCGCGCCCACCGTCGACGGACGCGTGTCGCTCAAGATTCCCGCCGGCAGCCAGACCGGACGCGTGATGCGGCTGCGCGGTCGCGGTCTGCCTGCTCGCGGCAAGGAGCCGGCCGGCGACCTGCTCTATGAGCTGAAGGTGCTCGCGCCGACGGACATGACCGCCAAGGAGCGCGCGCTGATGCAGCAGTTGGCTGATAGCTTCACGGCGCGCGGGGTTCCCGATCCGCGGGCTGAACTGATGGCGTCGAAGTAATGCGGAGCTGAGTTGCGATGGCGCGGCGGTCTTCATCTAAAACCTCGACTCGCGGCGAAGTAGTGCTGATGAGCAGGAGCGTGTTCTGCGCGATCGGCGGAATCAGCGAGCGCGAGTTGGCGTCGTGGGAGCGCGAGGATCTGATCGCGCCGGTACGGGTCGAGCGAGTGCACGGACGACCCGAGGCGCTGTACGATCGCGAAGCCTTGCGGCGGGTGCGCGTAATTCGGACGCTCGCCGAGGAGCTGGAGGTTAATATTCCCGGCATCGGCGTGATTCTGCATCTGCTCGATCAGATGGAGCGGTGATTTGGTGCTTTTGCGGCACTGGGTCGACCGTGCTAAGTAACACGGGCTCATTCCGGCGTATTATTTTCAGAAGGACGATGCGATGTTGTTCGTGATTATCGGCCATGACGGACCCGAGGGTGCTGCGCTGCGGCCGAAGGTGCGGCCGGCTCATCTCGCGAATCTGCGGCCGCTGGTGAATGCGGGCAAAGTGAAAATCGCGGGGCCATTCACCGACGGCAGCGGCAGTCTTATCATTGTAGATATGGAGAGCGAGGCGGAGGCGATCGCGTTTGCGAACAGCGATCCGTATGTCACGAGCGGCGTGTTTGCGAGCGTCGAGGTGAAGCCGTTCAGGCAAGTGTTTCCGGAGTAGTATCGATGGCGGGAGCGTTATCCAGTTTAAAGATTGTCGAAGTCGGCGAGATGGTGTCGGCGCCGTATTGCAGCAAGCTGCTGGCGGACATGGGCGCCGAGGTCGTCAAGATTGAGCGGCCGGGAGTTGGAGATCGCGCTCGGACGCGCGGTCCTTTTCCAGGCGACAAACCGAATCCCGATACCAGCGGGCTGTTTCTTTATCTCAACACCAACAAACGCGGCGTCACACTCGATATCACAAAGCCGGAGGGCTTCGAGATTCTGGAGAAGCTGGTCGCGGGCGCTGACATCCTGATTCATAACGTCACGCCGCCCGAGATGGATCGCGTCGGACTCACTTACGAGCGGATGCACCGCGCGAATCCGAAATTGATCATGACCTCGATATTGCCGTTCGGAATGTCGGGGCCGTATCGAAACTACCGCGCCGAGGATCTGACAATCTGGTGCGCAGGCGGCGTGTGCGTGTTGAACGGCGGCGGTCCCGAGCATCCGGAGTTACCACCGCTCAAGACTGCGGGGCATCAGGCGGGCTACCAGGGCGGAGTGCATGGCGCGACCGCGACGATCGCGGCGGCGTTCGCGCAACTCAGCGACGGCGCGGGGCAGCATATCGAAGTGTCGGTGCAGGAATCGATCGCGTCGATCCTCGAGATGACGTTCGAGTACTGGCCCTACATGAAAATGATCGCGACGCGCCTCGGACAGAAGCCACTGCAGCCAGTCGAGACGATGCAATGCAAGGACGGATACATTTATTTGTGCTGCATCGAGGAGCATCAGTGGCGCAATTTCGTCGAAATCATGGGAAATCCCGAATGGGCGGAGATGGAGATTTTCAAGGATCGGCTGACGCGCGCGCTCAACTGGGACGCGCTCAAACCGATGCTCGAAGAATGGGTCAGCCAGCAGACGGTGCTCGATTTGTACCGCAAGGCGCAGGCCAAGCGCGTGCCGTTTGCGCCGGTGTCGACGATGGGCGATCTGCTCAACTCGGAGCATCTCAAGGCGCGCGGATTTTTCGTCGAGATCGCGCAACCGGTCGCGGGCACGCACAAATATCCGGGCGCGCCGCTGAAGTTCGCGCGCACGCCATGGGAAATTCGGCGGCCGGCGCCGACGCTCGGGCAAGATAACGCCGAAGTATTCGGCCAGCTCGGGATGACGCCGGCGCGCCTCGAAGAACTCAAGCGCAAGGGTGTGATTTAGTAATGGCGAAGCCACCGCTAGCAGGAATTAGAGTTTGCGATTTCACCTGGGTGTGGGCGGGACCGTACTGCACCCTGCAACTGGCGCATCTTGGGGCCGAAGTGATCAGGATCGAGACCAAGACGCGCCCGTGCGTGACTCGCATGCTGCCGCCGTGGCCCGACGGCGTGTTCAACAGCCTCAACAAGTCGGGCTACTTCAATCAATACAACCAGGGCAAGAAATCGCTGTCGCTGAATTTCAAGCATCCCGAGGCGAAGGAAGCGGCGTGGCGGCTGATCAAGAATAGCGACGTTGTGATTAACAACTTCGCGGCGGGCGTGCTCGAGAAGATGGGATTCGGCTACGAAGAAGTGAAGAAGGTAAATCCGAATGTAGTAATGATTACTCTGTCGGGTTACGGCGACACCGGACCGTATAGTCACTACGTTGCGTACGGGCCGGCGCAGGTGCCGTTGTCGGGACTGTCGGCGCTGACGGGATATAAAGGATTTCCTCCGATGCACGCGGGTTTCAGCTACGCCGATCCCAACGCGGGAGTGCATGCCGCGTTCGCGATAATCAGCGCGCTGTTCCATCGCGCGAAAACCGGCGAGGGACAATATATCGACATGAGCCAGTGGGAATGCGCGATGGACCTGCTGGCAGAAGGGATTCTCGAGTACACGATGAACGGGCGCGAGCCGGAACGAAACGGCAATCGCGATCCGCTGATGGCGCCGCATCAGCTTTTCAAGTGCGTCGATTTGCCGGAGAAAATCCTCGACGTCACGATCGATCAATGGGTCGCAATAGTATGTGCGGACGACGCGGAATGGGCACGACTGGCTAGAGCAATAGGTAAACCCGAACTGGCCAATGATCCTCGATTCGCGACACTCGCAGCGCGCAAAGAGAATGAAGACGCACTCGAAGCAATAGTCAGTGCGTGGACGGCGACGCGAAGAGTCGCCTATGTAGTGGATACTCTGCAGGCGGCTGGAGTCGCGGCGGGAGCGTGCGCTGATAGCAAGTACCTATCGGAGGATAGGCATCTCACGGAGCGCGAGTACTTTGTCTACCGCGATCATCCAGAAGTCGGTAAGCGGCAGCATTGCGGGATTCCGTGGCGGATGAGTGGAACTCCGGCCGAAGTGAAAACGGCGGCCCCCGTGCTGGGGCAGCATACAGATGAGGTGATGACGGGCTTGCTCGGCTACAGCTCGGCGGAAGTCGATGCGATGCGCGCGAAGGGCGCGCTGGACTGAGGTCGATATGCGTACTCTTAAAGTTTTAGTCGACGGGCTGGCGTTTCCCGAAGGGCCGCGATGGCATGAGGGGAAGTTCTTTTTCTCCGACATGCATGCGCATCAGGTGGTCGCGGTGGATCTGGCGGGGAAGCGCGACGTCATTTGCGAGGTGCCGAATCGGCCGTCGGGGCTCGGATGGTTGCCGGACGGGCGGATGCTTGTGGTGTCGATGACGGATCGAAAGTTGATGCGTCTCGATCGCGATGGGCTGAAGACGGTGGCCGACATTACCAAGCTCGCGCCGTTCGATTGCAACGACATGGTCGTCGATGCGAGCGGTCGTGCGTACGTCGGGAACTTTGGATTCGATTTGCACAGGAACGAAAAGCCGCGCGGAACGACGCTGGTGATGGTTGGCGCGGATGGCGTCGCTCGCGTCGTGGCCGAGGAAATGATGTTCCCGAACGGGATGGTGATCACGCCGGATGGGAAAACGCTCGTCGTTGGCGAGTCGTTCGGGCAGCGCTTAACGGCCTTCGATATTGGCACGGACGGCTTGCTCAGTAATCGACGCGTGTGGGCCGATATCGCGGGAAGAGTGCCTGATGGAATTTGCCTGGATGCCGAAAACGCAATCTGGGTGGCGTGTCCGACCGCGTCGGAAGTGATTCGGGTGAAGCAGGGCGGCGAGATTGTCGAGCGGATCAAGGTCGAGACGGACGCGTTCGCATGCATGCTCGGCGGTCCCGACGGGCGGACGCTGTTCATCGCGACGGCGCCGAACTCCGATCCCGAGAAATGTCGCGCCACGCGCGGTGGGAGAATCGAGACCACTCAAGTCGAAGTCCCGCGCGCTGGCTTGCCGTGAGCCCTACTGGCGTGAACAACTCGCGCATGGCGTAATGAATTGCGATGGGCGTTAACGGACACAGCAAAAGCGAAACTTTTCGCGCGCGGCGCAAGCGCATGATGGACGCGATCGCGCCAGGCGCTACTGCGATCATGCCGAGCGCGCCGGTGGCAGTGCGCTCAGGCGACGTCGAGTTCGTGTATCGGCAGGACAGCGACTTCTACTACCTCACCGGATTCGCAGAGCCGGAATCGGTAGCGCTGTTGTCGCCGGGGCATCCGGACGGCGAGTTCGTGATGTTCGTTCGGCCGCGCGACAAGGAGCGCGAGACCTGGACCGGCAGGCGCGCGGGAATCGAGGGCGCGATCATCGAGTACGGTGCGGACAAAGCTTACGTGATCGACGAGCTCGAAAAAGTTCTGCCGCGCTATCTCGAAAAAAGTGAACGTGTGCATTACCCGCTCGGGCTGAACGAGAAGATGGATGAGCGGGTGATGAAGCTGATTCGATGGGCGCAAACGATGCGGCCGCGAATCGGGATGGGGCCGTCGGCGATAATAGATCCGCGCGACGTCATCCACGAGGCGCGCCTGATGAAGGAGCCCGCAGAACTCGAGGCGATGCGCCGGGCTATGGCGATCTCGGCCGACGCGCACAAGCGCGCGATGATGAAGGCGCGCGGCGGAATGCGCGAATGGCAGATCGAGGCCGAAGTCGATTACGCGTTTCGGTCGCAGGGCGCGACCGGCCCCAGCTATCCGTCGATCATTGCGTCGGGACCCAACGCGGCGACGCTGCACTACATCAGCAACGATCGCGAGATGCGGACCGGCGAGCTGCTGCTGATCGACGCGGGCGCGGAGTACGATTTTTACGCGGCGGACATCACCCGGACGTCGCCGATTGGCGCGCGCTTCACGGGCTTGCAGCGCAGTTTGTACGAAGTGGTGCTCGACGCGCAGCTCAAAGCGATCGCCGCGATCAAGCCGGGCGCGCATTTCGACGATCCTCACGAAATCGCTCTGCGCGTGCTGGTTGACGGCATGCGGCAGCTCGGAATCCTGCAAGGATCGGCAGATGAAATAATCGAGAAGGGTTCATACCGCCGCTACTACATGCATCGCACGAGTCATTGGCTCGGGATGGACGTGCATGATGTAGGGCTGTACCGGGTGGACGGTGCGTCGCGAGTGCTGGAGCCCGGGATGGTGCTGACGGTCGAGCCGGGATTGTACATCGCTCCCGACGACGACGAAGTCGCCGACAGTCTTCGCGGAGTGGGGATTCGAATCGAGGACGACGTGCTGGTGACGCCCAACGGTCACGAAGTGATGACAGCAGCGACGCCGAAATCGATTGCGGACGTCGAAGCACTGACTACTGCGCAATAGTCACTTCAATAGTATATCCAGGAATGACAACTACTGCGCTGGTCCTGACAAGCTACCGTACAATTACCTATTTCGTTTCGGCAATAGAATTCGTCGTTGCCGTGTAGCTCGCAGACCTGGTAGTTGCGATTGCATTCGTACTGGCACTTGGTCTGCGCGTAGTCGCATCGATTGGCACATCCCGCGACGGCCATTCCCACGCCAGCAGCGACGAGCAAAACTTTCGCGCTCACGAGCGGGACGGCGTTACAGTTCGAGCGCGCTCGCGCTGCCGACGATTGTTTTCGTTCCGTCGGCTTTGTCGCACCAGACTTCCACTTCCGCGCGTGAGCGGCGGCCTTCGGGGTGACGCTCGACGATCAGGCCCTTCGGACCGGTGACATCGTTGCCCCACACGACGTTGACGAGCCGCAGATCCATCTTGCCGCCGTAGAGGAAGCCGGGGCCGAAGCGTTTCGTCATCATTTCGGCGACGAGGCATACGGAAAGCATCCCCTGCACGACGATCTCCGGAAATCCTAGCTCGACCGCCTTTTGCCTGTCGTTGTGGTAGTTGCGGACAGGCCCCGAAAAAGCCATGCACATTTCTTCGGTGATCTTGCGCATCGGAGACTCGATTGGTTCGCCGCCGCGCTCGCCGATTTTGAAAGTGCGTGACGAGTCCTTCTCGCGCGACTTGTCGACAACGAATCCCTGCTTGGTCTGTTCGGGAAGCAGGAAGCTCTGATGGGTCCGGCTCCGCGAGACGATTTGCCCCGACGCGTTGCTGACGAGGACCTCGTTCACGACGTACTCGCGATCGCGCTTGATGTAGCGGTCGACGATGACCGCGCGAGTCGTGAGCCGCTCACCCACCATCACGGGCGCAAACAGGCGCCACTCCTGGCGCGCGTGCAGGTTGCCGTAAATGTTCGGCAGATACCATCCGAGCGAGTAGTAGACGGCGTCGTAGAGAATCAGAGCGGGCGCGACAGGGCCGCCGAGCGGAGACGGGCCGCGATACCACGGATTGTCGTCTCCGGTGCCGGCGACGTACTTCGCGACGAACTCGGGCGTGATGTCATAAGTGACGCCGCCGAAGTCGCGCCCGACGTAGACTTCTTTGCGATCGAAAATTTCATTGGGCATCGTGCTCTCCTGAGCGCGCTAGTTTTTCTGTTTGGTTTTGAGGCGATCGTTGAACTTGGCGGCGTCGACCACGGCGCGTCGATGAGTCCCAGAGCCAATCTGCTCGACATCATCGAAGGCGCGCACGGTGAACTCGAGACGCCGGCCCTCGACCTTGGTGACTTCGGCTTCAGCGCGAGCGCGATGGCCCGGCGGCGTCGCCGCGGTGTGACTGACTTCGATCGTCATTCCGACCGAGCTTTCACCGGCGTCGAGAAACGGCTTGATCGCATTGATGGCGGCCTGCTCCATCATCGCGACCATCGTCGGCGTGGACAGAACTGCAGCCAGCGAGGGGTCGAGACTGCTGGCGAGATGCCGCGTCTCGACGACCTGTTCGAACATGCCTCTGGTGCCAACGGGTACGGTTTTCATAGCTTAGAGCACCGCGCTCAAAATTTGGATCGAAAGAGCGACACACACGAACATTCCTACGGTGAAAAAAATTGTTCGCCACGGTTGCATGCCGTTCAGATACGCAATCGTGTGCAGGATTCGCGCGATGACGAAGATAGTGAAGTAGATGTACACGCCTCCCGGCCAGCATCCCAGCGTGACGTAAATCAATCCGAGAAAAAGGAAAATCGGAATGTTCTCGAGGTCGTTGCGCCAGGCCAACGCTGCTCGCTTGACGATCGGCGCTTCATCTGGTGCAGGCGGGGCATGCGCGAAGAAGCGCGCGTCTTCAGCGGTCACAAACGTTCGCGAGTTCAGTCGCCCGACCCCCTGAACAATCGAGATCGCGAACATCTTGAAGAACAAAATTACAGTTGTAAGCGCGTAGAACTGGTACTCGGTCATCGGCGACTATCTCCTCAGGCCCATCGCGTCGAGCTTTTTGACGATCCACTCGACGCGATCGTTGCCCCAGAACGGTTCGCCGTCGACGATGAAGGTCGGCACGCCGAAGACACCGTCGCGATCGCCCTCCGCGAATGCCTCGGACAGTTCGCGCTTGCCGTCGTGAGCGGCGTAGCGCTGGAATGCGTCGGGATCGAGGCCAGTTTCCTTCATCACAGCGGCGAGCGCGGCGGCGTTTTCGATATCCAGTTCGCGCTTGAAAAAACGCTCGAAGACGCGGTCGGAGTATGGGCGAAAGAGTCCATGCTTGTCGGCGAACAATCCGGACATCAGGGAGAGCTTGGAATCGAAAATTTTCTGCGGTCCGCGGATGATCATGCCGCGCGCGTTCGCGTAGCGTCGGGCGTCGAGGTACAGATAGCGGACCTTCCGCCATTCGCGCTCGGGCCGCTCCTCGAGTTCGCCGCCGAAGGCACCGCGGACGTTGAGCTCGTGCGGGATGTAATGCAGGCGGACGCGATGCGATTCCATCAGGGCGTACGCCGGATGCATCGCGAGAAACGCGAAGGGACTTTTGTAGTCGTAGTACAGCTTGATGGTCAGGAGCTCTTCGGCCATGGCTGAGGATTTAGCATCATGGGCGAAAGACAGAAAGCCGAGCGCCACTTCCAGCGGACCGGCACATGGAAATCTGGCTTTCGCTCACATTCGTCATTGTTTGTGAAGGTACAAGACAGTTTATGATGTATTGGTGAATAAATCCGATTTGTCGATAGTCAATACACAATAATTACTATCTACGACAATACTAAGAGGACATAAAGCGCTTGACTTAAGCGTGGCCTTCCTAGTAAATCGAATAGGCATTGATTCGTAGTCCTAAGGAGTATGTTAGTAGTCTATTTGACGTATTTATATACTACTCAGTAGGTATACATAAACACGTCAACTAGGTTTTACTACAAGCAGTAAAGTCGCGGTACATGGTACGCTGCATTCCCGCGACGGAGGACACGATATGGACCTGATCAGAAGATTGTATGTGAAGGCCGATGGATACGCGCGCGGCCAGACGATGGCCGAGTACGCACTGATTGTCGCGGCAATCGCGGTCGTGGTCTACGCGGGCTACCAGACGACGGGTACGACGATCAGCACACTGGTCACCAGCGTGGACGGTCAGCTCTAGCGTCGAGGCTTCCAACGACAGGGGATCTCCCTGTCCGCCTGCCAATCAGTCCGCATTACGCATCCAGTCGGCGACGCGTTCGCCAATCATGATGCAAGTGAGATTGGTGTTCGCGCGCACGATGTTCGGCATTATCGACGCGTCGACGACGCGCAATCCATCGATGCCGCGCACACGACAATACTGATCGACGACCGCCATCTGATCGTTGTCCGGCCCCATCTTCGCGGTGCCGACCGGATGAAAGATCGTGGTGGAGTTTTCACGCACAAAAGTTTCGAGCGCCGAATCCGAGTTGACTGCTTCCGCGGTCAGATTCACGAACTCCTTGAGCATCGGCGCCAACGGGCCTTCGTGCATCAGCCGCCACGCGAGGCGCACGCCATCGGCCATCCGCCGCATGTCCTCACGGTCGGCGAGATAGTTCAGATCGATGATCGGCGGGACATCGGGATTGGCGCTGCGCAGGCGGAGTCGTCCGCGTGAGCGTGGGCGCTGCAAGCCCGGCACCACAGATATGCTCGGGACTGGCAGGTCGAGTTGCAATCCCGGTGAGAGATTCGGATCGAAAAGTTCGAGCACGTACATCTGCATGTCGTTGAATTCGTCGGAGCCCGCCGCAGTATAGCGGATACCGACAGGATTGGTGACCTGTGGGTCGTGCGGAATACCAGCGACTGGAGTCGCAACCACAAAGACCATCGGATGGTCAATCAGATTGCGGCCTACCCCCGGCGAGTTCACCAGGCATTTGATGCCCAGCGCCGCGAGCTCATCGCGCGGCCCGATCCCCGAGCGCATCAGTAGAGCGGGCGAGAATATTGCGCCGGCGGAGAGCGTGACGCGACCGCCGCGCACTCGCTGGAGCGAACCAGCGCACTCGATTTCGACCCCCGTGGCGCGGCCATTCTCGATGATCACGCGATGCGCGTGGACGCCGGAACGAATCGTGAGATTCAGACGATGACGCGCGGGCGCCAGATAACCGATAGCGGTCGAGATGCGCACCCCGTCGCGCCGGTTGCGCGGCCACGGGCCGATGCCGCTGGATTCGGGATCGTTATGGTCCCAAACTTCCGCGTATCCCGCTGCGCGCGCCGCGTCGAAGAAGGCGCGATTGAGAGGCTGCCACGTCTCGGGCCGTGGGCGCTGGATCCATATCGGTCCGCCGACGCCATGGAAATCGCCGCCGGCGTCGCGATCATCTTCAAGCTTGCGATGGAATGGCAGCACCTTCTCGAAGCTCCATTCGCTGTTCCCCCAGGCCGCCCATTCGTCGAAGTCGTCCGGCGTCCCGCGCAGCGCGATATGCCCGTTGACGGCAGAACTGCCGCCGGTAACCTTGCCGCGCGGATACGGGATTTCCCGAGTGGGCGTAGCCTGCGCGACCAGTCCCCAGTCGTGCGGTCCGGCAGAGATCCAGGTGTTCATCAAGTCGGCGGGAGTCTGCTCGACGACTGAGTAATCGGGTCCGGCCTCGAGCAGCAACACGGCGCGATCGGGATCTTCGCTCAGACGAGCAGCCAGCGCGGCGCCCGCAGATCCTGCTCCGACAACGATATCGTCGTACTCCATCGGTTGACTCCCACAGTTCGGAAAATTGTCCGCAGGAAACGCGGTTCAAGTGCTAGCAGGTAACCGCAGGAGGTTCCTGAATCGGTTAAATGAGGGGTTCGTGTATAGCTTCCGCGGCTTCAGACGCGGGTTGCTTGCGATGCGGGTCGGCGCCAAGGACGAGGGCCAGCACGCCGCTCACTGAAATCAGAATGCCGACGACCTCACGTGTCGTTGCGCGCTCGCCTAGAAACATCACGGCGAACAGGATTGAGAGAATCGGGATGCCGGGGATGACCAGTGCGGTGGTCCATGCCAGCGAGAGCCGTTTGATCGCGCCGTACCAGGTGAGTCCGCCCAGAAAATAGATGAAGAAGCCGGTGCCCAGGATTACGCCGAGCGAAACCGGGTCGGCGAGCTGCACGAGCGACTCGCGACGGAACACCAGCAGCATCGCGCTCAGCACAATCGCCGCGTAGATAAACCGCCCGCCGATGATCGCGGTGGGGGTCAGCGGCGGCATCAGCTTCAGACCGATCACGTGCGACGTCTGCCAGAACAAGGGAGTCGCGAAGATGATGGCCGACGCCCACAACGGTGAAAACGATCCGCCCCCGGCGAACACTGAACCGATGCCGACGAGGATCGTGGCGGTGGCGAGCATTTGCCGTGCGGAGGGGCGTTCGCCGACGAAGATGGTCGAAAGAATCAACGAGTACACCGGCTCGGTTTGCATCAGCAGCACGCCCGCGACGGCGCCGATGCGGGTGAGTCCGTAGGTGACAGTGAGACTTGTCATCACGGTTCCCGCGAACGCCACGCCAAACAGGCGGGCGCTGTAGCGCCGGTCGAAGACCAGGCTCAACTCTCCGGTGTAGAGAAGGAGCGCGATTGTAAAGAGAGCGGCGAAAGCGACCGAGCCCGTGCAGAAGAGCAACGGATCGAGATGAAGCGCACCCCATCGCGTGATCACGGGCTGGCCGGCGCCCAAAATTGTGTTGATGATGCAGCACGCCAGTCCGATCTGGAAGGCGCGGCTGCGACGAGCCGTTTCGCTCGCAAGCGTGGATATGGAGCCCGCCGAACTACGGGTACTGGTGGACATCGACTACGCCCGCGCTAGATAGACCGCGATGACGACTGCGGCGAGCATGATTCGATAGATCGCGAACGGGCGGTAGGTGTTGGTTCGCACGTAATTCAACAACCACACGATTGCGATCAGGCCGAAGACGGCCGAGGCCCCAAATCCCCATCCAAGCTGGGGAGTAAGTCCGGCGTTGAAGGCCTTGTGCGCTTCATGAAGGCCGGCGCCTGCGATGATCGGCGTCGCCATCAGGAATGAGAAATTGGCGGCGTCCGCACGTTCGATTCCGAGGAAGCGTGCGGTGGTAATCGTCGCGCCGGAGCGGGAGACGCCGGGGATGATCGCGAGTGCCTGGCTGAACCCGATGACGATGGCGTCGACGAAGGTGAGGTCGTCTATTTTGCGCTTTTTCGACCCAAACGCATCGGCAGCCCACAGAATAAGGCCAAGTGTAGCCAGCGTTCGGCAATCAACACTGGCGATCGAAAGATGGTCTCGGCTTGCTTCTCGAGCAGGACTCCGATGATTGCCCCAGGTATCGAAGCGACTATCAATAGAAGGAATAGCCGGCGGCGGACGCGATCACCGTTGACGAGCGACATCGCCATCTCGAGCCATTCGCGCCAGTAGAAGACCACCAGCGCCAGCAGCGTTCCGAGGTGAAGCACGACATCGAAGGCAAGACCGGGGTCCTCCTGCCATTTCAAGAGCCATGGGACTAGTATCAAGTGGCCCGAGCTTGAGACCGGCAGGAACTCCGTCAAACCTTGAACGATGCCGAGAACGATAGCCTGAAACACGGAAAACATAATAATATCAACTATTTAGGAGCAGTTACGCCTTTTGTACGTGATCGCGTCGAGTGGCTCATATGCCTACGAAACTCACCGATAAGTGAAAACATATCCAAGATGCTCCTTGACCGGCCCGCTACTTGGTCTAGAATTGGTTCCTGCTAGCGGAGAGTAAACGCGGGTAGCGGGAGGCGTTACTGCCTATGAATCGAGTTGCCAGAGGTAAAGTAGTTCCCTTGCGGGAAGTGAACGCGGTCGAGTCGGACGGCGCGCCGGACCAGTCTGGCGTTTGGGACAACATCAATCCAGGCGAGCCCCGTCCGTTTCCGGTAGTTTCAACGCTGCCACGCCTGCCGGTGATGATCCCGGACGAGATTCTGGACTACTACGGATGGGTATTCTGCCAAGGCGGATTCCTTAATCTCCAAATGACGTTCGAGCAGTTTCTGGCCGTGGTCGCCGCCGTAAGTCCGGCCGGACTGAGCCCCGAATACGACGCGAGCGAGGCATCTTACCCCAACGACTGATCCGCGCGATAGCGTGAGAGCTCTATTTCGATGCTCGCCTGGATACACTCGGGCGGGCATCGACTTTTCTGGCAATCGATTTTTCACGACTTTGCCGCGCCTATCTCAATTGTCCCCGGAGGAACCTTTATTCGGCTCGCTCAGCAAGGTGTTCCTGATCCAGATGCTGGGCAGGTTGGCGCCATCGGTCGGCGACTTGAGGCCATTGTCCTGCGCGATTAGTCGCCAGTTGTCCTCATTGCCGGTCGCCCGCTTCGCCAGCCCCTTCAGGTCCTCATTGGGAAGCAGAGCGTAGTTGACGCCGCCTTCTTTGGGAGTGCCCTCCGACGGTGGGAACTTCGAGGCGAGGTCGGAGATCTTGTCGAACAGGTTGAGACGCGTGCTAGCCTTGTACTTGGCGATGTCCTCCTCGGGGATGTCCTCGACGCGCACATTAACGACCACCCTGGAGCTCCGATCGGTAAGCGGCACGGCTTCAATCTCGTAGCGGTATTGCGGATGCTTTCCGATCAGACTGCCGAGCGCGCCAGCTCCCGTGTCGGCGTCCTTCCACAGCGTGACCAGCGAGTCGTTGGGCTTGACCTCGAACAGTATGCCGTCGCCGCGGAGCACGTCCTGCGTTAGAAGGAATGAATCATGCGCCGTGTAAGGATAGTCGCGCTGCTCTCCTTCTGCCGCATCGGCGCCGCCGCTAACGGCATATGCGCAGCCCGCCAGCAGCAGCATCAGGCAGACAATCGCGATTTTTGGAAATTGTCGAAACAGAGTCCGCACCGCACTCATCACCACCGCTAAGAAGACCATGAGAGTTCCATGCGCGCAAGACGAACTCGTGCAAGCGCCACCGCATAGCGATTGAGATTGCACGGCAGACCCGCAGACGCTAATCAAATATACCCTTATGACCGACTCTGAAAATAAATCATCTCGCCACGTGATGGCCGTGGTCGGGGCCGCGACTGCCGGCTCGGAGATCGCGCGGATCCTGGCCGAGCGCGGCGCGCTGGTAATCGTGTTCGAGCAGAATCCGCGCCCATACGGAAAAATCGAAGACGGGCTCCCGCGATGGCACGTCAAGCAGCGCAAGGACGAGTACGAGGAAATCAACCAGCGGCTCGACCATCCGAATATCGAATACGTGCCGATGACGCGGATGGGCCGCGAGCTCGATTTCGAAGAACTGCGCACGGCCTGGGGACTCAGCGGAATCGTGCTAACCCACGGCGCGTGGAAGGATCGTGCGTTTCCAGTCGAGGGCGCGGACCAGTTTATCGATCGCGGCCTCGTCTACCAGAACAAGCTTATCTACTGGTTCAATCACTACCTGGAAAAAACCTACGACGGCCCGCGCTACGATCTGACCCCCGGCGCGATCGTCGTGGGCGGCGGCCTCGCGTCGATCGACGTCGTGAAGGTGCTACAAATCGAGATGACGCTGTCTGCGATGAAAGCGCGCGGCGTCGCGGGCGACATGCTCGCGCTCGAGCGCGAAGGAATCGATCCGGTGCTGGCTGCGAGCGGATTAAAGTATAGCGACCTCGGCGTCGCGCCGTGCAAGTTGTACTACCGCCGGCGCGTGCTCGATATGCCGCTATCGGATATTCCGTCCGACGCGCCGGAGAAACGCGCCAGACGCGCTCAGGCAGGCGCGCGCCAAGATCCTCGAAAAAGCGCAGCGCAAATTCCTGTTCGAATTCCAGGAACTGCGCGCGCCGAGCGGAGTGATCGTCGAGAACGGCGTGATGGTCGGAGTGAACTTCAGCCGCACGGAAGTCGCAGACGGGCAAGTGCGAATCGTGCAAGAGGGCGCCGAGACTGCGCGCGCGCCGATGACGATCAGTTCGATCGGCAGCATCCCGGAGCCGATTCCCGGCATTCCGCAGAAGGGCGAAACATATACCTACGTCAACCAGAAGATCGGCCTGCTGATGGACGGCCCGACCGGCGTGTTCGCGGCCGGCAACGTGCTGACGGGCAAGGGCAATATCAAGGACTCGCTCGACAGCGGAAGCGAGATTGGAACGCTGGTGGCCGAGGCGTACCTGGGATTATCCGGCGAGGAACTTAAGATTGCGGAGGCCGCGCGAAAAGAAGCGGCGGCGTCGGGTGAGAAGATCGCGGATGCGGTAAGCGTGCGGCAGAAAATCGCGCCGGAACAGGTCGCGATCCTGCTGGATCGCGTGCGCAAACATCAGCGCGCAGCCGGCTACGAGGGCAACTACCGCGCCTGGATTGCGAAAGTCACACCGCCCGATTTGCACTGAAAATCCGTTTCACCGGGTGCAGGGTGTACCCCAGCTTTTGCCTCGTCGCATTCGCGACGATAGGCTCTTTCGATGACGGCAATGGAGGTGCGGTGTGGACGAACTCAAGCGAACTGATCCGGAAATTTATCAGCTCATCAAGGACGAGGAGCGCTACGAAGTCGATTCGGTCCGGCTGATCGCGTCGGAGAATTACGTCTCGAAGGCGGTGCTCGAGGCGACCGGCTCAATTCTCACCAATAAATATTCCGAGGGCTACCCCGGACGCCGCTACTACGAAGGCCAGCGCAACGTCGATCAGATCGAAACGCTCGCAGTGGACCGCGCGAAGGCGCTGTTCAAGGTCGACCACGCAAACGTTCAGCCGTACTCCGGCTCGCCCGCAAATGTCGCGATATATTTCGCGCTGCTCAAGCCGGGCGACACCATCATGGGCCTCGCACTGCCACATGGTGGGCATCTGACTCACGGATGGCCGGTGAGCATCACAGGCACGTTCTGGAAGTCGGCGCAGTACGAGGTCGATCGCGAGAGTCATGTCGTCGACTTCGACAAGGTCCGCGCCTTGGCGCACAAAGAGCGCCCGAAAATAATCGTGACCGGCGGCACCGCGTATCCGCGCCTGTGGGATTTCAAAAGTTTCAGCGAGATCGCAAAAGAAGTCGGCGCGCTGCTGCTGGCCGACATCTCACATGTTGCGGGACTGATCGTCGGCGGCGTGCATCCTGATCCCGCGCCGTACGCCGACGTGATCATGACCACCACGCACAAAACGCTGCGCGGCCCGCGCGGCGCGATGATCATGTGCCGCAATGAATACGCCGAAGCGATCGACAAGGCGGTCTTCCCGGGCTTGCAGGGCGGTCCGCACAATCATACGACGGCGGCAATCGCAGTGGCGTTGAAGGAAGCCGCGACGCCGGAGTTCAAGGTGTACGCAAAAAAAGTCGTGAGCAACGCGAAGACGCTCGCCGACGAACTGCTCGCACGTGGATTCAGCCTCGTCTCTGGCGGCACCGACAATCATCTGATCCTGGTCGATCTCACCAGCAAAAAGGTGATCGGCAAGAAAGGCGCAAAGGCGCTCGACGCCGCCGGCATCGTCTGCAACTACAACACGGTCCCGTACGATCCGCGCAAACCGTTCAGCCCCAGCGGCCTCCGCCTTGGCACGCCGGCGGTAACCTCGCGCGGAATGGGCGACGCCGAGATGCGCCAGATCGCAAAATTCATGGACGAAGCAATCGCGCACGCCGGCGACGAAACCGAGCTGAAAAAGATCGCAGCCGCAGTCACCGAGATGTGCCGAAAATTCCCCGCCCCCGGCATTACACTCATCTCGTAGGAAGCTAGGGCTCGGCAGACAAGTGCGTCAGGAACGAAAAGGGGAAGGACCCTCATTTGAGATCACGCCCTTGTACAGGTATCTCTCGTTCCCCTCGGAGGATAAGGAAAAACAAAGTTGGGTAGCAGATATTTTCCTCAAGCATCAACTCTTTTTCCCGAGCAGGAAGTCTTTTAATGACCCCTTCGACTGTGTTGTTCCAAATCTCTTAGACACACCAGGGGTCGTCGTAAAGAGGTTCGCCGAACAGTTCGTTGAACGCAAATTTCCAAACGCATCCCTGGAAGACAAGCTGGCAAACGTATCCAAACTCATTTCTGTGGAGTCGCTGGAAAGTCTTCGCCTGGACGTTCAGAAGGCTGTGGATGCAGCCGGCATCTTGTGCCTATCGAGACCTAGAGACGACATCCTAATGTGGGCGCACTACGCCGACAAGCACAAAGGGCTCTGCGTAGAATTCGATGGTTCGGCGAATTGCAATTTTTTCGGCGAAGCGCAGCAAGTCGAATACGTGAACTATCATCCTTGGCCCTTAGATGAGGAAGCGGAAAGACAAATGGCCAGGGCCATTCTTACCAAGTCCACTCATTGGGCGTACGAACAGGAGTACCGAATTATTCGTCCAGATGGGGCGTCGAACTTGATCGATTTTCCAGAGGCGCTTTTGACTGGTGTGATATTTGGCTATCTGATGCCTGATAATCTCCGCCAGATCGTAACGCGATGGGCGACGGAAGGTAGGTGCAGAGTGGCTTTCTTCCAAGCACGACCTAGAGTCGGACAGTTCGCGCTCGACATAGTGCGTATCGCGTAGCAGAAGCGTCTTGACACCTTGGCGCTCGTGACGCGATAAAACCCACATGGCAAAAATAAAAGTCGAACGCGGCCTCAATCTCGGCACGGCGTACACGCCCGATATGCAGGACGGCACCAAGCGGCCCGAGCCGACGTGGAGCACGATTCGCGACCAGGTGCGCGAGGCCGACTCGCTCGGCTACGACACCATTCTCGCGGTCGAAACGCAGCACGACCCATATCTCGAGCTGGCAATCGCGGCGCAGGAACCGTCTAAGATCGAGCTGGCGACGGGCATCGCGCTCGCATACACGAAGAGCCCCGTCGCGACTGCGTACACCGCGTGGGATTTGCAGCGCATGAGCGGCGGCCGGCTGAACCTCGGACTCGGATCGCAGGTGAAAGGCCATGTGACCCGGCGCTTCGGAATGCCGTGGTCGAAGCCTGCGCAGCGGATGAAGGACTACGTCGGTGCGATGCGCGCATGCTGGCGAACCTGGCAGACGCGCGAGCCGTTCAACTTTCAGAGCGAGCACTACAATCTCTCTTTGATGACGCCGAATTTCGCGCCGCCGCCGGTGTCGAATCCGCATATACCCGTGCTGATCGCGGCGGTGCAGGAGCGGATGCTGCAAGTTGCGGGTGAAGTCTGCGACGGCGTGCGTCTGCACGGAATCGTCACGCGGAAATATCTCGATCAGATCGCGTTCCCGAATCTGAAAAAAGGATTCGAGAAGTCGGGCCGGCCTGCCGCTGAGTGGGACAACTTTCAAATCGGCGGTGGCGGCTTTCTGTGCGCCGGAAAAGATAAGGACTCGCTCGCGCGCTCCGTCACCGGAATGAAATCGACGATCGCGTTTTACGGATCGACGCGCTCGTATCGTTCCAGCTTCGAAATCGACGGATGGGGCGACACGGCCGACCAGTTGCACAAATTATCTGTTCAGCAGAAATGGCCTGAGATGGCGAAGCTCGTCACCGACGAGATGGTGCACGCGTTTGCCGCGGTCGGCACCTACGACGAAATCGCCGCAGTGATAAAGAAGCGTTTCGCCGGCGTGAACCGCCTCTCATTCGACATGCCAGTAAAGAACGATCACGATCGCGGCGTCCTCAAGGAAGTGATCCAGGATCTGAGGCGCCAGTAACGCGGCCGGAAGCGTCTTCGCGAAACAACTTCGAACAGGGACGAAGTCCCGCATCTTTTCTTTTCACTGGGTGCAGGGGTCACCCCTGCCGAAGGAAGCGTGAAACCCACCGCGGGTTTCACATTGAATAAAGTGATCTACCCTTCCCCTACCTACACGGGCGGCGGGTTGATATCCGACCACAGGCGGCGCATCAACTCGATATGCGTCTCGACGGCCCAAAGCGTCTCTGCCGCGGCGCTCTCGGGTATCGCGCGGAAGATCGAACCGGCGCTCGAGTCGCCATGATCCTTATCGACCTTGACGTGGACGCTGAAGAACAGCAGCGCATCGTCGGAGAGCTTATAATGCCGGCTGAGGCCGTCGATCACGCGGACGTACGCATCGGGGTTGAAGAGCTCGGAGCCGAGGCTGATTCCGGCGAGCGTGACGTACCACGGCTTCGAGTCCGCCAGCCAGTACATCCAATGCATCATCGCGGTCGCGTCGGGCGTCATGCTGGCGCTGAGCAACTCGGTGCGCGGGATTCCGATCGCCTCTCCGAACTCGAGGTAGAGCTCGGGATGCGATCGATTGGCGCCGGAGACGCGGCCAAGCTCCTCTTCGATGAGGTTTTCGACGATCGCTTTGCGCGCCGGAAAGTCGTCGCACTTGGCATAGATGAGGCCGAGGATATTGGCGTTGTGCGCCTTATTGCCGATGAAAAGCTGCGTCGCCCAATGCCTAAGCTGCGCTTGCGACAACTCGCCGCGCTCAATCTTCTCGATCGTCGGATGCGAGCGGAGCGTGCGATTGTTGCGCTCGAGCTTTTCGATCAGCGCTTTGAGTTGGCGAGTTCCTTTTTCGACGTCCATGATCAATTTCCTTATGGTGCGATTGCTCTGGAAGCTAACGAGCCGCGCTCGGCAGCGAGTTTGTCCACTATGTCGCGTCGCAGTTCCGCCTTTTTTATCTTGCCGACATTGGTTAGAGGCAGCTCGCCAACGATCTCAATTCGTTCGGGCCACTTGAATTGCGCGACACCGCGAGCAGCAAGAAACTCGCGCATCGCCGCGATCGCGAATGTTTCTCCATGATGCAGAGACAAATAGGCGCACGCCTTTTCGCCGAGTACAGCATCGGGCATCGCCACCACAGCGGCGGCGCTGACGGCAGGGTGTGCGATCAAATGCGCTTCAATTTCCTCGGCATTGATCTTTTCACCGCCGCGGTTGATCAAGTCCTTGATTCTTCCCTCGACCACGAGGTTCCCGGACGGATCGAGCCGCACCAGGTCGCCGGTGCGGTAGAATCCGTCGGCGGTGAACGCCTCGCGATTGCGCTCCGGCGCGCGGAAGTAGCCGCGAATCGTGTACGGTCCGCGGCACCATAGTTCGCCAACCTCGCCGGTCGCGACGTCTCTTCCGTCGGTGTTCACGATTCGGATCTCGTCGACTCGCGACAGCGGATGGCCTTGCGTCGTGAACGCGACTTCCTCGGGCGCGTCGAGCGGCGAGTAGCACAGCAATCCCTCGGCCATCCCCAGCACCTGCTGCACGACGAGATGCGGAAAGGCGCACTTGAGCGCGCGCGCGGTTGGCTCCTGGAGCCGTTGGCCGCCAACCGTGATGACACGCAGAGAGGCCAGGCCGGCATGTGAAGATTGTGGAAGATCAAGCAGCGCGATCGCAAGCGCGGGAACGCATGGCAGATGAGTAATCCGTTCGCGCTCGATTGTATTCGCGAGATCTGCGGCCTTCGATGATTGAGTGAAGACGGCGCGGGCGCCAGTCAGCAGAGCGCCGAGCAGTCCTGGGCATGCCAGCGGGAAGTTGTGCTCGGCGGGAAGCGCGAGCACGATGCGCGATTCGGATGTGAGACCGGTCGCGGCAGCGGACTCGCGCCCATTGTATAGATAGTCGGCATGAGTGCGCGGAATCAGCTTAGGCAAGCCAGTGGTGCCGCCGGATAACAGGAACAGTGCGACATCGAAAGGATCGCTGGTCGAAGATCCAATCGAGCGCGATGACGCGCCGTGTCCATGCATCGAGACGCATCCGGCGGCCGGTGACGTCGAAACAATGAGGTGAGTCCCGAGATCGCGCGCCAGCGCGGCGTGATCGAATCCGCGATATTCAGGTATGATCGCGATCGCCTTCGCATCGGAGAACGATACGAGATATTCGAGTTCGGCTTTGCGGAAGGCTGGGAGCGCCATGATAGGAGTCGCGCCGATTTCGAGGCATGCGATGGTCAGCGTCGCGAATTCAACGCAATTCGGAACTTGAACGATGATTCGATCGTTGGGCTCGATCCCATTGCGGGAGAGGAGGGTCGCGAGGCTTCCCGCTTCAGCGATCAGTTGTGAATAGGTAAGGCTTCGAGTCGAATCGCTGACAGCGATGGAATCAGAATGCTCCAGCGCTGCCTTTGCGATTGCTTGCGGGATAGTTTCGCGGCGCCAGATTCCCTCGCGCACGTAGCGCTCTTGTACTTCGGCGGGGAATGGCGTGCATCCTTCGAGCATCGTCGCTCAACGCGCGGAAAGTGTCCCCGCGATCATGCGGAAGCATTCGTCCATGATCCGGCCGCGCTGTTCGTAGTCGCGCGCCGGCTCGTACCATGTGTAAAACCAATTCATCGCGCCGAACAGTAGCGAGGTGAGGATTCGCGCCTGCTCGCGGTCCAGCGTTTTATTGCGATGCGCGGCGTATGCTTCGAGCAAGCGGCGGCAGATTCGCGAGTACTCGCGCTTGAGTCGCGTGATGTCGGCGGCGTATCGGCCGGTCAGCGAATCAGCTTCGCGCACCAACACTTTCATCTCGGCGAGATTGCTCATGTGATATTCGAGATGGCTGCGGATGAAGAGTCGCAGGCGCTCTTCGGGGTCGTCGGTCTCGGACATCCGCGCTTCGGCGAGCGCGACCAGCTGCTCGAACACGCGCCGCGAGATGAGGTAAAGCAGCTCCTCCTTGTTGCGGAGGTAGTAGTAGATGCGGGGAAACGAAATTCGCGCGCGCGCCGCGATGTCGCGAATCGAGGCGAGGCCGAAACTCTTTTCAGCGAAGACGGCCGCAGCCGCGCGCAAAATGTTATCGATGTTTGCGTCGTAACGCTCGTCGGGCGCCATCGCGCGCGAGACCGGCTTGATTCGCGCGACGCGCTTTGGCGCTTCCTCGACATTCGCCTTCTTCAATTCATCACCTCAACTGAAGCGGCGCCCGGCTGCCGGGTCCGGGATTGGAATCTCGAGTTTGGTCAGCAGATTGTTGACCTCAGCGGTGAACTCATCGCGCATCTGTTCGTTGCTGCGGCGTCGCAGCCCCCATCGCACGTAGTCGAATTGCCGCTTGGATCCCGATTTTCCAAACATATCGAGGCCGGCGGGATACCACTTTGCGAGATGTTTTTTTAAAAGTTCCTGTCCAGCGGCACCTTCGCGTTGGAGGTACCTGCGAATCAGCCGATAGCCGAAGGCGGCGTGGCCGAGTTCCTCTTTATGCACGCGCTCCGCTATTCGCGCGAGCGGCTCGTAGCTGCATCCGACCCATTCGTATCCCATGTAGGCGCCTTGCCGGTCGGCGAAGAAACTAAACAGGCCGTATTCGAGCCAATCTTCAGCCTGATCGCGCATCTCAAAAATGTAGATAGGCATAGGCGACGCCATAAACCTGCTGTCGACGACGACGCCGAGGTCTTCGAGCAGCTTCATCCAGTAGCTGGCGTGGCGGACTTCGTCGGACCAGAACGCCGCATACTCTGCCTTGTCCTCGGCTGTAGGAGCCATCGCGAGCGGCTTTAGCAGCGTGCGTTCAGGCGCGAGCATGTATTCGGATTCGATCCGCGATTGAATCGACAGCATCCGAATCAAGAGCTCTTTGTAGTCGGCAGGGAGCCCGTCGGGTCCCGAGAAGCGCACATCGGTCGCAGGTGGTGGATTGCTCATTCTATCATTCCGCCCTTTGTTGATGTTCTGAACGATAGTTCAGATATCACCGCGCCAACTTGCGGTCAACCGGCCATCGTCAGGCCGCCGCTCACGCTCAGCACCTGTCCGGTGACGAAGTCTGAGTCGGAGCTCGCGAAGAAAGCGACGGCGCCAGCGAGGTCCGCGGGTTGTCCGAGGCGGCGAAACGGGATGCCGCGCGCCATCGCGTCGAGGACTTTCTCGCGACCAGCCATCGCACTCTTGAGAAGGGCGGTGTCGGTCGGTCCGGGGCACACGACGTTGACGTTGATGTGATTTGCGGCGAGTTCGCGCGCGAGCGTCTTGGAGAAACCGATGATGGCGGCTTTGCATCCGGCGTAAACTGCTTCGCCGCTCGAGCCGACGCGGGCGGCGTCGGAGGAAATCGAGATGATCTTGCCGGATCCGCGAGATTGCATTCGGGGAGCCACGGCCTTGCAGCAATTGAGCATCCCGCGATAGTTGATTGCGATCACTTTGTCCCAAAGATCGGGAGTTGTTTCAACGAACGGCATCAGGACGTCCCATCCGGCGTTGTTCACCAGGATGTCGATCGGTCCCAGTTCACGCTCGACGCGGTCGGATGCTGCGATCGCGTCTTCAAGCTTGGTGACGTCTAGCGCGACCGCGATCGCCCCAGCACCGGTTGAACGAATTTCCGCCGCCGCACGCTCCGCCGCATCGAACTGAATATCAGCGAGCGCCACCTTGGCGCCTTCGTCAGAGAGCCGCGACGCGATCGCTCGCCCGATACCTTGTGCGGCACCGGTTACGATTGCGACTTTGCCGGTTAGTCGGTCCATCGCGCACCTTATCTAGCTCGCGATCCAGCCGCCGTCGATTATGAATGGCGCGCCGGTAGCGAACGGGGCTTCGTCGCTGGCCAGGAACAATGCAGTGTGCGCGATTTCATCAGCGCTGCCGACGCGACCAAGCACCGAGCTGCGCTGGATGAACCTCGGCTGCAATCCGTCGGGTCCGGTTATTCGATCGACCATCGGCGTGTGGATTACGCCCGGGCAGATGCAGTTGACGCGAACGTTGTAGCGCCCGTACTCCAGCGCCGCGACGCGCGTCAGCGAAATCACGCCGGCTTTCGCCGCGCAGTAAGCGGCCGCTCCCTTGAGTCCGACGATCCCTGCGACGGAAGCCGTGTTGATTACGGCGCCGCCGCCGCGTTCGACGATCTTCGGCAGTCCGTATTTCATCCCGAGCCATACGCCGCGCAGGTTGATCGCGATTACGCGGTCGAAGGCCTCTTCGCTGAGCTGCGCGATGAAGCCCGACTCGCCTTCGATTCCCGCGTTGTTGTAGAGCACGTCGAGTCCGCCGAATGCACGGACGGTTTCTTCGACCATCGCGCGCGCGTCTTCCGAGTCGGACACGTCGGCGCGAAACGAGATGGCCTCACCGCCGGACGATTTGATCATTCGCGCAGTCTCGGCCGCGGACGCCTCGGTTACGTCGATTGCCGCGACTTTTGCGCCTTCGCGCGCAAACAGCACGGAGGCCGCGCGCCCCATTCCAGAGCCAGCGCCCGTGATCAGCGCTACCTTTCCTTTAAGTCTCATAGAGTCTCCCGCGAATTACCTGCGGCGGAGACTTTAGCGCATTTTGGTGCGAGGCGGTTAGCGCACGCGCCTAATCACCTTATTTTATGTGAGCTGAAAAAAGGGGGGCGGAGTCGCAGCCTGGAAGCCGCGACCCCGCCTGGTCCGATGGAGGTATCGGACTGGGTGCTACTCAGTCGGGGTGGAAGTTGAGTCGCTTGTGCTGGCGCTCCCGCTTTGCGCCCACAAGGCCTTCATCTCGGCGTGAATCGAGTCGAGCTTGGCCTTGGTCGCTGAGATTTGCGCGAGCTGCGCCGGAGTCAGCACGTTGCGGATGGCGATCGCATCCTGAATCTGCTCATTCATCATCTGATCGTGAATCTGAGTCATGGTCGTAACCTGGACAGACAAATCGCTGGCTGCAACGCTGCCGGTCGACGTGAACTTGGCCGCAATTGCTTCCTTGGCGGCTTTGAGCTGCTGGTATTCAGCCTTACGTGAGGCGCGCCGATTCTCGAAAATCGTGTGAATCTGCTGCTTCTGCGCATCGGTCAGATTGGCGGTTCTCAACAAGAGCGGCAGCGGCATCCCGAGCGCGTCCATACCGCCATGCATCCCGTGAAAACCTCGATGCCCCATGTGACCACCCATCCCGCCCGAATTCGACGATGCAACATGCGCGACGGCGGCGACCAGAATGATCGCCAGAACTGCGGGCACAATACCGCGAGAAAACTTCGAAACCATATAAACTCCTTGAGTGATTGAGCGCTGCCTTTTTGGCAGCGGCCGCTCTCACCTAACTGTACGTTAACCCGAAAAACCGGTTACGCGTTGGGTCCTGACGGCACTAACTTCGGTGACTGGCCATCAGATGGTTCGCGTCGGCGAACGTGATATCACCAACGAGCATCGATTCGTACGTGCCGGTGCTCAACAATTCGGCAGCCGTCTTCTTCAATGCCGACATCGCATTGAGAGTCAGCCGCGTGCCGACGCTCAATCGCGCAACTCCCAGACGCTCGAGCTCGGGAATCGTGAGGATACCGGGGAAGGCGAGTAGATTCAGCGGACCCTCGAGAGCGGGGACGATTTGCTCGATATCGGCGCGACGGGTGACCGCGGGAAGGAACAGGCAATCGGCGCCGGCCTTACGGAACGCGTTCGCGCGGCGAATAGCATGCTCGAAACGCGTGTCGGGCTCGCCGATTCCGAGCAGGTACACGTCGGTGCGCGCGTTGATAACGATCGGGACGCCAGCGGAGTCGGCAGCCTCGCGCGCGGCGCGGATGCGATCGACGGCCTCGTCGAGATCGTAGAGGCGTGGGGTGCCGTCGTGAACCTGATCTTCGAGGTTGATTCCAACCGCGCCGGCGTCGATAACGCGGCGAACGGTCTCGGCAACTTCGCGAGTGCCTCGCGCAAAGCCGGACTCGATGTCGGCGGTGACGGGGATCGTGACGACGCGAACGATGCGGGCGATCGCGGCAATCATCTCGTCGCGCGGAATCGCCTCGCCGTCCGGATAGCCGACGGAAAACGCGACGCCGGCGCTGGTGGTCGCGATCGCACGCGCACCCGCCTCCTCGATTACGCGCGCGCTCATCGCGTCCCATGCGTTGGGCAGCACTAAAATCCGCGAGTGATCGTGCATCGCTCGAAACGCTTCAGCTTTGGCTCGTTGGGTGTCGCGGTTCATGGTTGCCTCCCTGGGTTTTCTGACTACATACAACACCGCAGCGGGCTTCGTGTGAAATCGCGTGTTCAACTTTAGTGAAAATCATGCGACGGCGGGACTGTGCCGGGAATCTTGATCTCCTCAAAGCGGCGCGCGCGAATCGCGGTCACGCCGTCAACCTGTTGCAGCACGCCCTCGGCCAGCAGGATTCCAGCGCTACGCAGCAGCAGACGATTTTGCTGGAACAGGTCGGGCGTGACGATCAGATTTGAAATTCCGGTTTCGTCCTCGAGCGTGATGAACAGGAAGCCCTTGGCGGTGCCGGGACGTTGCCGCACGATCACGACGCCGGCGGTCTTCACCCACGACTGATGCTTGGCGCGCGTGAGATCGTCGGCGCTGAGAATTCCGCGTGCATTCAGATCGCCGCGCAGATACGTGATCAGATGAGGCCCGGCGGTGAGGCCGGTAGCGGCGTAGTCGGCGAGCGTCTCATCGATCATCGTCATTGATTCGAGGGGAACTTCACCGTCTCGCGGCTTCACTCCCGCCAACAGGCTTGCGGGATCGCGCTCGACCGCGGCCGCATTCCACATCGCGTCGCGCCGCGCCAAGCCGAACGATGCGAACGCGCCAGCATAGGCAAGCGCGTCGATCTCGCGGCGGTTCGGTCCGACGCGCGCTGTAAAATCGGCAATCGAGTCGAACTGCCGCCGCGCACGCTCGCTCTCAATTCGAAGCCCAACTTCCTCGCGCAGGCCACTGACGTATCGCAATCCCATGCGCATCGCGGGCCGCAGATCGACAATCTCGATCGTGCATTTCCAGCTCGATCGCGTCACATCGATCGGCAGCACGACGACTCCGTGACGCGCGGCGTCCTTCACCAGCGTCGAAGGATGATAGAAGCCGAGCGGGTAACAATTGAGCATCGCGGCAACGAACGCGGCCGGATGATGGTACTTCAGGTACGCCGACGCGTATGCGATGAGCGCGAAGCTGGCGGCGTGCGATTCGGGAAATCCGTACAGCGCAAACGAGGTGATCGATCGCACGATATCGTCGGCAACATTGCCTTGCAGGCCGTTTCGCAGCATCCCGGCGCGCAGTCGCGCTTCGATTTTCTCCATCCTCTCGGCAGAGCGCTTGAATCCCATCGCCCGGCGCAGTTCCTCAGCCTCGCCGCCACTGAATCCCGCAACAGTCATCGCCATTCGCAGCAATTGTTCCTGGAAAAGCGGGACACCCAACGTGCGTTTCAGAATCGGCTCGAGCGAAGGATGCGGATACTCGACCGGCGCGCGATTGTTGCGGCGATCGAGATAGGGATGCACCATCTTGCCGACGATGGGGCCGGGGCGAATTATCGCGACCTCGACTACCAGGTCATAAAATCGCACTGGCTTCATCCGCGGCAGCGTCGCCATCTGCGCGCGGCTCTCGATCTGAAAAACGCCGACGGTGTCCGCGCGCCGCAGCATCGCGTATACGTCGGGGTCGTCGGCCGGCAGATGCGCAAGATCGATCTCGACGCCCTCGTGCGTGCGGATCATCGGAATTGCTTCTTTCAGCGCGGCCAGCATCCCGAGTCCGAGCAGATCGATCTTGATGATCCCGAGATCGGCGCAGTCGTCCTTGTCCCATTGAATCACCACGCGGCCGGGCATCGAGGCCGGCTCGAGCGGCGCGATTTCATCCAGCGGCTGCGCGGCGATCACCATGCCGCCGCTATGCTGCCCGAGATGGCGCGGCAGGCTCTGAATTTTGCGCACGAGATCGACCATCATCCTGATTCGCGGCGCTTCCGCGTCGACGCCGCCGCGCTTGAGCAGCGTCACGAGATCGTCGTGATGGTCGCGGAACTCGTACACCTGGTTGAGCTTGGCGAGCCGGTCAACCTGCTCGGGCGAAAAGCCGAGCGTCTTGCCGACCTCGCGCACCGCGCTGCGCGTTCGATAGGTGATCACGTTCGCGGTCATCGCGGCGCCGCGTTCGCCGTAGCGGCGATAGACGTATTGAATCGCCATCTCGCGATCGTCGCCGCTGGGCAGGTCAAGATCGATGTCGGGCCATTCGCCACGCTCCTCGGAAAGAAAACGCTCGAACAGGAGTTCCATCTTGACCGCGTCGACCGCCGTGATTCCGAGCGCGTAACACACCGCGCTGTTGGCCGCCGAGCCGCGTCCCTGCACCATGATTCGATTCTCGCGGCAGAACTGCACGATGTCCCACACGATCAGGAAGTAGCCGGCGAGCTTGAGCCGCTCGATGATCCCGAGCTCGTGTTCGAGTTGGCGGCGCGTGCGATCGTCCATCGCGCCGCGCCATCGCTCGCGCGCACCCGCATAAGTGAGAATGCGCAAATAGCTGTCGGGCGTTTCGTTCGGTGGCAGCGGATAGTCGGGAAAGCGATAACCCATGTCGCAGAGCTGGAAAGCGCATCGCTCGGCAATCGCGCGCGACGCGGCGACGGCGCCGGGCAGATCGCGAAACAGCGCGGCCATCTCGGCGGGAGATTTCAGATGACGCTGGCTGTTGATCCACAATGCGCGGCCGGCTTCCTCGAGCGTGGTCTTGAGCCGGATGCAGGTCAGCACGTCGAGCAACCTGCGATCCGAGCCGCCGTGGCATACGTCGTTGGTCGCGACAATCGGGATTCGCGCCGCATCGGCCAGCGCTGCGAGCTTGCGATTAAGGCGCTCCTCGCCGGCGTCGAGATGACGCTGCAAATCGATGTAGAAATTTCCCGCGCCGAAAATCCCACTGAGCCGCCGGCTCAGCTCGACGGGATCCTCGCCGCGAACCAGCATGCGCGACAGCGGGCTCATCACGCCGCCGCCGAGGCAGATCAGTCCGCGGCTGTAGCGTTCGAGTTCGTCGAGCGTGATGCGGCTCTCGCCCTTGGCAGGATAGACGGGCGCAGCGACGGAGCCGTCGCGTGCGAGCGCGCCGGGATTGAGCACGCGCATCTTCGAGTCGGTGATCATGCGGCAGAGATTTTGGTAGCGCTTGCGATCCGGCGCGAGGACGTAAAGGCGCGAGTCGTCGTCGAGCGTCAGCTCCGCGCCGACGATTTGCCGGATGCCCGCGGACTTCGCGGCTGCATAAAAACGCGGCGCGCCGTAAAGTCCGTCGCGATCACCCAGCGCCATCGCGCTGTAGCCAAGTTCCGCCGCGCGCGCCGCAAGATCCTCGGGCGTGGTCGCGCCTTCAAGAAAGCTGAAAGCACTCCGCGCGCGCAGCTCGATGTAATCGGAGTTCATGGCGATACGCCGTCATTTGCTTGAGCGGTGAGCGCGTCCTTTCCCTGAGCGAGAGTCCTTTGACGGCCGCAGTGACGCTTCAAGGGTTTGCCGGATATAGCGCTGATAGGGAATGCCTCGGCGGTGCGCGACAGCGCGGACCGCGTCCAGGAGTTCTTCGGAGATTCGAAGATTGACCGACTTTTGTTTGGGTCTGAACTCGAACTGAAACGGCGCGAAGTTTTCGGCGCTGATGTAGTCGGACAAATCCTGGTCAAGAAAGTTTTCCGCTTCCTTATCGGTTTTGAACACGGGCAATTTCTTGCTCATATTTTTTGATTTCCTTTCTATGCATGTAGCGAGCGCTTATGGGCCGCATGAATATTCCGCTGCGTGTTTGCCGCGGCGTGAAAACGACAAAGGTGTATCGCCCTTCTTCCGTTGGCCCGATCGCCAGAAAACGTGGCTCCGCGCGCGAGTTCTTGAGGTCGGGCACGATCAGGGTCTTAGCGTGTGCAAGAACATGCTCCATTTCAGCGATCGAAACGCCATGTTTCTGACACTTCGAACGATTGGCGTTGTCCCATGCAAATCCTGAAAAGGTGACCTTCTGCATCCGCTGGTTTAGTGTAGGCTAATGCCTATACAAATGCCAATATCTACAATTCTCATGGCGACGTCAGTCGTAGGTGCCGTCGAGGAACCATTTGTGCGAGTTTGCGTCGCGGAAGACGCGGTAGACGCCACCGTCTTCGAGCGCGAGTTCGTAGTAATCGCGGATGAAGCCGCATTTATTTGCGCCGTTCATTTCTGCTCGCGCACCGTTTCCGTTGGCGCCGTTGAGATGCGGGGTGGGCGAGGGTGCCGGCGTCAGCGAGGACAGTGCTTTCAGATTTTCTGCGGATACCTGGCGTGGATGCGCTCCGAACATGCGTCCGTCATGGAGTTCGAGGCCGTGCTTCGGTGCGGGATTTGTTTTGTCGGATGAATCCGCGTGCGTATCGGCGTCCGCGGTGCATCCGAGCCACCATTCGCCGTCGCGCCGCCATGGGCCGGCAATCGAGATGACGCGTGCGCCAAGATTCTCGCCGCGGACGAACTCCGGAATTTCCCGCGAGCACATCACTTCGATTTCGCGCGCCGGACGAATCGCGCGTATCACCAGCTGCGTCACATTTTTCGCGGGCGCGTTTTCAGGGATTGGCGGCGGCGCGGGCGGTGAGAATGCATCAAGACGCGTCGCTTCGGGCCGATGAGAATTCTCTGCACTCAGCATGCCGACGTTGCCGGGACCGCATAGCGCGGACAGCCGCGCAATCGTGGTCTGCAGCTTGTCGGGCGCGGGAGCGGGCGGCAGGAACATGTCGGTCTGTGCGGGGCGCGGGACGCGCGGCGTAATCTCGATTCGAATCGATTCGACGGCGGCCTCGGGCGGCGCCGCTTCAAGACTCAGGTTGATTAGCGTGAGAATCGCGCGGACGTCGTTCGACGGCGCGGCCATCGCGACCTGCCGATTGAAACTGCGATGACCGCTCATCCCAAACGCGAGCGTGATATCGCCGGCGACCATCCCGCGAAGCGAAAGCCGCTCGGCGAGCCGCTCGAGCATCGCACGCATGACGAATCCCAGCGGCTCCAGGAGCTCGATTCCGTATTCGAGCTCGACAGTCTCGACGAAAAACTCGGCGCGGCGGCGCGGCACCAGCGGCGCATGACTGCCACCGCGCGCGAGGCGGACCAGCTCGACGCCGCGACGCCCCAGCCGCGTGCCGACAGCGTCGGGATTGAGGCGCGCGAGCTCGCCCAGCCGGCGCATCCCCCATCGCGCGAGCGTGGTCTCGAAATCGTCGCCGCGATCCGATTTTCCGAGACCGAGCATGTCGAGCGGCAGCCAGTTCAGGAATTCGCGCTCGCGTCCGGCTTCGATCACGCGCACACCGCCGCATCGCGCGGCCAGATGCGCCAGTTCCTTGTTGGCCGCGACGCCGGCGGCTGGCTCCATCCCGACTCTGCGCACGCATCGCAAAAGTTCGGCGGTGATTTCTTCTTCGCCATTGTAGATGCGTTGCAGGCCCGCGAGATCGACCCACGCGCATCCCGGCGCGCCCGACTCTATTACCGGCGAAACCGATTCGGCCGCGTCGAGCAGCGCGGAATGCGCCGAGCTTTCTGCGGCAGGCGAGCGATGGACTACGATCAGATCTGAGGAGATCGCGCGCGCCTGCGCGATCGTCATCCCGGGGCGGATTCCAAGCTCACGCGCGCGGGTAGAGACGGCGTCGAGCTCGGCGTGTGGCGCGAGGCTTTTGCCGATTGCGAGCACCTTGTCCGCGAGCGCTGGATTCGAGCGCACGAGAGCCGCAATAGAAAAATCTGCGACCATGATGCACGCGATACGAGCCATCGGAACACCGTGTTTAGCTGCTAGCTGAAATTCGAACCGGAAATTCTTTGCGGTCGGAGTGCGGATGCGCCTCGAATGGATTTGGAATTGGATCGACCAGCGCGCGCACGCGAACATGCCGCCCCGTCCCGCCCATCTTGTTGCGCGCGACCATCGCATCGACCGCGAGTCCGTCGAACATCACCGGTGAGCCGGGAGCGAGTCGGCTGAACGACGTCTCGGCGCGGCTGGCAGCGATGCTCAATGCGGCGAACGTCCCGCACATCCGCCACGGCGCGATTACAATCACAGCGGCGCCGCTGCGCTCGGCCGCGCGCGCGATTCGTAGCGATGATGCGTAAGTGAGTGCGCGAGGCGCTTCGCCGAAGTCGACGACGACCAGGCCGAAGCCTCCCGCCTCGAGCACGAGTTCCGCAGCTTTGACGATCGACCTCACCCCTATCCCCACTGGCCTCCCCTTTTGGAGAGGGGAACAAGGGTGGGCTGATCCTCTTCTCATCGAAGCCCACAGCATCCGGCGAAGTTCCAGCCCGGCGGCCGCCATGCTCTCGGGATCGAAACTGCCCGAAGCGTCGAGCCATGCGGCGACCTCGCCGCGGCGGGTGGCGAAGGCGGCGAACGATGCGGCAATCGAGGTCTTGCCCGAACCGGCGCGCCCAGTGATTTCGCTGATTCGTCCGCGCGGAATTCCGCCGTCGATCAGAGCGTCGAGCGGTACGAGCCCTGAGCTTAGTCGGCGGTCCTTGCGAGTGAGTTCATGCCCACGAAAAACCCCTGAAAATTCAAGCTGTTGCAGCCGTTTGACGACCTGAATCGGGATTGAAGGGCCGGTCCATGCTGAAGATTTCGGAAGAGCAGCCACGAGATACGTTTTCGCTCTTTCTTCGCCACATGTCAATGGTGAATCCAAAAAGCAAAAGGCCGAACCTTGCGAGTCCGGCCTGTTTCAAAGATGCGCGATGCGACTATTCTTTGGCTTTAGCAAGGAGAGCATCTAGTTCGCGATTGACGCCATCCATCGTCTCAATCAGACGATCCAAGGCGTTATCGAGTGTGGCCTTGTCCAGACCCTTTCCGTTGGACGCGGAAGCCTGATTCAGTGCCTCCATCGTCTTTTGGCTTTTCTGTACGCGCTCCATTAGTCCTGCGGCTTTCGCTTTCGATTCCGGGTCAAGCGTGAATGTGTTTAACTCGCGCGCTTTCCCCAGTGCTTCGATTACAAGATGTATGAATCTTTCGCGTCTGTCCATGGTATGAGAACACCCAATTTTGGGCTCCCGCTATGCCGCGTCCTTCTGAGCCTAGCGGTCATCATTTGAACTCGAGGCCGCGCGTACATCGGCTTAGTTCGATACCGCTGCCGACTGGCAACAACACTGACTGGAGGTCGGTCTTCGCGCGGACGTGTTTGCGATACTCGGTGGCGTCGGTGCGCGAAAATTCGGGGAACAACATGTTGTCGGCGACGATCATCGCGCCCGATCCCAGCTTCGGATAGAAAAGGTCGAAGCACGGGATGTAGAGATCCTTCCATAGATCGAGCAGCACGAAATCGATCGGTCCGGATAGCGCCGCAATCGATTCGCGCGCGTCTCCAAGCTTGAATTCGACCACCTTCGCAAGCCCGGCCTTGCCGAGCGCATTGCGCGCGTATTCCTGCTTGCCCGCGTGGACGTCGAGCGTGATGACTTTACCGCCCGTCGCGCGCGCTGCCTCGGCCAGCCATACCGTCGAGTACCCGTGCGAGGTTCCGATCTCGAGGATGGTTTTCGCCTTCGCCTCCTTGATGAGGATGTTCATCAACTGCCCGGTGGCGGGGCCGACGGGCAGCAGAAATTCGTCGATGTGCTGCATCATCTCGGCGGGCGGAAGCGCTTGCATCCGCTTCATCTCGGCCTCGGCACGTTGATCGTATTCACGCAGGACGGTTTCGATCGCGGCATCCATATTTGAAAGTCCTTTTATGTGGGATTTCTATTTTGAAATTCTGACTCAGCTTCGCAGCAACATCACGCAGTCCGAAAACGAGAGTTCGAGAGGATGAATTATTCAGCCTGCCCGCGGTTCAGGCCTGCACTAAGGAAATCGTCCTAGCCTTCTCCAGTGGTTGACCGGCTGCATCTAGAAAGTCCGTCAACAAGGTGCCCAAGACTTGTTCTTTGTTTGCTAGGGTTAGGCGTTGAATGAAGGGAGTTTCGACATCGCCGACAAAAGGGTCCATTGAGTTCCATCCGTAAAGTGGGAATGGTCCGAATACGCCCGATGAAAACGAAATTGCTTCTACCTCAAGAGCATATTCCGATCCTGGAGCGCCTGCCGCTGACGCGAACGCTTCCGCCATTAGCATGACATTTGTCACATCCCCGAGAATCCACCCAAGGTAAATTCTGTTCT
Source organism: uncultured delta proteobacterium (assembly GCA_963744545.1). GTDB lineage: Bacteria > Desulfobacterota > Binatia > Binatales > Binataceae > Binatus. Next base: position 430,711 of record CAVUUH010000027.1, read on the forward strand.
CTCGAGGTTCCGACCAGAATCTTTTCCATTCGAGTTCGATCCTGCCGTCGCACCGAACTGTGCATGCGTACCCCTTCTCGTCATTTTCGTATTCGCGGCGCGAGCCACGCACTATTGGCCTCTCACTGCCAGCATTAGATGACGCTGTAAGGACCACGCTGTCCCGCCCATCCAGAATTGCGTTGAAATTCTGGATCGGAAGTATGACTTGAGGGTTTCGGAATGTCCTTGCGATGTAGAGCGGGGCGCCAGTAGGGACTGCCGCGACTCTGAAGGCAACACCTTTTCGCGACGGTGGTCGACGCCGATCGGCCCAAGCGTGAAACTCGGTTCTGGACTCGTCAAAACTGTGCTGTATCTGCTCGGTTCTCCGATCGAGCCGCAAAGTCAAATCTTGAATCTCGTACATGGTCATTGGGACCGATTCAGTTCCGCGCCTAGTATAGCAGTGCAAGTCCTTCAAACGGTGCGGCGCATTGTGAGAGGACTGGACGTCGAAGACCACAACGCCACTGCCATCATTGCCGATTGGCACCCCCCTTGCCTTCATTGGGGTGAGGGGTGGCTCGATCCAGCTATAAGCTGAGCGCTCCAAACTTTCAGCGAGGTCATGACATCGAGGGAGCGGGAGCAGGTTCGCCGCGACAGGTGGCTTTTCGTTCGATTCGTCAACCCCGAGGAATAGACGACCGCCCGATGAGTTCGCTAGAGCAACGATTTCTTTGAAGAGTTTTCGCTTGGCGTAGTCACCGACATTGCCATCCTTGTACCAAGGGTCTTGCCTACCCTGCTCAGCGGAAAGACGACTCTTGAACTCGACGTTCTGACTCTCGGGCCACTTTTTGTCGCATAGTGTTTCTAGGTCTTGTTGGGTCAATTCGTGAAGCGCCTTTGTTATGGCAGAAATCATAGGTTCACTATAATCGTTCAGTCGGCTTTGTAGGGAGATGGCTTCCTCGCGCAGCGCGGTTTCAAGAAAAATCACAACTCCATCACAACGCGGGTGACGCCGTTCAGGAAGGGGTCGAAGCGGCGGGCGATGAAGTTGGCGAGGAAGGTTTTTGCGAATGCGATCATTGGGGCGCTGACTATGACGCGGCTGAGGAGCGAATTCGATAGCAGGAGGCGCGGGCCGATTTGCTGCATGTCCTGGATTGTTGTGATCTCTGGCCATCGCTCGGCTTGAATGTTGCGCGCGGCGAAGTCGAGCGTGGCTTCGTCTTCGCGCATCTTGAGCGCGCGGCCGAGATGGTTTGACGTGACGACCGCGTCGCGCAATGCGACGTTGATGCCTTGTCCGCCGACCGGGGACATCGGATGAGCCGCGTCGCCAATCAGGAGCAGGCCGGGCGCGGTCCATTCGCGCAGCCGATCGCAAATGACGTCGAGGAGGAACGGACGCGCGAGACCGGTCTTATTCGCCGCGAGATATTGTCGCAGGTCGGGTGACACATGCGGCGCGAGCTCGTCGATCCATCGCTCGCCCATCCGTTTGATATCTCCGAAGTTCCCTTTGTCTATCACCCATCCGATTTGCGTGTGGCCTTCGGGCGACGGGTACATGATGAGCAGATGTCCGTTTCCGATGTAGGCGCGCGCGGTGCGGCCGTCGGGAAATTGGCCGGGGACGTGCCCCCACACCACGTCGAAGCCTTGCATGATGCGATCCTGTGGGAGCGCGGCGCGTTTGCGAATCACCGATGCGCGTCCGTCGCATGCGATGACGAAGTCGCCGCGATATTCGCGCGGACCGTCGTGCGCGTCGGCATGAATGCCTATCACTCGATCTTTTTCGTAGATCAAATCGCGCACAGTCACGCCGCGCTCGAGCTTGAAGTCGGGGAGTTTCGCGGCTTCGGCGACAATCATCTCGAGCATCGCAGGCTGCGGCACAACTCGCGGAGATACGGGAAGGCCGTCAATCGGAAAGGTGACCACGGGCCGTTCGCCGCGAAAAATCTGGACAGTTCCAATTGGCAGGTTTGGCAAGGCGTCGAACTGCTGACGAAGTCCGGCCTCGTGCATCGCCGCGATTCCCGACGGCATCAGGAGTTCGCCACGAAACTCGCGCGAGAAATCGGTCTGCCGTTCGAGCAAGGTGACCGGAACGCCGCGGCGGGCGAGCATGTAGGCGAGCAGGGCGCCTGCGGGTCCGGCGCCGACGACGATTGCGTCCGACATTCTAGACTTCGCGCGAGGTCTGGTCGTCGATCAACGTTGCCAGGCTGTCGCGGTAGGGCGATGGTTCGAGCTGGCCGACGATCGCGCGTGCGATCGCGATCTGCTCTGCGGCCAGGCGGCGTGCGGCGCCGATAATTTCAGGATCGCGCAGGAGGTCGAGCGCGCGCTCGAACGCCACGCCTTCCATCTGCGTCCGGTTCTGAAAGAGCGCGCGCAACTCGGGGCTGCGCTCGACGCCGAGCACGACCGGCAGCGAGGGGATGCCGGCGCGCAAATCGGATCCAACAGGTTTGCCGATTTTTTCTTCCGGCCCCAGGATGTCGAGCAGGTCGTCGACCATCTGGAACGCAAGACCCATCGCGGTGCCGAGCTTCGCCATCGCATCGATCGTCCGCGCCGATACGCGCGCCAGTTCCGCCGCGAGCTTGCCGCCGGCATAAAACAGCGACGCAGTCTTGCGATCGATCACGTTGATATAGTCGGCCAGCGACGCAGCGGCATTGTGACGGAACCTGCTCTCCATCACTTCGCCTTCGGTGAGTTGGATGCAGGCTTGCGCCGCTGTCCGTACGAGACGTTCCTCGAAGCGGCCGGAGACCTCGAACGCACGGCAGAAAAGATAATCGCCCGCGATCAGCGACGGGCCGAATCCGTATCGTGCGAAGGCCGACGGCTTGCCGCGGCGCAGCAGACCGCGATCGATGATGTCGTCGTGGAGCAGTGTCGCCGAGTGGATCAGCTCGAGCGCGATTGCGGCGTCGATCGGCTCGTCGACTCGCGCGTCGGGCCCGCCGCATGCGCGATAGACCAGCATGATGAAGGTCGGACGCAGCCGCTTGCCCCCCGCGTCGACAAGGTAATGGCAAATTTCCGCGATGATCGGTTCTTTCGAGTCGAGCAGGCGCGCGAGTTTCGCTTCGACCGCTGCGAGATCGGCTTCGACGAGGCGCGCGGGATTCAACGTCTCAGGCGTCGATGCGGCAGCGAGTTGAGTGGCCTTGGCTCTTTTCATCGGAATAAATCGGCTTCGGCGGGGCGAATCAATATTTTCGCGCTGCCCTCGAACGGTTCGTATTGGTAGCCACGCACGACGACGGCGGGAATCGCGCCGGCTTTTTCCATCAGCAGGCCGGCGGCGGATGCGATCTCGTCGGCTATCGCGACGACGGTGTGATGCAATTCGCGGCCACCCAGGTCAGTGGTGCCGCGCAAGTCGAGTATTGGATTCATGCCTGCGATGCCGAGGCAGATTTCGGTGAGGCCGTCGCGCCACGGACGGCCGAAAGTGTCGGTGATCAGCAGGGCGACGGTAACGCCAAGGCGGCGGCGAATCTCGTCGCGAAGACGGCGCGCGGATGCGTCGGGATCTTCGGGCAACAGGATCGCGATGTCGTCCTCGAGGCTGTTGGATTCGTCGACGCCGGCGTTGGCGCAGACCCATCCGGGGCCGGTCTCGACGATCATCACGCCGCGATCGTTGCGAACGATCCTGCTGGTTTGGCGCAATACGATTTCGACTGCGCGCGGATCTTTCTCCCATCGCTTGGCATAAGCCTTGGCGAATTCGGAGGGCTCGAAATCCTTGAAGTTCACGATGCGACCCTCAGATTTCGAGACTACCTTCTGACAGACGACGAGAATATCGCCGGCCGCGAGCTTGAAGCCCGTGTCTGCCAGGCCTTTGGCGATCAGCGCGGCGAGATCGTCGCCCGCCTTCACCATCGGGATGCCCTCGACCGCTGTGAGACTTATCGTGCGCATTCGCGGACCAGAGTACTACACCTGCAAGGCTTGCAGAACCTCTTTTGCCAACGCGGCGGCGCGCTCGGGACTGGTCATGATGGTGTCGGTCGCCAGCGCGCGCATCCCAAGGCGCTCGATCGGTTCGATGTAGCGCTTGTCGGCCTTGTCGAGAACGAACAGCCCGACGATGTCGCGATAGAGGCGCGCGACTCCCAGCGGCGAGACTTCCATTCCGAGACCGCGAAGCATTTTGTCGGCGGGACCTTTGATGGTCTTGCCGCCGACGATCGGGCTGATAGCCGCGACTCGCGATTTCACCTGGAGCAGCGATTCGCGCACGCCTTTCAATTGCAAAATCGGGCCGAGCGACACGAACGGATTCGACGGCGCGAGGATCACAGCAGCGGATTTGCGAATCGCGTCGAGGACCGCGGGCGTCGGGCGCGCGTTGGCGATTCCTTGCAGATCGATCTTCTCGACGACGCCGCGAGCGCGTCCGCGCACGAAATATTCCTGGAACGGGATCGCCGGCCGTCCGCGCAGCTTCACGAAGGTACGCACGCGATCATCGCTCATCGGCAAGATTCGCGATTTGACTGCGAACGCTTGCGCGATCTCCGCAGTGATTTGAGTGAGCGATGCACCCTGACGCATCCGCTCGCTCCTATATAGATGAGTGGCGAGGTCGCGATCGCCGAGACCGAACCACGGCTTGCCGTAGAAGCGCTCGAGAGCGGGCAGTACGTTGAATGACTCGCCGTCGAGGCCCCAGCCCTGTGCGCGATTCACCGCGCCCGCGAGCGTGTAGGTGACGGTGTCGATATCAGGCGAGACGTGCAGTCCGTAAAACGTTTCGTCGTCGCCGGTGTTGACGACGACCGTCAGCCGCGCGGGATCGATACGCCGAACCAGTCCGCGAATGAACTTAGCCGCACCCACTCCCCCCGCTAGCGTGGTTATCTGCCGACGTGGGAGGGTTCGCGATTGGCCGCGCGCCATTGGGTGCCTTTTTTCCGTAGAGCTTCTTGTAGAGAGTGGTGCGCTCGACCGCGACGCGGCCCATCTCGCGCGCTTTTTCTTCGAACACGTCGACCGGGATGAACTCGCCCGAGTCGCCGCCCGCCTGCGCTGTGATGCTTTCTTCCATCAGCGTGCCCGACAGATCATTGCATCCGGCCTTGAGCGTGAGCGCTGCGAGATCGATTCCGCACTTCACCCACGACGTTTGTATGTTGTCGATCTGCCCCCGCAGAAACAGGCGCGAGGTTGCGTACATCTGGAAATCCAGCTGCCCGCGATCCACAGGCGACACGAGACCCTTACGATAGAGCATCGTGTTCTGATGGATGAATCTGAGCGGCACGAACTCGGTGAAGCCATGCGTCTGCTTCTGAATCGTGCGCAGCAGGTCGAGATGGTTCACGACGTGTTGCGGACTCTCGACGTGCCCATACATCACGGTGGAGGTCGTCGGCACGCTGACCGCGTGCGCGGTGGTGATTATCTCGACCCACGCGGCAACGTCGACTTTCTTGTGACTCAGAATTTCGCGCACGCCGTCGTCGAGGATTTCCGCCGCGGTGCCGGGGATCGATCCGAGCCCGTGCTCCTTGAGCATCGTGATGTATTCCGGGAAGTCCATCCGCACGCGCTTGGCGCCGTACATTATTTCCATCGGCGAGAACGCGTGGATGTGAATCTCGGGAAACGCGCGCTTCATCGCGTCGAGGAGATCGCGATACTTGAACGGGGGCATGTCGGGGTTGATTCCGCCCTGCATGCAAATTTCGGTCGCACCGCGCGCGACCGCGTCGGCAACTTTGCGCACGATCGTCTCGTTGGAATGATCATAGGCATCGGCCTCCCAGCGCTGCCGCTTGAAGCCGCAGAACTGGCATCCCACGAAACAGATATTCGTGAAGTTGATATTGCGATTGACGACGTAGGTCACTTCGTCGCCGATATCCTCGGCGCGCGCGAGATCTGCGCATTTCACCGTCGCCCGCAGATCGTCACCCTCGGACGTGTACAGCAGAAGCCCTTCTTCGGGCGTCAGCTCTCTTTTTAGGAGAGACCGTTCGAGCGCGGTGTGCACCGCTGGGGACGCCTTGCCGAGCAAAGCTTCAACGGGAGTCGCTTCGATTTCGTCGACGTAAGTGCGCCAGTACTCCAGGTTCATGATTGGCCTCCGACAGGTCGATCCCATATCGCGCGCACTTTAGTCGCGACCGCCGGGTCGAGCCATTCATCATTGATGTATTCGTTGTAAATTGCGAGCCTCTCACCGAGCGTGAAACCAGCCCGCGCGCATTGTTCGCCGAGGCGATCGAGATGCGGCCATGGCGCCTCGGGATTCACGTAATCCTTGCTGAGCGGCGAAATTCCGCCCCAGTCGTTGATTCCCGCATTGAGGAACAATTCGATCTGACGCGGCGACAGATTGGGCGGCGCCTGCACGTTCATCGAAGGACCGAGCACCAGGCGCGCGGTCGCGATCGCGCGCGCCATGTCGTAGGCGTCGGGCTCCGGCGCGTCGGCCATCGCAATCTCAGGCTTGGCGCGAAAATTCTGGATGATCACTTCCTGGATGTGGCCATGGCGCTCATGCGTGTCGCGAATCGCTGTCAGGCTCAGCGCGCGCTCGGCCGGAGTCTCGCCGATGCCGAGCAGGATTCCGGTGGTGAAAGGAATCCGCAGCTCACCGGCCTCGTCTATCATCTTGATCCGCAGCGCGGGGTCCTTGTCGGGTGCCGCCTGATGCACTCCGCCGCGCCCACGAAGCCGCGGCGAAATATTTTCGAGCATCAGGCCCATGCTCACGTTGAGCGGACGCAGCGCGCGCATTTCATCCGACGTCATCAGACCGGCATTGGTATGCGGCAGCAGTCCTTCGGCAATCGCGATCTCGCACGCGCGGCCGACGTATTCGATCGTCGTGCGGACGCCGAGCGATGCGAGCACGTCTCGATATTCCTTGAATGCGACCTCCGGCTGGTCGCCGAGGCACATCAGCGCCTCTTTGCATCCGAGCTCGGCGCCGCGCCGCGACCACAGCGCAATCTCGTCGGGCATCATCGTCCACGCACCCGGGTCGCCGGGATCTTTGCGGAACGTGCAGTAGGTGCATCGATCTCGGCAAAGATTGGTTATCGGTAGAAAAACTTTGCGCGAGTATGTGACATCGCGGCCCTTGCCGCGATCGCGCAGTTCGGCCGCCGCCGAGAGCATCGCGTCGAGATCGCTGTCGGGACATTCGATGAGCGCGATCGCGTCGGCGTCGCTGAGGCGCGCGCCCGCGAGTGCTCGATCGAGGATATCGCGGATCGGCGCACGTTCGCGTTGTTCGGAAGCGAGCGATGAATGTAGCGAGGCCATCAATCGCGTTTATAAGACATCAGGTACGAGGAGGCAACCTAGTTGCAAAAGAAAACTGAAGATGCGGCCAGCAACTTAAATTCCCGAAAAGTAGATCAGAACCGCTGCCAGAAGGAGCGCGATTATAATGATTGGGACGTAATGGCTCTCCTCGACCTTGGGCCACCACGGGAACCATGGGAAGGGGTTCGTCTTCACGCTTCGATGATACTCCTCGACCCGAAGTACGTGCGAGAAAGGGTGTGGTTTCCCGCGCTGCCTTTTTGTGTCATCCCGAGCGTAGCCGAGGGACCCCGGATCTTTCGCGTTGTCGAGGTACTTCGACTTCGCCCCAGGGCACGCGGAGCTGAGTTGCTCCTGATGCCGGATTCTCTGAAGTTTTTTCGGCGGGTACCTCGCTCGCGCCGTGGTTGGGGTGCGTCGGCCGACATCGAGAAAAATTCGGGGTCCCTCGGCTGCGCTCGGGATGACACAATGTAAGAAGGGGATGAAGAAGGAAAACCATGATGCCGACCGCCGACCAACTCGCTCACACATATTCCATCGTCGCGCGCGATGCTGACACCGGGCAGCTCGGCGTTGCGGTGCAGTCGCATTATTTTTCCGTCGGCTCTGTAGTCACGTGGGCGGAAGCGGGCGTTGGCGCGGTCGCTTCGCAATCGCTCTCCGATCCTGCGTACGGGAAGCTCGGGCTCGACTTGATGCGCGCGGGCAAGAGCGCGCCCGACACGCTCGCGGGCCTGGTCGCAAGCGACTCGATGCAAGCGGTGCGGCAGGTCGCGATGGTCGATGCGCACGGCCAAGTCGCGGCTCACACCGGTCAGTTTGCGATTGCCGAAGCTGGACACATCGTCGGCGACGGATTTTCCGTGCAGGCCAATATGATGCTCAAGAACACGGTGTGGCCGGCGATGGCGGAGGCGTATCGCAGCGCCAAGGGCGAGCTGGTCGATCGATTCCTCGCGGCGCTCGATGCGGCTGAGGCTGAAGGCGGTGATATTCGCGGGCGTCAATCTGCGGCGATACTGATTGTCGAGCCGAAGAGCACCGGACGTCCATGGGTCGATACCATTTTCGATCTTCGCGTCGACGACGCGGTCGAGCCGCTGGTCGAGATTCGCCGCCTGGTCGCCGTGCGCCGCGCGTACATTCATATGCGGCTGGGCAACGAGGCGGCTCAGCGCGAGCGATCTCGAAACGACCGAGCGCGAATTCACCGCTGCTGAAGGGCTGATCGGCGACAATCCCGAAATGCGCTACTGGCATGCGATCGCGCTGCTCGGACTTGGCAAAATCGACGACGGTCTCGCGATATTGCGCGAAGTCGGGCGTCGCGATCGCAACTGGATCGAGCTCACGCTGCGGCTGCCTGGACGTGCTGCTGAAGCGACGATAGTTCGGTCATTGAAGGACCGTGTCGGAAACTGCTGGAGTGACTGTCGCGATTGAGACAAATACGTTTTGCCCCGCTGACTCGCAGGAGTTAGTCTGAACGGTATAGGCGAGACCGGAGTACCCAGATGGCCGAAACCAATGTTGCGCGCGGCGCTGCCGTCGAGCCCGCTCCACGCGTCGAGTACGAGCTCCAGCTCTATTACTGGATGAAGTTGATTCGTGCGTTCGAGGAGCGCGTCTCGCGATTGCATCGCCAGAACAAAATCCTCGGCGGCGTTTACTCCGGCGCCGGCCAGGAGGCGATCGTCACCGGAATCTGCGCCCCCCTGCACGACGGTGACTTCGTCGCGCCGCTGCATCGCGACATGGGCGTGTTCATTATGCGCGGCGTCGATCCGGGCCGGCTGATGGCGCAGTTGATGGGTAAGGAGACCGGGCTCTCGCGCGGCAAGGATTCGTTTCTGCACGGTGGCGATTTGGAGCACGGCGTTTTCGGATCGACCTCGATGCTCGGTTCGTCGCTGCCGGTCGCAGTCGGCGCGGCGCTCAAATTCAAAATGAAAAAGAATCCGAACGTCGCGGTCGCTTTCTTCGGCGAGGGCGCGGCTTCGCGCGGCGACGTGCATGAGGCGATGAACTTTGCCGGCGTGCACAAGCTGCCGGTCGTGTTCGTGTGCGAGAACAACCGCTACGCGTACTCGACCCCGCTCGAAAAGCAGATGGCGATCGAAGACGTCGCGGATCGCGCGGAGGGCTACGGCTTCAAGGGCCACGTGTGTTCGGGCAACGATCTGCTCGCGGTGCTCGAGTTGAGCGAGCGCCAGATTGCGAAGACGCGCGCCGGCGAAGGTCCGGTGCTGATCGAATGCAAGACCTATCGCTACCGCGGCCATAGCGAGCACGACGCGGCGCTCTATCGCGACCAGGAAGAGCTGATCGAATGGCAGAGCCGCGATCCGATCCCGCGCTTCGAGTTCTATCTCGAAAAGAAAGGCCACGAGATCAAGCGCATCCGCGAGCAGATTGACGAACGCGTCAACAAGACAGTGCAGGCAGCGGTGGATTACGCCGAGAGCAGCCCGCTGCCAGAACCTCAAGAAGCACTTGAAGATATTTATGCGCCGCCAGGCGCGTCCACTTCGCCGAACTCTTCGACCAACGGCAATCGCTAAATCATGGAAGTCACTTACATCAAGGCGATCAATTCGGCGCTGCACGAGGAGATGCGCCGCGACGAAAACGTCTTCGTCATGGGCGAGGACGTCGCGGAGTTGGGCGGCGCGTTCAAAGCCACCGAAGGATTGCTCGACGCATTCGGCGAGGAGCGCGTTATCGACACTCCTATCTCGGAGGCGCTGATCATCGGCGCGGGCGTCGGCGCCGCGGTGCTTGGGATGCGTCCGGTGGTCGAGATGCAGTTCGCGGATTTCATTTCGTGCGGCTTCGATCAGATCGTCAACACTGCCGCGACTCTGCGCTACCGTCATGGCGGCAAGGCGTCGTGTCCGCTGGTGATTCGCGCGCCGTCGGGCGCGGGCGTTCACGGCGCGCTGTTCCATTCGCAAAATCCCGAGGCGTGGTTCACGCGCGTGCCGGGGCTCAAGGTGGTCGCGCCCGCGACGCCGTATGACGCGAAAGGAATTCTGAAAAGCGCGATTCGCGACGGCAACCCGGTCGTGTACTTCGAGCACAAGCGGCTCTATCGCAGTATCAAGGAGGATCTGCCCGAGGGCGATTTCACCGTGCCGATCGGTGTCGCGGAAATACGCAAGGAAGGCGGCGACCTTTCGATAATCACGTACGGCGGCACGCTCGGGCAGTCGCTCGACGCGGCGCGAATCGTCGAGAAGGAAGATGGGCTCGCGGTCGAGGTGCTCGACTTGCGCACTCTGCTGCCTCTCGATCGCGAGGCGATACTCGCAACCGCGCGCAAGACCGGCAAAGTGCTGGTGGTGCATGAGGATCGGCTGACCGGAGGAATCGGCGGCGAGGTCTCCGCGATCATCATGGAGAACGCGTTCGAATATCTCGACGGTCCGGTGCGCCGCGTCGCGGCCGCAGATGCGCATGTCGCGTTCAGTCCGCCGCTCGAAGATTTCATTTTGCCGAACACCAACAAAATCGTGGAAGCGATCCGCAGCCTGGCGGCGTATTGAAATGGCGATCGACGTAACGATGCCGCAGATGGGCGAGAGTGTCGTCGAAGGCACCATCACGAAGTGGCTGGTCAAGGAAGGCGACGTCGTCACCGAAGATCAAGCACTGGTTGAGATTTCAACCGACAAGGTGGACACCGAGATTCCGTCACCGGGCGCGGGCCGAATCGCGAAGATTGTCGCGGAGGAAGGGCAGACGCTGCCGGTCGGCGCGACGCTCGCGGTGATCGAGCCGGCAGGCGCTGAGGCCTCGGCGAAACTCAAAATCGTCGCGCCGAAAGCTGCGCCGAAGCCGGAACCAGCTCCGGTGCAGGCGAAGCCTGCGCCGCCGCCGCCACCCACACCTCGCCCCAGCCGCGCCGCCGCCTCAGCCGATGCAGACGGCGAGCGCGGGTGTGCATGAAGTCGAATCCGAATCCGGCGGTCCGCGACGCTTTTCGCCGGTCGTGCTGAAGATTGCGGCGGAAGAGGGTATCGATCTGAGTCGCGTTCCCGGCACCGGGATTGGCGGACGAGTCAGCAAGCGCGACCTGCAGCGCTACCTCGACACGCTGCGCAAAGGCGGAACGCCGGCGGCGCCCCAGCCGCAAACCAACGGCGCTGCGCAGAGCAGCCCGCGTCCGGCGACGAGCGTTGCGCCGACGCCGCAACCGCCGGCGCAATCGGGTCCGGGGTTCAAGCCTCCCGTCTATCAGCCGCTCGAGGGCGATATCGTCGAGCCGTTCACGCGCCGGCGCAAGCTGATCGCCGAGCACATGGTCTATTCCAAGACGCATTCGCCGCACGTCGGCACCGTCGCGGAAGTCGACGTCACCAATGCGATGCGTCTGCGCGAGAAGCATAAAGATGAGTTCGCGCGCCGCGAAGGATTCAATCTCACGTTCCTGCCGTTCGCAGCGGCCGCGACTGTTCGAGCGCTCAAGGAATTTCCGCGGATGAATGCGTCGGTGGTCGGCGACTCGGTCGTCATCCGGCGCGAGATCAATCTCGGCATCGCGATGGATACCGACGAAGGCCTGCTGGTGCCGGTAATCAAGGCGGCGCAAACGATGTCGGTGGTCGGGATTGCGCGCGCGATCGAAACTCTGCGCCGCAAAGTCGCCGACAAGAAAATCACTGCGGACGATCTCGCCGGCGGCAGTTTCACGCTCTCGAATCCCGGGCGCGAGGGCAATCTCTACGGCTTCGCGATCATCAATCAGCCGCAGGTCGGAATCCTGCGGATGGGCGAGGTGAAGAAGCGGCCGGTGGTCGTCGAGGTCGACGGCGCCGACGCGCTCGCAATCCGCACCATGATGTACCTGGCGCTGTCGTACGACCATCGCGTCGTCGACGGCGTGCTCGGCAACAGCTTCCTGTATCGAGCGGCGCGAATCCTCGAAGAAGCCGACTTCGAATTGTGACACTCAGCTCTTCGGAGTCTCACCATCCTGGCTGTCGTTCGTTCCGCGCGCTGACACTGACTCTGGTTCTTGTGTCATTCTAGAGCGAAGCGAAGAATCCCGGATCCGAAAACTCCATGCGAAAAAGATCGAGCAACAAGAGCTACTACGGTTATATAATGAGCCAGTCCGTCTCGAACGCTGTACACCGGCATCACCAATGACCTCGAGCGACGCGTGTACGAACACAAGAGTGGAACGGTACCTGGATTCACAAAACGATATAGGGTCGAAAGCCTCGATTATTTTCAAGAAACAAGTGATGTCGCGGAAGCAATCGCTGCGGAGAAGCGGATCAAAGGTTTATTGCGCCGGAAGAAGATTGCGCTGATCGAAGAGGAAAACCCGACCTGGCGCGATTTGAGCGCTGAGTCCTAGCAAAAAGATCGGGATTCTTCGCTTCGCTCTAGAATGACACAAAGACAAAGAATCAAAATGAAGGTAGCTACGCGGGATGCGCTCCTTGATGCGAGCGCAGTTGTTGAATCATGTTTGCGATCTGGCTGCTCAGGTCGCCGATTGTGCGGCTTAGCGCTGCGGCTGCTTCCGTATTGTCGCCGGGTTTCGACGGTTGCGTGAGACGGGTCTCGACCGTGTACAAAATATTCTTGCCCGTCGAGTCGAGGATCGTCCATTTCGCTGACAGCGTCGCGACGCCTTGGCTATCGGTCTCGAAGCGATAGACGTCGATCTGCACCTGCATGTCGATATGCACGGTGTTGTACCACGGGAATACGATCACGACGGCGCCCGATTGTGCTGCCAGGTCGCGTTCCATCGCTCTGGTGAAACCATTTTGCAGCGACTCGCCCCATCGATCTTCCTTCGATAGCTCGAGACGATTGGGCGCGGCGCGCGTCACGATTTCCGGGCGATCAAGGTACGGAGGCAATTTGATCGGACCAAGGCCGAGCGTGAAACTATCGCTTGAGCTCTGCGTCGGTGCAGTCGCTGACGTTGGCGTCGCGGTATCCGCGGTCGGAGTCAGCAGATAAAACTTCGAGATATCTTTCTGCGGGGCGAGAATCGCTTTCGCCAGGTATGAACATCCCGAGACCGACGCCGCGATCGCGCCTGCGAGGATAATTCTGAAAAAACTGGTCAAGGTCATCGCTTAGTCCTGGCTGAAGTCGCGCCCGCGAACGATCGCGCTCGGGTTACGCTGCAGGTAATCCGCCAACTCCTTGATCGAGTGTGCCGCCGCCGAGACGTCCTGCAGCGTCTGCAGCGCCTGGTAGTTGATGGGCGAATTGGGCTCGATCGTCGTCTGCACCGTGCCCAGCGTCAGTCTGACCTGCTTCGCCGCGGCGTCTGCCGAACCCGAGGTTTTCTGAATGGAGACCGACAGGGGGCGCACCTGGCCGTTCACGGTGTTGAGAGCCTGCTGTGTGCTGGCCAGCGCGCGATCCAGTTGCTCGCGCGTTTTCTCGGAATTGTTAATCGCCTCCCTCAGCGACGGCGACGTCGTAATTTGCCTGATCGAATCGAGCATGCCTGTCATCTGCGTGAACACTGCGCCGAAGTCCACTTTGTCGAGCCGTTCGAAAATTCGGACCGCGACCGCCTGCGCTTGTTCCAGCGTGTTTGGAACTGCCGGAATCTCCTGGAGCGGAGAGCCCGGCGGCGCGACCATTTGAATCGGCGTGTTCGGCTGGATGTCCAGCGCGACGTACATCAGGCCGGTGACGAAGCTGTCGGAGCCCAACTGCGCGCGCATCCCCTCGCGGATCAGGTTGGGAATAGTATGCGGGTCGTCCAGATTTATCTCGGTGCCGCCATGAGAGACGATCTTGTCTTCGTCGAGCTCGATGATCACCGGGATGCGCACGTCGGCTCTCAGCTCGCCGTTGTTGCGATTGACCTCCTGCTCGAGGCGCAACTTGATCCGCTTGACCGATCCGATCTCGACGCCCTTGAACTTGACCGGCGCGCCGACCCTCAGGCCGTTGATATCGCCGGCGAAGTAGATGACAAATTCGTGGGTCTTGCGGAACAGGTTGCCCGATCCGAAGACCACCACCGCCGCGAGTATCAGACCTACCGCACCTAGAACGAACGCACCCACCGTCGCCGGATTGATTCGCTTACCCATGGTCCCTCGCTGATTGTTCCGTTTTGTTGTCTTCCTCTCCGCGAGTCAGGAAAGCCCGCACGCGGGGATCCTTGCAATTCTTGAGCAGGTCCTTGGGGTCGCCCTGCGCGATCACCGTCTTGCTTTCCGCGTCGAGAAAAACGCTGTTGTTGCCGATCGCAAAAATGCTGGCGAGCTCGTGAGTCACGACGACGATCGTCGCGCCGAGATTGTCGCGCAGCTCCATGATCAAGTCGTCGAGTAGCCGCGAACTTATCGGATCAAGGCCGGCCGACGGCTCGTCGAAGAAAAGTATTTCCGGGTCCAGCGCGATCGCGCGCGCAAGGCCCGCCCGCTTCTGCATCCCGCCGCTTATCTGGCTTGGATAATAGCCCTCGAAACCCTTGAGCCCGACCAGAGCCAGCTTCAGCGCTGCAACCTCGCGGATTTCCTCATCCGACAGGTCGGTGAATTCGCCCAGTGGCAGCCCGACGTTTTCCGACAGCGTCATCGAGCTCCATAGCGCGCCGCTTTGATACAAAACCCCGAAGTGCCGCAGCATCTCCTCTCGCTGATCGGGCTCGGCCTTGGTGAAATTGAAATCGCCGTAAAAAATTTCGCCCTTGGCGGGCTCGTTAAGTCCCAGCATGTGGCGGAGCAGGGTGCTTTTTCCGCTGCCGCTACCGCCCATGATGATGAAGATGTCGCCGTGCTTGACGGTGAAGTTTATGTCCTTCATCAACACGTAGGTTCCGTAAGCCATCGTGAGATTCTTGACGGTGATCGGCGGAGGTCCGTCCTTGGGGAACCTCACTACCGAGACGGGTTTCCCGTCCGAAGCATTGATTGATGGATGCGTAGTCGCCATCTCAGTGATTCAATTTGCCCCTGGTCCGGATTGAACTTCGATCCCAAAAACCAACAGTAAAAAAGGAACTAAATTCCCAGCACGTTGAAGACGAAGGCGAAGATTCCGCACGCGATGATTATGTAGACGATACCTGTCACCACCGCCTCGGTTGCCGCGTCGCCGACCGCCGACGAACTGTTGCCGCATTGGAACCCGCGCAGGCATCCCGCCACCGCGATAATGATGCCGTAAACCGCGCCTTTGAATACGCCGCCGAAGATGTCTGTAAGCGTGACCGCCGCCTGCGTCTCGCGAAGATACGTGCCGAGCGGGATATGCAGCATGGTCGCGCTGACGAACGCTCCTCCGGCGACGCCCAGGCAATCCGAGTAGACGCATAGCAGCGGCATCATCAGGAACAACGCGAGCACGCGCGGCAACACCAGGAATTCGAGCGGCGAGATCCCCATCGTGGTCAGGGCGTCGATTTCCTGCGTCACCTTCATCGAGCCAAGCTGCGCGGCAAAGGCGGCTCCGGTGCGGCCCGCCATGATAATCGCCGCCATCATCGCGCCCATGTCACGGCTCATCGCGATGCCAACCAGGTCGGCGACATAAATCGATGCGCCGAACTGCTGCAGCTGCACCGCGCCCTCGAAGGCTAGAATCACGCCGACCAGGAACGTGACCAGCGTCACGATGCCGAAGGCGCTGGCGCCGCAATCCTGGATTGCCATCATCAGATCTACTCTTCGAAAACGCGCCTTGCCGAAAGGGAGCCGCGCGAACGCAATCGCGACTTCGCCAAGGAAGCGCAGAAAATCATCCATCGCCTGCGCGTACGAAATCGCCTCGTGGCCAATCTCCTCGAGAAATCCGGTATGCGAGACTTCCGCGCGCGCGCCGGTTTTCTCCGGCACCGCTTCCGCCAACCTGATCAGGCTGCGCACGCCCTCGGGCAGCGGCGCCCAGTCCGCGGGCAACTTGCGTTTGTGGCAAATCTCGCTGACGCCGATCAGAAACGTGAGCAACCCGCTGTCCCAATCGCGAAGATCGGCGGCGTCGAAGGTGACCTTGGTCGGCTTTGGTGCGGTGTCGAGTTGTTTTTCAACGACGTCCGGCGAGGGCAGGCCATGACGAAGATGCCAATCGCCCGCGAGCCGGATCACCAGCGTTGAGTTGTCGGCGCGCGCGAACGAGAGTTCGTTGTTCGGTGGGGTTTGCTTCTGCGCCTGCATTCGTGCGGCTCAATAGAGCACGGGGAACACGACGATAAAAGGTAGCACAATTCCTCGCCTTTCGATGTTTCAACAGGCTTTTTTACAAGCCAACAGCAGGCGGATTCACTATAATATTTTCCATGAAGGCGATGGCGGTTGAAAAGCCCGCGCCAATCGAATCGGATCCGCTCCACTCTATTGACGCGCCGATTCCCGATCCCGGTCCAGGTGAAATTCTGGTGCGCGTGCGCACTTGCGGCGTGTGCCGCACCGACCTTCACGTCGCCGAAGGTGACTTGCCGCCGCGCCATCCGCGAATTATTCCTGGGCATGAAATTGTAGGCGTCGTGGACAAGCGCGGCGTCGGTGCGGCTCGTTTCAAGCAGGGCGATCGAGTCGGGATCGCATGGCTGCGCGAGACCTGCGGCCTCTGCGTCTATTGCCGTCGCGGTCGCGAAAATCTATGCCCCAACGCGCGCTTCACCGGCTACGACCACGACGGCGGCTACTGCGAATACGCCGTCGTGCGCGAGGACTTCGCGTATGCGCTCCCGGATTCGCTCGGCGATGAAGAAGCGGCGCCGCTGCTATGCGCCGGAATTATAGGATTTCGCGCAATCAAGCGCGCCGACATCAAGCCCGGTGCGACCGTCGGCCTCTACGGCTTTGGCGGCTCGGCGCATCTCGCTATCCAGGTGCTGCGGCATTGGGGATGCCGCGTGTTCGTGATGAGCCGCGGCGGACCGCATCGCGATTTGGCGAAGGATCTTGGCGCCGAATGGATCGGCAATGCGGAAGACGCGCCGCCCGCGCCGCTCGACGCCGCAATCCTGTTCGCGCCGGCAGGAAACCTCGTGCTGCCCGCGATGCAAGCGCTCGATCGCGGCGGAATCCTCGCAGTCGCGGGAATTTATCTAAGTCCGATTCCCCCGCTCGATTATGAGAAGCATCTCTTCTACGAAAAAGAACTTCGCAGCGTGACGGCCAACACGCGCGCCGACGGCGAAGAGTTCCTGAAACTCGCCGCCGAGATTCCGATTCGCATCAGCACGATAGCCTTTGGCCTCGCCGAAGCAAACGTCGCACTCAAGATGCTCAAGCACGACGAAATCAAAGGCGCCGGCGTACTCAGAATTTCGTAAGGAACTTAATCGAAATGAAACCCGCCGTGGGTTTCAAACTTCCCTGGGCAGGGGTAACCCCTGCACCTTAGTATAAAAAAGATGCGGGACGGAGTTTACCCTGAGTACTCGTAGGGTCCCTGTTAGAACTTTTTGGGCTGAAGCGGCCGACTCTTACCTCGCCCGTTACTTTACGGGAGAGGAAGCCGGCGAGCGCAGCCGCCGGCAGGTGAGGGTTCCGGGCCACATCGCGACAGCTAGCCCGCTAACTTTTTGTGTCGTTTCTTTTTTCGTGTCATTCAGAGCGCAGCGAAGAATCCCGGATTCTTCATGAACCTACGGCAGGATCGCGAACGCGCGAGCAGGAAATCCCAGCCCGTGCTGCGGCTTCGGCCAGCTCACTACAATCACCGCGCCAGTCGCCGGCACCTTATCCAGATTCGCCATCACCTCGATTTGCCAGTGACCATGCTTGAGCAACCAGCTCTCGGACTCGAGGTCGGGCGTCGTGTCCGTATCCATCGACTCATGCCCATTCGCCACGATGCCGCGCTGCTCGTACAAAAATCTGATCGCCGCCGGAGACCACGCCGGGAAAGGATACCGCTCGAAGCGCGCGCGATTACCGTCCCAGTCCTTGTACATGTCAGTGCGCAACGCCGCGAAGGATCCCGCCGGGACCCGGCCATGCATCCCTTCCCACGCCTTGATGTCTTCCACGGTCAGCAATTGATTGGGATCGCTCTTGAGCATGGGTGTCAGATCGAAAACCACCAGCGGCAGGATCATCTGTTTGATTGGAATCTCGTCGACGGTTGCACCCGCCGGGTCGAAGTGCGCGGGCGGATCGATATGCGTGCCGTACTGCCCGACCATCGCGAAAAATTGGGCGCGAAATCCGTCGTGCTCGATCGTGTACGGGCGGCCGGTCGCAGGATCCGCAGCCGCCGAGAAAGTTGCCGGCCTGAATCCTTTCCACACCGGCGTCAACGGGCTGAACGAATGCGTCAGATCGACGAATTCCTTGGACGCGATTATCTGGTACGCATCCGCAAGCGATCGCGCCTGCGCCAACGCGACTGCCGACGCACCGCCGATGAAAACAACGCTCAGCAGTATGGACGTTGCGAATATGACGAGCCGGTCCAGATTCTTATGCATGCGCGACCCCAAGTATTTTCGAGCTCACCGTTGAAGCAGCGAGCTACCACGGCTGCCAGAACCTGATGCCGAGTTGACCCCAATAGGCCATATAGCTCGTGAGTCCCACGCACGCCATCGCGACCAGCATCGAGTGGATGTGGACGCCGCGGTGAATCGGCGATTCCGACGACCTCAGCACCAGCGCGAATCCGACGATGGAGAAAATCGCGAATGCGATCGTGCCGATGAAATATGCGAGCGACGCGACGCCCACGCGCGCGAGATAGACCGGCTCGGAGCTCAGCGCCATCGCGAACGCGGCGATCAATGAAACTGTCGCAAGCAGCGGAAGGATTCGGATCGCCAGATGCTCGACGTTGCGTCCGAGAATCCTGCGTGGAATCCAGATAAACGCGAACACGATCGACGACAACATCGCAGCCAGCGCGCCGAGCACGAGCACCAATCGCATCATCGGCCATACTGGATTTGTTTTGACGAAATAGTCGGGTATCGGAATGTCGGGCAGGATGCTCGCGACCATCACGACGCTGCCTTTGCCGTCAGTGGTGAAAATTGTCGTCGCTTCTTCGCTCTTCTCGGTGCGGAACTGGTTTGCGCCGACCGGAATCAACTCGCGCGGCGCCGCGAAAACTGACCGAACGTACATCGTGCCGTTCCTGAGGCTCACAAATTCGCCGTCCAGCAAAAGATTGAGATACCGCAGTTTTTCCTCGCGCGGCGAGGCTGGCGCGTAGTAACCGATCCACTCCGACGCCCCTGGTGGCATTTTCGTTGCGGGCTCTTGATGCGCCTTCGTGCCGCGCGTCATGTACCCGTAGAGCAACTGCTCGATCTCATGCACTGCGTCTCCGCTGCCGAAGCGACGAATTGTTGATCGAGAAAAAATATCCGACGCCCGCCTCCGGCACGTAAACGTAGCGCGACAGAAAGCCGTCGATTCCGCCGTCGTGGCCGCGCTGAATCAGCGGCTCCTTCTGGTCCTCGTAGTTGCCCAATCCATAGCCGTCCTTCAAACCGGCGCGCGCAGCGAGCGAAGTCTCAGGCGTCTCCATTCGCGTGATCGATTCCGGGCTGACGATTTTAACGCCGTCGATCTCGCCGCGATTCAGCATCATGCGGACGAACCGCGCCATCTCGTTCGGCGACGATTTCATCTCGCCCGCGGGCCGCAGAAATATCGGGAAGTACGGCACCGCTGATTCGCCGTCATAGCCTTGCGCGAGCGCGTCTTTCACCGCAGGCGTCAGCCGCATATCGGAATGCGTCATGCCGATAGGACGTAAAATATTCGCCGCGATATAATCCTCGAGCGGCACGCCCGCCGCTTTCTCGACGATGTACCCGGCGAGCCCGTAGCCGGGATTCGAGTACGACATCCGCGATCCCGGTTGCCATCGCACATGCTCCGGGCCGCTGAAATGCGTGAGCGTCCACCGCAGCGGTCGCGGACTGTCGGGCGACGCATCGAAATCGTAAAACTCCGCCAGCGAGAAATCGTCGAAGCCCGCCGTATGCTCGAGCAGATTGGCGAGCGTGACAGGATTGGTCGGCACCCACGGATTGACGACCGGTATTTCAGGCGCGACGTCGGCGACCTTTTCGTCGAGGCTAAGTTTGCCGCGCTCGGCGAGCTGCAGAGCAGACAACGCAACGAAGCCCTTGGTGATGGATCCGACCCGGAACATCGTGTCAGCAGTGACGTCGCGATTGGTCGCGAGGTCCGCCTTGCCGACTCCGCCGGTCCATACGACGGCATCTTTGGTGACCAGCGCAATTCCAACGCCCGGCACTTTGTATTTTTTCAGAATCTCCGATACCGCCGCCTTGAGTCCATCGATATTGCCGGGGACCTGCGTTGGCGTTGTACTTTTCGATGCGCCGGAACAACCCGCAATCGCGAGCATCGCGAACGAGGCCGGCTATTGCTACGACTCGACGGCGATACAAGTTCCGCTTCACTCAGAAGACGAGAAAGAGATGATGGAATCTGCAGAGTAGGCCACGGGACGCTCCTCGTGTCATTCTACGAAGCTCACGGCTGCCATCGCGACACGATGCAAGTTTGGCTTCACTCAGAGGCTTCGCTTCATTAGAGTTCGTTGACGGGCTGACGCGATGCTTGCTAGCCTTCAACTGTAACGATTTAACGTATATATCAAGCGCCAGAGGCAGCAATGGCATTAACTAAAAGCGGACTCGAGTCGGCCAAGGGCGACGAGATTCTGCTCGGCGATACCGCGGTCCTGACCCGGCTCGACAAGGCTATCGGTTGGGCGCGGAAATTCTCGATCTTTCCCTATCCGTTCGCGACGGCGTGCTGCGCGATGGAATATATGTCGCTCTCGATGACGCCGTACGACATCGATCGCTTCGGCGCGCTGCTCCCGCGCTTCACTCCGCGACAGGCCGACCTGCTGATGGTTATCGGCACCGTGACTGTTCGCCAGGGACCGATCCTGCGCCGCGTTTATGAGCAGATGGCCGAGCCGAAATGGGTGATGGCGTTTGGTGCGTGCGCGTCGACCGGCGGTTTCTACGACAACTATGCGACGCTGCCCGGCATCGACCGCATCGTCCCGGTTGACGTCTACGTTCCCGGATGTCCGCCGCGGCCCGAGGGCGTGCTCGACGCGCTGATGGCGTTGCAGCGCAAAATCCAGGGCGAGAAGCAGAAGCTGATGGCGCTCAGCGAAAAGCATCCCGCCTGAACCTCATAACGATCGCACCGGGACTCACATGGAACGGATACTGACTCGCTGGCTGGATATCCCTGACCTTCGCAAGCTCGACGTGTACCTCGCCAATAACGGCTACAAGGCCGCGCGCAAGGCATACTTCGAGATGACGACCGACGACATCATCAACGAGATCAAGAACTCGAACCTGCGCGGACGCGGCGGCGCGGCATTTCCAACCGGCGTCAAGTGGAGCTTCATCCCCAAAGAGTCAAAGAAGCCGGTTTACGTCTGCGTCAACGGTGATGAAAGCGAGCCGGGCACCTTCGCCAATCGCTATCAGTTCCAAAACGATCCGCACGGCATCATCGAGGGCATCCTGATCGCGTGCCGCGCGGTCGGCTCGCATAACGCGTACATCTATATGCGCGGCGAATTCACCGTGCAGCAGCGCAGCATGGATGCGGCGCTGGCCGAGGCGCGCGCCGCGGGCTACGTCGGCAAGGACGTAATGGGCTCCGGCTTCGGCGTGGACATCTGGACGCATAAGGGCGCGGGCGCGTATATCTGCGGCGAGGAAAGCGCGCTGCTCGAGTCGCTCGAAGGCAAGCGCGGCTACCCGCGCAACCGCCCGCCGTTCCCCGCGATCGTCGGCGCCTTCGGATGCCCGACCGTGGTCAACAACATCGAGACCCTGTCGAACGTGCCGCACATCATCAATCGCGGCGCCGCCTGGTATAAGGCGATCGGTCCCGAGAAGAGCCCGGCACCAAGCTGGTATGCGTCTCCGGCCACGTCAATAAGCCCGGCCTGTACGAATTACCGATGGGCACGCCGATGAAAGAGATTATTTACGACATCGGCGGCGGCATCCTCGGCGGCAAGACGCTCAAGGGCGTAATCCCCGGTGGCTCGTCATTTCCGGTCTTCAACAGGGAGGAGGGGTCAAGGCGCGATTTGCGATTTCGACTCGATGCGCACGATCGGATCGGCGATGGGCTCCGGCGGGATCATGGTCATGGATAACGATACCTGCATGATCGACATGCTGCTCGCGACCGCGCGCTTTTATCATCACGAATCGTGCGGGCAGTGCACGCCGTGCCGCGAAGGATGCGGCTGGATCGAGAAAATCATGACCGAGATGGAAGCGGGGCAGGGCAAGATCGAGCAGCTCGAGCTGCTCAACAACGTCTCCGACAACATGGTAGGCAATACGATCTGCGTGCTCGCCGACAGTATTGCGATGCCGGTCAAGAGCTACGTCACAAAGTTTCGCGACGAGTTCGAAGCGCACATCAGGCTCGGGCGCTGCCCGTTCAAGACTACTTCGGCCCAGCAAGCCGCCTGACAGGGTTCACTGAAAAAAATGCCCAAGCTCACCATCGACGGCAAGGAAGTTGAGGCTGGCGCCAACCTGAATCTGATACAGGCGGCCGAACTCGTTGACGATCGAGATTCCTCACTATTGCTTTCATCCCGGCTTGTCGATTCCCGGCAACTGCCGCATGTGCCTGGTCGAAATCGAAAAAGCGCCCAAGCTCCAAATCGCCTGCAACACGCGCGTCGCCGAGGGGATGGTCGTCCACACCACCAGCGACAAGGCGAAAGCCGCGCAGAAGGCGGTGCTCGAGTTCCTGCTGATCAACCATCCGATCGATTGCCCGGTTTGCGATCAGGCCGGAGAGTGCAAGCTGCAAGACTACTACATGGATTACGATCAGCAGCCGTCGCGCTTTCCGCTGCCCGAAAAAAATCACAAGGGCAAAGCGATCGACATCGGCTCGGGTGTGATGCTCGATCAGGAGCGATGCATCCTGTGCGCGCGATGCACGCGGTTCTTCGACGAAGTGACGAAGACGTCTGAGCTCGCGATTTTTGGCCGCGGTGATCACAACGTCATCGACATCAATCCCGGCCAGCCGGTCAACAACAAATATGCCGGCAACGTCGTCGACATCTGCCCGGTCGGCGCGCTGACCGAAAAGGAATTCCGCTTCCGGATGCGCGTCTGGTATCTGCATCGCACCGCGTCGGTGTGCGGCGGATGCGAGCGCGGATGCGCGATCGACATCCATCATCATCGCGGGCGCATCTACCGCTTCAAGCCGCGCTTCAATCCCGGCGTCAACGACTACTGGATGTGCGATGAGGGCCGTCACAGTTTTCCGACGCTCCACGCCGAGACGCGGCTCACGTCGCCGCTGGTGCAGGCGAAGGATCAGCTGGTGGTCGAGCCGTGGGGCGAAGGTGTCAGGCGCGCAGCGTCGATCATCGCGGACTACAAGCGCACCCACGGCTCCAATTCGATCGCGGCGGTCGTCGACGCGACTTCGACCAACGAAGAGGCGTTCGCGCTGAAACAATTCATGAAGACCGCGATCGGATCGGATCGAATCGCCACGCTGAGCTGGTCACCACCCGGCGCCAGCGGCGATGATGAATTGCTGATCCGCGCCAACAAAAATCCCAACACGCGCGGACTCGCCGCACTCGGGCTTTCTGCCGACGGACTCGACGGCCTCGCGTCGGTGGTCGCGTCAGGCGAACTCAAGATGCTGATAGCATTCCGCGCCGACCTGGTCCGTGCGCTTGGCGAAGAGGAATTCGTCCGGCGTTTCGGTGCGCTCGACTACATGCTGGTGCTATCTACAGACGCCAACGAAACCTGCCAGATGGCCAACCAGGTCTGGCCGATCGCGGCGTATCCCGAACTCGACGGCAGCTTCACCAACTTCCAGGGCCGCGTGCAACGAATCAGCGCCGCATTCCCGCCGCCCGGCAACGCAATCCCAGGCATCGAGGCAATCGCGCGCCTGGGCCACGCCCTTGACGGTATTGACCGCCCGCACACGCCGGACGCCATTTTCGCCACGATGGCCACCGAGGAGCCCGCCTTCAAAGGCATGAGCTTCGCGAATCTCGGCGAGCACGGCGTAGATCTGGCCGCAACCTAGACTTCACATTTCGGCCCGAGTTCTTTGTGTCATCCCGAGCGCAGCCGAGGGACCCCGGATCTTTTACGGCGCCGCGCAACATCAAATTTCGCTTGTGGCAGGCAGAGCTCAAGTCTCAGTATCCACCTTCATCAGCATCGCGCCTTCAGTGAACTCGACGAGCTTTTGCGTCGAAAAAAATCCGGGGTCCCTCGGCTGCGCTCGGGATGACACAAGGAAGAGAAATGACAGCAAGGAAAATCGGACGCTCATCCAGCATGAGGCGTTGGAACATTAGGAGCGGGTTGTGCCGGCAGAATAAATCCTTTCGCACCGCCGGGAAGCGAGAAAGGACCTTGAGGTTTATCGGTAGGAGACGGAAAGGTATCAGGTTGGTTCAGTCGCCCTAATTTTTGCATCCTCCATAAGTCTTCAGCGTATCGACAGATATAGCCGCATCCCATTTCCGGCGTTTTCGCATTCATGCACATCTTTCGGGTGGCGGCCCAGTTTCCGGAGTGACCTATATCAAATTTTGGCTGGGGCGGTGACTCCGGCACGTCGGAACACCAGTTTGGATAGTGCGGTGTGGCAGCAGTTGGCTGCGCGCTGGCGTTCGCCCCCATTAGCTCGGCACCTAACGCGACGACCGTTGCGATTGCGATTGCTTTAACAGGATTCACATTCGCCGGTTACTTTTCAGGCCGAACGCCGTTCGCGTCGAGAAAGATCCGGGATTCTTCGCTGCGCTCAGAATGACACAAAACAAATGACTCGACATTGCGCGCTTGCAGCTTGAACCGCAGAACCCTCACCTACCGGCCGCGATGCGACCGGCCGCCTTGTATCTGTGAGTTGAGTTGTGCAGAAGGAGAAGAACAACCAGCACGGCGCGGCAGATCGAGGTCGCCTGGGTCGCAAGAGGCCGAGGGAGAGTGTGATCGTCGCGCCGTCATAACCGGCCGTAAGCCCGAACAGTCGCTGGAGCGGCGGCGGCGCCAGCCGACCGCCAGCTCGAATCGCGCAAGGCTGGGCAGGGCCGGACCCAAGCGGAGGCGCATGGCGATGGAACTATACGTGGGAATCGATGTGGCCAAGGAGCTGCTGGAGGTCGCAACTTCCAGCGGCGAGAGCTTTAGCGCGCGCAACCATGACGCCGGCCGCGCGCAGTTGATCGAACGCCTGCTCAAGCTCAGCCCCGCACTAGTGGTGCTGGAGGCGTCCGGCGGTTACGAGCAAGCGCTGTTGGTGGAATTGGTCGCAGCCAATATCCACTGCGCCCGGGTCAATCCCACCGACGTGCGTTACTTCGCCCGCATGCAGCGTCAGTTCGCCAAGACTGACCGGCTGGATGCCAAGCTGTTGGTGGCCTTCGCAGAGCATCGCGCGACTGATCTCATACCCGCGCGGCTCGACCCCGAGCGCGATGAACTCAAGCTGCTGGTCAACCGCCGCACCCAGTTGCTGCGGATGCTGACCGCCGAGCGCAATCGGCTGGCGCAGGCGCCCAAGTGGCTGCGCAAAAGTATCGGGCGCACGATTGGCGCGCTCGAGCGTGAGCTCGGCACCATCGACCATCAGATCGCCCAACGGGTGAATGCCTCGGCCCGCCTGAAGCCGCTCCAGCAGCAACTCACCAGCGTGCCGGGCGTGGGCCCGGGGCTGTCCAACATGTTGCTCGCGTGCTTGCCCGAACTGGGCCAGCTCAACCGCCGCGAAATAGCCGCCCTGGTCGGGGTGGCACCGTTCAGCCAAAAGAGCGGACGCTGGCAGGGTCACGAATCGATCTTTGGCGGCCGCGCATCGGTGCGCAGCGTGCTCTACATGGCCACCCTCTCGGCAGTCAGCTGCAATCCAACCGTGTGCGTCTTCTATCGCCGCCTGCGCCAGAGTGGCAAACCCGCCAAGGTTGCGCTCACCGCCGCCATGCGCAAGCTGCTCACCGTCCTTAACGTCATGCTCAAAACTCAAACCTCGTGGAGGCCTCCTTGCACTATCGCGGTATAAATAACCGGGTTGTCCACAAGTCCACAGGCGGGGTCCTTCCTTGGACCCCAGAGCCTGTGGACCCTGTGGCCAACCCGGTTTCTCCCTTGACCCCAAACACAGTCGCTCTCCCGTTAAATGACGGGCGAGGTAAGATTCGCTGCGCGCAGGACGCAAAAAATCAGCCGGCGTGGCAGTTGAAGCGGAAGCCTGATTTGCCGCTGTGAATCCTTGCGATTCGAGTTTTGATCTTTGGCGTGATTGGCAGATCGGGGAATGCCTTCACGAAGGCTTGCAATCCTGCGGCGGTTTTTCCCGCGTCATCGCACGTGCAGATGCCTGTGAGCAGTTCCGTTTCGAGGCTGTCGATTTCGCCTTGCGCTTCCGACGCGTACGCGTCGGGGTAGGTCGTGCGGAACGTCATCCATCCGCGGTATAGGTCGACCATCAACTTGCCATCGAAGCGCGTACATCCCGATTCTTCCGTCTGCTGCTGGATGTAGGCCGGGAATGGGCCGTTGCCGTCTGGCTCTGTGCGCGAGTAGATGTCGAAGAACGCGCGGTCCGCCTTGGTTCCCTGTTTGCGCGCGAGCGTCCTGAAATAGTCGACGCTGGGACGTACGACGATTATCGCTTCCCGCACCACGATAAACCCCTGCATCTGATGTTGGACTTGCTGGTACTGGGATTCGCTGAGATCGGGCAGGATCGCTTCAATCTGCGGACTCACTTGCATGCCGGCCTCGAACACCGGCTCGATCGGACTTTTGCCGCGCGAGGTCTTCATCTCGCCCATCGCGGACGCATAGTCGGCCACCGCGGGCGGGATCTCGACGTCGGCCGCGCTTGCCTTGATCGCAACGCAAGACATCGCGATCGCGGCGGCCAGCAGCGCGCGGAGGAGGGCGCGAGGTTGATTGATCGACGTCAGCAAGCGGCCTCGATCGCTAGCATCGCGATCGCTCCGCGCGCAAGCGAGCCGTCGCGCGCTAATCTTTGGCCGGCTGGAACACGACCTCGACGCGATCGAGGTAACTCAGCAACTGTCGCGCAAGCGTCGTCACGGCTCCGTCGTCGCGGGTCGCCGCCGCATGTTCGAGCGAACGGCCGATCTCCGTCATCGCGTCGAATCCGTAGCTGCCCCCTTCGCCCTTTACGCGATGCGCGATGCGCCCGATCTCCGCGTAGTCGCGGCGCGTCACCGCGTCGAAAATTGTATTGATGTCGGCGCGCTTGTGCGCCATAAATCCCGGAATCAGATCGCTCAAATCCTCGTCCACTTCAACTATTACCCGGTCCGGCATGTTTCCTCCTTGAGATTGGTCACCGCGGCCCCCTCGTCATCCGACGCGCTCCCTTCAACTGCGTCGCGGATCGCGTCGAGCAGGGTCGATTTTTTTACAGGCTTGGTTATATGCGCGTCGCACCCGGCCTCTTTCGTGCGATGCACCGCTTCTTCCAGCGCCGACGCCGTCAGCGCAACAATCGGCGTGCGCCGCCTGCTATTCGCCACCTCCCACACTCGAATCGTGCTGGTCGCTTCGTAGCCGTCGACATTCGGCATCTGGATATCCATCAGCACCAGGTCGAAATTCCCGGCAACAAATTTATCGATCGCCTCTTGTCCATCCTCAGCTTCGACCAAAAGGTAGGGAGTCTTTTTCAGATACGCCCGAATCAGCGCGCGATTGTCGTCCGAGTCGTCGGCCATCAAAATGTGTAAAGGCCGATCGAGTATCGGCGACGAAGCTGATAGCGCCGCGACTTTCGGGAGCACAGGTCTCTCACCGTCTCGATCAAGATGTGCTCCAGCGCATGCGCGCACGACCGCGGCGAATAACTCCGCGCGCCGCACCGGCTTCACGATATAGTTGTCGAGCCCGAGTACGCGCAGGCGTCCCACCTCGCTGGTCAAGTCGCTGGTGCGCAACATCATCACGATCTCGAGCCGTCCCGGTCCCTCGCTGAACAACCGCTCCGCGAGATTGAACCCACTTTGCAACGGGCTCGCGATGTCGATCAGTACGATCTGCACGCGTGACCCGGGCGAACCGCGACGCCGAAGTTCCGCGATCGCCTCGGTTCCCGACGGCGCCTGGATCACCTCCGCCCCCTGCCCAATCAACAGTTCCGAAATGATCGAGCGGCTGTCAGCGTTGCTGTCGACTACGACTATTCTCGCGTCACCGAATGCGCGCGCCCGCTCTGCCGGTAAGATTTTCGTCGTCTCGAACAGCGCTGTGAACGAAAACGCGCTTCCCGTTCCGGGCTCGCTCGCCACTTCGACCTTGCCGTGCATCAGCGCGACCAGCCGCGAGACGATCGCCAGCCCGAGTCCGCTGCCGCCGTATTTGCGTGAGGTCGAAGAGTCCGCTTGGCTGAACGCGTGAAATAGCAGATGACGCTTATCGGCCGCGATTCCAATTCCGGTGTCGGTCACCGTGAACTTGAGCGCGCCCGCCGCCGTCGCGTCCGCATCATGCTCGACCGCGACCAGCACTTGCCCTTTGTGAGTGAACTTGATCGCGTTGCCGATCAGGTTGATCAGGATCTGGCTGAGTCTCAAAGGATCGCCAAGCACCAGTTCGGGAAGTTCCGGCGCAAACCGCACCATCAGCTCGAGGCCCTTCTCATGCGCGCGAATCGCCAGCGTCTCGAGCACCTTCTCGGTCACGTCTTTGAGATCAAATTCCACCGCCTCGAGGCTAATCCGTCCGCTCTCGACCTTGGCGAGATCGAGGATGCCGTTGATCAGCGCGAGCAGCGCGTGTCCATTGCTGATCACCGTGCTCAGATATCTTCGCTGCTCGTCATCGAGCGCGGTTTCCATCAGCTCGTCGGCCATCCCGAGAATCGAATTCATGGGCGTGCGAATCTCATGCGACATGCTCGAGAGGAATTCCGACTTGGCCTGCGACGCCGCCAGCGCCGCCTCGCGCGCCGCCACCAGCTCGCGCTGGGTCATTTTGACGTCCGCGATATTGCGACAGATTGTCAGGCAGCACTTCTGCCCATGGAGATCCAGGTTGACCGCCGACAGCAGCACCGGCTGCTCCGATCCGTCCTTCATCCGGAACGCGACCTCGAGATTCCTCACTTCGTCGGTCCGCATTAGTTGATTGGCGAAGTGCACCATTTCGTCCGGATGAATCCACATGTTCAGATCGGTGAAACGGTGGCCGATGGCCTCTTCGCGCGAGTACCCGGTCGTCTTGACGAATTCCTGGTTGACGTCGATATAGGTTCCCGTGATGGCGCTGAGGGTCATGCTGTCGAGGTTTGCGTCGAACAATTTGCGGAAGGTCTCTTCGCTCTCGCTCAGCGCCTTCACGCTCTGCTCGAGCTTGCGCGACGCTTCGTTCGCCGCCGTCAGGTCGCGAATCATCGTGACCACACAATCTTCGCCCTTCAGCTCGACCCGCACCGCCGACAGCACTGCCGGCATCACGCTGCCATCGGGCTTCAGGAAGTCCGCCTCCATGTTGCGCACCACGCCGTCAGCTACGATCCGTTCGCGAAACTCCTGGTGCTGTCGTCCGATTGCCCAAAGCTGGCGCTTGCCCGTGCGCGAATCGTCGAGTTCTTGTCGTCCATAACCAATCCGCTCGAATTGCTGATTGAAATCGATGTAACTGCCATCGGACAGCCGCGTCATTACGATAATGTCCAGCGTCGCGTCAAAAATCTTACGCAACGCCGCGTGACTGGCGCGTAGGTTGGTCTCGACCTGCTTTATCTCGGTGATGTCCCTGATCATCGAAATCACGCACGGCTCTCCATTCACTTCCGTGGCCGAGGCCGAGATGAGATGGGTCTGGTCGACGCCGCCATTTTTGGGGCGCTGTGTGATTTCCATGTTTTTGACGCGCCCGGTTCGCCGCAACGTCTCGACAAACAGACCCATTTGCTTTTCGTGGCGCCACATCCCAAGCGTGATCACGTTGGCTCCCATCACGTCGTCCCGGGTGTAGCCCGCCACCTCGTAGGTGTCGTTGACCGCGATAAAACGTCCGTCAACCAGGCTGTTGATCGCGATACTGTCCGGCGACGCCTCGAACACCTTGCGCAGCATCGCCTCGCTGGCTTGCAGCCGAGCGAGATCGCGTTCACGCCCAGCCGCAACTTCGGCCCGCAGGTCCATTTCCCGGACGAGCAAGCGATGGTTCCGGGCGAGCGCCGCCAGTTGCTCGGCCAGTTTCTCGCGATAGCGCCCCCCGTGGATCGCAGTCATCTGCGCCAGGACCAGCGCGCCCACCACCGTCGTCCAGTCGTCAGCTATGCTCAAAGTCGAGTCCGCCGTATGCATCGAGTAGCCCGCCATCGCAATCACGCCACCCGCTTCTAGCACCGCCTGCCAGCGCGCGCCCCACGGAAGCATCGCGCCTGCGCCGAAGGAAAACAGCACAATCGACGCGACGAGAGGGTCGCAGTCGCCGTCGATCACCGTCATAAACGCCGTGCTCGCGAAAATCGCCGTGAGGAATACCAGCGAGATCGCCCGCCAGTTCCTCATCGCACGCGGTGACAGCGCCGTCGCGAATGCAATCAGGCCTATCGTTATGTTGATGATGTGAAACGGACCGGTCTTCGCGAACGTGAGCGGATACTCGCTACGCCCGAGCACCGTGTATCCGATCTGAAGGATGATGATCGCCACTGCGCCCACGCGCAGTATCGACGACACCTCCGCGAAATTGTCACGGTCGTCGACCAGCGTCATCGCTCCGTCGGAACTGCGCGCCGCGCCGGCCGGTTCAACCGCGATGCGATCGGTTAGCGCAGCGGTAAGGTCGCGCGTTGGCGCAGCCGCGCCGTTTCCTGAATGGCGCTCGTCACCTCGGTCATTTCCGTTCGCGAACGGATCGATCTGATGGCCCACAACCCATTAGCAAGTCCAATGCCCTCATAAAGCACGGCAACGATTTGCAATCGCGGTCTGATGTTGGCTTCGATGTTCGAAAATTTGCGGTGTCGCGAGGCGTGTCCCAAAATGGGTTGGCCGCTAGCGAAAGACTCAGCCACTCAGCGCAGTCTCGAAATCCTCGATCAGGTCGTCGCTCGATTCCAGTCCCACCGACAGCCGGATCAGCCCGTCGCCGATTCCCGCTCGCGCGCGGTCCGCTGCCGACATTCCCGAGTGTGACGTGGTTGACGGGCGCGTGATCAATGTCTCGACGCCGCCCAGACTCGGCGCGCTGATCGGTATCGTCACCCGCTCCATGAAGCCGACAGCCGCTTCGAGTCCGCCCTCCAGCTCGAAACTCAGCACCCCGCCGAAACCGTCGAACAGCTCGCACGCGCGCAGATGATTCGAGTGGCTCTCGAGGCCGGGATAGTTCACCCGCGCGACCGCGCGATGCTGCTCGAGCCATCGCGCAATCTTGAGCGCACTTTCATTCTGATGACGCACGCGCACCGCGAGCGTCTTCATCCCGCGATGCAACAGGAAGCACGCGTGCGGATCGAGGCTCCCGCCAAGATGGTTTTGCGTATGCTTGATACTCTCGACCAGGTCCGCGCGTCCGATCACCGCGCCCGCAACGATATCGGTATGGCCGTTCAGGTACTTGGTACCGCTGTGAATTGAAAGGTCGAAGCCGAGTTCCGCGGGACGAAAATTAATCGGGCTCGCGAACGTATTGTCGATTATCGAGATGAGCCCGTTCTCGGCCGCGAAATCCACCGCCGCCTGCAAGTCGCTCACTTGCAGCAACGGATTCGACATCGACTCGACGTAGATCGCCTTGGTGTTGGGCCGAATCGCCTCGCGCCAGGTGGCAGGCTCGTCGCCGTCGATAAAATCCACCGACAGCCCGAAACGCGGGAACTCGTCGACGAACAGATCGTGCGTGCCGCCGTAAACGCAATCCTGCGCCAGCAGATGTCCTCCGCCGCCGAGCACAGTGAAGAGAGCCGCCGATATAGCAGCCATCCCGCTGCCCGCCACCAGCGCCGCCTCCGCGTTCTCGAGCGCCGCGAGCTTGGCATGCAGCACCGTGTGATTGGGCGTGTTGTTCAACCGGATGTAGCGTAGGTCGTGATAGCTGGTCTGCCCCGCGTACTCATAGGTCGAGGACTGAAAAATCGGCATCGTAACCGCGCCGCCAATCAACGGCTCCGGCTCGCCTGCATGAATCAGCTTGGTATCGAGCCCTTTGATAAGTCGCGCCATGGCGGCCTCCGATGCCACGACATTTATCACTCGGCGCGTCACGGAAAATAGGTATCTTCCGGCTTGCCGCCCACCCCCGCGACGTTGCCGACGACGGGGCCCTCTCCGGGCAACGATGCGCGCCCGAACAGTGCCGCGGTCTGATCGCTATATAGGAGATGCCATCGCGGGTCTTTTCTGACAAGGTCGGCGCCCTTGGTGTTCACGCCCATCAGCACGTAGTCGTGCGGGTACGCGTCGAGCAATTGCTCCGATCCCGGCATCCCGTAGAAAAATCTCGCGTAGTCGCCTTCCTGCTTGTCGGTGAAGACCAGTTCGCCGCGCGGATCGATATAGACCTTGAATGCGTCGCCCATGTGCCACAGTACATACGATCCCCATTCGAACTGCGGCAGCAGATTGCCGTGAAGGTTGTGCTGCTGCATGAACGCGAGCGCGCCGGTGGGCATCGGCTTCCAGGTCTTGAGCCGGTTCGAGAACGTTCCGCCGACGAGCGCCACCGCAATCGCGCAAATCGCGAGCAGCACAGCGGGAAGGTCGCCATCGTCGGCCTTCTGCGCGCCACTCCCGGTCGCGGCCCTGCGCTCCAACGCGAGACTGGCGTGACGCGCGAGCGGAATCGCGACTGCGATCACCCCGATCGCGACGTTGCGCGTTGCATAGAACGCGGCGCTTATGAAAATCGTAGCGACTGCGAGCATCGCCGCGTCGCTAAGATCGGGAGCTAGGGCAACCGCCGCGACAAAGGCGGCGAACAGCAGAATCGGCGTCGCATACTGCAGCAGTTCCACTGGGGCGCTGCGCCACAGAGTCAGCATCATCTTCGGCAGCGGCACCCAGTCTGCAATTACCTGCCGAATCAGCGGGTCGCCGACCGAATGCGCCACTCCAAACCACAAGCCCACCCCGAACGGATTGATAATCGTCGCGGCCGCGCATCCGACTGTGATCAACCCGAGCCGCCATGCTGACGACATGCGATACGCGTCGCCAAACCATCCCTGCGCGAACATGACCGCCGTCGCGATACCCATTGCACCGAGGCCTACGATGTAACCGCCGTGAAAATTGGCCCACAACGTGAACATCGGAATCAACGGCCACAGGACTGCGCGGCCGCGATAAACTTCGATCGCCAGTGCCATCATCACGACCGCGATCATCATGAAGGTGAACAGCTGCGGCCGAAATTGCATCTGAGTGGAAATCGCGACGGCGCTCAGAATCAGCGTGAGCCGCTGCACGCGCGCCGCCGCGCCGGTGGCGGAAATCCCAATCGCCAACGCGACTATCAAAATGCTCGAGCAGATCAGCTTCAGCAGCTTGAGGCCGAAGACCCCGAGATGCACATAGAAGAACGCCAGCGCCACCTGCGACAGCCATTCGTGATTGTGCCACGGCGCACCGACCGCGCTGTAAGAGTACGTATCGAAGCGCGGGATATGACCCGTGCGGAGCGTCGTCTGCCCGGTCAGCATATGAATCCACAAATCCGGCTCGGCGAAGTTGTCCGCCGTCGCCAGCGCGATCGACAGGATTACCGTCCATGGCGACGCGGAGAGTAGCGAGTAGCGCTGAGCCTTCAACGACGTGCGAGTGAATCATCGACGGCAGGCCTCCGCAATAGCCCGCCGCTTTCGCCTGCTGTATCGCGCCGCTAATCTAATCGCGTGAAAGCTCTCGTAATTGGCGGCGGCATCATAGGCAGCTCGGTCGCATGGCGGCTTGCGTCCGACGGCGTCCAGGTCAGCGTGTTCGAGCGCGGCCGTCTCGGCCTCGAAGCCTCATGGGCGGCGGCGGGACTAATCGGTCCGCAGGCCGAGGCGCACGAGCCGGGCGCGTTTTTCGATCTCGCACTGGCCGGCAAGCGTTCTTTCGATGCGATCGTCGATCGCCTCACCGCTGAGAGCGGGGTCGATCCCGAGTACGATCAACATGGCGTGCTCTACGTCGCCTTCGACGACGCCGCCCGCGCCGAGTTGCAGTCGCGCGCGCGATGGCAGCGCGCGGCCGGCGGCGACGTTGAGGAGCTGTCCCCGCGCGAGGCCTTCAAACTCGCCCCCGTGCTCTCAGAAAAAATAATCTTCGCGCTGCACATGCCCACCAATCGGCGGGTCGAGAATCGCAAGCTCACACTCGCCTATATCAACGCCGCCACCAACGCCGGCGCCGAGTTCCGTGAAGGCGCGCGCGTCAACTCGATCGCGATTGAGAGCGGCCGCGCGACGGGCCTGCGGCTCGCCGATGGATCGCTCGAGAGCGGTGACGTCGTCATCAACGCCGCCGGCGCGTGGGCCGGCGACATCCGCGGCCTCGAGGACGATCGCCTCCACTTCTACCCGGTGCGCGGGCAAATCCTATGCTTCGACGCGCGTCCCGGCCTGATCGGCCCGTCGATTTTCTCGGCCAACGGAATCGTAGTGCCGCGCCGCGACGGTCGTATCCTCGCCGGCTCGATTTTCGAGGAGGCCGGCTTCAACAAGTCCGTCACGCTGGACGGGATGGAACGAATCCTCCGCGCGGTGCGCGCGATGGTTCCTTCGATCGCCTCGATTCCCTTTCGCGAGGCATGGGCGGGTCTGCGCCCCGCCAGCGACGACCTGCTCCCGGTGCTCGGCCCGTCGCCGACCGTCGCCAACGTGCTGTACGCCACCGGCCATTTCCGCAGCGGTATCCTGCTCTCCGCGTTGACCGGCGAGGTGATTGCCGATCTGGTCAAGCAGCGCACGCCGTCGATCGATCTCACACCGTTCTCACCCGCCCGCTTCCGCAACGGCACCGCGCGGCCGGTAAAACTCGCCGACATGATATGAGCTGCATCGTCGCACTCGGACTCATCCGCGACCTGTTCTTCCGCGCGAAGATCAACGCAGTAGCAGCCGCCGTCGATGCCGACGTCGAGTACGCATCCTCCCTCGACGCCATCGCTCCCCGATACGCCGCGACCCACCCGTCGGTCATCTTCACCGATCTCTCTGACGCCGCCTTTCCCGCGCTCGAGACTCTGACGAAAATCCGCGCCGTCGCGCCGGACGCCCGCGTGATCGGATTCGCTTCGCACGTCGATCTGAAATCTCTCAAGGCCGCCCGCGAAGCCGGCTACTCGATGACGCTCTCGCGCAGCGAATTCACCGCGCAACTCCCGGTGCTGCTGAAGGCCTCGTCGCGCTAACTGCCAGTCACTGTCTTTTCGCGGTATCCAATTTCCCTGGTTCAGGCGAAAACGGGCAATTCATACCACCTATAGTGGCTTTTGGAAGGGGTACCGCTAAGGGTAGCTTTGTTCCGTCAAAAATTGTTTTCGATGAAGATCGGCGTCCGGCGGGTTCGAGTGAGTGTCGGAAGTTGTGAGGGTTGCTCATATTTGTATGAGCAGCACAGAAAATTGAGAGGGATCAGGCTGAATAGTTCAGCGGCTGTAAAGGTCGGGAGTCTGCATTTAAAGCAGGTGGTTCGCTTGGTGGAGGATGCGAAAAACCTAACCCCTAACTCCTTCCCGAGCGGGAAGGGGAACCGAAAAGAAAATTGTCGTGATCGGGGTGGGTTGGAGGTTAGCTGATGCCGAGGCCCAGGTCGGTGATGAAGCTCCAGTGGTGCTCGTCGCTGGAGGCGTAGTTTTCCATCTTCAGTTTGATGGTCAGCTTGTAGGTGCCGTCGTCGGAGATCGCTGCGGCGGGAGGATTCTCGTACCAGATGCTCTTCTTGCACACTGCCAGCATCATCTGATCGATCCTGGCCTTGCCCGAATGTTGCTCGAGAATTAGTTCGGTGAGCTTGCCGCTCTTGTTCAGGATTGCGGTGATGACGACCGGCTTGAGGTCGGTGGGGAGCTTGGTTCTTGCGATTTCCTCGCTGCGCTCCGCTTCGATCAGGCTGGCGTAGATGTGATCGAGAATGACTCCGGAGAATTCGCCGAACTGTGCGGCTTTGCTGTTCAGCAGGCGCACGGTGCCGGGGTTGGCCTCGTTGCCAACCACGCGCGAGATGCCGGGATCGGTCTGATAGGTCCGCGGCCCCGCTGTAACCGCGTCAGGGCTGGAATCATGCAGCAGTCCTTCGCCGCGGGCAGGTGCCGGCTGAGCCGCGAACGGATTGATGGGAGCGTCTGAGATGCTGGACAGATCGCTTAGCAATTTTGGCTGCGGGCCGGCGTCCGGGGCAGGGGGCGGCGGCTTGTCATCGGCAGCGCATCCGGCGGCGAACATCGCAAGAGCAAAAAGCGCCACTGATAAAAATGGTTTCCATCGTGCACGGATCATTTGGATTTTTCCCGCAGGTTATTCTTGTCCGAATCCAAAGCGGCGATTGCCGGACGCGCATCATTGTAGTCGGCGACGAAGGCGTCGAAAAGTTCTTCGCCGAAGGCGCGTTCCTCGGCGCGGACCTTGTCGTTGTGTTCCTTCGCGATCGCATCGCCAATGCGCGCGAGCAGTTCGAGCGTCGGCGAGTAGTTCAACTGGGCAGTGAAGCCGCCGGAGAAATCATAAGTGCCGTTGGGGAGCATCCGCGAGCTGAGTTTTGAATTCAAGCCGCCATCGCCGGTCGCGAGCACTCGCAGAAAATCGCCGGCAACCAAATCCATCACTTGATGCACCCCGGGGGGCGCGACGAGTTGCGGGACCGCGTTCATCCGGTTCACGAAGGTACAGGCGTCGGCGTCGCGGCGGTAATCAGTGGTGAATCCAATGTTGGCGAGGCCAAAATTCATCGCGAGGCTGGTAATCTGGCCCGACGCGAGCGTGCGGTAACTGCCGCGCGTGATCTCGCCGAGCGCGACGCTGTCGCCGGCAGGTTGCATCGCGGCGTTGAACGGGGTCAGCAGGCCGTTGCGGATCATTATCGTGAAGCGGATGTGGCCGTGGTCGAAAGCCTCGCGCATCCAGTAGTTGCCGTGCGGGTCGAGTATGTCGGATTTCGCGACGACGGCGGGCACGACCTTCCGGTAGAAGTCGTAGAGCAACGGATATTTTTTCAGCGCGTCGAGGCGAACTTCCATATCGACGTTGAAGAGCACGATTGGACCCGCAGGCGAATTGAATTCGTCGAGCAGGTTGTTGAATTTGAAATAGTGATCGAACTTCGCCGCCAGATGCGGCATGTTGCGGTGGAAGCGGTCGAGCGCGGCGCGGTCATGATGATTGAAGTTGCCGGGCACGGAATCCCATGGCGGTTTCAGGTCGCCGTGAAACTCGCTCAGCACATCGGCCATCGTATCGACCAGCGCGCCGAGGCCATAGGTGTCCATCATCAGCTCGCCGCCGAGCGTGCCGGTGACGCTCGAAACGTTGCCGGGAGTGGAATCACCGGAAGGCTTGAGGCCGAAGAGGCCCGCGAAGCGTGAGGGTTCCTCGGGACTGCGCCAATTCTGGACCAGCGTGTAGAGATAGTCGGCGTCGTCGGGCTGGCCGCTGACGCAAATCTGATGGGTGCCGTCGGGCTGATGGTGCCATGGGATTTCCGGCTTCGAGTAGAGCGCGGCGGTGCGAATCATGGTCGATTGGCGCGGCGGCATCTGGTCGACGACTTTCTGAAGCGACGGGCCAAGTTTGGGATGGAAGGAGAGTTTGCGCTGGAAGGCGAGCTGACGATCGAAGATTGCAATGGCGCGCGACGCTCGCGCAGGACCCGGCGGCGCGAGACAAACGATCGGCGCGAAGAGAGTTCGGCTATCGGTCGCGAAGCCGGAATTTGCGGTGGTGGGCGCTGATGCTGGCTTCGGCGGCGAAGATGCGGCGTAGCTCGCAATCGCGCAAATCATGATTATTATTGCTGCGGACGAGGTGGCGATAGCGATACGGAAAAGGCGAAATCGCAGCAGGCGTGGGCGAATTGTTTGCGATACCTTGCGATGGTATCCTGCGATACAATAGTTCAAAGGGCTCGAGAGATTAAAATGAAACCCGGAATCCATCCCGAATACCGCCGCTGCACGGTAGCCTGTGCGTGCGGCAACACCTTCGAAACGCGCTCGACACTGAAAGAGCTTCATGTCGAGGTCTGCTCGAAGTGCCATCCTTTTTACACTGGCACGCAGCGCCTGGTCGATACCGCGGGGCGCGTCGAGCGGTTCAATCGCAAGTACGGCATCAAGAAGCCGGCCGAGAAGACGGCGGAAACCGCTGCCGAAAAGTAGCATAGCAGCTCCCGCCGCCTGCGGCGCTCGACGCACCCGGGTGCGCGGGGGAGAATCCATCGGCACGGCCATCGCGGCCGCGCCGTTCTTTTTTCTTTTTGAGGAAAGTTCTTCTCGGCTTTCTTAAAGGCCGATGATCGTGATGGGTCGATGCTCGATAAGGCAAGCGCAATAGAAGAGCGGGTCGCGGAACTCGAGCGTAAGCTCAGCGATCCGGCGACGCTCGGCAACCAACGCGAGTATGCGCGAGTGGCCAAGGAGCGATCGCAGCTGTCCGAGGCGGCGCAATGCGCGCGCGAGTACATTCGTATCGCGGACGAAATCGCGGGGCACAAATCGATCCTCGACGGCAATGACGCCGACCTGCGCGAGCTGGCGAAGGCCGAGATGCCGACGCTGCAGAAAAATCTCGAGGCGGTCGAAGAGAAGCTCAAAGAGCTGCTCACGCCGCGCGATCCCAACGACGAAAAAAACGTAATCCTGGAAATTCGTGCGGGCACTGGCGGGGAAGAGGCATCGCTGTTTGCCGGTGACCTGTACCGGATGTACACGCGATACGCCGAACGCCACGGATTCAAGATTGAAGCGCTCAGCATGAGCGACACCGGGCTCGGCGGAATCAAGGAAGTGATCGCGCTGGTTACAGGACGGGGCGCATACTCGCGGCTCAAGTACGAAGGCGGGGTGCATCGCGTGCAGCGGGTGCCGGAGACCGAAGGATCGGGGCGTATTCACACGTCGGCAGTGACGGTTGCGGTGATGCCCGAGGCGGACGAAGTCGAAGTCAATATCAATGAGGCGAAGGACCTGCGTATCGACGTGATGCGCGCGTCGGGACCGGGCGGCCAGAGCGTCAACACCACTGACTCGGCGGTGCGAATCACGCACATCCCGAGCGGGATGGTGATAATCCAGCGCGACGAAAAATCGCAGCATAAGAACAAGGCGAAGGCATTGAAGATCCTGCGGGCGCGGCTGCTCGAGCAGGCACAGTCGGAGCAGCAGGCGAAAATCGCGCAGACACGCAAGTCGATGGTGGGGACTGGCGACCGATCGGAGCGCATCCGCACTTACAATTTTCCGCAATCGCGGGTGACCGACCATCGCGTCAACGTGACGATTCATCAGCTCGACAATTTTCTCGACGGCGCGATCGATCCGGTGATCGACGCGCTGGCAGCCTACGATCGCGAGCAGTCGCTCAACGCGTAGACCTGTGCGGGACGTCAATGTCAGGTTGGCAACGTGGCGGAAGGTCGACGAAGCGTCGCGCAGACTCGCGGTCGCTGGAGTCGAGTCATCACACCTCGACGCGCAATTGTTGATGGCTGAGGCAGCGGGCGTCACGCGAGAGGCTGTCGTCACCGGTTCGATCGATCTTTCACCCTCGGTACTGAAAAAATTCGATGCGATGGTCGCACGACGCGAGCAGCGCGAGCCGGTCGCCTACATCGTCGGGCACAAGGAATTCTATTCGCTCGATTTCGAAGTGAATCCTTCCGTGCTGATTCCGCGGCCTGAGACGGAATTGGTGGTCAGCGCGGCGCTCGAATGTATTGCAGGGAGAGACAACGCGCGCGTGCTCGACATAGGCACCGGGTCGGGCGCGATTGCGATCGCGATTGCCGTCAATGCGCCAAGCGCTCGAATTACGACGGTGGATATTTCTGCCGACGCGATCGCGGTCGCGTCGAGTAACGCTCGGCGTCACCTGGTCGAGGATCGAGTGACGATTCGGCGCGGCGACTGTTTCCATATGCTGGACGGAGGAGCGGCGCTCGGGACTTTCGACGCGGTAGTCTCCAACCCGCCTTACCTGGGTGATGCGGAGATTGCCTCTCTCGAGCCGGAGGTACATAGCTTCGAGCCGCGGATAGCGTTAAGCGGAGGGGCGACTGGCTTCGACGTCGTGCAACGAATAACGAGCGGCGCTCGCGAGCATCTCGAAGCTAACGGCGAGTTGATCATGGAAATGGCGGCATGCCACATGGGGGACGTTGTCGGCGAAATCGCGCGCGCGGGCTTGAAGGTTGTCGATCTGATAAACGATCTGACGGGACACTTCCGAGTGGCTCGAGGGCGGAACTGCGCATAAATCAGAATGGAAAAAATGATCATTCATGGCGGTGCTCCGCTGCGCGGGACCGTCACGCTGAGCGGCAGCA
This sequence comes from uncultured delta proteobacterium, assembly GCA_963744545.1. GTDB lineage: Bacteria > Desulfobacterota > Binatia > Binatales > Binataceae > Binatus. The sequence goes on from CAVUUH010000027.1 coordinate 471,499, forward strand.
AGAACGCCGCGCTGCCGATCATGATGGCGTCGTTGCTGACGTCGGAACCGCTCGTGCTCAGCAACGTTCCGCGGCTTCGCGACGTGAAGACCGCGATGGACCTGCTGACCCAACTCGGCGTTGCGGCGCGCTGGATCGACGAGCATCGCGTCGAGCTTCACGCGGCGAAAGTTACGTCGCACGAGGCGTCGTACGAACTGGTCAAGACGATGCGCGCGTCGTTCGTTGTGCTCGGGCCGCTGCTGGCGCGGACGGGACGGGCGCGCGTATCGACTCCGGGAGGATGCGCGATTGGTGCACGTCCGGTGAATCTGCATATCGCAGGAATTCGCGCGCTCGGCAGCAAGATCCAGTTTCGTCACGGCTACGTCGAGGCCCATGCCGAGAAGCTGACGGGCGGGCGCATCTGGCTTGATTCCCCGTCGGTCGGAGCAACCGAAAATATTATGATGGCAGCAGTGACAGCCCGCGGCCGCACCGTGATCGAAAATGCCGCGCGCGAACCAGAGGTGCAGGATCTCGCGCGAGTGCTAATCGCGATGGGCGCGAAGATCAACGGTGCCGGCACGCACGTGATTGAAATCGAAGGCGTCGAGCGGCTGCATGGCGCGGAGCACGAAGTGATACCGGACAGGATTGAGGCGGGCTCGATGATGGCGGCGGCGGCAATCACTGGCGGCGACGTTACGATTACCAACGCGCCGATCGAGCATCTCGAGGCCGTCGCAACCAAGCTGCGCGAGGCGGGCGTCACGGTCGAGGCGAACGGGAAGGGCGTGCGCATCGCGCGCAACAATGGACTCAAGCCGATCGAGCTGCGCACGCTTCCGTATCCGGGTTTTCCGACCGATCTCCAGGCTCAGATGATGGCGATGCTGACGCAGGCCGACGGCAGCTCGGTGATCACCGAGACGATTTTCGAGAACCGCTTCATGCACGCGCAGGAACTGGCGCGGATGGGCGCCGACATCCTGATGAAGGGGCCCACCGCCGTTGTGCGCGGGCCGTCGAAGCTGAGCGGCGCGCCGGTAATGGCGACCGACCTCCGCGCGAGCATGGGGCTGATAATCGCGGGGCTGGCCGCGGAACACACGACCGAGCTCAGCCGCATCTACCATCTGGACCGCGGATACGAAGCGCTCGACGCGAAGCTCTCGAGCCTCGGCGCCCGAATCGAGCGTGCCCAAGAATAATGAAGCCACGTGTCCTCAAGTCTGAGTCATCAGAATTCAAAAAATTCCTGGCCGCGATACTCGCGCGCCGGGGTAGTGACAGTGGCGACATCGATGGCGCCGTGTCGAAGATAATCGCCGACGTGCGAAAGCGCGGCGATCGTGCACTGATCGAGCTGACGACAAAGTTCGACCACGTGAAGCTCACCGCGAAGACGCTTCGGGTGACGGCGGCAGAACGCCAATCGGCGATCAATCGATATTCCGCCTGAGGATCGCCGCGCGCTCGAATTGGCTGCCGAGCGAATCGCGGAGTTTCATCGCCGCACGATGGAGAAATCATTCATCTACCGCGACAAGTCCGGTATGCGGCTCGGGCAGATGGTGCAGCCGATGCGCCGCGTGGGAATTTACGTGCCGGGCGGACTCGGTGCGTATCCGTCGTCGGTGCTGATGAATGCGATTCCCGCCAAGGTCGCGGGCGTCGCCGAAGTCGTGATGGTCTCGCCGCCGTCGTCGGAGGGCGAGAGGCTGGCCGTGCTGGCCGCCGCCGAAATTGCCGGTGTCGATGAATTCTACCGCGTCGGCGGAGCGCATGCGGTCGCGGCGCTCGCGTACGGCACGGAGACCATCAAGCCGGTCGACAAAATCGTTGGGCCCGGAAATGCCTACGTGCAGGCTGCCAAGCGGATGGTCTACGGCGTCACCGACATCGACAAGATGGCCGGGCCGAGCGAGGTGCTGGTGATTGCCGACGAGCGCGCGAATCCCGAATGGATCGCCGCCGACCTGATCGCACAGGCCGAGCATGGTTCCGGCGACGAGGCGGCCATGCTCCTGACCACGTCGGAGAGCATCGCGAATCGTGTCGCCGAGGCGGTAGAAACCTCGCTCAAGTCTCTACCACGCGCACGCCAGGTCGAGGTCGCGCTGGCGAAGCGCGGCGCGATGGTCGTAGTTAACGATCTCAACGAGGCCTTCGATCTGGCCAATCAGATTGGTCCGGAGCATCTCGAGCTCGACCTGCGCAATCCGTCGCGATGGCTGCCCAAGGTCAAAGCTGCGGGCGCGGTCTTTCTCGGGCCGCTGACGCCTGCGCCGCTGGGCGACTACCTGGCAGGGCCAAATCACGTGCTGCCGACGGGAGGAGCCGCGCGTTTCGCGTCGCCCCTGGGTGCATACGATTTCCTGAAACGAACCAGTATAATCGAGGCGTCGATGGGGGCGATCGCGGCGCTCGGGCCGACGGTCGCGCACCTGGCACGGATGGAAGGGTTCGAGGGCCACGCGCGCGCAATGGAACTGCGCAACGGTGTCGGCGATGGGAAGGCAAGGCGGGCAGGGTATCGAAATGCAAAAACACAAAGTCAGCGCGCAAAATAAAGGCAAGACCGCCAGTCCGGTTGCGCGCCTCGCGCCGGTCGAAGCGAAGCGCAGCGCCGAGGTTGAGCGCAAGACGCGCGAGACTTCCGTGACGGTCGCGCTCAAGCTCGACGGCAGCGGGCGCGGCGAGGCAAAGACCGGGGTGCCGTTCCTCGATCACATGCTCGAGAGTTTTGCGCGCCATGGATTCTTCGACCTGAAGGTCGAGGCCACCGGCGATTTGCATATAGATGACCATCACACGGTCGAAGACGTCGGGATGGTCGTGGGCAGGGCGTTTCGACAGGCGCTCGACGACCGCGCGGGAATCAAGCGCTTCGGCGAGGCTACAGTGCCGCTCGACGAGGCCGTCTGCACCGCGATTGTCGATATCAGCGGACGCGCGTATCTCGGCTACAACGTGCCTATCAGCCAGGAACGGGTCGGCAACTTCCAGACCGAGTTGGTGCACGATTTCATGAAGGCGCTGACCGACGAGGTCGGCATGAATCTGCATCTCAACCTGGTGAGCGGCCGCAACCCGCATCACATCATCGAGGCAACGTTCAAGGCGTTGGCGCGCGCGATGGACCATGCGACGGCCCGCGAGCCGCGGCTCTCAGGCGTGCTTTCGACCAAGGGCACGCTCAGCAGCTAGGTCGCTTGTTCGAGAAGTTCACCGTCATTCCCGCGATTGACCTGAAGGGCGGCCAGGTCGTGCGCCTGCTTCACGGCGACATGAGCAAGGCCACCGTCTATGGGGCAGATCCGGGCGAGACGGCGCGTCGGTTCGAGGAAGCCGGCGCGGAAGTTATCCACATAGTCGATCTCGATGGCGCGATCGCCGGAACGCCGCGAAATGTCGAGGCGATCGCTCGAATTCGAGCGTCGGTGAGATGCGCAATCGACGTCAGCGGCGGCCTGCGCACAATCGAGTCGGTACGCGCGACGTTCTCGACTGGCGCCGACCGAGTCTCGATCGGTTCGGCCGCGTTGCTCAACCCCGAGTTAATCCGGAATGCATGCGCCGAGTTCCCCGGACGGATTTTCGGATCGATTGATATTCGCGACGGCAGGCTTGCGGTGAAAGGATGGGTCGAGACGAGCCAGCTCACGGTCGCCGAAGCGTCAAACCGGTTCCGAGCCGCGGGCGTCGCGGCCGCAATCGTGACCGACATCGCTCGCGACGGTGCGCAGGTCGGCGTCGATGCGGCCCGCATGGAAGAAATTGCCAAGGCGGCGCGCATGCCGGTGATAGCATCGGGCGGAGTCGCCAGCCTCGACGACATTCGCGCACTTCGGACACGATTCGAAGCCGGCGTCGTAGGGGTCGTGGTCGGACGCGCGCTGTACGAGGGGATTTTCATCTTGCGCGACGCATTGGCTGCTGCGACTAGCTAGGCGATTACCTGCTCCAGCCTATCCGCTATAGGCTCTTTACAGTTCCACATTCTGCTTTTATATTTCTTTTAATCTTTTAGTGACTGCTTGATGGCCACTCTCAGGCAGGCAGGGGCTGCCCTATGCTTCTTAGCACGGTAATAGACGCTTTAACCTGTCATTAAATAACATCAGAAGCGCAAGATAGGCTTGACATAAATTCGGCGCCAGTAGAGAATGCGCAAGCTGGATAAAGACATGATTGTACGGTCTGAACCAAGCTTAACCAATCAAGAGCTAATAGCAATTCAGTTTGAATGGATTACTTGGTAAATTTTCGAGTTAGCTAGCAGTAGGTTCTTATAACTAAATGAATATTTCTCCTACAATCAGTACAATCGTCGCAAGACGCGGGGGTAATTCGATTCTCGCGTGTAGTTGTTCGAAACACACAACCGGACGGAGGGACACGAAAATGGATCTGATCAGGAAGATGTACGTGAAGGCAGATGGGTTCGCGCGCGGACAGACGATGGCTGAGTACGCGCTGATTCTCGCGGCAGTCGCGGTCGTGGTTTTCGTTGGTTACCAGACCATGGGTACGACGATCACCACGCTGTTGGGCAGCGTAGACGGCAAGCTCTAATCGCGCGCCGATCTTTGTTACAAAGCTGACTGGCGAAACCGGCGGGGGTAAACGCCTCCGCCGGTAACGGTCTACAAACCAAATAAGTAGGAACTCATCATCATGAATGCAGTCAGAAAGCTCTACGTGAAGGCCGACAGCTTCTCGCGCGGCCAGACGATGGCTGAATATGCGCTGATTCTCGCGGCGGTAGCGATCGTGGCGTACATCGGCTACCAGACGATGGGAACGACGATCACCACCCTGTTGGGCAGCGTCGATACCAGCCTCTAATCGGCAACAGACCAATCACTCAATTGCGAAGCCGGTCAGGGTTGGCGTCTTTTCGAGGATGCAACCCGACCGGTGGTTTCGCCTCCCGACTGCAGCCGACGCTCGGCGCACCCGCTCCAAGGTTCCCCGACGGTTCAAATAGTTCTTCAGCTCTGCTATACGCGACAAGCGTGGCTGATTCCATTGTTTCATCGGTAATATCGTCGGCTCGTTCGAGCGGACGGTCGGTTCTCACGGAAATCGAGAGCAAGCGAATCCTGTATTCGCTCGGCCTGCCGGTTGTGGTGCCTGAGACTGCGGCCACCGCCGCCGACGCCGTGCAAGCTGCCTCGCGGATAGGCTTCCCGGTTGTGCTGAAAGTGCTGTCGCCGGACGTCAGTCACAAGAGCGACGTCGGCGGCGTCGAGCTGAACCTCGCCGACGAGGCCGCGGTGCGCGACGCGTTCGAGCGAATTCGCAGCAGCCTCGCCGCCAAGGCTCGTGACGCGCGCTTCGAAGGTGTCGCGGTGCAGCCGATGGCCGGGAATGGGGTCGAACTGATCGCCGGGACCTTCCGCGACGATCGATTCGGCCCGATGGTGATGGTGGGGCTCGGTGGCGTATTCGTCGAAGTGATGAAGGATACCGCGCTGGCACTGGCCCCGATTGGCGGGCGGGAGGCGACGGAGATGCTCGCGCGGCTTCGCGGCGACCAGATTCTCCACGGCGTCCGCGGTCAACCCGGTGTCGACGAGGACGCGATCGTTTCGCTGATCGAGACGGTTTCGGGAATCGCCTGGACGCATCCCGAGATCGCCGAGATGGATCTCAATCCGGTCGTCGCGTACGAGGACGGTCTCGCGATCCTCGATGCGCGGATCGTGCTCGCCGACGTCAAGGCCGCGACGCCGCCGCCGGACCAGAATCGCGCGGCACGGCTCAAAAATCTCGAGCGCGCCTTCAACCCCCGCACGGTTGCGGTGATCGGCGACAAGCGGATGGGCGGTTACATGTGGCTGCGCGCGATGGCGCATCTCAAGGGCAAGCTCTATTCGATCCAAATCGATCCCAACGAGATACCGGGAATCGAAGCGATGGGCGTCGAGAATCGCAAGAGCCTGGCCGAAATCACCGAACCTATCGATTACGCGGTGAGCGCAGTTCCGCGACAGATCGCGCCGCGAATTTTAAAAGATTGCGTCGCCAATCACGTCGGCTCGATTGGATTTTTCACGTCGGGATTTTCGGAGACATCAGAGGAACTCGGTATACGGCTGGAATCAGAGCTGCGCGACATCGCAATCAACTCGGAAATCGCACTGGTCGGCCCCAATTGCATGGGGCTGTACAGCCCGGACGCAGGCTTGCGCAATTTCCCCGAGGAAAAAGTCGGCGAGGCGGGCGACGTCTGCTTTATCTCGCAAAGCGGTACGCACACGATCAATTTCTGCCTGCAGGCGCCCACCCACGGCATCAAGGTGAACAAGGCGGCCTCGATCGGCAATGTGCTGGTGCTCGAGGCGGCTGACTATATCGATCTGATGGCGGCTGACCCGGCCACGCGCGTGATCGGGATGTATATCGAAGGGGTGCGCGACGGGCGGCGCTTCTTCGACAGCGTCCGGCATGCGGCCGAGCGTCATGCGGTCGTCATCTGGAAGGGCGGGATGACCGAGGCGGGCGCGCGCGCGACCTTCTCGCATACCGGATCGCTCGCGACGCCCGAGGCGACCTGGCGCACAGTAGTGCGGCAGAGTGGCGCGGTCGAGGTATCCAGCCTCGACGCGATGCTCGACGCGGTCCAGCTGTTCGCGCGCGCCAAGCGCATCGGCGGCAAACGCATGGGGCTGGTCGCGATGACCGGCGGGCAATCGGTGGTAATCACCGACACCTTCGCGACGGCGGGCCTCGAAATTCCCGCGCTGTCGGACTCCTCGTACGACGAGCTGAAAACGTTCTTCAACATAATCGGCGGCAGCTACCGTAACCCGCTCGATGCGGGCGGCACGATAGGCGCGGGGCATCATCAGGGGAATCTCGATCGCATCCTCGAGATCCTCGAACGCGACGCGGTTATCGACGCGATCGTGCTCGAAGTCGGCACCGGCTTGCGCGCCGCGCGATGGGCCACGCACGAGGACGAAATCACCAGCTTGCTCGACAAGCTGGCGGATTTTGCCGGGCGCTCGACCAAGCCGTTCGCAATCGTGATGCATCCCGCGCACGTCGAGTCGATCGTCGCACGGGGCAAGGAGCTGGCGCGCGCGCGTGGGCTGGTCGTGTTCGACAGTTTCGAGCGCGCCGCGGCCGCGTTTCGCACCGCGTCGGACTACTGGGCAAATCGCGCTAGACTCGGCGGTTAGACTCACCGGGCGCAATTAGGTGCAGAATATGGATCGTCTCATATCCGAACGCGCACGACCCTATTTCGAAAAGGTACAAAAGATCGGGCCGATAATTCGCGCGCATGCCGACCGCGCCGAGCGCGAGGCGCAGATGCCACGCGAGGTGATCGCAGCGTTTCATGACGCTGGACTGTTTCGAATCCTCATTCCCCGCAACATGGGCGGCGGCGAACTAACGATTCCCGATTCGCTGCGGCTTTGCGAGGAAGTCTCGCGGATCGACGGATCGGCGGGATGGAATTTTGCGATTTGTTCGGGCAGTCCACTGTTTGGGTATAACCTTTCGCGCGCGGCGTTTGAAAAGATTTACGGCGATCCGCTCGGCGTGAGTGCCGGATCGTTGAATCCCGCCACCACTCGAGTTGTGGCGTCGGACGGCGGGTGGCGTTTCAGCGGGAAGGCCACCTATGCCAGCGCCTCCGCTCATGCGACCTACCTGATGGCGGCCGGGATGGTTCTGCGCGACGGCGCGCCGCAACTGGTCGACGGGTTCCCGGTGATGCGAGCGGGTTTGTTCCCGATCAAAAATGCGAAAATACTCAACACCTGGTCGACCGCCGGGATGCGCGGAACCGGAAGCAACGATTGCGAGTTCGACAATGTATTTGTCCCCGACGAATTCACCTTCGATTGGCTGAACGCGAAGTCGCCATGGCAGCGCGGCGCATTCGAGAAGATTCCGCTGCAGCTGCAATTTGTCGGCGGCCTGGTCTCGGTGGTGCTCGGCACTGCGCGGCACGCTCTCGATACGCTGAACGAAATCGCGCAAGCCAAAGTGCCGGCTGCAACTCGGGCCACGTTGCGCGAGCGTTCTCTCGCACAGATTCAGTACGCGCAAGCGGAAGGCCTGCTGCGCGCGGCGCGCGCCTACTTCTACAATTGCAACGATGAAATCTGGCGCGAGGGCGAGGCCGGCGAGACCTTCAGCATCCAGGACCGCGCGCACGCGCGGCTCGCAGTAGTAACCGCGGCGAAGCTGGCGGTGCAGGCGGTCGATCTGGTCGCAGATGCGGCCGGGATGAACTCCGCGCAAACTTCCTGCCCGATCGAGCGATGCTGGCGCGACGTGCACACCGCGACGCAACACGTCCTGATGAACACCGCCCGCTACGAGGTAGTGGGGCGCGTGCTGTTCGGATTGGATCCTGGATCGCCTGTAATTTGATCTGGTTTAATTTCTGGTACTGGCCGAATATGCATCACGCCGTAGCGGCCGCTCTTTTGTCTTGTGTCATCCCGAGCGTAGCCGAGGGACCCCGAATTTTTCACGATGCTTGCCGACGCACCCCAACGACGGCGCGGCCGGAACTACTCGGCTCCGCATGCCTTGAGTTAAGTCGACGTTCCTTGCACCGTAAAAGATCCGGGGTCCCTCGGCTACGCTCGGGATGACACAAAGATCGGACCGCAGAAAGAGCGCCGTTCGCTTCGAGTGCTACCGCGGTGGTTCGAGCACTGTCATCACCGTCCCGATCGTTGCGTCGCCGTCGAGGAACGCGAGCCATCGTCCCCGCAGCGACCAGCTCATATTGACGATTCCTTGGGCCGGACCTTCGGCTAACAGGAACGCACTGTCGTAGTGAATCGAGTAGGTGACGATCTTTCGCCAGGGAATTGGCTTGCTCGGTGCGTAAATTTCCATCGCGGCTTCGTCGGCGCCGGTCGAAAACGCCATCGTGCTCTGCGCGAGCATTTCCGGCCAAGTATCGAAGCCCAGCGATTTCACGTCAATCTGAGTCAGGTCGGGTTGCGCGACCGCGATCTGCGCGGTGACCGGTTCTCGCGGACGCTCGATCGCGACCTTGAATGTGAGTTCTCGATTACCCAGCGTCAGCGTATTGCTACTGTTGGCGAACGCGGCCCCTCCGGTCGATACGCCCATCAGATGTTCGGCGCCGGTCGGGATGTTGTACTTGAATACGCCAATCGTGTGGCCCGTCGGGTCCGGCGCGACGTACAGAAATGAGCCTTCGTCGTTCTTGTCCCAATCGAGCACATGAATCGGCTGGCGCAGGTGAAACCGCGTACAGGTCGAGGCGCGCCGATCCACTATCACCGGCGGAGCGCCTGCATCGCCCTGGCCGACTGCGTAGACGCCGTGCGCGCTCCAACTCAGGGTGGACATCGGGCACGACAACTTCAGCGGTAGAACGGAACCGGCACCGGTGATCACGATCACTTGCAATCCGTCCGCGCGAGTGGGCGGCGGCTCGACGTCCGCCTGATCCGGATCGGATTTCGGCGCCTCCTCACTGGCGCCGGGTTCTTCAGGCGGCTCAGGATGCTGCCGGAGCGCGAGCGCGATGGTCGCGTCATTCAGCCAACTCATCGAGATTGAATCGTAACGGCCATTGAAGTTCGCGATCACGTTGCCGGGCCCGGTCGCGATCAGGTCACGAATGATCACGTCGACTCGATCGCCGCCCGGCGCGACCATCGCCGTCGCCAGCGTCAGCCCGTTCGGACTCACTGCCAGGTCGGCGATCGTTCCTGTCTCGGCGGCGGCGGGCCCCGTCTCCGCCGCGAGAATACGGCCGGTGCGCCACGCGGCGCCTCCGAGGCCATACATGATCGTGTGTCCCCCCTGCGTCCCGACGACGCCGATCTCCTCGCCGTTCTCCATCCACATCGGCAGGCGTGAGGGAATCGGCGCGAACCCACTCGGCATCGCGACATTGGTCAGCACCTTGATACCGGTGGTGACCGCGAGCGTGGTCGATCGCGCCACAAACGGCGGCGGCCCGGGCTTGGGCGCAGGCGCAGTCGAACATGAGGCGAAGGCCACGGCGCTGAGGGCGAGAATCAGGATGAGGACAGACCTGGGCATCAGAAAGCGGTAGTCTATTTGGACCGCTCAAAAAAGGCGACCAATTTAGACCATGAAGAATCCGTTCACCGATCGATTGTGGATAAGCCGCGAGGTTCGGCTCGGGATTGTCGTTGCGATTTTGTTTGTCGTCGGCGCAATTGGGCTCGCCTTCGGCCATTGGCGGCTGGGAATCACCGCCATCGGCATCGGGATCGCATTGGTGGCGGCGTTTTATTTCGCAGTCGTCAGACCGGCGCAGATACCTCATGACGCCGTCCTGGTGATTCGGCTGGCGGGTCCGATCGAGGAGGACGTAACGCGCTCGCCACTCGATCAGATCATGCGGCGCGGCGCGAACAGCCTCGACCATCTCCGCTATGCGTTCGAGTCGGCCGCGATCGACAACGACGTTCGCGCGATCATCGTCGAGATCGCGAGCTTCGGCGCCGGCCTTGCCACCGCGCACGAAATCCATCGCCTGATGCGCGCGGCGCAAGCCGGTGGCAAGCGGGTGATCGCGCTGCTGCGAGGCGACGACGCTGGGCTGCGCGAATACCTGGTCGCTGCGGGGGCGGGCGAGATAGTCGCCAATCCCGACACGATGCTCACGATGCTCGGGGTCGCGACCGGCGGCGTGTTCCTGAAGAACGCGCTCGACAAGCTCAAGATCCAGGCGCAGACCCTGCAATGGAAGGAGTACAAGGGCGCCGCCGAGACTCTTGGCCGCGACACGATGTCGCCGGCGGTGCGCGAGAGCATGGAGGCGATCGTCGCGGACTGGGAGAAAATCCTGGTCGAGGCGATCGCGTCGGCGCGCAAATTCTCTCCTGAGAAAACGCGCGAGCTGATCGCGGCGGGATTCGTCAGCGCAAAGTTCGCGGTCGAGAATAAACTGATCGATCGCGAAGGATATATCGAAGACCTCCGCGCTGAATTCGATCCCAAGTCCAAGCGCAAAGTGTTCATCAACCTCGCGCGCTACCGGCGTCACGCAATCTTCACCCGCGAGCGCGGACGGCGCGCGCGAATCGCGCTGGTCCATGCGAGCGGACCGGTGGTTTCGGGCGAGGCGCCGGCGACCGGCGAATATATCAGCGGCGTCGCGACGGCGTCGCAACTCGATCGCGCGTCGCGCGACGAGCGCGTCAAAGCAATCGTGTTTCGCGTGAATTCACCCGGCGGCTCCGCGGTCGGATCCGACCTGGTATGGCGCGCGGTGCGCGAGGCGCAGGGACGGGGCAAGCCGGTGGTTGTCTCGATGGGCGATGTGGCGGGCTCGGGTGGTTACTACGTCGCGGCGGGCGCTGACGCGATCGTCGCGGAACCGGCGACGATCACCGGCTCGATCGGAGTCGTGTACGCGAAGTTCAATCTCGGCAATCTGCTCAGCGAGCTGGGCGTCCATTTCGATTTCGTGAAGAGCGCGCCGATCAGCGACGCGATGTCGATGGCGCGCGCGATGACCGACGCCGAGCTCGCGCAACTGAACGAAACCGTCGGCCATCTTTACACTGCATTCACCGCGAAGGTCGCGGAGGGCCGGCATCTCAGCCCCGAGCAGGCCGAAGCTGTCGCCAAGGGCCGCATCTGGAGCGGGCTCGCGGCGAAGGAGCGTGGCCTCGTCGACGAAGTCGGCGGACTCTCAACTGCGGTGGCAATCGCACGTGATCGCGCGCACATCGCCAAGGATCGACGCCATGAGCTCATAACTTATCGCGCCGAACGTCGATGGCTGGATTTTCGCGGCAGCAGTGCCGACGTCTCGACGCCGTGGACGATTCGCGCCGCCGCCGCGACCCTCGGCATCCCAAGCCGCTGGGCTCCCGCGATGCTCGAGCTGCTAATCCGCGGCGGCGTAATGCTGCTGTGCCCGTTCATCGAACTGTAACGGCGACGCTACTCAGGGGAGCGTTCCAGCTCTTCGCGCAGCGACAGCATCTTCTGGCGCGCCTCGTTCACGTAGCCGTCGAGGTTGCGGCGATGGTTCGCGAACAGCCCGTCGGGCGAGCCGTTCAGAACAATTAACGGCTTCATGACGGCGGCCTTGCCGAGCGCGTCAACCGCGTCGTCGAACAGCGTCTTCAGGACCGGGTCGTCCTTGAGCTGTCCTTTATATTCGCGCTCGATCGCTTGCATCATGTGGTACATCACGTGCGCGTAACCCTGCGAGTGATAAAAATAATGATCGCAGTCCCAGCTATGAACCGGGGTGCCGTCGTCCTTGGTGGTCCGGTATAGATTCGCGTGCGCGTCGCCGAGCAGGTCGGTCCAGGTCTGCAGCAGGCTGATTAGCTCGACCGCGCGGGTGTTGAGCGGGCGCGACGACGGCGGCGTGGCATGCAGTCCGGCGACGTACATCCGCAGATGCAGAATGCCGTCGTCGTACTTGCCTCGGGCGACGGCAGGATCCATTTGAGCGCGTCGTTTCGAAAATCGGTGTCGGCGATCACCAGGTTTGGATCGTACTGATTCGAGGAAACCTTGGTCAGGTGATCCTTGAAGATGCGCGTGGTTTCGCGCACGGCCTGGATTATCCCGAGCTGGCGATCGGCGTTATTGTCAGCCCCGACTTTCGGACCCCAGAAAAAGAGATCGTTGGGACGCCATCCGAAGCCGGTGTGCAGCTCATGGTCCATGATTGCCGCCAGCGTCGACGCATAGATCTCGCCCGGCACGGTGGGTTTGTCGGGCGGGAAAACCTGGTCGATGTCGTAGTGGAGAATGTCGTGATGCTTCAGGCCGAAATGAAGCGCGAGGTTGCCGGCAATCCAGATTACAAGGAGGGCCGCGGCCCCAATTAGAAGTCGGTTCCGGTTCATCGCCGGAAGGCAACTATATCAGGATTCTTACGAAGCCGCGCGCAGTGGAAGTACTGCGGCAGTGGCGCTCTTGAGTTCGTCGCGGCTGGTGCCCAACTGCTTGAGCAATGGGAACACTGCGCGCGTCAGGAACAGGCGCGGAGTGATCCCGCCGCCGCCGATTCGAAGGTTCTCGTGATAGTTCGGAATCAGGCCGTCACCCGGCATCTTGAAGTTCGCGATCACGTGCGCGAGATCCGACAGCGTGCCGGCGCGATCTTCGGACATGTCGATCTCGATCATCGCGCGGTAGAAGCCGGCGTGCGCGGCCTCGTCGCGGCTGACGAGGAAGAAAATAGCCTCGAGCGTCGGATCGTTCTCGACCTCGGCGCGATCCTTTTGCGCGCGATACGCGAGATAGGTCGCCGATTCCTGCAGCGCTCCGTAGCAACTCATCTGGCGGCGCGTCTTGAATGGAGCTTTCCATCGCCGTGAGAACACGTCCGACTCGAGCTTGTCGAATTGCTCTTGCGTGCGCAGTCCGGAGCGAATCAGATATTCGCGGAACACCAGGCCGTGGCGCGATTCCTCGTAGCTCCACGCGTTCTGAAACCATGCGAGCCCGAACACGCCGCGCAACAATTCGTTACCTGCTTCAGTGTAGTCCGGCAGGAACATCTCTTCGGCGCAGTACGTCTCGATCCGAATCGCGCGCTCTTCGGTGTTGGCGCTCGCAGAGAGTTTGTCCCACGGAATGTCTTCGAAGAGATTCCAGCGGCGCTTGCGCTCCGCGATCTCAAAGAAGTCCATGTACGCGCGGTAAAATTTATCTTTGGCAGTCATCAGGCGGCAGACATCTGGCAGGATCCAACACACAGGTAACACGCCCGCCGAGTAGAACCTAATTAAAAATGTTCTTTATGCGACAAATCGAAAATAATGTTGCTCAGAAAATACTTAATAAACGTTTAGTTAACGAGGCGCTTTTGGCGACGTCAGAGGGCGCGAGCAATGCGATCGAGGCGACCGGTTTGCCGCCTTCGGTTACATTTGCGGTTCCTATCTGCTGACCCGCTTTGACTGGCGCTTTGATCGACGATGGCAAATCGTAATCGACTTTGATCGCGTTCTTCTTATCGTCACGCTTTACGAAAACTCCTGCGTCACCACCCCAAACCGGCTTGATGCTGTTGGTATCGGCGTCAGTTATTGCGACGGATTGCGCGATTGGCGCGCCTTTCTTCGCGACCGGATGCATCTCGTAGTTGAGAAATCCCTGCGACATCATCTCGGATGCTTCCTTGAAATTCGTCAGCTTGTGCTGACTCCCGAGCACGACTGCGATCAGCCTCAGGTCGTTGCGTTTTGCAGTGGCGACCACGTTGAACCCGGCCTTATCGTAGAAGCCGGTCTTGAGGCCGTCGCATCCAGGGTACGTCCGCACCAGGTGATTGGTGTTGCGCAGGACGAACGTTCCCGCGCGAAACGGCGCCGTATCGATCGACGCCCATCGAATCACGTCGGGATATTTCAGCAACTCGCGTGCGAGAATCGCCTGGTCGTAAGCGCTAGCGACGTCGGGCTGCTCTCCCTTCGCCGGCGGCAGGCCGTGAACCGAGTAGTAGTGCGAGTCCTTCATCCCGATCGCGGCCGCCTGCTGATTCATCATCACGACGAATGCTTCCGTCGAGCCCCCGATATACTCCGCGACCGCCACCGACGCGTCGTTGGCCGAATGCACCACGACCGCCTTCATCATGTCGTCGAGCGAGAACGTCTCGCTCTCCTTGAGATACACCTGCGAACCGCCCATCTCGGCCGCCTTGCGCGAGGTGGTGATGTTGTCGGTCAGCTTCAGCGATCCGTCGTGGATTTTCTCGGCGACAATCAGCATCAGCATCATCTTTGCCAGCGACGCGGTCGGCCACGGCTGGCGCGCATTGGGAGACTCGAAGATGACAGTGCCAGTCGTAGGTTCGAGCACGCAGGCTTCAGAGTAAGCGCCGAGCGCAGTGCTCGAAGTGCTGGCGTTGGTCTCCTCATCGGGAGCCTCAGCCGCCGCCGCGGCATGATGTCGTCTCGCGGCCAATGCCGACTGCAACGAAAGCAACGCGGCGATCACGACCGTCAAAACGATAAATCCAAATTTTCGGATAGTGACAGCAGTGGCGCGGGCCGCCGTGCCCGCGGCCGATTCGCCAGATGACGACAGAAACTTCATCGCGTACCACCTCCCGCAACACATCAGAACAACGGAAGGATACTAACCAACAACTCGTCCCGCGGCGAGAGAGATGCGCTACGCGCGTATAAAAATTGTTTAAAAATTAAAAACGGTCGGCCGTCCAGAACACGGAACGCGAATCGGCAAAGATTTCGAAGGCGTGACTCGACGCGGCTTCTGGCGTCATCGCAAACCGTCGCGCGAGTTTCTCGGGAGCGAGCACTCGCCACATGTAGTTGTTGTCGACGTGATGCGCGACGGGGCATCCCGCGTCGCCCAGCGCATTCTCGAGTGCAGGATCGTGCGCAGTATGCGTGACGATCACGCTCGGGTCGTCCGGCTTCGATGCGCTGTGGAGGAGGGCGGCCCGCCGATGATCTCCGACGGTGCGAACCGTGACAGGCAAGCCGGCCGCCGCCTGGCCGAGGTACTTGAAGGTCGCGAGCATCGCCTCGATTCCGATCCCGTCGGGCAAGTAGCCGAACTCCATCACCATCGAGACGCCGTGGAAGCGCGTGACGCGCGCATACGCCGCGATTCGCGGGCCGTCGCGGCACACGACGAAATACTCCTCGGAGCCTTCGCCGGGATGGAGCGGTTGATTGCCCGCGAATTTGAGATTCGCGCGCCAGGCGGAGTCGTCGCGGACCGCGGTGACGTTGAAGCGGCCGCTGTAGCCGCGATGAATCGCGGCAATCTCGGCAAGATCGCGCTCAGCTTCGAATGAATCGATGACGAAACGATCGGGCACGTTGAGCCCTGCCGCAGCCGCGAGGATACTGAACTTGCGCTCGACCTCGCGCCATCCGAACTGGTTGTAAAAGGTGAGCCGCTCGGCGAACAGCAGCGACACTTCGAAGCCCTCGCGAATCATCGTGTCGACGCTGAGCCGCATCAGCGCCGACGCGACCCGCTTGTGCCGATACTCCTCGAGCGTGAACACGGACCCGATACCGCCCATCGGCACCGACTGCCCTTCAAGATTGATCGCGCGATCGAAAATCTGAACAGTCGAAACCAGCCGCCCACCATCGCGCGCGACTAGACAGAGGGCATCGCGAAAAGTTGGATCGTTCTGATTGTAGCGCGCGAAAAACTCGCCGCGGTCATCATACCAATGCCCCAGCAGCTCGAGCACTTCATCCCGCTCGCTACGATGCGCCCATCGAACTTCCATAATTTGGGTTTGTAACTTACTTCAGCGACGCGCCGCTATAGGGGCCGATCGCTATACCGTCCGGTCCGGATAGTTTCGTATGATACCCGGAGATGACCGCGCGGGGTGCCACGTCTCCATTGCTGCCAGCAGCGAAGATAACGACCTTATTGGTCTCGTTGTAGCGACCTCCTTGAAACGTGACAAAAATGTTCTTGCCTGAATCTACCGCTATCCCCGGAATTGAATAGTTGTAGTCCATCAGACCTGCCCGGGGACCGCTGATCCTAGCCGAGGGAGTTGGCCCGTCGAGGCCAGCCTCCGATGCCGGTCTGCCGTCCCGATCCAGTTTGAAGATGGCGATTCCGTTAGTGCGTCCGCGGTTCGCAACATAGAGGTTACGATCCGAGTCCAGCGCGATCGCAATGGGATCAAATTGCGCTGTGTCGGGCCCTTCTATTACGAAGCTGGGCTTCACATTCCCCTTGCTGCCCGGTGGAAAGACGAGGACTCTGCCCATGTCACGGGTGGCGGATTCCGCTACATAGAGGTTCCCCTTCGAATCGACCGCGACTCCATAAGGATTTTGAATTCGGGTCTGGGAGCCGCCGATCGTGACGCTAGGTCTTACGTTGCCGTTGCTGCCGGGAGGATAGACCAGAATACCGGGAGGGATGTTGCCGACCCCGACTCCCTCGATCGCTACATAAATGTTTCCGGCTGAGTCCACGGCGATATCATTGACCGAACGGAGGCCCGTATTGGCGCCGGCGATGCGGGCGATGGGCGCAACGTTGCCCGTGCTGCCAGGTGCGAAAACCTCCACTGTGCCCGTGTATTCGGCTCCTCCCTCCCCATTCAGGACATAGATTTTCCCACTCGAATCGACCGCGATGCTCTTCGCCCAGTCGAGTCCCGTGGCAGCCCCTTTGATCGTTGCGCTGGGCCTCAAATCGCCGTCCGCGTTCAAGGGGTAGACATTCACGGAGTTGCGAAGGCCCATGCTGACGAAAATTGCTTCGGGAGCGCTGAATTGATCGCTTCGATCCGATACCAATTGGCTGCTGCACGAAAACAACAGGAGTGTCAAAAGAGCAGGCGCTGCGATCGAACGCGATCTTTTCAATTTCCTTAGGTGTCTCAGATTTTGTGACGGCTTCAGTAGGGGCTGCTATATGGGATAGCTAAGAACCAGAGGCTGAATCTTGAATCGCGCGCGGAAGGAATCGCGCGCTGTATAAGGACCCTCACCTTCATCCTCTCCCTTCCAGGGCGAGGGGATGCGGAGTCGGAGCACCTTGCTTAGGTTATCGCAAATCTAAATGAACCGACGTCGGGGTGCCGCCGCGATTGACCGTCAAATCGATCGCTGACGCTGTCTTCACTGCCTGAATCAGGCTCATCGCCTGCATCGGGTTGGTGACCGGCTGGCCGTCGATCGAGGTCAACAGGTCGCCGTCTTGCAGGCCGAGTTGTTGGAAGACTGAGCCTGGCGCCACCTGCGAGATCGAGAAGCCGTCGGTCTTGCCGTTGACGAAATGGGGCAGGGCGCGCATCTGCGAGAAAAACTGCGCGGGATTTTCCATCGTCTGCTGAACCTCGGCGCGGCTGACCTCGAATTTTCCGGGCCCAAGTTTCTTCAGCTCGATCTTGCTGCTGTTGTCGTCGCTATCGTCGTTGTCGTCGCTGTTATCGTCACCTGCCGCGGCAGGCACGCGACCGAGCCTTTGCAGCTTGCGCCGCATCGCGGCTGGGAGGCCTCGAAGCAGCGGTCCGCGGATAGCGCCAACGCCCGCCGGCCCACCGCCCAACTGCGAAGGCGGCACCTCGGGAAGGTCCGACGTCGGAATCTCGATTGCGACGCGATGCCCGCCGCGGTCGATGATCGCGCGGTTAGTCTCGACGCTCACCAGCTTGCCCGCGTCCGGGATGTCCTCTCCCACCTGGTAGAGCGTTTCATTGCCGGCTGGGTCTTCGATTATCGCATACGGCTTCGACTTGCTCAGGAGCGAGGTACCGATAAGTTTGATATTCAGATCCGCCTCGACCACCGGCGCGGGCCCACTCTCCTGCGGAGCCTCGTTGAAGATGTCTCGCTTGACGATCTGATCGTAGTAGCCGCGAGTCCGCATGCCGTTCGAAGTAATTCGCGTGGACGATGTGGTCGAGGCCAGGTCGGGTTCATTGGAAACGCTGCGCACGATGATGTCGCGCACGCACATCGCCGAAACGATCGCCAACATCGCGATCAGCACGAAGTTCAGGATCGTGACGTGAATCTGTGAAAATCTTAGTTGCATTTACAGGATCGGCTCAGCCCCGTACGCGCACCCTTTCACTAGACGGCCAACGTCGTAATTCCATTCACCCTTCCATCGGCTGATCACCAGACTCGCCTGGCTGTGGCCGCTCCGCACCAGGTCCATCAGGCGAAGCAGGTAGATGCTCTCATCCTGGCCGCTTTTGTTCAACGCCCGCGTGGCGCTCGAGCCCCCTGGCCGCTATCTGCATCAGCTCGTAGCCGAGCTCCTGAAGTTTAATTTTCCCCGCGCGGGCGTCAAGCCCGTGCTTATGCGCGGCGTCGGTGATTTCGAGCCGCTCGCGATAGCTCCAGCGCTTGACCAGGTCCCATGCGCCCGCGATGCAATCGTCGTCGTACAGCATCCCCTTCAGCAGCGCGGGCAGCGCGAGCATGAACTGCGGCGGCTGGCTGTCGGCGGTGCGAATCTCGACGTACCGCTTGAGCCGGACCTCGGTGAAAATCGTGGTCAGATGATTGGTCCAGTCCTCGACGGTGGCGCGCTCGCGTCCGTAGCCGCGCTCGAGATATTGGCGGAACGTCAGCCCGGGCGGCTGCGTGAGATCGATATACTCATGGTTGCGAATCAGGAAGTACATCGGCACGTCGAGCGCGAACTCGGCGTAGTCCTCGAAGGAACAATCGGGGCGGAAGACGAACTCCGGAACCCCGCTCCGCTCGTTGTCGGTGTCGGTCCAGATATGCCCGCGGAAGCTGTGATAGCCGTTCAGGCCGCCGTCGCTCAGCGGAGAGTTCGCGAAAATCGCGTACAGCAGAGGCACGATCCCCATGCTGACGCGCAGCTTGCGCATCGCGTCCGCCTCGTCGCTGTAGTCGAGGTTAGCCTGCACGCCGGCGGTCTGCTTCATCATGCGCTGGCCGAGTTTCCCCTTGCGCGCCATGTACGGGTACATGATGTGGTAGCGGGCCTTCGGCAGCAGCTCGATCTGATCGATACGGCTGACCGGCTGCATCGCGAGGCCGAGCACGGTCGCGCCGATTTGGCTGGTCACCTCGATCAGTTGCTGTACGTGGGTCGCGAACTCGTCGTAGGCGCAGTGGATACTGTCGCACTGCTCGCCCGACAACTCGACCTGACCGCCGGGCTCGAGCGTAATTGCCGATCGATCGCCCTTGAGCGCCAGGATATGCCCATGCTCGTCCTCGGGCTCGAAGCCGTAGTCGGCCGCCATCCGGCGCAGCAAGTCCTCGACACCGCCGGCGCCGGAATAGGGGATAGCGGTCCCATCGGAAGTGCGGACGACGACCTTCTCGTACTCGGAGCCGACGCGCCATTGCGCACGCGGCTTGCCGCCTTCCTGGAAGTAGCGAATCAGGTCCTCTTTCTTTTCGAGCAACTCACTCATGAATCAAACCAATCGCGACTCCCTGAAAAAGAGGGTGCGGCAAGCGCGCTTATAATGGCCTCAGCCAACATGCGAGGCAAGCAAATCAGCTAGCTGCCCCCAGCACCTTCAACTCAATTATACACCGCCCCATTTTTCCAATCCGCCACACATTCGGAACCACCAAAAAAATTACATATAGTGATGCATCGAGTACTCAATGGAAGTCGAAGACCTCTCCGCGCGCGACGAAAGTGCGAGCCTCCCCGAACCGCCGAGCGCGCGGCGGCTCGGCGATGCAATGGGAAGTCCTCGCGTACTTCGCGATTCTGAATATCGCGGTCGGACTGGGCTCGCCGCTGGGCATCGCCGCGATACCGATTAACTATTTTCTGAAAGATCGGCTTCATCTCTCGCCCGTGCGGCTTGCGCTCTTCCTCGCGTTCGCCTCGATTCCCGTATGCGCCGGATTCCTGTTCGGCTTCATCCGCGACCGATGGCGCAGCGCGAAATGGGGCGATCGCCAGTACCTGTTCGCGTGCGCATTAGTCGCCGCGGGCGGATACCTGTGGTTGGCCACCTCGACGATCGACTATTTCAAGTTGCTATCGGCCGTTTTCGTCGTCGTCATCGCATACGTGATGATTTTCTCATCGGCGCAGGCCCTGATGACCGGCGTGGCGCAGGCGTACGGGATGACCGGGCGCCTGAGCGTCGTCTTCGGGTTCGGCTACTTCACCCCCGCGGTGATATCGGCGTTGGCCGGAGGATGGCTGGTCGCGCATGCTTCCGTGAGCGGCACTTTTTTAATCGCAGGCGTCGTGACGATCGTGATCGCGATGCAGGCCTTCTGGCGCCTCGCGGCCGCCAGCGATTTCGAGAGCGACCTCGGCCCCCGAGAAAAAGGCTTCGCCGCGATCAAGCGGCTCATCCGCCATCGGCCACTATGGCCGGCCGCCGCAATCTTCTTCCTCTGGAACTTCAGTCCCGGATGGGGCACGCCGATGTTCTATCACCTGACGGAGCACGTCGGGATTTCGAGCGAACTGTTCGGCACCTTCACCGCGCTGCAATCGTTGTTCTTCCTGCCGACGACTTTGTTGTACGGCTTCCTATGCACGCGCGCGCCGCTCTCCCGCCTTCTCTGGTGGGGAACGATCGTCGCGATCCTTCAAGGTCCAATCATGTTCCTCGCGATAGGGCCCGTGAGCACAATCATCGTCGCAATCCTGTACGGCTTGTTCGGCGGCTTCGCGACGGCAGCCTACATCGATCTGATAATGCGTTCATGCCCCAAAGGCCTGGAAGGAACCGCCATGATGATGGCGAACACCTCGATGTTCGCCATCGCCGGCAACGCCGGCAACCTGCTCGGCAGCTGGATCTACTCGAAGGGCGGCTTCGCGTCGGCGGTAATCATCACGACATTGGCCACCGCCTTAATCGTCCCTCTGCTGCGAGAGGTCCCGCCGCATCTCACATCAACCCGCGACGGCGAACCGATCGACCCTTCTTAACACTGGGTGCAGGGGTCACCCCTGCCCAGGGAAGCCTGAAACCCAAGGCGGGTTTCACATTTAATTCATCGTCTGTCAGATTGGCGCGGGAGAAATTTCGCGATGCCTCAGGTGATACTTGCGATCGACCAGGGAACCACCGGCACTACGGTTTTCGTCGTCGATGGGCGCGGGCGGATTCGCGGGCGCGCTTATGCCGAGATACGGCAGTTCTATCCGAAGCCCGGATGGGTCGAGCATGATCCCGAGGAGATCTATCGCTCGGTCGTCACGCTTTCGAAGAAAGCTATCTCGGCGGCGAAAGTGTCCGCATCCGCGATCGCCGGAATCGGCATCACCAATCAGCGCGAGACGTTCGTGGTGTGGGAGCGGAGCAGCGGACGGCCCGTCTATCGCGCGATCGTCTGGCAATGCCGGCGCAGCGCCGATATCTGCGACGCGTTGCGCGATCGCGAGGCCGAAGTCGCGCAGCACACGGGACTGCTCATCGATCCTTATTTCTCCGGCACCAAGCTCAAATGGCTGCTCGACAACAAACCCGGACTGCGCGAGCGCGGCGCGCGCGGCGAGCTGTGTTTCGGCACCATCGACACCTGGCTACTATATAAACTGTCGCGCGGCGCGGCATTCGTGACCGATTACACCAACGCGTCGCGCACGATGCTGTTCAACCTCGCGCGCCGCGAATGGGACGACGAGATGCTCGCGATGCTCGACGTGCCGCGCGAGATGCTGCCGCGCGCGGTCAGTTCGCGAGGTCCGCTGGCCGAGACGGCGCCGGGCACGATCGCGCCGCATGCGATTCCGATCGCGGCAGTGATCGGCGATCAACAATCCGCGCTGTACGGGCAGGGCGCGGTCGCCGCCGGAGACTCGAAGGCTACATATGGCACCGGCGCGTTCCTGCTGATGAACACCGGCGACAAGATGGTGCCGTCGAAAAATCGATTGCTCACGACCTCCGCGCTCGGTCCCGCCGGTGAGCCTGCGTATGCGCTCGAGGGCTCGGTGTTTATCGCGGGCGCTGCCGTGCAATGGCTTCGCGACGGCCTCAAGCTGGTGCGCAACGCAGCGGACACCTATGCCGAGGCGCGCGCCAGCGTTGCGAAAAATAAAGATCGCACGCAGCCTTACGTGGTGCCGGCGTTCGTCGGACTCGGCGCGCCGTATTGGGATGCGAACGCGCGCGGCGCAATCATGGGAATCACGCGCGGCACCACTCGCGCCGATATCGTGCGCGCGACGCTCGACAGTATCGCCTACCAGGTGCGCGACGTAATCGTTGCGATGGAATCCGACACCGAGCATCCGATGAGCGAGTTGCGCGCCGACGGCGGCGCTACCGCGAACCGCTACCTGATGCAGTTCCAGGCGGATATCCTTGGCAAGCCGGTGCGGCGCGCGAAGATTGCGGAGACGACCGCGATGGGCGCGGCGATGCTCGCGGGTCTGGCCGTGGGAATCTGGAAGTCGCCGGATGAAATGCTCGCGATCGTGAAAGGTGCGGACGTGTTCAAGCCGAAAATGCAGACCGCCGAGCGTGAACGATTGCTCGCCGGATGGCATGATGCGGTCTCGCACACGCTCACGCGGCGGTCGAATTGAATCGAGGTATCGAAACCAATGCCTGAAAACGGAAAACCATACGTCACCGCTCTCTACCCCGAGCAGCACGACCAGGCCGCCGACTCGCTCGGCCGCGCCTTCATCAACGATCCGACCTTCAAGGCGATAATTCCGGATATAACCGACCCGGTCGAGCGCGCCACTCATCTAGCGGATCTGTTCCGCGGGATGCTGGCGATAGAGCGCCGTTCGGGACAGCCGGTGTTCGGCATCGTCGACGACAACGGACGCGTCGTCGCAGCCGCGATGACCGAAGGCATCGGGCATGCCGGCGCACTCAATATGGTCGCCACCGGCCTCGGACAGATGCCGCGGATGATCCGCGCGATCGGAATGGGCGGCCTCTGGCGCGGGCTGAATCTGGTCAGCGTACTGTCTAACAATCATCCAAAGGAGCCGCATCTGTACTTGCAGGTACTCGGATGCGATCCGCCGTTCCAGGGCAAAGGCTACGGCAAGGCGCTGGTCGACAGGATCGCGCTCGAAGCAAAGGCACGGCCTGAAATAGCCGGCGTATACCTCGAGACGATGACCGAGGCCAACGTCGCGTTCTACAGCTCCAGAGGTTACGAGATCCTGGGAGAGTTATATCCGCTAGGCGTCAGGACGTGGCGGATGTATCAGCGCAAGACGTGAGGGGTTAGAAGGAGCGAATTCGAATGTGAAACCCGCGGTGGGTTTCACACTTCCTTCGCAGGGTAACCCCTGCTCCCAGATCAATCGCAAAGTGCGCGCGTCGCATTGCTTGCTCTCGGTCAGGCATGACTATTAAACGTCCGGTTCCCCTTCCCGTCGGGAAGGGGTTAGGGGTTAGGTTCTTCGCATCGAGCAATACCTTCTGGTCTAGATCGCTTCTTATCAACTCGACGCATCGCGCGGATGGATGGTAGTCACCCGCAGGCCTTTGGAGGTCCATCCGACGTCGAAGCCAATGATATCGCCTTCGCGAATCAGATCTATCCCCGGCATCGTGCCGCCGATGCGCGCGCCCGTCACCGATACGAATGGAAACTCGAAAGGGATTTCCTTGCCGCTATGCGATCGCACCACGCCACGGCCGCGCGCGCGGTCGAGCTTGAGAATCATCCCCTGGTAGAAATTCCCCGGAAAGCGCTCGCTGTCGAAATCGTCACCCACGACTTATAGGGAGTAGCATCCCACCGCGGCGAGTAACAGTAGGCGAAAAAAAACCGGCGATGAACGCGTCATCGCCGGCCTGGTACTGACTGATTGTGTAGGCTAATGTATCAGCTACCCAATTTGTAATCGATAACCTTGCTGGCTGATTCCACCAGCACCTTTCCATTCCAGGTCTTCCTGGTTTCTTCCTTGACCAGGCCGCCCGGGACGTCATCCGACAGCCAGTCTTTCGCGGTGGATACCTCGTTGCCAAGCTTGATCGTGGTCTCGACCCAATGAGTCTTGAGCTTGTTGCCCATCACGGTTACGTCCTCGTCGCCTTCTTTTTCTGTGACGGTTTCCGGCTTCGAAGGCTCCCACATCGAATCGCTCGCGTTGCTGATTTGGCCATTGGCGAAGAGCGTCACCTTGTCAGCCGGCATCTGGGTTTCGCTGCCATCGCCGAGATCGATTCTGGTTTCCTCGAGGACGGCCTTGTCCTTGTCGAGATCGACCATCTTGGTGTTGATGCGCATGACCTCAGCGCCGGGCGGATGTGCCATCGCTTCCACGACGCCGACATGGTTCTCGCCATGCTCAAATACTTTTCGCTCGAGGGTCACATAGGTGCCCGGCTTGAAGTGAGCCCATTGCGAATATTCCGGATTAGCCGGCGGCGGCGGATGCGAATCGTCCGCAGCCATCACGAAGAGGCTTGCGCCGAGAAGAGCTGAGCCCAGGAATGCCGCGGAAAGTGTCGGCCGTAACCTCATGGTGTGGGACCTCCTGAAAGAGACAGTGGGCGGAAGACGATAGAACTGCGCTCGCGCTTTAGGAGAAATCCTACTGAAAGAAAATTGTAGATGTCAACCGTAACCGGCGCCATTCGCGTGCGTAATCTAACTAAGGGCTCGGTTGACAATCCAGTTAGGGAGTCGTTAGATCGAAGCTTCCTGATTGAAGGATTTCGACGACTAGCCTACACAACCGGGATTGAGTTCCCTAAGGAGGAACCGGTGGAATCCGAGAAACCGGCCGTCCGCAGCAAGCTTAAAGAACGGCTTCATACCCTTATCACCGCAAGCGCCAGCACGATCGTGCTCGCGACGACGATAATCAGTGCGATCCCGGCCGACGCCAATATCGCGGATAACAATCCCGCCGATACCCTTCAGAATCGCGTCGAGAAAGTGCGTCCTCAAGCGCAAAACGCTAACGCTAATCTGCCAGCAGGGTGATTCGAAAGTCCAGCTGGCGTGGTGGCGCAATTGGCGCAACGGTGGATGGCGTGGATGGGGCTGGCCGAACTGGCACAACTGGCGCAACTGGCGCAATTGGTAGTTTCGGCGGCGCCCGGCAAGCGTTTGCGACACAGCATGCGCCCCACGGCCTCGGGCAAAATTCAAAATGGCTGCGGGCAATAGATGGCGAATCGCCGGGCCGCTCGAGCTTCTCGTCCTGCAGCCGACTCCGTTCTGCAATCTTGATTGCGCTTACTGCTATCTTCCCGATCGCGATTCGAAGCGCAGGATGTCCGACGCGACGCTGAATCGAGTCTTTCAATTCGTCTTTTCGAGCGGAATCGTAGAGCAGGGGTTCACCGTGGTGTGGCACGCGGGCGAGCCGATGGTCCTGCCGGTCAGCCTACTACAACGCGCGATCGACATTGCCCGCGCGCACAATCCAGGCGGTGTGCAGGTCCGCCAATCATTCCAGACCAACGGCGTGCTGATAGACGATGCCTGGTGCGATTTTTTTAAAGAGCACCAGGTCAACGTCGGCGTCAGCGTCGACGGGCCGGCGTTTCTACACGATCGCAATCGGAAAACCCGCAAGGGCGCCGGCACTCAGCCTCGCGTCATGGAAGGCATCCGAAAACTGCAGAGCAACAACGTTCCGTTCCATGTGATCTCAGTGCTCACCAGCGAGTCGCTCGACTACGCAGACGAACTGTACGATTTCTACGTCGACAATGAGATCAAAGAGGTCGCGTTCAATATCGAGGAGATAGAAGGGCCGCACGCCGCGTCGACGCTCGGTACGGCGGGCGTCGAGAGCCGGTTCCGGCGTTTATCGGGAGATTTTTCGACCTGGTCGCGCGCGACGACTTGGCCATCAGCGTGCGCGAGTTCGACTCGATGGTTCCGATGATTCTGAACGGCAAACAGGACGAAGACTTTCCACCAACCCAGGAAAATTCGCCGTGCGCGATTTTGAGTGTCGATTGCGAAGGCAACTTCACTACCTACTCGCCGGAACTGCTCGGTCTCAGCAGTAGTCATTACGGCGATTTCGCAATAGGCAATGTGAATACAGATACTCTCGAGTCCGCGATCAATAGCGACAAATTCCGAAATATGAGTAGTGATATCGCGCGCGGACTGAGTAAGTGCCGCGACTACATGTGAGTATTATAGTTTGTGCGGCGGCGGCGCGCCGGTGAACAAGTATTTCGAGAATGGTTCCTTCGATTCGACCGAGACCATGTTCTGCCGCTTGAATCGCAAGGCAATCGTCGATGTGATTGTCGCGAAGCTGCAAAATCCGACTGGCGTCGCGACCGACGCCGCCTGACTCAGTGAAGATTGGTCACGCGCCGCGATACCAGGGCCGGCTAACGCTTGCCAGAACGCCTGCAGGTCTTCCGCTCCAAAGGATGGCGGGCGGCGACCGCAAACGAGCTGCCGGCGATGTGTGCCGACGACGGCGGCGACTTGTCGATCATCGGCATACCTGGACACTTGTTGAAACGATGGTGGAGTCTGGTTGAAGCAGAGGATTTCACCCTGGGCTTTGAAGGTTACGCTCGCGAGATGATCGAGTATTTGACCTACAAGAGCTGGATCAAGCCAGGCCCTCTTCTGATGACGGTGGTGGCTTCTGGCGGTAAGCACGATAGAGCGCTGGTACCGAGTAATCCGATGCGTTTTGGCGACGGAGTCGAGGGGGCGATGGTCGCGTGTATCAACCTCGATGACGAAAAGGCCGCGATCGCATTCAAGGCCGAGTCCGGACGGATTCGCATCATCCTCGAGCCGGGCGAGGGCTTGCTGTTCCCGGAGCGCGGTGTCCTCTGGAATCGATCGAGAGTCGGCAACTCAGACCTCGCCGTCACCCTGGTGATCGGATCGGTCTCGACTGAGTAATCGACTGACTATGGCATCGACATGCAGGTTTGCAATTCGCCGAGCGCGTTGTCGATGTATCCGATCGCGTTGGCCTTATGCCCGTGATAGTCATTCGCAGCTTTGTCCTGGAGGACGTATTTCGCGTGCTGCAGCGCGCTCATTGCTTGTGAGATTTCAGGATGGCCTGCGGGCGGAGGTCCACCGTAGTAGCCAGGGCCTCCCTCCACCGGACCGTAAGAACTGGTGCTGTACGCGGGAGTCTGCGAGCAGGCGGCACAGGCGAGCAATATCCCGAAGATTACCCCGCTGGCGAAACACATACCTTTGACCACTGAACTCCTCCCCTCACGGAAAATGACGGTCGATGTAACCAATCGCGGATTCGAGGTCCGGCAATATCTTGGTGCAGAAGCGCACCATCCACGGCGAGCATTCCGCAAAACTGAACGGGCTGAACGCAATCACGAACTTGCCGAGATCGTGTCCGGCGTAAAACACTTCCATCGCGGTTCCGATCGACGGCTTGCAGTAGTTCATCAGCAGCAGGTCGGCGTCGCGAACGTCCTGCAAATCGAACTCGACGATTTCATTTGCCGAATCGATCTCGCGGTCGCGGAAATTCCGGCGCAGCGGATCGAGCAGGATGAATCTTCCCG
This sequence comes from uncultured delta proteobacterium, assembly GCA_963744545.1. Taxonomy (GTDB): domain Bacteria; phylum Desulfobacterota; class Binatia; order Binatales; family Binataceae; genus Binatus. Next base: position 499,394 of record CAVUUH010000027.1, read on the forward strand.
CCAGCCGTTCCTTGGCTCGCGTGCGCCAGTCTTTGGCCGCGTGCTCGGACTCCGCATCCATGATTGGACCGCAGAGATAAATTTTTCGAACCCCGTCAGCCATGGCGCCGCAATTTACCACAGCGCCGATTGGAGCGCATCGAGAAAAACGGCGACGCGTGCATATCACGGTCAAAGCCGGTAAGTTTTAATACTGCCTCGCGAGTGGCGACCGAGCATGGCGAAAGTTGAACGTCTAAAACCCGGCGATATAGAAGGCGCGGCCGAGCAGGCCGAAAACCTGGCGCTTCGCGGCGAAGGCCTGATCAAGGTTTACGGCGGCCGCGCGGTGGTCGACAACGTCAACGTCGTCGTCAAGCCGGGCGAGGTCGTCGGATTCCTGGGCCCTAACGGCGCCGGCAAGACCACCACCTTCTACATGCTGGTGGGACTGCTCAAGCCCGACAAGGGACGCATCATGTTCAGCGGCGAGGACATCACGACCCTGCCGCTCTATCAGCGCGCGCGCCGTGGGATTTCCTACCTGCCGCAGGAGCCGAGCGTCTTCCGCAAACTGACCGTCGAGCAAAACCTGCTCGCCGTTCTCGAAACCCTGCCGCTCACCGAAGAGGAGCGTTACGCGCGCCTGCAAACGCTGCTCGACGAACTCGGAATTTCGAAGCTCGCGAAGTCGAAGGCCGGCGTGCTGTCAGGTGGTGAGCGGCGCCGCGTGGAAATTACGCGCGCGCTGGTGCTCGATCCGGTGTACCTGTGCCTCGACGAACCGTTCGCCGGAATCGATCCGATCACAGTGGTCGAGATTCAGCGCGTCGTGTCGTATCTGAAGGAGCGCGGCATCGGCGTGCTGATGTCGGATCACAACGTGCACGCGACGCTGTCGATCATCGATCGCGCCTACATCATTCATTCGGGTAAGATTCTGTTCGAAGGCAAGCCGCGCGACATCGTCGCCAGCGACGCCGTGCGCCAGGTTTTCCTTGGCGAACGATTCAAGCTGGCAAGATAGCGGAACTGTTTGATCGCAAGCGCGCGGTCGAATCAGAAGGGCATTCCAGACGCGCCGAATCCCGAATTTGGCATCGGCGGCGGATAAGTCGGATATCCGTAGCTGCCGTACCCGGGCGCGTAGCCGGAACCGAATCCACCCATGCCTCCGCCCATACCTCCACCGAAACCGCCGCTACCACCGCCCAACGTCATACCGCCGCCCAGGAGCATCGGAAGTATCGTCGTCAGCATACTCGGCGGCGCGCTGTTGTATTGCTGATACTGCTGCTGCATCCCCTGCGCCTGGTAAGCCTGCGCGCCGGGTGGTTCGTTGTTCTGATAATCCTGGATCGATCCCGACGAAGCGTACGGATCGGTGCCGTCGGACGGCATCATATTGTCCGGGGGAAGTCCGTTTGATGTCGAGCCGGAGCTGCCGTGCGCGCCGGCCAGTTCGGGACTGATCTTGATCCGGTTATCGACTACCAGCGACGAGTCCTTCAAGTAGTGACGCGCTTTCTGCTCGGCGTCGGTCTTGCCGAAATCGCTCGCAACGAAACCGAACAGTATTACCTGCTTGCCGCCGCTCGGGCTGGTAACAACCTGCGCGCCGACCAGCGGCAGTGAATGATGCTTGAGGTAATCGGAGAGACCCTGGCTTTGCGGAGAATCGATCGTGCCGCCGGCGACTGTGCCGGAGCTCGACGCCATCGGCATCGAGCCGGAACCGGAACCGAAGTTATTCGAGTTCCCCAACGACGCCGCTTTGCCGGTCTCGATTCCGTTCGGGTTCTGCACTGGCTCGCAAGCGGACAATCCTGCGAGAGCGACCGCCAGCCCGAAGACTGCGAGGGCATTTGCGATACGACTCATAGGACGAAGTATAGTCCTGCGCCATCCACCTAACAAATCGACGAATTTTGGCGAATTTCGTTTCATTTCGCGAGAACCGCTTCGCGTTGCGAGAATGCGTTCCTCATTGTGCGAGAAGGGTTCCGCGGAGTCTAGGGTTTTCGCTGGCACGTTAGGTGCTCTACTAGTTTATGGATGGAAAATAAAGGAATCGCAATGGTGACCAACAAACGCTATCAGGATGCGCACGAGAGGTGCGCCGTTATCGAAGATGCGCTCGCGCGGTTGAGCAAAGAGGATTCAAAACTGGGCGAACGCATGCTGAACGCGGCCGTTGCGGGCGCGGTGGTCGCGCGCCAGCCGGCAGACATTGTACTGCGAGCAGAAGCGGCCGAGGCCTGGAACGCCATTAAGATGGTGATCACGCATCACCTTTCCAGTGAAGAAGATATCGTTCTCCCGTGGATGAAGTCGCAGGCGAACTTCCCGCCTGATCTGATCCTGCGCACCTGCGAACAGCACGCCCGGCTGCGCGAGCTTGCCCGAACCGTCGACGCGACCTCGTTCATCACGGGATCGAATGAGGATGTAACCAAAGCGGGAACCGCACTGACGGCCTTCGCCGTATGTCTGGACGATCTGATCGACGGCGAAGAGCGCGACTTGTTTCCGATGATCCAGCGCGCATTGTTCGGAGAGCCCAGCGGCGCCGGTGAGTGACCTTACTTCGCGTATCCGACTTCCACCAGGAAATCGCGCACCAGTTGATTGAACACCGGAGCGTTTTCGAAATAGATCGAATGGCCGCTGCCGGGCACGGTGCGCAGGCGGGAATTCGGCAGGGCTGACGCCAGCGCCTTGATGATGTCCGGCCGGATTAGCGTGTCCTCCTCACCCACCAAGCACAGTATCGGCATCGTGAGGCGTTGCTTCACGGCGGCGAGGTCGTAGCGCAGGCTGACAATCCGCGTGCCCGCGTCGGCCGGAGGGCGCGCGCCGAGAGTACGAACTTCGTCATACAGAAAAGCCATCTCAGGATGCCTGGTGAAATAGTCGGCGGCATAGGTCGGCAACGATCCGATTGGCGGAGACGCATCGACCGGTAGCGGCGTGCGCGGCGTCTCGAACTTCATCTCGGGCGTAAAGATTCCACCGGGCGTGTCCGCCATCACCATCGCAGCAACGCGCTCCCGATGCTCGAGCGCATAGCCGACGATAGTCCATCCACCCATCGATTGCCCGACCAGTACCGCCTTGTCGATCTTCAAATGGTCGAGCAGGGCGCCGAGGTCGCTCGCATGCGCGCGATTGAACACTCCGTCGGGATCGGGCGACAGCCCGAAGCCGCGCTGGTCAACCGTGACGCATTCGAACGATCGCATGAAGTAGGGCACCTGCTGCCACCACGACAGATGGTTCCCGCCGAGCCCGTGCAGGAACACAATCGGCGCACCAGCCCCGACGCGCTCGTAGTAAAGCGAGAACTTGCCAATCTCCAATCTGCCTTGCGTGATTCGATATTCCATCGTGCAGTTGTACGACTAGCTTTTTGATTTGTCGATGCGAAGTTCGGTACGGCCGCCGCCGAAGAACAGGTAGTGACAGGGTTCGTCGATTATCAGGCGATGCCACGTTCCTTGCGGCACGATGACCGCCTGTCCGGCTGTCACCGGGATCTCGACATGGCCGTCGTCAAGTTCAAGTGACAGCCGGAAGGCGCCGGAGATCAGATAGAGGACCTCGTCGGCGTCGAGATGACGTTCGCCGCCATGGCTGCCGCTTTCATCCTGCCGGCTCTCACCCCAGAGAATCCCGTCGACTGCGGGATTCCAGACCATGGTGTCGGCGAGTCTGACGACGTTGCTGAAATCCTTGGGAAGGAACTCGGCCGGCCCGCGAGGACGACTGTGAACGTGCACTTCGGCGAGAGCCACGACTCTGGGTTGGGACATCCGAGATCACCTCTGTTTGAGTTTCAATGCTGCGATGGAATCCTTGTGGCAGCACATGACGCCGGCCAGTGGTTGGCTAATCGGGACGTGACGCAGTCTGGACGCACGAGAGGCCGACGAATCGCCACCGCGCGACGTGCGCGCCCTTCTTCCCCTTGATCATCCCCGAGAGTTCCCGGCCGTCGTCGGACAGGATCATATCAGCCACCAACGAGGCCGGATTCGTGGCGTTTATCCGCACCGAGACAGTGCGTCCTTTAACGGTCCCGTTGCCGAGGGCCCAAAGTTTGCCGTTGTCCGCGAAGTAGCTGGAAACCGTCAGTTCATGTCCGGTCTGTTTTATCAGATGACAATTCGAGCCCATGTCGCGCCACGCGCCGTTCAAGCTCCGATGGATGGGCGCCGCCGGCACGACCACATGATTGTCGCCGCCGTTCATGGGCAGGCCAGATGGAGCAGTGGTGTCCGCCGCAGCCAACGGGACTGCTTGATCGAGCATTCGCGGATGTGCGTGAGCTCTCGCTTCGATACCAGGTCTGGTGCGCGGATGGTTTCCGAGGTAGCCGATTTGGTGAAGCAGGCCGATCAAGCCGGCCGCCGCGGCGATCGCCGTAGCGATCCCGTTGAACAGGCTCGGCATCAGCTGCCGCAGTCCAGCTTTGGTGCTGTCCGGCATCCCGCGACCTCAAGATAAGTACGACGGACGAATCTTAGGGTAACGGAAGGGACGGCATCAAGCCGTCCCCATCGCGGATTTATCAGAATTGCGCAGCTGGAAAAGGTCTACCGCTGGCGCTGACCCCGTCGAATCTTGAAGCGGCGGGAATCTCTCTGGGATTTGAGGTGAAGCAGAAAAGCGATAGCTCCCACAAATAGAACTTCCCAGAAAAGCAGGATGTTGAGATGGTCGAGCTTGCTGTACCAGACGTCAGCAGCGGAAGCCTGGCTGACTGCTGCACCGAAACTGGTCGTGAAGTTGTCGCGCCATCGCGACATAAAGATGACCGCGTTCCACGCCAGCCCCACGACCAGGACCAGCACCCAGAAAAAGACGCCGAACTGCTCCGGGAGGCGTCGGCGAACGATACTGTCGAGCGAACCGGGCTCCGGGATGATCATCGGCGCAACCCGGGCCGTCAGATGGCGCAGGTCGGGGCCGGGCTCTTCCTCGGCCTCCGTCGCCTCAGGCGGCTTAGGAAACAGCGCCGCATGGTCGATCGTCGGACTGGTCGCCTCGCGAATCTGCCGCAGGATGAAAAGCATATCCTGCTTGCAGGTCAGCGTTCCCAGCAGCGCGCACTTCGACAGCGCCTCGATCTCCTGGGGAGTTATGCTGAGGCGGCTAATCAGTTCGCGGTCGTTTCGAATCTCGTCGACGATCGCGCGTTCTTCCCGCGGTGCGAGGTTCAATTGGTCTTGGGTATTCCCTTTCATAGGTGCGAATTCTGACGCAGGCCGCAGCACAAAGCAAGACTAAACGTGACATGAGATATATAGGGAATTAAAACATCCGTAAGAGACGCAATAGGGAGCAATAGATAAAGCGTACAGTAAGATTTACCGTCCTACAGTAAGCTTTGCGCCATCTCAGTGGCGAAGAAGTAACGAAACCTTACTTTTAGTATGAAGCTCGCCCGCCCTCGATTTGCCTCGAAACAACCCGCGCGAAAAAATAAATGTATAGCTCGCTATCACAATCCGGGCGGGCATCCTTCGTACTCCGGCCATAACTTGAGGAAGGATTTCAGATGAAAACAAGAAGGGAATTCGTCGTTGCGCTGGGCGCTGCCACCGTCCTCGCCGGGACGGTGCCAATCGCGGGATGCAAGGCGTTAGGCGAAAGCGGCGAGGAGGTCAGCGCCAACGAGGACCTGATGCGCGAGCATGGCGTCTTGCGGCGCGCCCTGCTGGTCTACGCGCTCGCAGCGCCCAGGCTGCGAACCGATCCGGCGAGCGTTTCTCCCGCCGCGCTGCACCAGACCGCCGTCCTGTTCCGGCAGTTCGGCGAGGATTATCACGAACGCCGCCTCGAGGAGCCGTTTATTTTTCCGGCGGTCAAGGGACAGAGCCCCGAACTCGCGCACTACGTCGATACTCTCCTCGCTCAGCATCAGCGCGGACGAGAGGTTACCGATTTCATCATGTCCCAGACCGGCGGACAGAAGCTCGCCGATTCGCGAGGCTTGCCCGACGCGCTCGATTCGTTCGTGCCGATGTACTAGGAACATACCGCGCGCGAGGACACGATCATTTTTCCGGCATGGCATAAGTCGCTCAGTCAAAGCGATTACGAAAAGATGGGCGACAAATTCGAGGACATCGAACGCCAGCAATTCGGCCACGACGGCTTTGACGACGCCGTGAAGCAGATCGGTCAGATCGAGTCGGATCTCAACGTGGCGGATCTGGCTCAGTTCACCGCGGCAGCGCCGCCCAAGGTCTGACTTTTCATTTCGAAGGCTGCCGATGAGCAGATACGACCTTCGTGCATAGCCTGAGATCACTTCTGAGGTCGCCTTCGAACCTTCGCGGCATCATATTTATTCGTATCGCGGTCGGGTTGATTTTCTTCACCCAGGGGATTCTCAAATACACCGACCCGCACTTGGGTGTGCTGCGCTTTACTCGCATCGGATTCCCGATGCCCGATTTCACCGCTCGTTTCGTCGGCGCCATCGAAATCATCTGCGGGCTTCTTGTCCTCGTCGGACTTTTCACCAGGCTCGCGAGCATCCCGTTGTTGATCGTGATCCTGACTGCGATCGCGACCACCAAAATTCGCGAGCTGTTCCATCCAGGTCAGGGCTTCTGGTTCATGGTGAGCGACGCGCGCACCGACTTCGCGATGACGATGAGCCTGCTCTTCCTTATAAGCGTCGGCGCCGGCGCATGGTCACTCGACTCACGGATTTTCGGCGAAGGACCCATCAATTCCAGTGAGGTGCATCAATGATCAAGAAGGACAAAAGCGGATACAAAGTGGTTTCGAAAAAGGGCAAGAATCTCGGCAGCGGCTACAAGACGCGCGCCGAGGCCGCCAAACGACTCCGCCAGGTCGAGTTCTTCAAGCGCAAGAAGGGCTGATCCAAATCGAGCGCGCGAAGTTGCGCGAGTTGCTCAACCGGACTGCGTCTCCTCGGCAAAAGCCCGATCAGCGTGCGATACTTCTGAGGCCGGCACAGAAGCATCTTCGAACCAGGAGGCTTCACAATGAGCACCAAGTGCGGGATTTCGATCCCACAAACTTTCGAACAATCTGTCGACGTTGAGATCATCCGCAAGTTCGTCGTCCGCGCGGAAGCGCTCGGCTACGACAGCCTTTGGGTGCAGGAGCAAATGATCTCCGATGCCGCCATCCTCGAGCCGGTTGCGCTGCTCACATACGTCGCGGGGCTGACTTCGCGAGTGCGCCTCGGCACCGCTGTTCTCCTGACGGTAGTCCGCAATCCGGTGGAACTGGCTAAGACGCTGTCGACCCTCGATCAGCTGAGCCGTAGCCGGTTGATCGTGGGCGTCGGCATCGGCGGCGAGACCACGCCTCACGAGATTTTCGGAGTGCCTCGCGATCATCGCGCGCGCCGGTTCGTCGAGGGCCTCAAAGTAATGAAGGCTCTCTGGACTGAGCCCAAGGCCACCGTCAGCGGCGATTTCTGGAATTTCAAGGACGTCCCGATGGAGCCGAAACCGGCACAGAAGCCTCATCCACCAATCTGGTTCGGCGCGCGGACCGAGCTCGGATTGAAACGCGCCGTACGCCTCGCCGACGGATGGATGGGCCCCGGCTCGTCATCCTCGGCGGAATTCGTCAAGCACATGGAATGGATTCGTCGATTGCTGGACGAGGCGAAGCGCGATCCGAAAACTTTTTCCATCTCCAAGCGCGTGTATATCGCAGTTGACGACAATCGCGATCGCGCGGAGCAGCGGCTGCGTCGATGGTTCGGCGCGCGCTACAAATTCCCGGACATGGCGCCACGCGTTTCAATCTACGGCAGCCGCCAGGAATGCGTCGACAAACTCGAAGAACTGGTCCGCGCAGGCGCACAGCATCTCCTGCTCGACCCGGTCTTCGATCACGTCGAACAGATGGAACAGCTCGCCGCCGAGGTAGTCCCAGCGCTCTGAGTGGGTTAGTCGGCGCGTTGTCCGGATTATGGTGCCCCGGCCGGGAATCGAACCCGGACCTGAGGTTCCGGAGACCTCCGTGATGTCCTTTTCACTACCGGGGCGAAGCGGTACGTCAGACGACAGAACTATATCAGCAATCCGCCGCGGACAAGGCGATCGATTTGCTCAACCCTCCGAGCGCACTGCAAGACCGTTGCGATGCTGACGAGATCAGGAACAAAATCTCCGGCAGGAATGTTTTGACACGATGCCCAAACAATTCAGAGACCCCAAGCACCGTTCCGCCGATCTCGCAATTCGTTTGGTCACAACGACCGCGGAACATCTTCGTGATTGTCCCCGCTGCTATGAAATTTTGGTACGCGCGGCGGGTGAAAAGCTTGAAGAGAGAATTGCTAACTTGCCGGTTGAGCAGAGAAAGCCTGAGGGCTCGACCCATGGTCACATGCAGGACCGCATGATTCTGGTGCCATCCAAGCTATGGCCGCTGCTCGCGGATCTGTACCCCGAGTTTGTAAGGTGCGAACGTTGGACGAATCTCGATACTGTCTGATTTTCAAATTAGGGCTACCCGATGCCGACGACACCCATCTCCGATTCCGCGCGACTCCTGCGCGAACAGTATAAGGACGGCTCCAACCTCTCCGCGCGCATCCGCCTGCATCAACGCTTCAGCACCAATCGCTACGGCCAGATGCGATGGATGTTCGATCGGATTCAGCTTCCTGAAACCGCGAGCGTGCTCGAACTCGGCTGCGGCACCGGCATCCTGTGGCGCGGCTCGGTCAAGGTTCCCCGCGGATGGCGCGTGATTCTAAGCGACATGTCCGATGGGATGCTCCTCGAAACACGCGCCCATCTCGCGCGCATGGGGCATTCGTTCACCTACATGCAAGCCGACGCGCAGGCGATTCCGTTCCGCGACACATCGTTCGACGCGGTAATCGCGAACCACATGTTCTATCACGTCCCCGACATTCCGCGCGCGCTCGACGAAATTCGGCTCGTGCTGAAGCCCGGCGGTTTCTGCTACGCGGCGACGATGGGCCTTGCGAACATGCGCGAGATGAACGACCTGTCGGCGCGCTTCTTCTCGATTCCGCGGATGACGGAATCGGCGGCGCGATTCGGCCTAGAGAGCGGTGAGGCTTACATGCGCGCCGCTTTCACCGACGTGAAGCTCGAACGCTACCCCGACTCGCTGGTGATCACCGAAGCGGCGCCGCTGATCGACTACATCTGCTCGATGCGCGTGCGCAGCAGGATCACCGACGAACAAGTCGCGGCCCTGCGCGATCACGTCGAAAACGAAATCGCGACCCACGGCGAAATCCGCATGACCAAGGACTCCGGCCTGTTCATCGCGCGGCGCTAGTCAGTAAATAATCGACGAAATAAAAGGTAAGTGCGGTTCGCTGGCGCATTTCGGCAACGGACCAATCGGACTCGGTTGTTGAAACCCGAGTGCCGTGGATGGGTTGTATATCTGACACCAGAAGGTCAACGCTGATAACCTAGTCAGTCGGTGCAGAACATATATCCAAGTGAAGTTGTCCGGTTCATCGATGAGGTTTTCCCTTGGGCGAAACCTGGAGGGGTTTTCCCCGCAAGTGGGCTTCGGCTCGATCAAATGAGCCACATATTCGCGCCGCTCGTCGAGTTGGTCCAAGAAATCCGGCCCAAGCTGCTCCCGCCTGATGAAAACAAGAGGGCAGCTGCTCATCGCGACGACGCAGATCAGAGACCTCATTCAGACGGGTCGGTCGGGCCTCGTTCCTTATCTTCCCAAACAGACATTTGGTGTGGGTCCGCGCGATCCGGTCTCATATATTCGTGACGCGCTCGCCGGGCTGACAGACCAGATCGTAGCGAGAAGCACCAGTACGCTGACGTTTCTGAATGATCCCGACTTAGCTGATTCGCTAAGGGTAGATATCGCGACTGCCTCATCCGCGCTGCGGAACGGAGAGTGGAAGGCGGCGACCGTCTTGTCTGGCTCCGTAATAGAAGCGTTGCTCTTGTGGGCGCTCCAAAAGACGCATCTCGCGATTGTCCAATCGCAAGCTATCGGCCCGAAAACCGCAATCGAGAAATGGGACCTCGCCGACTATATCGACGCTGCCGATAAGTTTCGGTGCGTCGAACCAAGTACAATAGTGGAGGCACGACGTGCGCAGGAATATAGAAACTTGATTCATCCGGGACGCGCGATTCGTTTGGGTGTGACCTGCGATTTGGGCGCGGCTCATGTCGCGATCGGCGCTCTAGACCATGTGATCAACGACTTGCGATCCGGGAAGAACCATTCACACTGACCTACACGCACCGACGATCCGGATGGCGAAAATGACCCAACACAAGACAGCGGATCAGGTTCGTGATGAACATCTACGGACATTAGGCCCTACGGTAGGGCCGCTCTATGATGCGCTTTACAACGAGGTGACGTGGCTGCACGCAAAGTGGAACCAGTACCGAATTCTCTTCGCGGAGTCCCCAGAGCGGGTGGAGTTGCTGAATCGAGTTGCGGGTTTCTTCTTCCGTACGATTCAGAACGTCATTTGGGAAGACGTGTTGATGCAATCTCACGGCTAACAGATCAGCCGAAGTCCGCAGGGAAAGACAATCTCACTCTGCTGCGACTCTCTGCGGCTGTGGAGCAACCGGAGCTTGCTTCTGAAATTGAGAGCGCTGTTAAAAGGGCGGAAAACTTATCGAGATTTGCGAGGGACTGGCGTAATCGGCGGCTAGCCCATAGTGACCTCAAGCTCGCCTTGGAAGACCGAGCCGAGCCGCTACTCGGAGTCAGTCGCGAGAACGTAGAACACTCTTTGTCAGCCATCGCCGGGGTCCTGAACACAATATCGGGTTACTTCTTCCGTACAGAAGTCGGCTTTAGACTTTTCATCGCGCACGACGATGCGGAATGCCTTGCCTACTACCTTAAGTCTGCGATCGATAGCGAAGATCGTGAACGTCTTGGGCGGGGCTAATTGGCGTGGAACAAATCTCGGATCGAAAGACTTCAACCGCGATCAACGAGCGGCAACTAGAAAATAATCGACGGGATGAACGGGAAGCGCGGTTCGTTGTAGAGGCCGACGCTCATCAAAGTCGTCTGCTGCATCAGGCGCAGGCCCTTGCTGTAGCACCATCGGAGCAATTCGCCGTTGCGCGACGGGATCTGCGGGCCGCATCCGAGAAATTCCGGCGCCGCGGAAATCAGTGCCTTGAGCTCCTCGTTCGATTCGCCTACCGCATGACCGGCGTATCCGATTGCGCTCGCGTAGCCGGTGATGCGCCCGAGATGCTCGACGACATTGGCCGTCCCTTCCTTTATCGCTTCGCGCAATTCGCCCGCGCGATCATGTCCGTGCACGACGACGCACAGCCGGTTGCACGCGTCGAGGTCAGCGTCGGTGGCGGCGCGAACCTGGTAACCCGCGATAGATTCCTTGAGCGGCGATCCAACCATCACGGACAGCGGCTCGCGGATTTCGAAGCCAAGCTTGGCGTACAGGCTGAGCGATCGATTGTGATAGGCGGTCTGCACCAGGCGCACGCCCGGCATTCGACTGGCTACGACGCGATCGAGCATGTGCTGCATCATCGCGCGGCCGGCGCCGCTGTCCTGCACGTCGGGATCGACGCTGATCGGCCCGATTCCGGCGATCGCCGTGCGCTCATCCATGAAGTTGCTGCCGGCGATTCGCCCGTTCATCTCGGCGACGATTCCGTAAATTCCCGGATTGGAAACCATGCTGCGGACGACACCCTGAGCAGCCTCTAGGTTTGGAAACTCGTGCGGGAAATTATGCTGATCGGCGAGCTCGCAGAACGCGCGGTAGCAAATTTCACCGCAGACCTCGATGTCCTCGCAGCTCGCATGTCTAATCTTCGTGTCCATCATGGGCGTCCTCTGAAGATAGGAGAAATTCTACGCTGAGGCCTTGGTCTCGCGCAGCATCTCTGCATGACGGCGGTCGGCCTCGGGCCGCGTATGCGTGATCGTTTCGACCAGCTCATCATGGATCCGCCCGTTGGTCGCTACGATATTCGCGCCGCCCAGATCGAGCGCGGATCCATCCATGTTGGTCACGCGTCCGCGCGCCTCTTCGACGATCAACGAGCCGGCGGCCACGTCCCATGCGCGCAGACCGAATTCCCAGAATCCATCGGTGCGTCCCGCCGCGACGTACGCGAGATCAAGTGCCGCCGACCCGGTGCGGCGGATTCCCTGGGTACGCGTCATCAGCTCTTCCCAGAAGCACATGTAGAAGCGACGGCGCTCGCGCCGGTCATACGCGAATCCGGTGCATAGCAGGGCGGAGCACAGATTTGGCGTCGAGCTGACGCGAATCGTCTTGCCGTTGAGCCGTGCACCCTGTCCGCGATGCGCCACGAAACATTCTTTCTTGAGCGCGTCGAAGACCACGCCGAACTGCACCCGCCCGCGGCGTTCGTACGCAATCGACACGCAGAACTGCGGATATCCGTGCGCGAAGTTAGTGGTACCGTCGAGTGGATCGATGATCCATCGATGGTCACTCTGATGCGCGCTGGCGCCACTTTCCTCGGCAAGGATCGCATGAGTGGGAAAGGCGCGATGGATAACTTCGATGACCGCGGCTTCCGATTCGCGATCGGCTTCGGTGACCAGATCGATCGAGTTCGACTTGCGATTGATAGTTATTCGGCTGAGCCGTTTGAGATGAATTCTGCCGGCGGCACGCGCGGCACGGAGTGCAACCTGTTCGATTTCGTTGATCACGGTAAATGGAAAGTATTACTCGGGGAGTGAGCGGTCCAGCGCGCCGCGCAGATCAATCGACAATGTCTAAAGAGCAATCGTCACCTGCACGGCGAGAACCAACGTGTCGCTGACAAGGCCAGTGCCGTTCGGCCGGAAGACGCCTTGTATATCCGGTTGCACGGTCAGCGAGGGGGTCACGTTGTACATGTAGTTAGCCTCGATGATCGCTTCATGCGTCTGCGTCGGCTGGTGAGCTGCGCGCTGAGCGTCCCGGAGATCGCTTGAAAACTGGCCCCAGATTCCGAACAGACCCAACTCGTCATAGGCCCGGTGCGGAATCAGCCCGAAGTACAGCAGCCCGGCATCCCAGAAATATTCATCGGTGTTCATTTTTGGCGGCGCATACGTGAAGGCGAGGAATGACCACAAACCTTGATGAGGATTGGTTGCGCCCTCCGGCCGGCGAAGGAGCCGCTGCTGGCCGGTTACATACATTTGCCAGGTGCCGCCGCGCATCTGACCGGTCTTGAATTGCAGCCGTGGTTCGGAATCATAGAGACCGCCGAGCTTGTAGGTTCCCGGATATCCGAGGTCTCGCATTGGCTTGGGCGAATAGCCGAGCTCCTGCATGATCGCGACGCCGGAATTATGACGGAGGCTGAAATCAACGCCGTGGAACTTATCGCTGCGGAAGTCCCGGTAGGTATTGTACGCACCCGTCATCGAGTAAAACTCGGGCGAGGGCTGGTAGCGTGCGCGAATTCCCCACGCCGCGCCCGGGTAGCTCGGTACATTGGCGTTCGTCGGAATACTCAGTGGATTGCCGCAGAAGCCGAGGTTTTGCGCGAAGCAGTAGTATGGCGATGTCGCGAAGTCATCGAGCGCGTTGATACGGCCGCCAACGACGTCGAGCTTCTGGTCGAAAAATAGATGTTCGATTGCCAGGTCCACCAGCCGAATCGTTTGATGTCCGAAAATCTGCTGCACCTGAAGAGTGTTGGGGATGTCCTTCGACAGACTGTTGCCTGTCCGTTCCGAGGCTGATGCAAGAAAGTAGGTATCGCGGAGGCCGATCAGTTTTTGCAGGTCCGATGAGATCCCGAGCGCGATGTTGTGTGTATACCGGAACTTGTGCACTTCTCCGCCGACTGGATTGCCGGCGGATTCACTTTCATAGGAGCCGAAAAAAGAAACTCCCGCGTTGGAGAGGTCACTACGCACACCATCCCAATTTCCCGTCGCCCCGTTTAGCTGAGCCCAGGATCGAGGTGCGAACAAAATCATAGGATCGAGTACTCCCCATTCGGAGGCCCAATCCTGGTTGGTCGTGTGCATCCACGGCGTTGAGAATGTCTGAGCCTCCCCGGCCGTCGGAAAGATGGAGGCGAGCACGAAGCTGACCACAAGTAATCTGAAAATCAACCAACTCATTTGGCGGGCTGCTGACCTACGAGGTTGGTTGCGGTTGCAGTCCGCCACTGACGCGAGATGTCCTCAAGCGACTTTCCTTTGGTTTCAGGAACCCAGCCGACTACGAATATGAACGCTGCCACACCCATCGCCGCATAGAGAAACCAGAGCGACGGTCCCAGCATCGCTTGCAGAACCGGGAACGAAAGACTCACGAGAAAGTTCGCCGTCCAGTTGGCGGCGGTCGAGATTCCGGCAGCTCGCGCCCGCGCACGGTTGGGAAAGATTTCTGAGATCATCAGCCATACGACCGGCCCCAGTGAGAAAGCGAAGCAGACGATATACAGTCCGACGAACCCTACAGTAACTGGCCCGACCAACTGCTGGTCAACATCGAACGTTGAACCGAAGCCTTGAGCAACGCCCAGCGCGGCCAGACTTAAGGTCATACCAACCAGCCCCGCCAGGAGCAGCGGCTTTCTTCCGACTCGATCCACCAGCCAGATCGCGATCAATGTGGATAGTACGTTAACCACTCCGATCCCGGCAGTTGCCGCCAATGCGGTGGTCGCACTGTTCAGTCCGGCCTTCTGAAAAATCTGGGGCGCGTAATAGATAATCGTGTTGATGCCGGTGACTTGCTGGAGAACCGCGAGCCCGACGCCGACCAGCAGCGCTGGACGAAGTCCCGGCATCAGCAACTCCGACCATGCAGCCGGCTGATTTTGTTCGAGGTCGTCGTGGATATCTCTTACTTCCGCGTCGATTTCATCGGGAGACCGCACGAGCGAAAGCGCGTGCCGAGCGGCCTTTTCCGCTCCCGTTTTCAGGAGCCATCGCGGCGACTCGGGCATCGCGATCATTCCGATCACCAGCAGTGCGCCGGGGACGAATGCGAGCCCCAGCATCCAGCGCCACGCGTGATCGGGCGCCAAAGCTCGATCGACAATGTAGGAAAGCAGGATGCCGATGGTGATCGCGAGTTGAAAAAGCGATACCAGCTTGCCGCGATTGCGAGGCGGCGACAGCTCCGCGATATACATCGGCGCTGCGACAGACGTCAGTCCTATTGCCAGTCCGATGAGGACGCGACTCGCGATCAGAACGTCGACGTTGGGCGCGAGCGCCGAGAAGATTGAGCCTGCAACAAAGCTCAATCCGGCGGCGATGTTGGTCCAGCGCCTGCCGATTGCGTCAGACGAAGTACCTCCGATCAGCGCGCCGAACAATGCGCCAAACGTCACCGCGCTGACTACGAGTCCCTGCTCGGCAGGGCCAAGATGGAATTCGGGAACGATGAAGAGCATCGCGCCCGCGATCACTCCCGTATCGAAACCGAACAAGAGGCCGCCGACTGCCGCAACCGCGGCTATCAATGTGATATACAAAGTCGCTCAGAACCCCCATCTCAGCTTCTGGCGTGCTCATAGGTCGGATTTACCTTCGGGTCAAGCACGGCTGATTCCGCCGCCTACCAGCGCGGGGTTTCGGACAGGCCTGATGCCGAGCGCGACTTTGCCGATCAGCTCGCGGGCGCGGGCGTTGGACAGCGGATGATTCATGCCCGCGCGAACGTCGCGATAGTAGCGCTCCATCGGGAATTTCTTCAGCATCCCGTGCGCGCCGACCACCTCCATACAGTAATCGACCGCGCGGATCGCGTTGTTGGTCGCGACATACTTCGGCATCACGACGCGCGCCAGTCCCGACTCGCCTTTGAACGATGCGCGATCGCGAATGTAGTCGTTGGCGACGCCGAGATAGAGCGCGCGCGACTGCGCGATCAGCGCTTCGGCCTCGGCGATCGCGAACTGGATGCCGGGCAGATACTTGATCGTGCGCGGCTGCGTGAGCGGCTTGAGGCGGCCGGCAAATTCCTTGGCGAACTTCAACGCGGCAATCGCGATGCCGGTGTAGGTCGCCGCGACCGAAAGCCCGAACCATGCGAACAGCGAAATCGCCTGGTCGTTCACGGGACCGACCGGCCGCGACTCCGCCATCGCGATCGCCGGCACCCGCGACGTCCTTGATCACCAGGTCGTGGCTGGCCGTCGCCCGCATCCCCATCGCGTCCCAGGTCTCGATAAGCTCAAAGCCGGGAGTGCCGCGCGGCACGACGAAGGTCGCTGACGCCGGGCGGATTGGAATCCTCGATCGTCGCCATCACCATGAACAAATCGATCACCGGCGACAGGCTGGTGAAGATTTTGCGGCCGTTGAGGACGTAGGTCTCGCCCTCGCGGCGCGCGCGAGTCGCGAAGTAGCCCCAATCGCCGCCGGTCTCGGGCTCGCTGATCCCGCCGCCGAGAATTTGATGGCCGCGACCGATCACGTCGAAGAACAATTTCTCCTGCGGGCGCGCCGGTGGCGCGCTCGACCATGCTGCCGATGCCGAACAGATGCATGTTGATCGCGATCGTGGTCGCGGCGCAGCCCTGCGCGAGCTGCTCCTGGCATAGCGCAAAATCCTCGAGGTCGGCGCCGAGCCCGCCGTGCTTTTCGGGAATGACCAGCGCGGTATATCCGGCCGCTTTCATCTTGTCGACGTTCTCGAACGGGAATGAATTGTTGCGATCGTGTTCGCCAGCGCGCGTCGCAAAATCAGCCGCGAGCTCCGCCGCCAGCGGCACAAGTTTACTGCGTCGATCAGACATCAAATGGACTCCGCATCGAAAATCGCACCGCCAGACAGTGCCACGAAAACTGCGCGCGCGGAAACGACCCTGACTACTTGCCGGCTGGAGTATTCGCCGCGGCGTCAGATGAGCCGGGGCGTGGCAGTGCCATCATCAGGCGCTGCGCGTACGGCATGATGGTCGTGAACAGATCGACCTGCGAGTCGAGCGATTTGCCGAGTCCGCTCAGCAGACCCATCATGCGGCCGACCAGCAGCACGTCGGCGGGAACTTCGACCACAGGATTCGCGCGAATCGCGCGCGGCAGTTCTTCGTTGAACTGCTCGATGAGGTCCTTGTCGGCGTAAGCCTTCTTCGACTTGATCGTGTTGCCGAGAAACAGATCGGCGAACGCCAGCAGCGTGTCGGGATTGCCGTTGCGCGTGCGAAAGCCCAGCTCGTGGAACGCCGCGATGATGCCTTCGCGATTCGCAGTGAGAATCGAAAACGTCAGCCGCACGATGCCGTCGCGGAACGTGGGCGGGAAATCCTTGGCGAGGCCGAAATCGAGCAGCACGATTTTCGGGCCGGGCTGCACCAGGATGTTGCCGGGATGCGGGTCGGCATGAAAAAAGCCGTCGCGCAAAATCTGATCGCAGAAAATCTCGATCAGCTTCTGCGCGACGAGATGCTTGTCGATTCCCGCGCGCTCGAGCGCATCAACGTCGGTGACCTTGATGCCCTCGAGCAGCTCCATCGTGAGCACGCGCCGCGTCGTGAACTCGCGATAGACCTCGGGAACGATCACGCTGGGATCCGAGGCGAAGTTGCGGCGCATCGTTGCGGAGTTGTCGGCCTCGTGGATGAAGTCGAGCTCCATCGGAATGTACTTGAGCGCCTCGCGCATCAGGACGCGATAGTCGAAGTCGCGCTCGAGCTTCGCCAGCCAATAGAGCACCGTGGTCATGTTGCGCAGATCGGCGCGCACGATGCCGTCGATTCCGGGATACTGCACCTTGACTGCGCATCGACGGCCGTCGTGCAGGCGCGCGCTGATGCACCTGCGCGAGCGACGCCGACGCCAGCGGCGCCGGATCGAACTCGGCGTAAACGGCCTCGAGCGGGCGGCGCGAGTTCGCGCTCGATCTGTTCGCGGATCATCGCAAACGGACGCGGCGGCACGCGGTCGTGCAGGCCGGACAGCGTCGAGACCCATTCGTCGGGGAGCACGTCGGCGCGAGTCGCGATAAACTGGCATGCCTTGATCAGCAAACCTTCGAGGCGAAGCGCGGTGCGATTGAGTGCTTGCGCGGCGCGGAGATCCTGGCGCCGGTAGAGTTCGGCCTTGTTGCGATCGTCGATGAAGCGGGTCCAGAGCTGGGTGCCTTTGTAGCCCACGTACACGTAGGCCGCGAGCCATACGACGTTTGAAAAGCGCCACGCGCGCGTCGCGAGCCCCGGTTCGGGCACGTCGGCGGGAAAATCGAAACTGCGGTCGAGGCTCGGGTTGCTCATGCGAAGACGCCGGACATCTAGATGCTACGTGATACCTGCGATTCTGAGAACCGGGACAGCTTGTTTAGCTTCCCTACAAGGCGCTTGACTGAAAGCCAGCCACTCGAATAATCTGTCCGACATGAAGCCGAGTGGCGATGTACGTCGAGTCCCCAATTCAATTAAGGTCCTCCTGAATTGAGACGGACATTGATACTTGGCTCTAAAAAGCCCCGGGCGCTTGCGAGCCCCGGGGCTTTTGCTTTTGGCGCACGAATGCGCGAGGAAATTTCGGTGGAAATCGCACGGCCGCATGCTCCGACAATTCGCGATATCATTCGCCGCTACTACACGGTATGGGGCATGTACTCGTTCGCCGGCGGATTCCTGTTCGGCGTCTATCCGATTTTCCTGCGCTCGCGCGGGCTCAACCAGTTCCAGATAAACAGCGTCCTCGCGACGTACTTCCTCGTCCTGTTTCTGACCGACGTGCCGACCGGCGCGTTCGCCGACCTGCTCGGGCGGCGCCGATCGTTCGTGCTGGGCGCGTTCCTCCGCGTCTCCGCATTCCTGCTCTATTTCGTGGCGCATCATTACTATGTCTTCATCATCGCCGAGAGCATCGACGGTATCGGCACGACCTTCGGCAACGGCGCGATTGACGCGTGGGGTGTCGACGCGCTCGACGACGCCGGCTACGACGGACTCAAGGACCGGCTGTTCTCGCGCATCTCGCAACTGAGCACGATTGGCTTCATGGGGTCGGCGATGATCGGCGCGTACGTCGCCGACGTCAACATCGCGTGGCCGTGGCTGCTCGGCGCAGCCGGCTACGTGATCGCAGGCACCGTCGGCGCATTCCTGATGCACGACGAGCGTCCGCGCACGACGACCGTCAGGATCGCGGAAATCCCGCGGCGAATCGCGGAGAACGTCGGCGACGGCATCCGCGCGGGACTCGGCGCGCATACCGTCCTGATGCTGAGTATCGCGAACGCAATCACGGTGGCGGCGTGGGCGCCGTACTGGGTCTCGTGGCCGGTGATGTTCAACGAGAGCCTCGGCGGTGGGCGTGTGGATCATCGGATGGATCTATTGCGGCCTGTCATTGGCGCGGCTGATCGGCGCTGAGATAAGCGCGCGAATCGCCGTCGACGAATCGCAGCGCGCGGCGCGGGTGAGCATGCTGGTAATCGCGGCGAGCGCGATGCTGTTCCTGGCGGGCCTCTTCGGCGGGCGGCCGGCGGTCTCGCTCGCGATGCTGTTCATCATGAACCTGTTCACGGGCGCGATGATGCCGCTGGTGCAGAGCTGGTTCAACGAGCAGATCGAATCGGGCAATCGCGCGACGCTGCTGTCGTTCAACTCGACGTTCCAGACGATGGGCGGCGCGGTCGGCCTGCTGGTGGCAGGACGAATCGCAGACACGGCGGGCATCCCGTTCGAATGGCAAATCGCGGGTCTGATCTCGGTCTGCGCGGCGCCGGTATATTGGGCGATGAGGCGTCGCGAGAGCGAGGGGGTCGCGCTGGCGGGCACGGCGAAGTGACGATTCATGAATCGCGCTGGCACAGGCTTTCAGCCTGTGATTCTGTCTGGATTTGCATCGACCAGAAAGTCACAGGCAAAGCCTGTGCCACCGAAGTCGGGCACCCTCAGAGCGAAATCGCGTCCTCGACATTTCGCGATTTCTTCTCACTGGGTGCAGGGGTCACCCCTGCCGAAGGAAGTGTGAAACCCACCGGGGGTTTCACATTCAATTAGTTCCTTCTTTCTCAGCTATCCCTACTAGCGGCGTCGGCGGGGGTCCGTTAAAACTTATAGCTCGCGATTTGGCTGACGCTTATCGTCGCCAATCGCAAGAGAAAAATGGATTTCCCACGAATCAAACGGCTGCCGCCTTACGTCTTCAACGCGATCGGAGAACTGTGCCTGCAGGCGCGGCGCGCCGGTGAGGACATAATCGATTTCGGGATGGGGAATCCCGACGAGGCGACTCCGCCGCACATCGTGGCGAAACTGGTCGAGGCGGCCACCAAGAACGCCAACCATCGATACTCGGTCTCGCGCGGCGTGTACAAGCTGCGGCTGGCGATCTGCGATTGGTACAAGCGGCGCTACGGCGTCGAGCTGGATCCCGATTCGGAAGCGATCGTCACGATTGGATCGAAGGAAGGCATCGCGCATCTCGCGCTGGCGATTCTCGATCAGGGCGACGTGGTGCTCGCGCCGACGCCCACGTATCCGATTCATCAGTACGGATGCATCATTGCGGGCGCGCAGGTGCAGGGCGTGCCGATTCGGCGCGGCGAGGAATTTTTCGACGAGCTGATGGCGACGGTCAATCGATGCTGGCCGCGGCCCAAGTTCCTGATCATGAACTTCCCGCATAACCCGACCACCGCGACCGTCGATTTGCACTTCATGCAGCGGGTGGTCGAGTTCGCGCGCGAGAACGACATCATGGTCGCGCAGGATTTCGCGTATGCGGACCTGTGCTTCGACGGCTACAAGGCGCCGTCGATGATGCAGGTGCCCGGCGCGAAAGACATCGGCGTCGAGTTCTTCACGCTGTCGAAGAGCTACAACATGCCCGGATGGCGCGTGGGATTTGCGGTCGGAAATCGCGAGATGATCGCGGCGCTGGGGCGACTGAAATCGTACTTCGACTATGGGATGTTCGCGCCGGTGCAGGTCGCGGCAATCGCGGCGCTCAACGGGCCGCAGGAATGCGTCGCGGAGATCAATGCGACCTACAAGCGTCGGCGCGACGTGCTGGTCGACGGGCTCAATCGCGCAGGATGGCCGGTCGAGAAGCCCAAGGCGACGATGTTCGTGTGGGCGCCGATTCCGGAGCCGTTCCGCGCGATGGGCTCGCTCGAGTTCGCCAAGTTTCTGCTCGCCGAGGCCAAGGTCGCGGTCTCGCCAGGCGTTGGCTTCGGCCAGGACGGCGACGGCTTCGTGCGTTTCGCGCTGATCGAGAACGAGCATCGCACGCGCCAGGCTCTTCGCGGAATTCGTCACGCGCTGCGTGCCGGTCACGCCGAAATTCCAGTGCGCGCAGCCAGCGGCTCCTGAGCGCAATCGCGACTACATCGGGGAAAGATTGAAACCGGTACGGATTGCTCTGCTCGGATGCGGTACCGTGGGCGGCGGCGTGGTGAAATTGCTGCTGCGCAATCCCGACAAGTACGAGCGCATCCTCGGCGCGCCGCTCGAGTTGGCGGGCGTCGCGGATCGAAGCCTCAAGTCCGACGACGTGCCCGGACTGTCCGCGAAACTGATCACGCGCGATGCGGCGGCGCTGGTGACGCGTCCCGATATCGATATTGTGGTCGAGTTGTTCGGCGGTCATGAACCGGCGCGCGCACTGATCATGAAGGCGCTCGCGGCGGGCAAGGATGTCGTCACCGGCAACAAGGCCCTGCTCGCGGAGCATGGCGGCGAGATTTTTCGCGAGGCCGGCAAGCGCGGTCTCGCCGTGGGCTTCGAGGCGAGCGTCGGCGGCGGCGTGCCGATCATCCGCACGCTGCGCGAGGCGCTCGCGGGAGATCGTCAGCGCGCCGTTTACGGAATCGTCAACGGCACCTGCAACTCTATCCTCACCACGATGACGGAGAACGGCGTCGAGTTCAGCGCGGCGCTCGCCGACGCGCAGGCGAAAGGCCTGGCCGAGGCGAATCCCGCGACCGATGTCGAAGGACATGACTCTGCGCATAAACTTTGCCTGCTGGTGACGCTGGCGTTTGGCGTGATGGTGAAGCCGGCGCAGATTTACACCGAAGGGATCACTCAAATCACGCAGGCGGATATCGAGTACGCGCGCGAGCTTGGCTATGCGATCAAACTGCTCGCGATCGGCAAGGATGACGACGGCGGGATCGAGGCGCGGGTGCATCCCACGATGATTCCGGATCGCCATATGCTGGCGGGCGTCGGCGGCGCGTTCAACGCGATCTATATCCACGGCGACGCGCTTGGCGCGACAATGTATTCCGGGCTCGGCGCGGGAGAGATGCCGTCGGCGACGGCGGTGATGGCGGACATA
Organism: uncultured delta proteobacterium; assembly: GCA_963744545.1. Taxonomy (GTDB): domain Bacteria; phylum Desulfobacterota; class Binatia; order Binatales; family Binataceae; genus Binatus. The sequence continues at coordinate 521,633 of CAVUUH010000027.1, forward strand.
CTCGAAATCGCGCGGCATCGATTGGCCGAAGGGTCGGCGCGAACGCACGCGTTCGGATTTCCGATTCGGCTGATGAAGGGCGCCAGTGTCAAGCCGATGGACGACGTGGTATGCGAGTATTACCTGCGGTTCACGGCACAGGATAAGCCGGGGGTGCTCGGCGCGATTGCGTCGGTGCTGGGAAGGTATGGGCTGTCGATAGCGTCGGTGATTCAGAAGGATCGCGGGAAGGCGCGCACGGTGCCGGTGATTATGCGGACCCATGACGCGCCCGAGCGCAGCCTGAAACGCGCGCTGGCGGAGATTCGTAAGGAGAAAATCGTGCAGTCGGCACCCGCGTTTATCCGAATCGAGGAGAAGCTTTAGGCGATGGCGTCGGACTCGAAGAGCGGATCGAAAAATCAGCGGCTGTTTCATTGGCCCGGGCTTATCGAACATTACCGGCGCTTCCTGCCGGTGACGGATTCGATGCCGGTCGTCACGCTGAACGAGGGCAACACGCCGCTGATCGAGGCGCCCGCGATCGCGGAGCGGCTCGGATTAAACATCAAGGTTTACTTTAAGTTCGAAGGCGCCAATCCGACCGGCTCGTTCAAGGATCGCGGGCATGACGCTGGCGATCTCCAAGGCGCTGGGCGAGGGCGCTCGCGCCGTAATCTGCGCGTCGACTGGCAACACTGCAGCGTCCGCTGCCGCATACGCAGGACGCGCGGGGCTGAAGGCGTTCGTGCTGATTCCCAAGGGCGCGGTCGCGCTCGGCAAGCTGTCGCAGAGCGTGATGCATGGCGCGCGCGTGCTCGAGGTGATCGGGAACTTCGACATTTGCTTGAAGGTCGTGCGCGACGTCGCGGAGCGCGATCCGGTCAGGATTCGGCTGGTGAACAGCGTCAATCCCGATCGAATCGCGGGGCAGAAGACGGCGGCATTCGAGATTTGCGATCAATTGGGCGACGCGCCGACGCATCATTTTCTGCCGGTCGGCAACGCCGGCAACATCACCGCGTACTGGGCGGGCTACCAGGAATACAAGTCGGTGGGACTCAGCGAGCGCCTGCCGAAGATGATGGGCTACCAGGCGGCGGAGTCGGCGCCGATTGTGGTCGGCCATCCGATTGACGATCCGCATACCGTGGCGACTGCGATCAAAATCGGCAATCCCGCGAGCTGGAAGGGTGCGACCAGCGCGCGCGACGAGTCGGGCGGGATCATCGACATGGTCACAGATTCGGAAATCCTCGCGGCTTATCGGCTGATCGCGGCGGGCGGCGTATTCGCAGAGCCGGCATCGGCTGCGTCGGTCGCGGGGCTGCTGAAATACGCGGGCGCCGGACTGCTAAAGCCGGGCTCGGTTGTCGTATGCACCCTCACCGGCCACGGCCTGAAGGATCCCGACACAGCGCTGAAAAATTTAAGTAACACTATCGTGGTCGAACCGGACATCGCGAAAGTGCTGAAAATCCTGGAGCGCGAATAAGCGCGCAGTGAAAATGGAACGAACCGATGAACTCGCGATGTTTCGCACTGCGCTCGAGATAGCCGATCTTCATCCAAAGGCGGTCAGCGCTGCCGGACGACCATCAGGTGATCATCGGCTCAATCCGCCTTCACTATCTTGACTGGGGCGGTTCCGGTCCGCCGATCCTTTTCCTTCACGGCGGCGGTCTTAACGCGCATACGTGGGATTGCGTCGCGGCAATGTTGCGCGAACGCTATCGATGCGTCGCGTTGGATCAGCGTGGTCATGGCGACAGCGAGTGGTCGCCGGTCCTCGACTATCGCATCGGGACCCATGTCAGAGACATCGCGGGCTTTGTCGAAGCGATGGGATTGGAACGGCCAATCCTGGTCGGACAATCGATGGGCGGTCTCAATTCGATCGCCTACGCGAAGCGCCACAGCGAGAAAATGCGTGGGATGGTGATTGTCGACGTTGCGCCGGAGGTTAGCTCCTCGGCCGCTGAGCGGATTCGCGCGTTCACGTCCACTCCTGAGCTGGATTCGCCACAGGCATTCCTGGAACTCGCGGTCAAATTCAATCCAATCCGAGATCCCGCAGTGTTGCGTCGCAGCCTTTACTACAATTTGCGCCGGACACCAGCAGGCAAATGGACCTTCAAGCACGATCAGCGACTTCGGTCCGATGAAGGGATGCGCTCCTTTACCGAGGATCGCATTCGCCTCGCGTCAGAACTTTCCAGAATCACATGTCCAACCTTGGTGGTGCGCGGAGAGTTGAGCGACATACTCACCGACGAAACCGCCGAGAAGTTCGCGCGCTCTCTCACCGACGGGCGATGGGTGCGGGTCGAGAAATCGGGGCACAACGTGCAGGGCGACAATCCGCGCGCGCTCCTTGATGCGATGCTCGCGTTTTTCCGTGAAGCGGGAATCTCCTGATGAAGTACATCATCATACACGGCGACGGGATGGCTGATTGGGCGTGCGACGAGCTTGGCGGCAAGACGCCGCTTCAGGCAGCGCACAAGCCCAACATGGATCTGATGGCGACGCGCGGGACGCTCGGGATGGTCGCGACTATTCCCAAGGGCATGCCGTCGGGCAGCGATGTCGGCACGATGACGATGCTCGGCTACGACCCGGCCCAATATCACACCGGGCGCGCGCCGATCGAGGCCGCCAGCCAGGGAATCGAGATGGGGCCGCGCGACGTCGTGTTCCGCATGAATCTCGTGTCGCTGAAGCCGGGCGACAACGAAAGCGGCGCGATGATCATGAACGACTTCACGTCGGGACATATCACCAGCGAAGAGGCCGCGCAGATCGTCGCGGACTTGCGCAAGGAACTCGCGGGCGACGGGATCGAATTTTTCAACGGCGTCAGCTACCGGCATCTGATGATGTGGCGGGGCGGAATTGCGACCACGCATCTGACGCCGCCGCACGACATCACGGGCAAGCCGGTCGAGGATCATCTGCCGCGCGGTGCGGGCGCGGATTTGCTGCGCGATCTGACGCGGCGCTCTGCCGAGATTTTGCGCGAGCATCCGGTGAACAAGGCTCGGCGCGACGCGGGCAAAGCGGAAGCATCGTCGGTGTGGTTCTGGGGGCAGGGCACGCGACCGTCGGTGCCGACATTGAAGGATCGCTTCGGCGTCGACGGCTCGGTGATATCGGCCGTCGATCTCGTCAACGGACTTGGCCGGCTGGCGGGACTCAACCTGATCAAGGTTCCCGGCGCGACCGGATTTCTCGATACTGACTACGCCGCGAAAGGCCGCTACGGGCTCGAATCGCTCAAGTCGCGCGACTTCCTGCTGCTACATATCGAGGCGCCCGACGAGGCCGGTCACATGGGCCGCGCCGATCTGAAGAAGGAAGCGATCGAGCGTATCGACGAGTTGATCATCGGGCCGATGCTCGAGGGGCTTGGCGCGCTTGGCGATTTCGCGATCCTGCTGATGCCCGATCATGCGACGCCGAGCCAGCTCAAGACGCATTCGCCGGAGCCGGTGCCGTTCGCGCTGATGACGTCGGCGCAATTCAAGCCCGGCGGCAGCACGCCGCGTCGCTACACTGAAGACGAGGGCACTGCGACGGGAGTGCTCGTCGGCGATGGCTATCACCTGATAGAATCACTGTTCGGCAGCCCCTTGAAGACCACATCGAACTGACCCGGAGGTCTCTGGATGGAGCGGAATCTTGCCCTCGAAGTGGTGCGCGCGACGGAAGCCGCGGCGCTCGCGGCGGCGCGTTTCATCGGCAAGGGCGACGAGCGGATGGCGGATCGGGCGGCGTGCGACGCGATGCGCAAGACGCTGAACTCGGTCGCGATGGACGGCAAAATCGTGATCGGCGAGGGCAAAGAAGGCGACGCCGAGTTCCTGTACGAGGGCGAAATAGTAGGCACCGGCGCGGGCACCGAAATCGACGTCGCGCTCGACGCGATCGAAGGTCCTATAATCTGCGCGACCGGCGGGCCCAATGCGTTGTCGTGCGTGGCGCTGGCCGAGCGCGGACGAATCCTGCGATGCCCCGACACCTACATGGACAAAGTCGCATGCGGGCCGGCTGGACGTGGAGTGATCGACATAGACCGATCGCCGACCGACAATCTCAAGGCGCTGGCCGAGGCGAAAAAAGTTTACGTCGAGGATTTGCGCGTCGCGATTCTGGATCGCCCGCGTCATGAAAAGCTGATCAATGAAGTCCGTCGCGCCGGCGCCGGTATCAAGATGATCTCGGCCGGTGACTTGTCGGCGGCAATCGCGACCACGCGCCCGGAGAGCGAAATCGACATGCTGATTGGAATCGGCGGAGCGCATCAGGGTGTGCTGGCCGGAGCTGCGATTCGTTCTGCCGGCGGCGAGATGCAATGCCGGTTCGTGCCGCGCAACGGAGAGGAAGCCGAGGCATGCCTCGCGATGGGCATCATGGACTTGAAGCATCGCTACACGCTCGAGGAACTCGCGGGCGAGAACGTGATGTTCGCGGCGACGGGCGTGACCACCGGCGATTATCTGCGCGGCGTGCGATTTTTCTCGGGTGGCGCGATGACCAACAGCGTCGTGATGCGATCGAAAACGCGTACCATTCGCTTCATCGAGGCGATTCATCATTTCGATTTCAAACCCGAGTACTGACAGAACCGGTTGTTCCAATCGCGTTTTCCCGCGTACACTCGTCATCGTGAAGGGCGCTTCAAAATGGCCGAGGTTGCGCGACACCCCGTCATGGCGCGGTGCCAGCGTCGCTGAACGGGCGCACGCGATCGAAAACGCCTGCCGCACCGCGATCGAACTGCTCGAAGATTCCGAAGAGCGTGAGGCCAGGCTGCGGCGCACCGACCCGGTCCCGAGCTCGACCCGCGCCATTATCCGACGCCTCGCCGCCAGTTGCTACGCGAAGAGTTAAAAAACTGGTCGGCGAAGAAGACGATCGTGTTCGCGTCTGGGACCGGCTTGCGAGCGAGCGATGATCTGTCCCGCGCGCCTTCCATCGCCTATTATTAATCGAACTCAGGGGAAGGTGGCGGGATATGTGGCTGCGCGTGAGTATAAAAGACAAGCCGGTGATGATTAACGGCGACCACGTTTTGAGAATCACGGAAGATTCCGGGCGCCGTGCGCGGGCAGCGTGGATGTCACGTGTATGTCTCGCACACCGAGTTCCTGGAAGTCGATCAATCGATTCACGAAATGATGATTGCGCTCGGCTTCGAAGAGCGGAGCTAGCCACTCACATCATCTCCAAAGCCTGGCAGGTGCTCGAATCGGCCTTGAACTGTCCGGAGAGGCACGACATCTTGGCTGCGTCGATCAGCGCGGGCTCGTCCCATTTCGCCGGCCACGGACCAGTCTTGACGGCCGCGCACGCCTGTCCGTTACCCATCGTGCACCAGCGTGCTCAACTCACCGTGCAGCACCGCCATCTGCATACACGCATCCTGTTTGCCGGCATTACAGGCGGGCGTTTGAATCGCGATCGGCGCAGTGGATTCGATCAGGACCTTGGTGTCGCTCATCTGTTGGACGATCGTATGACACGCAGCCTGGTTGCCTTCGTTGCATTTCTCGGTTGCTTCGGCGCGAATCTTCGTGACGAAGGTCTCTGCGCTTCGAACTGCATCCTGAACAGACAAAAAGAACAATCGCCAGAACGAAGAGCCGCGCCGACATTCCCGATTTGATTCGCACGTGCGCATTGTTTCGCGCGCGACGAGTAGCGCGCAAGCGCCGGGGGCTTGACAGTCAAAGCGTGCAAGGGGGAACTAGAAGCGATGGACTTGCAAAATATTATTTTCGAAAAAGCTGCGATTGCGACGCTGACTGTTAACCGGCCGACGGCTCTCAATGCGTTGAATCGCGAGGTGCTCGAGGAAATGGCGCGCGTGATTCGCGAGGTGCGTCACGACGCGTCGGTGCGCGTGCTGATCGTCACCGGCGCGGGCGACAAGGCATTCGTCGCGGGCGCGGATATCGCCGCGATGGCGAAAATGTCGGCGATTGACGGCCTCGATTTTTCGCGCCTGGGCCATCGCGTGATGGAGAGCTTCGAGGACCTGCCGATTCCCGTCATCGCGGCGGTCAACGGCTTCGCGCTAGGCGGCGGTCTCGAGCTTGCGCTCGCATGCGACCTGATAGTCGCGAGTGAAAAGGCGCGCTTCGGTCAGCCCGAGATAAATCTCGGACTCATCCCGGGCTTCGGCGGAACGCAGCGGCTGCCGCATCGAATCGGCCACAACAAAGCGCGCGAGCTGATCATGACCGGCGACATGTTCGACGCGAAGACGGCGATGGAACTGGGCCTCGCGAACCAGGTCGTGGCGCCCGGCGATCTGATCGAGACGACGCGCAAGCTGGCCGAGAAAATCGCGAGCAAATCTGCCGTCGCACTGCGTCAGGCGAAAGCCGCGCTGCGAGCCGCCTTCACGATGGAAGAAGACGCGGGCCTGCGCTTCGAGCAGGAGGCGTTCGGCGTGACCTTCGGCAGCGCAGATCGCGTCGAGGGCACCACGGCCTTCGTCGAAAAGCGCCCGCCAAACTGGCAGCACAAGTAGACTCTTAAACACTGGGTACAGGGGTCACCCCTGCCCAAGGAAGTGTGAAACCCACGGCGGGTTTCACATTCAATAAAGTGATTTGCCCTTCCCGGCGAGAGGGTTGACGACCTGTCTGACCTGTGGGAAACTCCGGCAAAAGAGAGAGCGACGGCGCCGCCGCACGAGGCGGCGTTGGTCATTCTGATAGCATCATTATTGAATTGAATCGTCCGGAGGATCTGTAATGGCTGAGCAGGCTCAAGCTACTACTGACACGGGACCGCGCCCGATCGTTCCATGGCTGAAATTGGCGCCCAAGCCGCATCTCGAAGGCATCAAGTGCGAGAAGTGCGGCGCAATCTATCTCGATCCAAAACGCGTCGCATGCTCGAAATGCGGCGAGAGCGAAAAGTTCAGTCCGGTGACGCTGTCCGACAAGGGCAAGGTGTACGTGTTCTCGGTCGTGCATCAGTCGTTCCCCGGAATCAAGACGCCGTACGTGACGGCGATCGTCGATCTGCCCGAGGGCATCAGCGTCCGCGCGAATCTGACCGGCGTCGATCCCGAGCAGGCGCAGAAGGAACCCAACAAGGTTTTCAATCTGCCGGTCGAGTTGGTGACCGGCGTTACGGCCAAGGATCGCGAAGGTCACGACGTAGTGGCTTTCTCGTACCAGCCGAGTAAAAATTAGGGTCCCAGCAAGGGCGCAGCGAACAAACTTTACGACGGACCTAGCTTCTTGCCGGGCCGCCAGGAGGAATCAAGATGCGAAATGTTTATGTTCTCGGAACCGGGATGATCAAATTCGGCCGCTATCCCGAGAAGACCGTTCCGGAACTCGGCGGCGCGGCGGCGCTGCTCGCGCTCAAGGACGCCGGAATTGCAATCAAGGACGTCGAGATGTTCGCCTGCGGAAATCTCTACCAGTCCAACGCGATGGTCGGGCAGCGAATCCTGCAGCAAATCGGCCAGACCGGAATCCCCGTGATCAACGTCTCGAACGCATGCGCCACCGGCTCGACCGCGTTTCGCGAGGCGTACATGTCGGTCGCATCCGGGATGTATGACATCTCGATGGCGGTTGGCGTCGAGCAGATGGGCAAGCAGGGATTGCTCGGCGGCGCCGGCGGCGGCGATCCCGCGTACTCGACCGAAGGCAAGCTCGGCTCGGGCCTGATGCCGGCCGTGTTCGGACAGGCGGGCATCGAGCACATGCGCAAGTACGGCACCAAGCCCGAGCACTTCGCGAAAATCTCGGTGAAGTCGCACAAGCATGCGACCAAGAATCCGTTCTCGCAGTATCGCAACGAAGTCTCGCTCGAAGACGTGATGAATGCGCGCATGGTCGCGTATCCCAACACTCTTTATATGTGTTGCCCGACGGGTGACGGCGCGGCGGCTGCGATTCTCGTCAGCGAGGACAAGCTGAAACAGCTCGCAGGTGGACGCAAGCGCGCGAAGATCGCGGCTTCGGTGCTCACCTCCGATCCGTGGACCGATCGCACCGCGACTCTGCCCGACGTCAGCACGCTCACGCGGCGCGCGTCGAAGCAGGCGTACGAGAAGGCCGGCATCGGACCCAAGGACATCGCGCTTACCGAATTGCATGATTGCTTCGCGACCGCGGAACTCGTGCACTACGAGAACCTCGGACTGTGCGGCGACGGCGAAGCCGGCAAGTTCATCGACTCGGGCGGCGGCGTGCATCCGGGCCTCGGCGGCCACGATCCGGTCAACGTGTCGGGCGGATTGCTCTCGAAGGGGCATCCTCTCGGCGCGACCGGCGTCGCGAATATCTGCGAAGTGGTCTGGCACCTGACCCAGGACGATCGCGCGAAGGATCGCCTGGTGCCTAACGCCAAGGCGGGCCAGGCCCACGTTATCGGGCTGGGCTCCGCCTGCACGATTCATATCCTGACGGTATAATTCAGGAACGGCTAATACGCCTAATCGGCACTTCGAGAGAGGGCCGCCCAAACAGGCGGCCCTTTTTCTTTCCCTGATGGGCCGATAAGTTTGACGGGATCAAGTCAGATGGCAAACGAAACAAAATCGACGGCTGAACGCCTCGGCTACGCGGCGGATGCGCGCGTGCTCATCCTCAATGCGGACGACTTCGGGATGTGCCACGACCAGAACGAAGGCGTCATCAGGGGTCTGAAGGAGGGCATGTTCACGTCGTCGACGATCCTCGTGACGTGTCCGTGGTTCGAGGAGGCGGCGGAGTTCGCGCGGAATAATCCGGACGCCGACCTGGGCGTGCATCTCACGCTCACCGCCGAATGGGACCGCTACAAGTGGGGACCGGTGTCGGGGCGCGACGCGGTGCCCGTCGCTGGTCGATGAGCGCGGATACCTGTGGCAGACAGTCGCGCAGGTTTACGAGCATGCGCGCCTCGACGAGGCCGAGGCGGAGTTGCGCGCGCAAATCGAAAAGGCGTTCGCGGCGGGAATCGACGCGACTCATCTCGATTCGCACATGGGCACGCTGCAACTGCGCGCCGACTATCACGAGATTTATGCGCGGCTGGCCGACGAGTATCGCCTGCCGATCAGGCTCGCGTCGCGCAAGCTGATGCGGGATCGAAGGGATGCCCGCGATCCTCGATCAACTCGACACATCCGGCGTCGTGACGCCCGACCATCTGGTGTTTCACGGGCCGTCGAAGGTGGATGAAACCGAGTCGTACTGGACGAATCTCATTCGCATTCGCTTTTCGCCGGGCGTCACCGAGATTTTGTGTCATCCCGCAATTGCGCGCGACGAACTGAAGACCTGCGCGCGCGATGCGATGCAGCGCGACGCCGACTTCCGCTACTTCACGTCGGACAAGACGCGCCAGCTGATCAAGGACGAAGGCGTCGAGATGGTCGGTTTCCGCGAGCTGCGCGATCTGATGCGCGGTGTTTCTTCTTCCGGTTCCCCTTCCCGCTCGGGAAGGGGTTAGGGGTTAGGTTGCTTGGAACTGACGCGACTCAGAGGATTTCGAGATCTAATCGGCGCCGACGCGCGCGCGATGAGCCTCATCGAGGAGCGGGCGCGCGCGATTTTCGATCGCTACTCGATCAAGGAGATCCGCATTCCTGTGCTCGAGCGCGCGCAACTCTATCAGCGCTCGAGCGGCGAGACTTCGGACGTCGTCGAAAAGCAGATGTACACGTTCACCGATCGCGACGAGGGCGAGACCGTCGTCGCGATGCGGCCTGAAGGCACGCCCGGCGTCGTGCGCGCATACATTGAGGCCGGCCTCGATCGCACCGATCCCGAGCAGCGGCTGTTCTATTCGGGTCCGATGTTTCGTCGCGAGCGTCCGCAGAAAGGGCGCTATCGCCAGTTCTATCAGTTCGGCGTCGAGGTATTCGGCCGTCCCGACGCGGCCTGCGACGCCGAGCTGCTGATAATGATCGACGAGCTTTGCCGCGACCTCAAAGTTCCGTTCACGATGGAGATAAATTCGATCGGCGATCAGAAGTGCCGGCCTGCCTTTCGCGAGGCGCTCGTGAAATGGGGTCGCGCGCATTGGGATGAGCTCGACGAGGACTGCCACAATCGCATCGATCGCAATCCGCTGCGCCTGCTCGACTGCAAGAGAGACGCGAAGGTGACAGAGTCGGCGCCAAACAGCCTCGATTTCCTGTGCGACGAATGCCGCGCGCATTTCGACACCGTCAAGGAACTGCTGACCGCCGCGGGCGTTCAGTACGTCGTCAACCCGCGCATGGTGCGAGGCCTCGACTACTACACGCGCACCGCGTTCGAGGTGATGGCGGGCGGCCTCGGCGCGCAGAGCACGGTCGTCGCGGGTGGCAGATACGACGGTCTGGTCGAAACGATGGGCGGTGCGGCGGTTGCGGGTATCGGATTCGCGATCGGCGTCGATCGAATGGCGCTGGCTCTGGAAGCCGCTGGAGCGCTGCCAGCTGCCACGCCCGACGCGGCGATAATTTCCATGGGTGCGGCGGCGACGCGTCATGCGGTCGTCGTGGCGCGCGTTCTACGCGGAGCGAATCTCAACATCGAGATGCTCTCGCCTGAGCGCAAGATGAAGACGCTGCTGGCGCGCGCGTCGAAAATTGGCGCGCGCTTCGCGTTGATTATCGGCGACGATGAACTCGCGCGCGGCGTCGTGCAGTTGCGCGACTTGAAGCAGAGCACGCAACGCGAAGTTGCCGAAGCCGAGGCGGCCGCAGCGATCGCAGAAGCGCGCGGATAGCGAGTGTTTCTTAGACTTGTTGGCACAGGTATCCTCGACCGACGGGACGAATTTCAACTGTAATGGGAAAAACTGAGCAATATTCTCCGCTGCCGCCGTGGCCTCGAACTGATTACTGCGGCGCGCTTCGCGCTACCGACGTTGGCCGCGAGGTCGCGCTTTGGGGATGGGTGCAGACGCGGCGCGATCACGGCGGGCTTATCTTTATCGATCTTCGCGACCGCGACGGAATCGTGCAGCTGGTGTTGAATCCCGCGCATAATGCCGCCGCGCACGAGGCTGCCGGCGACGACGCGCTCCGAGTTTTACGTCGCGGTGAAAGGCAAGGTCGTGCGCCGCGCCGAGGGGACCGTCAATGCCGAGCTTCCGACCGGCGAAATCGAAATTGCGGTGAGCGCGTTCGAGATTCTCAGCGCGTCGGCGCCGATGCCGTTTCAGATCGCCGACGGCGAGGCGACCGCCGAGGAGATTCGGCTCAAGTACCGCTATCTCGATCTGCGCCGCCCCGAGATGCAGCGCAATTTGCGCCGGCGCCATCAGGCGTTGCAGGCGGTGCGGAGTCATCTCGATCAAAATGGGTTTATCGACGTCGAGACGCCGATTCTTTTCAAGTCGACGCCCGAAGGCGCGCGCGATTACCTGGTGCCGAGCCGCGTCAATCCCGGAAAGTTCTACGCGCTGCCGCAATCGCCGCAGTTGTTGAAGCAGATCCTGATGATCGGCGGCTTCGATCGCTACTACCAAATCGCGCGATGCTTTCGCGACGAGGATTTGCGCGCGAATCGGCAGCCCGAGTTCAGCCAGATCGATATCGAGATGACGTGCCCGCGCCCCGAGGACATCCAATCGATCGCGGAAGGGATGATCGCGTCGGTTTATCGGAGCGTGCTCGGTATCGACGTGAAGCCGCCGTTCCCGCGGATGCCGTATGCCGAGGCGATGGAACGCTTCGGAATCGACAAGCCTGACCTGCGCTTTGCGATGGAGCTGAAAAATCTCACGCGCGCGTTTGCGGGCACTTCGTTCAAGGTGTTCGCGGAAATTCTCGCGCGCGGCGAGTCCGTCTATGGAATCAACGTCGCGGGCGATCATCCACTGACCCGCCGCGAACTCGACGAGCTTACCGAGTCGGTGAAATCGCGCCATGCGATGGGTCTGGCGTGGATAAAAGTAGGCGAGGGCGGCGCATGGCAGGGACCGATCGCGAAGTATCTGAGCGACGGCGAGAGAGCAGCCGCCACCGGCACTGCGGAACTGAAGACCGGCGACACGATGCTGATGGTCGGCGGGACCGCCCGACAAGGTGCGGCCGGTCCTCGGCGACATCCGTTTGCAGCTCGCCGCGAAATTCGGGCTCGATAAATCCGACGAGCTGAAATTTTTGTGGGTCGTCGATTTCCCGATGTTCGACTACAGCGCCGAGGACAAGCGCCTGGTCTCGGTGAACCATCCGTTCACCGCGCCGAATCCCGACGATCTCGCGATGCTCGAGTCGGCGCCGCTCAAGGCTCGCGCGCTCGCCTACGACATGGTGCTCAACGGCCAGGAACTCGGCGGCGGCTCGATTCGTATCCATAGCCGCGAGCTGCAATTGAAGGTATTTGAGTTGCTGGGCCTCACGCGCGAGGAGGCGATCGATCGCTTCGGCTTCTTGCTCGACGCGCTCAAGTACGGCGCGCCGCCCCACGGCGGAATCGCTTTTGGAGTCGATCGGATTTGCATGATGCTTTGCGGCACCGACTCGCTGCGCGACGTGATCGCGTTTCCCAAGACGCAGAAGGCGGTTGACCCGATGAGCGGCGCACCATCCGAGGTCGATCCGCGCCAGCTCAAGGAACTGTCGATCAAGGTGACGTCATGAAAATCAGTTGGACGCCGGCGTCTGCGCGGCTGGCTCTGCTGGCGGCCGCGCTTCTGGATGGCGGCGGGATGCACCACGATCGCGGCGGACGCGGTTAACTCCACGACCGGAGCGGTGAGCGACGCAATCAACCAGCGCGACGTAAAGACCCATGCGGTGCGCTCGATCAAAACTGTCACTATCAATCGAGTCGCCGTGATGCCCCTGGTGGAGGATCCGACCGCTGGCGAGCCGCTGGCTCCAGGAGCGGCCGAGGCGATTAGCGCCGAACTCTACAGCCAGGTCGCGATGGCTGGTGGATGGGATCCGATTCCGGCGCAGGACGTCGATGCGGCGCTGCAGAAATTGCCGCCGACCACGTTTGCGAACCTCGACCAGAACGCGCTCAAGCTAGGCCGCGAAGTGTCGGCCGACGGCGTGCTCTACGGCACGGTCGAACGCTACAAGGAACGGGTCGGGGCGGATTACGCGGCGGCCAGCCCGGCGTCGGTTTCGTTTTCGCTGAAGTTCGTCGATCTCAAGAGCCAGCAAGTAGTTTGGACCGCGAAGTTCGCCAAGTCGCAAGCGGCGTTGAGCCAGAACCTTTTCGATCTCGCCAATTTCGTACAGCGTTCCGGACGTTGGGTGCGCGCTCACGAGATTGCGCAGGAAGGCGCGAAGGAAGCGGTCGCGGATCTGCACGGCGACCTCAACCTGACGCAAAACGTCAAGCGGTTTGAAACCGGTACCTACGGGGAACTTAAGTCGGGGCAGCAGCGATACAATACGGGGCCGAACGGGATCTACTAGAAGGGTAGATCACTTTATTTTAATCTTGAAACCCGCGATAGATTGCACGGTAGGGTGCTTCGGCATCTGGTGTACCGCAGTGAGTGCACCCAAGTGCTATCCTGCGAGAACGGATGGTGATAAGACTAGAGCGACTCACTTCCCTCTCCGGGTCTTTCGAGGTCCGGTGTCGAGTCTGGCGACGCGGCAGCATCGAGGCGTCAGCTCAACTCCTGCAGTCGAAGCCTGAAGACATTCACCTGCGCTCGAGCATGGGCTGAATGCAAGCGCCAGGCTCACGGTGCGCGCATGCCGATCCCTCTCCCGACGGGAGAGGTAAGGACCTACTTCCACGGGGAGTGGGGCTTCATCTTGAGCGCGCGCGCTACCGCCGGATGGACGACGTGGCCGTCGTAGGTGTTCAGGCCGTGGCGGATTGCCGGATTCTGCAGGCCGGCTTCGAGGATGCCGTGGTCTGCGATCTCGAGCGCGTAGGTCAGTGTCGCGTTGGTCAGCGCGTAGGTGGAAGTGTGCGGAACCATCGCGGGCATGTTGGTTACGCAGTAGTGCACGACGCCGTTGCGAATGAAGGTCGGCCGCGCGTGCGTGGTCGGCGCAGACGTTTCCGCGATACCACCTTGATCGATCGATAGGTCCACGATTGCGGCGCCCGGACGCATCCGCGAAACCATCTTGGCGCTCAGCAACCGTGGCGCGCGCGCACCCGGAACCAGCACCGCGCCGATCACGAGATCGCAGTTAGTGACTTCCTCTTCCAGCGTCGCGCGATTCGACATCACCGTCGTCACGCGACCGCCGAGCAAGTCGCCCAGGTAGCGCAGGCGAGTCGGGTTGATATCCATGATCGTCACTTCGGCGCCGACGCCCGCCGCCACTCGGCATGCGTTGAGGCCTGAGATTCCGCCGCCGAGCACGACCACTTTGCCCGGGCGCACGCCTGACGCGCCGCTGAGCAGCACGCCGCGACCGCCGCTGCGCGCCTGCAGACACCATGAGCCGGCCTGAATCGCGAGGCGTCCCGCAACTTCGCTCATCGGCGCGAGCAATGGCAGGCTCGAGTCTTCGAGCTGGATAGTTTCGTAGCCGACTGCGGTCACGCGGCGACGCAACAGCTCGCGCGAAAGGCGAGGGTCCGCGGCCAGGTGGAGATAGGTGAAAACGATCAGCCCGGGACGCATCAGCGGGTATTCGGGCGGCAGCGGTTCCTTGACCTTGAGGATCATCTCGGCGCGGCGCCATACGCCGGCCGCGCCGGCTACGATCGATGCGCCCGCCTTGCGATAGTCGCGGTCGGAAAATCCGCTGCCGACGCCGGCGCCCGCCTGCACCATCACGCGATGACCGTGCGTGCGCAATGCGGCTACGCCAGCCGGAGTCAGCGAGACGCGCTGCTCGTCGGATTTTATTTCGGTGGGAATTCCGACATTCATGCAGATGAATCCTCCGCGCCTTGAACGAGTGGTCGATGATCGCGCGCGCATCGACGATACGGCGCGCGCCGAGCCGCAGGCAATCGCGGCGCGTGCGACCGCTAACGCCATCGACGCGCGACAGTCAAGAGTCGGGTGTGTAATCAATGCAAGCTCGAGTGCGAGTTGGAACTTGACAAAACTCGCGCCGCTGCGCTTCATGACATTGGATGTGATCGCGATCGACCTGCGCGCGCGCCGGACTTGAAATACGCGCCGCTCGCGATCTACGGAGGAATCATGGAGATCCCCCAGGGACTCAAATATTCGAAAGAGCATGAATGGGTTGCGACTGAAGACACGGTCGCGACTGTTGGAATTACCGATCACGCGCAGGACCAGTTGGGCGAGATCGTGTACATCGAATTGCCCGCGGTCGGCGACAAGGTCAGCAAGGACGATCCGTTCGGCGTGGTCGAATCGGTCAAGGCGGTTTCCGATATTTACGCGCCGGTGACCGGCACCGTGATCGAAATCAACGAAGACCTGCCCGAGAGCCCCGAGACCGTCAACGAAGATCCTTACGGCGACGGATGGCTGATCAAGGTGAAGATCACCGACATGAGCGATCTCGAAGACCTGATGGACGCCGACGAATACACCGAGCTGCTCGCGCGCGAGAAGGAATAATCGCGGTCGGCGAGGCTCAGGCGGGAGGGGCGGCGATCGAGCCGGATTCCGCTTTCGACACCGAGATTCGAATCTTGCCGGCGCCGGTTGGAGGATCGATGAACACCATCAGGAACGGCGCCGACGCCGACGGCTCGATCGTGAACGTCTTCTGCGGGCTCAATCCCTGAGAAAATTCGATTTCGCGCGGCGTCATCTCACCGAGCATCGTGGCCGAGAGCTCGTTGCCGCAATAGACGCTCAGGCTGGCGACCGGACTGGCGCCGGCGCCAATCAGATCGGCGTCGATCGCGACCAGGTGCAGCGGGCGGTTGCCCGACGTTCTGCGCGGTGCCGGTAATCACCAGCGCGACATGGCCGCCCTTCAGCGAGTAGTACTCCGAGCGGACGTCATGCAGCGTCACCAGCATCGCGGGTACGATCGGCCGCGCGAAGTAGTCGCCGATTCGCGGAGCGCCGCTGAGAATTCGCGCGCTCGCGACCGGCTCGTCGCAGATGAGCGCGCTCGCGCCGAGAAAAACGATCGCCACGAAGAAAAACAGCGCGAGAAAAACTCCCGAGGCATGAGTCGGCCCGGGCGAGGCTTGCTCGGCGGTGTCGTCCTCTTCGGCATGGCCGAGCTGGAACCCGGCGGATTTCGCGCGAGTCGGCGGCTGCGCGAATCGAGGCATCTCGGCTTCCAGAGGGGCCGCCATGCGACGAACGGTGGTGGGCGTCGGTCGCGGAGCCGGCTGCGGATCGGCCATCATGCTGGGCGGCTGGCGACTCGGCGCGTGCTCGAAATCGGCCGGTGCGTCGCCCACCTGCCAATCACTGTCGGGCGGCTCGGGACG
Organism: uncultured delta proteobacterium; assembly: GCA_963744545.1. Classification (GTDB taxonomy): domain Bacteria; phylum Desulfobacterota; class Binatia; order Binatales; family Binataceae; genus Binatus. The sequence goes on from CAVUUH010000027.1 coordinate 537,928, forward strand.
TTCGAGCTCATTCTCTGGTGGCGCGTCACCGAGTTCGACCGCGCTCGTCGCTGAAATCGAATTTCAGATTTTCGCCGGTATCGGCTTTCTGATCGCGATCGCCAAAGGTGCGATTGAGCGGATCGTCGGCTGGCGGTTCCTGCGGAGGTTTCTCTTTTCGAGCTGCCGGCGGCTTGGCAGGCTCAGGCGGAGTCCGCGGCGCGAAAGGGTTCGCGCGGTTCGGTCGGGCGCTCGACTGCGCTGCGCACTGCGGTTCCGATCTTTGCGCGCGAGGTTCGGGCTTCGGCGCGATCGGCTGCCGTGGCTCGCTGCAACTCGCGCTTGACGACGTCGCTTTCGACCGGCGACTTGAGCTCGCTCGCACGCGGCCGGGCGGGGCGAATCGTGCGCGGCGCCTGCGACTCATTCTCTGGCTGTTGCGGCTCTCTGGCTCTGGCGGCGCCATTTTGCGAACTCTCGCCGGCACCGGATCCGCATTGAACACATGGCCGCATCGCGAGCACTTGAAGGTCGGAGTATCGTCGGGCAGGACCCGCTCATCGATACGGTAGCGGGTGTGGCAACTGGTGCATTGAATTTCGATCATTCCTCCACCTCGCCTCCTTCGCGGCAAATTATCATACCGCAATGCGCGCACGCATCTTTTCCGGGCGTCGCGGCGGAGCGTCATGCGATGCGGATAGCGCTGCTGACGCGCCGTTTCGATAGCGCCGGCGGCGGCACCGAGCGCGATCTGATCGTGACGGCGGAATGCCTGCGCGCGGCGGGGCATCAGGTTACGATTTTCGCCGATGAGATCCGTGGCGCGACCGGCGATTGGGATGTCCGACGTGTCGGCGCCGGCCCGCGGTTGGGACGCACGTTGTCGCTGCTGCGATTCGCGTGGACAGCGGCGCCCGCGGCACGACGCGCAGGAGCCGACCTGGTTCTGAGCTTCGCGCGATGCGTCGGGGCGGACGTGATGCGGTCCGGCGGCGGCGCTCATGCCAGCTATCTCCGCGCGGCGCGAAAATGGCGCGGCGTGATCGGTGCGACCGCGATGCGCATCACCCCGTATCATCGGGTGCAGATGCTCGTCGAGCGCCAGGCCTTCCGCGGTCCTGGCCTGAAGCGCGTGATCGCGGTGTCGAATTTCGTCCGCGACGATTTGATTCGCGAATTCGGTTTGACGCCGGAGAAAACCTTGACGATTTACAACGGCGTCGATCTCGACCGCTTCCGACCGCGCAACCGACTCGTCTGAACGCGCCGCTATCCGGCAGAAGTTCGCGGTTCCAGCCAGCGCGCGCGTGGTCGTTTTCGTCGGCAACGGCTTCGCCCGCAAGGGATTGGGATTCCTGATAGAAGCATGGCCGCTGGTGGCGGGCGGCGCGTTTCTGATGGTGGCCGGCGCCGATCGACAGACCGACAAATTCGCGAGGCGCGCTCGCGCGCTCAACGTCGGCATGCGAATAGTCTTCACCGGTCCACAGCCGAACGTCGAGACAATCTTTCACGCGGCAGACGCGTTCGCGATGCCGTCGCTGTTCGAACCGTTCGGCAACGTCGTGATGGAAGCGATGGCCAGCGGATTGCCCGCGATGACCAGCGCGTTCTCAGGCGTCGCCGAGGTGATCCCACCGTCGATGCGCGGGTTTCGAGTCGAGAACCCCGACGATGTCGGCGAAGTCGCGCTTCGCCTCGGCGCATTGTTCGACGCGCCCGCGAGTCTCGCCGACCGAAGCGCGCGCGACGGCAGAAAAGTTTACCTGGACTCGCTATGCGAAAGAATTGAACGCGTTGATCGGATCGATAGGGTAGGGAGCGCGCGAACACACTTTATCTAATGTGAAACCGCGGTGGGTTTCACACTTCCTTCGGCAGGGGTGACCCCTGCACCCATGAAAGAAGGATGCGGGACTTCGTCCCTGTTAGAATGGTTTTGGCGAGCGGAACGTCTGATCTACCTCGCCCGTTAGTTTGGGAGAGGAGGCGGCGGCAATCGCCGACGGTAGGTGAGGGTACTGCGGTTCAAGCTAGAAGCGTGCAACGCGCACGACTTCATCCGCCGAGGCCGTCGAACATTCCGCGCGCGATTGCGAGCCGGCGTTCCTCGCGCGCGATTCGCGCGAGGTCCGCGCGCGTCAATTGCGCGAATCGCAGCCGCGTCATCGCGATCGCATTTTTGTAATCACGTCGAGCGCCGAATGCTTCTCATGCATCATGCGGCATCGTCCGCGTTCGCGCGCAATTCTGATGAATCGCTCGCGATTCGCGCGTGACGGGTCAACTTCGTGATAGACGAGCGCCTTGGGCGCGTAACCGATTCGAAAACCCGCGCGCCGCAGCCGCTGCGACATTTCGGTTTCCTCTTCATGCCCGCCCGCGCCGGGGCCGAGACGCTCATCGAACGGCCCGACCTGCTTAATCGCGTCCGCGCGAAAGGCCATGTTCGCGCCGAGCACGCCGCGCACCTCGACTACTTCCTCGCCGTGGTCGGCGATCGGCAGATCGAGGTAACGCGCCATCGGCCCGACTTTTTTCTCGGGATCTTCGGCCGGGAGGATTCGCCCCTTCATCGCGGCGAACTCGCGATGCGTGTCGAAGAATTGCTCGACCGCCTCGAGGTAGTCCTGGCGCGACGATCAGATCGTCGTCGAGGAAAACCAGGATGTCTCCGGACGCTTGCGCGATTGCGCGATTCTGGATGCGGCACTTTCCCGGCGCGCGGTTCGTGCAGATGCTTGAGCGGCGCGCCTTCGATCGCGAGCTGCGTCGGCGCCGGCGTGCCGTTCTCGGCGATGATAATCTCGCGCGATCCCGTCGCGAGTTCGGGCGCGAGGCTCGCCAACACCTCCGAAGCGAGTCAGGCGCGATTGTGCGTCGCGATGATGACCGACGTCTTCAACGCGTCTTCGATCTTGCGAAATCGCATGATGATATTTTCATCCATCAGCAGGCTCGCGCTGGTCATGAAACCGAGCAGCTCGCGATTGATTTCGCGCTGCTCCGGATCTTTCACGCGCCCGTAGAGCATCCACGAGAAACCTGCGATGAACGGCCACAGAATCGGCGCGAGGATTCGCGATCTCAGCTTGCGCCGGCTGCGGCCGAGCGCGTCCATCCGCAGTCCCGCTCCCCACGCAATCCAGTGCAGGTCGTTGAGGCCCATCACGTGCCAGTTGCGCCCGTCCTCGACGCGATATTTATACGCCAGCGGAGCGCGCCGTCCTTTGTAGTATCCGCTCAGCAGGTAATGTATCCGCGAGCTGACGTTCAGGCGATTCGGCGTCGTGACGATCGCGACCGCGCCCGGTTTCATCACGCGCGCGATCTCGCCGAGCATGTGCGGGATGTCCGCGAGATGCTCGATCACCTCGAGCATCATCACCAGGTCGAAGCTCGCGGTGCCGAACGGGAGATCGTTATCGAGGTTGACCGCAATCCAGCCGGGCTTGCGGGTGCGATACTCGGTCGAAACGACGCGCCAACCGCGCTCCGCCAGCATCCGGCTCGAAAGGCCGTCGCCCGCGCTCAAGTCCAGCGCGAGCGATGACGCCGCCGGCGCCGGCGCAAGCGCAATTGCGCCGCGAACCCGCTCACTCATCGTAACCGCAGATTGTGTTGTCACCAGCGCCGCGCGCTCAAGACGTCCGCGCGAAAAATCGAAACCCGTCTTGAATTGGAATCATCAGCCGGTTAAACCGTATACTCTTGCCCAGGCTCGCGAGAGTGGCGGAATGGCAGACGCGCAAGGCTCAGGACCTTGTGAGCGCAAGCTCGTAGGGGTTCAAGTCCCCTCTCTCGCACCAAGCTTTGTACTTGGTCTTGTTCCCTCTCCAGGCCTTGTTCCCCTCTCCGGAAGGGAGGGGGGTTAGGGGAGAGGTCGGCGGGCGCTCAATAGGTCGAGGGTACCCCTTGCGAGGCCTTGTTGCCCGACGATTCCGAGCCGTGGCATTTTGCGACATCCGCTTCGCTGGCGCCGACGGCAGATGCGATCTCCGCATCGGTGCGACCCGACTGCTGCTGCAACTTGACGACGTTGCAGTCGACATGGTCGGTCGACATCATCGAGCTGCAGCCCGAAATCCCGCCCGCGAGAATCAACATTCCAAGCGCGGCTGCAATACCCAGTCTTCGAAACAAGTCTGCCATGAAGCATCCCTCCGCATTCGAATACTGCCCGTCCCCAAACCCAAGCATGCGCACGATATTATTAACCGCCTCGATTTTACAAGCTGTAGATCGACGCGGCGCGTCGGCAGCAACGCCGCGCGCTTGAGAGGCGACGGCGCGGTCAATATGATTTGAGCGAAGGGCGTCCGCGCCCTTTTTTCGACGGAGTGATACCGGTGGATTTGCCCAAAACATTCGATTCCAAGGCGGCTGAGGAGCGATGGTTTCAGCTGTGGATCGACCTCGACTACTTCAAGGCCGATCCCGCGCGCCCGGGCAAAGTCTTCTCGGTCGTTATTCCGCCGCCGAACGTCACCGGGCAGCTCCATCTCGGGCACGCACTGAACGTCTCGCTGCAGGACATCATCGTGCGCACGCGCCGGATGCAGGGTTACAACACGCTGTGGCTGCCCGGCACTGACCACGCGGGCATCGCGGTGCAGAATGCGGTCGAGAAGGATCTCGCGAAAGAGGGCAAGGACCGCCATCAGCTCGGCCGTGACGCGTTCGTCGATCGTGTCTGGGAATGGCGCGAGACTTACGGCCATCGAATCCTGAATCAGTTGCGACGCCTCGGTGCGTCATGCGACTGGAGCCGCGAGCGCTTCACGCTCGATGCGGGGTTGTCGCAGGCGGTGACGAAGGTCTTCGTCGATCTGTACAACAAGAGACTCATCTATCGCGCGATGCGGCTAATCAACTGGTGCCCGCGATGCGAGACGGCGCTGTCCGATCTCGAAGTCGATCACAAAGACGTCCAGGGTAGCCTGTGGTACATCCGCTACCCGCTCGCCGACGGATCCGGCGCAATCACGATCGCGACGACGCGGCCCGAGACGATGCTCGGTGATACCGCGGTCGCCGTGAATCCCGATGATGAGCGCTACAAGTCGTACGTCGGCAAGACAGTTCGTCTGCCGCTGATAGGGCGCGAGATAAAGATAATCGCCGACGCTGCGATCGATCGCGAATTCGGGACCGGCGCGGTGAAGGTCACGCCCGCGCACGATCCGGTGGACTTCGAGCTGGGCAAGCGTCACGGCCTCGAGCAGATTTCGATCTTCGACGGCACCGCGCATATCAACGAGAACGGCGGCCCGTATCGCGGGATGTCGCGCGAGGATGCGCGCAAGGAAATCGTCAAACACCTCGAGATCGCGGGGCTGCTCGAAAAGATCGAGCCGCATAAGCATGCCGTCGGCGTGTGCTCGCGATGCGACACCGTCGTCGAGCCGATGCTCTCCGAGCAGTGGTTCCTGCGCGATGCGCGCGATGGCCGATCGCGCGATCGAGGCGGTCCGCAAGGGCGACACGACCTTCCATCCGAAGTTCTGGGAGAACACGTTCTTCAACTGGCTCGAGAACATCCACGATTGGTGCATCTCGCGCCAGCTATGGTGGGGCCATCGGATTCCCGCCTACCGATGCGTGCGATGCAATCATCTGATCGTCGCCGCCGAGCGCCCATCGCGATGCCCCGAATGCGACGGTTCCGACATCGTGCAGGACGACGACGTGCTCGACACCTGGTTCAGCTCGGGCCTGTGGCCGATGTCGACGCTCGGATGGCCGGAGGAAACCGCCGGACTTCGCGCGCTACTATCCGACCAGCCTGCTGCTCACGGGCTTCGACATAATTTTTTTCTGGGTCGCGCGCATGATGATGTTCGGGCTCGAGTTCACCGACAAGGTGCCGTTCAAGGACGTGTACATCACGCCGCTGGTGCGCGACGAACTCGGCAAGAAGATGACCAAGTCGAAGGGCAACGTGGTCGACCCGCTCGATTTGATGGAGCAATACGGGGCAGACGCGGTCCGGTTCACGCTCGCGCAGTTGGCCGCGCAGGGCCGCGACGTAATCCTGTCGCACGACAGGTTCGCCGCGTCGCGCGCATTCGCCAACAAAATCTGGAACGCCGCCCGCTTCGTGATGATGAATCTCGACGGCGCGCCGCAGCCGCTGCCGAAGGTCGAGATCGCAAAGCTCGGACTGGCGGAGCGATGGATCCTGTCACGCCTCGACGACGCGATCCGCGAAGTCACGCGCGTCGATCGACGCCTACGAATTCAACGTCGCCGCGATGAAGCTGTACCAGTTCATCTGGCACGAGTTCTGTGATTGGTACATCGAGCTGTCCAAGGAGCCGCTCAAGGCCGGCGGGGAGCGCCAGGCGGCCGCGCGATGGGTCCTGATCAACGTCTTCGACAAGATGCTGCGCCTGCTGCATCCGTTCATGCCGTTCGTGTCGGAGGAAATCTGGCAGGTGATCCGGCCGTATCTCGATGAGCCAGAACCTCGCGCAGCATCTGCCGATCGCGAAGTATCCAGAGCCGTCGGCAAGCAATCCGCTATCGCCGGCCGAAGAAGTCGCGATGAGTCATTGCATCGAGGCGACCGAAGCGATCAACTCGCTGCGCTCGTTGCTAGGATGGCATCCAGGCCAGCGCGT